>CAWFPY010000003.1:0-214787 GCA_963817815.1 uncultured Alphaproteobacteria bacterium | reverse complement strand
TCGACGTGGCCAGGGCCAACCGCGCCGCATCAACAGGCCGGAACATGCTATCAAAGCGGACATCGAGGCCGCACCTTACAAATTTGTAATATTCGATATCGGACATTAGCTGGACAAACCCACTAATGGCCCACAGAATTTATGGGAATTTTATAGAGTGGGTGTGGCAATGGCGCGAACGGCCAGCGTTCCTATTTCGGCAGTTCCGTATTTGCGCCTCTTTCGACGATTGTTCGTCGGCGCTGGCGAGATGGGCTCCATAGCAGCTCAGAAAAATGTTGTTTGGCCAGAAGAGACGATAAGAGCGCGACCCCCATTTGCCCCCCCGCCAAATCGACAGGATAATCGATCGCGCGCCGGACTTCCCCCTCACCAAATGAAAAGGAAATTGCCCAAGCGAACTCCCACGACGCTTAGCCATGGCGCAACCATCGCATATCACATCAAGGACGCCACATTGGTCGATGGATGCATCTATGCGAAAAACTTAAAGTACCTTATCGCGAGCAAGTCGCTCTATAAATCAAAAATCCAAAAAGTGTTGCGCATAAAGAGCGCGGTGCTTGCCTCATCTTATTTAGGATCAAGATTTTTCGGTCATTGGTTGGCAGATGACGTAGTTGCCACTTGCTGGCTCAAGACATTGGTTCAACAATATTATGCATTCGCCGGCCGGAATATGCGCATCAACATCAATATCAACAAATATTCGGTCAAACGTGGAATTCGATAGATCGGGCTCACATCGACGATCTGATCGTGTTCGACGATTATTCTCAAAATAAACACAAGCGACAACGCTACCTGAGTTTGAGAAATCGTTTAAAAGCGCAGTTTCGCAGCGAAAGCAATGAGAAGCTCGTCTACCTCAGGCGTGGCCGCACGGGCGTACCGCGTCCAATACAAAACGAAGACGAAATCGTTCAATTTCTAATGAAGCGTGGTTTTGTTGTTCTCGATTTTGAAACGGTTCTTTGAGCCAAATTATCAGCACGCTTTTGGCGGCCAAGATCGTGGTCACCATAGGCGGCAGCCATGCGTCACATTGCATATACTCATGCCAGACGAACAGTGGTCTCATTGTTCTACAGCCGCCGAATAGATTCAGCGGGATATATAGAGATTGGGCCGAATGTGCAGGATTTCGGTTTGGATATGTTGTGGGGATGATCGGAGACTTTGGATATCGCTTCCCGGTGCGCGACATCGCTGCCACAATCGACCTGATGGTCACTACTCTGGCCTCCGAGCGTGCCAGCGAGATGACAGCAGCTTAAAAAATGGAAACTGATCCGCTCTGCGAGAGCGACGAAATTACAGCGCCTTGGATTTCTGCGCGACTGTAAACTGACGGCAGCTGTCAAGCTCTGCTGCTGCGATTATATCTGCCGACGATTTTAAGTAGTGTTTGTGCGCGCAATTCTGGCGAAATCGACAGCCGAGGACTAGTGGCATTTTTGCGCATCCCGAACTTGTGACGTACAACGCCGGCTTCCTCAACAATTCGACGCGGGATCGGCCGGTCGTAATCACCTCCAACGGAAAGGGCTGCATTTCTCCACTGTCGGAGATTGCGGCAATACTCGAAGGGAAAACAGCGCCTATTACTGGGATCGGAACGTGGGCAAAGCCGACGCGGAGCCTAAATTCTGTAAGGGATTTGCCGTAAGGAACGCGACAAGGAACATGAGGCGGCGGATCAGCCCCCTTAGGCCAAACGCTATCGCCTAGGCGCCATTGAAATAGATCTTACCAGTAAGCGCTGGCTCGAATCGGGCGGAAGCAAAATCATCGCCCATTCCCGCCGTAGCTATAAATTCAGCGGCTTCCTGAATCTGACGTTGTCGTAATGCAACCTGGTCAAGGTTTTCGATTTTGTCGGCTACGGCATGTTCAAATTCTTGAACCTGCAGCCCCAAATCTTTTGCTATCTCCGCCCCAGAATTGTTCATGCCGTTCACGTTGACAGACAGGGTGAGGGCTTCTGTAGCTCCAGCCTCTTGAACCAACGCCGCTACCGCAGGCGAGTCATACCGACACGAAATGCCAATGGTGGGATTGAGAACATGTTTACGTTCAGGTGCCTTGCCGTTGATGACGATAGATGAGATCGCATCCGCCAAATGCTTCCGATACTCATTGAACGACCTGAAGTTGCGGCCCAGATAAGGCTGCTCGATACGGATGCTACCGTTCGGCGAGAGACTGAAATTTCCATAGAAAAAGCGCCACAGCGAATAAGGACCGCTTCGCAGGACAAAGGGGTCATATCGGTATGAGCCTGCAGCGGTTGCTCGGTTTGTACTCTCAGAAACTTGAGCAGCAATGGCATGGATCAAATCAATGTTGTCGCCGGTTCTGCTGAGACAGAAGCACAGGGAAGGCGAAACTACATCCACTCCCGTGTCGTGATTGCGCAGTACAAACAAGAACTCGTAAGCATGCTTGGGGAGCAGGAACACCGCTCTATCGGACTTGAACATCGCGCCCGATCCGAATGTGAGTGAGCCTTCGTGAAGACCCCACAAGGGATCGGCCCACACCCCTTCAAAAATCGGCATCCTCACCGACACGCTCAACATTTTCCCCCAGTGTGAACCTGAATGCTGGGCCTTCACGCTCGCACAGCCACGCCAATGGCGGGATAGTCGAGTCATAGTAGTGCTGAACTTCGCAGACTCCGTTGATCGTGCGATACGAGGGAGTTGCAAATTTTGACGTGCAAGCAGACCAGCAGTAACGGCACGATTGACTACGAGGGATCGTCGATAAATGCGCTTGTGAATGGCCATCGAAATAAATGCGCTAGACCGCGGCGAGGAGATCTTCCTGTGTCCCAGTTAAGCATGTCCGTACAGCAAAATAAGAGCGCATAGGTCAAAAAACCTATTAGTGTCGTTTGCGGATGGCGAGTAGGGGGCGCCAAACCTTCATATTGCAATCTGATCGACTGCATTTTCTGATGTTGTATCCGGCGCCATCGCCTGAATAGCAATGGAGTCCCGAAGGTTTCGGCGCGACCATGCCGTCTTTCGTAGCGGGGAAGATACTCCAGATCGCGGATGCCTAGCGCATTGCGCTAAATCGTCACGATCTTTTTGCGGCTAAATTTGCTGTTTCAAAATGTAACCTAGGGGCATGCGGGTCCATGAGCCAGGATTGCACAAACGAAATCGTACCCGGGAAGCTCGATGAGAGTTTTCCAAACCGCCTTAAAAGCAGCGGCGAATTGGCCGACGACCGCTGTGATTTAGCGTGAAAATTTCGCTCGCGCAGATGTCGCACCGGTTAGTCGTCGCCTTTCATCATAAGTGCCCAAGTTGCGTCCTCTTGTGCCCGCACTCTAAAATCAACTTTTTTCCGTTCGATTTTCTTGCTTGCACAATGAGCGGATCAATGGAACGCGGCGCTCGTCTGGGCCCAATTTCGGGCTCAGTGTTTCCGAAGGTGGGGCATCCATTTCTGCGCAGTGCTGCGATATAGTCCTTAACATAGTGCGTAGTGGATACACGTCCTGTTTGATTTTTACGTGTCGCTGTTCTTCCCGATTATTGATCCAGCGCTGATGTTTTTCAGCACGAAGTTTGCGATCTTTAGGCGTGCCCCTTTCGCGCAATTTATGGCTCACCCACTGAGTATCATGTGGATCGCACCAAGGTTCGGGATAAAGTATTAATAAGCGCTCCATTTCCTCGCTTTCTGCGAGACCGCGTAGCCCAATTCCATTTTCTAATAGTTTGAACGCAGTCGCGCGCGTCCCTCCGGGATTCTTCGCTGATATGCTTCCATTCGAGCCCTCGCTTGCGCTCTTTCGGGATCGTAGATTTGTAGTCCGCCCCGATATTTTTTATCCTCCCAATATTGCTGGAAACCATATGATGGTGGGCAGTGGATGGCGTCGGCCAGCGTGGTTATGCGCGCGCGGGTTTGAATTTCTTCTGGCGTGCGGCGCTTGCCATCGGTCCAGAAGTTAAAACAAAAAATTTAACTTCAAACAGAAACGCAGAACCGCTCTCGATTTCTTGCACCACTGCAGGATCAATCGGAAAGTCAAAAAGGTTGGTTTGTACGGTTCTTCCTTTTTGATTTCCTTCGCTCTGGCGGATAGCTCCAAGCGATCGAGTTGTCCACTAATTTTCTTGAGGGTCATGGCTTCGATGTTTCTAATGCAATGACTTTGGCCTCAAGTTCCGTCACCTCGAGAACACGGATATGAGAGGAGATGAGAGCCATGATTTCCGAGGCCTCACTTGGTGAAATGGTCCCCGCGGCGCATTCCGCTAGCACCGCGGATGACGCTTTGGCCGCATCAGCAGCAGATCCGATCGTGACGGGAAACTCAAAAGCAACACGCCGTTCCCGTTTTGGTGGCACCAAACGTTCCAAGCACAATCATAACGCAGTTGTATCTCCTTCCAGCGCCTGATCGATCGCTTTACGAACAAGCGTGACCGCTTCACCGTCTAGGAGTTCTTCCGCTAGGATCGTTGCGCGATTACGCGATCCCTTAGGTCTTCCATTCGGATTGCCGCTTTTACCGCGTTCGAACGGACGCCCCCGCTGTATCGGCGCTGTATTTTCAGCGGGATCAGGACTGGTCATGAGAATCACCTCTCTATGGAAAGAAACCAACCAGTACGTTTTTCCGTTGGGGGCGTTAAATTTTATGCTAATGCGCCGAAAGCAGTTTTTTTCGGCGAGACCGTTGCCAGAAGTTATTGATTTAATGCTGAGAAAAAATATTTCGGGACACCGATTCGCGCTGGTGGATTTAACGGACAATCACTGCTAGTGCTCGAGAAACGGTTGATCCCTTCGAGACGGGCACAAAATATCCGGCAAACCCACTGGGGGAAAGGCCGCTGAGGCGTTGAGCAGGCGTGTTGTACCACCCACCGCGCCTTGAAATCTGCCATCACCTGGGCGTGTGTCGCTGCCTAGTGAAGAACGCCTGCCAACATCGAACGTGACATTAGCAATGATGCAAGTTCAAACCCGACTACCAGTACCAGCAACACAGCCCAAATCGTAGCTACCGCTGCGGCGGTGTGATGATCGTCGCTTTGCCCTGGGGCCTTCGGATTGAGGTTGTTCATAGCAATCGCCTCCCAATTGATACGGGCTTACTACGAGGGCAGGGCGGCGAGGGTGGCCTACCTCACACTTCCTTTCATTCATTGGCGCTGCGATAGATAGTTTATAGGTGGGCGGTCTCTCTAATATGCTTCACGCTTTCAGGCGCATCCCATTGCGCAGGCCCTACCATCCGGCCAATTTCGCGTCCGTCGCGGTCTATCAGGATAGTGGTCGGAATGCCGGTTATCCCAAGCGCATCCATAACGTTCTTTGAGGGGTCGACATAAATCAAAAGATTATTTAAACCGAGCCTTTCGTAGAATGATCGTACGGTTATAGCGCCAGAAACGTCGATCGATATGGGCACAATTTTTATGTTCTTGTCCGCGAAGAGTAATGCAAGGTGATTGAGCGAAGCCATCTCGTCCTTGCACGGAGGGCACCATGTCGCCCAAATATTTACTAAAACAAGACTGCCGCGGAACTGATCTAATGTAAGGTTATGCGCCGACCCATCCGAAAATGTAAAATCAATCAGCCCTCGAGGGGAGCTATGAACGATCAACTCCGCAGCTGGCAATTGTAGCGGAAACAATTTGCGTAGCGCGACCGGGAAGGCGACGAACGCGCAAACGACTATCAGAATCGGTATTAATGAACGCCGCATAGCAAACTTTAAATCAGCTTTGGCCACTGGATTGTCACCTTCACAAGCGCCAGCCATCAGCCGAACAGGCTAAGATGGATCGTCAATCCAATCGTGGTCGGCCAAAACAAGACAAGTCAACTATAGTCAGTAAAATGAAATAGCCGGTCGCAACATAGGGCGACCCAGAGTTTCTGCTTATGGCACTTAGCAGACATTCGGTTGACGTCAGCTAATGTCCGCTTTTGGAGGTAAAGCGGACACGATGTGTGAGTGTCCTGACGGTATTCGGGTGGGCATTGATGACGCGCGCGACTCGGGCCATAGTTGCTGGTGTCATGACTTCCGACTTCGTTTGGCCCGCGCATTTTGAGCGCGGGCATTTTTTGTTGTGTGGTCTTTAGCTGCTCCCTCACTGTGCCGGATGCTGCGCTACTGTCACAACCCAAAGCGGACATGCGAGCTCGCGCATTGACGCAGGTCAATTGAGCCGGATTATTGATTGGCACACTTACTATCTTCCAGCCACCAGGAGACTTTGTGATGTATACGCTCATCATAGTAATCGGGGTGCTCTCCCAGGGAGCATCAATTATGCCTATCGGTGTAACTTCTCAAATTGTTGGAAAATTCAAAAACTTGGATGAGTGCCAGGTGGCTGCGAAACAGCCCCACGCCGCAGGCTCTGTCGCGGATATCACTATCGTAACAACCTGGGGAGCCAATTGGTATTGCACATACAGCGGCGCGAATTGACCGACTGACGGATGACGGCCTAAATGTCCGCTATTGGCACTTAGCGGACATTGGCGTGTGCGCTGCACATATCTGCTTTCGGGGGTAAAGCGGACACGGCCTGAACTCGTCGCTCTATGCGTTCCGCCGCGGCGCGTTTGGTCTGCAGGGGTGGCGGAAAAAGCGGAAGGGAAATTAATAGCCGCACGAACTAACAGCGATCCCAAGCGTTGAGCTGAATTCAAACTACAGAGTAAGCCATGAGACAGCTCCTATTAGCTTGTGCCCTCTTAGCAATGGCTGGTGCGACTGGCGCTCAGCCGTACGTACCGACGCCAAACATCGGCTACCCCAGTGTTGCCCCCGGTACTGTCGCACCAGGTCCGCCGTCCGGCTATGCTTCACCCGGCTACAATTGGCGGGAGGATCGAGGCGATACTGATTGGCGTAATAATACGTTCCGCGAAGATCGCTTCGATGACGACTGGCGCAATCGCAACTGGCAAACACGACGCGAACTACAGGACTGGCACCAGCGTCAAGATTATTCAAAACGTAGAAATCCTGAAAATCCGTTCGATCAGGGTTACGTCGAATGTGGCAAAGGCTCGGTAGGGTCGTCATCGCCTTGCGCTGGCTATACCATCCAGCGCCCAACCAAAAAAAACGAGACGACCGGGCAAGACGAACAACCGTACGAGCATGAAAAGCCGAGCGCGGCGCCTCGAGGAGTGGAAAATTGTGGCCATGTTGGCGTTTGGCGGCGTTGTTAGTAGTTCGTCTGCACGTTGCGCTATATATGCTAAGCAATTCGAAACCGCCCAGCGGGTCGCCCGCCGGGCGGCCATATCATCACCGCATCAATTCACTGCGAAGCAGTAAAGCAGGCCGGCGCCGCCGGTGCTCGGTGGGACCGGTGACTTCTGCTAAAGCTCTTCCTGGGGGTAGTTCAGCGGCTACCGTCGCGTCGTCCGGGGCAGGGAAAAGGCGCGGATGGCTCGAAAGATCCAATGAGATTAAGATATGGGATTGCTGAACCGACGTGAATTCAACGGACTTTGCCTGGCGCTTGGATGCCTTGGAACTCCGACTTGTGCAGCTGCGGTTGAGACTGCGCCCCAAACAGCTGCCCGGCGTACGGTAAAATTTCGCGACGGCACTGTCGTCCCGGCGCTGGGTCAGGGCTCTGCGGGTCTCGGAAAAGGAAAACATCCCCAGGCTGTTGAGGAAGATGCGCTACGCACTGGCCTCTCGCTCGGAATGACACTAATCGACACAGCTGAAGTCTATGGCTCCGAGGACTTCATCGGGCGCGCAATCGCTGGTCAGCGCGATCGCGTATTCCTGGTCTCAAAGGTATGGCCCAATCACGTGGCCGGAAACGGCGTCGAGCGCGCTTGCGAGGCGAGCCTCAAACGTCTCGGTACTGATCATCTCGACCTTTATCTGCTGCACTGGCCAAACGGGGTGACCAATCTTTCCAACGTTGTAGCCTCGTTTGAAAATTTACACTCGGCAAAGAAGATTCGCGCCTGGGGTGTGTCCAATTTCAAGGTCAGCGATATGGAAGGCCTGTTCCGTATTCCGAACGGTGATCGCTGCGCGACCAATCAACTCCCTTACAGTCTCAGCGACCGCGGCATAGAGGTTAACGTGCTGCCATGGTGCGAGCAGCACGGCATGCCGGTGATGGCTTATTCGCCACTCGGCGGCCCTGGCGCCAATCTGCTGAAAGATCCCACGCTTGCACGTATCGGGGCAGCGCACGGTTGCTCGGCAGCCGCTGTTGCGCTGGCCTGGACCATTCGCAGCGGTAACGTCATTGCAATTCCCGAATCCGGTTCGGCGGCTCATGTGAAGGAGAACGCTGTTGCACTCTCACTGACGCTGACACCGCAGGACATTCAGTCTTTGGAGGCGGCTTTTCCGCCGGCTCACCGCTGATGGCGAATGCAATGCACTTTCCGTGTCAATCGTGAGTTTCTACGTTGGATTTGCACTGGGCGATATGGTTTAGGACGCATTTCATATTGTCGTTGCGACAGAATGCGTCTCAGTTACCGGGGTTGCTCGTTGCGTAGATCGCCTTTCTTGAGTTCGTCCTAAGTGTATTGAGAGTAAAAACCAGCCAGTCACCACGGGCAGCGAGCACAATGCAATAGCGCTGAGCTTGAGCCCTATTACTTGCATGCTGTCGAAGATCCAGCCTGACAATGCATCAGAGCCACGATACACGACAACGTCGATCAGATTTTTGGCTTTGTATTTCTCTTCACGGGTTACCACCGTGAAGAACAACTGGCGCGCGGGGTTTGCAATCGCAAAATTCATCCAGCGCTGCACAATCTGGACAGTCACCACAACCACGAGCGTGGGCATTACCGCCAAGGCAGCGAATCCCGCAATGTAGACCGCCGGTAATGCTGCCGCCGCGAGTCCCGTGCCGATACGTCCGAGAAGCCGGCCGGTGACGAGCAATTGCGTCATCAGCGTGAGCACGCTGACTGCAAGATCAATGCTCGCAAATATGCGAGTTTGGAGACCCGCGGTCTTAACTGCCTCGGAAACGATATGCGCCTGTTCGAAGTAGATGATCGTCGCGGCATACGACAACAGGGCAACCCAAGCGCCAATGCCCAGCATATATGGAGAGCGCACGAGCTCGGGGATCGCCGCGAACGCGCTCCCACCAATGTTTTCAGTCGGTGGTTTTAATCCCGTTTGCACCAGCGACGCGCGCTCAAGGCGATATACGCAAAAGACTGCCAGCTCAAGAAACGCCGCAGCCGCAATCATCAGATTTACAGGACCTAGGGGAACCGAGAGCCAGATCGTAATGATCGGACCCAGCAATGCTCCCGCCGTGCCTCCAGCACCAATAAACCCAAACAGACGCTTGCCCTGCTCGGAGGTGAACAGATCAGCCATGAACGACCAGAACACCGCCACCGCGAACAGATTAAACACGCTCACCCAAACGAAAAATACCCGCGCGATGATAACGGTTTTGATCTCGAAGGTCAGCAATACCCAAAACAATATGAGATTGGCGACGAAGAAGTGGTAGACGATCGGGATGAACCGCGCGCGGGAGAGCCGCGCGACCAAAGCTCCGTAAAGGGGCTGCGCAATCAGCAGCGTGACGAACGTGGCGGTGAACAACCATGCCAGGTTCTTTATCCCACCTGCTATACCCATCTGATCGCGCAGTGGCCGCAGCACGTAGTAGCCGGCGAGCAGCGCGAAGAAGTATGCGAAAGACCATAGTGCCGCCGCTCGTTCTCGCGGCGTTGCCGGCATGACGCTCTTTAACCAGCGTTCACTCGAGCTCATGGCAATGAGAGCTTCTGTTTAAGCTCCGCGGCCGATACCGATTGCCCGTAGCCGGGCTGTCCGCGCTGGAACCGCCGGGCGTCGGACAGTTTACCGACAACAACTGGATCAAATCCCGCATCGCGCACCAGGTTCGCCGCGACTTGCACGGCCTCGGCGTCGTCACCCGCGATCGGAATCGCAATCTTCGGAGCGGGACGGTTGGCCTCGCGCGCAAAAGTCGTATAAGACATCGTATTGAACGCTCGCACGATCCGCGCATTTGGAAAATATTTCTGCGAGGTTGCGCCGATACCATTTTGCTCGACCTCGTCGGCGACGGCGCCATCGCGCGTCGATACCGCGTTGCAGGCGTCGAGCATCACCTTGCCCTTCATTCCGGCGGAGTAATCCCTGCCGATTTGCGGGATCGCGCCATACGGCACAGCGATGAAAAGGACCTCGCCAAATGCGATCGCCTGCTCGACGGAGCCCGCTTGTGCAAGACTGCCAAGCTTTGTCACCATATCCTTCAGCTCGTCTGGATGGCGCGACGAAAACATTACGGAGTGCCCACTCTTGATCCATAACCCGCCGATTGTACTACCGATGTTGCCGGCACCAATGATGCCTATCCGTGAAGTTGAGCTACGTTGGGCGAATAGGCGTATTGGCCGCAAAACAGCACTCAACATCAACACCCCGGCAGTGCTCAGCAGCACCCGCCGGTCGACGTGTGGAATGTTTTTTGTACTCATCGAAGGCTCCCGGATCGCGACCACAATATTATTTTTACATTCTTGCAGCGTACGGCGGGGGATGCTCTTCACGGTTGTGTGAGCTTTCCGGTTGACTTCTGAAAGCCACCGAACCTCTCATAGGGCGATACAAATGTCCGCTATTGGCACTTAGCGGACACAGCCGAGCATGACGCGAATGTCCGCTTTCGATGGTAAAGCGGACATGGCTCTGACGGCCTTCATGTCCGCTAATGACCCAAAGTGGACATTCGCCGCTCGGTTTCAGGGCCGTTGTCGCTGAGATAGGGCCGCATTTGGCCAACGTTGGAACCGCATCCTTTCAACTTCGTCAGTGTGTCGGTGACCGCGCGTCCCAACTGCCCAATCGCTTCGTCGGTGAGGATCGTTCTCGCGTTTGCGAGCCGGTCGACGCTCACATTGAGGACTGTCAGCGCCTCTTTCAGTCGCGTAATCTCCAATTGAACGGCTGGGTTTTCTCCCACCTTAATTTCCCTGAGAGTATTGCCGAGCGTGCGGACTTCCTCAGTCAGGTTTCGGAGATTCCCCAGCACGTCCTTTGACGGCAGATCGATTTTTGACAGCACCGCTGCAGTCATCGTCGAAACTATACTTCCGGCAAAGTTATCGATACGCACCATTGCGACGAGTACAAGAATTGCGGCAATGATCACTAGGATTGCTGTCGCGTTAATCAGCGCGAGCAGAAAGTCTACCGGAAGCCTCCGCAGTCGTGCGGAGAGTTTATTTCGATTGGGTTCGGACAAGAATGCCTCCTGTCGTGTTCCATCGGTCGCCTGATCGATACACCTGATCGGATTTCGGAGGGACCGCCTCGTGGCGCTCTCTGTTTCGCGCTAATTTCGTGAATGTCCGCTAATGACCCGAACCGGACATGAACGGACTTCCCATTTTCGATTAAAATGGGTTCTGCACCTCTCATTTCGGCTTCTGAACAATGCGTGATATCGTTACCATTCACGCAAGTTCCGGGCAGCGGATAATGGCTGGAACCGAAAAACACGAAGACGACACTACGACTGGCGCACTTCGACCGGTAGCGTGGATCGTTATATTTATAATCGCCAGCGTAAGTCTGGTCCTCCTATTGGAGCATTTCAACGTATTTTGAAATCGCGGGCGATGTCCGCTATTGGCAATTAGCGGACACAGCCGAGCATGACGCGAATGTCCGCTTTCGATGGTAAAGCGGACATGGCTCTGACGGCCTTCATGTCCGCTAATGACCCAAAGCGGACATTGCGCCGCGCCCTAAGCATTCGAGTTCACTTTAGAAAAAATTCCTACCGGTTGGTGGTATAGCGGTAGCTATTGGGTCAACCTCGCTGATTGACTTGAAGAACGTGCACTTCGAATATGCCAAGTTATTTTTTTGGCAACAATCGCGTGTGTCTCGACTTAAGACATAAGTTCTTTCAAGAAGGTTGCGGTGCTGGCTGCGCTGACGATGTTGGTTGGTGGCGCAGAAATTTCGTCTGCTGCCACAATCGTTCAGCCCCAAAACTACGGCCCTCTACAAGGGCCTGATTCATCCACTTCTCTTTCCTATAATCTGTTTGATCCATCGTTGGGGACGCTTTCAAGTGTGATAATTGACTTTGCGGGGCAATTTTCTGAAACCAACGGCGTGAACTTTACTGGCAATCTAGATGTTAATGCCACCATCCTCTTCACCGTGATCGGTACGGGAAACGGATCGGTGCAGAATGTTACAGGTAGCTCCACTGCTAATAGTGCCGCTGTTGTGGTCGCGTTCACCGGGCTTGGTACTTTTCCTGCTGATTTTCATTATCAGTCCGATTGTGGGCCCGGCATAGCAACTTGCGGCATAGGCTGGAGCGGCAGTCTTGACGTCACCTATAACTTCACTCCCTCCATTCCCGCCGAAACTCCACTGCCGTCCGCTCTCCCGCTCTTTGCCACCGGGTTAGGCGCGTTGGGTCTACTTGGCTGGCGCAAGAAACGGAAGCAAGCCGCCTAACTCTTTTTAGTTTTGTGGCCGGGAACCCTTGGGCGAAACGCTGAACCGCTCGGGGGTTTTTTGTTGAGCCGCGTCGCTCACGATGTCCGCTATTGGCACTTAGCGGACATGCGCGACTGCGCCGCACATGTCCGCTTTCGGGGGTAAAGCGGACACGGAACACTTGATCGAGATGTGATAATCTAACTCATGCGCGCGTAGTTTCCTGCAGCGCCGATCAGACGGCCTCCTTGAGGTCCTTGGAGGCGCGGAATGCCACTTTCTTGCTGGCCTTGATCTGGATCGCCTCCCCGGTTGCCGGATTTCGGCCCATGCGGGCAGCGCGATTTCGCACTTGGAGAATTCCGAGACCGGCGATTTTCACCCGCTCGCCCCCCTTAAGATGTTTGGTGATCATCCCGATCAGGTCATTCAACAATTCCGCTCCCTGCTTCTTGGTGAGCTGGTGTTGTTCGGCCAGCGCATCGGCCAAGTGTCTGGTGGTAACTGTAGTGACAGTTGGGCTTGCCATAGGCGTATCTCCTTTGCGCGTTATGCGCTTTGGGCGGTAAAGCCTATGTGATTCGTGGGTGTGCGGCCATGTTCACCGCAACCTTCTGATCACATTGACGCCTCCAATAAGGAGCAATGGCACTTGGCGGACATGAGCTTGTGCGCTGCACATGTCTGCTTTTGACCCAAAGCGGACATCAATCGTGTCCCCAGCGTCCGCGCGGCAATAAGCGGGCAACAAATCTATGGCTTGAAATCACAAGACCTGGCCGGTGCTGCCGTGTTGTAAAGCAGCATGACCCACATTTTTTACACTCTTCTCGAATTTGCGATCGCCTTCGCCGCGTTCATGGCGGGCTGGTACGCCCTGCAAATGGCGGCGGAAAAACTCAAACAGTGAAGCGAAGCGGTTCAGCCTTCGGGCAGCGTCACGTTGCGGTCCCGCATCACAATCAGGAAATCAGTCAGATGCAAGAGGTTGTGCGCGGTGTCCATGCGGTGGGTGTCGATGAAGTTGGCGATTGGGCGGCAAGGGTGCTGTGCTGTGTTGGATTTTTCACCCTACTTTTAGTTGCCGTCATCGCAGTGCGTTGGCTGTCATGAGCGACGTTCTCGCGTGGATTGCTGCCAGTGCAATCGGACAAGCGATTCTGATGGTTTGCGTCATGTCGATTGTCGGCGTCGTCGTCGGCATCGTTATAGGCCGCAGGTGGCTATCATGAGCGGCGGCGTAACGACGCGCAATACGCGATCAAGACCCACCAGCTTCTGAACACACAGCAGTGTGCCGCTGCACAAGACTTTGGCCTGAAATGACAAGACCGGGCCGGTGCCGCCGTTTTACAGCGACCAAAATCAAAAATCGTAGTGTTGGGCGCGAATGCTTGGCACCGGCGGGGTCGTCGGCAAAGCCACAACGGCGGCTCCGCTACTTTCGATGGTGCAGGAGCAAGCCGGATGAAACTGAGCAACATAGCAACCGAACTAGACATGCGAATTGCTGTCGCCCTGTCGTTGACCGCAGACAGCACCGCGCCGTTGGCCGGCGCAGTTAGACGCCTGAACAGCATCCACGAAAGCCTCAAATCGCAGCGTACCTCCGGTCTATTGACCGATGAGGAATACGCGAAGGAGGCAGGCGGGCTTCTCAACATACTTTGCAACTTCGACGGCCTCATCGCGGAAACCGCAAACGGCACTTCGCAGCGATGAAATCAAAAAACCCGGTTGTATCGGTAATCAAGCCGCCCCGCCGCGTGGATGGAGGGATTTGCCGCGTTGTCGAACTGGCTGACGGCAAAGGCAGGGTCGAGAGTTGGATCAACGGTGCTTGGGTGCCCGGTGGCGCGACCTTGAAGGAAGTGGCGATGGGCACGCCCTGCGCGGACCCCGAACGCTACGCCGACGGGATTGCGTTCGCCCGCAACGCCCCGCTTAGCCCTTTGGAAAAGGCCATGCAGAGGAACGTACTAAAGCGACGGGTAGTATGGGCGGTGCTGGAATTGCTGGAAGGTCCGTGGACACTGACCGCGCTGATTCTCTTGGTGCTTGGCATAGCGACATTACTTTATTTGTGCATCACGCACTGACGACGCTGCTTTCTGCAACAAGCCGAAGCGGGCCTGCCGTGTATTGCGACCGCCGCAACGAACGCCGTCGCTTCGACCGTCAGCGGTGCTCGAAAAAAAGCACGAGCTGTAATGAAAAGGCCGCGCAAATCATTGCGCGGCCCGGCCCCGTCCCCTTGGTGTCGGGAGGCAACGTGTGGCGCAGCTCCCAAGGTGGGCCAATGCGCAGTTTGCCTCGTTCACTATTAAGATTTGGTTTGTGTAGCAGCAAATGGATGGCTGCCACTGCTCAAAGTACCTGATTTGATTTGGAGAGATCGCCGCGAGGTGGTCTTTCTGTTTGTGATGCCTATTGCCATGCATTTGTCCGTTATTGGTACTGAGCACACATTTGAACACTGCCCCCTGATATCCGACTTCTGGGGTAAAGCAGACATGGGGTGCTGCACTGCACATGTCCGCTAATGACCCAAAGCGAATATTCCGATCGCAGCCTTGGATGTCCATTTTCCCAGCGTTCGGCGCGGCATTTACCGAGAATTGTCAAAACGTTGACCGGAAATGACAAGACCGAGCCGGTCCAGGTGTCGCATGTAGTTGGTCGCGCCATCTCAGGCGTTTGTCGATTGGAGCGATTATGCAGATTAAAGGGCTTATGAGCAGACTGGCGGTTGCGGCCGCCCTGATTGTGGGTGCAACGCTTGGGGTCCCCGCAGCCAATGCAAACGTAATTTACAATTTCGGCGGGGATTTTGGTCCTCCTGCATTTACCGCCACTGTATCGCTTAACGTAGTTGGAGGGCAGGCGCTGAGTGGAACAGGCACAATTACCTTCGGTGCCAACAACTTCGATCTCACCTTGATCACCCTGACGACCGACGGTGGCAACGGAAATTACGGTGGTCAAACTGGTTTTCGCGACAATCATGGTACGGATATTTTCGGGGGCGATACGGCTATTCCAGTCGACGGCAATGGGCTGATCTTCGCAATTTCGAACAATCCGTTGTGGGGGCAAGATGCATTATTTGCCGCATGGGATAAGGGCGATGGCACTCTTGCATTTTTGATCAGCGGCACACTCGCAAACGTATTTGACGTATGGGTCAAAACAAGCGTGGGTAGCGGTGACATGGCCCTGACAGGCAGTGAACTCTCCCAGACCCCTCTACCAGCCGCGCTACCGCTCTTCGCGGGCGGCCTGGGCGCATTAGGTCTGCTCGGCTGGCGCAGAAAGAAGAAAGCAGCAGCATCCGTTGTGTGATCAAACATCAATCGACTTATTATGGAGAGACCGCCGGAAGGCGGTCTTTCTGTTTTAGGAGATGACTAAAGTCCGCTTCGGGCACTTAGCGGACATTGCTTGCGTACAATTGGGAGAGCGTGAAACCCGCAACTTTTCGCTTATACGTTGGTTTAGGTCAGCGATACGCAGGTTCAGTATTTTCGCGGCAAAAAATGCGCTGCAATAAATCGCTTTTAGGACAAGGGTGCTACCCCCCAGTTCCCGCCCTTGTCACACAAAGAGGCCACCTTATTCCCAAGGTGGTCTCTTTGCTTCTCATCCGTTGTGGCACTCGGCAGCAAAAAGGGTCGTGATGACTCTCACCACAATCTCCACGGATCGCGTCGTCGAGCGACGCACCACAAATTCGCGGATCGTCAAGCGGTCAATCATCCGCAACGGCCATAAATCGAGCGTGTCGCTGGAAGATCAGTTTTGGGGCTGTCTGCGCGAGATTGCGAAAAGCAAAATGCTTACAATGTCGAAGCTAGTCGAGGAAATCGACCAACACCGCAATGGTGAAAATCTCTCATCGGCAATTCGCGTATTCGTGTTGGAATATTATCAAAATGTTGTCAGCCTGAACGCTCGCCGTGATTAGCACACACGCCGGGCCTTCGATCGGAAATGAACAAACCTTACTATTGCGACTATGCCGGCGTGCCGACAATCGTCGGTGAGACCCGCGCTTGGTCGTTTGTGGATGGTGCGTGGAAAGAAATTAATCGCATTGAGGCCTACACCAAGGCGAGACTTATTAGCGAGCATGAATTCCGACACCTTTTTGGTAGATTACCGCCGCTGCCCCCGCCAATTCCGCGCGGATGAATGCCCGCTTTTGGCACTTAACGGACATGCCTTTTTGCACTGCAAATGTCTGCGTTTGACCCAAAGGGAACACGAAACATTTGGAGGCCGCCAACTTTGGCGTTCTGGTCCTGAGATTGACCGGTCACTAATTACCTCGGTTCACTTTTCTGCAGTTTTTGATCTGGGTCAACGATTGTTAAGCCAGGGCACCGATTATTCTTAATTCAGGAAAATTTCTTCTTGAAGACATGGGAGGTACGGATGATCAGATCGGTCGCTTTTGCTGCCTTTGTCATAGTCGTCACCACGACGGCGCAGGCAATACCAGTTGCGCAGGTTCACGAGCCGGACAGCATGGTTACGCAAGTCTTGGCCGCATGCGGAGTGGGCATGACACGGGTTAATGGTGTCTGCGTGGCCAGGGCCGCAAAACGTCATGCTCGCAGGTGTGCCCGATGGAATGGAAGCACTTGCGCAAAGTATTACTGAAAGACAGAGCAATAATGGCCCGCGACGGCATCCAACTGTAGCGGGCCGTTAGTATTTAAAAGGACAAACAAAATGAAACGTCGTTTGATGAGTATTGCATTTGCAATCTCGCTTCTTCCGATGGCGGCGAATGCGCAGCTTACCATCAATATGGGCGCGTTTACATGCAGCCAATATCTGGCAATGTCGCCGTCCATATCTCGTGACTTTTCTGCGTGGATGAGCGGCTGGTTCAGTTATCAGACCCGCAGGACCGTTTTGGATTTGGCTACACACGAAGCCAATATCGCGAAGCTGAAATCGTGGTGCCAATACAATCCGCAAGCGAGCGTGATGGCTGCCTTGCAGACTGTGATTCCGCAGTGACATTTTGGAGTTTTGGAGGCGAGCCATGAAATGGAATGTTCTTCTTGTTGCCGCGACTATGATGGTCAGCGCTACATTGCCAAGTGTGGCTCAGATTAGCGTGGACATGAATCAGATCACTTGCCGAAACTTTCTCGGATATAGTCCCGACATTCGTAATTTCGTCCGATCTTGGATGAGTGGCTATTACAATGCGGCCGCCAATAGCAACATCTTGGACTACGATCGGTTTCAAAAGAATTCTGCAAAAGTCACATCCTACTGCCGGACGCACAAATCACAGACCCTGCCGACCGCGATCAAAAATCTCGGCTTGTGGTAGTGAGGGCCGGATTACATCCTGACGAAGCAATCGGAATGGCGGGGCGTGAGCCCGCTATCTGCATTTAGCGGACATTGCAGCGCCTCCGTCTGATGTCCGTTATTGGGGGTAAAGTGGATGTCACCCGCACCGCACAGCATATCAATTCATTGAGGATGACGTGACAATTTTGCCACGGATGCTAAGTTCGAAAACGTCGTGAAACTCGCTTAAAATCGAAGCGTTACAGGAGAGAGAGGCAGCGCATCTCCACCGTACGCTCAAGCGTCGGGCCCGAAACTCTCCAGAAGCGGGGTTACAAAGATGGATGATCCAAGGACGCGCCGCATACTCATCGCCCTGGTTATTGGAATTATATTGTTTGCCGCAGGCATGGCCCAACATTACTGGCCTTAACAACTGCGCCAGCTAATGTCCTCTTACAGGGAATTGCCCTTCGTTTGCACGTATAGCGGACCGACTTGATGCAGATCAACGGTTCTTGCGGCGTATGGTCCGAAGCTACTTAAATGAAAGATGGAGAAGGCTCGTGAATTTGGCCGCAATGGGCCGGTTCGTACTGATCGCACTAATGGCCGGCGCGTGCCTGGTGACCAGTTTTTCCGATCCCGCGACCGCAATTCCGTATAAATCGAAACAGATACGCGTCGAATATGATGTGCCGAAGAATCCAGTGCATCGGCCAATCTATGAGAGACTGAAGCAGGTTCGTGCCCTCGAGCAAATACAAAAGTTGCTCAGCCCGATTCGACTTCCTCGTCCCTTGCTTCTCAAGGTTTCCAGCTGCGACGGTGATTCGAATGCTTGGTATGATGGAAGTGTCGTGACTGTCTGTTACGAATACCTGGCAGACATTCTGAAAAATGCGCTGGAGGGAACGCTACCGAGCGTTATTTCACAAGATGATGCCATCCTCGGCCCCTTCATGGACGTGTTCTTGCATGAAGCTGGACATGCCGTTTTTGACCAACTGAACGTGCCGGTGCTTGGCCGAGAGGAAGACGCTGCAGATTTGTTTTCCGCCTACATTATGCTGAACCTGAGTACGGCGGATGCACGTCGGCTTATCCTGGGTAATGCCTATCAATACAAAGAAGACGTTGTGAACCCGCAGGTGCCCCTTACGAAATACGCCGACGAGCACGGGATTCCAGCGCAGCGATTTTTTAATGTGTTGTGTATCGCGTATGGCGCTGATCGAAAATTATTTGCCGACGTTGTGGAAAAAGGATACCTGCCAAAAAAACGAGCGGAAGGGTGTGATGTTGAATATGAGCAGGCTGCTTTCGCGTTCAAAACGCTGATAGGCCCATATATCGACCGGACACTTGCGAAAAAGGTTCTCGCTACATGGATGCGGGACGTGGATGCCCGGCCAAAGGCGCGGGGTAAATAGGTGCAGCGTTCGGGCCGCAAAAGCGGCGCCAAGCAATTCCGCTCCGTTTTGTTGATATATATCAAAAATGACTGTGGAACCCCTTGGTAGTTTCACAAGGCAACAGCCCGAAAGGGCAGGAGGTTGCCATGAGTGAAAGAATAGAATTGGAATTGATCTCGCGCCGAACGGCTTTTTCTTTTCTGGGCTTGGCGACCTTGAGCCTCATCGTGCCGGCGGCGGTGATGACCGCAACGGATGCCGAGGCCCGCGTTGGTAATCCAGCCTCAGCCGTGAGCGTTGCAGGCGCGAATCGGCGTGATCGACGTCAGGACCGGCGCTATAAGAAGAAAAAGAAGAAACCAACTGACTCAGAAGAAAAAAAATAAAAGCAGTGCGGTATGGGGGGCTGCCGAAGGGCGGCCCCTCTGCATTGAAAATCGCCGCACGATGTCCGCTATTAGCACTTAGCGGGCAAGCGTTTTCTGACGCTCAATTCAAAATTTGGAATAGAAACCAGAGCAGGGCGAGCCAGATGGCTCCCGATAAAATTAACGCAGCCCAGAGCAACCCCCGTCGCCCCATTTGAGTATTATAGTAAGGAAAAGTGGCGACAGACGTATCTGTAGCGTAAAAATTCTGAAGCGCCGTGCTAAATATTTGGCTGGCGTCGGGCAAGGAACGATATGTCCGTTGACGCATTATTTGGGCAGCAACTTGGGGGGCGGTGCCGCTTATGGGCCGACGGGACGCTTACCTTTTCAAGGCGGCCGAGCTACTCGAGTTGGCTAAGGAAGTACGTTACGAGGCACTTAAGGCTCAGTTTGAGCATATGGCGGTCGCGTATATGCGCTTAGCCGATCAGGTACAGGACAAAAGCGGTGACAAAAGCGGTAGCGACGTCGTGGAATACGAGTTGCCGCTGACGCGAGTGCTGGACGGCAACCTTCAAAAATAACGAAACACAAATCATCAAAGCTGCGCACCCTGAACCTATTCAGGAGGGAACGCCGCGTGGCGGTTCTTTGTTTTTGCCGCCGCGTTTTGCGAATGTCCGTTATTAGCGCTAATTGGGCTTCCAGTCGAAGTGTACGAGCAGCGATTCATCGATCGGAAACGCGTACGCTTGAGTCCGAACGCGAGGAGAAGAGAAAGGGCTAAGCACAGGACTGCGCTGTCGGGTACTTCGCGGCGATACTCATTTCACCGGCTCAGTGTCTTTCACGGCAGTCCAGGTCTTATCGGGATTATAGGCGCTCATCCGCTCGGCGAGTTTGGCCGTGTTTGACCCAAGATCCTTCTCGTACACCGCGCCCGAATGACTGCAGACGAAAGTCTTCACCCCAGAATTTCTGTACTCGGCAGGATACGCAACAAGTCCGAAGCCGCCAATCATTTTGCCACCCACGACATAGTCCAGGGCGCCGCCCGGAGCGGCCGGTCCTTGCTTGGTTAGGATTTTGAAATAATAGCCGTGGAATGGCGTCCGTCCGCCCTCGACGCGATAACCTTGCGCGGTTGCTTCGGCGACCAGCTCACCAAGGGGGCTAGGCTCCTCGCCTTGTGATGTTGGCCAATAAAGGCCATCTTTCTTTGCCGCTTGGCTTACGATCCGTTGAGCATAAGTCTTGACGCCAGCACCGGTACGGTCCTTTTCCGAATATTCATACTGTGCGTCAACATAGGCAAGGCAGGTCTGTATTGCGTCCAGTTCGTTTTTTCCAATTCGGCGGAAGAGAATTTCTTCGCGGCCAGCGGCCGTATCGAACCGCCACATTCCATCCTGACGGACGAGTGGGATCGGAAGCGGAAAATCGTCTGGTCCGATCACCATGGTAGCTTTGCTATCGCCATCCATTTTAACCTGGTGCTTTGCATTATAGGCCGCGACAAATTTCTGACGGGTGGCCGCGTCGGCCACCTCATCACCCGATGAAACAATGTCTTCGCCGTCCGGACCCAGCACAGTGTCGAGGGCCTTCCTATCGCCAGTCTTGGCTGCGCTGACCAGGGCACCGGCGGCCTCATCGGGTGTCTTGAAGGCTTGCTGCGCACTTGCGAGGGATACGCCTGCGCAAAGAAGCGCCGTTACCGTCACTGAGACAAGAACTCTGTTCATGGGATCCTCATTCGCGCAGACAAGTCAGTGTAAAATAGGAACAGCGGCGGGCACGTGGGCGCCCGACGCAATCCAATGCGCGTAAGTTTGGAATTTGACGCCTACCTTGTCATAAAAAACCCGCAGGTAGCCATCTCGCCCGCGCGTAACCGCTTCGGGCACGATCGTCTGGACCTCTTGCGCCATCACACCGACATAGGCTCGGTTGCTACCGTTATAGCTGAACCGGTAGAAACCAAGACCATTGTCGAGACGGCCGAGCAAAACGATATCGTGCTTGAGCGTGATGTCAGATCGACGGCCACCTCCGCCACCACCGCGGCCACCTCCACCTCCACGTCCGCCGCCGCCCCGCATCCCACCTCCACCTCCGCGGCCACCGCCGCCGCCGGCTCGCACACCGCCGCCACCACCACGGCTCCCCATGCTGGCGCGGCCGCGCGAGGATGCCATGCTGGCGCCTCTGCCGGACCCAATATTTCCCAGAGCGTTGCCGCCGCGCCCGCCACCGGGTCGTTGCCCAGCGTTCGGTCGTCCGCCAGCCGGTCGCTGCGCTGCTTTCGGCCGCCCACCCGAAGGACGTTGCCCTGCGCTGGGCCGCCCACCTGCAGGCCGTTGTCCGGCGCCAGGTCGTTGCCCCGCCCCAGGCCTCTGTCCTGCACCAGGTCGTTCGCTGCCGGGACGGCCGCGAAAATCCATCCGGTTTTGAGCGCTATTACGGCGATTGTTGTTGCCGAACTTCTGCTCTACACGCGGGTTGTTGTATCTCACGCCCTGGCGATGTTCGGGTCTGTGCTCCCATCGATTGCCACCGCCGGCTATTGGGTTGGTTGGTCTTAGCCCCCCGCCCGGGGGATTTGGCCTTGGCCGGTCGATGTTGATGTTGTTGTTGTTCCAGTTGAAACCACCGCCCCAATAATTTCCACCCGATCCCCAGTTGCCCAGTGCCCATCCCGCGCCAAAGGCGAGCCCAGTCGCGATGAGACCGCCGGCGATGTATCCAGGATATCCGAAATAATACGGAGGATAATCGGAGTAAGGCCAGGCTCCGTAGACAACGCCAGGATCGTAGTACGGCACATAGAGCGTATCGGGATCCGTTGGCTCAATAGCAATGAACTGTTTGCCTTGCTGTTGGGTTTTTGTGACCTTCTGTTGCTTGCTCGAGGCCAACTTGTTGTTGGCTTCAGCTTTTGTCCGTAAGCGTTGAATGGCGTCCATAACATCAGACTGCTGGGCAAGGACGGCATCACCGAGCTTCCTGGTCCAATCAAGCTTGGTGCTCATCATTGAAAGAACATCTTGCGTGGCAATCAATGATTTTACGCTGTCATCCCAATCCTGTTTGTCCACCGCCGCCTTCAGTTGATCGCCCTTGAGCTTCTTATTTTCCTTTAGCCAACGATCAGCCATCACGACCTCCAGTGGATAGGTCGATGACATCATGACCAAAGAGAGAAGATTGTCAGGATAGAGGGCGATTGGTGCAACGAGAGCATCAAGCTCTTCGGATTTGAGTAGTAGCTCGCCAGACGTAGTTGCGGAGGCGGGCTGGTTTTGCGGCGTAGGCTGGTTTTGCGCTAGCGCTGTAAATGGTGTCAGAATGAGGAGGCTAAACACCAGTGTCACAAGACCACGCAAGACCATCGAGACCTCCAACTCTACTTGCAGAATTCACTAGCTAGGGATTTGTATATCAGAGAACATGGCGCAATAAAATAAAGAGTGTGAAGCGTTGCAAAAATAGTCAGCAATCTTGTCATGTAGTTTGACACCACGGTTCCGATATCCAACCAGTATGCGCCGCCACATGACATGTTGAAGTATTTCAAGCGAGCTTGAGTCAGCCGATGTCGGCTATTGCCAATTAGCGGACATGCCTAGTTGCACTGCACCTGTCCGCTTTCGGGGGTAAAGCGGACATTGAGATCACGCCACAAGACCGACCGCGGACCGAAACAGAACTTTGATCGCATCGGTCCGCGATAACTGCGGAGTTAGCCAAAACTCTCGAACAGACGCGCTTTATTTCTAGTCTTCGTCCTCAGACTGCGCGCGCCGCTGTTCGACAGCATCACTCATATCGTGCAGTACAAAGAGCGTAAGGGCCCCCATGCGTTGCTTCTGCTCGGGACTGAGATTCTGATAAAGCGGCTGCCATGCATCCGCGAGCTTCTTAAGGTCGGCGGATCGTTGTGCTAGTGCATCGGCGCGTCGGTTCAAGAACGCTACGGCATCGCGGCTGCGCCAGGCTTCGACAGTATTCTCATCGGCGCGTTTTCCCGTCGTTTCGACAATTTGCGCCAGGCGGGCTTGGCGGTTCTGCGCCCTAGCGCGGATGGCGCTCTCTATAGGCGGCCAATATTTTGCCTGCTCAGGGGTCAGGTGCAATGCGGCCTTGACGAGATCTATCCGCAAGTCGGTCAGTGTATTCCAGGCCGAAATGCTTAACCGTTCGGGTGCCACTCCGGATGGGGTTTGCGCGTAGGCCAGAGGGGACGCAGTAATGAAGAGTGCAGTCGCACCAGCCGCTACTATTTTTAACATCGCTGATCTCCTGGGTAGCCATCGCCCCCCAGAGCCCGCAGAAATAATATCCGCACGGTCGAAGATTGCATTGACTTAAATCAAGGGATCTGAGGAGGAATTCGTAACGCCGCTTTGCGAACATCATTGGCAGGTGGTGGAGAGATTGTCCTCACCGGATTGTCGGGCTGCACCGGAACGGTTGGGGCAGTAGGAGCGGGCGGCCGCGGTGCCACTCGGACGAGAAGCGGTACCAGATTAGTGGTATTTTCTTACACACAAGGCGCGTGAGAATTTAAAAAAATGGCAGCAGCTTGTGACAAATCGATCATTGAAAAATCACATCGCAAAATAGATCCTACGCTTGTTTTTTGTCGTCACGGTTTGGCCCTTATTGTCTGCCGGATTGCGGCCAGTGGGGGTTGGGGATGTCTTCCAATAGCTGTGTCAGAAATTCGTCCTTCGTCACTGAGGGTATTTTTCCCGGCGCGCCTTTCCGCGCGTCCGCCGGGTTTCGGAACCTTGTTCGGCTGTTTGCCCTCACTCTGACGGCGGCGGCGCTCGCGGCCTGCGCTCAGTCCTCCGCTGTTACCGACAAGCATGAATTACGTGCCGCCAGTCCAGAGGCGTCGCTGGAAGACAATCGCACACGCGTAGCGGCTAAGCAGAGAAAGCAGACTCCATTCGCGACCGATGGAAATGCAGCCAAGGCGCAATTTGCGCCGTACGGGGTTGCGAGTTTCTATTCAGATGAACAACAGACCGCAAACGGCGAAAACTTCAATCCGAGTGCACTAACTGCTGCTCACCCTACATTGCCATTTGGCACCCGGTTGCGCGTGACAAACTTGGCGACAGGACGGTCCGTGACGGTTCGCGTCAATGACCGCGGTCCGTTCGTTCCCGGACGAATTGTCGACGTCTCGTATTCAGCGGCCGAAACGTTAGGAATTGTCGAACGGGGTGTTGCAAAGGTCAAACTTGACGTCGTTCAATAGTTGGCCAATTTGCGACTGCGAATCTGTTGGCGGCGGTGAGACCGGCCTCAGCGGATTGTTAGACTGCACCGGAAGGGCTGGGGGAGCGGGCGGTGCCGCTTGGGAGCGCTATTGGTCTCTCAGCTACTGACGCCTTGGGATAGAGCCGCGGTCGATGATGTTCGGACGGTGCGCTCGGCCAACGACCGAGTCGATCCGCGAAGGGCTTGATACCTGCGAAAGACGTTTTGTCCGGTGTTGGCACTTCGTAGACATGAGGAAGTGCACCGCACACGTCGGTTGTTGGCGGTAAAGCGGACATCGCAATTAAACGTATCGCGTCTTGGCAGAATTACGTTCTGACCAAAGATTTAATACCAAGCATTGACCATCCACGCGGTAGCATCGGCGCATACACATCGCCGTTGGTTGGCTTTAGCTTCAACAATGAAGCTTTGCGGCAGAGAGCAGCGGCGTCGGCATGAAAGTCAATAGCTTCCTCTTTGCTTTCAAAGGACGCATTCAAATGTACGGTCGCTACGCCGTTCTCATCAGTTGTGATCCCGAGATTGAGCTTGTTCATCATCGTGATCTCCTTGGTACCAGAGCGGCCACCCCGGCTAATAATTGCATATCGAATTCCATGCGCTGAGGTAAATTCGCAATTCCAACTTGAAGTGCGACGTCGAATTCCGGTGAATAGGAACTCAGATTTCTAAACGCCCTCGGCGGTGTCATGCCTTGTTTTTATTGTGCGAAACGTACAGTGTGACCAGATCACCACATGACGTAAAATAGGCGGGTTCCAGTCTGCGCCGGTACCATAGCAACGACGTCTCGCGCACATTCTCCGATAGTCTCCCAATGTACGGGGCTGCATATGCGGGACGTGACGACGCTTAAATTCGCGAAATCAGCCACGGAGGTTTTGTATATGGTACCACCGGCTCAGAAATGCCGCGACAATCGCTAGCGCCAATCGTTCGGGCCCTAACGTAGCGGCGAATTGAGGACGGCGCGCCGGGAACGGCCTTCGGGGTCGCATCAGTTAGGCAAGACCCCAACTCAGTTGCTCCCGGCGCGCATTTAGGCGTGCCGAAGGTTTTAGGCTCGACGCGCAACTCGACACGAACCCCCGCAATGTTCGGAGTGTTTTTGTTTGGGAAGTAAAAGTTTTCCATCTCCGCTACTGGCACAAAACGGACTTCACGCTTGCCACCTGGCACGTCCGCTTTCAGGGGTAATGCGGACACGGCTTCCGCATTGCAAGATGTTCTGCTAGTGACCCGAAGCGGACACTAAGGGAGTGCCCCTTTAGTTCGCACTGCCCGCCGTTTGTTTCCACAGTTTGATTACTCCGGGAGGGAATTCGCGCTGTCCAACACCTGTGCGTCGGCAGGCTTCTGGCCACATCTCAAGCAAGGAGCGATCTCGGCGGAATAGGTCACTCTGCGAAACCTCGTAAGTTTCAGAATGCGGCCAGCGCTCAGTTTCCATTTTCAAAAGCTCTATCAGCGTAGCGATATCTTTTTTTTCAGTATTCATGACAATCCCTCTTCGCTGTGAAGATGATTAAAGACTGCCCAAGGAAATCTTGCTGTGTTGGACATCACACTAAGACGCATTTGAGGGATCTTCTATGCGCGAAAAGTTTGAAGGATCATTTCGGTATTAAGCTACTCCGATGGATTTCGAATCGGCTGTATAAAGAAGGTGGGCAGGGGGCAGCGGGGGCCCCAATGAAATCCTCAATTGTTAAACGTTCCATCGTAATTGTTGGACACAAGACCAGCGTCAGCCTTGAAGATCCCTTCTGGGATCACCTAAAAAGCATCGCGCGTGCCCAGTGCATGACACTGTCGGAATTGGTCGCCAGCATCAACGGTACCCGCAAACAGAGCAATCTATCCTCGGCGATCCGCCTGTTTGTGCTTGAACACTTCCAAAAAGAGCAGAAGCGAATAGACGTAACGGAGGCTCATCGTACCTCGACGAGCGGTGAAGGAACGCACGACTCCGGCTTTGATGAGCCGCGCTAGCGTGACCGCCGCGAGGCAAGTCTTTCTACTTTGGTATTTATGAGGCTTGCGATCAGACGGGGCGGTCTATTGATGGGACAGAAGACTTGCCAGAGTTTTTTTGACCTTGTTGAAAAGCATTTAACCGCAACTCCTAAAAGCAGATGGAGCCGCGAACTCTGGCTGCGCGTCAGTGTTTGTCCGATCGGGGTGGGATTGTAATGGAGGGTCGCAATGGGACAATCGCTGCTTATGCTGACGTCACTGTTCAACCTCGTGGTAGCCATTTTGGTCATATATGATCTTCGGTACCCGCCTTTTGATTGAACGGGTCGAGGCGTTGGTACACCATCGTGATTGTCCGCTATTGGCACTTAGGGGACATGACGTATTGCACTGCACATGTCCGCCTTCGGGGTACGCATCGCAAAATGTCCGCTTTTGACCCAAAGCGGACAACAGCGCAGTTCTGCGACGTGTAAATCTACCTGATCGAGGTATCCCGGAGAGCAATTGCGGTAGGTTCGACACATGTATCTAATAGAGAGGACGCCGTCGGTATGCCCGAGTATCTGTGAGCCCACGAGCACACGACCAACGCCCGCGGTCAACCACCAATGACCTAACTCAGCGGTGGGTTGGAAACATTGGGCTCACTGCAGCAATTGGCTTGGCATATTTCCTGACGGCGAAATTTAGCGTCCGTCTGATTCTGGAGCCTTCGGGCGTCGCCGTATTCTGGCCCGCGGCTGGTATTTCCTCAGGCATCCTAATCGCGCTCGGACGACGCGCGCGGTGGCCGGTGTTAGCCGGGGTGATGGTCGCGACTGTTGCCACTCATCTCATTATCCACGACCCCCTCTGGGCGAGCGCCGCCCTGGGCCTATCCAATGGGGCGGAAGCTCTGATTACAGCCGGATTGATCCACCACTACTTCGGTGCAGGTTTCAACCTTGTTCGGGTGCGCCACGTTGTTGGCCTGCTCGCGGCAGCAGTCGTCGCGACGACTGTGTCAGGGGTCGGGGGAGCGATTACCTACAGCTTGATGCGCGGGGCATCGGCATCGATGCTCGATAGTTGGCAGCAGTGGTTCGCATCCGACTTTGTCGGCATCGTCGCTGTTGCACCGTTAGTGATTGGGCTCGCTGCAGTTGTGCGGCGGCCATCGTCGCGGAGCGAACTCATCGAAGGCGCGTTGGGACTTCTGGCTCTTGCGTTAGTAACTGGACTTATCATTTCGCTGCCGCGCCGCCTTTGGGAGGTGGTGTTTCCGATCACTTGGGTGCTTCCGATTTTAGTGTGGCTTGCCGCCCGCGCTCGACCGGAGTTCTCCGCAGCGGGCGCGTTCGTGGTTTCGATTACGATAGTCTTGACGACAATCTTGGACATCGGTCATTTCGGCGACCTCAGTCATCCAATCAGCGACCGCATCCTAAATGCCCAAGCGGGCATTCTGGTTGTGACGCTCAGCGCATACGTACTTGCCGCGATATTTGCCCAGCGGAGGGAGGGTGCGATACAGCTCGCTCACTCAAACACAATGCTGGAGCGCGAGCGAGATAACAAACTTTTGAATGCGCAAGCGCTTACAGCTGCGATTGTTCATGAAGTGAGGCAGCCCCTGGCGGCAATCGCAGTCTATGCCAGTGCGGCTCTGCGGTTTCTTGGCAAGACGCCACCTGACCTTGCAGAGGTACGGCTAGCTTTGAACAATATGATTGGGGACACCCATCGTACCAGTGACGTGTTGGAGGGCTTTCGCACGTTGTTCGCGAAAAGCGATCAGAAAACAGAGCAAGTCAGGGTGAACGAAATTATCCTGGGGGTCCTGCAGTCATCGCGGAAAGAGCTACAGGATCATCGCATTGAAACTCGGCTTGAGCTGGCGTCCGAACTGCCGCTTGTCGAGAGCCACAGGAGGCAATTGGAGGAGGTCATCTTTAACCTGGTCCACAACGCGATCGAAGCAATGGATGCTGCGGCGGTCCGCGATCGGGTCTTGTGGGTGAGAACCGAGCTCAAAGGTCACGATGCGATTACCGTAGCAGTGCGGGATTCGGGACTAGGAATTGATCCAGAACGGCTCGAGAGCATATTTGGTGCATTTTTTACAACAAAGCCACATGGCATGGGCTTGGGATTAGCCATATGTCGTTTAATTATCGAACATCACGGCGGCCAACTAACGGCCTTTTCGGATGGCAAAAATGGGTCGCTGTTCCAATTTGTTCTGCCGATCAAGTTCGCGCGAAGCCACTAGTTCAGTTCTGTAAGCTGAATGCCTTCGCAGGCCGTGTCCGCTATTGGCACTTAGCGGACATTGCCGCATTAGGTCTGCTCGGGCTGGCGCAGGAAGCGAAAAGTGTTTGCAAGCAAAGCTATGCCGCCGTGGTGTCGGCCGCCTAAGCGTCAAGGGGGCAGCCGGGGGCATTGCGGCTGGCTGCTGACCGACGACGCAAGGCGACCGGCACTTATAAGGTTCAAAAGCGCTTGGTAGTTTCCGGGCAATTGAATTGGTGGGACTGCAGTTTGCCCCCCTGCAGTTCCCGAACCGCGCGCCGCATTAGGGGGCGATTGACGGTGGCGCGATCAAATTAAATAAGCGGGATCGCGGCAATTGGTTTCATCGCAACTATGAATTTATCCGCCAATTCCAAAAGGGATGCCCGATGTAGCACTCGGCCACATACCCGCCATCGTCGAAAGTTAGCAAATTAGGCGTCGGTCAAATGGTGGAACAGTGTGAGTAAATAAAAATGTCGGTTGCGGGAGAGTATAGAAAGCAAGCCGAGCAGTGCTGTTTACGAGCAGAAAGATCGTCCAAACCCGCGGACCGCGCTTTTTGGTTATCGCTGGCTGAAAATTGGCAAAAGCTTGCTCAGGATGCGGATGGGCCGACTTCGCGACGAATTACAGAATTTACGTTCGACGGCTGCCGAGTAGTCGGGCTGCGAGGTCCATCCCTGGAACTCTGGCTGTGGCTGTTGCGTAACACCCTGGCAAAATCATCGCACTCTATGTCTGATGACATAGTGCTGTAATGAACGCGCTTTACCGTGCGGGCAGGCGGGGCTGAGATCGTTTCTCCGCTGGGGGCGGACACCAATCGAGCGCAAGCCACAGCGTTGCGGTTGGTGCCGCCCATCTCGTCATATAGCGAGCTGGGCGCTGTCGATCCATGGCGCCCTGTAAAGGCCCAATGTCCGCTATTGGCACTTAGCGGACATCGGCTTGTGCGCTGCACATGTCTGGTTATGACCCAAAGCGGACCTCAGCCACGTTTCCGGCGTCCGCTCGGCAATAGCGGCGGAACAAGTCCCAAAACTTTGGCTTGAAATCACAAGACCGGCCCAGTCCTGTCGTTTTAAACAGCAATCACAATAACAAAAACAATTTGTGTGTGCTTTGCCACTGGCGGAGCCGTTTGCAAGCCACAACGGCGGCTCCGCTGTTTTCTAAGGAGACAGCGGTATGACCAACTCAGAAGCAATAAATTCAGTCATTGAAAGAAAACCGGGCGGACGGCCTACTATTCTGACCAAGGACGTAATGGCTGGCATCCCGGTGCTGGTCCAGCAAGGCTTGAATGCCGAAGCCATCGCAGCCCGACTTGGCTGCACAGTCGGCACACTCAAAGTGCGCTGCTCGCAGGCTCAAATCAGCCTGCGCGTACCCAAAGAGGTCAAGGTGGTGCCGCTGGTGCCAGCGCCCAAGCCGCCCAAGCCGCCGCAATCAAAGCAGTGCTTTGCCTTTGCCATACCGACCACGCTGCAACTCAGTCGAGTTGCGATGTCTCGGCTGCGCCAGCGGGCGGAAGCAACCGGCATGACCGAAGCCGAGCTTGTCACGACCCTCATTGAAATGATCGCGCAGGACGACCTCTACGACGCCGTTCTCGACACGGCAAAAAATGCTGCGTGAAATTGAAGCGAGCAAAAATTAGCGGACATGGCGTTTTGCGCTGCACATGTCTGCTTTCGAGGTAAAGCGGACGTGACATGCAACGAAGATTGCTATTGCGCCAACGTCATTAGGGTAGTGCGCGACGTTTCCGGATGGTAACCGGATGAGCATTGTCGACGCGCGCGGTTTGGCCGATTGTTCCTGTGTAGGCGTCGGTGCCTGAGAGACCAAATTGCGCTCCCGCCTTCAATGGAAGGAGTTGCCTATGTATCAGAGCGTACCCCAGCCCAAATCGAACGACGTGCTTCCGTGCGCGCGAGTTGACGACATGCCGGTGCCGAACACGCACTCATTTATGAGCCAATGCGTTCAATGCGGTGCACGTATATGGGTCGCCTGTAGCAGCCCGATCGAGCCAAAACGCATGTGCGTACTTTGCAGTCCGGCGTAAACAATCAAGAAATCCGACGCCCACAGCAGGGGTCCACTTTCGGCGGTAAAGTAGACATCGCACAGACATGGGTTCATGTCCGCTAATGACCCAAAGCGGACGTGCAGCTATCTCGGGTACCTGAATCTCTCAATGGAATTTATCGTTCGGCTGGAACGAATGCGAACAACGCTGCTCGAATGATGTTATCGCCGTATCGATTTGCCGCCGCCGCGCGGCACAGTCCCAAAGGCACTGAATGGGATGATCAGCATTGGGCCTTGCGGATCATCCGTGACGGTCACGGTCCAACGATGCCAGTCAGGCTCGTGGCTGGTGGCTAAACGGGAGGTCATCATCACCATATGCGCAAGCCGTTTGGCTCTGGTATGTGCGACGGCAATGTCGGCGAGATCGCACCCGATGTTATCTCGAAAACACTCGTCGCAGTTTGACAAGTGAAAATAAAACCTCGGCATGACCGTCCTCCCTGGGTCCCCACCGTTTTTAGACGGTACATCACCGATGCGCACTCGCTGTGGTAGCGCGTTGACACCTGCGCTTAACGTTGACGCGCTGAACTTGATTGAATTTGCAAGTATCTCTACGTCGCCGCCTAATTCAATGATTTGGAAGACAACAGTTTATAGGCGGCGCTCAACCGCGCCATGAGGTGGTCTTTTCCCGATGTCCGCTATTGGTACTTAGCGGACATGGACTAGTGCACTGCGCATTTCTGCTTTCGAGGGTAAAGCGGAGGTGACATGCAACGAAGATTGCTATTGCGCCAACGTCATTAGGGTAGTGCGCGACGTTTCCGGATGGTAACCGGATGGGCATTGTCGACGCGCGCGGTTTGGCCGATTGTTGCTGTCGTCATGTTATGGGCTGGCGCAAGAGCCGGAAGAGAGTTCCGACAGCTCACTAAACAAAAATAGAACCTCCTGCTGCCCCGGGAATCTTACCCCCGGGGCATTTTTGCTTGTTCTGTGTTGTTGTTTAAACCAAGTAAGCACAATGCATAAGACGCCGAAAGACATTGCTCGTTCACTTCGGGCATTTAAGAACGCACGCAAGCTGGGCTTATTGCGCGGCGTTCGGATTGTGCCGGGCCCCGGGAGCTGTGAAGCGGCTCGCGCTCAACAAAATATCGAGTACTTGGGCAGTACCGTACCTAAACTGGCTCTCGCCGAATGCACATGCGAGTTTTGCGCATGCGAATACCAACCGTGCGGGAGCGAATTGTTACAGCGACTAAACGTAGCGAAGCGACAACCCACGAAATCGAAACGTTGATAGACAACCGGCAATGTCCGCTATTGGCACTTAGCGGACATCGGCGTGTGCGCTGCACATGTCGGCTTTTGACCCAAAGCGGACATTGGACAGCTACCGGTAAATGTCCGGTATTTGGGTAACAGCGGACATAGCACATTTGCGATCGAGCAACTCAGCGTCGCTGGCTAAATCCCGCCATTGCTCAGCGAGGCCTAGGAAAAACTTTCGCTTACCGACATCAGCCGTTTCTTGCGCCAGTTCCTCGCAGTGTCTTGCTCTCTGCCGGAATTCGTCCACGCGTGAATTCATGTTCCGCTCCCAGAGACATCATTCGGCGGCGCGCTGTTTGGACTGCTCTTCGCAGATCGTATGCGTACGAAAGTACTCGAGTACGAAAAGGCGGATTGCTGAGGATAGATTGCCGTGCTCCCGCCCCTGGTCGATGTCTGCGACCAACTTGGACAGCGTCTCTTTGCGGGAATGCGCGATCTCCTTCAGGTGGCTCCAGAATGCATCTTCGAGACTAATGCTCGTCTTGTGTCTCTCAATGACGACGGAATGTTTGACGACTGAGGATTTCATCAGGGCACCTCAAAGCCCCCCGTATCAAAATACGGCACATTGGGAATTGTGAGGGGTAGCTCCGTACAGTGCACTCGGCCGTCGCTTCATAGCGTTTTTTATTGCTTAGATAAAAAACTTCAAATTGCATTAAAATGAAAACTCGTCTGCTTTTGGCACAAAGCGGACATCACCTATTGCACTGCAAATGTCTGCTTTTGACCCAAAGCGGACATTGGCTTCTCCAGCCCGACACCTTTCGGAGTGCCACCGCGAGTTGATACGATGCGTTGTGTTTATACTCGGGGGAAGGCGATGAGGCGGCGAGAGTTCGTATCGCTTTTCAGCGGCACCATTGCGTCATGGCCGCTCGCGGTCAATGCACAACAACCGGCGACACCGGTGATCGGGTGTTCGATTTTCGCCGGGCCAATCGCGACCCTCTTGTTCGCGGCCGTGCTGTCGGCTGTGCTGGATCAGACAACGAAAGCTCTCGCGCTCTCTTATTTTAGCTGCGAGGGCCGAATTTCAGTTGGTGGGCGCATCATTCGACCCGTTAAGAACAGAAGGATGATGGCTGGCCTAATTTCGAACAGTGCGTTGCTTATCGTGCTCTGGGTCGCGGAGACCGGACTTCGTGCTGGGGTTGGCCGATTTTGGAATCCTATCCGGCAGGATCGGGCAAGCAGCACTTGGCGCGGCGCTTGGAGGTGCGACCAGTAATCTGCTCGATTATTTGTGGCGCGGCGCGGTAATCGATTTCATCGACTTTCGGTTCTGGCCAGCCTTCAATCTGGCTGACGCGGCAATCGTAATTGGCGCCGCAGTCGCTGCGCTATCCACCGTTTGAGGCTACTCTGGTGCATCGGATCCTATTCCGTCGAGGCCCAATTACGATCCATAGTTATCCGGCGATGCTCTATCTCGGGCTAGTGCTCGGGATTTTTGCGCAGGAATACGCAGCCCGACTTAGACATCTCGATTCCGCTCGTGTGCTTCTCGCCACATTTCTATTGCTGATTGCCGCCTTCGCGGGTGCGCGCCTTTTACACGTCATTTTGCATTGGCGCGTTTATCGAAGTGAGCCACGGCGGGTCTGGCGGCGGTCGGAAGGAGGTGCCGCTCTCTATGGTGGATATTTGCTGATAGTGCCTTTGTCTGTCCCAATTCTTCACGTCTTCGGTATTCCTTTTGGCGCCTATTGGGATACGGCCACCTTCTGTATGTTGATCGGCTTGGGCGTGGGCCGCATTGGCTGTCTACTCAATGGATGCTGCGGCGGTCGGCCAAGCGCCAGCTGGCTCGCGCTGAATTTGTCGGATCATCGCGGCGTGTGCCGACGCCGAATACCAACCCAGCTTCTCGAATCCGCATGGGCCTTCGTGGTCCTCGCCGGGGCTGTGATGCTCTGGCAGAGGGTCGCAATTCCGGGCGCGGTATTCCTCTACGGAAGTGGCGCATATGGAGTCGGACGATTTTTCCTCGAGGCGACACGCGAGCACCAGGACCGCGTCGGGCCGGTAGCGCTTAACCGCGCGCTTTCGCTCTCTATCGTTGTGGTATCGATCATAGTGTTTGTCATTATCGACATCGGCCCACAATAAATGCAGCAGGTGTTTTGATACCGAACCGGTTTCGCTGACCAATGCTAAAGTACCATAGCCATGGGAAATGCGCTGACGGGCGATTTCGAAGCCGTTTTGCAGTTAAGCGGCGGAACCATTAATCGAACTCCTTGCCAGCATGCATCAGAATGCTGGCGTTAATCCGAACCTCCCCAGCTTTCCGCCTGTCATCTGGATCCGCATCGGCGATGATCGTGCAATTGATGGGGTGCGCGGAACCGTACAAACGCAGATATCGGTTCCGCACATCGAGCTGATCAATGGCGCTACGGACCGGTTCATTCTCGAAGTCCAGATTTCGCGCTCTGGTATAAGCCGGATGCCAGCACCACGCCGTTACCAGCGTTCATTCGTGGTACGGTCCGCGCCGAATATCACTTCGAAGATATTGACCCCAAATGCCTCGGCTGGTCGCAGCGTGCCGCCGATTATCTTTGGATCCGCGTGAATCCGGATACGGTGCAGTTCCAAGGCGACGCAGAAGAAGATCGCGGGCTTTTACTGTCTCCCATCGACCCTGCGTCGGATGCCGCCAACAAAGCGAGGATCACAAAGCAGATCGCAGTTCAGCTGGCAACGCGTTTTGAGGCCACACCGCACCCGGTATCGAAACACTTCCGGCGCGGTTCTTTGCGCAGCCTGACGTCGCCTGGCGCGTCCGCCGTGGTCATGCCGTTGGGCATTAGTGGTGAACCCGTCGGTCAGGTGACAAGCATTAACTCGCTGCTGATCGGCGGTTCCGATTTCGCGGTCGCGATTTCACGTGACAGTATCCTCGCGCTGGCCGCGCCTACGGTCGCAGCGATCCAGGGATTTAACCCCACCGTCCACGTGCATGTCAGTACGCCATGGCCGGCGCCCGACATCGACACCGTCTACCGCGTCGGCATTAGTCCGCCGACAGTCGACTGGCTGGCACAGGGGTCCTATGCGGTCATCAAGATCAAGGCCAGCGGTAGCGCGAAGACGGATTCGATCTTGCCCAATGCCGATTTTGACGTGGAGCAGGATATTATCCTGAATTTTGACGCGGGCTCAGAGTTGCTTCGGCTTTCGGCGGGCTCGCGTCGAGTGACAACCCACTCCTCTGGGCTCGGCAGCGGAGAGGTCGCGGACGCGGTCAACGGTGCGGTCGATAAAGCGGTCAAATCGCTGGTCGCGACCGCTTGCGCGCAAGCTCAGCCGTCACTCGACAACATGATCCAGCGCAAGCAGGAACTGATCGACCAGCTGCGCACGATCGATGATCATGCCGACGCCCATTTCAATAATGCGTCCTTCGATCCAGATGGAATCGTTCTCTCGGCATAATTACCTTGGTCGGGCGCAAATCGCCGGTAATCAGCTTCGACAAAACAATTGCGCAGGATGGCTATAGCGCCCTGTTATCTTGGTTTCCCGGCGGCTGGATTAATCGGTTCGACTGGACGTGGAGTTGGTCGGGGCGGAATGATCCCGGCGCTGCGAATTACCAAAACAGATTCGTCTTGCGCCGTCCCCCCGGTCAGATGGGGCGATGGGGCGGCGCGGTTTCACTAACACAGCCGCTTCCCGGCATCGACGGCGCTGGCTCGGTCTGTCTTCGCGTGGAGGGTGTCCAAGTGGATTCAGTGACAGGGGCGCTTGTCCCGGTGACGAGTACCAGGCTCTGCCATCAATTCGGACTGCGCATTGGTATGACCGTAAGTCAGGCCGCCGTACGGCCATTGTCCCGCCAAGTGCCTAATCGTCCGCGCAAGCCCCAGCCCGAGCAGGCACTTGCAGTGCGCGGCGATCCACTGTCGGGGGCGGCCTCCAACACGCTGGTTTTGTACGTTGACAGTTCGTGGGATCAGGAAACTGCCTTGGCGCTCAAGGGCGCGCTCGAGATCTCGCCGGGCAGGGACAAGGCGCTGACGCTTTTGGTGCTCTTTAAAGAAGGGCTACCGTACGTTTCCGAAGCGCGCATTGCCGCGGAAGTGGAAGCGGTGGGGCATTCGCTCGGAGTTCCGACGGTCGTCAACGAAGACGTTCGGGGCGGATGGGCGGGAGCTCTCGTCGTGCCGGCTGGCTCAGTCGGTCATTCATGGCGATTGATGGCCCCTGGCGGCGGCGTCACCTGGATGCATCAAGGTCGGATTTCTGCGCACGAACTTGCCGCAGCGCTCGATCATTATTTGATCCCAAGCCAGCCCAGCAAACCAACATCGCTGCATCCGACCGTAGCGATTGGCATGCGCATCTCTCCCGCAGCTTTGGTTCCCGATTTGGGGATCCAGCAGGCGCATTGTCCGCCACCGCCGATACGCCGGATCGGAACCGCGGGCTCCGTCGTTGCCTTTGTGCAGGCCGACTTGCCCGCGTCGCGATCGCATCTTCGGGCGCTGTCCGCCCAATATCGCGAGAGCGGAAAAAATGGTCCGACGCTCGTGGCAGTTCTCGATGGGGGGACGCCGAGCTGGCGCGGCGCATCAAAAAGATCTTGGATTTGATGCCAGCGTATTGCCGGATCCTATCGGGAAGGTCGCCGACCGGTTCGGCGTGCGGATTTGGCCGACGACCCTAACGCTCGACCGGATCGGAACTGTAGCCGGTGTTGAGGTCGGTATACGCGACATTGGTCGCGATCCGCAGCCGAGCAATTCTGTGAGCAGTGTTGCCCAGGAGGATGCCGGTGATTGAATTGCTGACTTGGATGACACCCTTAGTCGTGCTCGCAATCGTCGCGCTCTTCGGCTTTGTCGGCTGCGTCGGAGACGACGCAATTGCTCAGGCGCAAGATGAGGGCAAGAAAGAGGGTTCAGCGGCAGCGCAAGCCGCGGTTCAGGCCACACAACAAGCAGCAAAATATCAGAACGTTGTACTGGTCGACCCGAATCTCATCAGCTATTGGCGTTTGAGCGAGGGCGAAACAGGCACTTCGGTTTCCCCCGATAGTGCCCCCGATACGCCGAAAGACGGCCAGTACAAAAACGCTGGCGGTGGAGGCGTGAGCCGAAGCGCTCCTGGTGCTTTGTCAATTATCGCCGAGCCATCCGATAAAGCCGCGGAATTCGACGGCGTCCAAGGCTTCATGGAAGTTCCTTATGATGGCATACTCAACTCGCCACTGGAATTCAGTGTTGAATTGTGGGTTCGCCCGGCGGGCGATCTATCGGTTCCACAAGTCGTCGCCGCATCATACGAAGTTGATGCCAGCGGTAGTGTGCTGACCGGCTTTGTTCTGGATGTGGTCGGTCCTGACCCGCAAATCAGGGTGCGCATCGGCAATGGTACGCCGGGCGGCTCGGGCTTTACCGCATTGCAGGCGACTCTCGGAGATGGCCTCGAATATGACGGCTGGCGGCACGTGGTTGTGACGTACAGTGCGGTCGACAAGTCGCTCAAGATCTACGTCAATTGTATTGATGGCTCTCCCCGCAAGAGTTCTGACACCGCCCGCGGACCCGCCAGTTTATTTCCTTGCGAATCGGAGTGCGCCCTTCCGTGTTGCCGCTGGCTGGTCGGAGCGGACAGAGGCTGCGCCCACAATAGGGCATTTCTTCAAAGGGCGCGTCGATGAAGTGGCGCTCTACCGGGCCGCGCTCGACGGCTCTGCCGTCAAAAACCATTTCCTGCGCGGGACATCATTGCCGACCTGATCTGAGCAGCAGACGATCCGGCGCCACGTCGCCCCAAAACGGTTGCCAAGCCCTAATGTCCGCTAATGACCCAAAGCGGACATCACGCTTGCAACGCGGAATGTCCGCTAAAGACCCAAAGTAATGAACCTGGCATACGCCCAAATCAGCGCCTTACGCCGCGCTACCGACGCGGTTTTTTAGACGTGTCATCGACCGCTCGAGGAAGCACGAGGGGGAATTCCTTCAACCCAGTAGCTGCGAGGACTCCAGGGGCTACAGAAGTTGCATCACGTATTAGCGCGACACGGATTGCCGTGCCATTAATTCTGCCGGGTTCAATCAGATAGTCGGCGATGACCGTGAAATTATGGGCGAAGGCTTCGCCCAACAAACTGAACATCGCCTGCCGAGCAGGAAGATTGTCGTCATTGCGAAGCTGGAAGCCATATCCGCCCTCGCCGAGCGAATTGAGGATGAACACTGCTTCGACATCAAGGAAATCGTTCGGTGGCCCGTAGCCGGTGCCAAGGTCGTTTGCGCGCAGAAAGATAATCTTGCCAGTCTTTTCTAAGTAGGTCGGGCATGGGCACCTCCTAACCGTTGGCCACACGAATGATTTCGCCGGCCCCCGGACCGGTCTTGACGTAATCGAGACGGACACGGTTATCGGCGGCGAAAGCCGAGCGGAGCAGTTCGAACATCTCCCAGCGAGCAGGTCTCTCCGCGCCGGCCCGCAGCTTGAAGCCAAAAGAGCGGAGCGGCTCTTCGGCGAGCAGCACGATCACTTCACAGTCGAGAAAATTCGGTGGCTTCCCATAACCGCTGCCGAGTTCGTGCGCGCGTAAGAAGGTGATGTGGCCCACCGTCTCCGCATTAGGCTCGCGATCGGACCGTCGCCGCCGTAGCCGATTACATCCATAACCTGAAAGTCGACAGCCGAGACGGGATGTACCACGCTCGAGGAGCCGAACTGCGTTGAACGCGTCGTTGGTGCCCGGCCGCCCAATCCCGGGTATCGCCACCACTCGCAGGATCGTTAAACAACTTGAGCAGGGTGATCCCGTTGTCTATGGAAAAGAATATTCCCCGGGCCACCGCGAAGCCCTTTCGTTCCGGGACCAGTGTAGGAGAAATTGTCGATCAAACTGAACGAATTGCCGTGTGTCGACCGTTCCGCCGGAAAGCCGACGCGCCCCATAATCTCAGAGATCTCATGTGCTGCGACGCCTTGAAAATCAAACGTTCCGGCGGATGATCGCGCCGGAAAAAGTGAAGGGTTGTCCCGCGCCGAAGGTGGTGCCTCCATCATCGGACATATCATCAGGGATAAAGCCAAGCGCTTTGGCTTGCGGTCGTGTCAAACACCAGGTTCCGGCCCCATTGGTGGGATCAGCGGCGGTCATGGATCCCCCTGGGCCGATGGCGATTTGATCGTTTTGCGTCCTCGCGTTCGCACTGACCCTGGCGAACAAATCGGCATACGGGATGGACAGGAAATTCGCAAAGCTCTCTCCGAGAGCCTTTGTTCCCGGTACCGCGTCCACCGTGATGTTGATGTGGATGTTGTCTGAGAAATGACTGGTAAAGACCTCGGCCGCGGCTTCCCAGGCAGCCTTTGCCGCTGTTGCGTTCACGCCGAAATTCGTGTCGAAGTTGGCCGTAAACGTGGGAGTAATGATCAAAACGATCTCCCCCTAAAATTCAGTCGCTTTGGACCTTTGCCCCAAGTCTGGGTGTTGGGGCTGGTTGTGGTAGAACGACCCCGGTGATGATGCCTTGTTTCGGTTTCGGTAGCGGTAGAACGACCCCGGTGATGATGCCTTGTTTCGGTTGCGGTAGTGGCAGAACGACCCCGGTGGTGATGCCAACACGCATGATGTCACCTCCCACTGCACTGTGGTTTGAGATCTCTTCATTTGAGACGAAGAGCGTAACTGCGTTAGCATCAAAGTCAGCGCACCCGTAAAGTGACTGCACTTATTTGGACGAACGGTTTCACTAGGGTGCTTCGCCATTTCACGGCACAACCCAAGCGCGAGCGGGACAATTGCATAAAAGCAGGCTCGCAAGGCGGTATGACTTTACTTGGGGCGCAAATTTCGATGCGAACCAGAAAAGAAATAAGAGCGAGAGCAATGTCACAGGCTAGTGTCGCGCTAATTTGGCGGCGTGCCGATGCGGTGATCGAATAGCTGACAAACCAAATTTGTCCCGATGTCCGCGATTGGCACTTAGCCGACATGACGTTTTGCGCTGCACATGTCCGCTTTTGACCCAAAGCGGACATTGGCCGTTTGAATTTTCCACAGGCGTCACGGTTTCTACATCCGTGCGTCATTTTCCGTCCTTAGACGTTTTGTTCTGAGCCAGTTTGGAATCTGTGGACGATAAGAATTGCGTCCGCGATGTGTGAGCTAGCTCACCATCGCAAATCTCGCCGCATGGTATCGGTCTCTATAGTGGAGACTATTCATGTCCGCACGCATCGTCTCCGGTCGAAACTCTTCAAACCGGCAGGGTACAGATAGCGACAACCGCGCAGAATCCGCAGTCGCCACGATCTGGCTCACCTTCTATGTGCTGGCGGTCGGAGTTGCGCTTACGTCGTTCTTGGCTCCGGGCGCAATTGAATTTGCTGCCCGATGATGGCGGAGAAGTGCATGACAATTCGCCGCGCACCCCACGTTTTACGCGATTTCAACCCCAACACACAGGAGAGGTCCATGCGCAACATCCTCTACGGCGCGACTATTGTGGCCGGTGTGCTTCTCGTCGCAGTCTTAATTGGTCGCCAGCCCCCCTTAGCGACCGCATCGCAATTCAAGGTGAACGACATTATGGACGTACGCGCTTTGGAAGCGACGATCGATATGGAAACGTTGCCCCAACAGGACATCCCTTCTGAAGTTTACGAGTAATTTACATCGCGTGTACGTCGCGATCTTAGGGTTTGCATTGGCGAGCTGAGACCGTTGTTGCAGACGAATGTTTGAAGTGGGTCAGCAGCAATGTCTGATCTAAATCAAACATGCTTCCGCAACTTGAAGTCTACTGCCAAACATCCGGCGAATCCTGTGGCGGGGGCGTCATGCAGATGAATCAAGTTCGTTATTTTTTGGCACTTTGCGACGAGCAGAGCTTCACCCGTGCAGCTAAACGCTGCGGTGTGTCACAGCCGTCACTAACGAATGCAATAAAGCGATTGGAGCAGACCCTTGGTGGGCCATTATTCCATCGAGATCGAAGAAACATAGAACCTACCGAACTTGGGCGGGTCGTAAAGCCTTATCTCAAGCAGCTCAATCAGTGCGTTTATCGGGCGAAACGCAAAGCGAGCAAACTTCTCGCCACGCATTCGGTCAAATCCTCCCGACCCAGAGCAAGTGAACTGTTTATGCGTCCACGTGCCTAATGTCCGCTATTGGCACTTAGCGGACATCGCGTAGTGCACTGCACATGTCTGCTTTTGACCCAAAGCGGACATGGGCGACATCGCCACGCGATGACATATTTATCTCTTTCCAGTGTTCTAGTTTAAATAGCTAAGATGCCTTGCGATTTCTTCACGCATTTGGGCGGTGCAGCGTTAAGGACACATGTTACGGCTATAGGCATCGGCGGCGCCGTTCGTATCGTTCGGATCGAAGTTCGAGGCCGAGATGAAAACGACGAGGCCCCCGTCGTCCGATATCGAGGGTTGGTTTCCGCCGCGGTCGTTGGGCACCGATGCAAGTCCGCTCACCCGCGCGAAAGCGGCGGCGTTGGTGTTGTTCATGTCACGGCGATAGACGTCATCGGCACTGTTCGTATCGTTTGGATCGAAGTTCGATTTTGAGGTAAAGGCGACGAACTGCCCGTTGCCCGATATCGAGGCTTGATTTCCTCCCCGGTCGTTCGGCACCGATGCAAGTCCGCTCACCCGCACGAAGGCGGCGGCGTTGTTGCTGTTCATGTCGCGGCGATAGACGTCGTCGGCGTTGTTCGTATCGTTCGGATCGAAGTTCGAGGCTGAGGTAAAGGCGATAAAGCGGCCGTCGGCCGATATCGCGGGTTGATTTCCGCCGCGGTCGTTGGACACCGAGGCAAGTCCGCTCACCCGCGCGAAGGCAGCGGCGGCGTTGGTGTTGTTCATGTCACGGCGATAGACGTCATCGGCGTTGTTCGTATCGTTTGGATCGAAGCTCGATTTTGAGGTAAAGGCGACGAACTGCCCGTTGCCCGATATCGAGGGTTGGTTTCCCCCGAGGTCGTTCGCCACCGATGCAAGTCCGCTGACCCGCGCGAAGGCAGCGGCATTGTTGCTGTTCATGTCACGGCGATAGACATCCTCCAAGCCGTTAGTGTCGTTTGGATCGAAGTTCGAGGCGGAGGTGAAGGCGACGAAGCGCCCGTTGCCCGATATCGAGTTTTCGATTTCCCCGCGGTCGTTCGTCACCGATGCAAGTCCGCTGACCCGCGCGAAGGCGGTAGTGTTGTTGCTGTTCATGTCACGGCGATAGACATCCTCCACGCCGTTCGTATCGTTTTGATCAAAATTCGAGGTTGAGGTGAAGGCGACAAAACGCCCGTCGTCCGATATCGAGGGTTGCGTTCCTCCACCGCCATTGGAAGCCGATACAAGCCCGGTAACTCTGCTCACAGCTCCCGAGCCGACCTCAAGCCGGTAAATGTCGTCACGTATCATTCGTGTCGCTGGGCTCCAGCGCCGCGCGGGTGACGAATGCGATGAAGGCTCCATTGCGCGATATCACCGCAGCCGATCCACCCGCCGCACCACCCGTCGATTTTGAGACAAGGCTCAGCGCGCTCTGGCAATTCGGTCCTGGTGGCGGTGCCGGTGGTGGGGTCGGCGGGGGTGTCGCACCAGCAGCCTCGATTTGAAAGCTTTTACGCTCGCTCCAGAAGAACAAAGCGTTGTTGTTCGCATCGAGGTGTGTAACTTTGAACTGGTAGTCGATGATCTCACCCACGGTGAACGGATTGGGCGAACTTCTCAGGACGAACGACACCGTGAAAGGCTGGGTCGTCGGCGGCGTCGCCCCCGTGAAAGTACGAGACAACCCGTAGGAACTCTGCGTGCTGTTGTAAATAATATTTACGGCATCGGACGTAGGAGGCCGCCGTCCGAATTCGAGGATAACTTCTTGCACGGCAAATTGGTTCGGAACGATTTCTGGCGCTGACGCTCGGCGGGCCGTTTGCTGCGCGAGTTTCCGGGTTGATTGTAATCGTGGGACGCGGCGTGTTGTCGGTGCAAGACGCCATTAAAAAAATGACGATGGCGCCGATCGTCCCGGCGAGCGGCCGGTTTCGCGGCGCGGGTGGCCGAGAAGCAGAAATTTCCGCCGGAAATTGTGTCATCACAACCCGCACCCCCCGATTTTCACAGCGCTTAATTAAATCGGTCTAGTTGCAACATTCACCCGAGCAACAGCTCCCGCATTCCATCTCGACCGCGCAGCCGCAAGCCTTGACACCGTTACACGTGATGCAACACGTGCCGGTCACGACTTGTCCCAGTCCGCCACCACAGTTTGACAGTGCATCGACACGTAACGAAAGCGTGTCCGAGGCCGAAAACCGCACGACTTTCTTGCGCACGGCCTCGACCGAACCGATCAATTGTTTTTTCAAAGGCCGTCCGTTGACGCTGCGGCGCGGGTCAAAGCGGTAGATGTCGATAGGGACGGGGTCGATCGGGCTTGGTGGATTTATCGGGCAAATGGAAAAACCAAAGCGGTCCCAAGAGACGTCCAGGCAATCTCCGAAATGGACACAGCTTTCGATTTTTTCACCGCGCGCCCAGACCGTGAGATCTACAGCTGTCTTTTTTGCGCGACGTTTGCGACGTTTTGTTCTGCGACGTTTTGCCATTGCCGCCCCCTAAATAATTCAACAAACGCACTCGGGGTAGGCCAGATTGGGTCTTACCGCGACCCGCACCGGCCGCTCCCAACAAACAGTCCGCATTATAACAAATTGCGCAACAACTTTCGCGGACCCGATCAATCCGCTCATACTCTGATGCGGCGTAAATTTTGAATCAAGAACCTTGGATGTCACGATCAAGGCATTGACCGCCCGCAAGTCACAATAGGTATTCCGATAGGGGAAAAGTTGACGGCTAGCTAAACTTTTCGACCGTGCTGCGCGGCTCGTGGCCGCACAGTGCGTGATGACTCACATCATAACAAGGAGGGACCAGATAGATATTGAAACGCGTCCAAGAAGGGCCGGGAGGTCGTGGTTCTTGCCACGATCTCCCAGGATATTATGGCTGTTTGGATCGGGGTTGCAGGTTTGACAGTCATAAGCAGATGGCGCCGCAAGTGAAATAGCATTCCCTAACCTTGGTGCCGAAGAGACCGCCGCAAGGGCGGTTTTCTTTTTGCATCGATGTCCGCTTTTGGCACAAAGCGGACATGCCGAGTTGCACCGCACATGTCCGCTTTCGGGGGCAGAGCGGACATGCACGAAATGATGCGCGCAAAGCAACATTGCAAAACCGCACAGCCGGTAAGCTCTGCCTTAATGGAACTCGTGTGCGTTGACGATCCTTACGTTGCATGGACTTAAGGAACTTCCGCAGTCGCCACCTTGGGCATGACCCACGTTGATAAGAGGCAACTTCCAAGCAATCACGGCCAGCGAGATCGCAATCACCGTAACCACTGCTCGCATATAAATATCAGTTGGCATGACACCTTCCTCCGAACCGCGAAATGATTTGACGACCCAAGGCTAGCATCTCTGTGTCAGGCCGGGGGGCAGACCTTGAAGCTTTCTTGAAAAGGGAAACGGCAACGCGCCTTTAGTCCCATTTTGCTAAATGGCACCTTTTCAGGGATTGCGATGGACAATTAATGTCCGCTTTTGAGGGTAAAGCGGACACGACACAATCAATTGCTTATGCACGAAACTAACGGAAGCCGCGAACTCGCCCATCATGGTTTAATTTGTGCGCCCAAAGAACGAAATTATCAAATTGATGTTTGACGGACTGCCATGGCGGCAACGCTTGAAGCCAGGTCAGCCATTCAGAGGCCAAATTGTAAATCCACGCGAACGCCTTAATCGTCATTAGCTTGTCTCGTCCAATATGAAATATCCGTTCAACAATGGTAATTTTCAGAATTTCGCCAAAGATAACGGCCAGCACGCCTAATGTGATGTGTCCCGATGCGGCGAAATAAGCGCTCAATGGCTTGATAGGCTCTAACAAAACGAGAGGGACCACGAGCAAAGCCAACGTGGAATAGGGACTAAGAGAAGCGATCCATGGCGCGATAAATTTAAACACTTGTAAGTTGGAAATTTTCCTTAAGAGCGGTTTTAGGATCGATAGGGCCAGTGCGTCGATAACAAAGTAGACGGTTACCAACACGATAACGAAGGGTTCTAAAATTGTTTTTAGAATTGTTCGCGTCATGGATGTTGTCATGGCAATAGCGCTAGAGGCGTTGCTCTCCATTTCGCAGATCCCGGTCAGGTTGGTCGATCTGGTTTCTTTGCATGCGGTCGCGCTTGTTGGCTTCGTGACGTCCGATAACGCAGCCAGCAGCCGCGCCCAATAACCCATGGTGTCCCGAATAATGCCCCGCCACGCCACCGACCGCAGCGCCCTTGAGACATCCCTTTGCGTCAGCGGCGGTACCAGCGGCCAGCACGACTAGAATGAGCTGCAAATCCAATAAATGCCTTCATTTCCGCCTCCAAAATTCGTTCGCCAATGACAAGCCCTGCGGAGGACAATCGTTCCCGCCTTCGAGCCCTGAACCAAGCCCCCACTACGCCGTTATCCCACGACCCATTTGGTAGGGAGAACGATATGGAAAATCCGGCGACCGAAAAGCGAGGCGGCAACCCCGACGTGAAGCATAAACCTGAACACCAAAAGCCCAAGGATCCGATGGAACGGAAACTCGAGCAGGGCCTAGAGGAATCGATGACGGGTTCGGATCCCGTCAGTGTCACTCAGCCGCCAAAGATCAAGCATCACGAAAAGAATGAGGAGGCTGAGGCTGACAAGCCTTGGAGTGAAAAAATTTGACGCGAAGAGCAAAACGAAGACCGCGAGACGACCGTGGTTGGGTAATTCCGAAAGACGGGACGCTGTCGCGTAAAATCTACGACCTACTTGTCCAGGGGATGGGTACGGCTGAAATCGCTTTCAGATTGGAAATTAAGGTCACTAATACCCGCGTATTAGCCTGGCGGATACGTAACGCTGAAACGGCTAGTACTCAGCGATACAATGCCCACCATGAGGCCGTGTGATGGTGTCCCCCAAGTGGGTGCACCGACGAGCGCCCGCTTGATCAAAGCCAACGTGGGCCAATTTCGCAGCTACCGCACTTAAGTGCGAGGTCACTGGTTAGCGATGTCCGCTTCTGGCACTTAGCGGACATATCGCGTTGCACTGCACATGTCCGCTTTCGGGGGTTAAGCGGATCTGGCGCCCACATTCGGAAATGTCCGCCAATGGCCCATAACGGACCTAGCGGCGGCTGATCCTGGTTGAGCATCATTTCTCACTCGCGGCCCAGTCGCGAAGTGATACGCTTCCGACATGCGTCTGCTGTCAAATCTGCTTCGGCGTTTCATTCAGCGAGGCACCCTGCGGGTCCGCGATGCCGACGGCAAAGTGCATGTATTCGGCAATCGTGCGCCGGGGCCTGACGTCGCCATCCACCTGCGCGACCGCAAGCTCTACACGAGACTTTTCATCAATCCGGAACTGTATGCCGCCGAAGCTTATATGGACGGTAGGCTGACGCTGGAGGACGGCGCCGCGATCCATGACTTTTTACTGCTATTCTCGGTCAACCGCGCCGGCCTGTATTCACACGGCTCGCAGAAGCTCATGCGGCGGATATGGCGTGGCCTGCGGCGCTGGCATCAGGCCAATCCGATCGGGCTTGCCGCCGCGCACGCGCGTCACCACTACGATATCTCCAGCGAACTATACCGCCTGTTCCTCGATGACCAGATGCAATACTCCTGCGCATATTTTCGCGATCCCGAGCATGACACGCTAGAACAGGCGCAACGCTACAAGTTGATCCATGCTACCGCCAAGCTGCAGCTGATGCCGGGCATGACCGTCGCCGAGGTCGGCTCAGGCTGGGGCGGCTTTGCGATTCATCTGGCGCGCGAAACCGGCTGCCGTGTCACCGCGGTCAACGTATCGCCCGAGCAGATCAAGATGGCGCGCGCCAGAGCCGACGCCGCCGGCGTATCTGATCGTGTTGAATTTCGCGAATTGGACTATCGCCAGCTCACAGGTCAGTTCGACCGCGTGGTTTCGGTCGGCATGATGGAGCATGTCGGCATCGGGCATTTCGACGAGTATTTCCTCAAAATCCGCGAACTCCTGATGCCTGACGGCTATGCCTTCATTCACTGCATCGGGCGCATGTCGCAGCCGGGAACCACCGGGCCGTTCATCCGCAAATACATCTTTCCCGGCGCCTATGTGCCGGCGCTGTCGGAGACTTTCGCCGCCGCCGAGCGCTGCGGCCTGTGGTGCGATGATATGGAAGTGCTGCGTTTACACTATCATTACACGGTGAAACATTGGCGCGAACGGTTCGCCAAAAACCGCGGTCGGGCGGCGGCGATCTACGACGAGCGGTTTTGCCGGATGTGGGAATTCTATCTCGCGGCGGTCGAACTCGAATTCCTTCACGGCTCGCACATGGTATTCCAATTGCTGCTTTCGACCCGGCGCGATGCAGTGCCAATCACGCGCGATTTCATGGTTGACGCCGAGCGGGCGGCGTACGCCAAGAAAGCCATCTGAACGACGCAGCGACCGCGGATGTCTGCAATGGCCAACCTCAGCCATATCGTCTGGGTTTACCAATAGTACAAAGTGGACTTTTGATAGTTGGAGTGGCCGATAGTGTGCTATTTTACATCGCACAATAGACATCATTTGATGTATTAATGGGATAAAATTTTGGGACCGTCTTCAGAACAGGTTCGACTTGGTGTGGCTGTTTCATCGGCGCCAAATATCAAAACATCACTGCATATCTGCGGTGCAACTCTCCGAATTTCAATTGTACCGCTAATTAGATTTCGATTGCCCCGCGAGGAAAATGAAAATGGCTGATGCGGTGTTGGGTAATGCCCGCTTCTTTAGCCGCAGTGGTCCTTATTCTCTTGCCGTTGTCGCAAAGGCGGCAAGCGGACTTGCGAGCAGTCACGATCTCCTACTGGAAGGCGTTGCCCCGTTGCAAGTGGCCGGGCCACATGAAGTCAGTTTTATCGATAACCGACATTATGCATCCACACTCGAGCAGACGTTGGCTGGTGCAGTGATTGTGCATCCTGATATGCAAGCGCGAGTCCCAGCAGCAACAGTGCCGATAGTTACGACTGAACCTTATGCCGGCTGGGCGCGTGTGGCTGCATTATTTCATCCTGTGCCACCGGTTACACCGGGTATTCACCCCACGGCATTTGTCGCTGAGGGAGCGAAGGTCGATCCGACTGCGGAGGTCGGGCCGTTGTCAATTATTGAGACCGCGGCGGAGATTGGCGCAGGATGCAGGATAGGTGCTAGCGCGGTTGTCGGAAGTGGCGTGGTTGTTGGCCAGGACTGTCGGATTGGCGCACATGTGACCTTGAGTCACGCACTACTGGGAGCGCGCGTGTGCGTCCATCCCGGTGCTCGGATTGGCCAGGAAGGTTTTGGATTTGCCAGCATCAAATCTGGATTTCTAACGGTTCCCCAACTTGGGCGGGCTATTATCGAAGACGATGTCGAGGTTGGCGCCAATACGACGATTGACCGTGGATCGGCGCGAGACACAGTTATCGGCGCTGGATCCCGTCTCGATAATCTGGTGCAGATCGGCCACAACGTCGTTCTTGGCCGGTGTTGCGTCATTGTCGCACAGGTCGGAATTTCAGGCTCAACCGTACTGGGAGATTTCGTTCGCGTTGGAGGCCAGGCGGCCATGGCCGGTCATCTTAGCATCGGGCAAGGCGCGCAGATTGGAGCACAGGCTGGCGTCATTTCGGATTTGCCATCAGGCGCGATCGTTCTTGGAAGTCCTGCGCAACCAAAACAGGAGTTTTTTCGGCAGGTGGCTACGCTCAAGCAGATGGTACAAAGAAAAAAGAAGTAGGATTGCTCTCTGCTTTTGGCACAAAGCGAACATAGGTTAATTTTCGTCTGGTCGGTGCCCTTGATTGGGCGCTATAGTTTTCTGCAATTTTAGAAAAGAAAACAGGGAAGGAAAACCACATGTCGCGAAAAGCATTTCACTCGGTACCAACTAATCCGGGCTGGAAAGTAGAGAGCAAGGGGCGCACGATTTCCACTCACCGAACGCAAGCTGCGGCTGAAAAAGCGGCCATAAAGGCGGGTCATAAAGCGCAGGATAGGGGCGGACTGGGGCAGGCTGTGCTCCACAAGGCAAACGGAAGAATTCGAGAGGAGCGCACCTACGGCAACGATCCACGGCGGACTAAAGGCTAGAGGCATTCGGCGCGGCAGCGGGCGATGAGCCTGCGATCAATGTCCGCTTTTCGGGTAAAGCGGAGAGGGCTTCCGGACCGCAAAATGTCCGCTAATGACCAAAAGCGGACATGACTAAAAGCGGACATGCGGATGCGTTCGATATTGAGGCGATGACTGAAACACTCGACCTTCACAAACTCAAATTGGATCGTGTGACGTCTCTTGGCCAGTAATTTCTACGCGCAAAATGAATGCGCCCGGCAGCGGGGACTGACCGGGCGCATAGGATGAGGAGGGGACGCTCACCCTTTGGGGTGAATTCAAGCTAGACGGCCCGGCGTCACGCCGCACCCTATACACTCGTATAATCGTTTTTCAGCCGCAAATTGTTACCGTCAGCGCCTCTGCTCACGGGAGGGTTGATGAACAGTCGCGTAGTAGGTCTTGATCCCGGCCAGCTTTTTCTCGACATTTCTGAACATCAACCAGTCGACTTCTCAAAAGCACTTTTGCAGGGGTGCAATCAGAGTGCTGTAAAGAACAGCATTCTTGCGCTTCGGCGAGGGCCAATCCGTTACCGCCGCAATGCGATGATTGTCTGCGAGGGCGATCCGACCGAGTATATTCTCCTAGTCGTCAGCGGTGTTGCCCGAAGTGGTCGGACCAATCGGGACGGTAGCTGCCATATCGCTGCTTTTCATTTTCCTGGAGAGCTTTTTGGATGGAGCTGCGATCTGGCACATTCGCTATTCGCAGAAGCGGCGACAGAGACATTAATTTTGTTTCTCAAACGCAGCACATTGCTTGGCACAGCCCTTCGAGACAGCAGAATTGCAAATTATCTGTTGACCGCCACAACTAATGAGCTTCGACGGGCGCAGGAGCATTCACTGATGGTGAGCAGGCCTGCCGGATGCCGCGTGGCAACATTCTTGATTGACCTATCAATCAGGATGGGAAAATCAAAATATCTCGATCTGCCGATGCCTTACCGCGATATCGCCAATCACCTTGGTCTCACAGTCGAGACGCTGAGCCGCACCGTCACTGCATTGGAAAAATCGGGATCGATTGCGCGTTCCTCGTGGCGAAGATTAGTTCTACGAGATCATGCATCACTCATTCGCATGGCAGGTCGATAGGGAAAATGGTTGGACAGTCTCATGCGGACCGCTAACAATATGAAAAAAATCGTCGTGCCTCAGGCTGCACGAATTCCGGCCAGTCAGAGATATCGTGCGCGCGCGGAAGAGTGCCGCCTCAATGCTCGGTCATTCCGTGACGACAGCGCTCGGACCCAAATGTTGCAGCTCGCAGCTGACTACGAACGCAAAGCTGTGCAAGCAGAAGTGTTCGAGCGCTTAGAACCTAAAGATAGTGGCGACTGACAGCACCCGAGCTTGGGACGCATGCACGATACGACCAAGCGTGTGGTTAAGCGAGTAAGGGCCGATGGCACACCGAGAAAGCACGCAGATCCGACAAGCCACAAACTCACATTGAAGACAAAATCTAAATCTACTGTACGAAGCAGGCGTCATCATCGAGGGAAAAATACAATGTCCTGGTTGCGGATTTTCGTTGTCGCGCTGTTAGTGGCACCGGCTGCGCCGGTTGCACCGGCATTTGCAGCGCCACTGATGTCATCGCAAGCGCCAACCATGCAAGATGTCGATCCAGGCATCGACCACACCGCGCGCGATCGTGATCTGCCGTCCGAATTTCGCAAGCAGTCGGTGTACTACAGAACCGAACAGCCACCGGGCACGATCATCGTTAACACCGCGGACCGTTACCTCTATCTGATCATGGGCAACGGCGTGGCGATGCGTTACGGCGTCGGGGTAGGCCGAGACGGATTCCAGTGGGGTGGCATCCAGAAGATTACGGTCAAGCGCGAATGGCCGGACTGGGTGCCACCGCCGGAGATGATCGCGCGCCAGCCTTATCTTCCGCGCTGGATGGCTGGCGGCCCGGGCAATCCGCTCGGAGCGCGTGCGATGAACCTCGGCGCGACGGTTTACCGAATCCACGGCACCAATGCGCCCGAAACGATCGGACAAGCGGTGTCGTCAGGCTGCTTCCGGTTGGTCAATGACGATGTCGCCGATCTTTACTCGCGCGTGCCGATCGGGACCACGGTCCTAGTTCAGCATCAATAGCGGTGCCCGGCGATATGTATCCATTGTGCTGATGGTGGTGGCGTAAAGGTCAGACGGTGCCGATGAAGCGCGCGATTGACGAGCAGACGGGGCGTTGATGTTGACGCTGATTACAGCAATGTTCACTAATGACCAAAAGCGGACATTGCACCTTTTAGAATTATCGACTGACGTTTTCGACACCAGCATTATCGGGCGTAATTTTTGCGCCTTTGCGCGCGCGTCGATCTCTATCCAGGATTTATGGCCTCCATCACTCCAATGACATCCGCACGACAATGCGCCTATACGTTGGTGTAGCTCAGCGATACGCACGCTCAATATTTCCGAACGAAAAAATGCGCTGGGATTATACGCGCGCACGCGCTTGAGCTAGAGAATGATGGTGTTTGACACGCAAGATAACTTGTTGTTCGCCCACAAGGCAAACATCGAAAGATATCGAAAAATTTTGGAGACATTCCGGTCCGCTGAAGAGGAATCTTTTGTAAAACGCCGGCTCGCCGAAGAACAAACCGCTCTTAATCAACTCGCTGACCGAATTTCGCAATAGGCTAATCGGCGGTTCAGCTCAAAGGACAAGGGCTCCAGCCCCATCCCCCGTCCCCCGCCCTTGTCCCGCTTGGAGGCCGCCTTGTCCCCAAGGCGGCCTCTTTTGTTTCTTGTCCGCTATGGCGCACAGCTCGCCGCGCACTGAATGTCTGCTATTTGGCGCAAAGCGGACTTCGATCACCTGCGAACCAATGTCCGCGTTTGGGGCAAGCAGATATCGCTCAAACAGCGCCATATGTCGCTTTTGATCCTGTATCCGCGCGAACTTATGACTATAGCATTGCGACGGGGCGCATCGATCGATATTGAGCGAGTAGGGGCACCAGAAAGCGGACACGTCGTCGGAATCAAGCGTTGCGTGCCGTGAGAGCTTCATTCAAGCAGGCAATTAGCCCTTGATCGTTGAACGGCTTAGCCAAAAATCCGATGGCGCCTCTGGCCAGTGCCTGTGTCCGCGCTTTCATCCCGGGAAACGCCGTAATGAAGATGACAGGCAGGCAATGCCCTTGAGCAATCAATCGATCTTGCAACTCTATTCCTGTCATTCCCGGCATCTGCAAGTCAGTAATCAGGCAGTCAATGTCCTGGATTCGGTCCAGACTCCAGGAACGCTTCAGCGGAGTCAAATGCGGCCGCCCCATAACCAAGTGACCGTATAAAGCTCGTTATAGCTCGACGAAACAATTCATCGTCATCAACAATTGCTATCACGGGCTCCCTCGGCAAGTTGGCTTCCTCGATGGCGAGACATCTAGGGGTCTGTGCGGAGACATGCACGACGCCAAAGGTAACGGTTAACTACCAAAACGGGTCGATAAATTACACCAAGGTATAGGTCCTAAGATTTTGTGCGGCGAATTCCCAAAATGTCTGCCATTTTCACCAGATCGGCCAAAGATTTTGCGCCCATCTTTCTTGTTACCTTGCCGCGATGCACCTTCACCGTAATCTCGGTTACGCCGATTTCGGCGGCGACTTGTTTATTCAAGAGACCGCCAGTTACCCAACCCATGACCTCTTGCTCGCGGGGTGTCAGCGTCTCGTATTTTGCTCTCAGTTCGGAAATCGCCTTCTCGTTTGCCTGGCTGGCTCGGCCGCGTTCGAGCGCGACCTGGATCGCGTCCAACAGATCTTGATCGCGAAATGGCTTGGTCAGGAATTCAATGGCTCCGGCCTTCATGGCCTTGACGGACATCGGGATATCGCCATGACCGGTGATGAAAATGATAGGAATCTGGATCCTAGCCTTCGTAAGTTCTGCCTGAAAATCCAGACCGCTCAACCCTGGCAACCTGACATCGACGATCAAGCAGCTTACAGCGTCAGGCCGCTTCGCCCCAAAGAATTCCTGCGCGGAAGTGAACGTTTCGACCTGCAATCCTATTGATCGGACAAGACTGCTGAGTGCCCCGCGCACAGCCGGATCGTCATCAACGACGAAAACGACCGGCAGCGGTGCAGATCGTGGTCGTTTTTCATTCAATGAGCCGTCTCCCCGAAGTGTCCGCCCGCAAGCCTGCGGAAGGCCATGGCGCCCAAGCAAATACGTTTTTCCTTTACCGGTTTTGCATTGTAACTGACCCGGCAACCGGCGCGAATTACTCAACCGTACATGACAAATGCGGCCTTTGGAATAAACACGCTGATCACCGATGGTTGATGACTTCTCGGCATGAGCTGAGCTGGCCACTCGATACCTTGGTATAGCTCACCCTCTCTTTTCGATATTTGCCGTTAACCAGCGTACAGTGGTGCGATCAGGCGCTATTACCCTACGCTTCCTGCAATCAAAAGAGCCCAGTTCGCTGCAGGGAGCTCAATATGATCAAGACTTTTGTGATTGGTAGCCTTGCAGCCGCGACTTTGATTAGCGGCGCGTGTGAGGCGGTGGTCGCCGAACCACTCGGGTACGCGGGCGTATTCAACCGCAGCGCTTTCATATTCCAGCAAGCTTTACGGGAGCCGCAGGAAGCCAACGACATTAAAACGCCCGTCGACATCCCCGCACGCCTGCACCGCCACGTGGTCGCCTATCCGATGCTCGAACCGGCTGGCACAATCGTCATCGATACGCCGAACACCTATCTCTATTATGTACTCGGCTCCGGCGTAGCCATCCGCTATGGGATCGGAGTGGGCCGCGAAGGATTTACGTGGTCGGGCGTTAAGGCGGTTGAGCGCAAAGCGGAATGGCCTGACTGGATTCCACCAGAGGAAATGCTCCAGCGCCAGCCGTACTTGCCTCGCTTCATGGCAGGCGGTCCCGGAAATCCACTCGGCGCACGCGCCATGTATCTCGGTGGCACCGTCTACCGCATCCACGGAACGAATGCCCCGTCCACGATCGGCAAGCAAGTGTCGAGTGGATGCATTCGTATGCTCAATGAAGATGTCATCGATCTATATGCGCGAGTGAATGTAGGAACGAAAGTTGTCGTCCTGCCGATGCATCCGGGTCGTCCGGCTGTCGCAGCGGGCCAAGATCGCTTAATTCATCACGTGACGAGAAGCACGGTCGCCAACGCGGGCCTGGCGCACGGGATTTACTGAGAAGCACCACGCGTCCCTAACGAAGCATACGCCATGGACAGCTCACTCTGGTCTGCAGGGCAATACACTCACCTCAAGATCGTGGTCGTCTCTCTCATTGCCACGATTGCCGTGGTTGCCATCGGACTTAACGGCCGCCTCGATAGCGGTGTCACGACAGAGCGTATCGAAACCGCCGATGTAACGATTAAGGCGGGCAAGCCAAAGGCTTACACAGACATCGGTCAAGCAAATATTCGTTGAACGAGAAGATGTCATCGAGGACAGGACGATGGACGAGCGGATGACTGTTCAAGTTTTTGGTTTATCGCTGACGGCCATATTTGTGGGTCTGTTGATACTGAACGCTGTCTCTTATTGAAGTGCCTGCAACCAAAACCTGACGTACGCAGCATGCAATACACATTCAGTAACAGGTTGAAGAATTTCGCGGCGGCTTTTCTCTTCAGTGGCTTCGCTGCTGGCGGCATCAGTGCGTTAACGAGCCCCGTCACCGCCGGCAACGCTGCGGGCGTCACTATTTCAATCAATCGAACCAATAAAAGCGACCGGCTGCCGCTGCCGCCGATAGTCGCGCCGACCCAGGGCAATTCCATTTCCGAAACGCCCATTCCCAGACACGCGCCGCTGGACTGTGAGCCAGCCTTCAGCCCAATCACGGATCCCGGGCGGGCACACATAGTCAATTATTGTTTGGCTTGATCTACGACCACCTCATCGATGCTTTCGTGGGGTAAAGCCGACGACGTTTGGTGCCGTGCCCGCTAATGGCCCAAAACGGATATGCTCGCAGTCGTCAGGCGGCAAAGATTCCATCGGAAATTGCTAATAAATGCGGAGGTTACGCGCTACCGTTTGCCCCGTGGCACTCGCTCGTTGGGCCTCAGCATGTCCGCCTTTGACCGCCAAAGCAGACCAAAGTGCCGCGGGTCTTATTGGTCTGCGTGCGAACCGTTGTTTCTGAGGCCGTAACCGATATGCTCGGCCGCGTGGAGTTTAGCGCCGCAACCCATGCAGATTAGCGACCCTAAAAAATTACCCGCCGCCTCACTCGACGAGTTTCCACTTGTCATTTCGGCCACGCCTGCCAGCAAACAAGAGCGTAGAGCCGCGTTCGCGATCATCCTAATTCTAATCCTCGTATTTACAGTCGTCACGCCGTTCGCAAGTGTTCAGTTGCCTCGCGTTGACGCGTTTGTGCCAGCACTTCAAACGGTTTTGTGCTTTACAGATCTGATAACGGCGGCTCTGTTGTTTTCCCTATACTCGATCCAACCTTCGACGGGTCTTCTGGCGCTCGCAAGCGGCTATATTTTCAGCGGTCTATTCGCGTTTTTACAAACGCTCGCATTCCCGGGTGCGTATTCTCCTTCGGGTCTGATCGGGGATCAACTAAACAGTGCACCCTATTTTTTTATTCTTTGGCATATTGCCTTTCCCTTGGCCGTCACCGTGTACGCGTTGTCGGATGATCGCACGCGAGCCGATGATCCGCCTGGCAGATTGATCAAAGCGACAATCGCCATCACTGTTGCATGCACGCTCGTCTTAACAGCGGGACTGACCTGGGCCGTCACTTCAGGAGCGCGATACTTACCGAGCCTTTTTGTCGATCAGATGCGCCAAGCGCCTATTACTAGTTATTTCACGGGCACTATCTGGATTTTCAGCGCCGCAGCGCTAGTCTTGTTGTATTTTAGAAAACGCACGTCGCTCGCTGTCTGGCTAACGGTAACACTTTTTGCGACCCTACCAGACCTTGCGATGTCCACAATCCTAACGACGGTGCGTTTCACTCTCGGCTGGTACATAGCGCGGAGTTACGCGCTGATCGCCGGCAGCGCGGTTCTGATCGTGCTGCTTACAGAAACCATCTGGCTTTATGCCCGACTTGCCCGAACCACAGTCTTACTACGACGCGAACGCGCCAATCGCCTTTTGAGCTTGGACGCCGCCACAGCCGCAATCGCTCACGAGATCGCACAGCCGCTCGCCGTAATTGCGACGCGGGGAAGCGGCATTCTCAATTGGCTTAAACGAACGCCGCCTAATATCGACGAAGTACGCACCTCCGCAATTGCTGTTGTCAAGGCGAGCCACCGCGCAGATGAAATAGTCGTGAGTATTCGCGCTCTCTTCAGGAAGACGGACGATCGTAGGAATTTAATTCGTCTCGATGATGTCGCGCGAGAGGCACTAGGTTTGTTGCAACATGATCTGGAGTCGAGCCAAGTAGCAGTCGCAACCGAGTATCTGGGTAAACTGCCTCCGGTATGGGCCGATCGTATACAACTTCAGCAAATCGTCTTGAACTTGGTCAAAAACGCAATCGAGGCCATGAGTTCTGTTCCCTCCGGCTCAAGGCATGTGCGAGTAGTTACGAGGCTAAAAGAAAATTCGGCGGTTTTGCTATCCGTCCAAGATAGTGGCCATGGAATAACAGCGGAGGATCAAGACCGAGTATTTGAACCGTTTTTCACGACAAAACCTAGCGGCATGGGATTGGGCCTTGCTATCTGTCGAACTGTCGCTCAGGACCACGGCGGTAATTTGCGGCTTGTTGAAACGAGTTCTCACGGCTCCATTTTTGAGATCGAGTTGCCGATCGCGTCAACAGACGACGCACCGAGCTGAGTGAGACTGATGTTGGAATGCCCGCTTTTGGCACTTAGCGGACATTGGCTTGTGCGCTGCACATGTCGGCTTTTGACCCAAAGCGGACATCCCAATCGCAAAATATTTGCCTTTGAATCCCGCTTAGCCTCTTCCTCCGCGCTCGTTTGAGTCGGTACGTTATGTTGGTTTAGTTTGCTCTGTGCGTGCATTAACGGAATTCCAGCAGTTCGGCTTTGTGAAATGTGCAGCTCAATATTGGGTAACGATAAGCAGCGCAACAGATTGCTTGCGTACTCGACGTATTTTTTGACGGTGCTTTTGTGGCTGCCTTTTGCCAGTCGAAGCGTAGCGGATGAAGCCGGCGTGAGCTTCTGGCTTCCAGGCCAGTATGGCAGCTATGCTGCTATTCCTTTGAAGCCCGGGTTGTCATTTGAAAGCACTTATTACCATGCCAAGGCTGACGCCAGCGGTGGCGTCAGTTTCGCGCGTGGCGGAGGTATACAAGCCGGCATAAAATCGCCGTCGGACTATTTCATGTTCACGCCGACCTATTCTTTCGAAACTCAAATATTCGGTGCGCAGGCAGCGATCGGAACGACACTGTTATTTGGAAGAAATTCGACCACAGTGTCGGCAACGCTCACCGGACCCGGCGGAGCCACATTGTCGGGATCGCGATCAGACGAAATTGTTGGATTTGGCGACCTGTCTCCGACCGCCTCGCTAATCTGGAGTCGGGACGTCCACAATTTCATGGTTTACGCAACGACGGGCATTCCAGTCGGCGCGTACAGCCCCACGAGGCTGGCGGCTCTTGGTCTTGGCCATTGGGCAGTGGATGGCGGTGTTGGCTATACCTATTTGGACGAGAAGGCGGGGATCGAGGTCTCCGCCATATTTGGCCTCACCTACAATTTCATCAATCCATATACACAATATACGAGTGGCACCGATGCTCACCTGGATTGGGCGATCTCACCCTATCTCAACGACAAATTTCACATTGGCGCGGTTGGCTATTTTTATAACCAGATCAGCGGCGACAGCGGCGCTGGCGCTCGTCTCGGCGATTTCAAGTCGCGGGTTGCGGGTGTGGGGCCACAGATCGGTTTCTTTTTTCCGGTGTCCGACTGGCAGGGTTACCTGAACTTGAGGGCCTATTACGAGTTCGACGCCAGAAACCGGCTCGAAGGGTGGACTGCCTACGTTACTTTTTCCATCGAGCCACCCGAGAAAAAAAGGCCCGCCGTGGGTGCCCTGCGATAATTGTACCTACGCGGTGTTACATCATCCGCCGAGCGCTATCGCGATGATCACCTGGGCAGCGCCGACGGCGACCATTGTGAGACCCGTTGCTCAGGGCCTCAGCCCGGCATTATGCCCGCCGGACCGCCCGGTTGGATGCAGGCTCGGTTGGATGCAGGAATGTCCGCTTCTGGCACTTAGCGGACATCAGTGTTTGCGCTGCACATGTCCGGTATTGGGGGTAAAGCGGACATCGGGGGCCAGGGGGGCGATCTGCAAATTGTAGCCACTGCCGCCGCGACCGGGCGGCTTGATCCACTTTTGCTAAACCCCGACACGGTTGGGTTTCGGCGGGACATCTATTCGCCACCGGTCTTGGCGCGTTGGGCCTGCTCGGGTGGCGTAGGAAGCGGAAGCAAGTCGGCTAACTTAATTTAGTTTTGTGGCCGGGAAACCCTCGGGCGAAACGCTGAAACGCCCGGGGGTTTTTTGTTGGGCTAACGTTTCTGTCCTAGAGCGACAGTTTTTGCTTCGCGGTTTGAGTCGACATTTTTAGTGGGCCGCGCCCCTTGCCACGAAGAACGCGGCCCGCCCCCGTCCCCAGAAAGTTCCGCGCCGTAGTTGGAATCGGGTGTGGGGGGCCGATCCACCACGGCGCGGAAAGTCGAGCAGTGTCGTGTAGTGCTTGCGATCTAACGCGCGCGGACGGCCATTGAAAACAACACCGCGACACCGTTCGCGAGTTGGGGTTAACCAGAGTTGATCAGACGGTAAAATGGTGGCGATGACGCGGGGACGGGCCCGCAAGCTGCCGAGAATGCGGACTCATTTGGGGGCAGAAAACCAGCGCCATCGCCGTTGGCGAGTATGACTGAGTCGGTCGCCAAGCCTGAGGTAACATTGGAATTGTGCGGCTGGCGCAGGAAACGGAAGCAAGCCGCCTAATCAGCCGCTTTGTTCCGGTAGCGAACTACCAATCGCAAATCGTGTGACCGGGGTCACATTGGGAACTCGCAAGTTGTGTGATCCTACATTAACGGGTGCCGTGCTCGTCCCTTGGTCTCGGTTGTGCGTAGGAGAGGCCTCCGGTTATGCGGAACTTTCTCCAAAAGATATGGCCTCCGGTAATGATCGCTGTCGGGCTTAGCCTCACAGCGGTTTGGATTGGCCTTTTCGGGTACGGGCTGGCCCACGCAATAGCGGCGTCCCTGTTTTCATAATTGGACTGGGCTCAGTTAACGCCACACCTGTGGCCTGGTCCAGTGAAGGCCGCCTTCCGGGGGCGGCCTTTTCTGTTTGCCGCTGTTCTTAAAAAAGTGGCCGCACCCTTGCCACCAGAGCGCGGCCTTCAACCATCTTCTGGGTCTGAGGGCTTTGTGACGGCCCGGACCTGGGGAAGATGATCAAGAGTATTTTTTTGCGCGACTTCGCCCATACGATGGCGATCGGCGTAACTTTTTAACGGGGCTGCCATGCAGCCGGAACTTTGTTGTCCGAAGAAAATATTCGATTTTCGCAGGCTGCAAAGAGATTTGATATGTCAAATTTACTAGGCAAAGGTATTTAGGCGCTTATAGGATCAGGTCGTGGCGTTCGAGTAATACCGCTGCGCTTATGCGGAAATTTTTCCAACAAATTTGGCCTCCGGTAATGATCGCTGTCGGGCTCAGCCTCACAGCGGCTTGGATTGGCCTTTTCGGATATGGACTGGCTCACGCAGTAGCGGCTTCCCTGTTGTAATTGGACCGGGCTGCAGTGAACGCCACACCTGTCGCTTGGTCCAGTAAGGGCCGCCTTCCGGGGGCGGCCTTTTTTTGCGCCTGGCGTAGGCAAAGAAAAGTTACGCGGCGATCGCAATAACTGCGGTGTGATCGCAGCGCCCCGCCGACAAGGAAACTGCAACGGCTTCTGCGGGTTTACCTCATAAGAATACCGGGACAGGGGCTGCAAGGAACAGTCCGATGCACGCCGCATTTATTTTTGTGATCCTGCTTTTATGGCTTGCGCTGCAGGTGCCGCTCGGAAGCTTCATCGGCGACTGCATGCGCCTTGGCAGCTAACGAAGTATGATGCGCTGCGAAGGCGCGGGGATACTGGACTTGCCACCGGCACTCAAGCGCTATGAATAATTTGTAACGAGCAGTTCATATAAAGACGGCAGCCGCTGCGTGTTGTGGCTTCACGCGCACGCCTGCCGTCCAGGGTTCCCCTCTAGTAAAGAACCCTTATCCCAACACCGACGCGATAAATTTTGTTTCCAGGCGGTGCTGAAAAAAATGGGCCGCGCACGATTTCGTGGGCGGCCCAGTCCAGCATGTGTCGCCCCATCGGGGGTAAGGGGGAAAGAAGGGGCGAACACACTGTCCTGTAAACGCCCGTTGGAACCTGAAGTTCCAGTTGAGGCGCCTTAAGTTAAACTTGAGGCTTAAGACCGGGCTATTTATATCGCCCTCATGTCGCGTAATTCCAAACCCCACGGCCCTCTAGGCTTCATTCATCCTTGTCGCCCTGTCGTTGCCAAACGTCCGCCAGCTGGTCCGGGTTGGGTGCATGAACTCAAACATGACGGCTACCGCCTGCAAATCCATGTGCGCGACGGTCGCGCGCGCCTATTCACGATGAACGGCCACAACTGGACCGACCGCTATCCGCGCATTGTTGAGGAAGCGGCACGCATCAAGGGTGCGCGTTTTGGATGCAGAAGTCGTCTATTTAGATGAAAATGGCGTGTCGGAATTCGACACCCTGCACAGCCGCACCGCCGACAAACTTGCCGTCGCCTGCGCGTTCGACCTGTTGGCGCTCAACGGCGACGACCTGCGGAAGCGCCCCCTGATCGATCGCAAGAACGCTTTGGCGAAGCTACTTATCCGCTCGCGCGGTGGAATCCAGTACGTGGAACACGCCGAAGGGCATGGCGACAAAATGTTTGAGGCCGTGTGCCAGCTTGGGCTTGAGGGCATCGTGTCGAAGCGGCGCGCGTCTTTTTATCGGTCAGGGCCATCGAAGTTGTGGGTCAAGGTCAAGAATCCGAAGGCGCCAGCGGCAACGCGAGTTATGGGCGGGACCTTTTGACCTCACCAGCGTTGTTTAATGTGCAACCCATGGACGCGTACCTAAGACAAGCTGAGCGAGCGCAACAGGCGGCGGATGACGCCCGCGACCCGGAAGCCCGGCGTTTATTGAAAAGTGCCGCTGAGCGCTGGTGGCAGTTGGCAAAATTTGCAGAGCGTAAAAAGGTCCGAGCATCACCCGAAAATAAAGTAGCCGATGGCGAAGAGCCCGGCCAATGCCAGAGTAACCAGTAACGGGCCATAGGGCGCGTTAAAGCCAGGGGCGCCCGCGTCCGCCGTCGTTTCTTTCACAAGAACGACATTGTCAACGGGCGGACTGTCATCGACTTTTGACATGGCGCGGATGGCCTCGGTTTGGTTTCCGATAACGCCGAATTGAGATGACCGTTCCGACCGGGAACACCGCAGCGGGTCAGGCATTGAGTCGCAATGAGGAGTGTTGCGTCATTCGTACAAGAATTCCGCTCGCCCCGCGTGGGCCGGATGTCACCGTTTATATTGTGCTGAACGACTATGGGTCGCTGGGGCGAGCCTATGTCGAAACCGATGCAGCCAAAGCGGACGAAGCGACCGTCATCGAAAATATTCTTACCGGAGAATATTCCTGTCCGCTGAGCGTGGTGGCCTTCAACACCGTCGAGGGCTGGGCGCGTGATGTGACCGAAGATATCGCCCGCGAGGTGATGAGGCGGGGAGAAAACGAAATCATTTTGGAAAGGGTGCTCAGAGCCGACGTGCAGGTGCTGGACTGAGCATGGCGGCACTCGACATTCCCGATGACTGGACCCAACAACCGCCAACGTCAATGCGCTGCCGCTGACGAGTTTTTTGTTAGATCAAGGCAATTTAGCTCGCCAGTGCCTGGACAGCGATTGAAATGGCGGAAAGCACTATTGCTCCCGCAATAATCAGAAAGATCACGCCGCTTATTCGTTGCCACATTGAGGCAAGGCTAACATTCGACGCGGCGATTCGTCATTAACGCTGCATAATTTCCGAATGCATGTCCGCTTCTGGCACTTAGCGGACATGACGTTGTGCACTGCACATGTCCGCTTTCGGGATAAGAGCGGACATCGCAACCCTTTGAACGACCCCTTCAGTAAGCTGGTTTAAGGCGGTACGATGCCTTGTCTTGGGCTTGGGGGCTGCATGAGACGGCGCGCGTTTTTCAGGCTTCTCGGCGGCGCGGCGGCCGTGTGGCCGCTTGCTGCTATCGCGCAAAACCAAACTTTCCCAATTGGACCTGCGGCAAATCCTGCAGCCAAGCTCCGCGCGCAGGAAAAGGCGGCTGCAGAGAAACGGTCGAAGGAGAAGGAAAAGAGGGAGGCGTGCAGAAGACGAGCGGTAACCGAAAAGATTGCGCCCCACGAGCGAAAATCCTTCATATCCTCCTGCGAAAAGAAATAGCCTGTATTGATTGCTCGCCGCTATTGGCACTTAGCGGACATGCCATTTTGCGCTGCACATGTCTGCTTTTGACCCAAAGCGGACATCAACAATCATTTCTTCTTCCAATTTTTCCACGTACCGTCGGCACGCATCGATATTGCACCTCGACTCGCAGTTAGAGTTGCAGACAAGGTCCCATCTTGCCGTTCGGCCGTAAGTACATTTGTTTTTCGCGCACCACTCGTAGCACGACATTTTGTATTGCTTTTCGGCGAGCGCGGGAAACGCTCCGATCAAGAGACCCGCAGTGAGGGTTAGCAGGAATATCCGCCCCATATCATGCGCTCCTGTCACAAACTATCTTATCGTGAATAGGAGGAAGTCCGCTATTGGCACTTAGCAGACATGGACTATTGCACTGCACATGTCCGCTTTCGGGGGTAAAGCGGACATGACCAAAGGATAGGCCGGCGCCATCGCTCCATCCTTGCATAGTTACTATATCTGCAAATTCCAAAAAGCGCCCTATTTCACGGGCAATTTCTTCATGCTTTTATCAACTTTACCAATCGCGCATACCATTCAATTGATACGAAACGCGTCCCAATGCCGGCATCATTGAACGAAAATCCGCCAATCCTGGAAACGCGAGAGGCCATTACAAAATTTCTGTTCCTTAAAGATGAACCTGCGCCAGTCGATTTATGTTTCGTTCTGGGAAGCCCTTCGATCTCTAGCATGGTTCCTGCGGTGGAACTTTTTTTGAATGGGCTCACGCCAAAAATTCTCATTTCCGGCCATGGACCGCGGCGGTGGCAAAAGCCTGAGGCGGACACATACAAGGCTTACGCTGTAGAAAAGGGCGTTCCTGAAGACTCCATTATGCTCGAGCGAAAAGCCAAAAATACATTAGAAAATTTTCTGTTTGTGAAACCGATTATCGAACGTGCGCTCGGTTGGGAGAACATCAGGCGCGTTGCCATTGCCGCTAAGCCTTTTCATATGCGACGCGCACTAATGACCGCGCGAAAGCATTGGCCGGTGCATCTTCAGTATCTGATGCTGCCATCGAATGCTCCCGATGATCCACCGGCTGAAACATGGTGGCAATCAGAACATGGTCGCCGTTATGTATTTGCGGAGCTTCGTGCAATTGGCACTTACGCATTGGAAGGCCACATCGGAGATTTCTGATGCGTGAGTCTGGTGGCTTGCCACAACGAGTCCATCTCGTCGGCATAGGTGGCGCCGGCATGAGCGGGCTTGCGCGTTGCTTGCTGGAATCGGGTCATAAAGTTTCCGGCACTGATCTGCAGCGGAACGCGGAAACGGATCTTCTGAGCTCGCTTGGCGCGACTATTTTTCACGATCATTCGGGAGGAAATCTTGCGGGAGCGGAGGTGATTCTCGCGAGTGATGCGATCTCCACGTACAACCCGGAGCTGGAAGAGGCGCAACGCCAAGGTATTCCGATCATAAGGCGCGCCGAGGCGCTCGATCGTCTCGTTGGGTCCAAAATTGGAATTTTTGTTGCGGGATCGCATGGCAAATCCACCACATCCAGCATGATTGCCAAAGTATTGGATGTGGCTGGCTCTGAACCGAGTTTCGTGATCGGTGCTTCCGTGCCAAGCCTCGAAAATGTTCGTGCGCGCATTGGACGCGGCGAACATTTCGTCGCGGAGGCGTGTGAAGCCTTCCAAAACCTGGCTCACTATTATCCGCGCATCGCTGTTATCACCAATATCGATAACGAACATCTCGAACACTACGGCTCTCAGGAATTTATCGACAAAGCCTTTCTGGACTTCGCGCGGCGTGCCAGTCCAGAGGGTCGTGTGATCGTGAATGGTGACGATGCAGGCGTACGGCGCATATTAGCATCGCTGGACACGCCGGTCATAACGTTCGGTATCAGCAATGAAAACGATGTCCATCCAATTCAGCTAGAAAAAAGCGGTGGCAATTTTCGATTTGGAGTTTCGATTCACGGCAGACCTGCGGGGAATATTACCCTTCGGTTACCTGGGCAACACGTCATTCAAAATGCCCTCGCATGCATAGCGGCGTGCCAAGCCCTGAACATCCCGTTCGAGTGTATCGCAGAAGGCCTTGCCGCCTTTACCGGCGTCTCGCGGCGGTGGGAAGACTACGGCGTCATCAATGGTGTTCACATCGTAGACGATTACGCCCACCATCCGGCCGAGCTTGCCGCGGCTGTTGAGACGGCACGATCGGTACTGGGCAGCAAGGCCGGACGTCTGGTTGTTGCATTTCAGCCGCAACTCTTTACGCGAACGCGGCGGCTTTATAGAGAATTCGCGGATGTTCTGCTCCGTTGTGATTACGTCATGCTATTGGCGATTGATCCGGGCGGTGAGCACAATCTGGAGAAGGCGCAGTCCAATCCTATTTTTGATGAATTGCGGCGCAGAGGCGGCTCAGTCGAGTTTCTGACGAGTGTCGAGGAATTGGTTGAGCGTGCGCCGCAGGTCGCTCGCGAGGGTGATTTATTGTTGGTCGCTGGTGCGGGTTCCATACGATCTGCTGCACCGCAGCTCGCACGCAAAAAGGCTGCACCGTTTGTTTCGCGGCACGCTCCCGGCACTAAGCAAGATCGTGCTGAAAATTCCCAGGCGGCTGAGGTTACAGACGAGACTGTCGTTGCGCTTTTCTGCGACCAAGCCCATCGCCACCCGGATGCCTGCGCCCTGTCTCATGCGGGAAGAGCAGTCAGTTATCGGGAATTGGACGAAACAAGCAGCATATTGTCTGACGTCCTGCGCCGGCGCGGCGTAACAGCCGGCGTTATCGTGGGGATCAGGCTCCCGCCGTCAATCGAGCTTGCGATCGCTATGTTGGCAATCTTGAAGGCGGGGGCGGTCTATATGCCGCTCGATGTGGCGTTACCTGATGAGCGCCTCAACTACATCCTAACGCAAGCGGGAGCAGGTCTACTCATTACTTCGTCCAAATTAGATTTCACGTCCGCTCCGACCAAAATCGTGAGCTTCAGTGATTTACAAGAGGAGATCGGCCAGCCGCTGAGCCAGACGCCGCACCCGAGTCGCGAACAAGGGTCTTCGCCGAGCGGAAATGATGCGGCCTACGTGTGTTTCACTTCGGGATCGACCGGCTATCCAAAAGGCGTAGCAATCCGACACGTGGCGCTCTTTCGGCTGATCCGCGAGATCGCGCCTCTTTTTGGCGTCGACACTACGACAAAAACCATTTGGAACACCTCGATCAGTTTTGACGTTTCGCTCGCTGAGATATGGATGACGTTATGTGGAGGCGGCCAGCTTGTTGTTTGTGGAAAGTCCAAGCCTCTCGTTGGCGATCAACTCGGACGTTTCCTGGATGAAAATGCCATCACCCACATGGCGGCTACGCCTTCCGTGCTAAGCAGCGTGCGAGCCCGGTCACTACCTGCGCTGAAGTGTATCATATGCGCTGGCGAGGCTTGTCCCCAGGACCTTGTAGACTCCTGGGCGCCCGGCCGCCGATTTTTTAATGCTTACGGGCCTACCGAAGCGACGATCTATGCAACGGCAGCTTTGTGTGAAGGCGGCGTTCCAGTCACCATCGGGAAGGCGCTCAACCACGTCGACACATATGTTTTGGACGAAGATCTCAAGCCGGTACCAGCGGGCGAGATCGGTGAATTATGCCTTGGCGGCGTCGGTGTTACCGACGGATATCTCAATTCCGAAGAAGAGACGAAGCGGAGATTTCGAACGCTAGATGACGGCGACAAGCGAGCAAGAAGAATTTACAGAACGGGGGACCTCGTCAAGCACGATGCAGACCGCAATCTTTTGTTTCTCGGCAGGATCGACAATCAAATCAAAATTCGTGGAAACAGGATTGAACTCGAAGAAATTGAACATTCGGTGCAACGCGCACCGGGTATCGTCGAAGCGGCTGTCTGCATTCATGGCGCCGCGCCGGCGCAAGAGTTAATTTGCTTCGTCGTCCCGGAGCCGGGCCGTCCGTTCGACGATAAAGTGCTAACCGAGCAGTTGGCTGCATGGCTTCCGGGCTACATGTTGCCCTCGCGTTTTGTGCCGATCGAGGAGATTCCACATACGGCGAGCGGGAAAAAAGATCGCCGGTCCCTTTTGACGAAAAATCGCAAGTTGCTTATCAGCAAGGTCGGATACGTCCCTCCGCGCATTAAAATAGAAGCCGAACTCGCCGACATCTGGAAAAGCGTTCTGGAGACAAACGATGATGTCGGCATGTACGACCAGTTCGCTCAGCTCGGCGGAGATTCCCTGAAAAGTCTGATGCTGGTCCTGGAGATCGAGCAGCGTTTTAAGGTATCAATCCCGCCCGGGTACTTCGGCCGTATCTCGACGGTTGGTCGGATGGCAGTACAATTGGCCGACCTGGTCTGGACAGAGTCAAAGGTCCCATTGCGCAGCCGTCTTTACAGGCAGCTGCGCACCTTCGTGAAAAAACAGGGATGAACTCGTTTGCAATTTGGCGAACTCTTTGGGGTGCCAAATCGCGAAGGATTTCGATCCACACGAATTTATAATCAGTTGCGTGAAATGACCAGCGGATGGCCGGGCAAGCGACTGTCTGTAGACGGCTTAATTAATTTCCTCGGTGACAGAAATGCGGTGGTTGACCTGTTTGTCTGCTTGCAAGTGGAAGAAGAGTATGTCGCCTTGTCCCGTCATCTCGGCAAAGGTTTCCGGGTGCACGCCATGCGGTCCGGTTATCTGGTAATGGACTACAGCGACTCCAACGTCGAGCGGCTTGCTTCTCATTATGTAGATGAGATTGACCAAATAAAACCAAGCGGAAAATTGGTAGTAGCGGGAGTTTGCCAAGGCTGCACAATCGCCCATGCAGTCGCGAGACAATTGAGAAACAAAGGACATAGCATTCCGCTGTTGGCGTTGATCGAAGCAGCTCGGCCGCTGCCGTTTGATGGCAATGTGGCGTTTTTTTACTCCGAGGACAGCCCGATCAATCCAAAAAGGAGCGGGGGTTTTGGCAGGCACGATGAGATTTTAGGCGGCCGCTTTTCGGTCGATTTTCTGCCGGGTCAGCATGGCTCCGCTTGCATAGAACCATTCGTGCAAATTCTGGCCGCCCAAATGAAAAACAGGCTGGAGCCGGTTCTATCTTTTTCTAAAAACGAACTTGATCAGGCTCGCTGAGGAAGCTCAAACTGCAGCTAGAGAATTTTGTTTGCATTTACACTCCCTCCGCCACCTTCCGAAGAAGCTAATCGGAGACAGCCTCTTTCTAATTGTAGAGCCAAGACATTGATCTGGCTTGCAACCAATCAAACAAATTCCTGGTACCCACAAATCTGCCCACGAAGCGCGAATAATAGCGGGTGAGGGACCCTTGCGGTCATCTCGGACGCGTCCGCCCATGTCCGCTTTCGGGGGTAAAGCAGACCCCGACTACCGCACTGCACATGTCTGCTTTTGACCCAAGGCGGACATTGATTGACCTGAACGCTGAATGGATTGGTAGCAAATGCCCCAATTGTTACATCCCCAACAGTTGGCGAGAGCCTGGGTATTTGCTGTTACGATTCTGTCGTCTGCTTAACGTGCGCGGCGAGCGCCATAAAAGCGTAGGACGCAACCACTGCCGTAAGCGAGAGCGTGATCGTTTGCAGGATGCCCCCCATCACCAAGGAGATCATTGCGAGCGGCGTACCGATGATCCGTGCCCCTGGTCCAAGCAAGAAGACAGCGCCAAAATCGGCGATAATCCATGGCAGCAGCGCCAGGAAAAAGAGTGCAAAGAGTTGCAATGCCGTGCCACTTGTATCAGCTAGCGCCCGCGAAGGCGTCGCACCAGGCGCTTGGACGGCACATGCAGGTAGTAGAATCGACAGTCGTAGTGCCACGAAAGCTACTGTGGCGACTGCGACTACGAAGACAATTGTGCTCGCCCGCAGCGACCAGTTAAACGCTTGAAGCGCGCCAAGGAGGTCAATAGGTAGCGTGACGAAAACCTTCAGCGCAAACAGCCAGCCGAAAAAAATACGAAAGCCCGGTTCGCCGATCGGAAGCGTATACGCCGGCATGATCTCACCGAGTATCACGAAGCGATGCAGCGCAACAATGAAGGGCGCGAGCAAGAATGCCCATATCGCGTTCTGGACGATACCCAACGCAAAGCCGGAAAGTTCATGCTCCCATATCCACCGTGGGACAAACTCTGCGCCGACGGAGATCGCGATAAGTATGAGGACGGCGCTCAAAGTAATCGCGCGCATGGCAATCACAATGCGACCCCAGTCGCGATAAGACGCAACTAGAGTTGGGATTACTGGTAGACGACGTGGCCTCATGGCAGCAGGCTTCGAAATGGTTGCTGACTATTAGTCGCGCCTTTGGCAATGCAGGTTCAAAGCATTTGCCTTCACTTCCATGGCCATCGCGGGTTGCCGAAGCGCGTGAAAGCGACGAAGTCACATTCGTCCATCGTCGGAGCTTATAAAAATCATCACGAACCAATTCAATACGAATGTCCACAATTGGCACTTAGCGGACATCTGGTCGGCGCCTGCAAAATCCGCTTTCGGCGGTAAAACGGAAATGGCTTCCGCCCCGCCCGAAGTAGTGTTGGCCATACACCAAAACGAAGAGCCCCGGCGGGGGCGCGGGGCTCTCGTAGGCGTACGCTATTACCAGAAAGTGACAGTACACGAATGATAGATCATGGTGGTTTAAAAAGATTGAATGGCGAGTTATCGGTCTCGGTCAGCCTTGCGGCAGCACAAACCAAAAAATGAGCGACGGTGCTGCCTAAGTTATCGGCTCTCTATGAAATCAACCCTGAGCAATGTCCGGGTTTTTATCCGCAGGATGCCTCGCATTACGTCTGCTTTTGGCACTTAGCGGGCATGATGTTTTGCGCCGCACATGTCCCCTATTGGGGGTAAAGCGGACATTGCTCGCGTACGATTGAGAGCGTGAGACCCGCTAAAACAATTTTGCGTTTATACCTTGGTGTAGCTCAGCGATACGCACGATCAGTATTTTTGAGCCAAAAAATGCGCTGGGCTATCCAGCGAGGTGGGCCGATGTGGATGACCATTTGGACCCTGACAATTGCGATGGCGCTTGGATTTTCGGTTTTGGCAACACTGCTGAAAGACGGTGCCACGTTTTAGCACTAGTTGCGTGAAGAGTTGCGTCAAACAGCCCAACGAGCAGAAGATCGCCATGAGTGAAAGATTTAATTTGAAACTTACCTCACGTCGAAGGGCCTTTACCTTTCTGGGCTCGGCGGCCGCGTTGAGCCTTGCGGTGCCGGCGACGATTCTCATCGCAACGGATGCCGAGGCCCGCGTTGGAAATCCAGCCTCAGCCGTGAGCGTTGCTGGCGCGAATCGACGTGATCGACGTCAGGACCGGCGCTATAAGAATTCACCAACCACGACAGCTCCAAGCCCGACGATACCAACCACAACTGGACAAAAATAATAAGGACGCGTCGCTGCGAAATGCCCGTTATTGGCAATTAGCGAGCATTCCAACAGTCGCTGGGGCAAAGCGGACTTGTTCGCCTTTGAGTTCCCAATGCCAATGCCGATTTTGACCTACTTTGTGATTGCAGGAACGGCGCTTCACGCGCTTTTAATGTTGTCTAGTTGCGAACTCCCAGATGTTGGTTCACCAATTAAAACGTCGCAGTTAGTAGGGCTGCCCAAAGTCGAACCGCGACCAGAGGTGGAACCTTTCGTGACGACTTCCAATTTTGCGGCCGAAAAGGAGAGTTCGGCCACGCAAACATCCAGTACCGCCTACGCACAGGAAACAAGCGCGCCTAAGCAGCAAAATACACAGCTAACCAAGCAGCGACAGTCTGCAAGTAAGCATACAAGCGCGCCGCGCGAACATCGCGTCGCAACGTATTCGCACGACGCTATGATGAGTATTCACTAACAGCGATCCTCGGATGACGGCGGGTTCACTTGAACGTGGAGAGCCTAGGCCTAAGTTGTCCGCTTCTGGCACAGAGCGGACATGGGTCCTGCGTCGCAGAATTTCCGCTTTTGACCCAAAGCCGGATATTCCAGCCCCCGCGCAGAGGACAGCAGCAAAATATTAAGGGCTGTCTAGGACAATACCTTCGGTACGCAAATTCGGGACGCCGAAGGCAGTCGTGGACGCCATACGCGGAATACGCCGGTTACGGCAAAAACATACCGATCAGTTGCTAACGCTGCTGGCCGTGCTGCTCGGCCTCGCGATGTTTGTATTTGCCCCCCTTCAGGCGGTGGGTATTTATCTATTTCAAGGCTTTGCAATTGTCGCCTTGTTAGCCGTCATAGGCGGTATGATCGTCATCTCGGAGAACCCCGCGGCCCTGGCCGTGATGGCGATCTGCTTTGGCGCTAACGTCGTCATCTTCGTGTTGCGTCTGTATTTCCCTCCATGGCCGTATAATCTCTATGGATTGGCTGGCGCTTGGCTCGCCATTGCGATTACGGTCGGAGTGGTCGTTGCTCAAGCTGTATTCAGACGAGGCCGCGTCACCTATCATCGAATTGTCGGCGCGATCCTGTTGTACCTGCTTATCGCTGTCGCGTTCGGGACGCTGTTCATATTTGTTGGCTTGTTACTTCCCGATGCTTTCAAGGGAATAACGTTCGAAGACAGTCCGGGCCTTGCAAACTCGGTTTTCTATTTGAGCTTCGTCACCCTGACGTCGACAGGATACGGCGACATCGTTCCGGTGCATCCGATAGCGCGAAGTCTCTGCAACATCGAAAGCGTTATTGGCCAGCTTTATCCGGCCACGTTGCTGGCAAGACTTGTGACGCTCGAATTGCGGCAGCGCAGCGCCCATCAATAAGTCTCACGGCTAGGCCTCAGTGCACTGCGGACCAACTAAGCAATGTCCGCTTTTGGCACTTAGCGGACATGCGTAGTTGCACTGCACACGTCTGCTTTCGGGGGTAAACCGGACATGGCGAACCGATTGTGGCAGTGATATATTTCCCAAATGGTTCTATCGTTGTGTGGTGAATAAAAATGTCTGACCGCAGACCACTGGCTACCAGTCGCAGATATCGCGTGTTAGCGGAAGAGTTCTTGACGAAGGCTCAATCGTTCCAAGATCCAACCGCACGCGCACAAATGCTTAAGCTCGCTGACCATTGTGATCGCATGGCAAAGCAAGCAGAGACGGCTGAAGAAAGGAGTTTTTCGGAATCGGCAAATTAGGAAGGGCCGCGCCCGAAAAAGCTTGCGGCGACATAGCCGCAATCCCGTTCAACCACCGGACGTTTGGTCTGCTCGGCTGGCGCGGGAAGCGGAAGGTTGCTAGTTGCTCGTAAGCCGACAGTGAAAGGTAGCAAATTGCGTCATTTTAATTGGACGCCCGGCATTGGCGATCCAACGATTGGCGGCTGGATTACGGTTGCGCTTTATTTTCTGACCACGGTCAGTTGCTGGATAACGTCACGTCACGTCAAAACAAAAGAACGGCGACTGTGGGCCGCCGTTACAATTCTATTCCTCTTTCTCGGAATAAATAAGCAGCTTGATCTTCAATCAGCGCTTACCGAACTGGGCCGCGTGTTCGCGTACGCGCAAGGCTGGTACGGCCAGCGCCAGATCGTCCAAGCGGTTTTTATCGTGTTCGTAGCAATCGCCTGCGTGTTGATTTTTGCAACATTGCTGGTCTGGACATCTAATTCGTCCTTTCCGACGTGGCTCGCTTTGGCGGGCACAACGGTAGTTATCGGATTTGTGCTCATTCGTGCCGCGTCATTCCATCATGTTGATCGCTTTATCGGAAATACTGTTTTGGGCGCTCGGTGGAATTGGATATTAGAAATGGGCGGAATTTGCGTGGTGCTGTTGGCCAGCGAGTGGCGTCGGCGAGCAAGTAACAGTCTAAATGAATTTGTCCGCCTTCACTCACTAACCACGCTCGGCTCGTTGGATCTGCTCGGCTGGCGCAAGAAGCGAAAACAAATTGCCTAATAAGTTTATTGGCATTGTTGACCGGAGCGGATGCTACTCAGCAGCTACAGAAGTTGCTTCCGGCTGAATTAATGGCTCGGCTGTCTTGCTGGCATTCAGCCGCTGCAGATCGACAATCAGATCGTGGAAGCATTCAAGCGGCACCGAATACCTTCGCTCCGCTTTGGAAAATGCCGTACGTAACGAAATTATTACGTTGCCATCTGGTGAGTAACTTTCGGCTCTGAACGCAACGACGCTCACCGGCAATATTTCATCGTGGCTCATGGCGCTCAACTTGTGACCAATGCAACGGCTCAAGCTTATCAAATTAGCCGGGCAATGACTACTTCAGCGCAGATAGGCGAGATGAGGGCATTAACCATGACGGTGGGCGAAGCGCCCGCTCTTGGCACTTAGCGAACCGCCTATGATCGTGAATGGACCGGTTTTCGATTAATGCGTTCGGGCCGTCAGCCAGCACGACCCTCCGCGACAAAAAACCCCGGGCGAATTGCCCGGGGTTTTGAATATTATCAGCTGTGCGATGGAGCGCAGCTCCGACAGTCGCTTAGTAGAATCGGTAGTTCACACCAATCAGGACAGTCGTCTCGGTTGCCTTGGCGCTGAAAGCGCACCCGGCTGCACAGGACGTGCCCGGAGTGAATGCGGTCCCGTCGCGCGATCCGAAGTCCATGTAGTTGCCTTCGAGGAATGCGGACCAGTGCGGCGCGAACATCCATTCAACGCCACCACCAATCGTCCAGCCTGATCCGGTGTTGGAGGTCTGGCCGATTTGAACGCCACCGGCGGTGATGTTCGTGCTTGTATGACCCCAGGCACCGCCGCCCTGGAGGTACAGCAACCAGGCAGGTTGAAACGCATACCCCAGGCGGGCGGTCAACGTGTCGAACCATTGATTATTGAAGTTGACGACGTCACCTGCGAGCGGACCACCAGCGATTGTTCCGCTCCTTTTGTTGCTTGTGCCATCGAACATATTGCGGATGCCGACCACCCATCCGCCGCTGAATTGGTAATCGCAACCGATCTGGCCGCCGCCGGCAAAGCCCGAACCGTCCGTAGAGACCGTTCCGCCCGGGCCACTTAAACTCGCGTCGCCAAACGCGCCGCCGATATTGCCGCCGAAGTAGCAGCCGGTCCACGTAGCCACCGGGGCGGCGGGGGCGGTATGTAGGCGGGAGCCTTCCTCGGGAGGTCAGCTGCCGATGCTTGACTTGCAGCCAAACCAATTGTCGCCGCAGCAAGCAAAATCAACGAGTGCTCGTTGCATTACTGTCCTCCAAAACATTGTGCCACACAGACGCTGATAGTCTGTTGCCTATATTATTACTATACATCCAGCATATGTAAATCGTTGAGCCAAACAAAGGCCCACAGATTTCGACACTTTGTGGCACAAATGACACGAATACCCCCTAAGCTGTTACCGGAGGTCCGAGCCATGTCTGCTTTGGGTCACTCGCGGACAAATTGCGATTCGATAGCAATGTCCGCTTTGCACACGAATGCAGACATTGGACGTTGCACAACAAATCTTCGCTAAGGGCCAATAGCCGGGATGCGCGCGCTTTGGCAAAACGTAGCGCCCGACGGTTATTGGTTGTCGAAATTTTCAGTCAGTGTTTGGGCTGGAGAAATGTTGATCCCTTCGACGCCGGCACAAAATATCCGGCATACCCATTCTCTCTCATCGTCATGGCGCCCTTCGCGCCTTGGTAGGCAAACTTTGTTACCCTGGCACTCATGATGCCGATGAGGCATTTTTTGTCAGCGCTGAAAACGCCCGAGCCAGACCCCTGAGATTCATTGATGAGTGTCGGAAACTTCGAGCGATATTCTTTTGGGATCAGCAGCGGCGAAATGATTTGTGAGCGAACTGTTCGCTCCGGATAAACAATAACGACGTGCATACCGACCTGCAGCGGAAATTTGCACAGCGGAGCGCGCCGCAATTGCAGGCTGATGGGAAGTAGCGTCTGGTCGACTGAAAGCAATGCCAGGTCAGTGTGCTCAGGCGCGCCCTGTTTGAGCACCTTCGCCGGCAGATCTTCACCGCCAATGATCACGCGGGGGTTTGAATAGCCGGGTACGCGCCCGACCACATGGGAGGCTGTCAGGACCAGGCCTTGGCCAAGATAGATCCCATAGCCAATGAAGGGATCTTTGAATGGGGGAGTATGAACGACATGGACGCCGTAAATTCTGAGGGAGTCGTCAGGATTTTCGGACACGGCCGGCGCGGACACATTGGCCGCCGTGATTTCACGAATGTTTTTAAGTTGTGCGAGGAACTCTGGGCTTTCCCGGGCAGAGAAGATTTTCCAGCCGGCGAGAAATCCAATCAGGACGACAAAGGTGAGGGTGTAAGCAATCCTCTCACGATTTGACATAAGTGATCTCTATGAGCAGACGGGTATCCAAGGCAGTTATTTATTCTGTTCGAAATAGATCAATAAGACGACCGATCCAGCTCGTAGAGACATAACAGCTCTTTTGGGTCAGCAAGGCGCGCCGACTGTCGCAGGCCACTGACGAAATATCAAATTCGTAACCCTTGGATTCCATGCACTCGACAATGTAGCGACCCCTCGGATTGGCCACATCGTCGTCGCGATAGGCCTGATAAAATCGATCGGCCTCTGCCCGACACGTAGCCACGTCTTGCGCTTTGCCGGACGAGCAGCCCCCCAATGCCACCAACAACATGAGAAAGACAGCACGCCTCATTGATCGGTCCTGACGTCGCCAATGTCGTGTTGCCTGCAAGCGAAGGGCAGGGGCGCTCGTGCCCAAGTAGGCAGCAGGATCAAACCATAGTATTAAACCGCATAAAGGTCAGCGCTGCCCAAAAACCCTGATGACAAGCTTAATAGCCCGCCCAATCTTTACTTTCGCCACCTTAACGCTGGCATTAATGCTCGGCGTGAGCTCAGCGGGCGCTCTTGAGGACGTGAAGGTCTTTCGAGGGGTCCTCGTTCTAGAGGGTAAAATACAAGCGGGCGATTTCGACAAGGTTCGCAGCTTCCTTGGAAACAAAGCCAATTTCGAGAAGATTAACGGCGGAGTGTTTGCCGCTTCCCCGGGTGGCGACCTTGTTGAAGCAACCAAGATCGGACGCCTCATTCGCGCTCTTCGATTGAGTACGGAGGCACCTTCAGGGCCGCCAACAGACGCTCGGAGGTTTAGTCAACCAGTCATTGCGCCGAATAATCTCGTGAACCCGAGAATCAATTACCAATGTTCGAGCGCTTGTTTTTTTATCTATGTTTCTGGCGTGTACCGAAATCTCGGCTCGATAGGGCGGCTGGGGATTCATCGTCCGATACAATCAGGGAGCGAGGCCAACAAACTTGACGTCGACCAGGCCACGAATTTGGCGTGGCGGGTTCGCGGGTTTGTCAAAAAATATCTCGAAGCCATGAATGTCCCGGACAAGTACGTCGACTTAATGTATAGCGTTCCGCCAAACGAAGTGCGTTGGATATCGCAGAGTGAGTTTGATTCCGACATTGGAGGGTTTGTGCCAGACGCAAAGCGATGGCTCAGCACCAGGTGTAATTTGCAAACCAAGGACGAGGCGGCCGAAATACGAAAATGTTGGATGGTGTATAAAGCGCAGCTTTCGAACGACGCGTGGAATAAAGTTTTCTCTGACAACAAACAGGGAGTAGCTAAGCCGCTATGAATTGTCTGGCTGGGGAGCTTTGCAGAAGGCAAAGATCAAATGCGTGAGTAAAATTGCCATCGCCGGATGGGCCGTGATGTTGGCCGGAACGGCCCTGTGGATTTACGGCTATTTTGTCACCGGCCATCCGTCGATTTTCGATTGGCACGCGCATACACCATGGTGGATTGCCGATTATTTGACCAATATCGAATCCGAAGTTGGCCTGGTGCTGGTCTGCGCTGGCTCGGTTCTGACGTATTGGCCGCCTCGTCAATCATAAACTGCGGCGGCCAAGGCGATTCAAATTAATGAGTGTCTTTGCCTTGATCGCGAAGGCGTTCTTGCGCCTCAACAATCCGTTTGGCGATTTTGCTTTCTTCACGACGAGAAGCTTTTGGCTTGCGCGGTAAGCTCTGGGCGTCACTCAGCCAGGTGCAGGCGGAATAGATTGCGTCTATCGCGTCGAGAGCGATTATGTCTCCAATACAATTACTTTGGGTTTCAGGAGCCAGCGACACGTCTGGCTGGTCAAGTCGTCGCATTTGACGAAACCGCGGCAGTACGAAATATCGCTGCAATTTTTTCAGCTTTTGCCGCGTCTTCTATTGCGGCTGAGCACTTGGCTCGTAGTTTAATGTGCGTTGCGGCGACTTGTACCGACTTTTCCAAGTCATCAACCGCACTACGAAGTTCTATATAAAGTACTTCTGGAATATCCGGATCCTGGATCTTGCCCACCTGCTACTCCTACACATGCCGATGTGCTCCGAACCCAGTTAGCTATGTTTTTATTGTACCCCTTTTTCGTCTGCGATGCACCTTGCTCGCTTCCGTCCTGAGGCGACTAAGCGATGGTGTGATTAACGCTGCCAACTATGGTCGTTTTGCCTCAAGACACCATCTTTGGTCGGAAAAGGCATTGTAGCTAGGGCTAAACGACACGATCCAAAAGCTGAAGAATCCCGTATCCAAGATAGAGCACCCACGCCGCAGTGAGCCCTAAGCCACAAGCGACGAGGGCAGTTGGAAAAATTCGTCGAACAATGCGCGTCGTAATCGAAACAGCAATTCCAATTTGCATCCGTTTTGCTCCCGTGTTTGCCCGGAGCAGCCCCGCCCAAGCGGGACGGGGCTGCCGAACAAAGAGCGCTGGGGTGTGGCTTGACCCAGCGCTGATTGCGTCTGCAAAAATCGCACCAAACTGCAATAGATTTTTGACGAAACCGCGACATCAATGTGCGGGTTCTAGCTAGCGATGGGGCAGTTGGTGCGATTTACGAATATTTTAATCGGAAAAACCTAGAGCCAAGCCGCGCCTTTGCTTGGCGATATTGAATTTCAAGAAGAATTCAATCGTCTAAATCACTGACGACGACACGGCTTGTTCGAAAAATTATCCGACCGGTTTCGGTTCATTCCGCAATCATCGCTATTGAGATCATTTGATGTCTCATCTTTTTTCTTTTTCGCGGGATCTTCTTTTTCTTGACCGCCACGCAAATTATAGGGCCGCCAATCATCTGCGCGATCATCGCGCCAGTTGTTACGCCGCCAGCCTGAACGGTCCTCGCGCCAATTATTATCGCGCCAATTATCGGGGGTGCTGTTGCGCCAATTGTTATCGCGAAATCGAGGATCATCCGCGCCGCTATTCGGTCCAGGACCGGGAGCATAGGTCCCGACTCCGCCGATTGGCGCGCCATTGAGGTACGCCTGGCCACTAGAAGCAGTGACCATCGTTAAGGTTGTCGCTGCGGCAAAAATGAGCGTGAAGCTTTTCATCACCCGTTCCATCCGCGGTGGTCCGCTAAATCAACTATGCCACAAATGGTTCGTCCGTTAAGACAAATCAGCATCCAAAATCCGTTTCCGCACCTTTGCCCATCAATTGGGCAAAATAACCATATGACAATATAGACCTTTTTGGTTGTGGTCTGGGGTTCCAGGCACTTGATCATGACATTGAAACTTGGCACGGTATCATGGTGGCGAGCTGACGTTGGGAGTTATTATGATGTATCGCGCTGCTCATTTAGCGGTTGCGGCTTTTGCTTTAGCTGTCGGTTTGTCACCGGCAAACGCTGCAACAATTACGTGGAACTTTAACTCGGGTACCGGTGCGGCGCCCAATTCAAATGCGCAGACCTATACCGCGACCGATTTAACTACCACCCTTACGGCCCAAGGCTTCACAAACAACTTATTTACAACCCCCGTAACGCTGTACAACAAAAACGGCGGGGTAAATGAAACTGGCTTGGGTTTGGCCAGTGATCCCCAACACGAGATCCAAGGAGCCCAAGTTATTAGTATTGTTTTGAGCATCGCACATACCAGCATGACATTTTCAATGGACAGCGTGGACAACGATGAAGGTTGGCAAGTTTGGGGCTCCACCCTCGGTACCGCTGGCACATTTTCGCTGCTTCTGAGCAACAACGGGCTGTTGGATCAGGGGTTGCATACTTTGGACTCAGCGCACGGGGGAACGGACCTATTTTATTACGTCGCTTATGTCGATGCTGGCGTCCCCTCTGGTGGCCAAGGCAGCAACATACTGCTTCACACATTGTCGATAGAGGCAACCACTGGGCGGTCCGGCGATCCAACCCCCATACCTGCTGCGCTGCCACTGTTTGGCACTGGCCTCGGCGCGTTGGGGCTTCTCGGTTGGCGCAGGAAGCGCAAGGCCCAAGCGACAGTCTGATCAAAACACCGGATATAATTTCGGAAAGACCGCCGCGAGGCGGTCTTTCTTTTTACGCGAGCCGTTACGTAACTGCGCGCTTCTGTCACGGCCTAAGCGTGTGAATTAGCCACGTTTTTAAGGTCGAAGACATAACGTAAGTTGACCGGCGACCAAGCGGCCAATATAGAACGGGTTGTGGCGATTGCGGTATTGGGCTGAGGGATAACTAAAATAATGAGCGCAACTTCAAAAAGGCTTTTCGGAACGATCAGGCTTCCGAAATTCTGTCACGCATTTTTAGTCGGAGCTTTTGCTGTGGGCGCGGTTTTAATTAGTGCGCCCGCGATGGCAACAACGATAACTGATCATATTGCTTTTAGTATCACGGGTGCCTATGGCGTCCCCCCGATTACGACGGACCATGGTTATACGAACGCCACGATATCTGGTTCGTTCGATATCAACTTTGATCCGACCGTGCAGATTTTACCCTCTCAACTTATAACCGGCGTGATTACCAATCTTAACGTCTCGGTGACGGACCCTTACTTTAACCCACCGACCCTCACTTTTAGCCCCATTCAGTATTATGCGTTCGATGGCGCCGGCACTCTCACCTTGTCTAGTGACCCTGCGCTGAGCAAAGCACTTGTCGACGTCCCTTTCCTCACCGTTGGTATCAACGGTTGGGCTTATGGGACGGCATCTGCAGTTTGGTATTCGCAGAACGAATTTGGAGATACTCTGACGGGCAGCGGCTCCGCTACTATTACAGAGTTGGGGGTAGGGGGTCTTCAAGGTGAAACCCCACTACCGGCCGCTCTGCCACTCTTTGCCACCGGCCTCGGCGGGTTGGGTCTGCTCGGCTGGCGCAGGAAGCGCAAAGCAAAGACCGCTGCAGCTATCGCAGCCTAATCGAAGCAGCTGATCGGATCTCGGAGAGACCGCCTCAAGGCGGTCTTTCTGTTTTGCACAATCATTCGCACTGATGATCCAAAGCTGAGGTGAAATTCGACAATCACGATTCAGGGTTACTGTCGCTGGATTATCATTGGTTTAACGTACTTTTTATAAGCCTCGGAACATTGTGGGGGGCAGAATATGGCTATGTTTGGCTTCCCTAAGCGCACTGCGACAACCTGGCCCTATTGACGCATGCCAGCGGTTGATTGTACCTCAATACCGTGGCGCAAGTTTAGGGGCTTTCCGTGAATTCATCTTCAGTCGTGATTGGGGCCATCAGCCGGCGCGCTGTGGTCAGCCGAAGGGTTTTGCGCAAGTTTGCGTATTCTTGCTTAATCAGCAGCGTGGTTGCGGTGGGTCTGGCATCCCCCGCGTTCAGTGCGAACTTCACGGATAACTATATCGGCGGTCTAGATAACGGGGGATTTGGTGATGTCATTGGCAACACCAACCCATTCGGGATCACGAGCGTCGATGTCACACGCCCTGACGCAAACACCCTAAACATCACAATCAATACGTTTTATGCGGGAGCGCCTGACAATCACAATTCCGGCGCGCCCAACACATTTGGAACGGGCTATGGGTCGTTGTTCTTGTCGCAAGGAGCGGCGTCGACGTGGACCACGTTTGGTGCGAGTTCAAACAGCGACACCTATTCCTCTCATGTGGGTTTCTGGAGCTACGCCGTAACCGTAAACGACAACAACGGAACCTTGACCGGCGGACTGTACAGCACCGGATCTACAGCCGGCGACACGGCAAACACCTACAACGCGACAGGCGTTGTGAAAAATTATACGACTAGCAATGATGGCACGATCGTTATGGCAAACGTTAACGGCAACCCCGTTAGCTACCCGAACCCAGGTAATCCCAATGACTATTTTCGGCAGGGTCAGGCGGTGCAGTACGATCCGTTCAACGGTCAGCTCGTGATGACTGGCACATCGGTCCTAGAATCGATCGTCGCCCCAAATGGCGGGAATCCAGGCCAGATCATCTTTACGATCACCGACAACGGTTTCTTCGATGATTTGCTCGCTTTGGCGTGGGCGATGACCTGCGGAAATGACGTGATCATCGCTGAGATCCCCGTCACCATCACCACCCACCAAGAAACAACGCCAATACCGGCTGCGCTGCCACTGTTTGGCACCGGCCTCGGTGTGTTGGGTCTGCTTGGCTGGCGCAGGAAGCGGAAGGCCGCGCTCGCTGCCTGATCGAAGTGCACAATCGAATTTCGGAGAGACCGCCGAGAGGCGGTCTTTCTTTTTACGCCAGCCATTATGTAGCTGTGCGCTTCTGGCACCCAGCAGACAGTGCGGAACCAAGCGCCAATTTCCGGCTCCCGCCGGTTAACCAATTGATACAATTGATACAATGAGGCAATTGTTGACGTTTCTAGCTGCGCCCTTAAACATAGTCCTAATAAGGTAGCTGAATTCTAATTTTTTATTGACATTTCATGCCGTCCTTGGATACCTCATGTTGTGGCGCACAATTCGGGGGCTCTCACAATGCGACGTACGCTTGTTGCGTTGGTTGTCGTTTCGTCGATGACCGTATTTTCAGTGCCGGCATTTGCCGGGAGGTGCGGCACAGCTGGCCTTGGTGTTTTTATCGACGTCAACCAAACGGGCAGCGGCGCCGGCGGAGTGTCGTGCTACAACACCGGCACCGGCACGCTCTTGAACACGGGAGCCAGCACCGATCCGGTTCTCTCGACTGTGTCAGGAGTTAGCGTCCTAGACACAACGCAACCGCTTTTCCTTGGAACGCCGACGCTGAACGTTAGCTTCACTCCCAATGGACTCAACGCTAACGCCACCGACGGGACTTTCTCATTCAATGCGACCGGCCTTTCCAACGTGAAGATCGGATTCCAGCTGCAGGATCGTCATTTTCTCGATGCAAATCCGGACTGGTTTGTGTTCAACCTACTGCCGCCTGTAACAGGAAACGGCAACTTTGATGCCGACAACCAATCTCTTTTCACTTTGTTTTTCGAGCTCCCAGCCGACGATATTCAATACGTCGTTCTCTACGGGACGACAGTGACTTCTGGCGGAACGTCCGCTAGCACTCCGCTTCCGGCAGCCATCTGGCTGATGGGGAGCGTCCTTGGCGGCGGGGCGGGCTTCGGCGCATGGCGCAAACGCAAACAGGCCAAGGCTTCCTGATCAAAAACTGGTTTTTGGCGCATAGACCCCCGAGCCAAGCGCTCGGGGGTTTTTGATTCTAAACGCGAACGACAGTAGCGCGGGTTCTTACGCTCAGATCAATTTGCCGCCGGAGACGCCGCCCCAAGGCGGTCTCTGTTTTCGGTCGGGTCCTCGCAAAGCATTACGGACTGCCCGCTTCCGCCGCAAAAACGGGCCGGACACCGACCCCAATCGACCAATGCTCGAGCAACTTAAAAAAAGCTCTTGCCCGCGCGGCGTCCACGGCAGCTTCTGGCCGTGGAACCAACGCCAAAACTTTGACGGTAATCAACAAGACTTTGGCGGTAAGCAACAAGACCGAGCTGGCCCGGTTGTTCTAAACGAAACGAATGTTGCACGTTTTTTTGCGACAATACCGGACAGCGTAACGGGGTCTTCAATGGTTCGAAAATTTCTAGGTGCGCTGGCGACCAGTGCAGTGCTGTTTGTTTGCGCCCCCGCGAATGCGAACGTCGTCTACAATCTCACTTTCAAAGATTACGGCAATAATGTCGAAGGAACAGGCACGCTCACGTTGAATTTTTCAACGCTTGCACAAGATTTCAACTTAAATCAAAGCCTCGCTTCGATCTTGGTGAGCATCACCACGACCGATATCGACGGCCACGGGATTTTTTCGATTACGCCGGCAAATTTGGCGAGTGGCTCGCAGTTCCAAACCGGTAACGCCGGTCAAGTGTATACCCTGACTGCCGAACAGGCGGGGTCGGGGCCAAGCACACTCCTCTTTTTGGACCTGTTCACTAATTCGTGGCAGCTCCATAACGGCAACGACAATGGTCCGACCGCCGATCAGGGGGCTTTCACCATAACAGGTCCGACGTTCGTTGCTGGTGGAGGCGAGGGAACGACCCCGCTTCCTGGTGCGCTCCCGCTCTTCGCCACCGGCCTCGGTGCGTTGGGTTTGCTCAGGTGGCGCAGGAAGAGGAAAGCAGCAGCACTCGCTGCGTGATCAAAACAGCAAATTAAATATCGGAAAGACCGCCTTGAGGTGGTCTTTCTGTTTTGCACAATGTTGGTAAGGGGTTTCTTCCACGACCTGCGAACCCAGCAGCGTCGCGTCGCTGCGACGACCCCAAAGGGGATCTTGAAAGCTGTAGAATTTCGCGCGACGTTTGTGCGCTAGGTGGAGGATTAACCAAAACTAGGGATGGTCGTAACGCTTGGCATTAAGTGGGGTTAGGTATTTGTGACCAGACGATATTCCGTGGGTCATACGCACAAACTCTCGGGAGACGAACGCAATGCCAAAAAAGATTCTGATAATGGGCTTGCCAGGTGCTGGCAAAACCGCACTGGCAAAAGCGCTCGCACCGCGCCTCAACGCGGTCCACTTCAATGCTGACGAGGTACGCGCCCACGTCAACAAGGACCTCGGCTTTTCCGAGACTGATCGCATTGAGCACGCGGGCCGGATGGGCTGGTTATGCGATCAGGTGGCGAGAGTAGGCTGTTACGCGATTGCTGACTTCATCTGTCCCACTCTGGCGACGCGCGATGCATTTCTGGGCACAGGCGAAGCATTTGTGATTTTCGTGGACCGCATCCAGGCGGGTGCCTTCGCCGATACCAATCAAATGTTTGTTCCGCCAGTGCGCTTTGATTTGCGCGTTACAGCCGATGGGACACCAGAATATTGGGCAGAGCAGGCAATGATGCGGCTGCGACCGATATTCGATGTGAAGAAGCCGACCGCTTTATTTGTTGGTCGGTATCAGCCATTTCACGATGGGCACCGCGCACTCATCGTCGAGGGGCTTAAGCGGGTAGGACAGGCCTGCATCGCGGTGCGCACCACCGAAGGGATCGACGACAAAAACCCGTTCCATTTCGAATACATTAAATCTCGCATCGAACACGGTCTGCGTGAGTTTGAGGGTCGATTTACCGTCGTCTCTTTGCCGAATATCACTCACGTTTTCTACGGCCGCGACGTCGGCTACGCGGTCGAACGCATCACTCTCGATGAGGCGACTGAAAATATCTCGGCAACCAACCTTCGCAAGAAACTCTCAGCAAGGTAGGCAGCGCCGGACCAGCACAATGGCGAGGTGACTTCAGCCATGTCGGACATGCCGCGATGAACCGCCATCAGCGCCGCGCGCAAGCCAAGTCTGGCCGGACGGCGAGAATTGCGCGTGGCGAGCCTGCGCTCGATAAGCTCTCGGCCGCCTCGGCTGAGATGCTCGAGCTCGGGCTCGGCCATCATCACGGTGCGCGCCTCGCCGAGGCGGAAGCATGTTACCGGCAAGCGTTGGCTGATCAGCCCGACTTTGCCTTAGCTCGATACAATCTCGGCGTTGTGCTGCATGATCAGGGAAAGATTGACGAAGCTATCGCGGAGTATCAGGAAGCGATCAGAGTCAACTCGCGTTATGAACCGGCCTATAGCAACCTTGGCCATGCGCTGAAAACGCAGGGTAGGTTCGAAGAAGCGGTTGGCGCTTTTAGACAATCACTCCGGCTCAAGCCTAATCATGCCGAGACCTATTTCAGCATAGCCGCTGCGCTCTTTCGGCAAAACAGATTTGAAGAGGTGGTCGCCACATGCCGCAGGGCGTTGCAGATCGATCCCAATTATGCCGAGGCCCACACTAACCTTGGTGCTGCGCTTCTAAGCCTAGGTATGACCGACGAGGCAATCGCCGCCCTTCACAAAGCAATCGCGTTAAAACCAGATCTCGCCGAAGCGCACAACAGCCTCGCCGTTACGCTGACGCAACTCGGGCGGTTTTCGGAGGCTGCCGTGTCATTTGAGCGAGCCATCGCGCTCGCACCGGCAAATGTTTACTTCCGACTTAGCGCAAGTCGCGTCAAGCGCTTCGTCGCAGGCGACCCGCGCCTGGCAGAACTAGAGGTGATGGCCAAAGACAGCACGTCGCGTCCCGTCAGTGATCAGATCGAGCTGCATTTCGCTTTGGGCAAAGCTTATGACGACATGGGGCGGTCTGCGGAAGCATTTGGCCACTGGCTGGCAGGCAATACTTTCAAGCGACAACAGATTGACTATGACGAAGCTACGACGCTCGCAGAGCTGGACCAGGTGCGCTCAGTATATACATCCGAGTTCATCCAGGCTTCGCAGGGTACCGGTCACCCATCCTCGGTCCCCATATTCATTATTGGGATGCCGCGCTCTGGCAGCACGCTGATAGAGCAGATCCTTGCCAGCCATCCGCGGGTGTTCGGTGCGGGCGAGCTGCACGAATTTGCCATCGCCGTCGAAAGCACGACGATGGGCTCTGGCGGCTCAGTGGGAATTAAGCGAAAAATGCAGGATATCGGTGCACGCTACGTTGCCGCGCTCGAGCGTCTCGCCCCCGGTGCCATTCGTATCACTGATAAATTGCCGCAGAATTTCATTTTTGCCGGCCTCATTCATGTGGCCTTGCCGAACGCCGCCATCATTCACATCACGCGCGATCCGATTGACACCTGCCTTTCCTGCTTCTCCATCATGTTCACTGCAAAACAAGACTTCACTTACGATTTGGCCGAGCTCGGCCGATATTATCGCCATTATCAAAGCCTGATGGCACATTGGCATCGCGTGTTGCCGCCGGGCCGAATTCTCGATGTGCGCTACGAGGATGTGGTCGCTGACCTGGAAGGCCAGGCGCGCCGCATCGTCGCCCATTGCGGGCTTGATTGGGACCCGCGGTGCCTTGCTTTCCACAAAACCGAACGGGTCGTGCGAACTGCCAGCGCCACCCAGGTGCGACAACCGATCTATAAGGACGCCGTTGAACGCTGGCGGCAATACGAAGAATTTCTCGCTCCGCTAATGGCGGAGTTGAAAAGCACGAAATCTGCGTAATCCGCTTGCTTCGAGCCTGACGCCCTCTAAAACGAAATCTTCCATGAATTCAAAATGTTAATTGGAAGCAGCCTATCCACAGCTTTTGTCACAATTCCCCGTTTGACACGTTGTTAACGTGGTATTAACTTCTCAACGTGGCGGTTTTGTTTGTTGGGGAGTGCTCCATGTCGAAGTCGCGCAGTTTCGCATCGCTTGCCCTCGGCGCTGCGGCGCTTGGTTTCGCCGCGAGCCCGGCCAGTGCGGTCGTTTTTCCTGCCATTGGCGATGCGTCCGGTCCCTTTGCCATCATCACCATCACTGATGGGGCCACGCCTGGTTCGCTCCAAGCGGCGTTCAGCGCCGGCTCTGGCCAAACCTATGATACCGGCCTTGATGACGTCTATTACGGGGTCGTGAATAGTTCGAGTCTGATCAGTCAACAACATCACCCTGTCAGGAACAGGCGGCCCCTTCGGTTTCGAATTTGATGGCATCGGCGCCGGGACCCCGGCTGGTTCTGGCATCTACCCAGGAGCTGGGGGCTGCGGCACGACCGCCTCCTGCACCACGCCAAGCGCCGTTGATAATAGCCCCAATGGCTACGGCGGGCCAATCAGCAGCTTCCTCGTCGTCGATGTCAACAATGGATCAGTGCTCTTTACTGGCGGTCTCACCCCTGGAGCTTCCACTTACTTCGCGCTTGAGGCGACTGTTGACAACGTTTCGGTTACGGGCGTCAACACCGCAACGCCGCTTCCCGCCGCGCTGCCGCTGTTTGCGGGTGGGCTCGGTGTGTTTGGCCTGCTCGCCCGCCGCCGCAAGCGGAAGGCCGCTCAGGCGTAACCATCCCATCATCGCAATCGTGAAACTGAAAGACCGCCTTGAGGCGGTCTTTCCTTTTGTGCGCTTGGGAGTTTGGCCGCAGAACTGTTGTGCGGTTCTGCACACGCCTGAGCGGACCCTCGAGATATTCCACCACGATTTGTTAGCCAGGGCCGGTCGGGCGTTGCTCGAGCTGGTGAACGTCCGCCGGATCAGAGTGTAGGCGACCGGCCACCATGACGGTGATGCCCTCGGGCTCTTTCAATACGCAACGACTGTAAGCTTAAGAGTGTGGCATCGAAAAACAAATTTTTGGCTGCAACTGACAAGCGAGGGTTTGAAAAAAACCCGTACACCGCGGGTCTGCTCGCGTGGCGCAGGAAGCGGAGGACTGCTGCTACCTGATCGAAACACCTGTTTCAATTTTGGAGCGACCGCCGCGAGGCGGTTTTACAGTTTGTCATGTCCACGAGTACAGAAGCGGCCTTAATAGCAGGAAAATAAAAGCCATTTAGTGATGCCTGTCACAGAAGAGTCTTTGCTGGGGTGCGACTTTCGAGTAAGCGAGCGGATGAAGCTTCTCCGTTCGTGGGCGCGGTTCCAGTCAACGCGTAAGCCACAACCGCTGCGATTGGAACCGCGTACCGCCAAAGTTCCGCCTAACGGTTCCGATATAGGAACTAATGGGCAAGCAGCGATGTTTGAGACTATGGCGCAGCGTACGTCAGATGATCTGACTACCAGCTCGGTTTCGCGCCGGGCGGAGGTTAGGGCGGCTATTGAAGATTTGGCTGACCAGGTGGCGCGTTTGGCGCGCAACTTAAACCGTATTGCTCCGACAGCTGGTAAGCGGAGGGCGCCCTCACTGGAGAAAGCGAAATTCGAGGCTGCACTCCCTGGCGCGTTTGCCGCACCCACTTGTGAGGCGTTATCCCCTGTAAGAAAAGAAGCTAAGAGCTTTGCGCTTTCCCCGCAGCGGAATACAGAAATAAATGAAGTTATTGCGGACGAATTAGTTGAAGAGCGTAGCCCGAATTTCAAAGCCTCTCTGCCCGAACCAGCGCACGCTAGGTGCTCGGAAGAAAACGCTATCGCGGCGCGTGTCGCCGACCTGTATGAACGGCTCGGCGGGTTTATAAATCTATCGCTGCCGAAACCAAGCGATCACAACACGTGATGCTTCGATGAACCCCAATCTCCACTCTTGGCGTTTAATAAACATGCGCTAATGCGCTGGGAACGTCCGCTAACGACCCAAAGCGGACACCCACGTAGTCCCGCCGGTAACACTTTGCAGCCTTATTTCTCAGGGCCATCCCGGCATTAAGGTTTCTTCCTTACGATAAATTTCAAATTCGATTGCAGCAGCGTTAGCAGCACTTATTGTGCGGGCAGAACGGTTGGTCCGCAATGCTGCGCATTATCGCAAGCAAGCATGGCGTTTTTCGGATGCTCGCCCCGAAGGCACGGCCTCCCTATGAGGAGGTGTGGCATCTATGGACGGTACTCGTTCCAAGACGATCAATTACAGGTCGCCTGTTATGGGGAATGGTTCTGCGTCGACGTGATGACAGCAGATGGATTTACAAAAAATACGCGGAGGGTGTCGACGCGATTGACTACCTGAGCCGGCGCGGACGCTCATCAGAGCTTCCAGAAAGACCGCCTCACAGCGGCGGTCCTTCTACGAGGAGAGCATGAAGATCGCCGCAGTTGCCGCGTTTGGTATGCTCATCATCTTGCCGGGAGAAGCTGAGCTGGCTCATCGCCAATATGCTTTTCCCATGGCTACCACCTGCGATAACGATGGTCACTGTGCCACTCTAAGTGCGGTCGAGGCGACGCGGAGCTACCGCAAAAATCGGTTGGAAACCAAAAGAACGTCAGCTACCGCTCAGCGTCGGTCTCGCGCGATCGACGCGAACGGCAATCCAGCCAATGTTGTCATATCCTCAAAGACGGGAGCGCGTGCTCGCGTTGGTATTACTTATGCCGCGCGCTTTCAGGCTTATATCGATGACTTGGAAAACAACTACGGCGCGCGTGTGCTGTTTATGGGTGGCATTCGGCGTGGCCGATGCTCGATTTCTAGCGAACATCCATGTGGGAAAGCCTTAGATGTGTGTCAACTCAGGCGCGGCGTGGTTGATCCCCGCTGCCATCTGCCAAATCGGGTCGCCCTCGGTCGAATTGCCGCTTCGCACGGCCTCTTCGAAGGTGGGCGCTGGTGTGACTCAGATTACGGTCACGCACAGATTGGGGTTACCGCCGCCGCCTGCGGTGATCGCCGCACTCGGATCGTGCAGCAATAAAACACCAGTACCAACGGCGCAGATTGGCGCAACCGCGAAAGTAACTCAACTTTAGCCATCCGGCCTATACGATTTACACCGTGGGGCTGGGGCAACCCGGTTTCCCATAGCTGGTGTCTCGCGGCACTGGCTTTGTGGCGGGGAACGGTGGGGTGGGGACTTAGTCGCGTATAACGCTCCACCGTTCTTCCCTGCCGGTGTGCTGTCACGAAGCAAAATTGAGAGAGGGACCACTGCCTGTGGCAGCATCAGCCGCCCCTCCTACGCACAACTGAATTCTTGGACCCGGGGGAAGTCGGCGGTTCGTACGATGAAGTTAAGCGTGTGTGGCCAAGTCATTCTGTGACGCAGATCACGCAGCTTTAGAAATATGCATCGTTCCTTCGTCAGCTATGCCAATGCAATTATGGCTGGAGGCCAGTTGCGTCATGGCGACTGCAATGTCGTCCAACCGCTTTCTCGTGAGCCGCTCGTCCCAATACATTTATACTCACCGATCAAGCTTCCAACTGGGACTTGCAGTGCGATCCATAAAAATACGAGCGTCCATTCCTGTTGGCGGCGCTTCGAAAAGCAATTGCACCATGTAAACGAAATGAACGGCTCGACAGTTCCGGCCAATGCGGAGCTTCTGGCCATGGAACAAATGCCAAAACTTTGGCTGAAAATAACAAGACCGCGTCGGTCCAGCCGTATTAAGCAGCAATCAAAATTGCAAAAGCTATTTGTGAGTGCTTTGACACTAGCGGAGCCGTTGGCAAGCCACAACGCCGGCTCCGCAACTTTTTAACCGCATTCGCACGGAAAAACAGGCGATCAGACAATGTTACATTATGTGCGCAAATACGGTCCGTTCGTTGCTCTAACCTTCGGGTTCATATTTACAATCGCTTGGGTCGCAACAATTACCTGGTTTCCAATACATTTCGTTGCGTCAACAATCCTGCAAATTTTCTCACTTGATGTAACAGGAATTAGTCGCGTCTCCGCCACACTTCCTCTATTTGCCACCGGCCTCGGCGCGTTGGCTTCTGGGCTGGCATAAGAAGCGCAAGCAGGTTGCCTAAAATAATATAGTCCGTGCTCGGGGGTGCTTTGGCATCCCGGTGGCGAGAAAAATCAAATCTTTGTTGCCGGATCACAAGACAGATTTAGCGCTGTTACTTTAAGTTCCCAGGCATCAGCCCGGCATTGAGCCGTCAATCCAGCACTTAGTTTTGATTACAGTATCGATTGGTTCTGCCCGCGTTGTGGCTTGCAGCTGGGCAGGAAGGGGCCGTGCCGAGGCGCGCTAAACTCGGTGCGGCCCGCTTATAAATTCGCTCCCTGTACTGAGGCTTTGGGAACTACCACGATGGAGCAATTTATTGCGCTAGCTTTTTATTTGGCTTTAATCGTCGTGGGGTTTTATTTCGATATCTGGGTTTACCAGCCTGATTTGGGCTTCTCCGTGCTAGTTGAAGGAACTTTTCTTATTTTGTTTGGGGGATATTTAGTCTGGCTGGATTTTCTGTCGCCCGATCGTGAAAAGCCCTGAGCGATCCATCGACAGTCGGGATTGTCCTGTAGCAGCTCTCTAGAAAATAGGATTGCCGTTATCATCGTGTCACCAACGACCGCGCCGTGCCTGGGCGCCGTGCGATGGTACCGCTCCCTGAGCGCCAACTCGCTCATAATCGCAATTGGCGATGATGTGGGTGTGCCTGTTGTTGAGTGAATCGTACAACGACTGGCAGTGCACGGTTCATTCTCCGCCTGTGTCATCGCCACCGCAAATTGTTACCGGCGGTGCCCAGCCGCCCCATCGACTAGTATCTTACTGCCGCTCAATTGGACGAAGGTTTATCGTATGGGCCTCGCATCGTGGTAAATCTCGGCACTAAGCAATGACGGTCTTGCTGGCACGCTAAACGTTACGAAGCGGAGCCGACAAACCTAATGCAATCGCAAAAACAAAATACAGCCCACTTTCTGTTCCTGAATGGGCATAGAGGAAAAGGCCGCGCAAACCTTGAGCGGCCGCTGCCTAGGGTGGGAGTGGCACACCCACGTTGAGATTTGGGAATTTCATGTTCAAATTGCGAACTCGTTCTGATTTTTTTGCGACAAACGAAACCTAAAAAGGCGCGTTGGTAAGGTCCGTCGCCATCCGTCCTGAACTAACAGGGCATCGGATTGTTATAGTGAGAATGGATCCGCACCTCGCGAAACTTTTTCTTATTCTTGTGACAATCGGTTTTGCCATGGGCTTTGCCTCAGGTTATGGCATTCGCGCGGGCATTTCCCATTATCGGCGCGCCATTGCAAGGCGGAACCGGATGCTCATTGAATAATGGTCGGGTCGCCGAACAGTTTCAGAACATCTTGGTGGCACGTTTTAATTGGCGCCTCGCAGTGAGCCTATTCGATCAAGCTTACTACGCTGAAATTGCGCCGCGCGGTATTGCGACCGGTTTCGCTTCTACATTGGGACGCTGGCAGGGGGCGGGATATGAATTCGGTAAATGACAAAAGTATTTGTCGCGATTGACCAATGTCAGTGGGCCTGGTCTGACGTTTCCGCTTGCGTCGGCTATTTTGCGAACGTCCGCTCTTTGTCACCTTGAGAGGGCAAAGCTCCAAGCGGGGGGACAACTTAGGGGTAACATTCGCGGTCTGTGTGTATGAATACTGGATAACGCGTTCAATGGGGCTATAATCTCGTAAAGCAAATTTGCGATGGCGGAGACAGATGCGAAAGCGACAGGTGGTCGGCGCTCCAATCGTGTGTGATCGGACCCGCGAAGTACCTGTTGCGCCAGTCCCAATCCGACTCTCAATTTGCGTGGCGTTCGGCATAATCACGACCGTGTTAATAGTCGCAAATGCGAAAGCTCAGGATGCGGAACCAAGATCGTACACGAACACGCCGGTTGGATTGAATTTCCTGATTGCCGGCTACCTTTACTCTGAGGGCAAAATTGCCTTCGATCCATCTTCGTCGATCACCGACGCACAATTTCATTCTCATACGGGGGTCTTGGCCTATGCGCGATCGCTTGATGTAGGTGGTAAATCTGCCAAGTTCGATGTGATACTGCCGTATTCGTCTTTTTCCGCGCATGGCGTCGTGGACGGGCAGCCTCGAACGCGCGAGATGTCGGGGTTGGGCGACTCACGATTTCGCCTTTCGATAAACCTGTTCGGCGCTCCCGCACTTTCAGTGAAGGAATTTACGAATTACCAGCAGGACCTCATTGTCGGGGTAAGCTTGCAAGTGTCAGCCCCACTGGGGCAATACGACAACACAAAATTGCTCAACCTCGGCAACAACCGCTGGTCGTTCAGACCCGAGTTGGGTATGTCCAAGGCATGGGGTCCGTGGACGCTGGAGGTTGCCCCTAGCGTGACATTTTTCACCGATAACACAGATTTCTTCAACGGAAGTACATTCGCGCAGGCGCCGATTTACTTGGTGCAGGGACATATTATTTACAATTTTGAATCCGGCATGTGGGTGTCATTGGATGGCACCTTCTTTACGGGCGGCCGCACCACCTTGAATGGCGTAAGAGGGGATAACGAGCAAACGAACACGCGCACAGGCTTGACAGTTGCCCTCCCGGTGGACCGCTTCAACTCTATCAAACTTAATGCCAGTACTGGTATCTTAACGCGCACCGGCAGCGAGTTCAGCGTGTTCGGTGTTGCGTGGCAGTATCGTTGGGGTGCCGGATATTAACTGCTCTCCGGCGTTCTAAATTATGGGCCTGTGTCCGCGCTCGCCTCGCGTAATGTCCGCTTTTTGGGGGGGGTAAAATGGATATTGCCTGCACTTGTTGCGATATTCGCTAAAGACCCAAGGCGGACATCCGTTGTGCCGTCTCGGTTAGATGCTGCCGACAAGCAGAGCGCTGAGACAACAGAGGTCCGTCTTTAATTTGCGGCTTCTGAGGTGATGTCGCCCGTCGATTGTTGGTCCGAAATGCGCAGCAAGAACCGCCGTCGTTCTTCTTCGGCGATCAGCTTGAAAAGCCGACTGCGCACCGTCTCGTCTGCGGTCACCATAAGCAGGTTTCGGTAACGCTTGAGATTTTCGCGCCGGATAAAGGAATGCATAACGCGCCTCCCGGGTAGCGAATACGGGGTTGGGATGTTCGCCCAGCTAGGCGAACTCGTTAAATCACGATTGCGATACTGGCGTGTCGGTACGGCCACCATGGACGAGCCACATTCGGGGTCGCCTATGGTTGGTGGCTTGTCTGCGCGGGACCTATCGGCGGCAGCGCGCCGGTGGCAGACTGGGACAATTGTATTAATGCCGCTGCATAATCCTAATTTGGCACACCTGTGGCCAAATTTTCGCGGACCTAGAATTTCATGGAAATTTCTGGGGGAGCACGGCTGTCCGTCCTCTATTCTTCCTGTTCTCTGCTGCGACATCAGCTCGATCGTTTTGGCCGGCGAGCTGCAAACGGTCTACGTCAGGTAAAATTTCGACTTTCGCAGCGGCGATCGTGCGAACTGGTCTGAATTACAAGCTCAACTAGATCGGGTTTTCGTCAACGGCGTCGCGCAGACCTCCAATTCTGCGTGATGCAACTCATGAATCAAAAAAATGAAGGCAAAGTAATACCTTTGAGGCGTAGTTCCATTATCGCAATAATTAATGACGGAACCTGGACCACTGAAAAAAGTTAAACGAGAGGCGGAATGAGACTCAATGATGCCACATATGCGGTGAAAACTTGAAACTTGGGTTTTGGGGCATGAATGAGTTGCTAGTTATGGTGCGCAACTGATCGGTGCAAATAGAGGGAGGGCCTCAAGGTGAAAAGATCTTTGCTAGCGGCGGCGCTCGTTGGACTTGCTGCTTTTGCAAGTGGATCGGCGGCCCGCGCGGGGACCATTCCGTATCCAGGTCCTCCTTTCACCATCAATCTGGCGGTTTACAATTTCACTGCGGCTACGACCGGCGATATTGTAGGTGCGTTCTTTGGCTTTAATGCTGCTGATGCCGACGCCATAGATATGCTGGTGAATGGAGTCGTCAGTCCAGCGGGAACTGGCTTTCCCAATCAGACATCGATAATCGGGAGTACATTTGACTTTGGCGCAGTTAATGCGGGCGACATGATAACTTTCGTCCTTCACAATACAACGACAGGTACTGACATATCTTCGGTTCCGTCGTTGAATGGGGATGGCTTCCAACACATTTACTCGACGGATTTTGGCGGCAATGGCACGATACCGGCAGGAACCTATGTAGCCTTCGAAGATTTGCTGGCGAGTCAAGGCAGCGACTTTGACTATAACGATGACTCCTTTGTGTTCTTCAATCTGGCAACTAATACGGGTTCGACACCGATTCCCGGGGCGCTTCCACTGTTTGCTTCTGGGATCGGGCTAATCGGTGTGCTGGCTCTGCGGCGGAAGCGCAAGAACCTAGCAACCTGACCATTTCTCGATTATCCAAAGACCGCCGCGAGGCGGTCTTTCCTTTTTGGTTCGTTTGAAATCAGCGCAGAAACTTAAGGTTGATGTTTTAGCTTAACGCATGAGTTTCGTTGCGAGCTGCATCAATCTGAGATCCTCTTGATGCCGGACAGCAGTCCCCTGCTGTCTGCATCTCCGAGTGCAAAGCCGTCAGGCACGCCCCAATCCCGCCTGGCGGTTTTGTTTAAGGCCGATGCGGGATGATTTCATGGTTGAATTCTTAGAGGCAGAGCGCCGCATTGCCGAATATAACGCCCTTATCGAGCGCCAGCGGCAGGTTATTGAGAAGTTGCGCGGGGAGGGCTGCGACATCACTTCGGCAAAGATCGTGCTCGATAGTTTGTACCTAAGCCTCTCTATACATGTCCGAGGTCGGCATCGGCTTCGTGCCAGGCTGAATGTTAAGACCGCCTGATTTGCAGTGAATTTCGAAGCCAACGCCCAACTTTGACGGTGAAATAAAACAATCATGAACCTTTCATCGGGCCGACACGACTAAATTATCGAATACAAATGTCGGGTAAGCCACACCCCGGCACGTTGTGTTCAGTAGTCCTGTCCGGAATGAAATCCGGACGGGACTACTTTTAAAATCAAAGACGGGCCGCCATTAAGACAAATATTTTGCGATACTAGAAAACTAATGAAAATGCCATTTATGCGAGAAGGATTATCCGCGCGATCGTGAGCGCGACGCCTGCCACGAATGTGAGCGGTCGAAGCTGGCGCCGTGATGGCGGCGCGCTTAATCAGCATGATCCCAGTGCCGCAGCCTTCGACCTCCATGAAGCCCATGAGGCGGCGCGGCTGTCGACCGCGCAATGGGCGCACGATGAAATTATGCGCGCGCGTTGCGCTGATAGATGGGCGCGCTGGGGCCACAGCATGCTCTGCAGGTAGGGCGTGTAGAACATTTCGCCGAATGCTAGCGTGGCGATGGTGATCTTTGTGTCGGCCATGCGTGTCCTCGATCGGTCTCCCGTTCGTTTCGGTAGATTGCCTCAGAAGGCCATACTGAACTGTGTATGGGCTAACGATCGTCATGGCCTCCGCCTCGCTGTCGCCCGGCCTGTTTCCACTTCCACGAAGGCTGATCACAGCCAAATCTGGAGACGTGTTAGCTACAGGCACAAACGAGGTAAATGTTTAGGAATTAACGCTTTTCGGTTGATCTGGCTCAATTCTGGCCCGAACCAGAGATGGCTAAGGTATACTCGTAGAAATACGGGAAAGCCGGTCTATGCACGGTTCGCTGATGGCGTCCAATTCGGACCCGGGCTCGACATCGACGTCGAAGCCCGTTCAGATCATCAAGCTCGTCAAGCCGGTGGCCGGTCACACGGAAAAGTTTTTCGCCAGCTTTGACGGCCCGGTGAAGATCGACTTCACCGCGATCGCCAACGAACAAGTTACGTATTTCCACGACAGTAAAACCCAGTCCCTGCGCGTCGTCTTTATTGATGGCGGACAGATCATCATCGAGCCGTTCTTCGATTCGACTGGTGTAATGCCGAACTTCGTTTTCGAGATGGCACCGGGCCAGGTCCTGGACGGAGCGGAATTTACGTCGCATTTTCCGATTACCAGCACTCCGGACGTGCTGCCGGCTTTGACCGATGGCCCGCCGGGTTCCGGCGCGGAATTCAACGATCCGTCCGTCGATAGTCTCCCGCTCAACGTCGCCAATCTCCCGTCCAACAGCACGCTGCCGCCCGAAGAGCTACCACCCCATGAGCTGCCCCCGATTTTCGACGCGGGCTTGCCGCCTATGCTGCCGCCGCCTTTGCCGCCGGCAGCTAACAACCATCCTCCTTTCATCACGGCGGCGGTGGACAGCGGAACGGTAACGGAAGGGCCGCTGCCGGTGATGACGGCGAACGGCACGATTGACTTCGGCGACGTCGACCTCGCCGACGCTCACGTCACCTCGGTGACGCCCGTGGGCAGCGGCTACCTCGGAAACTTCGCCACCGTCGTGACCAACGACTCCACCGGCGACGGCGTCGGGCAGGTGACCTGGCTGTTCGCGGCCAACAACGCACTGCGGCAATCGCTCGGGGACGGCCAGGTCCTGGTACAGACCTACACGGTCGAGATTGCCGACGGCCACGGCGGGACGGCGACGCAGTCTGTCACCATCACCATCATCGGCACCAACGACGCCGCGGTGATCAGCGGCACCGCATCGGGCAACGTGACGGAAGCCGGCGGGGTCAACAACGGCACGCCGGGTGTGCCGACCGCCACCGGCGATCTCAATTCCACCGATGTCGACGATCCGGCCGACAGCTGGGAGGTGATCAACTCCCCGACCGCAAGCGCCAACGGCTACGGCACATTCATGATCGATACAGCCGGGGTGTGGACCTACACGCTCAACAACAGCAATGCCGCGGTGGAAGCGCTCAACGCCGGGCAGACGCTGACCGACAGCTTCACGGTCGCCACCATCGACGGCACCGAGCAGGTGGTGACCATCACCATCCATGGCACCAACGATGCCGCGGTGATCAGCGGCGACATCACCGGGACGGTGACCGAGGCCGGCGGGGTCAATAACGGCACGCCCGGCATACCCACCGCGACCGGCGATCTCAATTCCGCCGACGTCGACAATCGCCGAACGACGGCTGGCAGGCGGTGCCGGCCGGCGCCGCCACCTATGGCAGCTACGCGCTGTCGGCGACCGGGGCGTGGACCTACACGCTCAACAACAGCAATCCGACGGTGCAGGCGCTCAACGGCACCGCCACGCTGACCGACAGCTTCACGGCGCTGACCGCGGACGGCACCGAGCAGGTGGTGACCATCACCATCGATGGCGCCAACGATGCCGCGGTGATCAGCGGCGACATCAGCGGGACGGTGACCGAGGCCGGCGGGGTCAACAACGGCACGCCCGGCATACCCACCGCCACCGGCGATCTCAATTCGACCGACGTCGACAATCTGCCGGACGACAGCTGGCAGGCGGTAGCGGCCGGCGCCGCCACCTACGGCAGCTACGCGCTGTCAGCGACCGGGGCGTGGACCTACACGCTCGACAACAGCAACGCCGACGGTGCAGGCGCTCCACGCCGGCGCAGACGCTGACCGACAGCTTCACGGCGCTGACCGCCGACGGCACCGCGCAGGTGGTGACCATCACCATCAACGGCGCCAACGATGCGGCCGTGATCAGCGGCACCACATCGGGCAACGTGACGGAGGCCGGCGGGGTCAACAACGGCACGCCGGGTATTCCGACCGCGACCGGCGATCTCAACTCCACCGACGTCGACAATCTGCCCGACAGCTGGCAGGCGGTAGCGGCCGGCGCCGCCACCCCAGCTACGGCAGCTACGCGCTGTCGACGCGGCCGGGGTGTGGACCTACACGCTCGACGACAACAATCCGACGGTGCAGGCGCTCAACGGCACCGCCACGCTGACCGACAGCTTCACGGCGCTGACCGCCGACGGCACCGCGCAGGTGGTGACCGTCACCATCAACGGCGCCGAACGACGCGGCCGTGATCAGCGGCACCACATCGGGCAACGTGACCGAAGCCGGCGGCGTCGCCAACGGCACGCCGGCACGCCGACCGCACCGGCGATCTCAACTCCGACCGACGTCGACAATCCGGCCGACAGCTGGCAGGCGGTGCCGGCCGGCGCCGCCACCTACGGCACCTACGCGATGACAGCGGCCGGGGTGTGGACCTACACGCTCGACAACAGCAACGCCGACGGTGCAGGCGCTCAACGTCGGCGCAGACGCTGACCGACAGCTTCACGGTGCTGACCGCCGACGGCACCGCGCAGGTGGTGACCATCACCATCAACGGCGCCAACGATGCGGCCGTGATCAGCGGCGCCACATCGGGCGACGTGGTCGAAGCCGGCGGGGTGGCCAACGGCACGCCGGGCACGCCGACCGCGACCGGCAACCTCACCGCCACCGATGTCGACAATCGCCCGACAGCTGGCAGGCGGTGCCGGCCGGCGACCGGCGACGGCTTCGGCACCTACGCGATGACGGCGGCCGGGGTGTGGACCTACACGCTCGACAACAACAATCCGACGGTGCAGGCGCTCAACGGCACCGCCACGCTGACCGACAGCTTCACGGCGATGACCGCCGACGGCACCGCGCAGGTCGTCACGGTCACCATCAACGGCGCGAACGACGCGGCGGTGATCAGCGGCGTCACCAGCGGGAGCGGTGGTCGAGGCCGGCGGCGTGGCCAACGCCACGCCGGCACGCCGACCGCCACCGGCATCTCAATTCGCACCGATGTCGACAATGCAGGCGACAGCTGGCAGGCGGTGCCGGCCGGCGCCGACCACCTACGGCACCTACAGCGATGACGGCGGCCGGGGTGTGGACCTACACGCTCAACAACAGCAATCCCGACGTGCAGGCGCTCAACGTCGGCGCAGACGCTGACCGACAGCTTCACGGTGCTGACGGCCGACGGCACCGCGCAGGTGGTGACGGTCACCATCAACGGCGCCAACGACGCGGCGGTGATCAGCGGCACCGCATCGGGCAACGTGATCGAGGCCGGCGGGGTCGAACAACGGCACGCCGGGCACGCCGACCGCGACGGGCGATCTCAACGCCACCGATGTCGACAATGCGGCGACAGCTGGCAGGCGGTGGCGGCCGGCGCCGCCAGCGCCAACGGCTTCGGCACGCTACGCGATGACCGCGGCCGGGGTGTGGACCTACACGCTGGACAACGCAATGCGACGGTGCAGGCGCTCAACGGCAGCGCCACGCTGACCGACACCTTCACGGTGCTGACGGCCGACGGCACCGCGCAGGTCGTGACGGTCACGATCAACGGCGCGAACGACGCGGCGGTGATCAGCGGCACCAGCACCGGCGCGGTGGTCGAGGCCGGCGGGGTGGCCAACGCGCACGCCCGGCACGCCGACCGCGACGGGCACGCTCACCGCAACCGATGTCGACAATCCGGCGACGTTGGCAGGCGGTAGCCGGCCGGCGCCGCCACGGCTTCGGCACCTACACGATGACAGCGGCCGGGGTGTGGACCTACACGCTGGACAACAGCAACGCGACGGTGCAGGCGCTCAATGTCGGCGAGCACGCTGACCGACACCTTCACGGTGACGACGGCCGACGGCACGGCGCAGGTGGTGACGGTCACGATCAACGGCGCCAACGACGCGGCGGTGATCGCGGCACCAGCACCGGAGCGGTGGTCGAGGCCGGCGGGGTCGCCAACGCGCACGCCGGGCACGCCGACGGCGACGGGCACGATCTCGACGCCACCGACGTCGACAATCCGGCCGACAGCTGCCAGGCGGTGGCGGCCGGCGAGCCGCCGGCGGGTTCGGCACCTACACGATGACCGCGGCCGGGGTGTGGACCTACACGCTGGACAACGCCAACGCGACGGTGCAGGCGCTGAACGTCGGCGATCATCGCTGACCGACAGCTTCACGGTGCTGACGGCCGACGGCACGGCGCAGGTGGTGACGATCACCATCAACGGCGCCAACGACGCGGCGGTGATCAGCGGCATCAGCACGGGCGCGGTGATCGAGGCGGCGGGGTGGCCAACGCCATGCCCGGCACGCCGACCGCGACGGCGATCTCACGCGCACCGATGTCGACAATCCGGCCGACAGTTGGCAGGCGGTAGCGGCCGGCGCGCACGCCAGCGGCTTCGGCACCTACACGATGACCGCGGCCGGGGTGTGGACCTACACGCTGGACAACGCAATCCCGACGGTGCAGGCGCTCAACGTCGGCGCCACGCTGACCGACAGCTTCACGGTCACGACGGCCGACGGCACCGCGCAGGTGGTGACGGTCACGATCAACGGCGCCAACGACGCGGCGGTGATCGGCGGCACCAGCACCGGGCACGTGGTCGAGGCGGGCGGGGTGGCGAACGCCATCCCGGGCACGCCGACCGCGACGGGCGGCTCAACGCCACCGATGTCGACAACCCGGCCGACAGCTTCACGGCGGTCGCGGCCGGCGACGGCGAGCACCGGCGGCTTCGGCACGCTCACCATGACCGCGGCCGGCGTGTGGACCTACACGCTGGACAACGCAATCCCGACGGTGCAGGCGCTCAACGTCGGCCACGCTGACCGACACCTTCACGGTCACGACGGCCGACGGCACCGCGCAGGTGGTGACGGTCACGATCAACGGCGCCAACGACGCGGCGGTGATCAGCGGCATCAGCACCGGAGCCGTGATCGAGGCAGGCGGGGTGGCCAACGCGATCGCCGGGCACGCCGACGGCGACGGGCACATCTCGACCGCACCGATGTCGACAATCCGGCCGACGCTTCACGGCGGTAGCGGCCGGCGACGGCGAGCACCGTGGCTTCGGCACCTACACGATGACCGCGGCCGGGGTGTGGACCTACACGCTGGACAACGCAATGCGACGGTGCAGGCGCTGAACGTCGGCGCAGACGCTGACCGACAGCTTCACGGTGATGACGGCCGACGGCACCGCGCAGGTGGTGACGGTCACGATCAACGGCGCCAACGACGCGGCGGTGATCAGCGGCGTCAGCACCGGGAGCGGTGGTCGAGGCGGCGGGGTCGCCAACGCGATGCCGGGCACGCCGACCGCGACGGGCGATCTCACTGCAACCGATGTCGACAATGCGGCGACGCTTGGCAGGCGGTGCCGGCCGGCGCCGCCACCGGCAACGGCTTCGGCACCTTCACGATGACCGCGGCCGGGGTGTGGACCTACACGCTGGACAACGCCAATGCCGACGGTGCAGGCGCTGAACGTCGGCGGCCACCGCTGACCGACAGCTTCACGGTGATGACGGCCGACGGCACGGCGCAGGTGGTGACGGTCACCATCAACGGCGCCAACGACGCGGCGGTGATCAGCGGCATCAGCACCGGGAGCGGTGACCGAGGCCGGCGGGGTGCCAACGCACGCCGGCACGCCGACGGCGACGGGCGATCTCAATCGACCGACGTCGACAATCCGCCGAACGACAGCTGGCAGCCGGCACGGCGGCACCGCCACGGCTTCGGCACCTACAGCGCTGACGGCGGCCGGGGTGTGGACCTACACGCTGGACAACGCAATCCCGACGTGCAGGCGCTCAACGTCGGCGACCCCGCTGACCGACAGCTTCACGGTCACGACGGCCGACGGCACGGCGCAGGTGGTGACGGTCACCATCAACGGCGCCAACGATGCGGCGGTGATCAGCGGCACCGCACCGGAGCGGTGATCGAGGCCGGCGGGGTGGCCAACGGCACGCCCGGCACGCCGACCGCGACGGGCGAGCTCAATGCCACCGATGTCGACAATCCGGCGACAGCTGCACGGCGGTGCCGGCCGGCGCCGCCACCGTCACGGGTTCGGCACGCTACACGATGACCGCGGCCGGGGTGTGGACCTACACGCTGGACAACGCAATGCGACGGTGCAGGCGCTCAATGGTGGCGGCACGCTGACCGACACCTTCACGGTGACGACCGCCGACGGCACCGCGCAGGTGGTGACGGTCACGATCAACGGCACCAACGATGCGGCGGTGATCAGCGGCATCAGCACCGGCGCGGTGATCGAGGCAGGCGGGGTGGGTTCCGGCATTCCGGGCACCCCGGTCGCGACGGCAATCTGGATGCCGACCGATGTAGACAACCCGCCAGATGACTGGACCCCGGTCGCCGCAGCGACACCAGGCGTCAACGGCTTCGGCACCTACACGATGACGGCGGCCGGGGTGTGGACCTACACGCTGGACAACGCAATCCGACGGTGCAGGCGCTCAACGCCGGGCAGACGCTGACCGACACCTTCACGGTCACGACGGTCGACGGCACCCCGCAGGTGGTGACGGTCACGATCAATGGCACCAACGATGCCGCGGTGATCAGCGGCGATCTCACCGGGACGGTGATCGAGGCCGGCGGTGTGGCGAACGGAACGCCGGGCACGCCGACCGCCACGGGGATCTGGATGCCGCCGACGTCGACAATCCGCCGGACTGGACGCCTGTCGGCACGCCGACACCGGGCGTCAACGGCTTCGGCAGCTACACGCTGACCTCGGCCGGCGTGTGGACCTACACGCTGGACAACGCAACGCCGACGTGCAGGCGCTGAACGTCGGGCAGACGCTGACCGACACCTTCACCGTCGACGACGGTCGACGGCACGGCACAGGTGGTGACGATCACGATCAACGGCGCCAACGATGCGGCGGTGATTACCGGCGGCGTCAGCCGGGACGGTGATCGAGGCCGGCGGCGTCGCCAACGGCACGCCGGGCACGCCGACCGCGACGGGCGATCTCAACTCAACCGACGTCGACAATCCGGCGACGCCTGGAACCAGTCGGCACGTGTTGCGGGGCGACAGCGGCTTCGGCACCTACACGCTGACGGCGGCCGGCGTCTGGACCTACACGCTGGACAACGCAATGCCGACGGTGCAGGCGCTCAACGTCGGGCAGACGCTGACCGACACGCTTCACGGCTGACACGGTCGACGGCACGGCGCAGGTGGTGACGATCACCATCAACGGCGCCAACGACGCGGCGGTGATCAGCGGCACCGCATCGGGCAACGTGATCGAAGCCGGCGGGGTGGCCAACGGCACCCCGGGTACGCCGACCGCGACCGGCGACCTCACCTCCACCGATGTCGACAACCTGGCCGACAGCCTGGCAGGCAGTAGCGGCCGGCGCCGCCACCGCCAATGGCTACGGCACCTACGCGCTCGACGCGACGGGGTGTGGACCTACACGCTGGACAACAGCAACGCCGCGGTGCAGGCGCTCAACGGCACCGCCACGCTGACCGACAGCTTCACGGCGTTGACCGCCGACGGCACCGCGCAGGTCGTGACCGTCACCATCGCGGCGCAGAACGACGCGGCCGTGATCAGCGGCGACACTACGGGGAGCGTGATCGGAGCCGGCGGCGTGGCCAACGGCACGCCCGGCACTTCGTTTGTGGTCGGGGACCTCGATGCCGCCGACGTCGACAACACGTCGGACAGTTGGACTGCAATCGATACGCCGACGCTGAGCGCCAACGGTTATGGGACGTTCACGATCGATGCAGCGGGCCTGTGGGTCTACATACTTGATAACGGCAATCCGGCCGTGCAGGCACTCAATGTCGGCGACACGCTGACCGACACGTTCACCGCCACGACGGTCGACGGCACCACCCAGGTGGTGACCATCACCATCAATGGTAGCAACGATGCCGCGGTGATCACCGGCCCCGTGACCGGAACGGTGGTGGAGGCCGGCGGCATCGCCAATGGCACGCCCGGCACTCCGACCGCGACAGGCGATCTCAACTCCACCGATGTCGACAATCTGCCGAACGACGCCTGGCAGGCGGTAGCGGCCGGCGCCGCCACCGTCAAAGGCTTCGGCACCTACGCGCTGACGCGGCCGGGGTGTGGACCTACACGCTGGACAACAGCAATGCCGACGTGCAGGCGCTCAATGTCGGCGACACGCTGACCGATCGCTTTACCGTCACGACGATCGACGGCACCGCCGCAGTTGGTGACAGTCACCATCAACGGCGCCAACGACGCGGCCGTGATCACCGGCGACAGCACGGGGAGCCGTGGTCGAGGCCGGCGGCGTCGCCAATGGTACGCCGGGCATCCGAGATCGCGACCGGTCATCTGAACTCGACCGACGTGGACAACCCGGATGATGCCTGGAACGTGGTCGGCGCGTCGTTGCGGGGCGACAACAGTTTCGGCACCTACACGCTGACCAGCGCCGGCGTGTGGACCTACACGCTGGACAACAGCAACGCCGCGGTGCAGGCGCTCAACGCCGGGCAGACGCTGACCGACACGTTCACCGCCACCACGGTCGACGGCACCGCGCAACTCGTCACCATCACCATCAACGGCGCCAATGATGTGGCGGTGATCAGCGGCGTCGCCAACGGATCGGTGACCGAGGCCGGCGGCGTCGCCAACGGCACACCGGGCATCCCGATCGCAACCGGCGATCTGAACTCGACCGACGTCGACAACCCGAGCGATGCCTGGACCGCGGTCGGCACGGCGACCGCAAGCGCCAAAGGCTACGGCACCTATACGCTCACCGCCGCCGGGTTGTGGACCTACACGCTGGACAACAGCAATGCGGACGTGCAGGCGCGCAATGTCGGGCAGATACTGAGCGATACGTTTACGGTCTTCGCGATCGACGGCACTTCGCAGGTCGTCACCATCACCATCGATGGCACCAACGACGCCGCCGTCGTCAGCGGTGCCACGACGGGAAGCGTGGTCGAGGCCGGCGGTATCGCTAATGGCAGCCCCGGCACGCCCATCGTTACCGGCGACCTCAATTTCACCGACGTCGACGATCCGAACGACGCTTGGACGGCGGTCGGCACGCCGATTGCGAGCGCCAGCGGATACGGCACCTACACGCTGACAGCGGCCGGCGTCTGGACCTACACGCTCAACAACAGCAATGCCGCGGTGCAGGCCCTCAATGTCGGGCAGACGCTGACCGATACGTTCACCGTCACGACGGTCGACGGCACCGCACAGCTGGTGACCATCACCATCAACGGCGCCAACGATGCGGCGGTGATCAGCGGCGTCGCCAACGGATCGGTGATCGAGGCCGGCGGCGTCGCCAACGGCACGCCGGGCACGCCCACCGCGACCGGCGATCTCAAGGCAAGCGATGTCGACAACCCGAACGATGCCTGGACGGCCGTCACCTCGCCGACCGCCAGCGCCAACGGTTTCGGCACCTACACGCTGACGGCGGCCGGTGTCTGGACCTATACGCTCAACAACAGCAATGCCGGCGGTGCAGGCGCTCAACGTCGGCGACACGCTCACCGACACGCTTCACGGTCACCACGGTCGACGGCACCGCGCAGGTGGTGACCGTCACCATCAACGGCGCCAACGACGCCGCCGTGATCAGCGGCGTCACCAGCGGGCCGGTGATCGAGGCCGGCGGCGTCGCCAACGGCACGCCGGGCACCCCCGTCGCGACCGGCAATCTCAATTCCATCGATGGCGACAACCCGAGCGATGCCTGGACCGCAGTCGGCACCGCGACCGCAAGCACCAACGGCTACGGTACCTACACGCTGACCGCCGCCGGGCTATGGGTCTACACGCTCGACAACAGCAACGCCGCGGTGCAGGCGCTCAATGTCGGGCAGACCCTGACCGATACGTTCACCGTCACGACGGTCGACGGCACCGCACAGCTGGTCACCATAACCATCAACGGCGCCAACGACGCCGCGGTGATCAGCGGCGTCACGCGACCGGCGCCGTGGTGGAGGCCGGCGGTGTCGCCAACGGCACGCCGGGCACGCCCACCGCGACCGGCGATCTCAACTGGCAACCGATGTCGACAATCCGAACGACGCCTGGACTGCCGTCAGCTCGCCGACCGCCAGCGCCAACGGTTTCGGCAGCTACACCCTGACAGCGGACGGTGTCTGGGCCTATACGCTCAACAACAGCAATCCGGCTGTGCAGGCGCTCAACGTCGGCGACACCCTCATCGACACGTTCACCGTCGCCACGGTCGACGGCACCGCAGCAGCTGGTGACCGTCACCATCAACGGCGCCAACGACGCCGCTGTGGTCACCGGCGCGACGGCGGGGAGCGTGATCGAGGAAGGCGGAGTGGGTTCCGGCATTCCGGGCATCCCGGTCGCTGTCGGCCATCTGGACGCCATCGAAGTGGACAACCCGCCAGACGACTGGACCCCGGTCGCCACACCCACGCCAGGCGTCAACGGCTACGGCACCTACACCCTGACGGCGGCTGGCGTCTGGACCTACACGCTGGACAACAGCAATCCGGCCGTGCAGGCGCTCAGCGCCGGCGACACGTTGACCGATACGTTCACCGCCACCACCGTCGACGGCACGCCCCAGGTGGTCACCATCACCATCCATGGCACCGACGACGCCGCGGTGATCAGCGGCGATTTCGCTGGGACAGTGCTCGAAGCCGGCGGTGTCGCCAACGGAACGCCGGGCATACCCACCGCCACCGGGGCTCTGAATGCCGCCGACGCCGACAGTCCGCCGGACTGGACGCCTGTCGTCACGCTGACACCAGGCGACAACGGCTTCGGCAGCTACACCCTGACGGCGGCCGGCGTCTGGACCTACACGCTGGACGACAGCAACGCGACGGTGCAGGCGCTCAATCCGGACGAGACCCTGACCGACACCTTCACGGCCACGACAGTGGACGGCAGCGCACAGCTGATCACCATCACCATCCATGGCGCCAACGACACTGCCGTCATCACTGGTCCCGTGACCGGCACGGTGACCGAGGCCGGCGGCGTCGCCAACGGCACGCCGGGCACCCCGACCGCGACCGGCGATCTGACCTCAACCGACGTCGACAATCCCAACGACGCCTGGGAACCAGACGGCACGTTGTTGCGGGGCGACAGCGGCTTCAGCACGTACACGGTGACGGCGGCCGGCGTCTGGACCTACACGCTGGACAACAGCAATCCCGCCGTGCAGGCGCTCAACGTCGGCGCAGACGCTGACCGATACGCTCACCGCCATCACGGTCGACGGCACCGACGCAGGGGTGACGATCACCATCAACGGCGCCAACGACGCGGCGGTCATCACCGGGACCGCGACCGGAGCGGTGATCGAAGCCGGCGGTGTGGCCAATGGTACGCCGGGCACTCCGACCGCGACGGGCGATCTAAACTCCACCGACGTCGACAACCCGAACGATGCTTGCGGTGCTGCCGTCGCGCAGACCTCCAGCGCCTTCGGTACCTACACGCTGACAGCGGCCGGAGTCTGGACCTATACGCTCGACAACAGCAACGCCGCGGTGCAGGCGCTCAATGCCGGGCAGACGCTGACCGACACCTTCACCGCGACCACGGTCGACGGCACCCCGCAGGTGGTGACCATCACGATCAACGGCACGAACGACGCCGCGGTGATCAGCGGAACCGTCAGCGGGTCTGTCACCGAGGCCGGCGGCGTCGCCAACGGCACGCCGGGCACCCCGACCGCGACCGGTAATCTGAACTCGACCGATGTCGACAATCCCACCGACGTCTGGCAACCAGTCGGCACGTTGTTGCGGGGCGACAGCGGCTTCAGCACCTACACGCTGACGGCGGCCGGCGTCTGGACCTACACGCTGGACGACAGCAATCCCGCCGTGCAGGCGCTCAATGTCGGGCAGACGCTGACCGATACGTTCACGGCCTTCACGGTCGACGGCACCGCTCAGCTGGTGACCATCACCATCGACGGCGCCAACGACGCCGCAGTGATCAGCGGCAAGACGACGGGGAGCGTGATCGAGGCCGGCGGTGTCGCCAACGGCACGCCGGGTGCTCCGACCGCGACGGGCGATCTGAACTCAACCGACGTCGACAACCCGAACGACGCCTGGACGGCGGCCGGCGCCGCCAGCCGGCTTCGGCAGCTACACTCTGACAGCCACAGGCGTCTGGACCTATACGCTCAACAACAGCAACGCCACGGTGCAGGCGCTCAATGCCGGGCAGACGCTGACCGACACGTTCACCGCCACCACGGTCGACGGCACCCAGCAGCTGGTCACCATCACGATCAACGGCGCGAACGACGCCGCAGTGATCAGCGGCGTCGCAAACGGGTCGGTGACCGAAGCCGGCGGAGTCAATAACGGTACGCCGGGCACCCCGACCGCGACAGGCAATCTGAACTCGGCCGACGTCGACAATCCCAACGACCTCTGGGAACCCACCGGCACGCCGTTGCAGAGCGAATTCGGCAGCTACACGCTGACGGCGGCCGGAGTCTGGACCTACACGCTGGACAACGACAATCCCGCCGTGCAGGCGCGCAATGTAGGGCAGACGCTGACCGACACGTTCACCGTCACGACGATCGACGGCACCCAGCAGCTGGTGACCATCACCATCAACGGCGCCAACGATGCTGCCGTCATCACCGGCCCTGTGACCGGCACTGTGCTGGAGGCGGGCGAGGTCAACAACAGTAACCTCGGCACGCCGACCGCGACCGGCGATCTGAACTCCTTCGACATCGACAATCCGAACGACATCTGGACGGCGGTAGCGGCCGGCGCCGCCAGCGCCAGTGGCTTCGGCAGCTACGCTCTGACAGCCACAGGCGTCTGGACCTATACGCTCAACAACAGCAACGCCACGGTGCAGGCGCTCAATGTCGGGCAGACGCTAACCGACACGTTCACCGCCACCACGGTCGGCGGCACCCAGCGGCTGGTGACCATCACCATCAACGGCAGCAACGATACCCCCGCGGCGGCGGCAGACAACAACGCCGGCGGATCCGGTGACCGAGAGCGGCGTCAATCCAGGCAACACACCGTTTGCCGGCGACCCTTCGGCGGCCGGCAACGTGCTGACCAACGACCTTGACGTGGACAGCGGCGATACCAAGACGGTGGTTGCCGTCAACGGCGAAGCGCCCAACGTCGGCAAGCCGCTGATCGGCACCTACGGCACGCTGACGCTTCTGGCCAACGGCAGCTGGAGCTACGCTCTCGACAATGCCGATCCCGACACCAATGCGCTGGCGCAGGGGCAGACCGCCACCGACGTCTTCACCTACACCATGGCCGACGCCAGCGGCGCCACCTCGTCCGCACCCCTCACCATCGCCATCACCGGAACCAACGACGCGCCGGACATCATTATTCGTAGCGGCGATAGCGCTACGGCAAATCTGACCGAAACCGGTGCGGGCCTGACGACGAGCGGCACCATGACCGTCAGGGATCCCGAACTCACCAATGCGGTCACCGCATCGGTGACCGCGGTCGCACTCAGCGGGACGACCGGTGGGCTGACGGCCGCCGACGTGCTGGGAATGCTGTCAGTGACCCCCGGTTCGATTGCGGCCGATCCCGGGGACACGAACAACCTTGGTTGGGCGTTCAATTCCGGCGCGCAGGCGTTCAACTTCCTGAACTCGGGCGACACACTGACGCTTGCCTACACGGTGCAAGCGACCGATGGCAGCGCCTCCGACGCACAAACCGTGACGGTCACCATCGCCGGCACCGGCGGGGGGCCGGCGGCGCACGACGACAACATTCTGGTGTCCAACTCAACGACGGTGATCATCCCGTGGAGCGCGCTCCTCGCCAATGACGGCGATCCGAACGCGACCATTACCGGCGTCACGAACCTGAATGGCGTTACCGGCGGAACGATTCCGGTCTTCAACCTCGGCTTCGCGAAAATAATCATCTTCACCACGCCCGACACCAGCGATCTTACCGGCAATACCTTCACCTATACGATCTCCAATGGCGCAGGCACATCGACCGCAACCGTCAATGTGGGCGTCATGCAGGTCAATACCGGCGGGAACGACACCCCCGATCTGTCAGCCCAGACTTACGATTTCTCGTATTTGGTCCACTGGCGACGGCAAAGATAAGTTCATCGGCGGCCCGGGCACCGATGATTTCTTCGGTGGCGCAGGCAACGACACGTATCAGTTTGCCTTCACCGGCGGCGGCAACGATCTTATCAACGAGTCCATACTGGGAGGGGCCGGCAGCGACATCATCCAGATCACGACCCCCGTCGGTGCCTCGTTCACAGATCTCAATTTTCAGCGCGTCGACGCTGACTCGGATGGATCGACTGACGATCTTCTGATCACTTACAACGGCCAGTCGATCACCGTCATCAACGAATTTAGTGCAACCGCGGCCGACCAAGTCGAAACGATGTCGTTCAATGGCGGAAAATTCGCCGGCTACTCGCTGGGAACTGGTCCCTATACGATCAATAGCACGACAGGCGGCAACGACATCGTTGCCGGCACCAGCGGCAACGACAACCTGAACGGCGGCAGCGGCGGAAACGATCTCATCTTCGCCGGTGCCGGCAATGACACCGTCGACGGCGGCAATGGTGACGACTTGCTCGTCGGCGGAACCGGCAACGACACGCTCTTTGGCGGCGGCGGCAATGACACCTATCTGTTCGCCCTCAACGATGGAATTGACACGATCAACGAGAACGGCGGAGCAACCAACGGCGGAGGCAACAACGACCAGATTGTGATCATGACGAACGGAGCGGCGCTCAGCAGTCTCAATTTCTTCGATTCAGTGGCCGGCGCCGGCGGAAATCTCGTGATCGACTATAACGGCCAGCAGATCACCGTGATCAACGAGTTCGCCGCAGGCAACAATTCCACCGTGGAGAGGCTGACCTTCTTCGGCGGTGCAAGCTATCTTGGCTATGATTTGGGGTCGTCAACGTACACATTTGGCAGCGGCGCCAATTCGATCCAGGCGGGCGACAGCGCCGCCAACACGCTGTCCGGCGGTCTCGGCCGGGATCTGCTCTTCGGCAATGCAGGAAATGACACCATTACCGGGGGCGGGGGCACCGACCTGTTGGTCGGCGGAGCTGGCAATGACACGGTGACCGGCGGCACCGGTGACGACGTGCTGGTCGGCGGCACCGGCAACGACATTCTCACGGGCGGCGGTGGTAACAATCGATATGTCTTTGCGGAAGCCGGCGCGGCCAACCTCGATACCATCACCGACTATAGCACCAAGGACGTCGTCGACCTGTCGCCTTTGCTGGACAGTCATTTCGGCCCGAGCGACAACCCCGCGGATTTTGCCCGCGTCGTGCAAAATGGCTCGGACGTCGTCGTACAGGCCGACGTGGATGGCGCGGCCAACGGCCAGAACTTTGCGACTGTGGCCGTTCTCAGCGGCTACGGGACAGCCGGCGCAGACCTGGTCCACGTCCTTTTCGGCAACACGACCCACGACATGACTGTGTGAAGTCAAAGCGCGTCAAGATTCGTGGCTATTCCGCATCCCCTGCGAGGCTACAGAACTGCCCCACGCAGGCCGAGGGCGCTGATGGCGCTTTGCGAGACCTGCGGCGACTGACCGGCAGCTTCCTCTCCGGGGAGGATTTTCTGCGCCGCTCCGCTCTTGTTTTCGTTCTTGCCACCTTTGACCGCCTCACTCATCGGCTCGATGCGAGCTTCAGCCATCGAAGCATAAGGCGCAGCGAGCAGTTTTACGCCCTCATCGTCGAGCGCGAACAGGGGGGTGAACCTGCGCACGTCATTGTCCTCGACAGCTGCAGTCCAGCGGTTGTCCAGGATGAACCAGTGGCCATCCTCGCTGGCGGCGACGACGGCATGATCGAGACGCGCGATGTTGTCGCGTACAAGCAGCACGCGCAGCTGCTTTGCCGGAACACCGGCGGCGCGCAGCGCGACATATTTGGCGATGGCGTAGTCCTCGCAATCGCCGAGGCCGGTGTCGAACGAGCCCTTGCCGGCGGCAAGCGGCGCCGACCATTCGTCGGCCGTGCCCCATTGCGTCATGTCGCTGGTGTAGCGGATAGCGTTATTCACGCGCTGGTTCACGAAATTCAGGCGCACGCGGCCCTCGTGCTCGCGCGCTTCCTTTACGATCGCGACGAAGCGGGCGGCGGCAGACGAGCAGGCCGTCTCATCAGCAAGGCAGCGCAGTAGCGCCGGCTCAGCGGCACGGATGTCGTCGGCGACCTTGCGCCACTTGAACCACACCAGGCCGTCGGGCGCGACGAAGGTGAAGAGCCCGAATGGCTCATCGCTTTTGTTGTGGCTGGGTTCCGCCGGAATTGCCGACGGGTCGACCGAGGCGAGCTGGATATTATCCTGCAGCGTCCCCTGCGCCGCGCGACCGCCATGTCGTGCCAACACCTCGCTGATGGTGAAGAAGCGGGTCGGCGCCGGCATCGGCGTGGTCGAGATCAGAGGTGCGATGTTCGTGTGCAGGCGAGGCGCCGTTATCGGCGCAGCACCGACGGCGTCTACCAGCGGCGTCTGCGTTGCGAGCGAGGCGATGACGATCGGCTGCGGCGCGTGCTCGGCCCGCGGAATGGCTGCGGCATCGCCCGCGGAGACGTTCGCGACGACGGGAATTCGGTTGTTCACTGTCGCATCGGCATCGACGGCCGCAAAGGCCGTCACGAAGCCGAGAGACAGCAGCACAAGAAGCCAGCGGGCAGCATCCTGCGCCCGGATGATCGCACTCATGTTCAACACCCCGTTCCGGGGCGTTGATCGGCTTCTTGAGTGAAAGCCGCTCGCTCCGGATTTTTGACGGAGCTAGCGATACGGCCGGGCCTGCTTCGGCCCGGTTAAATTAGGTGCGTATGGAGGATTTCGTCCGAGTCAGCGTGAAGGCGGACAAACAGAACCGCTCGAAGGAATTTAAAATTGAGTTCAGTAAAATTGCGACAATTAAAATTGGAAATGTCGCGGTTACCGCTCCCTTAATGCTTCCTCGCCCAGCATTCGCGCGGGTTTCACGAGATAGTCGAGCACCGACTTCTTGCCGGTGAGAATCTCGACGGTGGTCACCATGCCGGGGATGATCGGCAGCGGATTTTCCTGCGTGCCAAGGTAGTTCTTGTCGGTGCGCACGATGACCCGGTAGAAACTTTCGGGCTTGTCGCCCGTTTTTGACTTGTCTTCGATGATTGTGTCGGCGCTGATGCGCTCGACCTTGCCCTTGAGCGAGCCAAAGACCGAGGAGTCATAGGCCGTCAGCTTCACGACCGCATCCTGATTGGGGCGGATAAAGGCGATGTCCTGCGGGCGCAGGCGCGCTTCGACCAGCAGCGAATCGTCGAGCGGGACGATATCCATCAGGACGGCGCCCGGTTGAATGACAGCGCCAACGGTTGTCACATTGATCTTGTTGATAATGCCGTAGACGGGCGAGCGCAGTTCAGTGCGTCGCACACGGTCTTGCGCCGATTTGATTGTTTCGTCGAGCACCGCGATCTGACCGGTAAGGTCAGCGGCCTGGCGCTGCAGGCGCAGCATTTCGATTTCGGGCACGACCTTTTGCTCGTAGAGCTTTCGGGTAAGTTCGACTTCACGATTCAGCAATTTCAGGCTGTTGGTGGCGCCGTCCCGCTTTGCACGCGCTTCGCCGAGATCCGCGGAAAATTTCGTGTTGTTGATGCGGGCGAGTACCTGGCCCTTCTGGACGGTGTCGCCTTCCTGAACCGCGATGTCCTCAATGAGGCCGCCTTCGAGCGACTGGAGAACCTGCATCTGGCGCGAGGGGATGACGCGGCCCTGGCCGCGCTTGACCTCGTCGAGAATCGCGAAATGCGCCCAGGTGGTGCCGGTGATCAGGAGCAGGACCATCGCCGCCAGCAGCATGCGGGACGTGCGCGGAGTCCTGAGTTCGGCCGCGGCCCGAACCTGATTGGCGAATGCGAAGTCAGAGTCACGCAACGGTCTTCACTCCTTTTGCGGCAGCATTGATCGGCTCGGCAACCTTGGTCGGGCCGCCCCGGAGCATCGCGATGACCTTGTCGCGCGGGCCGTCGGCAACCAGCTTGCCGCGTTCGAACAGGAGGATCCGGTCCACGAAGGCCAAAAGCGACAGACGATGGCTCGAGATCATGATCGTGAGATTTTCCTCGCCCAGCGCCTTCAGCCGCTCGAGGAATTCCGCCTCGCTGCGCACGTCGAAGTGTGCGGTCGGCTCGTCGAGGAAAAGGATTTTCGGACGGCGAATGAGCGCGCGGGCAAGGCCGATGGCCTGTTTCTGTCCGCCTGACAGGCTGCGGCCGCCTTCGGCGATCGGCATGTCGTAACCGAGCGGGTGGCCGGCAATGAAGTTCTCGACGCCGGCAAGGCGCGCGGCGGCGAGAATTTCCTCGTCTGTCGCATTCGGTTTGCCGAAGGCGATATTGTCGCGGATCTTGCCGTAAAAGAGGTCGGTGTCCTGCAACACGAAGCCGACGCCGGTGCGCAGGTCGGCGGGGTCGTACTGGCGAGTATCGACGTCGTCGACGCAGACCTTGCCGTCCAGCGGGTCGTAGAAATTGGTCAGCAGGCGGCCGACGGTCGTCTTGCCCGAGCCGACGCGTCCAATGATTCCAATCCGCTCACCGCCGGACACTTTAAAGGACACCTTGTCCAGGGCATTTTCGTTGGCACCGGGATAGCGGAATGAAACGTTGTCGAAGGTGACGCTGCCCTTCTCGATGCGTCGCGTGACGTAGGTCCGCTCCGGCGGGCGCTCGCGCTCCAGATGCATGACCCGGTTGATCGCCTTGAGGGTGATGAAGGTCTGGGCGGCGCGCGTGATGACGGTCGCGATCCCGGCAATCGGCGACAGCACGCGGCCGGACAGCATGGTCGAAGCGACCAGCACGCCGACCGTGATCTTCCCGTCGATGATGAGGAACACGCCGACGATCACCATCAGCAGGTAATTAAGCTGCTGCGCGGTGCTGGCGCTGGTCAGCGCAAGCGACGACCAGCGGTGGACGTCTTCGCCCGAGCGCGCGGTTGCGGCAACGGAACGCTCCCATGCGTTCTGCATTCGCGCCTCGGCCGCGGTTGCGCGCACGGTCTCGATCCCGGCAAGCAATTCAACAAGGACGCCGTGGCGGGCGGCGGCTTCGGCCTGGAGCTTGCGCATGGCGCGTTCGAGTGGCCATTGGATGCAGAAGCCGACCGCGATCATGATCGGCAGCATCAGCAGGGGAATCCACGCCAGCGCGCCGCCGATCATGAAGAGAACCGCGATGAACACGATGGCGAACAGGAGATCGGTGACCGACACCACGGTGCCGGAGGTGAAAAACTCGCGCACCGAGTCGAATTCGCGCATCTGGTTGGCGAGAATGCCGACCGAGGCCGGTCGCTGCGCCATCTTGATCGAGAGGACGTGCTCGAAGATGTTCGACGCCAGGACGACATCGAGCTTCTTGCCGGTCATGTCGATGATCCGGCTGCGGACCATGCGCAGCACGAAATCGAAGACAACGGCGATGCACATGCCGATCGACAGGGCGACGAGCGAGGGGATCGCGCCGTTCGGCACGACGCGATCGTAGACGTTCATAATGAAAAGCGGGCTCGCCAGTGCCAGCATGTTCACGATCAGCGCGGCGGTCGCGACATGGCTGTAATTCGACCAGAAGCGGCGGACGACCGACCAGAACCAGTGGGCGCGCGGCAGGTCACCGGCGGCGACGGCGCGCGCGTCGGCGGCTGCGGTCGGGCGGACAAAGAATGCAAAGCCGAGATATTCGTCGGAAAGCTCGTTGAGGGGGCGCGACTGGGGAGCGGTATTCGTGCTCGGGTCGACGACCGTCGCAATCTTGGTGTCGAGGTCGATCGCCAGCAGAATCCGGGTCGAGCCATCGCGCATCGAAAGGACGGCCGGCAGCACGAGGGCAGGGATTTCCGACAGGCGGCGGCGCAGCGCCTTGGCCTCGAGGCCCGCCTTCGTGGCGGCGCGCTCGAACAGCGGGGGCGGTAAACGGCCGTCGAGGATCGGCAGGCCCGCAAGCAGAGCCTCGCGGCTGATCGCCCGGCCGTGATGGGCGGCCAGAAACAGCAGCGCATCCGCGAGCGGATCGCCGGGGCTCGGATCGGTAACGGCCGCCGGCTTCGTCTTCGGACGAGGGGCGCATTGTCGTTTGCGAAGTCAAATTTCGTGTTCCTGATTACCCCAGCCAATAAAGGCGATTGAAATTACTTCCTTGACCTAGGTCATTTCTGCCTATCGGCAGCGTCCGGACAAATAGCATCAAATGTGGCCGAACGCCCGCCGCGTTATCTCAAATTTGTCTTAAACATTAGCGTCGGAATTGCCGCGAAAACAGGCAAACGCAAGTTCCCACGGTCACCGCCACCCTTGATTTACTATAATAAATTAAGGCGCGATGGAACTTGAGGTCAGTTCGCGCTGGGCGTCCCTGATCGGCCAAGGAGGCATCTTCGTCAGCCGGTCCGGCGATAACATTCCCGAAGCCGCGGAATAGCTCAGACTCGGCTCCGCGCCATTCGCCTTCCCGGTTGGGGGCTAAGGAGCCGCAAGGCGTCGTAGCGGTCGGATCCAGCCAACGGTCCGAGAAACCGACTTTCGTTTGCGATGCCTCTGCCGACGCCTGACTTGCTTCCGCGACCGGTGCCGGCGGGCGGTCGGGCATCCAAGGTATCCAACCGGAAATGCTCGGCGTCGTCACCGGGGCGGCACATTTAGCGGTTCGGGTCCGGGCTGCGGGCAGGCCGATCAGGATTGGCGAGAGCTTGAGCGGGAACAAGGCCGAATGTTCCTGGCACCAGTGGCTCGGCGTCGACCGGGTGCGGCGCGTGGACGTATTCGAGCAACCTACCCATCGCGGCGAGCAGTTGATAGTCGGCAAAGACCGCAACGCCGCGCGCCGAGATCAACGAGACCTGAGCGTTGAAAGATGTGTTTTCAGCATTGAGAAGATCGATGAGTGAGCGCTGACCTAAATCATATTCCTTAGAGTATGCGTAATAACTTTGCCGGCTGCTTCCACTTGGGTCTGCAGCTTGACGATACGATCGGCGGTGATCACCGCGCAGCCCATGCCTTGTCGACGGATTCGTTGGCGTCGCGTTGCAGACGTGCATGCGCCATTGTCGTTTGGTTATATCGCTCGGCGGTCTCGACGCGTTTCCAGGTATCCTGGCCGCCACGGAAGACATCCCAAGTGGCAACGACCTTGAGGCTGCTTTCGGTGAAGTGGTCAGGGAATGTATCGGTGTCGTGGCCTTCTGTACCCCGCGCCTCGAGCGCAACGGTCGGCATGAACGCGCCAGCCGCCGAATGGAAGGCCTCTCTCGCCGCATCAGAATCCGCCTGCGCAGCCTTGATGGTCGGATTGTCGGTAAGCGTTACCGCAAGGACGTGATCTTTCGAGGTCGGAAGTCCGGAAAGGCGTCCCGGGCCGCGGAGGTTGTACGGCTCGATGCCTATCGTCTTGCGGAATTTAGCGCGCGCGTCTTCAAGGCTGCGGCGAAATTCTGTCAGCACAACTTCGGCAGCGTCAACACGCTCTTTCGTCTGTTCAAGATCGCCTTGCCCGGCGCGGCCACCCTGGAAGCGCTGGTCAACGTTCGACAAAATCCGTCGATGCGCCGCGACATTTTCTTGGGAGAGGGCGACCAGACGAGTGTACCGGACGACGTCGATATAAGCTTCGGCCGCGTCCAGTGCAGTCAACTCAGATCGTTCATGCGTGCGCGCAGCTGCCGCATCGACGCGCGCAGTCTGCCGCCAGACTTCGTGCAGCGACGTAAAACCATCGAACAGCAATTGCCGAATGAAAATTGATCCCTTCGCCCCCGCGACCCATTGGCCATTGTTCAGTGTTGGAGTGGTGCTGAAAGGAATCTGGGTTGCAGGATTGTTGAGCTTCTCTGGACCAGCCTGCGCCTCAAGGCGCACTTGTGGCAAAAGTGTACTTTGCGTCTGCCGCAATTCCGCTTCGGTTGCGCGTCGGTTGGCCGCCGCCTCACCAATACTGGGATTGGTCTGCACGGCCATGCGCAGGGCGTCATTGATCGTGAATGGTCCTGCATTGACTGCCCCGCCGTAAACGCTGAGACAGCTCGCAAGCAACAACGACCGGACAATACCGCGTTGACCCATTCCCCCGACCTCGCTAACCGCATAAATTGCGGATAAATCATAGCATTTAATGGATGAAACGCTATCGGACTTGGCTGCCCTCTCAACAGCCCAATGCACAAAGTTGCGATATGTGGCACAAAAGCCACGTCATTTTGGACGACAATAGGGACAAATTAGGGAAGTGGATCAATCTGTTAGACGATCCGAGTTTGGCGGCGTGTAAATCGGGCGCACCGGCGGCCTAGGGTCCTGCCAGCGCTTTCCCGCAGTCGGAAGCCTCGTTCCCGCATACCGGTTCAGCCAAGGGGTCGGCGATTCGCTTAAGTCCGAGGTTGGGGAGCCCGGACAGGATTTCCCCCGCGCTCGGGTCCCGCCCATTGACTAAATGCTGGAAGTGGCAATCGTGGTCTTCGACGCAGGGCCTAATTTCGCGCCAGATGGCCTCGGCGGAGATTGCAATCGCCACCGCTCGACCATGCCAGGCTTGATTGGCGACATGGATGCCGGCGACCGAGTAGGACTGCTTGTCGGCATTTTCCACCAGCAATGGCCCACCGGAAAATCCTTCTGGTGCGTAACAATTGTCGAAAAGGAGGCCATTGTCGCCTGACCGGCCGACGAACTGGCAGCCCTGACCCGCTGTCATACGATGAGGCCTGCGGCCCGAATAACCTGCAGTCATGAGACTAATCTCAGGTGTCGGGCTAATTTGTTGTGCGATCGCAAGCGGACGCGTGATAGCTCGCTGATCGCTCGACACCAGCATGAGTGCCCAGTCACTGGCGAGGGTCTCGAAGGGCTTTAGTGGGTCGTAGGATCGGGGCACATAGTACGCCAAAACTCGCAGATGATCTGCGAAGCGCTCACTCTCATAGCCCAAAATGAAATGAAGCGATTCGGACGGCAGAAACCGGCGCAGTGCCCGAAAGAATAAGCAATGTGCAGCGGTCAAAGCATAGTTTTGCGAGATCAGGACCGCGGTGCAGGCCCCGAATGCGCCGTTATTGAGTTTTCCGATGGCGGACCATGGATAGTCCTTTGCCGGAACCATCAGTTCTTGTGAAACGCTTGGTCGATTTTGCTCGGCATCTGCTGCCGTTCCGGCCGTTAGAATACCGGCACTGATTGCTACAAAAATTCCCCGGAAGTGCGCGCGGCGGCTCAAAACGTGTTCCTTGCGGTCCGGCACGCTACCGAGTATGGCCAAACGAACGTTTGGCGGAACCTAAAAGGTGCTGTCCGATAGCGGCGAAAATGTGATAATGAATTTCAGATTTTGGGCCGATATGAGCGTTGCCAGGTGCAAACATCAGGCGTCACGCAATGTTAGCTTGTGACAAAAAACAAACTGCCACCAAACCAAGATGCCCGGACAAGAAATTCCAGATTTCTTCCGCCTGACAATCCTGCCCGAAAATTTAAGGCTACAACGCTTTGCACCTTCGCAAAGGATATATTGCTACCGGCCACTCGGCTCTGGTTGATTGGCTGGCCCACACCCCGTGATGGATTGCCGACTACTTGCCGAACATTGAATCCGAGATTGGGATGATGCTCGTTTGGTGAGCGTGATTGCGATGCATCGGCCGCCTTCGCCACGAAGTGACGGCTAAAGGTCTCGAGGGAGGTGCCCAATGCCGTTCGATATGGCAACTGTGGACTGGGTATATGTCGCTATCCTGGCACTACTCGTATTTATTTCCACGTGGCTGGGTAGCCTATTGTCCTTCAAAAATTATGGCAGGGCCGCTGTTTTGTCGGCTTTGGTGTTTGCGGGCCTCTTTGTGTTTTGGACGTATTATCCGCACCGCATTCCCGGACCAAGGACACTGACGGTACAAAATGCCGCGAGCACACCAGCCAGCACGGCCACACCTGCAGCACCCGTTGCACCGGCCGCGCCGGTACCGCCACGGAATCCGGTTACCGACATCACGCCCCCCGCGAGTCCTGCGCGCTAGGCGGGCGCTGCATCAGGCTAGGAGGATCAGTGCTTGCGTCGTGTGCAGGCGTCGTCGGCGACGCATTCGCATTTGCCAGAATTACCTTCGTAGGGACGGCCGCCTGGCCCGCAGATTACGATTGCATCGTCTGAACACGTGTAGGTCTCGCCGCAAGAACCGAGATACGCCACGCCGGCTCCCTTTAGCCGTTCAAAAAGAGTGCCCTTGTTCGGGTGTGTACGTTTGGCAGCCGGCGAACCGGTGGCATAACCGGCGGCCAATATAAAGACCAATGCGACGTGCCAACTTTTCATTGTCGATTTCGTTCGCGTTACGGCTGGCGCGCGTCGGAGTTTTTGACGCTCCGTCTTGATTCCAGATAAGTCCGCTTCAGCGAGTTCGATAGACCGATGCCCGCGTCGAAGAGGGTGCCGCCCGGGTGCTCGCGGCAGTAGCTGAAAATCCAGTTCATCCAATCGAGCGATTTAGTGCCTTTCGTGAAGTCGCTATCAATTGAAAGGTCGAACAGATTTTGCGCCGAGAAAAATCCCTGGAGCCAGCCGACAACGGCCATGTAGATCGCGCCACGTTGGGGATGCAGATAATCCAGCCTGATTACATTTTGCTCGGGGTCGTAGGTCAGTTTCTGCAGATCAAGAATATCGGAGCAATTGCTGCGCTCAGGGCCGATGACGACGGGGTCGCGCTTCTGCTGGGCGTTGCCGCCGACAGGTTGAGCGCAGAGCGCAATGAGTGCGATCCAGAAAAAGATGAGTATCCGCATGCCCGTCCCCAAGGCAGATGGCCACCAGCTGCCAGATTAGGGGCTGGGCGGGCAGGGGCTGTGATGGCCGTCACAAAAAACCGTTTTGTGTAACCGGCCGCGTCGGGCCTTTGACTTTAAATAAGTCGAGGCGCAGGTATCGTATAACCTCCCACTTTTGGCGGCGATTACGGTAGCGGAAAGATCAAAAGTTAGATTGTCCAGCGGTTGGTTCGTTGAGGGTGTCATATGTCAATGTTGTCGGAAGAATTGTCCTTCACTTATTTTCCCGAAAACTACCGCTGGTCGCACGGGCTGCTGATCGGCCTGAACATGGCGCCGTGGGGCGGCGCGGAGATCGGCGAGGTCAACCGCATCGGATTGCGCCTCAAGAAATGCGTCGGTGATGACGACGCCTGGTTCCGGGAATGGGCGCGCGAGGCGCGCACGATCGAAGATCGCGGCCGTGAACTCATCGCCGGGGGTCGGCAAACAAGCGGCGCGCAATACCTCCAAAGGGCCAGCGCCTACTATCACGTTGGCGAGCGTTTCCTGCAGCCGAAAAGCGCGGAAGGCCTCAGCGCCTACAAGCGCGGCGTCGACTGTCTGCGTGACGCGGCCAAATACATCAAGCGGCCGCGCCTGGAGCACGTCGAAATTCCGTATGACGGGGGCAGTCTGCCCGCAATCTATGTGCACGCCGAGCCGGCAAACCGTGGCGGCAAAGTGCCGGCGATGGTGTTTTTTGACGGGCTCGATATCACCAAGGAGATTCAGTACTTCAAAGGAGTAGCCGATCTCGCTGCGCGCGGCATCGCCTGCCTAATCGTGGATGGCCCGGGCAATGGTGAGAGCATCCGCTTTCGAAATTTCTATCTGCGTCCTGATACCGAACACTACGCGACGCCAGCGTTTGACTATCTCGCATCGCGTCCGGAAATCGACCCGAAGCGCATTGGCGTGATGGCGATCAGCCTCGGCGGGTATTATGCGCCGCGCGCGGCTGCGTTTGACCAGCGGTTTGCCTGCTGCCTCGCGTGGGGCGCGCAGTGGGACTATCAGAAAATCTGGCTGGATCGGTTTGATCGGCTGGCACGTGCGGATACGCCATCGCTTTCGGTCGCTTCCCAACACATCCTGTGGGTGCTCAATGCGTCATCCCAGGATGATGCGATCAAGCGCCTGGCGCCGTTCAAGCTCGACGGCGTGGTGCAGAAAATCACGTGTCCGTTCCTGATGCTGCACGGCGAGGGCGATGAGCAGATCCCGCTCATTGAGGCGCAGAAGTGCTTCGACGCGGTCGGCTCAAAAAACAAAACGTTCAAACTCTTCACCCGCGATGAAGGTGGCTATCACCACTGCCAGATCGATAACCAGAGCATCTGCTCAGCCTACATGTGGGACTGGCTGGAGCAGATCCTGGAGCCGGCGCGATAACGTCGACCCGACTCATTATTGATCGATGTGAATATTGTTGTTGCGGACGACTTCGCCCCAGCGCGCGACCTCGCTCTTCATGATCTTTCGCGCCGCTGCCACCGACTGTTCATCTTTGGGGTAGGGCTCAACGTCGGTTGCGGCCCAGATCTTTAGCAGGGCCGGGTCGGCGACAACCTCCTGGACGGCAGCGTTGAGCTTGTTGATCACCGCTTCGGGCGTTGCGCTTGGCGCGAACAAAGCCTGCCAGAACTGAATTTCAAGCTTGGGGCCGAACACACTGACAAAGCTTTCGGCGTTCGGAATCTTTGGTGATTTGTCCTTCGCAGTAATGCCGTAGGCGACCATTTGTCCGGCCGTGACCTGCGGTTCCACCGACTGTGGTGTCGCGAAGAAAAGGTCAACGTGGTCGCCAAGAATGTCCTGCAATGCCGGAGCCGCGCCCCGGTATGGAATTTGATCGACCTGAACCTTGGCTTCCTGGGCCAGCAGCGTCGTGGCGAGATGGCCCGTCGCACCGTATCCCGGGATGGCGGCTTTCAATGTTGTGGTCTTCATCAATTTAAGCAGCTCAGGGAGCGTCTTCGCCGGCAGGGTCTTGCGTCCGATCAGCACCAGAGGATTGCGATTGATGAATATGACCGGCGTCAGATCCTTCTCCGTATCGAACGGGAGCTTCTTGTACAGCGTCACGTTCGCGGAAATCTGCAGGTTGTGCAGGAGTAGCGTGTAGCCATCGGGCGCCGCCTGGACGACCTTGTGGGTCGCGATAATGGTGCCGCCACCACTGACATTTTCGACGATGAAATTCTGCTTGAGCTTGTTTGTCAGCGCGGTTGCGATCTGACGCGCGGCCTGGTCGGTCGGGCCACCGGCCGGGTAGGGCACGATGATGGTGACAGGGCGGCTCGGATAGTCGTCCGCGCGGAGTGCAGCAGTAGTCGAAAACAGACCAACAACAGCCAGTGCGATTGCGATGGAGCGCGTCATCACAGTCTCCTCCCAGGTCCTATATTTTCTTTCAGCTTTCTTGCAGCCTACGCTGCCGGGATAACGGGCAACAAGAGGTATGGCTGCTTGCCGGTCGCGAAATGCAACGTGTTCCGGCCTTTGAAGATCGCCGGTGGCCGATCGTCCTTATCAATATGGAGGAATGGTCCGACGCCTTTCATCGGATAGGGGGCGTTCGGGAGGGCAATATCTGTCCCGTCGACTTCATAGTCCCTGCCACTCACCGTGAGTGCGAGCCGGTAGCCGGGCGGCACAACGATGCTGGTCGGCCAGATCTCGACATCAACTTCGACCGGCTCGCCGGGTTTCAAAGGTTGTTCCTCGTCGTGCGTGTGCCAGGGCCGATAGGGTTTCGATAATTTCGGAGTCGAGCTTGCGATGCGACGCCCGCAACCAGCCCAAGCCGACCGGTACGCGCGGGTCGTTGGAGCCGATAAACGTGACTTCCTTGCCGGCTGGATCAAAGACGCGGAGCACGAGAAACAAATCGGCGTCGGTGGTCTCGGATGAAATCCAGAGCCTGGCGGCGACAGGGCCGGTAATCTCGAGGCTCTTTGCCAATGGCGGGGTGGCGAACGTCAGCCCGTCTCCGGTCGTTTCATATGTGAGGGTAGCGGCGGCCGTGGGCGGCTCAGTGGCCAAAGCAAGGCCATCGGGACGCAAAAAGTATTTTGTCCATTCGCGTACGCGCGAGCGGCCATTCGTTTTCCGCGCGCAATTCGAATTTCTCGCCAGGATGACGGATGTTAAGTGATACGCGCGGCTGCTTGCTCCAGCCAGTGTCTTCGCCCTTGAGGAAATGTCCGAAGAACCGTTTCTGCAGCGCCTCGCCGTAGCGGCTGTAGAAATGCGTGAAGTGAGTATCGCCGTGGACCTCGAGCCATTTCTGCCGGGAGCCCGCGCGCAGATAACCTTCAAAATTTCCGCGCGTGTGGAGCCCCATGCCGCCCCAGTTGCCGGCTGAGAGCAGGGGAGCCTCGATCCGCTCAAAATCTCCCGTTCGCACCGCGTAATAATCGTCATGCAGCCGCCGCCGCTTTGCTTCGCCCGGCGTGTCGGCGCAATTTTTGGCGAGTTCTTCTCTCGACAGCGTCTCCGGGCCGGCAACCAGCTCGCCCGTCACGATGCTCCTGGCGCCGCGCGTTCCCGTGCCGTGCTGCACGCTCGCCACCTGACGCGGGTGCCAGCTGTTGAGGAAATCGCACAGGATGCCGCCGTGGCGGCAGAGCTCGCGATAGTAGTCGGACGAACCTTCCCAGATACACATGGCGGCGAGATGCGGGGGCTTGAGGGCACCGGCCTGCCATTGGTTCATCGCGTAGTAGGAAATTCCATTGATGCCGACCTTGCCGTTGCTCCAGCTTCGCGTGCCGGCCCATTCGATGCATTGGTAAAGGTCCTGCGCTTCGCGCATCGACCACACGTCGAGATAGCCGGGCGAACGACCGGCGCCGCGCGAATTGATACGCACGCAGGCATAGCCGTTCGGTACCCATTTCTCCGCGTCCACGAGCTCCCAGTTCTGATATTTGTTGCTCGAGCCTTGAAGAACTTCCGGTGCGGCTTTGGTCAGCCTCGCCCAGTTGCCTTTGTAGCCTTCCTGGAACGAAAGCCCTTTGGCATAAGGGCCATAACTTAAAATGACCGGATACGCACCGCCGCCTGTCGGCCGAAAGAGGTCGGCGCGCAGAACGACACCGTCATCCATCGCGATCGGCACGTCCCAATCGATCTGCATACCGTCGCGGATTTCGTTTTTTTCTGCGTCCATGCGTGCGCTTTAAGCCGGTGAGCTCTGTGGCCGATGCCGCTTCACTGCATCGGGATTGGTCGAGTCCACGCCCATGTAAATGCCGCGCTCCCAGCTCCGCTTGAGCGGATCGGCAACCTTCAGGGTCATTTTGCCGATCTTCTGGATTTCAATTTCAACGGATTCTCCATCCTGCAGCGCACCGAGTCCTTCATGATTGGTGCCACAGGCAATCAGATCGCCGGAGTTCATCGTCATGACTGTGGTCGCAAATTCGATGAGCTCGGGCACGCGGTGCTCCATGTCATCGGTGTTGTAGTTGTGGCGCAGCTGGCCGTTGTTCCAAAATCGCACGATCAGATTGTTGGGATCTTCGATTTCGTCCGCCGTCGTGATGCAGGGGCCAATCGGCGCGAAAGTATCGAAGGATTTGCCGAGCCAGCTGGTCAGCGGACTTGCTGGCCAGGTTCGGCGGCCTTGTTCGCGGGCCGATACATCGATCATCGCGGTATAGCCGAACACCGCGTCTTTCCAGTTCTTTGCTTTCACCATTTTTGCCGGCCCTTTGATGACGAGGGCCAATTCGGCTTCATGCATGAACATCCACGGCACGGTGAATTCGGGCAGCATGATCGTGTCGCCGGGCCCGACCACGGCGTCGGGGTTCTTCATGAACATATTCAGGGGGCGAGCCTCACGCTGCGCATGCTCCCAGTAGTTGGCGATGCAGGCGAGAATCTTGCCCGGCCGTGGGAGTGGTGGCCGCAGACGGACCTGATCAAGCGGCAAGGCAGGACCTTCGCGCGTCACCTTTTCAAGCGCGGGCCGCAGGGTCTCGAATTCATCGATGATGCCCTGCATGGTCAGTTGCGGCGTGTAATGTTTTTTCACCGCCGCAGCGATGTTCACGACTCCGCGTTCGGTGAGAGTGCCGGGCAAAAGGTCAGCGCCCGGCGTGGTTTGAAATAACACAAGCTTCACGGAGGTTTCCTCGGCTGGGATCGGAGAGTGCGAAGACCACGCGTTATTGACTAAGGTCAAAGACCATGGGCGGTGCGTGTGCCTATGTAAGAGCAAGGCTAGAGGGTCAATAATGCCATGTTTTTTCCAATCGTTGCGGCAATAGTCTTCTTAGTCGGCGCCGGCAGTCTGGTGCTTTCGAGCCTCACTTCGATGTTGGGCGACGGCTTTTTCAACTTTGCTGCGGTCTGCCTGGTGGTCGGTCCGCTCATTTTCCTTTTTTATGTTTTTATTGGGCTGTTCCTGGAGTTCATAGACGTCAACCGGCCGCCCGTCATCCGCATGACTGCGCTTGGCACATCGTATCATGCCCCGGCTTCACCCGGTCATTTCGCATATGAACAGATTCCGGAAGGACTGCGACGCGAGCGCAAAGGGCCATTGAATCCAAGCAGCGGGCGCGCCACCCGGCTTTAATTGCCGGACAGTGTTTTCACTGCACATGATTTTGCGGCGAAGAGCCAGTGCATACAGCGCGGGTCTTCTTGCGTTTTCGTTTCAAGGTTGAAAAGAAGCCCTAATACAGACAAATCTCGTTGATCCTCGTGTATTTCAATGTCGATAACTGCGGATATTCACGTCAACTATGTGCATAATCGCGTGTTCGATTTTGCGGCGCCTGATAGAATACTTCCAAGGTGCGACAAATTAGAAATTCAACGAACCAACGGAGGAAAAAATGATCAGGCTTTCGTCCCTTACATTGATCCTTGGGATCACCGTTGCGGGCCTTGCCAGCGTCCAGGCGATGCCTGCTGCGCCGCTTGATCAGCTGCAATCCGGAATAACCGTCCCTGTGGCCGGCGGCTGTGGCGCCGGTTGGCATCGTGGTCCGGGCGGCGGTTGCCGTCGCAACGGACACTACGGCGGAGTTTATTACGGTGGAGGTCCCGTGGTGGTTGCGCCAGGGCCAATCGTGGTCGAGCCGGCGCCATGTGGCGGCCGCGGTACGCACCGAGTTTGCAACCCCTACCGTTGCTGGCGCGTCTGCAACTGAGCAGAAGCTCCCACTGGTCAATCAGTTGTCTGGAGCTCGGCCGCCGCGTGGCGGCCGAGTTTTTTTGTGGCTCCGACGGCGACCGGCGCCTCGTTTCAGCCAAAAACCGCCCGTTTTCGGCTCAATTCAGCCGCTCGACGCCACGCCATTAAGAGCCGGTTAAGCGGTTTGTACCATGGTTAAGTGGCCGTTAACGCCTGCGATTCGACGGTCTGGAGAATATGCGGTCGGACTTTTGCGACCGGGATACAGCGATGACAATGCGCGAGGCCGAATTCAACGAACCATCCAACCGGCGCGGCCCGGCCAGGCGAAGCGCGCAACCCGCCGAGCCTGTACTCGACACCCATGCGAGAGCGTGGCCCGTGGTTGCGGTCCCGCAACACCGCAACATCAGCGCGCTTGAAGACACGATCGCAAAACAATCCGCAGAATTGAACCTGCGCTGCACGCAGGTGGCTGATCTGTACAATCTCCAGCAGCGGCAGGCGAACGAACTGCAAGTCGCCTGCGAGGAGATCGACCGGCTGAGCGGCACGATTGCGAGCCTGCTGGACAAAACAGCGCAGCAAGACGCCGAAGCCGAGGCGGCGAAGAAACAGATCGCGCTTCTGGAAACTGAGAAAACGGCGTTGCGGACCCGGCTCGAAACGGCGCTCGCGGATTCCAGTGACCTTTCGCAACGGCTGCTCTCGGTCGAAACCGCATTCAACGACCGCGAAACATCCCTCGCTTCCGCTCTGGAAAAAATCGACGCGCTGAATTCCGAATTGATTGCGGCGTCGGCTGATACGTTCAAGATTGTCGCGGTCACCACCGGCGAAAAACAGCGCTATCGCAGCGAACTCAACCAGCAAAAAGTGAGCTTCGAGGCCCGGATCAAAACACTCGAGGCGACCGCGTCCGCGCAGGACGCGCAGGTCAAGACGCTCGAAGAGGCGCGCACCCGCCTGGCGCGGCGGGTCGAAATTCTCGAGACGCTGCGGAAAAGCGAGCGCGAAACCGCGGAATTCAAAATTAAGGAACTGGCCGAAGAGTTGCAGCGCGAGCGGCTGGGCTTTTCAACGGAACAGCGTGCATTTGCGGTGTTGCGCAATGAAACAAACTCCCTTTTGCCGATACCTGTCGCACAAAGCAACGAACCTAACGCGGCAGGACTTAGCTCTTTCGTACCCCACAATAGTGCCGCGTAGCGTCACAGAAGCCGTCGCTTCGCGCGCTTCAAATTCTCCGTAGCGTAAAGATCGCAGTTCAATCTCGCGCCGCCAACAGCGGCCGGCCGTGACATTTAGGAGAGCACACGATGAATCGTTTTAATCTCAGTATGGCTGCATGTGCGTTGGCTTTCGTGACTGCAACGCCCACCTTTGCGGCCGACATGCCCGGCGGCTACCGGCCTGCCTATGTTGCGCCGGCTGCCGGCTGGAGCGGAATCTATGCCGGTCTCAATGGCGCTTATGGATGGGGCACGACCGACTGGAGCGGCGGCGCCACGACGGGATCCAATAGCCCGGCGGGCGGACTATTCGGCGCGACACTCGGCTTTAACGGCCAATCCGGCGCATTCGTCTTTGGTGCCGAAGGTGACATCGACGGCAACTGGATGCGCGATTCAAACAGCAGCGGAACGGGCTTTTGCAGCGCGCCCGGCTGCGCAATCCAGACCAGCTGGTTTGCGACTGCGCGTGGCCGTGTTGGCTACGCTTTTGATCGCGCATTGGTCTACTTCACCGCGGGTGCAGCATTTGGTGACGTCCAGATGACAGCAGCTGGTGGAAGCGTAACTGCGGACAAAGCGGGCTGGACCGCCGGCGCGGGTCTTGAATACGCATTCCTCGGTCCCTGGTCGGCGAAATTTGAGTATCTCTACGCCGACCTCGGCAGCGCCAGCTGCGGTGCCGCCATCTGTGGCACCGACACGGCGGTGACTTTCAAGACGAATATTATTCGACTCGGCGTGAACTACCGATTCTGGTAACTCGACTCGAATTGCGAGCGCACAAAATGCCAAAACCCCGGGTATTACCCGGGGTTTTTCTTTGCGGTGAAAAATTCAAAACAATCAATGCTATTGAGTAGTCGCCTGGCCGTCACTACAAGTCGTAGCGCAAGTTAGCGCATGTCGAAATGCTCGTGCGCCTTCCAAAGCGACGTCACCATCCAGCCGCTCGAAATGCCGACGAAGGCGCCAGCGATAACGTCGCTCACGAAATGAAAATTGGCGCCGATCAGTCCGATGGCAACGGCCAAACCTGCGAGCGCGTACAGCGTGCGCGCAGCCGGAAAATACAGCCACAGCACCGAGATAACCGCGCAGGTGACGGCCATATGGCCCGACGGAAATGACGCGTACTCCCGGCCGCCATTAAAAAAATTAAATCCATAGACGCCGTCGCGAAGGAACGACGGATTATTATGAATCCAGGTGTCGGGCCAGGTCCGTCCAAAGACAAATTTGAGTTGCGCCTTGGTCGCCTCGGCAACGATCAGGCTGATGCTGCACAGGAGCGCGCATTTCTGAATTCGTGACAGCAGGCGGCCCGAGAGGCTCCAAAGACCCAGACAGACGAAAGTTATGACTGCCAGTGGCACAAAAGGATCCGGAAAGTGTGTCAGCTTTGCAAATTGTTCCGGCTGCGCGACCGTCTTGTGAAACAGGAGTGCAATGGGACGGTCGAGGAACTGATAAGAGACAACGCAGGCGAGGGCGGTTCCCGCAAAGCTCCAAATCCATTTTTGCAGCGCAATCATCGAACTTTAGCCACATCGCTTTCGGGAAGAGGTGACGGTCAGCGCACTTTGACGTGCCGACTACGGCACATTTCAGGCAGGTTTTGGTAAGCGGAATCCGCTCATCGTTGCCAATGGAAAAAGCAGATGACCGCCGCGATATTGAATTCGCGGCGGTCCTGGACGTTCGATGCCGGTTCACCAACGGCAGATTCTGCGGCCGTGGTGCCACCAACAATGACGGTAATGATGGTGGTAGCCATAGTAGTAAACAGGCGTCCGAGAATCGATCGCGTGGGCTGCTTTGCCGATTGAACTCATCGGGGCGGCCGAAGCACCGGATATCTGGGTTAGCGCGAGAAGACCGCCGCAAAGTGCGGCAGCCACAAGAGACAGTTTAATTGTATTCACGAGCATCTCCTCCACAGTAGATGCGCCCTTAGCGCGATACTGCCGGAGATTTCAGGCGATACTTCGTCAATTCGCTGAACCTTTGTTCAGATTACCAATTGTCTAGTCGAGGTTGCTTCATCTAATCGAGCTATCTTCTTGGCGCGAACACCTGCATATTGCGCGGATGAGCAAATCTCCTCGCGTCATTTTTAAGCCCGAGCGCGTTGCGGAGGGTGACTGGCAGATCCAGGCGCACATCCCTGGAGCCGAAATTGATTACGTCAAAGGCTTCCAGGATAAAGTGGCAATTGACGACTGGCTGGCTGGCGACGGCAAGATCAAATGGCTGCGTGCCCGCGGTTACGCGAAGTGACTGTTTGCCAACTTGCCCGGTGTCGCATCGCGTGAATACTTCACGCGCACCTGACAATGACCGCCATGCCGCCTGTGTCCCGCATCGAAGGTTATGCGATCGTTTCCGAGGACGGCATGCTCGCGAACGCAGCAGGCATTATGCCGGACTCTCTCAAGTTTGAAGCCGATCAGGCCTTCTTCGAAAGAGGTCTCGATGGTGTCGATGTCGTGGTGCATGGGCGCCATTCACATGAAAACCAGCGGCGCTCGGATTTGCGGCGGCGATTGATTTTGACTCGTACGGTTTCGGCAATAGCGGCAGACCCGTCGAACAAGAAAGCGCTATTTTGGAATCCGGCCGGCGCTTCGCTGGAACAAGCCATGGCTGTGCTCGGTGTACCGAATGGCAGCGTTGGTGTGATCGGCGGAACAGAAGTGTTTGGACTATTTCTGGACCGATATGACACTTTTTATTTGTCGCGGGCGCCCGACGTACGTTTGCCAGGTGGCCGGCCGGTTTTTCCTGATGTGCCGGCGCAAACTCCAGAGGAAGTGCTCGCGCAACACGGTCTCGAGCCAGGACATCGACAGATGCTTGATATGGAAAAAGGCTTGGCAGTCGTCAGTTGGCAACGTTCGTTAAAGGCCACATAGAAAGCGGAACGGGGCGTTTCGGATATACGAAACCAAATGGATCTTCGATTAAAACCCGGGAAGTGCTTGTAACGCGGGCGTTTTTTTCGGTGCGGCTTGCGCGGCTTGGTGGGCTGCGGTAGCAGGTCCGCGGTATTTGCGGGTGTAGCTCAATGGTAGAGCAACAGCCTTCCAAGCTGATGACGACGGTTCGATTCCGTTCACCCGCTCCATCTTTTCAATGGCTTAGCTTAAGCCCTGTGTCTTCAACGCAACACTGATCCGGAAAACGCCCTTAGTCCCGTGGGAAATACCCCGTCCGCATATCCTCTAGGGGGGGTGTTTCTCTTAAACTGCTTACAGGCTTGGCCACTGTGGTCCGGTCCAAAAATATTTGGGGGACGTGATATGAAGATGGTGAAAAGTCTTCTCCTTGGTTCGGCGGCGGGTCTCGTTGCTGTAGCTGGGGCGCAGGCAGCCGATCTTCCCGTCAAGGCCAAACCGGTCGAGTACGTGAAGATTTGTAGCCTGTACGGCGTCGGGTTCTATTACATCCCCGGCACCGACATGTGCATCAAGATCGGCGGCTGGGTTCGCGCCGAATACGGCTACGGCCAGAACGGCAACTTCGCCTGGGGCTGGGCCAACGCCAACGTCAACAACCGCACGACCAACAACAGCGATTTCCGCGCTCGCGGCTACATCACGGCCGATGCGCGTAACCAGACCGAGTACGGCACGGTGCGTGGCTACATCGCGGTCGGCCTGTCGGAAAACGAGCACGGCGGCGACGTCGCGCAGTCGAACTCCTTCAGCGCGAACCGCGCCTTCATCCAGTGGGCGGGCTTCACGTTCGGTCGTGCGCAGTCGTTCTTCGACTTCTACAGCAATCCAGCGACCTCTTACTGGGGTGCGTTCCCGGGTTCTGACACCGGTGACGGCGGCTGGTTCGTGATGGGCTACACCGCGCAGTTCGGCAACGGTTTCTCGGCGACGACTCGCCGCTGAAGCACCGCGCAAGACGGATTATTGATCGAGCCCTAACGCGACGACGGTGGTTCTTAGCCCGTCGACCTCTTGCTGCCGCCAACCAACTACGGTGGCTTCCAGGTTCCCGACGTCGTCGCGAACCTGCGTGTTGACCAGGCATGGGGCTCTGCCCAGATCATGGGTGCGCTGCATCAGGTCAATGCGACCTACTACAGTGGCACTGGCGCTTCCGTAGCCAGCCTGGTCAGCGGTCATCCGGATGACAAGCTCGGTTGGGTCGTCGGCGCGGGCATCAAGCTCAATGCTCCGATGATTGGCCAGGGTGACTACTTCCAAGCTCAGGTCAACTACACGGAAGGCGCGTTGCGATATACCTTCCAGACCTCGCAACCCTCCTGGTCGATCAATGACACCGGGGCCACGGCGGGCTACGGCTTTGTGTGCTGATGCCGTCTATAGCGGCACACTCACGGTACCGGCACGGCCGCGACCGATCTCGAGCTGACCACTGCATGGAGCGTCAACGCGGCCTACGAGCACTTCTGGAGCCCGCGCTGGCGGACGTCACTGTACGGCGGCTACGCGGCTGTCAGCTACGGCGACACTGCGAACAGCCTGCTTGTGCGCTTGGCACCACCGGCTGTGGTCACCAACGGCTGCGACAACGACTGGAGCACCTGGTGGCTCGGTACGCGCACGCAGTGGAACGTCACCAAGGACTTCTACATGGGTCTGGACGTGTTGTACTCGAAGCTGAGCAGCGCGACTGCGTCGGTTAGCCCGACGTTGGGCGCTCTGGCCTTGTCGCCGAATATCAGCTCGACGCCAATACTGCAGACCGATCCGGACAACTTCTCGGTCCGCTTCCGCGTCCATCGTGACTTCTATCCCTGATCAGTTGATCATGGATGTCTGAACAACGGCCCCCGGCAGGAAACTGCCGGGGGCTTTTCTTTTGGTGAGAGTTGCACTGTCGCATGTCGGATTTCGGCACTTAGCCGAAATTCCGACGGTCGCTTTCTGGGATAGAATGGACATCTGACTATGGAGTATTGGCCAACGCTTCCGATCGTAAGCGGCCGTGATGCCCGGGCGGCGCGGCCGCTAAAGCGGGCTTTTGCCTGAAAATTCGGTCAAAACCGGCCCCCGGCGGTCTTGCATTAGACCCTTGTATAATGCATGACATCGCCGCGGCGGGCCTCTATGGTCCGCCGCATCCGCTTTCCGGAGGAGTGTAGCTCAATGGCTAGAGCACCGGTCTCCAAAACCGGGGGTTGCGGGTTCGAGTCCCTGCCACTCCTGCCAGGCACGAGTGCCGGCGCTAACCAGGTGTCGGCAAGACCTGCGCAAACGCGGCAGCCGTGACTACATTGGGACCGATGAGCGACTTGGGATCAGGGCTTCACTAGAATGGCAACGTCTCCGTTCAAATTTCTCCAGGAAGTGCGCGAGGAGACGCGCAAGGTGACCTGGCCGTCACGCAAGGAAACAATGATCACCACGGCCATGGTATTCGTCATGGTTGCGATTGCGTCGATTTTTTTCCTGGTCGCGGATCAATTGATCCGCATTGCCGTTACCTTCGTGCTCGGCATTGGAACCTGAAGGTTCAAGAGCGATGAACGATACAGCTACTGAGACGACGACCTCGACCAAGCCAAAGCGCTGGTACATCGTCCATGCCTATTCGAATTTCGAAAACAAGGTCGCGGATTCCATTCGCGAACAGGCCAAGCAGCGCGGGCTTGCCGAACACATCGGCGAAGTCCTGGTGCCGAAGGAAAAGGTCACCGAGGCCCGGCGCGGCCGCAAGGTCGAGACCGAACGCAAGTTTTTCCCTGGCTACGTGCTGGTGAAGATGGACCTGACTGACGAGGTCTATCATCTCATCAAGAACACGCCGAAGGTGACCGGCTTCCTCGGCAGCGACAAGAAGCCGATGCCGATTTCGGATGCCGAAGCCGACCGTATCCTGCATCAGGTGCAGGAAGGCATCGAGCGGCCGAAGCCGGCGGTGTCGTTTGAAGTTGGTGAACAGGTGCGCGTGTCGGACGGGCCATTTGCCTCGTTCAACGGCGTGGTCGAGGAAGTCGACGAAGCGCGCTCGCGCGTGAAGGTGGCGGTGTCGATCTTCGGCCGCGCAACGCCCGTCGAGCTGGAATTCGGCCAGGTCGAGAAACTTTGATCGATTTGACGAGGTGGCCGGGACAAACCCGGCCATAACAGGTGAAAAGTCGTGGGAGGTGAGGCGGTCGCCAACCGTCAATAGCCGCACCACTAACGGAGTGAGACATGGCGAAGAAAGTAACTGGATTCCTCAAACTGCAGGTGCCCGCCGGCGCTGCCAATCCGTCGCCCCCGATCGGGCCGGCGCTTGGCCAGCGCGGCCTCAACATCATGGAGTTCTGTAAAGCGTTCAATGCGCAGACCCAGAAGATGGAGAAGGGCATTCCGATCCCGGTGATCATCACGACCTACCAGGATCGTTCTTTCACCTTCGAGATGAAGACACCGCCGGTGTCTTATTTCCTCAAGAAGGCGGCCAAGCTCGAAAGCGGATCGAAAACGCCCGGCCGCGAGCCGGTCGGGCAGGTGAGCAAGAAGCAGGTCCGTGAGATTGCCGAGCAGAAGATGAAGGACCTGAACTGCGACACGGTCGAGGCGGCAATGAAAATGATTGAAGGCTCCGCGCGTTCGATGGGCCTCACGGTGACGGAGTAACCGCCATGACAATTGGAAAACGCACAAAGACCGTTCGTGAAGGCATCGATCGCGACAAATCTTATCCGATCGCGGAAGCGGTCAAGATGGTGAAGGAGCGTGCCAAGGCAAAATTCGACGAGACCATCGAGATCGCGATGAATCTCGGCGTCGATCCGACCCACGCCGACCAGATGGTGCGCGGCGTCGTCACGCTTCCGAACGGCTCCGGCCGTACGCTGCGCGTCGGCGTGTTCGCGCGCGGCGGCAAGGCGGACGAGGCGAAGGCTGCGGGTGCCGACGTTGTCGGCGCCGAGGACCTGGTCGAAAAGGTCAACAAAGGCGAGATCGACTTCGATCGCTGCATCGCCACACCGGACATGATGCCGTTGGTCGGTCGTCTCGGTAAGGTGCTTGGTCCGCGCGGCATCATGCCAAACCCCAAGGTCGGCACGGTGACGATGGACGTCACCAACGCCGTGAAGGGTGCCAAGGGTGGCTCAGTCGAGTTCCGTGTCGAGAAGGCGGGCATCGTCCAGGCGGGCGTCGGCAAGGCCTCGTTCACCGAGGACAAGCTCGTCGAAAACATCAAGGCATTTGCCGATGCCGTGCAGAAGGCAAAGCCGCCGGGCGCCAAGGGCCACTACATCAACCGGGTGGCGATCTCGTCCACCATGGGCCCTGGGGTTAAGGTCGAGCCGTCGTCGCTTTTTTCGAGCGGCAGCGGTAACTGAACCCTCTTTTCCGGCTTTTTCGCGGGGATTTTCGCGAAAAAGGACTTGGCAAAAGGGGTCTGACGCTCTAAATGGAGCGCATCGGGCGTGCCGACCCAATTTGTCGGTGCGCCTTTGCGCGTCTCTACAAACCTGTGGTGATCGGAACTTATTCCTTTTGGAAACCCGGCTGGGAGCTCTGAAAGGAAGAAGCCCGATACCGTTGCGGATGTGAAAACGCGCAAGGTCGACCCGGGAACGGGTTGGCCGACCTGTCCAAGACTGCCGGCGCCGAAGGTCTGCAAGGGCCGGACGCTTAATCCCTCGCCGCCCTGCGAAAGCAGGTCGGTACTTAAAACGGGGCCAGCATAGACGGGGACACGACCCGAGTTTGCGCACGGACAAAGTGCGCCAGTTTGGTTCGAACCTCGGAGACCCGTTTGCGGCCACAAGGTCGTTTCGGGGGGCAGGCTTTTCGAATAGTCGTCCTGCCCGGTTCGCTATGCGTGAACTTCAAGCGGGACGGCTGGTAGCAACCAGGCGGCTCCCGCGTCACGCGGGCCAGCCGCCAAACCGGAAAGAGCTTGCAGTGGATCGAGCGGCAAAAGCTGAGTCCATCACCGATCTGAGCGGGGTCTTCAAGACCTCGAACGTTGTGGTGGTGGCTCACTATTCCGGCCTCACCGTTGCCCAGATGCAGACTCTGCGTAAGCAGATGAAGCAGGCGGGCGCGCAGGTGAAGGTCGCGAAAAACCGTCTCGCCAAGATCGCACTCAAGGACACCGACGTTGCCTCCATTTCGGCCCTGCTCAAGGGGCCGACCGTGCTCGCCTACTCGGGCGATCCGGTGGCGGCGCCGAAGGTGGCCGTCGACTTCGCCAAGGCGAACGAACGTTTCGTCATTCTTGGCGGCTCGATGGGCAAAACCGCTCTGGACCTCAACGGCGTCAAGGCGCTCGCCTCGCTGCCGTCACTGGATGAATTGCGCGGCAAGATCGTCGGCCTTCTCGTATCGCCGGCGACCAAGATCGCTCAGTACGTCAACGCACCCGCGGCCAAGGTCGCGCGCGTTGTCCAAGCTTACGCTTCCAAGGGTGCGGCGGCCTGACGGCACAAAGCAAACTCGTATTTGGTTCGAACCTAATAGGAACTGAACAATGGCTGACCTGCAAAAGATCGTTGATGACTTGTCCAAGCTGACCGTTCTGGAAGCGGCGGATCTGGCCAAGATGTTGGAAGAAAAGTGGGGCGTCTCTGCTGCGGCTGCGGTCGCGGTGGCGGCGGGTCCTGCCGGCGGCGGTGCCGCTGCCGCGGCTGAAGAGAAGACCGACTTCACGGTCGTTCTCGCCAGCGCCGGCGACAAGAAGATCGAAGTGATTAAGGAAGTGCGCGCGCTCACCGGTCTCGGCCTGAAAGAGGCCAAGGATCTGGTCGAAGGCGCACCCAAGACCGTCAAGGAAGGCGTCAACAAGGACGAGGCCGCGAAGATCAAGGCGACCCTCGAAAAGGTTGGTGCAAAGGTGGAATTGAAATAGTTCGTGACTATTTCAATTCCATCCCCGGACAAGCGAGGCGAAGCCGAGCGCGATCCGGGGATCGAGACAGGTTCAAGACGTGGATGCCCGGCACAAGGCCGGGCATGACGAAGCTGAAGTAACGAAATCCCCGGGGTTTTGGCCCCGGGGGTCTCGGACAGGAGACAAGGGTGTGCGGCCAAAAGGCCGGACCTCGAGGCGGTCGTGAACCGGAAAACGCTGGTCACGTCGAAAAATGAAGTGTGCGGCGGTTCGGGTCAGACCCGAATCACATAGAAACGGACAGCCCCGACGCCTGTCCCAATGGTCGCGATGGATTGCGGCTGTTTGGAGAGGCGCCCGCGCTGCCGGCAAAATCGAATCGAGAGAGAAAAGATGGCGCAGACGTTTACCGGTCGCAAGCGCGTAAGGAAGTTTTTCGGAACAATCAAAGAAGTGGCGGAGATGCCGAACCTCATCGAGGTTCAAAAGGCATCATATGACCAATTCCTGCTGGTGAAGGAGCCGGTGGGCGGTCGTCCCGACGAGGGCCTGCAGGCGGTCTTCAAGTCGGTCTTCCCGATTTCCGATTTTTCCAATTCCTCGCAACTTGAATTCGTCAAATACGAATTCGAGCCGCCGAAATACGACGTCGACGAATGCCGTCAGCGCGGCATGACCTATGCTGCTCCGCTCAAGGTGACGCTGCGCCTGATCGTGTTCGATATCGATGAAGAGACGGGCGCCCGTTCGGTCAAGGACATCAAAGAGCAAGACGTCTACATGGGCGACATTCCGCTCATGACCAATAACGGCACGTTTATCGTCAACGGCACCGAGCGCGTCATCGTTTCACAGATGCACCGTTCGCCCGGCGTGTTCTTCGATCACGACAAGGGCAAGACCCATTCATCGGGCAAGCTGCTGTTTGCCGCCCGTATCATTCCGTATCGCGGCTCATGGCTCGACATCGAGTTCGACGCCAAGGACATCGTGTACGCACGTATCGACCGTCGCCGCAAAATTCCGGTGACGTCGCTGCTCTATGCGCTTGGCCTCGACGGCGAGCAAATCCTCCGGACCTTCTACAAGCACGTGAGCTACAAGCGAGCCAAGGAAGGCTGGCGCGTACCGTTCGATGCCAATCGGCTGAAGGGCTACAAGGCCGTCAACGATCTCGTCGATGCCGATACCGGCCGCGTGGTCGTCGAAGCCGGCAAGAAGCTCACTGTGCGCCAGGCGCGCCAGCTCGCGGAGAAGGGGCTCAAGCACCTTCGCATGACCGACGAGGAACTGATCGGCCATTACGTTGCGGAAGATCTGGCCAATGGCCGCACCGGCGAAATCTACATGGAGGCCGGTGAGGAAATTACCGAGAAGAACCTCAAGGTCCTGATCGAGGCCGGCTACAAGGAACTGCCGCTGCTCGACATCGACCACGTGAATGTCGGCGCCTATATCCGCAACACGCTCTCGGTCGACAAGAACATGACGCGCGAAGACGCGCTGTTCGACATTTACCGGGTCATGCGTCCTGGCGAGCCGCCGACGGTGGAAACCGCCGAGGCCATGTTCCGCTCGTTGTTCTTCGATTCAGAGCGCTACGACCTTTCGGCTGTCGGCCGCGTGAAGATGAACATGCGCCTCGACCTCGATGCGCCCGACACCATGCGCGTGCTGCGCAAGGACGACATCATTGCGGTCATCCGCACGCTCGTCGATCTGCGCGACGGCAAGGGCGAGATTGACGATATCGATCATCTTGGCAACCGGCGTGTTCGTTCGGTCGGCGAGCTGATGGAAAATCAGTATCGCGTCGGCTTGCTGCGCATGGAACGCGCGATCAAGGAGCGCATGTCGTCGGTCGATATCGACACCGTCATGCCGCAGGACCTGATCAATGCGAAGCCGGCGGCGGCTGCGGTGCGCGAGTTCTTCGGTTCCTCGCAGCTCTCGCAGTTCATGGATCAGACCAACCCGCTGTCCGAAATCACCCACAAGCGGCGTTTGTCTGCGCTTGGTCCGGGTGGCCTGACCCGCGAGCGCGCGGGCTTCGAGGTGCGCGACGTGCACCCGACGCACTATGGCCGCATCTGCCCGATCGAGACGCCGGAAGGTCCGAATATCGGACTGATCAATTCGCTCGCCACTTACGCGCGGGTGAACAAGTACGGCTTCGTCGAGACGCCCTATCGCAAGGTGAAGGACGGCCGCGTCACCGATGAGGTGATCTATCTCTCCGCGATGGAAGAAAGCCGCCATACGGTGGCGCAAGCCAATGCGCAGATCGATGCGCGCGGTCGCTTCACGGAAGACCTGATTGTCTGCCGCCAGGCCGGCGACGTGCACCTTGTGCCGCGCGACAAGGTCGACTTCATGGACGTGTCGCCGAAGCAACTTGTCTCTGTTGCTGCTGCGCTCATTCCGTTCCTGGAGAACGATGACGCCAATCGCGCATTGATGGGTTCGAACATGCAGCGCCAGGCGGTGCCGCTGGTTCGCGCCGAAGCGCCGTTTGTCGGCACCGGCATGGAAGGCGTGGTTGCCCGCGACTCGGGCGCTTCGATTTCAGCGCGCCGTACCGGCATCGTCGATCAGGTGGACGCCACGCGTATCGTGGTGCGTGCCACCGGCGAGACCGATCCGACCAAGCCGGGCGTCGATATCTACCGGCTGATGAAATATCAGCGCTCGAACCAGAACACCTGCATCAACCAGCGTCCGCTGGTGAAAGTGGGCGACAGCGTCGACAAGGCCGACATTATTGCCGACGGCCCGTCGACCGATCTCGGCGAACTCGCGCTCGGCCGCAACGTGCTGGTCGCGTTCATGCCGTGGAATGGCTACAACTTCGAGGAACTCGATCCTGCTGTCCGAGCGGATCGTGAAAGACGACGTATTCACGTCCATCCACATCGAAGAATTCGAAGTGATGGCGCGTGACACCAAGCTTGGCCCCGAGGAAATCACCCGCGATATTCCGAACGTTTCGGAAGAGGCGCTCAAGAACCTCGACGAGGCGGGCATCGTCTATATCGGCGCGGAAGTTCATGCCGGCGACATTCTTGTCGGCAAGATCACGCCGAAGGGCGAAAGCCCGATGACGCCGGAAGAAAAACTTCTGCGCGCCATCTTCGGCGAAAAGGCCTCTGACGTCCGCGACACATCGTTGCGCGTTCCGCCCGGAGTGCAGGGCACCGTCGTCGAAGTGCGGGTCTTCAACCGTCATGGCGTCGAGAAGGACGAGCGCGCGCTCGCGATCGAGCGCGAGGAAATCGAGCGGCTCGCCAAGGACCGTGACGACGAGCAGGCGATCCTCGACCGTAACGTCTACGGCCGTCTCGCTGAATTGCTCGAAGGCCGCCAGGGCATCGCCGGTCCAAAGGGCTTCAAGAAGGACTCCAAGATCACCAAGGCCGTGCTGGACGAATATCCGCGCTCGCAATGGTGGCTGTTCGCCTCGCCCAACGACAAGCTGATGGCCGAGATCGAGGCGATCCGTAAGCAATATGACGAGTTGAAAAAGCTGCTCGAACAGCGCTTCCTCGACAAAGTCGAGAAACTGCAGCGTGGCGACGAACTTCCGCCCGGCGTGATGAAGATGGTCAAGGTCTTCGTCGCGGTGAAGCGCAAGATCCAGCCCGGCGACAAGATGGCCGGGCGCCACGGCAACAAGGGTGTGGTGTCGAAGATCGTTCCCGTCGAGGATATGCCGTTCCTCGAGGACGGCACGCAGGTCGACATCGTGCTCAATCCGCTCGGTGTGCCGAGCCGCATGAACGTCGGCCAGATCCTGGAGACCCATCTCGGTTGGGCTTGCGCCGGCCTGGGCATCAAGATCGGACAGGCGGTCGATGCCTATAACCTCAAGCACGATGCGCGTCCGCTCAAGGACATGCTCAAGAAGGTCTATGGCGACGACGAGACCATCAAGTCGCTGAGCGAAGACGATTTGATCGAGCTCGGTGGCAACCTTCGGCACGGTGTGCCGATCGCTACGCCGGTGTTTGACGGCGCGAAAGAGGCCGACATCGAGAAGATGCTCGATCTCGCCGGCCTCGATCACTCAGGCCAGGTCAATGTCTTCGACGGCCGTACCGGCGAAGTCTTCGATCGCAAGGTCACCGTCGGCTACATTTATATGCTGAAGCTGCACCATCTGGTGGACGACAAGATCCACGCCCGTTCGATCGGCCCGTACTCGCTGGTGACCCAGCAGCCGCTCGGTGGCAAGGCGCAGTTCGGCGGCCAGCGTTTCGGCGAAATGGAAGTGTGGGCGCTCGAAGCTTACGGCGCTGCTTACACCTTGCAGGAAATGCTCACCGTGAAGTCGGACGACGTCGCCGGCCGTACCAAAGTGTACGAGGCGATCGTTCGCGGCGACGACACGTTCGAGGCGGGCATTCCCGAAAGCTTCAACGTGTTGGTCAAAGAGATGCGTTCGCTTGGCCTCAATGTCGATCTGCACAATTCCAAGCAGCAGCGACAGGGTTCGGATACGGCCGAGGCGGCGGAATAGATGAGGCGTTGCGGAGCGGCGAGGGCGCCGCTCCGTGGTTGAACGATCAACGACAGGTGGGGAACTGATGGTTCCCCGGTCGAGGAGAAGACGATGAATTAAGAGATTATGAATTTTTTTAGTCCGCAGGCTCCGGCTCAGGTCTTCGACCAGATCCGGATTTCGATCGCGAGCCCGGAAAAGATTCTGTCGTGGTCCTACGGCGAGATCAAAAAGCCGGAGACCATCAACTATCGTACCTTTAAGCCCGAGCGCGACGGCCTGTTCTGCGCGCGCATCTTCGGGCCGATCAAGGATTACGAATGCTTGTGCGGCAAGTACAAGCGCATGAAATACAAGGGCATCATCTGCGAGAAGTGCTCGGTCGAGGTGACGCTGTCGCGCGTGCGGCGCGAGCGCATGGGGCACATCGAACTCGCGGCGCCGGTTGCGCACATCTGGTTCCTGAAGTCGCTGCCGAGCCGCATCGGCTTGCTGCTCGACATGACGCTCAAGGATCTCGAGCGCATCCTGTACTTTGAATATTACGTCGTGCTTGAGCCGGGCCTCACGCCGCTCAAGGACCGCCAGCTCCTGTCCGAGGATGAATACCTCAAGGCGCAGGAGGAGTTCGGCGGGGACAGCTTCACCGCCACAATCGGCGCGGAAGCCATCCGCGAGATGCTCAAGGGCATCGACCTCGAGAAAATGCAGGGTGAACTGCGCGCGGAGATGGGCGAGACCGAAAGCGACATCAAGAAAAAGAAGATCGCCAAGCGGCTCAAGCTGATCGAAGCTTTCATCGCCTCCGGCAACAAACCGGAATGGATGATCCTGACAGTCGTCCCGGTGATCCCGCCCGATCTGCGGCCGCTGGTGCCGCTCGATGGCGGCCGCTTTGCCACGTCCGACCTCAACGACCTCTATCGCCGCGTGATCAACCGCAACAACCGCCTGAAGCGGCTGATCGAGTTGCGCGCGCCGGACATCATCATCCGCAACGAGAAGCGCATGCTTCAGGAAGCGGTCGATGCGTTGTTCGACAACGGCCGCCGTGGCCGCGTTATCACTGGCGCCAACAAGCGTCCGCTGAAGTCGCTCGCCGACATGCTGAAGGGCAAGCAGGGCCGCTTCCGCCAGAACCTGCTCGGCAAGCGCGTCGACTATTCCGGCCGTTCGGTGATCGTCGTTGGTCCCGAACTCAAGCTGCACCAATGCGGTCTGCCGAAAAAGATGGCGCTCGAGCTGTTCAAGCCGTTCATCTATTCACGGCTTGACGCCAAGGGCCTGTCCACGACCGTCAAGCAGGCGAAAAAGCTGGTCGAGAAGGAAAAGCCGGAGGTTTGGGACATCCTCGACGAGGTGATCCGCGAACATCCGGTGCTGCTCAACCGTGCGCCGACCTTGCACCGCCTCGGCATCCAGGCTTTCGAGCCTGTGCTGATCGAAGGCAAGGCGATCCAGCTGCATCCGCTGGTCTGCGCCGCCTTCAACGCTGACTTTGACGGCGACCAGATGGCCGTGCACGTTCCGCTGTCGCTCGAAGCGCAGCTCGAAGCGCGCGTGCTGATGATGTCGACCAACAACATTCTGCATCCGGCCAACGGTCAGCCGATCATTGTGCCGTCGCAGGATATCGTGCTCGGGCTCTATTACCTTTCGCTGATGAGCGAAGGCATGCCCGGCGAAGGCAAGACTTTCGGTGACATGGCTGCAATCGACCATGCTCTCCATGAGAAAGTCATCACGCTCCACACAAAGATCAAATACCGCTGGGACGCCGTGGACGAAAAGGGCAAGCCGTTCAAGAAGTGGTACGACACCACGCCCGGCCGCGTCGTGCTTGGCAATGTGTTGCCGAAGAGCGTCAAAGTGCCGTTCGACATCGTCAACCGCTTGATGACCAAGCGCGAGATCTCGTCGATGATCGATATGGTCTATCGCCACTGCGGTCAGAAGGAGACGGTCATTTTCTGCGACCGCATCATGTCGCTCGGCTTCTATCACGCCTTCAAGGCCGGCATTTCGTTCGGCAAGGACGACATGGTGGTTCCGGAGTCCAAGTGGAAGATCGTCGAGACCACGCGCGAACTCGCGAAGGAGTTCGAGCAGCAATACAACGACGGCCTGATCACCCAGGGCGAGAAGTACAACAAGGTCGTCGACGCCTGGTCGAAGTCCACCGACGCCATCGCTGAAGCGATGATGAAGGAGATCTCGTCCACCAAGAAGGACGACAAGGGTCGCGACATGCAGGTCAACTCGATCTACATGATGGCGCACTCCGGCGCGCGCGGCTCGCCGGCGCAGATGCGTCAGCTTGCCGGCATGCGCGGCCTGATGGCCAAGCCGTCGGGTGAAATCATCGAGAGCCCGATCATCTCGAACTTCAAGGAAGGTCTCTCGGTGCTCGAGTACTTCAACTCGACGCACGGCGCGCGTAAGGGTCTCGCCGACACCGCCTTGAAGACGGCAAACTCCGGCTATCTGACGCGGCGTCTGGTCGACGTGGCGCAGGACTGCATCATCACCACAGAGGATTGCGGCACCAAAGGCGGCATCAAGGTACGCGCCATCATCGATGCGGGCACAGTCGTGGCCTCGTTGGCGATGCGCATTCTTGGCCGCACGACAGCGGAAGACGTCAAGGATCCGACCAGCAGCAAAACGCTGATCAAGCGCGGGACGCTGCTGACGGAGCCGGAGGTCGAAGTCATCAGCAATGCCGGGGTCCAGGAGCTGAAAATCCGCTCCGTGCTGACCTGTGAAGCGGCCAACGGCGTGTGCGGCGCCTGCTACGGGCGCGATCTCGCACGCGGCACCCCGGTCAATATGGGTGAGGCGGTCGGCGTCATTGCGGCGCAATCGATCGGTGAGCCGGGCACCCAGCTCACCATGCGTACGTTCCACATCGGCGGCGCGGCGCAGATCTCCGAACAGTCGTTTATCGAGTTCGAACTTCGACGGCAAGCTCAAGTTCAAGGGCAAGAACATTGCCAAGAACTCGGACAACGAAGTTGTCGCCATGGTGCGCAACATGGTCGTTGCGGTCGTAGACCCCGACGGCACGGAACGCGCGCATCACCGCATTCCGTATGGCGCGCGCATGCGCGTCGAGGATGGCGACAAGATCAAGCGCGGCCAACGTATCGCCGAATGGGATCCCTACACCCGGCCGATCCTGACCGAGGTGGAAGGCTCCATCGAGTTCGAAGATCTGGTCGACGGCCTGTCGATGTCGGAGCAACTCGATGAGTTCGACCGGCATTGCCAAGCGCGTGGTGATCGACTGGCGCACCGGTTCGTCACGAAACCAGCAGGATCTTCGTCCGGCGATCGTGATCAAATCGGGCAACAAGATCCTCAAGCTCGCCCGTGGCGGCGAGGCGCGTTACCAGCTGGCCGTCGATGCCATTATCTCGGTCGATCCGGGCGGGCATGTGAAGGCGGGCGACGTGATCGCGCGTATCCCGACCGAAAGCGCCAAGACCCGTGACATCACCGGCGGTCTGCCGCGGGTGGCGGAGCTGTTCGAGGCGCGGCGTCCGAAGGAAGCGGCGATCATCGCCGAGATCGGCGGCACGGTGCGGTTCGGCAAGGACTACAAGAACAAGCGCCGCATCACCATCGAGCCGTCAGGCAAAAACGACGAGCCCAAGGAATATCTCATCCCGAAGGGCAAGCACATCCACCTCCAGGATGGCGACGTCATCGAGAAGGGCGACTATATCGTCGAGGGCAATCCGGCGCCGCACGACATCCTCGCCATCAAGGGCGTCGAGGAGCTCGCATCTTACCTGACGAACGAAATCCAGGAGGTCTATCGTCTCCAGGGCGTCAACATCAACGACAAGCACATCGAGGTGATCGTTCGCCAGATGCTGCAGAAGGTTGAGATCGATGACGTCGGTGACACCGAGCTGTTGCAAGGTGAGCAGATCGACCGGACCGAGATGGATGAGATCAACGTTCGCGTCGAAGCCGAAGGCAAGAAGGGCGCCTCCGGGCACCCGGTTCTGCTCGGCATCACCAAAGCCAGCCTGCAGACCCGCTCGTTCATTTCGGCGGCGTCGTTCCAGGAGACCACGCGCGTGCTCACCGAGGCTGCCGTCAACGGCAAGTCGGACACGCTCGATGGACTCAAGGAAAACGTCATCGTTGGCCGTCTGATCCCGGCGGGCACGGGCGCCATGATGAACAGCTTGCGCGAAGTCGCTGTCAAACGCGATGCGCTCATTCTCGAGGAACGCGAAAAGGACGCGGCCAAGGCGGCAGCCAAGGCCGAAGCGGCGGAGGCCCCGGCGCTGCCGGCGGCGGAATAACTCTCGCCACGTGCTGAATGAAAGGGCCGCCGCAAGGCGGCCCTTTTCTTTGTCCTGGAATAAGAGAAAATGGCCGCCCCGCACGCTGGACATCACCCCATGCATCTTGTTGTTCTCGCCGGTGACGGCATCGGCCCCGAAATAACTGCCGCCACGCTCGCCGTGCTACGCGCGGCCTCCGAACGCTTCGGGCTCGGGCTGCGCTTCGAAGAGGCTGAGATCGGCCACGCGGGTCTGCGCGCGCACGGTCACACGATCCATCCCGACATTGTCGCGAAGGCCCGCAATGCCGACGGAATCGTGCTTGGTCCCACGTCCACCTTCGAGTTCAAGGATCCAGCGAAGGGCGAGGTCAATCCCTCGATGACGTTGCGAAAGGGACTCGATTTGTTCGCCAACATCCGTCCGGCGCGCACCTATGCGGGTTTTCCGCTGCGCTGCGGGGAATTCGACCTTGTGGTTGCGCGCGAAAATACCGAGGGGTTCTACGCCGATCGCAATATGGAGGAGGGAAGCGGCGAGGTGATGGTGACCAAGGACGTCGCCATTTCACTGCGGCGGATTACACGCGCCTGTAGCGAGCGCATCGCGCGCGCGGCGTTCGAGCTGGCAAGGACGCGCCGCAAGCGTGTGACGATCGTTCATAAGGCCAACGTGCTGAAAGTCACCGATGGGTTGTTCATCGAGGAATGCCGCAAGGTCGCGCAGGAGTTTCCGGATATTGCGGTCGACGACGTCATTGTCGACGCCATGATGGCGCATGTCGTGCGCCACCCGCAGCGTTTCGACGTGATCGTGACGACCAACATGTACGGCGATATTCTTTCCGATTTGACCGCGGAATTGTCGGGCAGCCTTGGTCTTGCAGCCTCATTGAATGCCGGAACCGATCACGGCATGGCGCAGGCGGCCCACGGATCCGCCCCCGACATCGCCGGCAGGAATGTAGCCAATCCATTGTCGCTGATCCTCTCAACGGCGATGTTGCTGGCCTGGTACGGTCGCCGCAACAAAACCAATGCGTTTGAAGCCGCCGCCGCCGCGATCGAAAAGGCCGTCGAAGTTGCGATTGCCGCCAAAGATGCGACATCCGACGTCGGTGGTCGGCTGGGCACGCGCGAGACCGGAGAAGCTGTCGCCGCGCGTTTGGCGACCTAAGCGTTGCCATGCGGTGTGATAGTCACGTCCATATTGTCGGTCCCACGGATCGCTATCCGCAAGTTGTAAACCGCAACTATCTCGCCGGCATTGCCACCATCGATGAACTTGAAAGCAACGCTGCGTCGAACGGTGTAGGCCGGTTTGTTATCGTGCAACCGAGCTTCTACGGCACCGACAACAGACTGCTGTTGCAAAGCCTCAATATTCTTGTCGGCCGGAGCCGCGGTGTTGCGGTCATCGATCAGGCCACATCACGGCAGGCGCTTTCAGGGTTCGTAGAGCAGGGGGTTCGCGGTTTGCGGCTCAATCTGTACAGCCGGATCGGCGACGACACGCCACTTGATCTCCGGTTTAAAGCCATCGAAGAACCGGCTCACGCAGCCAATTGTCATATCGAAGTGATTGCTCCGGTGAAAATGCTCGCCGAAAACGCGCGATTGCTCGCGCGGTCACGCGTGCCAATCGTTATCGATCACTACGGCGTCCATTCCGGCCATACACCGGATGATGTGGAGGGGCGGGCCTTGCTCGACCTTTTGTCGCTGCCACACGTGTGGATCAAATTATCGGCGCCTTATCGGAATAGCACCGATGATCTGGCAACCAGGCCCGATCCGGGTTGGCTAGCGGCCATCTTGGCAGTTGCGTCAGATCGTTGCGTTTGGGGCAGCGACTGGCCGCACACGCCGCCGCACAACGTGCAGATGGGTAGCGAGCTGCACGCGCCATATCGTAGACTTCGTTACGGCGGAGTCCTGGACGGCTTCATCGCGGCTGTAGGATCGACGGAGCTGGCTGAACGCATCCTTTCGGACAACCCGGCGCGACTCTACGAATTCCAATAACGACAGATCGCCCGAACCAACGCGGCGGCAACATCAGGGAGGATTTCGTCATGCGGCCCATACGTGTGCTGTCTGTTTGCCTGTTCGCGATTGCCACCAATGGTGCCGCTTTGTTTCCGGCACTGAGCCAGACTTATCCAAGCCGTCCAATTCAGGTGATCGTCGCCTATGCGGCAGGCGGGACTGGCGACATTGTCGCCCGTTCAATCTCCGATCGGCTTGGCGCGGTCTTGGGCCAGTCGATCGTGGTCGAGAACCGCGCGGGCGCGAGCGGTTCGATCGGGGCGCATTCGGTAACGACGGCTGCACCCGACGGGTACACGCTCTTGGTAGGCCAGACCGGAGAAATTGCGGTCAATCAGCATTGGCTCAAAGGCCTCAACTACGATCCCGACAAAGACCTTGTGCCGATAGCGCTTGCCGCCGTGGTGCCGCTCGCGCTCGTGGTGCCGGCGAAGGCGCCGTATTCGACCTTGCCGGAATTTCTGACCGCGTTGAAAGCCAAGCCCAAGATGACCTTCGCATCGGCAGGTATTGGCACGCCGGGGCACTTCGCAGGCGAACTCCTCAAACTGCAATTCGACGAAAACCTGACCCACGTTCCGTACAAGGGCGCGGGTCCGGCCCTCAATGACGTGATCGGCAATCACGTCGATTTCTACTTCCCCGGATTTCCGGCGGCCGCCCCGCACGTGAAAGGCGGCACCGTGAAAATGCTGGCACTCTCGTCGGCAAAACGCTCACCGGCCGCGCCAGAGATGCCCACGGTCGCCGAAGTCACCGGCAACCAGGACTACGACTTCACGCTATGGGCTGGCTTTTTCGCCCCGCGCGGGACGCCGCAGCCGATCATCGACAAGCTCAACAAGGAGATTAACGCGGTCCTTGCCGAGCCGGACGTGAAGGCGCGGCTGGAGGGGGCCGGGGCCGTCGTTACGCCGATGTCGGTCGGCCAGTTCAAGGAGTTTGTGCAGCGTGAGAGTGCAAAATACCTACGGGTCATCAAACAGACCGGCGTGACCGCGCAATAGCACCAAGCCGTAAGGCCTGAGCCATTCTCGGCATTAGGTATAGGGGTCCGGATGGCCCGGAATCCTCGATTTATGGCCATTTCTGCTTGACTTAGTGGGGTCCCGCCGATACATACCCCTCACTTTTCGGCAGGCGGTGAGCTTTGCTTGCTCGGAACGGCCGCCCGGCTAATCTCTTGAGAATACTAATCTTTCTCGAAGATAAGTCGGCGCAACGCCTCGACGAATGAAGCTCAAACGCTGCCACTGACAGCACCTGTCAGACTTGAGAGTGAACGGCCGCGGTGCCTAACCGCAGCGTGGTCGTCCGAACGGAAGAGCGCCCTGCCGCAATTTGGCGGATGGCGCGATTTCGTTTTGCGCGTGGAAATCACGCGCGAAAGAAATGCGCGCGGATTTTCCGGGCGCGGACATGCCGGGGCGATAAGCCCGAAACGACGCGGACGAGGGTGATGTCCGCGAAGATTGGAGAGGGGCGGCGCAAGCGATTCCGTTTGCGCAGCTTTCCCTGAAACGAAGGTAGCGAAGGCCAACGATGCCGACGATCAACCAGTTGATTGCCAAGCCGCGCCATCCGCTCAAGGCGCGCAACAAGGTACCGGCCTTGCAGGCTTCGCCGCAGAAGCGCGGCGTCTGCACGCGCGTCTACACCACCACGCCAAAGAAGCCGAATTCGGCACTGCGCAAGGTGGCGAAGGTGCGCTTGACGAACGGCTTCGAAGTGATCGGCTACATCCCGGGCGAAGGCCATAACCTGCAGGAGCACTCGGTGGTCATGATCCGCGGCGGTCGCGTGAAGGACCTGCCGGGCGTGCGCTACCACATCCTGCGCGGCGTGCTCGACACCCAGGGCGTAAAAAACCGCAAACAGCGCCGTTCGAAATACGGCGCCAAGCGTCCGAAGTAAGGATCTGAGTCATGTCCCGTCGTCACGCTGCAGAAAAACGCGACATCATCCCGGACCCCAAGTTCGGCAATATCGTCGTCAGCAAGTTCATGAACGCGATCATGTACGACGGTAAGAAGTCAGTCGCGGAAGGCATCGTGTACGGCGCTCTCGAGACGATCGAGGGCAAGACCAAGCAGAACCCGCTGACGGTATTCCAGCAGGCGCTCGACAACGTGATGCCGTCGATCGAAGTCCGCTCGCGCCGCGTCGGTGGCGCCACGTATCAAGTGCCGGTGGAAGTGCGCACGTCGCGCCGGCAAGCGCTCGGTATCCGCTGGATCATCGCAGCCGCGCGCGAACGCAACGAACGTACGATGACAGAGCGGCTCTCTGCTGAGTTGCTCGATGCATCCAATAACAGGGGAAACGCAGTCAAGAAGCGCGAAGACACGCACAAGATGGCGGAAGCCAACCGAGCCTTCTCGCATTACCGCTGGTGACAGCAGAAAAAAGATTCAAGGACTGATCCCCTATGGCCCGTAACCACCCAATCGAGGACTACCGCAATTTCGGTATCATGGCGCACATCGACGCCGGGAAAACGACGACCACCGAGCGGATCCTCTATTACACCGGCAAGAGCCATAAGATCGGCGAGGTGCACGAAGGCGCCGCGACGATGGATTGGATGGAACAGGAGCAGGAGCGCGGCATCACCATTACGTCGGCCGCGACCACCGCGTTCTGGAATGAAAAGCGCCTCAACATCATCGACACGCCCGGACACGTCGACTTCACCATCGAGGTGGAACGTTCGCTGCGCGTGCTCGACGGCGCCGTCGTCGTGCTCGACTTTAACCAGGGCGTCGAGCCGCAGACCGAGACGGTCTGGCGCCAGGGCGACAAGTACAAGGTTCCGCGCATCGTCTTCGCCAACAAGATGGACAAGATCGGCGCCGATTTTTTCAAATGCATTGAAGACATCAAGACCCGCCTCGGCGCCAAGCCGGTGGCGATCCAGCTCCCGATCGGATCGGAGCAGGCATACAAAGGCCTGATCGACCTGGTGCGCATGAAGGGCGTGGTGTGGGACGACGAATCCCTCGGCGCCAAGTACCAGGACATCGACATTCCGGCCGACATGCTCGATCAGGCTAAAGAATACCGCGAGAAGATGATCGAAGCTGCGTGCGAGCTCGACGATGATGCAACCACAGCGTACCTCGAGGGCAAGATGCCCGACGAGGCCACCATCAAAAAACTCATCCGCAAGGCCGTAATCACCGGGGCGTTTTTCCCCGTGCTGTGCGGCTCCGCGTTCAAGAACAAAGGCGTGCAGCCGCTGCTCGACGCGGTGGTTGATTATCTGCCGAGCCCGCTCGACGTGCCGCCGATTTACGGCATCAATCCCGACAACGATGAAGATGTCATCCGCGAGCCGAAGGACGACGCGCCATTGGCGCTGCTCGCGTTCAAGATCATGGACGATCCCTTCGTCGGCACGATCACCTTCTGCCGCATCTATTCCGGCACGCTCACCAGCGGCACCGGCGTGATCAACTCGACCAAAGAGCGCAAGGAGCGGATCGGCCGCATGCTGCTGATGCATGCGAACAACCGCGAGGACATCAAGGAAGCCTATGCCGGCGATATCGTCGCTCTGGCGGGCCTCAAGGAAGTGCGTACAGGCGACACGCTGTGCGATCCCAAGCAGCCGGTGATCCTGGAGAAGATGGAATTCCCCGATCCGGTCATCGAGATCGCGATCGAGCCGAAATCAAAAGCCGACCAGGAAAAGCTCGGCGTTGCGTTGGCCAAGCTCGCCGCCGAGGACCCGTCGTTCCGCGTTTCCACCGATCAGGAGAGCGGCCAGACCATCCTCAAGGGCATGGGCGAACTGCATCTCGACATCAAGGTCGACATTCTCAAGCGCACATACAAAGTGGACGCCAATATCGGCGCTCCGCAGGTGGCCTTCCGCGAGAAGATCACGCAGCGAGTCGAGCACGGCTACACGCATAAAAAGCAGACTGGCGGTTCGGGCCAATACGCCAAGATCAAGATCGTCGCCGAACCGACGCCTCCCGGCACGCCGTTCGAATTCGAAAACGAAGTCGTCGGCGGCTCGGTGCCGAAGGAATTCATCCCGGGCGTCGAGAAGGGCCTGGAGTCAGTGCTTGGCTCTGGCGTGGTCGCTGGCTTCCCGGTGGTCGATCTGAAGGTTGCGCTCGTCGACGGCGACTCCCACGACGTCGACTCGTCGGCGCTCGCCTTCGAAATTTGCGCGCGCCAGTGCCTGAAGGAAGCGCTGCAATTGGCCAAGCCGGTTCTGCTCGAACCGATCATGAAGGTCGAGGTGGTGACGCCGGAAGACTACACCGGCTCCGTCATCGGCGATCTCAATTCTCGGCGCGGGCAGATTCAGGGCCAGGACATGCGCGGCAATGCCAACGTGATCAACGCGATGGTGCCGCTGATGAACATGTTCGGTTACGTCAACAATCTGCGGTCAATGTCTCAGGGCCGCGCGACGTTTACGATGCAATTCGATCATTACTCAGAGCTACCCGCGAACGTGTCTGCTGAAGTACAGAAAAAATTCGCGTGACCGGGAACGTAGATAACAGAAGGATCTGAACGGAGAGCCCCATGGCCAAAGAAAAATTCCAGCGGACCAAGCCCCATTGCAATATCGGGACGATCGGTCACGTCGACCACGGCAAGACGACGCTGACAGCGGCGATTACCAAGGTACTGGCCGAAAAGGGCGGCGCCACGTTCACCGCCTATGACCAGATCGACAAGGCGCCTGAAGAGAAGGCACGCGGCATCACCATTTCGACCGCACACGTCGAATATGAAACCGACAAGCGCCACTACGCGCACGTCGATTGCCCCGGCCACGCCGACTACGTGAAGAACATGATCACCGGTGCTGCGCAGATGGACGGCGCGATCCTGGTCGTGTCGGCCGCCGACGGCCCGATGCCGCAGACCCGCGAGCACATCCTGCTCGCGCGTCAGGTCGGCGTTCCGGCCCTGGTGGTGTTCATGAACAAGGTCGACATGGTCGACGACCCGGAGCTTCTCGAGCTGGTCGAGCTCGAGGTTCGTGAGCTCCTGTCCAAGTACAATTTCCCGGGCGACAAGATTCCGATCGTCAAGGGTTCGGCGCTCAAGGCACTCGAAGGCACCGACGAGAAGCTCGGCAAGGAAGCGATTTTCGCGCTGATGAAGGCCGTGGACGAATACATCCCGCAGCCGGAACGCCCGAAGGATCAGCCGTTCCTGATGCCGGTGGAAGACGTGTTCTCGATCTCTGGCCGCGGCACCGTCTGCACCGGTCGCGTTGAGCGCGGCATCATCAAGGTCGGCGAAGAAGTCGAGATCGTCGGTATCAAGCCGACCATCAAGACGGTCGTCACCGGCGTCGAAATGTTCCGCAAGCTGCTCGATCAGGGCGAAGCGGGCGACAACATCGGCGCGCTGCTGCGCGGCACCAAGCGCGAGGAAGTCGAGCGCGGCCAGGTGCTGTGCAAGCCGGGCTCCGTGAAGCCGCACACCAAGTTCAAGGCGGAGGCCTACATCCTCACCAAGGAAGAGGGCGGCCGTCATACTCCGTTCTTCACGAACTATCGTCCGCAGTTCTATTTCCGCACCACCGACGTGACTGGCGTGGTGCACCTGCCGCAGGGCACGGAAATGGTGATGCCGGGCGACAACGTGGCGATGGAAGTGCACCTGATTGTGCCGATCGCCATGGAAGAGAAACTGCGCTTCGCCATTCGCGAGGGCGGCCGCACCGTCGGCGCCGGCGTGGTGGCGAGCATCATTGAGTGATGAGTTGAAGCGTGATGGCCGGGCAAATCCCGGCCATCCGCGTCTTAATTGAAGTTAGCCATTCCGTGGTTGCCCGGCTTTCGGGCGGGCACGACGGACGAGAGAAACGACAATGAACGGCCAGAATATCCGGATCCGGCTCAAGGCGTTCGATCACCGCATCCTCGATGCGTCGACGCGCGAGATCGTGAACACGGCCAAGCGCACAGGTGCGCAGGTGCGTGGACCGATCCCGCTGCCGACGCGAATCGAGAAATTCACGGTGAATTGCTCGCCGCACGTGGACAAGAAGAGCCGCGAACAGTTCGAGATGCGCACGCACAAGCGCCTCCTCGACATCGTCGATCCGACGCCACAGACGGTGGACGCGCTGATGAAGCTCGACCTCGCTGCTGGCGTCGACGTTGAGATCAAGTTGTAAGGCCGGGGTGGGATTAGAAATGCGTACGGGTGTCGTCGCACAGAAGGTCGGAATGACCCGGGTGTTCACCGAAGCCGGTGAGCATGTGCCGGTGACGGTGCTGCAGTTGTTGCAGTGCCAGGTCATTGCGCATCGTACCAAGGACAAGAACGGCTACGTGGCGCTCCAGCTCGGTTCGGGCCCGCGTCGCACCAACAACATGAACAAGGCCGACCGCGGCTATTTCGGCAAAGCCAATGTCGAGCCGCGCCGCAAACTTGCGGAATTCCGCGTGACCGAAGACGCGTTGATCCCGGTGGGCGCGGAAATCACGGCCGATCATTTTATCGCGGGTCAATTCGTTGACGTCTGCGGCATCACCATCGGCAAGGGTTTTGCCGGCGGCATGAAGCGCTGGAATTTCGCGGGTCTTCGCGCCTCGCACGGTGTGTCGATCTCGCACCGTTCGATCGGCGGCACCGGCGGTCGTCAGGATCCCGGCAAGACATTCAAGAACAAGAAGATGCCGGGCCATCTCGGCGTCGAACGCGTCACCACGCTCAATCTCAAAGTCGTCCAGACCGATGTCGAACGTGGCCTCATTCTGGTGGAGGGCGCGGTGCCCGGTTCCAAGAGTGGCTGGGTCACTATCCGCGACGCGGTCAAGAAAAAACTGCCCAAGGAAGCACCGAAGCCCGGCAAGTTCCGCGTGAATGAAGCGGCAGAAGCAAAAGCCGAGCAGCCAAAGGCTGCAGCCGAGCATGCGCCGAGCGCCGAAAAAGCAGCTGAGCAAGCTGCGAATGCTGCCGATCAGGCGGCGAAGGCGGCGGCGCAAGCCGCAAAGGCTGCCGACCAGGCGGCCAAAGCGGCTGAAAAGGCTGCAGATACAGCCGCGGCCGCAAGCAAGAAGAAGGAGGGCGAGTGATGGACCTTAAAATCGTCGCCCTCGACGGCAAGGAAGCCGGTTCGGTGAAGCTGTCCGATGCGATCTTCGGACTCGAGCCGCGCACCGACATCATCCAGCGCTGCGTCAACTGGCAGCTCGCCAAGCGTCAGCGCGGCACGCACAAGACCAAGGACCGCAGCGAAATCTGGCGGACCGGCAAGAAAATGTACGCGCAGAAGGGCACCGGTGGCGCGCGTCACGGCTCTGCGCGCGTTCCGCAGTTCCGCGGTGGCGGCCGTGCGTTCGGCCCGGTCGTGCGCAGCCACGCAATCGATCTGCCGAAGAAGGTTCGCGCGCTTGCGCTCAAGCACGCGCTGTCGTCGAAAGCCAAGGACGGCGGCATCGTCGTTCTCGATAAAGCGACGCTCAAGGACGCAAAGACCAAGGCGCTCGCCAAGCAATTCGGCAAGCTCGGGCTCGAGAGCGCGCTGATCATTGATGGCGCCGAGATCGAGGCCAATTTCCGCAACGCCGCGCGCAACATCCCGAATATCGATGTGCTGCCGGTGCAAGGGATCAACGTCTACGACATCCTGCGGCGCAAGACTTTGGTCCTGACCAAGGCCGCGCTCGATGCGCTGGAGGCGCGATTTAAATGAGCACCAGCGATCCGCGCCATTACGACGTCATTCTGTCCCCGGTGATCACCGAGAAGGCGACGATGGCGTCTGAGCACAACAAGGTCATGTTCAAAGTGGCCAAGCACGCCACCAAGCCGCAAATCAAGGAAGCGGTGGAGAAGCTGTTCGACGTCAAGGTCAAGCGCGTCAACACGCTGACCCGGCCCGGCAAGTGGAAAGTGTTTCGCAACAGGATGGGACAGCAGTCCGAAGAGAAGCGCGCGGTCGTGACCCTGGAAGAGGGTCACCGGATCGACGTGACCACGGGATTGTAAGGGAGCGTTGCGATGGCGTTAAAAACCTACAATCCAACCACCCCGGGCCAGCGCCAGCTGGTCAATGTCGACCGTTCGTCGCTGTACAAGGGCGCGCCGGTCAAGTCGTTGACCGAGGGCCAGCATTCGACCGGTGGGCGCAACAATAACGGCCGCATCACCTCGCGTTTCCGCGGCGGTGGTCACAAGCAGGCATATCGCCGTATCGATTTCCGCCGCACCAAATTCGATGTGCCGGCGACCGTCGAGCGGCTGGAATACGATCCGAACCGCACGGCCTTCATTGCCCTGATCAAGTACCAGGACGGTGAGCTCGCCTACATTCTGGCGCCGCAGCGCCTGGGTCCTGGCGACAGCGTGATCGCGTCCGAGCACGCCGACGTGAAGCCCGGCAACGCGATGCCGATCGCCAATATTCCGGTCGGTACCATCGTCCACAATGTCGAGCTCAAGATCGGCAAGGGCGGGCAGCTCGCGCGTTCGGCCGGCAGCTACGTGCAGATCGTCGGCCGCGATCAGGACTACGTCATCCTGCGTCTGAGCACGACCGAGCAGCGCCTGGTGCACGGCCGCTGCATGGCGACGGTCGGGGCGGTGTCCAACCCGGACAACATGAATACCACGATCGGCAAGGCCGGCCGTCAGCGCTGGAAGGGTCGCATGCCGCACAACCGCGGCATCACGATGAACCCCGTTGATCATCCGCACGGTGGCCGCACCAAGGGCGGCAAGCATTGGGTTACGCCGTGGGGCTTCCCGACCAAGGGCAAGAAAACCCGCAAGAACAAACGTACCGAACGCTTCATCATTGCGAGCCGGCACGATCGCAAGAAGAAGCAGCAGTAAGGGATACGAATTATGACGCGTTCAGTTTGGAAAGGTCCTTTTGTCGACGGTTATTTGCTGCGCAAGGCCGAGGCCGCGCGCGCATCTGGCCGTCACGAGATGATCAAAATCTGGAGCCGGCGTTCGACGATCCTGCCGCAATTCGTCGGCCTGAACTTCGGCGTCTACAACGGGCAGAAGCACATACCGGTGATGGTCAACGAGGAAATGGTTGGCCACAAGTTCGGCGAGTTCGCGCCGACCCGGATGTTCTACGGCCATTCGTCTGATCGCAAAGCCAAGCGGACCGGCGCGCCGGCAGCGGCGGCGCCGGCTGCGGCGCCTGCGGCAGCGGCAAGCTAAGGGATAAAGAGTAACGTCATGGGCAAGCGCCGACGCGAGCGAGACCTCGACGAGAACGAGGCAAAGGCTGTGAGCAAGATGCTGCGGGTTTCTCCGCAGAAGCTCAATCTTGTCGCGCAGATGATCCGTGGCAAGAAGGTCGCGAGCGCGCTCGCCGACCTCGAATTCTCGCGCAAGCGCATCGCCAAGGAAGTGCGCAAGTGCCTGGAATCGGCGATCGCCAACGCCGAAAACAATCACGACCTCGACGTCGACGATCTTGTCGTCTCCGAGGCCCATGTCGGCAAGGCGCTGGTGATCAAGCGCTTCACCCCGCGCGGCCGTGGCCGTGTCGGACGCATTCTTAAGCCGTTCTCTCACCTGACCATCGTCGTGCGTCAGGTCGAAGCGCAGGCGGGAGCCTGAGGAGTAAACGATGGGTCAAAAAGTCAATCCGATCGGGCTGCGCCTCGGCATCAATCGCACCTGGGATTCGCGATGGTTCGCCGGCAAAGCCGAATACGGCACGCTGCTGCATGAGGACATCAAGATCCGCAAGGAGTTGATGAAGCAGCTCAAGCAGGCCGCGGTGTCGCATATCGTGATCGAGCGTCCGCACAAGAAGTGCCGCGTCACAATTCATTCCGCGCGTCCGGGCGTGGTCATCGGCAAGAAGGGCGCCGACATCGAGAAGCTGCGCAAGTCGGTTGCCAAGCTCACCGACAGCGACGTCGTCATCAACATCGTCGAAATCCGCAAGCCGGAGCTCGATGCCCAGCTGGTCGCCGAATCCATTGCGCAGCAGCTGGAACGCCGCGTTGCGTTCCGCCGCGCCATGAAGCGCGCCGTGCAGTCGGCAATGCGTCTCGGCGCTGAAGGCATTCGTATCAACTGCTCGGGCCGTCTCGGCGGCGCCGAAATCGCGCGCATGGAATGGTACCGCGAAGGTCGTGTGCCGTTGCACACGCTGCGCGCCGACGTCGACTACGGCGTTTCCACCGCATTCACCACCTACGGCACCTGCGGCGTCAAAGTCTGGATCTTCAAGGGAGAAATCCTCGAGCACGATCCGATGGCGCAGGACAAGAAACTTGCCGAAGGCGACGCCGGCCGGCCGCGCCGCGAAACCGCGGCTTGAGAGGACGAAAAGAGTTTTAAGTCATGCTGCAACCTGTTCGCACCAAGTTTCGCAAGGCATTCAAGGGTCGCATCCACGGGATTGCGACCAGTGGCACCACGCTTGCCTTCGGCCAATATGGCCTCAAGGCGCTGGAGCCCGAACGCGTCACCGCCCGTCAGATCGAAGCCGCGCGCCGCGCGCTTACGCGCTTCATGAAGCGGTCGGGCCGGGTTTGGATCCGCGTGTTCCCGGATGTGCCGGTCTCGAAAAAGCCGATCGAAATCCGCATGGGCAAAGGCAAGGGCACTCCCGAGCTTTGGGTCACCCGCGTCAAGCCCGGCCGCATTTTGTTCGAAGTGGACGGCGTTCCGATTGCCGTCGCGAAGGAAGCGCTGGCGCTCGCTGCCGCCAAGCTGCCTGTCAAGACCCAATTCATTGAACGCATCGCCGAGTGACGCCATGAAAGCCGCCGACGCAAGAGCGATGACGCTCGATCAGCTGGACGACGAAGTCCTCAAGCTGAAGAAGGAACAGTTCAACCTGCGCTTCCAGCGCGCCACGGGTCAGCTCGAGAACACGTCGCGTGTTCGCACGATCCGCCGCGATATCGCGCGGATGAAGACGATCGCCATGCAGAAGCGGGCAGGCGCGCCTGAGCCTGCTCCGAAGGCGGAGGCCGCAACGCCGGCGCCCGCGAAGAAGACCAAATCCACCAAGCCGAAGGCCGCCGCGAAGCCGAAGTCGCGCGCCAAGGCGAAGTCGAAGGAATAAGGGGTTCGAGATGCCGAAGCGTACGCTCCAGGGCGTTGTCGTGAGCGACAAGCAGGACAAGACGGTGGTCGTGCGCGTCGATCGGCGCTTCACGCACGCGACCATGAAGAAGACCATCCGCCGTTCGAAGAAGTACCACGCGCATGACGAGACCAATCAATATGCGGTCGGCGACATGGTGTGGATCGAGGAGCGCCGTCCGATTTCCAAGCTCAAGTGCTGGGAAGTCGTGCGGGGCGAGAAGAAACAGAAAGTGCAATAGGCGTTATGCCGGGTAAGACAAAGAGAGCCGCATCATGATTCAGATGCAAACCAATCTCGACGTGGCCGACAATTCCGGCGCGCGTCGCGTCATGTGCATCAAGGTGCTTGGCGGTTCAAAGCGCAAATACGCCACCATTGGCGACGTCATCGTCGTCTCGGTGAAGGAAGCAATTCCGCGCGGCCGCGTCAAAAAAGGCGACGTGATGAAGGCCGTGGTGGTGCGCATTTCCAAGGACATCAAGCGTCCGGACGGCTCTGTCATCCGCTTCGACCGCAACGCGGCGGTGCTCATCACCCCGCAAATGGAGCCGGTCGGCACGCGTATCTTCGGGCCCGTGCCGCGCGAACTGCGCGCCAAGAACCACATGAAGATCATCTCGCTCGCCCCGGAGGTGCTCTGATGGCTGCCAAGATCCGCAAGGGTGACAAGGTTATTGTGCTCACCGGTCGCGACAAGGGCCGCACCGGCGAGGTGATCGAGGTGCGTCCCGATCAGGATCGCGCCTTGGTGCGCGGCATCAACATGGTCAAGCGCCATCAGCGCCAGACCGCGCAGCAGGAAGGTGGAATCGTCTCCAAGGAGAGCACGGTCCACCTGTCCAATCTGGCAATGGCCGACCCCAAGGACGGCAAGCCGACCCGCGTTGGCTTCAAATTTGTCGGCGAAGGTGAAGCGCGCAAGAAGGTGCGCATCGCCAAGCGTTCCGGAGTTGAGATCGATGGCTGAAACGCAGCAATCCGCACAAGCTAAGGCGGAAGCCAAGGCGGAAAAGAAGGCGCAGGCGCAAGCAAAGGCTGCCGTGCCGAAAGAGGCGCGCAAGCCGCGCGAGCGCTCCGACTATGTCGCGCGCATGAAGACGCATTTCGAGCAGGTGGTGCGCGAGCAGCTGACCAAGCAGTTCAGCTACAGCAACCGCATGCAGGTGCCCAAGATCACCAAGATCGTGCTGAACATGGGCATCGGCGAGGGTGTTGCTGACCGTAAGAAGGTCGATAATGCTGCGAACGATCTGACGATGATCGCGGGCCAGAAGGCGGTCATCACCAAGTCGCGCAAGTCGATCGCCACCTACAAGCTGCGCGATGGCCAGGCTATCGGTTGCAAGGTGACGTTGCGCAAAACGCGCATGTACGACTTCCTTGACCGCCTGGTGAATATCGCCCTGCCACGCATTCGCGACTTCCGCGGCCTCAATCCGAAGAGCTTCGATGGCCGCGGCAATTACAGCCTCGGCATCAAGGAACATATCGTGTTCCCGGAAATCGATTTCGACAAGGTCACCGACTCGTGGGGCCTCGACATAACCGTTTGCACCAGTGCGCGTAACGATGACGAAGCGCGCGCGCTGCTCACCGCGTTTAACTTCCCGTTCCGGCAGTGAGGCTCAGGCCTCATACGCGGAACCGCAAGGAGTGAAAGTATGGCGAAGAAGAGTTCGATCGAAAAGAATAACAGGCGGCGCAAGATGGCGAAGAAATTCACCAATCGGCGCGCGAAACTGAAGGCGATCGCGCACGACAAGAAGCTGCCGATGGAAGAACGTTTCGCCGCGACCCTGAAGCTGGCCGAGTTGCCGCGCAATTCTTCCAAGACGCGCATACGCAATCGCTGCGAGCTCAGCGGGCGTCCGCGTGCGTATTACCGCAAGCATCGCTTGAGCCGTATCGCGCTGCGTGAGCTTGGCTCCAAAGGCCTTATTCCCGGCCTTGTAAAGTCGAGCTGGTAGGGAGGGCGCGATGGCTGTGAACGATCCGATCGGCGATATGATCACGCGCATCCGCAATGCGCAGATGCGTAATAAATCGAAGGTCTCGATGCCGGGCTCCAGGCAGCGCGAGCGCGTGCTCGAAGTCCTCAAGACGGAAGGCTTCATCCGCGGCTATGCCAGCGTGGCGCATGCCAGCGGCCGCTCGGAGCTGGAGATCGAGCTGAAATATTTCGACGGCGCGCCGGTGATCCGAGAGATCGAGCGCATCTCGAAGCCGGGCCGTCGTGTGTACGTCGCGGTCCGCAATCTACCGCGTATCAATAACGGCCTTGGCGTTGCCATCCTGTCGACGCCCAAGGGAGTCATGGCCGACCACGACGCCCGCGAAGCGAACGTGGGCGGCGAAATCATCTGTACGGTGTTCTAATGTCACGCATCGGCAATAAAGCGGTTGCGGTTCCCACGGGCGTTACGGCCAATGTGGAAGGGCAGACCGTCAAAGTGAAAGGGCCCAAGGGCGCCCTCCAGGTCGTCGTGCACGACGACGTGTCAGTCACGCTCGACAAGGGATCGATCACGCTTGCCCCGCGCGGCGAAAGCAAGCGCGCTCGCTCGATGTGGGGCACCTCGCGGACGCTGGTTGCCAACGTGATGGCGGGCGTGACCAAGGGCTTTGAGGAAAAGCTTGAGATCACGGGTGTCGGTTATCGCGCCGCGGTGCAGGGCAAGTCGCTGCAATTGCAGCTCGGCTTTTCCCATGACGTGAATTTCCCGATCCCGGAGGGCATCGCGATCGCGACGCCGAAACCGACCGAAATCGTGGTGACCGGCATGGACAAGCAGAAAGTCGGTCACGTCGCCGCGGAGATCCGCGGCTTCCGCCCGCCTGAGCCCTACAAGGGCAAGGGCGTGAAATACGTCAACGAATACATCTTCCGCAAGGAAGGGAAGAAGAAGTAGAGGACGCGCTATGTCGAGATTAACAGACCGGGTTGCGCGCCGGACGGCGACGGTGCGACGCAAGGTGAAGCTTGCGGCGCGCGGACGTACACGGCTGTCGGTATTCCGCTCGTCAAAGCACATCTACGCGCAGCTCATCGACGACGTGAAGGGCGCGACGTTGGTTGCGGCTTCTTCGCTCGAGAAGCCGATGCGCGAAGGCGCCAAGACCGGCGCCAATATCGCGGCGGCAAAAGCGGTCGGTAAGCTGATCGCCGAGCGCGCGAAGGAAAAGGGAATCAAGGACGTCGTGTTCGACCGCGGCGGCTATCTATATCACGGACGCATCAAGGCGCTGGCCGATGCCGCGCGTGAAGGCGGCCTCAACTTCTAACGGATCGGTTTCAAAATGGCACAAGAACCTCGACGTGAAGGCCGCCGCGACCGCGAACGCGGTGGTCGTGAAGAGCGCGACAGCGAATTCACGGATAAGCTGGTGCACATCAATCGTGTAGCCAAGGTGGTGAAAGGCGGCCGGCGTTTTGCCTTCGCCGCGCTTGTCATTGTTGGTGACCAGAAGGGCCGCGCCGGTTTCGGTCACGGCAAGGCGCGTGAGGTGCCTGAAGCGATCCGCAAAGCGACCGACGCCGCCAAGCGCGCCTTGACGCGCGTGCCGCTGCGCGAAGGGCGCACGCTGCATCATGACGTGCTCGGCCGTCACGGCGCCGGCAAGGTTTTCCTGCGCGCGGCGCCTCCGGGAACCGGCATCATTGCCGGCGGCCCGATGCGCGCCGTATTCGAGACGCTCGGCATCCAGGACGTAGTGGCGAAATCGCTCGGTTCTTCCAACCCGTACAATGTGGTGCGCGCGACCTTCGACGCGCTCAAGCATCAGGATTCACCGCGTTCGGTGGCGGCGCGCCGCAACATCAAGGTGTCGACGTTGCAGTCGCGGCGCCGTGAAGGCGATGCGGAAGCAGCGGCGGATTGAGGAATTTAGCGCATGGCCCAGGCACACAAGATGATCAAGATTGAGCAGGTGGGCAGCCCGCAGCGGCGCCATCACGACCAGCGTGCGACGCTGATCGGGCTTGGCCTCAACAAAATCGGACGGACGCGCGATCTCGTGGATACGCCAGCGACCCGCGGCATGATTCGCAAGGTCCAGCATCTGGTGAAAGTCGTTGGAGGAGCGAAATAACATCGTCGTCACCGGGCTTGTCCCGGTGACCCCGCTTAGGGATGCACGCTGCCTCACTAAGCGAGATGGCCGGGACGAGCCCGGCCATGACAAACGAGAGATCAAAGGACGCGAACGATGAAACTCAACCAGATCGCCGACAGACCGGGTGCGCGCAAGAATCGCATGCGCATCGGCCGTGGTATCGGCTCCGGCATGGGCAAGACCGGTGGACGCGGCGGCAAGGGCCAGACCGCGCGCTCCGGTGTGCGCATTAAGGGCTTCGAGGGCGGCCAGATGCCGCTGCACCGCCGCCTGCCAAAGCGCGGGTTCCGCAACACATCATTCGCGATCAAGCTCAACGAAATCAATCTTGGCAAGGTACAGGCCGCGATCGACGCCGGCCTGCTCGATGCCAAGGTGCCGGTCGATGTCGCGGCCATGGTCAAGGCTGGTCTGATGCGGCGTGAAAAAGGCGGCGTGAAGCTGCTCGGCGAGGGCGAACTCAAGGCCAAGGTTGATTTCTCGGTCTACCGTGCATCCAAGTCGGCAGTCGCGGCCGTCGAGAAAGCCGGCGGCACCGTGAAGATCCTTGCGCCGGCGAAGGAAGAAGATGCCGAGCCGCGCGGCAAGAACAAGCGCATGGCGCTGGAAGCAGCCAAAGGCGGCAACAAGCCGAAAGGCGGCAAGCCCAAGGCAGAGGCGGAAGGCGAACAAAAAGGCGCCGAATAACGAGCCCTTAGCGCCGTCCGCCAAGTGCGGTCGAATGGCGCGGGGCTACAGTTTGGGACCATCGCGCCTATCTAGGGGGCTGTGAGGGCGAGATGCCTCAAGTTTGCGGGGCATAACAGCGGAAGGGTCGAGCGGCCATGGTCTCTGCAGCGGAACAACTGGCAGCCAATCTCAATTTCTCGGCGCTCGCCAAGGCCGAAGAGCTCAAGAACCGCATCTGGTTTACGGTCGGCGCCTTGCTGGTCTACCGGCTCGGCACCTATATCCCACTGCCCGGAATCGACCCCAACGCGTGGGAACAGATCTTCAATACGCAGTCGGGCGGCATCCTCGGCATGTTCAACATGTTCTCGGGGGGCGGCATCCACCGGATGGCGATCTTCGCGCTCAACATCATGCCGTACATTTCGGCGTCGATCATTATTCAGTTGATGACAACGGTTTCGCCCACGCTCGAAGCGCTCAAGAAGGAAGGCGAGGCGGGCCGCAAGATCATGAACCAGTACACCCGGTATCTCACCGTGGTGTTGGCAGCGTTCCAGGCTTACGGCATCGGCGTCGGCCTGCAGGGCACCGGCAGCGTGGTCAGCAGCCCCGGCATCTTCTTCCTGATGTCCACGACCATCACGCTCACCGGCGGCACGATGTTCCTGATGTGGCTCGGTGAACAGATCACCTCGCGCGGCATCGGCAACGGCATTTCACTGATCATCCTGTCGGGCATCGTGGCGCAGTTGCCGTCCGCAATCGCCGGCACTCTCGAACTTGGCCGCCAGGGCGCGCTGTCGACCGGGCTCATTCTGCTTGTGATCGTGATGTGCGTGGCAGTGATTGCATTCATCGTGTTCGTCGAGCGCGCGCAGCGCCGCCTGCTGATTCAGTATCCGAAGCGCCAGGTCGGCAATCGCATGTTCGAGGGGCAATCCTCGCATCTGCCGCTTAAACTCAATACGTCCGGCGTGATCCCGCCGATCTTCGCATCGTCGCTGTTGCTGTTGCCGACCACGGTCGCCAATTTCAACGCCGGGCAGGGGCCGGGCTGGCTCACCACGGTCACGACCCTGTTGGGTCACGGCCGGCCGCTGTTTCTCATTCTCTACATTGCGCTGATCGTGTTCTTTGCCTTCTTCTATACCGCGGTTGTCTTCAATCCGACGGAGACCGCGGAAAATCTGAAGAAGCATGGCGGCTTTATCCCCGGCATCCGTCCCGGTGAACGAACGGCCGAATACATCGATTATGTGCTCTCCCGCATCACCGTGCTGGGCGCGCTTTATCTCGCGATCGTCTGCCTCATTCCTGAAATCCTGATTTCCTATGCGGCGGTGCCGTTTTATTTCGGCGGCACCTCGCTGCTGATCGTAGTCAGCGTCACCATGGATACGGTCGCGCAAATTCAAGGCTATCTGCTTGCGCACCAGTACGAAGGATTGATCAAGCGCTCGAAGCTGCGGGGTCGCACGCGATGAGGTTGATCCTGCTCGGCCCGCCGGGGGCGGGGAAGGGCACGCAAGCGCAGCGCCTGATCGCCAAACACGGCATTGTTCAGCTCTCGACGGGCGACATGCTGCGCGCCGCGGTCGCCGCCGGCACGCCGGTCGGCCTGCGCGCGAAAAGCATCATGGATCGCGGTGAATTGGTTCCTGACGAGGTGGTTGTGGCGATCATTGCCGACCGGATTGGCCAACCCGACGCGAAGCACGGCTTCGTGCTCGACGGGTTTCCGCGCACGGTTCCGCAGGCGCAGGCGCTTGACCGGCTGTTGGCCGAGCGCGGTCTCAAGCTCGACGCCGTCATCGAGCTCAAGGTCGACGAGGGCATTCTGCTTCAGCGCATCGAGAAGCGGGTCGCTGAAATGACCGCGCGCGGCGAAAAGGTGCGCGCCGACGATAATCCCGAGGTCCTCAAAGGGCGCCTCACGGCTTACCGGGCCCAGACCGCTCCGCTTGCCGACTATTACGCCGAACGGGGCATGCTGAAGACGGTGGATGGCATGGCCGCGATCGATGAAGTTACGGCGGCCATTGACCAGCACGTGCGGCCTACCGGGGCTCCGAAGCCCAAAGGCGCGGTCAAACGCGCCCCCCGCAAGGCCAAGACCACCAAGTCTGCTGCCAGGTCAGCCAAACGGGGCTCCGGCAAGCCTGCGGCCCGCCGGAAGCGGCCCACGGCTGCCAAGCGCGCCAAAAACAGGCCGGGAAAGCGCAAAAACCGTACCCGACGGAGGTTGACGAGGGCGCGATGAATCCCTTAATAAGCTGCACATTCAGGAGTTTGACGCGATGCCGGGCCCCAATAGAGCGGGGGACGGGCGTCGTGTTACGCTTTGCGCTATCCCATTCCAGGGACAAGAGAATTTGGGGCGTCCGGCGCCGCCGGTCGATTTAGGAGAAGCTAAGTGGCTCGTATCGCGGGTGTCAATCTACCGACCAACAAGCGCGTCGTGATCGCGCTGCAGTACATCCATGGCATCGGGGGCAAGACCGCCCAAGAGATCATGAGCAAGGTTAACCTGCCGCCGGAGCGCCGCGTCTCGCAGCTCACCGACGCCGAGGTGCTGCAGATCCGCGAAATCATCGACCGCGATTACATGGTCGAGGGTGATCTGCGGCGCGAAGTCCAGTTGAACATCAAGCGGCTCATGGATCTTGGTTGCTACCGCGGCCTGCGCCATCGCAAGGGCCTGCCGGTTCGCGGACAGCGCACGCACACGAACGCGCGGACCCGCAAGGGTCCGGCCAAGACCATCGCCGGCAAGAAGAAAGCCGAAGGCAAGTAACAGGAATTGCCCGCGCCTCTGTGAGGCACGCGGGCCGCGAAAGGATCGAGAATGGGTAAAGAAGCCACCCGCGTCCGCCGGCGCGAACGAAAGAACATCGCGTCAGGCGTCGCGCATGTCGCGGCCTCGTTCAACAATACCATGATCACCATTACCGACGCTCAGGGCAACACGATTGCCTGGTCGTCGGCGGGGACCATGGGTTTCAAGGGCTCGCGCAAGTCGACGCCCTATGCCGCGCAGGTTGCTGCTGAAGATGCCGCCAAGAAGGCGCAGGAGCACGGCATGCGCACGCTTGAAGTTGAGGTTTCGGGCCCCGGGTCGGGCCGGGAGTTGGCGCTGCGTTCGCTGCAGGCCGCCGGTTTTACGATTACTTCGATCCGCGACGTCACCACGATCCCGCACAACGGGTGCCGGCCTCGTAAACGTCGTCGGGTGTGATTTTTCTTCACGCGGGTTCTTTCCCGCGTTCGTGCTACCGCCGAGATTTTCCCCACGCGGCGGGTGGGGTGCGCTAGGCGCGACAAGGCCGCGCCGCTGAAAAGGTGAAGACGTGATCCAAAAGAATTGGCAGGAATTGATCAGGCCGAACAAGCTTCAGGTTGCCGCAGGCAACGATGCTGCGCGTGTTGCCACTGTGGTCGCCGAGCCGCTCGAACGCGGCTTCGGTGTGACGCTTGGCAATGCCTTGCGCCGCATTCTGCTGTCGTCGCTGCAAGGCGCCGCGGTACAATCGGTGCACATCGATGGCGTGCTGCACGAGTTTTCCTCGATCGCCGGCGTGCGCGAGGACGTCACCGATATGGTCCTCAACATCAAGGACATCGCCATCAAGATGCAGGGCGAAGGTCCCAAGCGCATGGTGGTGAAGAAGCAGGGCCCCGGCACGGTTACGGCCGGAGACATCCAGACGGTCGGCGATGTTGTCGTGCTCAATCCGGACCTCGTGCTGTGCACGCTCGACGAGGGCGCCGAGATCCGCATGGAATTCACCGTCAACACCGGCAAGGGTTATGTCCCGGCCGAGCGCAATCGTCCGGAAGACGCACCGATCGGTCTGATTCCGGTCGACAGCCTTTATTCGCCGGTGCGCAAGGTGTCCTACAAGGTCGAGAACACCCGCGAAGGGCAGATCCTCGACTACGACAAGCTGACGATGACCATCGAGACCAACGGCGCAGTCTCGCCTGAGGACTCGCTTGCCTATGCCGCGCGCATCCTGCAGGACCAGCTCAACGTGTTCGTGAATTTCGAGGAGCCGCGCAAGGCAGAGGCCGCCGAGACAATTCCGGATCTCGCCTTCAACCCGGCCTTCCTCAAGAAGGTCGACGAGCTCGAATTGTCGGTGCGCTCAGCCAACTGTCTCAAGAACGACAACATCGTCTACATCGGCGATCTTGTGCAGAAGAGCGAAGCAGAGATGCTCCGCACCCCGAATTTCGGGCGCAAGTCGCTTAACGAGATCAAGGAAGTGCTGGCGCAAATGGGCCTGCATCTCGGCATGGAAGTGCCGGGCTGGCCGCCTGAAAACATTGAAGAGCTCGCCAAGCGCTTCGAGGATCATTACTAAGCCGCGCCGCGGCCTTGAACGGAATGAAGGGATAGTTCGCGATGCGTCACGGCAAAGTTCACCGCAAGCTTGGCAAGAAGCCGCAGCATCGTCGCGCCATGTTCGCCAACATGGCTGCCGCGCTGATCAAGCACGAACAGATCACCACCACATTGCCGAAGGCGAAGGAGTTGCGCCCGGTGGTGGAAAAGCTTGTTACCCTCGCCAAAAAGGGCGGGTTGCATGCGCGCCGCCAGGCGATCGCGGAAGTCCGCGATGTCGCACAGGTCAAGAAACTCTTCGAGGTGATCGGCCCGCGCTACAAGGAGCGCAATGGCGGCTACCTCCGTATCATGAAGGCCGGCTTCCGCTACGGCGACAATGCCGCCCAGGCGGTGATCGAATTCGTCGACCGCGATGTCGAGGCCAAGGGCAAGGATTCCGGGCCGGTGCAGGAGCGCAAGGTCGAGGAACCCGCGACCGCGGCGGCCTAGCGTTTAAAGTGTCAATTCAAGAAAGGGCGGCACCTGGTTGCCGCCCTTTTTGTTTGCCGCATTGCGTTCGCCGAGTATGATCCTACCCAACGAGCGGCATAGTTCGGTACAGCGGGGGATGTTCATGACCAATCGTTCGGCGGTTTTAAGGGTGGCTTTTGGCGCGGCCATTGGGGTGACCATTGGAGCGGCCTTGGCGGGTGCAGCCAGCGCGCAGTCCGCGCAGGCCGATCTGGTCAAGCGCGGCGACTATCTGGTCAACGGGATCATGACCTGCGGAAACTGCCATTCGCCGAAGGGTCCGCCCGCGGCGACCGCTGGCAAGGATTTTTCCGGCGGCCTGTCCTGGGACGAGCCGCCCTTCAAGGTCACGGCGCCGAACATTACACCGGATAAGGAAACCGGCATCGGCAAATGGACGGATGCAGAGATCAAGACTGTATTGCGCACGGGCATACGGCCGAACGGCGTGCATGTCGCGATGATCATGCCGACCGGTTTCTATCACATCATGACTGACCGTGATGTTGATGCGGTCGTTGCCTATTTGCGCACGATCAAGCCAGTGAGCAACAAGGTGGCGGATCCGATCTACAAGATGCCGCAAGTCGAACACGTGCTTCCGGGCGGTGATAAGCCGTTCACCGAGGCCATGATGAGCGACAAGGTGAAGAAGGGCTTCTACCTCGCCACCATCGCGCATTGCATGGAGTGCCATACGCCAATGGAGAAAGGCGTGCGCCAGTGGGGTACCCGCCTCGGCGCGGGCGGGTTTGAATTCCCCGGTCCATGGGGCGTTTCGGTCTCGCGCAATATCACCTCAAGCAAGACCAAAGGCATCGGCGCGTGGACGGATGATGAGATCAAGCGTGCGATCACCACGGGCGTAGACCGCCAGGGCAAGAAGCTCATGCCGCCAATGGGCTTCCAGTACTATTCCACGGTCACAGCCGGCGATCTGGACGCGCTGGTGGCCTATTTACGGACCGTGCCGGCGATCGACTAAACGCCTGGTCCTGCGGGCCGGAAAGGCGGGCGGCGGCCTTCATTTAGGCTTGCGAGAAGCCTATATCTTCGCCATTCGCCGGGACTCGAAGCCATGCACGTGAAGACCCTGATTGCCGCTGTCGTAATCGCGCTTGCGGGCGTCGCTGCCGCGCAGGAACGGCGGCTGCCGACCCAATCCGAGCTGCGCCTGTCTTACGCACCGGTGGTGCAGCATGTGGCGCCGGCGGTGGTCAACGTCTACGCCGCCAAGGTGGTGCAGAACCGCAATCCGCTCCTCGACGATCCGATTTTTCGCCGCTTCTTCGGCGGAGGTCCCGGTGGCGGCGGCAACCAGTTGCAGCGTTCGCTCGGCTCCGGCGTGATTGTCGATGCAACGGGTCTCGTCGTCACCAACAATCACGTCATAGAGGGCGCCGATGAAGTAAAAGTCTCGCTCGCCGACAAGCGCGAGTTCGAGGCAACCTTGGTGCTCAAGGACCCGCGCACCGATCTTGCGATCCTGCGCATCAAGGATGGTCACGAGCGGTTTCCCGTTCTCGACTTCGCGGACTCCGACGCCGTTCAGGTGGGCGACGTCGTGCTGGCGATCGGCAATCCCTTTGGTGTCGGGCAGACGGTGACGCACGGCATCGTGTCGGCGCTGGCGCGCACGCAGGTCGGAATCAGCGACTACCAGTTCTTCATTCAGACCGATGCCGCGATCAATCCCGGTAATTCCGGCGGCGCGCTGGTCGACCTGACGGGCAAGCTCGTCGGCATCAACACCGCAATCTTTTCGCGCTCCGGCGGTTCGCAGGGGATAGGGTTTGCGATTCCCGCCAATATGGTGAGGGTGGTTGTGGGGTCCGCCAAAACCGGCGGGAATGCGGTGGTGCGCCCCTGGCTCGGCGCCAAATTGCAAGCAGTCACGGCTGACATCGCCGACAGTATGGGCCTCAAGCGGCCGACGGGTGCGCTCATCGCGAATGTTGCCCCCAACAGCCCGGCCGCCCGCGCCGGCCTGAAGGCTGGCGACCTGATCATGTCGGTTGATAGCCAGGACGTCGAGGATCCGAACGCTTTCGATTATCGGTTTGCGACCAAGCCGCTCGGTGGCAGTGCCAAGCTCGGCGTGCTTCGGGCGGGGCGGGAGCAGGCGGTGACGGTGGCGCTGCAGTCCGCGCCGGAGACACCGCGCGATGAGATTGTCATTCGATCGCGTTCGCCGTTTTCGGGCGTCAAGATCGCCAATCTTTCACCGGCGCTCGCAGACGAATTGCAGGTGCGCAATGTCGAGGAAGGAGTCGTCATTGTCGACGTCGACACCGGATCCTATGCCCGCAATCTTGGTTTTCAGCGCGGCGATGTCATCGAAGAGGTCAATGGCGAACGCATTACGAAAACGCGCGATCTCGAGCGCTTGAGCGCTGTGCCGAACCGTAGTTGGCGCATCATTATTCTGCGCGGCGGGCAGAAAATTTCCGCGGTGTTCGGCGGATGACCTCGCGCGCCAAGGCGAGCGGCCCGAGCCTGTTCGCCGCCGCAGGCCTCGACAAGAACGCGCCGCACCCGCTCGCCGACAAGCTCAGACCCCAACGCCTCGACGAAGTGGTTGGCCAGGACCATCTGCTCGGCCCGGATGGCGCGCTCACACGGATGCTGGCGACGCGCTCGCTCGGCTCATTGGTGTTTTGGGGTCCGCCAGGTACCGGAAAAACGACGGTTGCGCGCCTGCTCGCGCAGGCGACCGACCTTCATTTCGAGCAGATTTCCGCCATCTTCACCGGCGTTGCCGACCTCAAGAAAGTGTTCGAGGAATCCCGCCGCCGCCGCGAGATGGGGCAGGGCACACTGTTGTTTGTAGACGAGATCCATCGCTTCAATCGCGCCCAGCAGGACAGTTTCCTTCCGGTGATGGAGGACGGCACCATCATCCTGGTCGGCGCCACCACTGAAAACCCGTCATTTGAATTGAATGCGCCTCTGCTGTCCCGCGCGCGTGTGCTGGTCTTCAAATCGCTGGACGCGGATGCAATCGAGAAAATGCTGGCGCGCGCCGAGACCCTTGAAGGCAAGCAGCTTCCGCTCGATGCAGATGCTCGCGAAGCCCTCAAGCGCATGGCCGATGGCGATGGCCGCGCCGCGCTCACGCTGGTCGAGGAAATCTGGCGAGCCGCGCGCAAGGATGAAATTTTCGACTTTGCAAAACTGCAGGACATCGTGCAGCGCCGCGCGCCGATTTACGACAAGAGCCAGGACGGCCACTACAACCTGATCTCGGCGCTGCACAAATCGGTGCGCGGCTCGGACCCCGATGCCGCGCTCTATTATCTTTGCCGCATGCTGGATGCCGGCGAACCGGCGCTCTACATCGCCCGCCGCGTGGTGCGCATGGCGATCGAGGATATCGGGCTCGCCGATCCGCAGGCGCTGGTGATCGCCAATGCTGCCAAAGAGGCCTACGACTTCCTGGGCTCGCCGGAGGGCGAACTCGCGATCGCGCAAGCGGTGATTTATTGCGCGACCGCGCCGAAATCGAACGCGGGTTATGCGGCCTTTGGCGCGGCCATGCGGACGGCGAAAGAGGCAGGTTCGTTGCTGCCGCCCAAACATATTCTCAACGCGCCCACGAAGCTGATGCAGGAGGAAGGCTACGGCCGTGGCTACGCCTATGACCACGACGCCCAGGAGGCATTCTCCGGCCAGAATTATTTTCCGGACGCACTTGAACGGCAGAAATTCTACGACCCGCCGGAGCGCGGCTTTGAGCGCGAGATCAGAAAGCGGCTCGAATATTGGGACAAGCTGCGCAGGGATCCGCAGCGCGGGCGCTCTTAGATGACCGAGGCCCTGATCGCACGATGACAGCCGAAATCGCCTTATCGTCACGGCTCACATTCATCACCAAGACCATTTTTCCGGCCTGCTGGATCGTGGGATTCGGCGCGATCACCGCGTTCTTCTGGGCCAGCAGGGGCCTGCCCGCCGAAACGGGATGGCTGTTTCTCGCGGCCTGGACGGCTGGCGCGCTGTCTTTTTGGTGGTGGTGCATCCCCCTCAAAAGGGTACGTGTTGGTGGCGGAGCGCTCTACGTCTCCAACTTCCGGAAGGAAATTGTGGTACCTCTGACTTTCATTGAGAGCGTGACGGAAAATCGCTGGATCAATGTTCATCCGGTGACCGTCCATTTCCGCGGTGACACCGAATTTGGACGAAAGATTTCGTTTATGCCGAAGGCGCGCGTGATGTTCTTCTGGTCGTCGCATCCGGTTGTGGGTGAGCTCAGGCGCATGGTCGCGGCCGCGGCAGCCGGGAGCAGGGCATGAGGCGGGGACGCTCCGGCCCGCGCCAGCCTGGCGGCGGCGAGAAAGCCGCTTCGCGTGGCCGCGGTCACGGCCGCGATCGCGACGAGCGCCATAAGGAGCGTTCGAAAGCGCATTTCGCGCAGCGCCAATCTGACATGCCCCCGAAACATGCGCCCAAGCGCGGCTCTCCCTCTTCTCGCGTGCGGGGAGAGGGTCGGAGTGAGGGGGCTTTTCGAAATGCTCATAATCGCAATGATGGCTCCTCAGCCGACCGCCTTCACTCACTTCCCCCAGTCGAAGCGAAGCCGACGTTTTCCTCCGCCGGCGTGCAGACCGTCACCGTGACGCCGGACGAGAACAATATGCGCGTTGACCGCTTTTTCGAGGCGCGCTTTCCGGGACTTTCGTTCAGCCACATCCAGCGCATCATCCGCAAAGGCGAGGTGCGCGTGAATGGCAAGCGCACACAGCCCAAGGCGCGGCTCGAAACCGGCCAGGCGGTTCGCATTCCGCCGCTGAAGGTCGAGGCGCCGGCCCCGCGCGATGACGCGCCATCGGCACAGAAAGATCGCGCGTTTCTGAAATCGATCACGCTTTACGAAGATGCCGACGTATTGGTGCTCAACAAGCCGATGGGGCTCGCCGTGCAGGGTGGCTCCGGCACCACGCGCCATGTCGACGGAATGCTCGGGGCGTTGCGCGGCACCGACGGTCAGCGTCCGCGTTTGGTGCACCGGCTCGACAAGGATACGGCCGGCTGCCTGCTGGTGGCCAAGAGCCGGTTTGTCGCCGCCGCGCTGGCCAAGACTTTTCGCTCGCGCTCGGCGCGCAAGATCTATTGGGCGCTGGTCGCGGGCGTGCCGAAGCCGACGCAAGGCCGCATCTCCACCTATCTCGCCAAGCAGGAAGTCGAAGAAGACTCGTTCATGCGGATCGCGAAGCACGGTGAGAAGGACGCGGTACACGCCGTGACCTACTATGCGGTGGTGGAGACCGCGGCACAGAAGGTCGCTTGGCTATCGCTCAAGCCGGTCACCGGCCGCACGCACCAATTGCGCGCGCACATGGCGCATGTCGGCAACCCCATCGTCGGCGACCCGAAATATTTCAACATCGAGAACTGGGAACTGCCTGGTGGCATCCAGAACAAACTGCATCTGCTTGCCCGCCGTATTGCGGTACCGCATCCGCGTGGCGGAGTGATCGATGTGTCGGCGCCGTTGCCGCCCCACATGCTGCAGACGTGGAATTCTGCTTGGTTTTGACGCCACCCGCTACGACCCGATCGAAGAGGCGCCGGAGGAGGAGTAGCGGGCGTGCGGCGGGGTTCCTATCTGACAGGAATGACCCGCGCACCCACCATGATCATGCTGCTGGCCCTGACGGCCGTGTTGGCCGGGCCAGTGCGTGCGCAGACCAACAACAGCATTCTCGGCGACGACTACAGCATCATGAAGCCCGAAAAGGGTGCGCGTCCGGCCCGGCCCGAGCCATGGCTGGCGCCGAAATACAAGTCTCCGCGTGGCACCGTGAAGCACGTGGTCATTCCGCGGTCGACGGCCATCCAGCCGCCGAACACGACCGTGCCGCCGCCGATCGTCGTGCCGCAGACCGGGCAGGTGCTGCAGAACCTGCCGACGGTCCAGGGCTCTGGGCCGAGGGGTGCCGAGACCTACCAGGACCGCGCCTCGCGCTGCGCGCATCAGGCCGGGGTCTATGGACAGGCCGCCGGCGATCGCAACGCCTATGTCGGCACCTGTATCAATCAGTAGCTGACTTCACCCAACACTTGAGGCTCGAAAGGCACCGTTAAACCGTCACTTCAAGTTAAGGTTTTGCTTTAAAAGGCCGCTCAAATCTCATCCATAACCTGGGCGTAGGAAATCAGCGCAAATAGCGCCGTGCCCCCGATGATATTGCCGATCAGCACCGGCGCCATGAACTGCGCGAGCATTTGCCACCACACCCAGCTGCCGGAAAACACCAGCAAATAGGCCTCCATGCTGCCGGCGACCACATGCGTAAAACCGCCAACGGCGATGAGCCATGTCATGAGGACAATCACCTGAAACTGCGACCGCTCGGCGCCCGGCATCAGCCAGACCATGGCGGCCATCAGGAAGCCCGCGGCAATTGCGCGGAACAGCATCTCGGTCCAGCTGAAGTCGAGCAAGCTTTGGCTGATGGTAAGCATTCCGCCATAAAGCTCAGGCGTCAGCACCGGCGAGTAGGCGCAGAACAAGGCGGCGAACAGTGTCCCGGCGAGATTGGCAGCGAGAACAATTGCCCACAGGCGCGCGGTGCGCCCCAGGTTGTCGAATGTAAAAGTCTTCGCCAACGGCAACACCGCCGTGATGGTGCTCTCGGTGAACAATTGCTGCCGGGAGAGGACCGCCATGACGAAGCCGATGCAGTAGCCAAAACTCGTAACCAGCGGCCGCCACGGCGCGTCGGGAAGATGTGTTTGCAGGATCGCCTGCGCCAGCAGCGAGAAGCTGATCGACAATCCCGCGGCGACCCCTGACCACCACAGTGAGGTGACGGGACGCGCCATTTCCTCCTCGCCCAGGCGGCGCACGACTTCATAGATGACCGGCGTGCGCGGGGTCGCCATCTCCTCGACGTCGCGGACTTCATTGTCGCTGATCCCGCGGCGGCGGTTGCGCGCAGGATGGGCCGGTGGCCGCTTGCGGCCGGCGATGGATGCGCGCGCGCTCATGCGCCCCGACAACGTCCGGAAAGCGATTGAAGTTCCGCGTCTGGAACTAGCTTCCTGCGGCGTCGAGGGCCGCGATATCCGCCGGTGAAAGTTTGATCTGCGGCGCCTTCATGATTTCGCCGAGCTGTTTCAGGCTGGTGGCGCTGACGATGGGGGCGGTAACGATCGGCCTGGCGATCAGCCAAGCCAGTGCGATCTGGGCCGGCAGTGCGTTATGCCGCGAAGCCACATCGTCCAGGACCTTGAGAATGCCGAGCCCGCGCGCGTCGAGATAGCGCTTAAGCCTGCCGCCGCGCCCGGGGTGTTTGGCGCCTTCCTCAGCCGAGCGATATTTGCCGGTGAGAAATCCGGCCGCGAGCGAGTAGTAGTTGATCACGCCCAGCTTGTGCTCCCGGCAGATCGGCGCGAACTCTGTCTCGAATTCCTTTCGGTCGGAAAGGTTATAGAGCGGCTGCAGGCTCTCGTAGCGCGGCAAGCCATGTTGTTTGCTGGCGGCGAGCGAGGCTTTCAGGCGCGCCGGACTGATGTTGGAGGCGCCGATCGCACGCACCTTGCCGGCTTTGATCAGCGCAGCATAAGCCTGCATCGTTTCCTCGACCGGCGTGACTTCGTCGTCGAAATGCGTCTGGTAGAGATCGATGTGGTCGGTCTGCAGGCGCCGCAGTGAGGCTTCGCACTCGCGCAGGATGTAGTCCTTCTTCAGGCTGCGACCTTCGCCCATGTCTTCGCCGACTTTGGTGGCGATCAAGACTTTGTCGCGTTTGCCGCTGCGTTTGATCCAATTACCGATGATGGTTTCCAACTCGCCGCCCGGGCTGCCCGGCACCCAGCGCGCATAACTGTCGGATGTATCGACGGCGTTGAAGCCGGCGTCGACAAAAGCATCGAGAATGCCGAAGGAGGTTTTTTCGTCGATGGTCCAGCCGAACACGTTGCCGCCGAGCATGAGGGGGGCAAGGTGGAGGTCCGAGTTGCCGAGGCGGCGAAGTTGCATGGAAGCCTTTCTCTGCCTCATCCTGAGGAGGCCGCGGAACGCGGCCGTCTCGAAGGATGAGGCGCCTCATGCTTCGAGACGCGCTCCTTCGGAGCGCTCCTCAGCATGAGGTCGATTGAGATCTACCGCAAACTGGCGTTGAACTTGTCGAGCGCGGCCTGGCCCGGGCAAAGCTCCTTTTCGCCGAGCGCGTTCAGTGGCACCGCGACGGTGTGGAGATGCGCATGGAGGTCTTCGGATTCTTTTTCCATGTAGAGCAGGCCGGTAACGATCTGCCCTTTGGCGGCGTGGTGCTGGAGAAAGCCGAGCGCGGCGGTACGGTCATGCAGGTCGTAGTCGGCGGCGAGCTTGCGCAGCGCGATTTTGGAGCCGTCATGCTGCTCGACCACCTCGACAGTGCCGGGGTCGTATTTGACCTCGATCGGCATGCGGCTGGAGATGAAATCCAGACGATTGACCGCTTCATTGTGCTCGCGCACGAAATCGAAGCTCTTGGTCGAGCCGGCGTGGTTGTTGAAGGCCACGCACGGCGAAATGATATCGATAAATGCCGCGCCCTTGTGAGCGATTGCCGCCTTGATGATCGGAACCAGTTGGTGCTTGTCACCGGAGAATGAGCGCGCGACAAAGCTGGCGCCGAGCTGGAGCGCCATTGCAACGAGATCGATGGAATTGTCGGTGTTGATGAAGCCGCGCTTGGACTTCGAGCCGCGGTCGGCTGTGGCGGAGAACTGGCCCTTGGTGAGGCCATACACGCCGTTATTCTCCACGATATAGACCATGTTGACGCCGCGGCGCAGGCAATGCGCGAACTGCCCGAGCCCGATCGAGGCGCTGTCACCGTCGCCGGAGACGCCGAGATAGATCAGGTCGCGATTGGCGAGATTGGCGCCCGTGAGCACCGACGGCATGCGGCCGTGCACGGAGTTGAAGCCGTGTGAATTGCCGAGGAAATAGGTTGGCGTTTTCGATGAGCAGCCAATGCCGGAAATCTTGGCGACGCGGTGCGGCTCGATCGACAGCTCGAAACAGGCCTGGATGATGGACGCAGTGATCGAATCGTGCCCGCACCCGGCGCACAGCGTCGAGACCGTGCCTTCGTAGTCGCGATGGGTGTAGCCGAGCGAATTCTTCGGCAGCTCGGGGTGGTGGAATTTCGGCTTGGCGAGATAGGTCATGGCAGTCCTTTACCTCTGGGGGCGTCCCGGCACCCGGGGGGGCGAATGCGACCCTGCGATGCGCGGGTCCCCCCAGGAGTGAAAGACGTTTCTCGATGTCACCTTCATCGGCTTAACCTTCAGTTGATCGAGATGGTCGCCGATTGCCTTGTCGATAAAGCGAGCGGTGATAGGCGTGCCGTCATAGTGCAAAATCGGCACCAGCCGCACGGGGTCGATGCCGCATTCGTTGACGATCAACGAACGCAACTGGGCGTCGCGGTTCTGTTCGACCACGAACACGAAATCGTGGTCCGCAACGAAGCTGTTCACGCTTGAGTGGAAGGGGAAGGCGCGGATGCGCATGCGGTCGAGCGAATGCCCGCGCGCCTCGATCATGTGGATCGCCTCGTCCATCGCGGGCGACGTCGAGCCGTAATAAATCACGCCGTATTTGGTCGGTTTGCCGCTGGTGGCAATCAGTGGGCGCGGCACCAGGTCCTTGGCAGTGTCGAATTTGCGGACCAGCCGCTGCATGTTGTCGACATAGGGCGCGCCTTCCTCGGTGTAGCGCGCGTAACGGTCGCGCGAGGTGCCGCGCGTGAAGAACGAGCCCTTGGTCGGGTGCGTGCCGGGATAGGTGCGGTAGGGAATGCCGTCGCCGTCGACGTCGAGATAGCGGCCAAATTCCTTGCCGGCTTCCAGCTCGGCGGCCGTCATCACCTTGCCGCGGTCGTATTTGCGGGCATCGTCCCAAGCGAGCGGCTTGGACAGATGATGGTTCATGCCGATGTCGAGATCGAGCATGACGAAGATCGGTGTCTGCAGCCGGTCGGCGAGATCGAAAGCCTGCGCGCCGAAGGTGAAGGCCTCGGTCGGGTTCTCGGGGAACAGAAGGACGTGCTTGGTGTCGCCGTGGGAGGCATAGGCGCACGAGATAATGTCGCATTGCTGGGTCCGGGTCGGCATGCCGGTCGACGGGCCTGCGCGCTGCACGTCGAACAGAACTGCTGGAATTTCAGCAAAATAGGCCAGCCCGATGAACTCCTGCATTAACGAAATGCCGGGACCGGAGGTGGCCGTGAAGGCGCGGGCGCCGTTCCAGCCCGCACCGATCACGATGCCGATGGAGGAGAGCTCGTCTTCAGCCTGGATGATCGCGTATTTCGCCTGCTTGGTTTCAGGATCAACGCGCAATTTGGCGCAGTGGCGCGTAAAGGCGTCGGCCAGCGAGGAGGACGGCGTGATCGGATACCAGGCGCAAACAGTCGCGCCGCCATAAACTGCGCCCAAGGCCGCGGCTGAATTGCCTTCAATGAAGATGCGGTCGCCGACTTTGTCGGCTTTTTTCAGGCGCACCCCGAGCGGACATTGCAGATTGAGGATCGCGTAGTCGCGGCCGATATGCAGCGCCTTGATATTGGGCTCGATCAGTTTGTCCTTGCCCTTGTACTGCTCACCGATCAGCTGCTCGACCACCTTCACGTCCATATCGAGCAGCGCGGTGAGCGCGCCGATATAAATGATGTTCTTGAACAGCTGGCGTTGGCGCGGATCGGTGTATTCGCGGTTGCAGATTGCGGTCAGCGGCACGCCGATGACGGTGATGTCCTCGCGGAATTTCGACGGGGGCAGGGGCTTGGTTGAATCGTAAAAAAGATAGCCGCCTGGTTCGATGGCAGCGATGTCCCGGTCGAAAGTTTGCGGGTTCATTGCGACCATCAGGTCGGTGCCGCCGCGGGCGCCCATGTGCCCGGCTTCCGAGACGCGGACCTCATACCAGGTCGGCAGGCCCTGAATGTTGGACGGGAAGATATTGCGCGGAGCCACCGGTATGCCCATGCGCATGACCGCACGCGCGAACATCTCGTTCGCGCTCGCCGAACCTGAGCCGTTGACGTTGGCGAAGCGGACGACGAAGTCGTTTACGCGGCTGATCGGCGTGGCGGTCGGCATGAAGTCCCTGCGTGAGTCATATCCAGGAAGAATTTTTGCATGTCCCAGGCGCCGGTCGGGCAGCGCTCGGCACACAGGCCACAATGCAGGCAGACGTCCTCGTCCTTGACCATGACGCGGCCAGTCTTGAGGCCATTCTGCACATAGAGGTCTTGCGTCAGGTTGTGCGACGGAGCGGTCAGTCGCGTGCGGAGTTCGGCTTCCTCGCCATTCGGCGTAAAGGTGATGCAATCCATCGGGCAGATATCGACGCAGGCATCGCATTCGATGCAGAGCTGCGCCGAAAACACCGTCTGCACGTCGCAATTCAGGCAGCGGCCGGCTTCCTTGAGCGCGACTTCGACGTCGAAGCCCAGCTCGACTTCGGCCTTGATGTCTTTTAACGCGATGGCTTTGTCGCGCAGCGGCACCTTGTAGCGCTTATCGAGTTCGATCTCGTTGTCGTAGGACCATTCGTGGATGCCCATTTTCTGGCTCATCTGCTCGACGGCCGGCAGTGGGCGGTCGGTGATGTCCTCGCCATTGAGCATCTTGTCGATCGAGACGGCGGCCTCGTGGCCGTGCGCGACGGCCCAGATGATATTTTTCGGGCCGAACGCTGCGTCGCCGCCGAAATAGACTTTCGGGTTGGTCGAGGCAAAAGTCACAGTGTCGACCTTGGGCATATTCCATTCGTCGAACGTGATGCCGCAGTCGCGTTCGATCCAGGGGAAGGCGTTCTCCTGGCCAACGGCCACCAGCACGTCGTCGCAGGGAAAGTGTTGATCGGGTTCGCCGGACGGCACCAGCTTGCGGCGGCCCTTGGCGTCGCGCTCGGCCTTCACTTTTTCGAAGGTGATGCCGGTGAGCTTGCCGTTCTCGTGCGTGAATTCCTTTGGCACGAGGAAGTTATGAATTGGAATGCCCTCGTGCATGGCGTCTTCCTTTTCCCAAGGCGACGCCTTCATTTCTTCGAAGCCGGAGCGCACAACCACGTCCACCTGGTCGCCGCCGAGGCGGCGGGCGGAGCGGCAGCAATCCATCGCGGTGTTGCCGCCGCCGAGCACGACGACGCGCTTACCGATCTTGCTGACGTGGCCGAATGACACCGACGACAGCCAATCGATGCCGATGTGAATGTTCTTGGCCGCTTCCTTGCGTCCGGGAATATCGAGGTCACGCCCGCGCGGCGCGCCCGAGCCGACGAAAATCGCGTCCCAGCCTTCGGCCAGCAGCGCCTTCATGCTGTCAATGCGCTTGCCGCCGCGGAATTCGACGCCGAGACCGAGGATGTAACCGGTTTCCTCATCGATGACGGAATCTGGCAGGCGGAATTTCGGAATTTGCGTGCGGATCATTCCGCCGGATTTCGGATCGCCGTCGAATACAACGCAGGTGTAGCCGAGCGGCGCGAGGTCGCGCGCCACTGTGAGGGAGGCGGGGCCGCCGCCGACCAGCGCAATGCGCTTGCCGTTTTTCTTTTGGGCGGGTCTGGGCAGCCGTGCGGTGATGTCGTCTTTGTAGTCCGCCGCCACGCGCTTGAGCCGGCAAATAGCCACCGGTTCGTCTTCGACCCGCACACGGCGGCAAGCCGGCTCGCAAGGACGGTCGCAAGTGCGCCCGAGAATTCCCGGAAACACGTTCGAGCGCCAGTTGATCATGTAGGCGTCGGAATAGCGGCCTTGTGCGATCAGGCGGATATATTCCGGTACCGGCGTGTGCGCCGGACAAGCCCACTGGCAATCCACGACCTTGTGGAAGTAGTCGGGCGCAGAAATGTCGGTATTCTTCATTGACTCCTCGAAACGCGCCCCGCTACTCGGCACTTACAATACGGTGTCGCGTTGCAGCCCTTAACGGGTCAACTTCCCCTGGATCGGCCTTGTTATCCGGCACGAATCCGGGGCGGATAATATTGGCTACATGCCCGCAAGGCTACCTATCCTTCCGTCATGGCTGAGGCCTATCAACCACAAGTCTGCATGAGGTTTTTCGCTCCCTGAAAGAGGCGGCAGCAAGGCATTCCGGCCCCTGTCTTTGCGCTTTTGGATTAACATTGCGTGGCTGAGTTCCGCTTATTTTGCGTCGCACAAATCGAGTCCCAATGCGCGAGATTTTTACCGAGATCTTCGAAAACCAGCCTCTCGACCCGATGGAATCGGCGCGCCGGGGCGGCCGGCCGTTATTGCGCAAGCGTTTTTATGAGCGTGCGCATGTCGTGGAGACGGATGCTGGCGGCGGTGCCCAGGTCCTGCTCGATGGCAAGCCGGTGAAGACGCCCGCGCGGCAAGCCCTGGCCGCGCCGACGCGTCAGCTCGCGGACTCTATTGCGGCGGAATGGGACGCACAAAAGGACGTGATCGATCCGGCGTTGATGCCGCTGACGCGGCTGGCCAATGCGGCGATTGACGGCGTCCGTGAAGCGTTAGCGCCGGTGACCGACGAGGTTGCTGAATATCTTGGCACCGACCTGTTGTGCTATCGCGCCGATGCGCCCGCTGGTCTCGTTGAAAAGCAATCTGCGGCGTGGGATCCGGTGCTGGCCTGGGTGCGTGAGCAATTCGGTGCGCGATTTGTGCTCGCACAAGGTGTCGTGCACGTGCCGCAGCAACGCGCGGCCATCGCTGCCGTGCGCGCAGCAATTCCAAGCGAGCCGTGGCGTCTGGCTGCGGTGTCGTCGATCACGACCTTGACAGGGTCGGCGCTGCTCGCCCTGGCGGTGGCTTATGATGCGATTGAACCCGGTGCGGCGTGGGACGCCGCTCACGTCGACGAAGACTGGCAGATGTCGCAGTGGGGCAGGGACGATCTCGCGCTCGAGCGTCGCGCTTTTCGCGAAGCGGAATTTCGCGCGGCGGTGACGGTGCTCAAGCTCGCAAAATGACCGTTCGTCTCCGCGAAAGCGGGGACGAACGGGTTTTGATGCGAGGCGCTCAAATCAATGCCCGCTGGAATCGCCCTTACGGCCGGCTTCGTAGAGAAACCAGACGCGCCTTTCGGCATCGTCGATGAACGTTTCGAGCAGGCTGGCGCTTGCGACGTCATTGTGTTCGTCGCAAACGTCGTGCGCTTCACGCATGGCCGCGACCACGCGCTGGTTGTCCTCGCGCAATTCCGCCAGCATGTCGGAGGGCTCGACATACGGCGCGTCGTTGTCCTCAAGCTTCTGGTGGCGAGATATGTCGCCGATCGAACGCAGCGTCGGCTGCCCGATCTTGCGCACGCGTTCGGCGATAACGTCGGTGGTGGCGAAAATCTGTTCGGCCTGCTCGTCGAGCAGCAAGTGGTAGTCCCGGAAGTGCGGTCCACTCACGTGCCAGTGGAAATTCTTTGTTTTGAGATAGAGCGCGAAACTGTCGGCCAGGACGCGGTTGAGGGCGCCTGCAATGTCTTTTGCGGCATTGGCGCCGAGATCGGTCGGGGTGGCAAGACGCGGCGAACTGGTGCGTGGCGTGGCGTGATTCATGGGCGGTCCTTTGGGGGTGTCCTTATGACTACCCCGCGAAACGGCTGAGACCGCCGCAAAGTTCCAACGTCAGGAACTTTTATTGTCCGCCGCTGGCGTCGCTTCGCCTGCCTGTTGCTTTTTCGCCTCCAGCTCGGCGGCCTTGGCGTCCGCGGCCACCGCTTCGGCTTCGCGGCCGAGCGAACGCAACAGGGTGGCGCGGGCACCATACATCTTGCCCACGTCGCCTTTGATCCCGATCGCTTTGTCGATGCTGGCGAGCGCTTCGTCGATGCGCGACAGCTTGCGCAGCGCCAGCGCGCGGCCGAGGTAGGCCTCGGCGAATTTCGGCTCGAGCGCGATGGCGCGATCGTAGCCGGCGAGCGCTTCCTCGTCGCGGTTGGCGTCGAGCAGCGAATGCGCGCGGTTGCAATACGGCACGCAGAACCCGGGGTCGAGCGCGATGGCCTTGTCGTAGCTTGCAATGGCTTCCTCGATACGCCCGGCCCCATGCAGGGTGGCGCCGCGGTTGAGCCAGTCGCTCGCCGAATTCGGATTGAGCGCAATCGCGCGGTCGAAACTCGACAACGCCTCCGAAGTGCGGCCGAGCTCGCTCAGCATATTGGCGCGGTTGCCGTAGGCGTCGGCGAATTTGGCGTCGCACTCGATCGCGTTGTCGAAGCTTTCCAGCGCGTCCTTGACCTTTCCCATGCGGTGAAGCGCCTGGCCGATGAGATTGTGCGCGCGCGCCTGGTGTGGCCGGAAGTTCAACGAGCGGCGGGCGAGATCGATGCCCTGCTGGAACTGGCCCTCGTGGCAGGCGACCACGGCGATGTAATAGAGCGCGTCGGCGTTGTTCGGGTCGTTGCGCAACACCTGGGTGTAACGGTCCATGGCGAGCGAGATCTGGCCCGACCGGTGGTGGACCAGGCCCTGCTGGATCAATTCGGCGGCGGTCTGCGGCTCGCTCATGAGGGCTTGTAAGCAGGGTTTGGGGCCGGTGCCAAGTCTGCGTTTCTTTCCCTCTCCCCTTGTGGGAGAGGGTGCCCGAGCGAAGCGAGGGCGGGTGAGGGGGTGGGCGTTTCGTGCGGCACGGGGCCCTCACCCGGCTCGCGCTTCGCTGACGCTCCGCGCTCGCCACCCTCTCCCACAAGGGGAGAGGGAAGTGAGATTGCGGCCGGGTCATGCTATTCCTCGTGCAGACCGGATTCTGCGCGGGCAGGGGCTTCCTTCAATGAAAGACATCCTCGACAGACTTGAAAAACGGCGCGAGGAGGCCCGCCTCGGCGGCGGCCAGACGCGCATCGAGGCCCAGCACAAGCGCGGCAAATTGACCGCCCGCGAGCGCATCGAGCTCCTGCTCGACAAGGGATCGTTCGAGGAGCTCGACATGTTCGTCGAGCACCGCTCCAACGACTTCGGCATGGAGAAGAGCAAGATCCCCGGTGACGGCGTCGTCACCGGCTGGGGCACCATCAACGGCCGCGCGGTCTATCTGTTCTCCAAGGACTTCACGGTCTTTGGCGGCTCGCTGTCGGAAACGCACGCGCAGAAGATCATCAAGGTACAGGACATGGCGATGAAGGCGCGTTGCCCGATCATCGGCCTGTTCGACGCCGGCGGCGCGCGCATCCAGGAAGGCGTGGCCGCGCTTGGTGGTTACGGCGAAGTATTCAAGCGCAACGTGATCGCCTCAGGCGTCATTCCGCAGATCAGCGTGATCATGGGTCCCTGCGCCGGCGGCGACGTCTATTCGCCGGCCATGACCGACTTCATCTTCATGGTGCGCGATACATCTTACATGTTCGTCACCGGCCCCGACGTGGTGAAGACGGTGACCAACGAGGTTGTGACGGCCGAGCAACTCGGCGGCGCCTCCGTGCACACGACCAAGTCGGGCGTGTCCGACGGCGCCTTCGAGAACGACGTCGAGTGCCTGCTGCAGATGCGCCGGCTGATCGATTTCCTGCCCGCCAACAACGAGAGCGGCGTGCCGGACTGGCCAACGCAGGACGAGGCGGACCGTATCGATGAATTGCTCGACACGCTGGTGCCCGACAATCCAAACAAGCCTTACGACATCAAGGAGCTGATCCTGAAGGTCGCGGATGAGGGTGACTTCTTCGAGGTGTCGTCGGCTTATGCCAAGAACATTGTGACCGGCTTTGGCCGCATTGCGGGTCGCACCGTCGGCTTCGTTGCAAACCAGCCGATGGTGCTCGCGGGCGTGCTCGACAGCGACGCCTCGCGCAAGGCGGCGCGCTTTGTCCGGTTCTGTGATGCGTTCGGCATTCCGATTGTGACATTTGTCGACGTACCGGGATTTCTGCCCGGCACCGACCAGGAATATGGCGGACTGATCAAGCACGGCGCCAAATTATTGTTCGCATACAGCCAGTGCACGGTCCCGCTTGTCACCGTGATCACGCGCAAGGCCTTCGGCGGTGCTTATGATGTGATGGCGTCGAAGCACGTGGGCGGCGACTTGAATTATGCGTGGCCGACAGCGCAGATCGCGGTGATGGGCGCGAAAGGGGCGGTCGAGATCATTTTCCGGGCCGACATCGGCGATAAAGACAAGATCGCCGCGCGCACCAAGGAATATGAGGATCGGTTTCTATCACCCTTCGTTGCCGCCGAACGCGGCTATATTGACGACGTGATCATGCCGCACTCCACCCGCCGCCGCATTGCGCGTGCCCTGGCGATGCTGAAGAACAAGCATGTGGAGATGCCGGCGCGCAAGCACGACAATTTGCCGTTGTGACATGCAAAAATGAAATTACCCAACGCGCTGGGCCTTTGAATGAAGTCGCCAAAAAAACGCAAACCCTCAAGCCTCACCGATGACCTTCGCGCCGAACGCCCCGTCCTGGCAGGCGCGGCAACGACGCTCATTTTCTTTACGGTCGGTGCGACCTGGACTGACGATCTTACTCAGCTGGGTGTGACGGCGGGGCTCTTCATCTGGCTGTTTGCGGTCATGATCTGGTGCGCCTTTGGCGTGGTGCGTCACGCAGAAGTGCTGGCCGAGTATCTGGGCGAACCTTACGGTACTCTTATTCTCACGATCGCTGCGGTCAGCATCGAAGTGACCATCATGGCGACGGTCATGCTCAGCGGCGACCCAAACCCGACATTGCCGCGCGACACCGTGTTTGCGGTGCTCATGATCGTGCTCAACGGCATGATCGGGCTGTCGGTGATCGTCGGCGCCCTGAACCACCGGCAACAGCAATACAACCTGCAGGGCGCGGTCGCCTTTCCTGGCGGTTATTACTTGCCTGTCCGTCATCTCGCTGGTGGTGCCGACATTCACCACATCGACGGCCGACCACACAATGACGACGCTGCAGGCGATTGTGTTCGGTCTGTTGACCGTGCTGCTCTATGGCGGCTTCCTGATGATCGAAACCGTGCGCCATCGCGCCTTCTTTATGGAAAGGAAAGGGGCCAACCGCATTGCCGGCGCGGAGCCAGCGCATGAACCGGGCCTTGGGCCACGCCAGATCGGTTTCCTATCATGCCGTTATGCTGTTCCTGACCTTGCTGCCGGTGGTTTTGCTGTCGGAGAAACTGGCGGAAGTCATCGACTACGGCATCGAGAAATTGCATGCGCCCACCACGCTGGGCGGCATCCTGATCGCCATTTTGATTTTGTCGCCGGAGGGGCTCACGGCCTTTCAGGCGGCGCGGCGCAATCACTTGCAGCGTTCGGTCAATCTGTTGTTGGGGTCGGCGCTGTCCACCATCGGGCTGACGATCCCGGTCATGCTGGCACTCAGCCTTGTGATCAATCTCCCGCTGCAGCTTGGTCTTGAATCGGTGCCGGCCATTCTGCTGGTGCTGACGCTGTTTATTGCGCAGATGACGTTTTCGGGAGCGCCGACCAACATTCTGCTCGGCGGCGTGCATCTGGTCTTGTTCATCACTTTCATTGTGCTGATTTTTAATCCGTGAAGGGCGCTCGGGCCATAACGCTGGAGTGGCTGAATCCAGGGCAGGGGGCGCGGCCGGCGGAAATAATAACGCACACCCATCAGCCAAACGGCTGAAAGGCTTTCACAGCGATAACCACGGATCATTTTTCATGATTGAGGGCCTGCCGCGCCCTTGCACATGGTCGCCACCTGGAGTTCCATACAGGCTGTTCCAGTTCTTGTACCAAGGGGGGTACGACATCATGAACCTGTACTGCCACCGCTTTTTGCTTGCGGCGTTTGCTCTTGCGGCGATGATTTTTGCACCGGTCGCCGCTTCGGCCCAAGGGTGGACCCAGATCGGTGGGCTCTCCTGCCAGGTCGACCCGAACGTCGGTTTCATCATCGTCGGCCATCAGTCGATGCGTTGCGTCTATACGCCCGCCCAAACCAACCCGCCGCAAGGGCCACCGCAATCCTATGACGGCGCGCTCAACACCGTGGGTCTCAGCATCGGCATCAGCGCCGGTAGCGCGATCGGCTGGGCGGTGTTCGCGCCAACGACAGGTGTTCCCGCCGGCGCGCTCGCTGGTGAATATGTCGGCGTGACCGGCACCGCCGCGGTTGGCGTTGGTGGTGGCGCCAACGTGCTGATGGGCGGATCCAACCGTACCATTGCGCTTCAGCCAGTTTCACTCCAGGGCTCGGTTGCGTTGAACGTCGTCGCAGGCGTGTCGTCGCTCACGCTGCGCTGGCGCTAAGTTTAGCGTCAAAAGTTTCGCTCAAACGCGCTCCGGCACGACAAGGCCGGGGCGCGTTCGCGTTTGACACAGCCGTGGCGGCGGTGCCGCGCTACCGGCAGCACCCCGCAGTGCCAATTGACTAAAATTGGTCGCGCAAATCCAAGCAGTAATTAGCCAAGAACTCTTTGTGTCTTTCTCTTCCCGCGAACGGATGACGCCGCTGCGTGTTCTTCATGGCAGGTGGGTGCTGACGGAGGGAGAATTTATGTCTTTGCGCCAATCAAAAGTGCTGATCGCCGATGATTCCAATCCGGTCCATCAACTGATCCGCGACGCTCTTCCCAACGATTATTCCACAAACATCGTCCATGCCTTCGACGGCGTGGAATGCTTGCAAGCGCTTGATCATGGCGTGGACCTCGCCTTCATTGACGTTCATATGCCGACCATGGGCGGCATGGACGCTCTGTGGGCGGCGCGCATCGCCGGCAACAAAACATTCGTCACACTGATTTCCGGACGATCAAACCGGCGCTGCATCGATCTTGCGCGCCAGCTCGACGCCTATGAGTTCCTGACCAAGCCGTTCGGTAAAGACGAGATCGAGGCAATCCTCGCGACGCATCGGCGTGTCACGACCCCGATGCATGTGTTGTTGGTCGATGATTTGCCTGTCTCGCTGAAAGTCATGCGCAAGGTGCTGTCGAGTTCAGTTTTCCATCTCGACATCGAAGATGCGAATACCGGCGGCGAAGCGCTGGCGCGGTGCAAGGCTGAGGCATTCGATGTTGTGTTCCTGGACATCAATATGCCGGGCCTCAACGGTTACGCGACGCTTGCGCGCATGATGGAGGCCAATCCGCAGGCCAAGGTCGTCATGATCTCGGGCGAGTACAATGCCACGCGCGAGCGCGAGGCGCTCAAGCTTGGCGCCGCCGCGGTCATGCACAAGCCGTTCTTCCCGACCGAAATCGACGCGGTTCTGCATCGGGTCTTCGGCCTGCAGTCGCCGAAACTTGCGACCAATGCATTTGTGCGCGACTTCGGCATCAAGATTTACGGCCGCACCATTGCGGTCGAGCACGCAGAGACCGGGCACGTGTATGAGTATGTCTGGTTCCGCGACCCGCCTTATCTCCGTTTGCCGCTGGTCCGCGAGAACGAGGCGGCGACGATCCCGGTTGCCGAGCTGATGGCGAATGCCAAGAAGGCGGCAATGCTCGAGCTCGCAAATTCCAGCCTGGTACAGGCGCAAGCGCAGGCAGCTTGAGCAGGTGTCAACAGCTGTGTGACGGACGCGGGCCTGTGTAGAGCGGGGCGGTAATGCTTGTTTGAGGGGGTGACGGGCGACGGCGGTGCAATTATACACACGCCGTGCCCATGACCCGCGACCAGACAGGCGTGCTTGCAGCGGTAGTGTCGAGCGCAATCGGCGGCATCGCCGGCGGGGCGACGCGTTTTGTTGTGCATGCCACCGACCCCGTGACGCTGGGCGTTTTCCGCTTCGGCACCGGTTTTCTGATTCTGCTGCCGATTGCGCTTTTGATGAAAAGCCGATGGCCGAAGGGGCGCGACTGGATTGCGGTCGCGGCGCTCGGAATCCTGTTCTTTTTTGCGTTCTCGATTCTGTTCAATCTGGCCTACAGCTACACCACGGCGGCGCGCGGCGCGCTGACGCTTTCCACGATGCCGCTGATGACCATGCTGGTCGGCGCCGCGCTCGGGATCGAGACGCTGACGGTGCGCAAAACGGCCGGCGTGCTTATTGCCATGACAGGCGTGTTATTTGCGCTGGGGTCAGGTCTTTCGAACGCGCCTCCCGAGCGCCTGGCGCGGTGAACTGCTGATGCTAGCGGCCACGCTTTGCATGTCGCTTTATAACGTTTGGTCGCGCCCGTTCATTGCGCGCTCCGATCCGCTTGCATTTCTCACCGCGGGCATGGGCGCCGCGGCATTCTGCTTGCTGGTTTGGGCGCTGCTCATCCATGGCTTCGACGCCGTTGCACACTTCGGCATGCCGCAATGGATCGCGATCGCTTATATCGGGATTGTCGGCAGTGCGGGCGCCTTCATTCTGTGGGTCTTTGCGCTGTCACGCACCAGCCCGACCAAGACCGCGGTGACCATGACCGTAAATCCCGGTGTTTGCGTCAATCGTCGGGGCGGTCGCGATCGGTGAGGGGATCGGCCTCAATTTGATTGCCGGATTGGCCGCGGTCGCAGTCGGGATCTGGTTGGCCGCGCGCTGAATTCGTGTCAGCGCCAGCCGCCGCCGCCGTTCACGTAAACCGTGTCCGCGGTCATGAATTCGCAGGCGTCGGAGCACATGAATAAAACCAGTTCGCCGATTTCTTCCGGTTCGGCAAAACGGTTCATCGGCACATCTTCGAGGAAGCGCTGAACCAGCTCCGGCGAGCTGCTGGCCGCCTCCTGGAACGGCGTCTTCACCGGACCGGGCGAGATCGACAAAGCGCGAATGCCTTGTGACGCAAATTCGCGCGCGACGCCCATCGTCATGGTGACTACGGCGCCCTTGGCTGCGGCATAGTGCACCGACGATCCGGGGCCCCCGCGCTTGTGCGACATGCTGCCCATATTGACGATCACGCCAAATTTGTTGGCGAGCATATGCGGCAGCACGGTTTGCATGGGGTAGAGCGTGCCTTTGACGTTGAGGTCGAAGGTTCTGTCGAACAGATCGTCGTCGATCTCGAGGAATTTCGCGCGTCTGATTGCGGCGCCTGCCGAATTGAAGAGAAAATGCACGCGGCCGAAACCGTCGAGCGCAAGCTGGATCATGTCCTCGACAGCGGCGCGTTTGGAGACGTCGATGGTGAGCGCCAGCGCCTGGGCGCCGATCGCGTTGATCTTCCCGGCCGTCTCCTCCACGCCTTTTTCGTTGATGTCGGCGCAAACAACGTTGGCCCCTTCGCGCGCGAAAATTAGGGCGGTGGCGCGACCGATGCCGCTGCCGGCGCCGGTGATGACTATGGTTTTTCCCTGAAAATAATCCGGCGTCTTTGGCATGGCGTTGGTCCTCTATCCACTGGTCATGCGAGAATATAGACATAGAACTGGCGCATGCGCCGAGTTTCATGAATTGGGATGGCCGGGACAAGCCCGGCCATGACGAATGGGAGGAGCATTTCTATGCCCGGGCCAATTGAATACGCCGATGCCTTGCCCGCGGTGCGCGCGGTCTATGACGACATCAAGAAGACACGCAATGTGCCGGACGTAAACAATTTCTGGAAATACCTTGCGCACGATCCGGCGACGCTGCGCCGCACCTGGGAGAGCGTGAAAGAGGTGATGGCGCCCGGAGCTCTCGATCCGCTTACCAAGGAAATGGTCTATCTGGCGGTCAGCGTCACCAATGGGTGTGGCTATTGTATCGCCAGCCACACAGCTGCTGCGCGCAAGGTGGGCATGACGGAGGCCATGTTCGGCGAGCTGATGGCCGTTACGGGCATGGCCAACGAAACCAACCGGCTCGCCAACGGCTACCGGGTTCCCGTCGATCCTGCCTTCCAGACGTGAGATTGCCCACCGCCCCGTTACCGTGACACAATAAGAAAAAAACGGGGGGAGGGTGTTCCATGTTCGACAAGGCTGTCGTGACAAAGTTGCTATGTGTTGCGCTCGTGGCGGCGATCGTGCTGCCGGTCGGGCGAATCTTATTTCCCTATGTCAGCCACGAACTGACGGGGATACAATTTCAGGCCATCGAAGCGGTGTTGAGCGCAACTGTCGGATTCGGGATCTATTCCATTTTCGGATAAAGCTGCGAGGGAACGCACACGCGCTCCCAACATGCGTCAAAATAAGGGAGGCGGCACCATGACAATGTTCAGGACGGCGCTTGCGGCACTTGCCGTGTTCGGAGTTACGTCCGTCACGCAAGCGTCCGCGCAAACGGCGTCACCGGCAGGTGCGAAAGTCTACATCATCAATCTCAAAGACGGCGCCGAGATAAGCAGCCCGTTCCTGGTGCAATTTGGACTGACGGGCATGGGTGTGGCACCGGCCGGCGTGGAAAAGCCCAACACAGGCCATCATCATTTACTCATTGATGCCGCGCTCAACGCGGAAGAACTCAAGGGCGCAATCCCGGCCGATGATACGCACAAGCATTTCGGTGCGGGACAGACGGAAGCGATGGTCACACTTCCGCCGGGCAAGCACACACTCCAACTGGTTTTTGCCGACTGGTCGCATATTCCGCACCAGCCGCCGGTAATGTCGGCGCCCATTACGGTGACCGTGCGCTAGCAGCTCGCCCCTGATGTTTCGCGCTTCAGAGCGACGCAGACAAACCATCACCCGGCGCCCGTAGCGGCGCCGGGTTTTGTTTTACGGAAAACGTAGAGGTCCTTACTGCGTGCCGCTGCGTGACGGCGTGGTCGACGGTGCCGGTGTCAGCGGTTGCGAAGCGGGAGAGCCCGAGCCCGTGGTCGTTGGCGGAGTGGCGTTGCGCGCGGGTGCACTGCTCGTCGTCATCGGCGAAGAACCATTACTCGCGGTGCTGCCGTTATTGTTCCAGCCGGCCACGATCAGGAAGCCGATCAGAAGCAGAACAGCGACGCCGGCGATCCAGCCCCACATACCGCCAACGCTTTCGTCCCGGCGGATCACCGGATCACTCAGCCGCGGATCGCTGTAACGCGGATCGGTATAACGCGGATCAGTCATGGCAACCTCCTTGGCTTCAAGACGAGCTGCAGCCGTCTCGAATGGAGGAAACCCGTTGCCCTCGGCTCCGGTTCCGAAATTTCTGTGTGAGGTCCGGAACTTGGGCGTTCAGGCGATGCGAATCGCCAGACGCCAGGCGGCCCAAAAAACAAAGAAAAAGCAGGCAAGGAACACCGGCAGGCTTGCGGTCATTGACCAGTGCTCGACGGTTCTACCGACGAAATAGGCGATCGTCTCGCCGATCAGGACAAAAGCAACGTAAACTGCAATCAATTTCATGGCAGCTATTCCCCCCGGTCAGTCCCCCACGCCCGCCACCATAGGCACGATCGCGGTAAGAGGGGAAGGCATTGCCCGGCGGAAAGTGGTATAGGCGCGCTATCCTGCCAATTCGAATAAATCCCATTCTGACTGTGCTGACACCATGATGCGCCTGACCCGACTGGCGATTGCGACCGCGCCGGCGATTTTCGTCCTGTTGTGGAGCACAGGCTTTATCGGCGCACGCTACGGCTTGCCATATATCGAGCCGCTGACATTTCTCGCGGTCCGCATGGGGTTTGTCGTGCTGATCATGGGTGCGATTGCCCTGATCGGCGGTGCGAAAGCACCGAATGCGCGGGAAGTGGGACACGCGCTGGTCGCCGGCTCCCTCGTCCACGGCCTTTATCTTGGTGGTGTGTTTACGGCGATCAGCCAAGGCGTGCCTGCCGGCGTTTCCGCACTGATCCCGGGCCTGCAACCGATCCTGACCTCGACCATCGCCAATCGCTTCATGGGGGAGACCGTCACGCGCGTTCAGTGGATCGGTCTCGCACTCGGCCTGGTCGGCGTCGTTCTCGTCCTGCACGATCGCAGCATTGTTCTGGCCGGCTCGGCGCTGGGCTGGATCGCCAGTTTCCTGTCGCTGGTCGGTATTACGCTGGGGACTCTTTATCAGAAACGATTTTGCGGCGGGATCGACTGGCGCGCCGGAAATTTTGTGCAATATGTTGGCGCAGGAATTTTGTTCACGATCGGTGCGTTCACTTTTGAGACGCGCGAGATCCACTGGACCGGCGAGTTGATCTTCGCGATTGCCTGGCTGGTGCTCGTCTTGTCGATTGCCGCGATCGGGCTGATGTACTGGTTGATCCGCCGCTCGGCGGCGACCGGCTTTGCGAGCTTGTTTTATCTCGTGCCTGGCGTGACGGCCTTGTTCGCATTCATCTTGTTCGGCGAACGACTCGACGCGCTCTCGATTGCCGGCATGGTGGTCTGCGCGGGCGGGGTGGTGTTGGCCAATCGCGGCGCGGCCAAGCCCAGCAACGTTTGAACGCTGTCGTTACCGATCCAGAACGAGCTGGGTCTGGGTGACGAGCGCGCAAAGTTTGCCATCACCACGGGTAACGCGGGTCTGCCAGACCATGGTGGTGCGGCCGCGATGGAGCGGCGTGCATTCGGCCTTGGCCACGTCGCCGATCGGGATCGCGGCGAAGAAATTGGTCTTGCTCTCGATCGTCGTCGTGGATTGTCCCTCTTTGAGATTTGCCGTCGCTGCGGTGCCGCCAAGATTGTCGGCGAGCGCCATGATGGCGCCGCCATGCATGATGTTGAAGCGGTTGTTGAGCTCCTGGCGCATTGGCAGCTCAGCGGTGACGCGTTCAGGCGACACGTGGGTGATCTTGAGACCCAGAAATTCGGCAAACGGCGGCTGCGATTTGGCCGCATCATTCATTGCCCTGTCACTCATCTGAAATACTCCAGCCGTCGCCAAAATAGCCAAGGGCGCGGACGATATCGCCCGCGCCCCTTGCTTTCAACAAGTCCGGAGAGGATTTAAGCCTTCGGTTGCGGCACGATACGGATATAAGGCCGCGGCGCCTTGAAGCCTTGCGGCCAGATCTTCTTGGCTTCCTCGTCGCTGACCGAGCCGGCAATGATGACATCTTCGCCTTGCTTCCAGTTCGCCGGCGTTGCAACGCGATGTTTGGCGGTCAGCTGGAGCGAGTCGAGCACGCGCAGCACCTCATCGAAGTTGCGGCCCGTGGTCATCGGATAGACCAGGACGAGCTTGATCTTCTTGTCCGGGCCGACGATGAAAACGTTGCGCACGGTCTGATTGTCGGCGGCCGTGCGTCCTTCCGACGATCCGGAGGTCGCTGCCGGCAGCATGCCGTAGGCCTTGGAGATTTTCAGTTCGGTATCGCCGATCATCGGATAGTTCGGCGCAAAGCCGACCACGTCCTTGATATCGCCGGCCCACTTCTTGTGATTGTCGACCGGATCGACCGAAAGGCCGATGATCTTGGTATTGCGCTTGTCGAACTCCGGCTTCAACCGCGCCATGGTGCCGAGTTCGGTGGTGCAAACCGGGGTGAAATCCTTCGGATGTGAAAAAAGCACGCCCCAGGACGTGCCCAGCCAATCGTGAAAACGGATTTTTCCTTCAGTCGTTTCCGCCTCGAAATCGGGTGCGGTATCGCCAATTGCCAACGCCATCGATCAACCTCCACTCAAAAGTGACGTACTCGTCAGCTAATATAGGCGACGGCGCGCAAGTGGAATAGGGCGGGTCCAAAGAGGATCAGCGCGTGGCCGGCCACGCCTTGCGGAGAACAAAAAGTGTGGCAGCGAGGGCGCCGGGTGGAAAAGCTTTTTCCCCCGGCGCCCGAGAAGCGCATCAACGACTCGCGGCTTTGCGTTCATCCATGCCGACAGTCCGGCCGGGGAAGCCGGCCGCGTCGAAATACCGCGTGCTGCCGACGCGCTGGCCCACCAGCACCGTCGCGAGGCCGTTTTCGTCCGGTTTGGCGCGTTCGACGAATTGCTCAACGGTGGGGTTTGCGCCCCCGGGCAGAGCTTCCTCGACGACCCGGCCCATCAGGCTGCCATGGAACGGGATCTTCAGCCCGAGTACCTGTGCAATGGTCTTGCCGATGTCGGCATTGCTCACTGGCGCCTCGTTGACGAAGCCGGACTTAAAATCAGGTCCGGAGGCTGCCATGAAATTCATGGTGTCGGCGCGGTTGAAGCTGCCATGCATGCCCTGGCCCTGCTGCAGCCCCGTATCGGCAATGTTGACGGCGCACATCACCGGCTTCTCGCAGCCGGTTGCGTACGAGCGGAAATTGATGACGATCGACGGGCGGGGCGTGACCGACGATCCCTTCAGATTGATCGCCGAAATCGGCAGCGTGCCGGGGAAAGTGCCGAGTTCGTCGTCGACGAAAAGGCCGCTGACGTAGTCTTGCGCCAGCAAAGCTGAAACGACCTTGGCGGTCAGCGCGTGGTCCTTGCCTGGCACATAAACCAGATCCGAACCGCCATTGGATGCGACCACGACATCGGGTTTGTCGGCGTCGTTGCCGATCACGCCATTGCCGCGCTTGGGATATTTGCCGGCTGCGACGATGGCATTTTTGTCGTCGGGATCGTGCAGCGGCAACGCCAATGCCTTGGCGAGATCGAGTGCGACAAATCCGGGTGGCAGCAAACCTTCCGGCACGTCGGTGTAACTTGTTTGCGCGGCGGCGCTGGTCTTGCTTTCCTTTGAGATCGTCGAGAAGCCGTGATCGGCGGCGATAATAATGTCGGTATTCGCGGCCAGGCCGAGTTCGTCGAGAGCGTGGCGAATGTCCGCCAGGTTATCGTCAGCATTTTTGATGGCGGCGCGTGACGTCGGCCCGTTGATGCCTGGTTCGACCTTTAGCAGACTGTCACCTTGGTTATGTTGCGTGCCGTCGGGATCGCGCGACCAGAACACCAGCACGAATGGTTTGTTGCGCGCCTTGAACATCGGCAGCACCGCTTTAGCGGCGACGTCCGCGAAATATTTCTGCTGATCGACATTGGCGACGGTGGTGCCTGGCTTCTTGGCGTCGCCGGCCGCACCGTTGGCGCCGCGCGTCGGTGCTGTGGACGGCAAACCCGCCGCCTTCAGCGCATCCTGCACCGGTTGTGAGAGCGGAACTCCCGCGGCACTTCCCGTAGCGTCGTCAACAATGACGGTGGTCTCACCCTTGCGGTCGGTATGGTCGAACATCATCGTCGGCCCGACTTTGCCGATAGCCGCAGTGCTGAAACCCTGATGGCGGGCGGCGAAGAGAACGGCATCTTCGTCGACAAAATTACCGGAGAAATGATCGTCAATGTCGCCCAGTACCGGATCGCTTTCGATGAACGGCGTCACGCTGTTGGCGGCGTGAGCGGTCGGAAAGCCGACATAGATCGTGTTGCTGAATACGCCGGTGTCGCCGAGGAAATGACCGGTCGAGAGGCCCGACGCATTGGCCATTGTAAATGTCGGAAACAGCGAGTGCGGATTGGCGAAGTTGACGCCCTTATCCCGCACGTCCGCCATCGCAGGTGCGGTCTCGGGCGTCACCGACATAGCGCGCAGGCCATCGGGCACGAAGAGAATGAGGTTGCGCTGGCTTTGCGCCTGCGCCATCGCGGCCTGAAGAAAAACGGCGGCACATGCGACTGAAACCAGGGTTTTCGTTTGAAATGGCATGGCAACGCTCCCGATTTTGCGTGTTGGGACGTCGCGGTAGATACGCTTGCTATAAGACAGTATTGTAACGCTCGCGCCGTTATCCGCGACCATTTTGTGCGCGGTGACGGCTTCTGCTGCCGTTGCGCGGCAGATTTGACTTTTACGCCATAAGGCAGCAAGCCAAATGGCCGGCATTTGGGGCCCCTGACACGGCATGTTCAAGCGTATCCTGATCGCCAATCGCGGCGAAATCGCCTGCCGGATTATCAAAACCGCGCGCAAACTGGGGATTGAATCCGTCGCCGTCTATTCGGAGGCGGACAAGGACGCACTGCACGTCGAAATGGCGGATACCGCCATCGCGATCGGCCCGCCGCCCGCGGCAGAAAGTTACCTGGTCATCGATAAGATCGTGGCCGCTTGCAAGCAGAGCGGCGCCGAGGCGGTCCATCCCGGCTATGGCTTCCTGTCCGAGCGCGAAGCCTTTCCCAAAGCGCTCGCGGCCGCGGGCGTCGTCTTTATCGGACCCAATCCAAAAGCCATCGCCGCGATGGGCGACAAGATCGAATCGAAAAAGGCGGCGGCCGCCGCCAAGGTCTCAACTGTGCCCGGTCATCTCGGCGTCATCCAGAACGAGGTGGAAGCGATCGAGATCGCCGAAGAGATTGGCTACCCGGTGATGATCAAGGCTTCGGCTGGCGGTGGCGGCAAGGGCATGCGGATCGCCCACAGCAAGGCCGAAGTCGCTGAAGGTTTTGCGCGCGCGCGTTCGGAAGCAAAATCTTCCTTCGGCGACGACCGCGTCTTCATCGAGAAATTCATCACCGACCCGCGCCACATCGAAATCCAGGTGCTCGGCGACAAGCACGGCAACGTCATCTATCTCGGCGAGCGCGAATGCTCGATCCAGCGGCGAAACCAGAAGGTGATCGAAGAAGCGCCGAGCCCGCTGCTCGACGCCGCGACGCGCAAGAAGATGGGCGAACAGGCGGTCGCGCTGTCAAAAGCGGTGGGCTACGACAGCGCTGGCACGGTCGAATTTGTGGCCGGGCAGGACAAAAGCTTTTATTTCCTGGAAATGAACACGCGATTGCAGGTCGAGCATCCCGTCACCGAGCTGGTCACCGGCATCGATTTGGTCGAACAGATGATCCGTGTCGCGGCCGGGGAGAAGCTCGCGTTCAAGCAGAACGATGTAAAATTGAATGGCTGGGCGGTCGAAAGCCGGGTTTACGCCGAGGACCCTTACAGGAATTTCCTTCCTTCGACCGGGCGCCTCACGCGATATCGCCCGCCGAAAGAGGGGACCGAAAACGGCGTGACCGTGCGCAACGACACGGGCGTCTATGAGGGCGGGGAAATCTCGCTCTATTACGATCCGATGATTGCCAAGCTGGTGACGCATGCGCCGACGCGCAGCGCGGCAATTACGGCGCAAAGTGACGCTCTTGATGCGTTCGTCGTTGATGGCATCCGGCACAACATTCCGTTCCTCGCGGCTCTGATGACGCATCCGCGCTGGCAGGCCGGAAAACTTTCGACCGGCTTCATCGCCGAGGAGTTTCCATCCGGCTTTCATGCCCATGCGCCGGAAGGCGAGCCGGCGCAGGTGCTGGCAGCTGTTGCCGCCGCGATCGACCATGTGCTGGGCGAGCGCAAACGGCGCGTGTCAGGCCAACTGAGAGGCAGAAGCGTTACGCGCGAAAGTCAGCGAGCCGTCTGGCTCGGCGAAAGGGAAATCAAGCTTGAGGTCAATCGGACGAACGGCGTGATCGAAGTCCGTATGCACGGCGTCAAATCCGGGCCTTTGCGGCTCCATTCGGACTGGAAGTCGGGTGACCCGATCTGGAACGGGACAATCAACGACAAGGCGGTGACCGTTCAGGTACGCACGATCCTGAACGGCTTTGCCTTGAGCTATCGCGGCGTCGAAACGAAAGCCTACGTCTACACCGAGCGTGAAGCCGGCTATGCGCGCCTGATGCCGGCGAAAAAGGCCGCCGATACAGGCAAGCAGGTGCTGTGCCCGATGCCGGGCCTTGTGGTCTCGATCGCGGTCAAGGAAGGCCAGGAGGTCAAGGCCGGCGAGACCGTGGCCGTCGTGGAGGCCATGAAAATGGAAAACGTGTTGCGGGCGGAGATCGACGGCACGGTCAAGAAGATCAATGCCAAACCCGGCGACAGCCTCGCCGTAGACGCGGTGATCCTGGAGTTTGCTTGACGCCCTTGAGTGCGGCGCGCGTTATCGATGCGGGAGACCTTGCGTGAGCAACGACATCATCTGCCATGTTGTTGTGCGTGGCCGCGTGCAGGGTGTCGGCTATCGGGCGTTCGTCGAAGACGAGGCGAGTCGGCTCGGTCTGCGTGGCTGGGTGCGCAACCGCCGCGATGGTTCCGTCGAAGCTGTCTTTGCCGGCCCGCGTAACGACGTCGAGGCCGCGATCGAGGCCTGCCGGCGGGGACCATTTTCAGCGCATGTGAGCGGGCTTGATCAACGCGAGGGAACGGAAGCCGATCTTCTGGAGGCGCGGCCGCCGGTGGTTTTTCAGTGCTCCCGACAGCCTGATCGGCCGTTGCTCCGAACAAGATCTCGAATTCGCGCCGCAATATCGTATCGACGTCCGCCAACGACACCGGAATGCCAGGTCGGCGAGGCTGGTCACGCCGTACTTCTGGTCATTCACGCCACAAGGCACGATGCCGGAGAAATGTGAGAGATCGGGGTCGACATTGAGCGCCATGCCGTGGAGCGTGACCCATTGTTTCACGCGAATTCCAATCGCGGCGATCTTGTCCTCGTAACCGTCGCCTTTGTCGGGGCGCCGCACCCAGACGCCGATGCGATCCTCGCGCCGCTCGCCGCGGACATTGAAAGCGGCCAGCGTTCGTATGATCCATTCTTCAAGCGTGGCAACAAACCGCCGGACGTCGGGCTCGCGGCGTTTGAGATCAAGCATCACATAGGCAACGCGCTGGCCGGGGCCGTGATAAGTCATCTGACCGCCGCGGCCAGTCACGTGCACGGGAAAACGCGCGTCGATCACATCGGCCGAATTCGCGCTGGTGCCGGCGGTGTAGAGTGGAGGGTGCTCCAGCAGCCAGACGAGCTCGGCAGCCCGTCCTGCCGCGACCGCTGCGGCCCTGGCTTCCATGCCGGCGACTGCGGTGTCGTAGGCCACCAAGGAATTGCTCGTCCGCCATTCGACCGGCGGCCATTCCGGCGGCCATCGGAAGCCCGACTTTCAACGTGTTTCGCGCGTTAACCACTCATTCACCATACCATGATGACCTGTCGGCTACCTGCAATAGCGCAGAATGCGCAATAGGAAACCAACGTGGCCACACTCGATAAAGTCGGCGTCGACATCACCGTCGTTCTTGGCACCACATTGATGCCAGTCCACCAGGTCCTGCGGCTCGGCCGTGGCGCCATCATCGAACTGGACGCTTCCGAGGAAGACGCCGTGAGCATCCTTGCGAACAATCTGCCGGTCGCCAAGGGGACCGTGGTCGTGAACGGTAGCCGCATTGCGGTTACCGTCGGGGAGCTGTTGCCGCGGCCGCCAGACATGCGTTGAGGCGGTCCAACAGGCTCAATCTCCAGCGAAATTAAGCCTTGGGCGGGCCGGGCGCAGCCCTTGTCCCTCAACACCCTATTTGTTACATGGTCCGCCATCATCGGGGCGTGGGGTTTTCAGACCTTTTCGTCCTTCCCCCATGCGGCCGTGGCGGAATTGGTAGACGCACTAGCTTGAGGTGCTAGCGGGGCAACCCGTGGAGGTTCGAGTCCTCTCGGCCGCACCACTTAAAAAATTTGGGCGATGATTTCATTTTGGTTTCGACGCTGCGGCCCTCACTTCATGGCTAGGGAGTAGGTGAGGGTTCAGATGTTGCAGTTTCGTTGCGACCCGCAGTCATCGCCATAGCTTCGACATAAGCCCCGGACATCATTCGGCTTTACCGTTCAGTCCCGCACCTTCTGTCAGGTGCGGGACCGTTTGTTTAGTTTCGTTCCCGGCGAGCTTTTCCATCGCCTCACGCGGCGAGACGGCTCGCGATAAGCCTCGCGCCGACAAGCGTCTGCGCGTCAGTCCGATTAACAAACCGGCCCATAGCTACACGGAAGGTTTTTCAGATCAGGATGATTTTCAGCACCTCAGGCACGTTTACCTGGGGGCGGTCCTTAAGAGCCTGAACGCAGTCGATTACGAATTGCCGTCGCGACAGCAATTTGACCTTTTTCGTCTTCGCCTCCGACTTGCAGGAAGCAATCGCATGCTTGAGCAAAACCTGATCGGCTTTTGACAATTTCTCTGCCTGGGCGAAGGCAGGCATTATTGTAGCGCCGCCGAGGAACGCTGCCGCAACGATGCTCACGAACGACAGTCCGGCGAAACGAGACCCGACACGAAACATGGCCACCCCCTTGTTGTCACTTGTACAGTGATTAGGCGTTTTCGGGGGTCCAGAACAAGGCAACACACACTACCGCGACTGCACGATCTTGTGTCCACTAAGCGTCATTGGCAGACAACCATACATGCGGTGAAGACATGTATCCTCACCGCGGTGACCAAACAATCGGCAGGACTCCAAGCAGTTCCCATTTTTATTAAAATGTTCTGGTCGTCGGCCGTGCGCTGCACGTTGAATGAAAAACCCCGGGCGATTTGCCCGGGGTTTTGAATTTTATCAGCTGTGCTGGGAGCCCAGCCGCCGACAATCGCTTAGAAGAATCGGTAGTTCACACCGATCAGGACAGTCGTCTCGGTTGCCTTGGCGCTGAAAGCGCACCCGGGCGCACAAGTCGTTCCGACCGGAGTGAATGCGGTCCCGTCGCGCGATCCGAAGTCCATGTAGTTGCCTTCGAGGAATGCGGACCAGTGCGGTGCGAACATCCATTCAACGCCACCACCAATCGTCCAGCCTGATCCGGTGTTGGAGGTCTGGCCAATTTGAACGCCACCGGCGGTGATGTTCGTGCTTGTATGACCCCAGGCACCGCCGCCCTGGAAGTACAGCAACCAGGCAGGCTGAAACGCATACCCCAGGCGGGCGGTCAACGTGTCGAACCATTGATTGTTGAAGTTGACGACGTCACCTGCGAGCGAGCCACCTGCGATTGTTCCGCTCCTTTTGTTGCTTGTGCCATCGAACATATTGCGGATGCCGACCACCCATCCGCCGCTGAATTGGTAATCGCAGCCGATTTGGCCGCCGCCGGCAAAGCCCGAACCGTCCGTAGAGACGGTTCCACCCGGGCCACTTAAACTGGCGTCGCCAAATGCGCCGCCGATGTTGCCGCCGATGTAGCAACCGGTCCAGGTCATCGGAGGCGGCGGTGGCGGCATGTATGCCGGGGCTTTCCTCGGCAGATCAGCTGCCGATGCTTGGCTTGCAGCCAGGCCAATTGTCGCGGCAGCTAGCAAAATCAATGAATGTCTTCGCATCGAGTTCTCCTCTAACGCTTTGCGCCAGACAGGCTCAAATCGCCCGTCGCCTACGTCCCTTATATCGCGTCAAGGTTTGGAAACTAATCAAGTCTGAAGGGGAACCAGGTTTCTCGCATGTTTTTTCACCCCATGTGGCGCAAATGGCACGAGCATGACCTACCTTGGTACCGCCTGAGCGGGCCTCCGAGCACGGCGCGTCGTTTCATTGATTTCGATTTTGCGTTCGCGGTCTAACGCACTGAATGCGACTGAAAGCTTCACTTGCTCCGGTGGTATCGAACTCAAGCAATGCATCACCAGCCGATGGAAGGCTAAATTCAATTCGTAATATGGATGACGATGGCAGCCTGGACATGAATTCCGCCCAGTCCAACGCAATGGCAACTCCATCATTTTCGACAGACGCCAGCTTGTTGAGTTGAACTGCGTCGTTATCAATTCGGTATTTCGTTCTCACAGTCTCCGACGCAACGCGCTCAGAAAAAACTATTGCAGCACGTGGGTGCTTCACTTTCATACGATTTTCAACGCATTGTAATACGAGCTTTGCCGAAACTTTCCTGCCGAATTGACGCGCGGCATTTAAAGCCGCATTTGTCATCATGACGGTTTTTTGCCCCGTCACGCGATCAACTGTGACTGCTTCGATCCATTCCCCGGACGCGGCGATGGGACCGCCCAATAAGAAGAGTCCGGCAAGCGGAATAAACCAAGTCCTTTGCATGATTTTGCGTATCGCATGAACTGTGCGCATTAACCGGCCCCTCCATCTTCGATCTTGCCGCGCACGACATCGTTCAGCTCGCGGGCGGCGGCAGCAGCCCTTGCCTGGTCGATATCTTGCCATGAAGGGGGATCGGTCCACCACCAACGCGGTAGCCGCTCAATGCAATGACCGGTTAGATCTTCGCGCCGAAATGATCGTGTTTATGGCAGAGTTCCGAGCGCCAGCAGGATATAGCCGACGGCGATCATGCCTGCGAGGCCAAAAAGAATGGGCGCATTAAGGCGACTTGTCATGTCTGCACCGCCAGTCACAGCGCACGATCTCAGGCGTCCAGAAAATATTTCCGACGCTTGATCGTGCAGTTAAACGACATCGACTTTCATCATTCCGAACTCTTGTCCGTTTTTCACAGCACTGGATCGCAGATTTCGACCGGGTGCCTCCTTTTGCGTCGTTTCAATCGCGGGCTCTATTGGCCTTTAATAGAAAACCTGTCGACCAAGTGGTTCTGTCGATCGTCGGCGGACCACGGTCGGCGATTACTATTGGGCGGCGCTTCGGCCCGCGCCGCGCGCGCTGCGGGCCCGATCTTCTCCAAAGCCTGAGGCTTCGACCTGGGCTGAGCAGCAAGGACCGCTTGCGATGTCATGTCAGGCGCAGGTGCCGGGGGAGTGGTGAGAATTTGTGTTGTGCCGGTGTGCCATGGCGGTGGCAGACCGACGCGGTCGCTGGAGACGATCACAGGTGAATCCCGCTCCAGTGTTGCGTCGGCAACGAAGAGCAGGGCAACCAACGCAAGACCAACGAATGCAAGAAAGGCAAGGACTGGCATTGTGCCGGGCTCCGACATAATTGGCGCGGGAGGGAAGGAGGTCGCGATCCATCCACCCAGAGCCAATTGAGTATGCGGGTGTGCCCCGCACTTTCGAATCCTGACTGACGACGTACGTGCTACTTTGTACCGGTGTCCCCGGTACTGGTTGTTCCTGCTCCGGTGGTCTCTTTGCTGCCTCCGCGTCGCGCGTCACGTCGCTCATCACGTCCCTCGCGCCGAGTGTCACGCCGTTCGTGGCGTCCTTGCCGCCGCTCTCCACGCCGTTCCATCCCGTAAGTCTGGGCTTTAACATCTGACACCGTCAGCACCGTCGCTGGAATTGCAAAGCTCAGTGCGGCTGTTACTCCCAGAAGCGAAAACGCCGTTCGGCGCGATATCAGTTCCGATTTGATTTGTTCAGTCATCGTCATACCTCGTCATCACGCATCTGATCACGGTTGGTCGCTCAACCGATGTTTCTAAAACTGATTGCTATATGCGGGATGTTTTTTTGCCGGCTGATATGAATAAAAACGGCGACAGTTTTGGAGGCGGGTTGCAACGGCGCTGTGCTGTCTTGGTTGGTACGATGATGCCTGTCTCAAAAAGGAGGCCACGGCAATTGGCGGAGGCTTTTCGCTCCATGGGGATAAAACAGTAAACGGCACTTAGCCGACGTTTCTAAGCCGTTCTCGAAAAGCGATTGCCCGCGCAGGCGATTAAAGTATGCCTGAGCCACGTCCGCCCTAGGCACCCGGCCGTTCCATGTAAATTTGTCCGAAATCTCTGGATTCTGGGCTGCCGTATAAGTCATCATGGTATGCGCGAGGCAGAATTCGAGACGCGGCTGTGCATGGGCTATCGAGCCGATCTTTCTTTTTTTCGGGCCTGTTTTCGGCGTTGCTGAACGTTGCGCCCGTTAGCGTCGCAACCGCCGATGAAGCGGGCGTGAGTTTTTGGCTTCCCGGCCAATATGGAAGCTACGCGGCAGTACCCGGAAAGCCCGGGTTGTCATTCGAAGCGACATTTTACCATGCGACGGCATCTGCGGGTGCGGGTGCGAGCTTTGAGCGCGGCGGCCACATTGAGGTCGGCGTCAAATCGCCTTCGGACTTCGTCATGCTAACACCGACCTATTCCTTCGAAAGCCAAGTGCTGGGGGGACAACCGGCTTTGGGCATGACCGCTTTGGTCGGACGAAATGTAACGTCTGTGTCTGCGACCTTGAGTGGGCCCGGCGGCGGCACTCTGTCGGGAACTAACTCGGATCAAGTCTTCGGATTTGGAGACCTTTATCCGACCGCGACGCTGAAGTGGAATCGCGATGTGCACAACTTCATGATCTACGCCACGGCCGCCATACCGGTGGGCGCCTACGATCCAACGCGGTTAGCAGCCCTTGGAATGGGTCACTGGGCCGCAGATGCAGGCACTGGCTACACGTATTTGAACGAGAAAGCCGGAATTGAATTTTCAGCGGTCTTCGGTTTGACCTACAATTTCATCAATCCCGACACCCAGTATCGGAGTGGCACCGATGCCCATCTGGACTGGGCTTTTTCACCTTACGTGTCCGACAAACTGCATATTGGCGCGGTCGGCTATTTCTATAATCAAATAAGCGGCGACAGCGGTGCCGGCGCCGCACTTGGTGAATTCAAATCGCGCGTGGCCGGGATCGGCCCGCAGATCGGATTTTTTCTTCCTCTCGGCGACCGCCAAGGATACCTGAATCTCAGGGCCTACTACGAGTTCGCAGCACAAAACCGGCTTGAAGGTTGGAACGCGTTTGTCACATTTTCTATCGAGCCGCCTGAGAAAAAGGGCTCAATTCTGTTGACGAAACGATAGCCGCGTTTGCATCGGAGCTGATTGGCGCGATCGGCTTCATCCGCCAAGTGCTATCGCGATGCCCACCAGCGTGGCGCCAATGGCGACCATGGCAAGCCCGGTGAGCCACGGCCGAAGCCCTGTGCAGCGGGCGAAGGCATAACCACACAGGAACAGCATGACGATTGCGACTGCGTTGGAAATCCGCAGCGCCGAATGGGCATTGCCAACGAACAGGAAGGGTATGACGACCGGAAACGTCGAAATGAAAACCAGCAAGCAAACACCGAGCGCGCCGAGCCAATCGTCCTTTGTAAAAGCGGGACGCCTGGGCGGCTCCGGTAGCTGAAGCAATTTCAGCCTCACTGATTCCAGATCATCCAGCGTCAGCGCGGATGCAAGCGATTCTGGCAAGGCATCTACGATCGCGCGCTTCGCCGTGTCGGGATTGGTTGACTGCCTCACCGCACGTAGCGTCAAGAGGCTACGCCCGCGCTCCTCGAGGCTGCCCATCAGATACATCCCGGCGTCAATGATCCCCCACGCGAGATTGCAGCCAAGCGCGCCCATGATCATCGTTTTGACTTCGACGCGGCCCGCAGTGAGGACGCTGAGCGTACCCGTGCTGGTAAGTACCATGATCAGCCCAAAAAATACCTCGGAGATCCTATCGATTGGATCAAGAAAGCGGTTGGACACTTTTGCAGACCCGTTCAGCATCGCGCCAGATTGTCCCAAAGCGGACATTACGCCGCTTTTCTTAAACTCAACCCCATTCCGATCCAGCCTGCTCCTGCAAATACAAGATCAATGCCTAGGAGCAGGCCAAGAATGTAAAGGCTCGACACTGGCCAATGATTGAGAATGACTAGTCCAAGCAGAAGCGTAACTACACCAGACAGCACCACCCAGATCCAGGGCATTCCTCGTTTCATCGAGAAACCCAGAATGATCCGCATGATGCCTGAGGCAATAAGCACGCAGGCGAGCATGAGTGTAAGGAGTGCTGCCGCGAGCAATGGATTTTCAAACGTGACAAAGCCGGCAACGATATAGAGAACGCCGAGCAGCACCCAAAACAGGAATTTGCCCCACGTTTTGACCTGAAAAGCATTGATGACTTCTGCAACGCCCGCGATCAGCATCATAACGCCAACTATAAAGACGCTCGCAACGGTCGCAGTCAAAATGCTGCCTAATGCGATGAAGCCTGCAACTGAATAAATAACGCCAAGGGCGACAATCCATCCCCATTTGGCGTGCAGCGTCTCAATTCCACTGGAAGAGCGTGTTGACGCGCTAATATTGGACATGATGCTGCCTCCCTAAAGGTTTTAGAAAAAGCACACTGCGTTCGATCAACGCGCGTTCCGATAATAGTCGATGTCTGCTTTCAAGGCTAAAGCGTACGGTGCTTAACGGACAATCAGATCGCGCGTGCATTCGTCCGTTTTTATGCAAGTCCCGCGGTTCACTGGCTCATGCATGCGTTGTAGTATGATTGGTACGAGCGGCTTCTCTGAGCTACCCTCCGTGTGCCGCCAACGATTGCGCCAACTCCGGCACCGCGCCCGGCATTTCCGCTTATCGATCCGACGACCGCGCCACGCGCTGCGCCACGCGCCGCGCCCGTTGTAGTGGGCGTTGAACCCGCGGCGTTGCGAGCATAAGCTTCGCAGCGTTCAGATTTTGTTTGGGCTATCGCGTTGTTAGACGCGATTATAGAAACAATAGCGACAGCGAAAAGAACAGTCAGCTTCATTAAAACCTCCCGATGCAGCTGGGTCACGGCTCGCTCGAAATGGAAGACATGAGGGCTCCGAGTGTATTGATGTACGTCAAAACAGCGCAAGACATTTCCGGGAGTCCCGCGCATGTCGGCTTTCAGAGGTGAAGGGAACATGGCAATGCGTGACCCACATATAAAATACGCTAGTGTGCAATCTGGAGGCCAGCCGTGAAATACATACTGGCACTGTCAGTTCTCGTTAGCACGCCAGCGGCGACCACGGCTCAATACGTCATGCAGCCAAGCCTAGGCGGCACGTACGACTATGGTTCTGAGTTGAAATCTGAAAACAGTCAGCCGATTAATCGAAAGGCAAAGACCGCTCATCGACTCAGAGTACGAAGCCAGCAGGACCAAGGCACCCGCCAACCCCCCTCGCGCTTGCCGGGGCATTAGGTCAAGTCTTCATTCCACATACGGTCACAAAATTCGGTTTTTGCCCGAAAAGAAACCGCACCGCACGCCGGGCCGAATTTGCTTCCAGGGGATAAAGCGGACATGCCGCGAGCGCACCGAAAGGTCGGCAAGTGACTTTAAGCGGACATCCAAGCGATGACGGGTAAACTCGGATACCTCCGGACCCCCTTCCACAAGACAGGAGTAAATCAGTACGATGGCGGGTCGCACTGGATTGTGGCGTACACGGAGATGTGCGGATGACAGCTAATACAGACGATGCTTTGCCGAGCGCGTTGGACTGTCGCAAACAGAGTGCGCTGATGGAGGCTGAAAAGGCTGCCGAGTACATGCGCAAGCGTCAGGCCGCCGAGGCCGAGAAAAAGGAGCTGCTTGACCGCCTCGCTAAGCCTTCCGGCGTGAGCGATGAAGAACGCATGAAGCGAGCGGCTGCCATCATCAAGCGCGCCGTCGCCAATGGTTTGACCGAGGTTGAGGTCGGCCGGTTCTCAAACAAATTAACGGCCGACGGGGGCCGCGCCATAAACCAGCAGGAACCCGGATGGGAGGATACGCTCACCGGCTTGCCGAAGGAGCTTTATCAATTCTGGAAGGTGCACCTCCAGCCGCGTGGATATCGCTTGAAGTACCAGATTGCCGATTGGCCGAATGGCATGCCCGGTGACATCAGCATCACGCTGGCCTGGGGCGAATAGAGCGACACCATCATGGCCAAGCACAAGCAGCAGGACGAGAAGAACAACGGCAAAATGAAGCGTAAGCTCTATGAAAAGGAGCTCCGTAAGCTGCAGGTCCAGCTTTGTCATCTTCAAGAATGGGTCAAGGCCAAGGGACTGAAGATCATCATAGTGTTCGAAGGGCGCGATGCTGCGGGCAAGGGCGGCACAATCAAGGCGTTGACCGAGCGCGTTAGTCCTCGCGTTTTTCGTGTGATGGCCCTTCCGGCGCCTTCGGACCGCGAAAAGACGCAGATGTTCATCCAGCGTTATGTCGAGCGTTTCCCCGCCGGCGGCGAAATCGTGATCTTCGATCGCAGTTGGTACAATCGCGCAGGTGTCGAGCGCGTTATGGGATACATTGATGAGCAGCAAAGTGATCGTTTTCTGAGCCTGTGTCCGGTGATCGAGAAACAAATCGTCGATTCCGGGATCATACTGATCAAGATCTGGCTGGAAGCCAGCATGGAGGAGCAGGAGAAGCGGTTCGCCGCTCGCATTGACGATCCGCTCCGGCAATGGAAGCTCAGCCCGGTGGATGTCGAATCCTACTCGCGCTGGTACGATTATTCCCGCGCACGCGACAAGATGCTGAAGGCAACGGACAGCAGGCACGCGCCTTGGTATATCGTTCGCTCTGAAGACAAGCGTCGTGGTCGCCTGAACTGCATCTCACACATCCTGAGTACCATCCCTTACAAGAAAATTCACAGGCCGAAGGTCAAATTGCCCAAGCGATCTGACAAGGGCGCATACGATGATCGGGCAAGCTTAAAGGGCAGGCGATTTGTGAAAGAGCTTTTTTAAGTCGACCGCAAATGTCCGCATTGGCACTTACCGGATATTCCGATCAGCTCGCCGACGTCCGCCAATGACCCAAAACGGACTCGACGTCGCCCGGTTATTCCAATGCCGATAGTGTAATAACCTGGACCGGTTTCCCGCTGGACCGATCGCAGCCAATGCCGTCACAGGCAACCAGGCCCGACCGGATTTGGAGTGACCGTCAAGTGAAGCACTGGATCAGCTGGCTGCCAGGGCTCGAGACCCTCCGTCGATATGAGGCGGCATCGCTCCCGCACGATATCTTCGCCGGGCTTGTTCTGGCGACGATGTTGGTCCCGGTTGGAATCGCCTACGCGACGGCATCGGGCTTGCCGGGCATCTACGGGCTTTACGCAACGATTATCCCGCTGCTGGCCTATGCGTTGTTTGGCCCAAGCCGCATCCTCGTCCTGGGACCGGACTCGGCTCTGGCGGGTGTCATCCTTGGCGTTGTTCTTCCATTGTCCGGCGGCGATCCGCTTCGCGCAGTAACTTTGGCCGGCATGATGGCAATCGTTTCGGGCACGGTATGCATTCTGGCGGGCATCGCGCGACTGGGTTTTGTGACGGAGCTTCTCTCCAAGCCCATACGCTACGGTTACATGAACGGAATTGCGTTGACCGTATTAATCAGCCAAGTGCCAAAGCTCTTCGGTTTCTCTATCGAGAGCGAAGGACCCCTGCGGAACATGTGGGCGATCGCCGGTGCGATCCTTAATGGAAAGACAAACTGGGTGGCGTTCGCGATTGGGTTGGGCACGTTGACGGTGATCCTGCTGCTGCGGAGCAACAAACGGGTGCCCGGCATTCTGATTGCGGTCGTCGGAGCGACGGCGATCGTCAGTGCTTTTGATCTTGCGGCTCGTTATGGGGTGGCGACTCTGGGGCCTCTTCCCCAGGGCTTGCCAGGTTTCGCCATTCCCTGGATCGCCTACAGCGATATAATTCCGGTGCTAATTGGCGGTTGTGCAATCGCATTGGTATCTTTTGCTGACACCAGCGTGCTTTCACGTGCTTACGCCGCACGATTGGGCAGCCATGTCGATCCCAACAAGGAAATGGTGGGGCTAGGCGCCGCCAACCTGGCAACAGGTTTTTTTCAAGGCTTCCCTATCAGCAGTAGCAGTTCGCGGACGCCCGTTGCGGAAGCGGCCGGCGCCCGCACCCAACTGACATGCGTCGTTGGCGCGCTTGCCATCGCGCTCCTTTTGCTGGTGGCGCCAAATCTGCTCCAGCATTTGCCTACGGCTGCATTGGCTGCCGTCGTCATCGCTTCCGCGATCGGCTTGATTGAGTTTGCCGATCTCAAGCGAATCTTTAGCATCCAGCAGTGGGAGTTCTGGCTGTCGATCATCTGCTTTGTCGGGGTGGCCGTGTTCGGAGTGATCCCGGGAATAGGCCTCGCGATCGCAATCGCCATTGTCGAGTTTTTATGGGACGGCTGGCGCCCGCACTCCGCCGTGTTGGGCCGCGCATACGGGGTCAAGGGTTATCACGACATCACGAGATATCCGGATGCGCGCAGAATTCCGGGGCTGGTTCTGTTTCGCTGGGACGCGCCTCTGTTTTTCGCCAATGCTGAATTTTTCAATGAGCGCGTTCTGGACGCTGTAGCAAAGTCGCCGACGCCCGTGCGCTGGCTGATTGTTGCCGCGGAGCCGGTGACCAGTGTGGACGTCACCGCCGGCGATACGATCGCAGAATTGGACGAGGTTTTGCACGCGCAAGGTATCGCGCTTTGTTTTGCCGAACTTAAGGATCCCGTAAAGGACAAGTTGAAGAGATTTGGATTATTCGCGCAGCTTGGCGAGAACTACTTCTTCCCGACCATTGGTGCCGCCGTTTCCCAATACTTAGAAGTCAACAATGATGTGGACTGGCAGGACTGGGAGGACCGGGGCTAACCTTAGGGGATCTGGGTACGCGTAGACGCTGCGTCGGTCTCGAGCGATCCTATGTCTTGCCTTGGAGATTTGCGAGGGGAGGCTTCAATGCGCTGGTTTTATCTGGCCGTGATCATTGTCTTTGCTGCGGCTACGTTGCTTTTTATACTGCAAAATGGCGACCTCGTTGCAATTTCCTTTCTTGGGCTCAGATTTCGCGCACCTTTCGCAATCCTAGTTGCCATTGCCTACGTTCTTGGAGCTGCGACGGGTGGCAGCCTTTTTGCGCTGCTGCGCCGTTCCTACCAAGGCTCGCAGCGCCTTCCGTCGTAGGCCAAATGTTCGTTTATGGCACTTAGCTGAGTTTCCCACCGCGGCCCCGAATGTCATGGACTGTTGGGCGTGCAAGTAAGCCCTCGCACACATCTATGCCTGTCGGTGCACGCATTGACGCACGTTAGCCTGTCGGACGTAGATTTGTTTTGTTCGTTGCAGCGCTGAAGACACGAACTGAGATTCAGGACGCAAGCCCTACTCCAGCCCGAACAGATTGACCATTGCAATAGCGTCACGCGAAGGGGTTGTGATGTCCGCTTTGCGCCTCCACGTCACTTTGTGCGCACTTCTTCGGTGCTGATGGTCGTCAGTGTCCTGCGCAGCACCTCAAAAATAACCGCAGTTGACCAGCCAAACAACAGCACGCCGTTCATTGCCGTCATTGGTCCGAGCAAATGCCAACGTACCACTGGCGTGACGTCGCCGTAGCCCAGTGTCGTGTAGTTTACAAAGGCGAAATAAATAAGATCGGCACCTTCAGGTGCGACGCCGACAATTGCGTAAGCTGCGGCCCAGACGAGTACTTCAGCGAAATGCGCGGCCATAAGGAAAGACACGACCGCTGTCATGACGGTAATCAATCGAAGCGATTGATGAGGCGTTCTGATCAAAATCGCGGCACGCGCCGCCGCGATCACGCCCGCCATCAATAATGCATGAATGGCAATGTTGCAAAAACTGACCGCAACACCCAGTAGAATTTGGCGCAACATGCAGATCGCTCCGGCGATACAGACCGTTATTTCGGTCCGGTTCCCTATTTAGACGCGGGGCGGCAACAGATAAAGCGTCATGGCGAAAATAAAATACACTAACAGGACCAGTACTCCGACGAACCACGCCGAGCGTCCGCTGTTGGTCACCAGGCGACACAGTCATCGTGGCAATGAGCATCATGACCACTGCGCCCGGCCAGAATTGCAGGTCCATTGGCGTCGGACCGATGACGTAACTGAGGAGTACCAGAACCGGGGCGACAAAGAGCGCGATTTGGGCCGCACTCCCCAGCGCAATGCCCACGCTCAGGTCCAGCCGATTTTTGCGCGCGCCGGAAAACGCCGAGGCCATCTCCGCTGCTGCGCCCACCAAGGCCACGACGATGAAACCAACGAAGGCGGGAGTCATTCCGAAAGTCACCGCCGCCTGCTGCACGGATTCGACAAACACCTCGCTCACCAGAGCGACCAATATCGTGACGCCGGCCAGCGTGGTCAGGGCCAGGCCCAACGGCCACGGCAGCTTCACCGGCTTCTCCGTGTTCCGCGCCACCGAATAATTCACGATGTGTCTTGAGCGAGAACAACAGGCCTAGTCCGTAAGCGGCTATGAGCAACACAGACAGACTTAAGCTCAGCTTCTCGGTGAATGCTGATCCCGTTGCGGAATCAGCCTCGGAGATCGCGGAGGGGACCAGCAATGCGATCGTGGCCAGAAAGAGCAGGCCTGATTGCAGGCGGGCGCTGCCGCGGTTGTATTCCTGCACGTGGTACTTGAGCCCGCCGAGCAGAAACGATGCGCCCAACATGAACAACGTATTGGTGACGATCGCTCCGGCGATAGAGGCCTTCACCAAAGTATATTGCCCGGCACGCAATGCGGCGAGTGCGATGACAAGCTCGGTCAGGTTTCCGAGCGTGGCATTGAGCAGGCCACCGACCGTATCGCCTGTCTTGGCTGCAACAAATTCAGTGGCATGACTCAGCAGCGCGGCCAGTGGCACGATCGCGAGAACAGACAGCACAAATAGCAGCGTATGGGCTTCGTGGTTGATGTTCTTGGCGACAAACACCACGGGCACAAAGATCAACAACCAGAGCAGGGGGTTGTGACGGATTTCTTTTAGCAAAAGGTTCATGGAAGTTAGCTTCGGAAGGAGCGGTGCGGATAAAGCATAGCGGTCGTCGGCCGTTAAAAATAGGGTTTTGCGCTATCGGGCGGGGAGGCGTATCGTTCTAAATTGAGGTCTATTTGCACTTGATCAATGCTAACGTATTGACTGTGGTATCCGTGTAAAACGATCAAAAATGAAGCCAATCAGGAGGACTTATTGATGAGTCTAATTCGCGCGACAAAATTTTGTGCGGCGATTGTAGCAGCGGCTGTTGTCCTGGCAGGTAGCCCCTCCCAGTCCTATGCAGATACCGGCTCGGTCCGTCTTAAAGTCACGAAAGTCGGGTTCATTGTGGGCGTTGGCGGTGGATCTGGCGTCTTGCATTTCAAGGGACATTCGTACCGGCTGAGCGTCGGTGGTGTTGGCATTGGTACGATCGGAGCGGCGGGGGCGGACCTGGTTGGTACTGCAAGAAATCTTCGCACCGCGGCCGACATCGCGGGAACTTATTCTGCCGCTTCGGCCAGCGTCGCGGTGGCGGGCGGCGTAAAGGCGGTAACCCTGCAAAACTCGAACGGC
>CAWFPY010000002.1:0-386509 GCA_963817815.1 uncultured Alphaproteobacteria bacterium | reverse complement strand
CGCAGAAGTCTACGTCTTCGGATCGCCACGCGTCGGTCGGGACGATTTCGTCAGCCGCTACAACGCTGTTTTCGGATCCACGACCTATCGTTTCGTTCACGGAAGAGACATTGTGCCGACCGTGCCGCCCTCGGAGCTCGGCTTTCATCACGTGGGCCGCCTCCTGCAATGCGACAGCGGTCAGAAGTTCGATCAAACGCGTTTGCGCAACGATGTAGATTCGGACGAACCGCAGTCCGGCGACGAGTTCTTCAGCGGCATCGCCGAACAGCTGCGCGGTCTGTTTTCCGGGCCGCTTTCACTGACCTCCCGAACCGACGCGTTGGGGGTTCTCTCACAACTTCTGTCCCCGTCAATAGGCGATCACCTGCCGGATCGCTATTACACGTCACTGACGCCGTAGATCGATCGCGTCGTGGCGGATACAATCAAGACGTTTTGGTTCGCGACGCGCGTCCATCAAACACCTCGTCTCCGGTCGGCTCCTGCCGCGGTGCGTGGTTGAGCTCGTGCCGCAGCTTGCTGATTTCGCGATAGGCAATTTTGCGCACCCGATTCACCAGCCCCAGAGGTCTGTGTTCGGGCAGGGTGTGCCATGGGCTGAATGACAGGTTTTCGCAAAATACTGCCTGCTCCGGCGACATGCAGTCCTGAATCGGAATGATGATCCTGCCGACACGCTCTGGTTTCGAAATGTCTTCGGTCCACTCGACCTTCGAAATCTTCAATTGGCGTGTGCACTTCGTCGACATAGCGCTGGACATAGAAATCAAACGACACCTCTTTGCCGGCAAGCGTCTTGTTCATTTCCTCCTTCAGGGAGAAATTCCAGCCGAGACGCGTGAGATGGCGCCTGAGAAAGCCGGGCATGCTGTTGAGCCGCGGCTTGGCTGTGTACTTGACCGCAAATTTTTTGTCCGGATCGACGCCAAGCCGATAAGGAGTCATCGACCAGTATTGCTGGAATAGCGGATTGACCGTGAAATTGAGGTTGGCCTTGAGGGCCAACCAGAATTCGTCAGGAAAACGGAGCTTGAGCAACGACCATAAATATTGGTCGAGGTAACCTCCCTTCAGGAAGTCCACCAGGGTCGCCTTGTAGCGCCTCAGATCGTCGACAAAAAATTTCGGGTGGCTGATCAGGATAAAGTCCTGCGTATGCTTTTCATCGTCCAGCAGTTTCTCGCCAGGAACGCCCATCAGCTTTATCGCCATGCCGCGCGCGTCGAAAAACCACGCGGGCCTTGCCTCAGAGTTGCCGTTGGAGAAACGAATCCAGGCCTTGTATTGCTTGCCCGGCACGAAAACACCTTGGCGCAAGTGGTCCGGAAGATCTGCATCCACGCTGAAAATCGCGCGGACACACCCATTGTCGTAGGCGTGCGCGTCCCTGCGCGCGGGAGGGCCGCCTTTTTTGAAGTGCAACGTGATTGCGCTGGCGATGCTCTCGACAATCTCGTTGATATGTTTTTCCTCCGACGCCTGGCTATCCTCGTAATAGCGTTCACCCAACGCCGTATCGAGATCGGGGGTGATGTCCTGCGGCGGCTGATATGGCATGGCTCAAATCTTCACGGCGGGCTTGTGCCAGTTGCCGGTGAGGCTGACGGCGCCGTCTTCGCGTAGCGCTGCCAGCGATTGCATCGCCTTCGTTCCCACATCTTTGCATCTTGTCGGCGTGCAACTGCGGCGGCGGCCTCGTAACAGACCGCCGCTTCCGAAGGCGGTTTATGCGCAAGGCGCAGGATATCTCCGCGGAGGCGGCGCACTTCTGCTTCGTACCATCGGCCGCCGGACGCCCCAAACTCGCCTAGCAGACGGTCGACGATATCAGAAGCTTCCTGCAGCTGGCCATCCGCTGCTAGCGCACGCGCCAGCAGATAGTGGGAAAATTGCATCCAGATCAACGTTCCGGCTTTCTGCAACTCGCTGATGCTGTTCCGAGCGTCCTCCAGCCCTGCCTCGAGTTCGCCGAGATCGAGGTGCGCCCAGCCCCGCAACATAAGCGCGCCCCCAACCCACTGTGGGAAACCGTGTTCCTTGGATTGCGCTATAGCTCGGTCGGTTATCGGAATTGCAGCCTGTGGATCGCCCGCGATGACATAGGTGCCGGCAAGAAATGGAAGAACGTAGCAGATGCTGTGCGCATGGCGCAGATCCTCTGCGTAAGTGAGTGCGGCCCGGGCGTGCGCAATGCCCGCCTCAGCCTCGCCGGAAAGAGCGGTCACTACTCCGAGATAGACTTGTGCCGTTGCCTTGAAGTCGTGTGCGAAGACCAGAGCCAGTGGAGCATGCTGCTCAGGATCATAGAGAGCCATTGCGTCCCGCAACTCGCGTTTCGACTGGGTCAATTCCCCGAGCATGAAAAGGGACATGCCAAGCACGCGGTGCCCCATCAGCAGCCCCGTCGTATCGTTGCTCTCGCGCGCGAGCGCCAAAAGATCCTGCGCCACCGCCCGCGCCTTTTGAATTTCGCCGCCCATCAAGTGAGCACCAACGAGGCCGTTCAATATCGCGAAGATCTGTGACGCACTGCCGAGTTCCTTGCACAGTACCAACGCGCGGTTGAATGCCACGATGGTTTCCGCGGCGGCGAATCCCTTGGCCGCGATAAACGCGTTTGCGAGGGACTGCTGCAGCTGCAATTCGAGCTCGAGGCGCGTCCTGTCCTGTGGCAATTCCTCAAGGAGCTTGAGGGCGGTCTGAATATGTGTCGTCGCTTCGATGAACGCCGACCGCCTGCTCGCCTGCCGGCCAGCCTTTAGCCAATAGCTGATCGCCGGCGTGATTTCGCGTGCTTGCGTGTAATGATAGGCGACGACTTCAGGTGCGCCTTCCGCGACGTCGACAAATTTGCTGGCGAGCGTCTCCGCGATGCGACGGTGCAATGGGAGACGCTCGCTGCGCAGCATGCTGGCATAGGCCGTCTCCTGGACCAGCGCGTGCTTGAACGAATATGTCTCGATTGCACTGAACTCGCGCCGCAACAATAACCCGGCTTTCTGCAGGCTATCCACCGCCGTGTGGACATCCTCGCGTGGATAACGGGGCGGCTGCCTCGAGCACGTCGAAAGCGAACTCGCGTCCAATTGCGGCGGCTATCTGCGCGACGGTTTTCGCCGACGCCATTTGATCGAGCCTCGCCATCAGCGAATCGTGCAGCGTGTCCGGAACTTCTGGACTCCACGGCATCCCGCGTGCGGGCGCGCTTTTTTCGGCTTTGTCGCCCGCCAGCACTGTGCTGGTGACCTCCTCGATGAATAACGGCACACCATCAGTCTTGGCAATGATCTGGCCGATAACCGTCGTTGGCAATTTTCGTTTGGAGTCAATCGCCTCGACCATCGAAGCGACCTGTGATGGCGAGAGCCGGGTGAGGTTGATCCACTCATCGGCTCCGCTCAGCGAACGGAACTCCGGCCGGAAGGTTGCGATCAGCAACATGCGCCAGTTCGGAATGTTCTCCCGGAGCAACTCCAACAGCTGGGACGAAGTGTGATCGATCCAGTGAATGTCTTCGCAGATCAGAATGACCGGTTGCTGCTCGCAATACGAGCGCAGTAGCTCGACCACCGCCAAAAACGTCCGCTGCTTCTGTTGCTGTGGCGTCAGATCCAGCGGCGGGTAGTGACCCTCGGTCGAAATTCCGAGAAGTGGCGCCAACAGCGGCACGATCGATGCGCGTCTTTCGTGCGATATGTCGTCAATCAGTGCCTCGAAGTCTTTGCAGTTTGGTCGCTCCGCGGGCCTCGTAGCCGGTGCCCAACACGTCATCGATGTGGCGAATGACGGGGTACCACGGGCTGCTGCGGTGGTACGACGAACACTGAAACGAAAACACGCGACAGCTGCCGCGGTCCAGCTGATGCCGGAAGCTATTGACGAGCCGCGACTTTCCGATGCCCGGCTCGCCGGAAACGGCGACAAGTTGCCCATGTCCCGCCTTGGCTCTCTCGAATACGCCGAGCAACACCGCCAGTTCGGCCTCACGCCCGATCAGCGGCGCCATGTGAGACGATCGGCGCGCTTCGAAGCGGCTCGCCGTGCCGCGGCGCCGGATTCCCGACACGGCGATCGGTGCGGAAAATCCTTTTATGTTTTGATCACCGAGGTCTTCGAACTCGAAAAGATCGCCGAGCAGAAGTCGTGTGCTGGGTGCCACTACAATCTGATTGGGCTTCGCCAATTGCTGCAGACGAGCCGCCAGATTTGGCGCATCACCGATAAGCGCGAACTCGCGGCTGGCGCCTTCTCCGATCAGGTCGCCGACGACAACCAAGCCGGTGGCGATACCAATCCGCACTTCAATCCGTGCCGCCCCCTCGAACGACAATTCCGAAACGAGCCTGATGACTTCCAGGGCAGCCTGGACCGCGCGTTCGGCGCTGTCCTCGTGTGCGGCAGGAAATCCGAAGTAGGCGAGAATGCCGTCGCCCATGTAGCGGCCGATACGGCCATCAAGCCCAAGGATTGCGATTTCACAGCATCTCTGAAACGCGCGCATGATGTCGCGCATATCCTCGGGATCGAGCCGGTTCGACAACTCGGTCGAGCCCACCATGTCACAGAAGACAACGGTCAGATTCCGCCGCTCGGCTTTGACGCCGCGTGACCCAGAAGGTGACTGCTCTTGGCTCGACAACTGCGACACGAGTCGCCCCCTTTCGCGAGTTGCCTGAAAAAGCTCGTTTAGTCGCTACTTTATATCATCGCTGCCGCATGGCGTCGATTTGTTGCGTCCCATAAAGACCCTGCCGCCAATTCAGGCCGCGCCGTTATGGCGGGCCGCTGGTGCATGCGGCTAGACATTATAAATATAATAAAGGCCGCTGCGGAGGCATTCTACCGGTTAGCCGCCAGCAGCCGATGCAAGACCCAAGATCAATGCAGTATGTCCTTGCAGCGCGCAGCCTTTGGTCCAAAATATCGCGCTTGAAAGTTGGCGCTATTTGCGGGCCGCCTGAATAGAAGCAGATCGTCTCGCCGATCTTGCTCTTCCGAAATAAAGCGTAAGGAGGGTTCGTGGGTGACACTATGACGTTAATTCTATTCTGGGTCTTGCTGCCCTATGACGCGCTGGTCGCCCTCCCTTATTTCTGGGTAAAGGTCGTCCTTGGCATTGCCACGGGTTTATTCATTCCTCACAGAATTATTGGACTAGTGGCGTGTGCGTTGGGGAATGTCGCCATCTTTGCTTACGCAGCTTTCGCTTCCTGGCATCCGGATAGCATTAACATTCTGACCAAAATGCTGAACAGCGGGTGGCCAGATCCGGGGGAATTTTTGATGATGTCTCTCTTTGTATTTATTGGCGTTGTGTGGTGGGTCGTCGGCCGAATTATGCGCTCGGGTTTTTATAAAATTTGGGGTCATGCTCGAGCCCAAAGGCCGTGACCACGACAACGCATTTGTCAGTCCCACTCGGACGGCCAGAGTTGCCGCGGACGCTTGTCGGACGGCGGTTGCGTATCGTGGAAGATTGTATCGACTACGGCCCGGCTGTGGCAGCCGTAAACTATTTCACGTCATCGCCGATACTCAATGATCCGGAATGCATTTGGCGGTTTTTCACCAAGATGCAGCCATCCGTCATCCAGTTCTTCATCGACCACTATCCTGTTTCTCCAATCAGGAGGCGTATCATCAAGCGGATGATGAAACAGGCGCACTCGCGAGGCATCGAGTATCACTACGACCTTTCGAACGGGTTCTATCGCCTGTTCCTCGATCGTCGCTTCATGTTTTATAGCTGCGCCGACTTCAGGCTATCCGACGATAGTTTGGAACAGGCGCAGCTCAACAAGGCAAACCACCTATTGTCATTGATCGCCCCGCAGCCTGGCGAGAGAATCCTGGAGCTTGGCTGCGGCTGGGGCTCGATGCTCCACCACATCCATGCTGCAACGGGGGATAAGGAGGGGCTCTTCGGCTACACACTGTCGAGGGAGCAAAAGAGCTATATCGAAGAGACGTTCGGCTTCAGAAGTCTTATTGGACGATTTCACCACCGCTGATTTAGGTGAAAACTGCTACGATAAAATCTATTCCATCGGCGCGATGGAACATGTACGACCCGATGAGATCCTATCCCTGTTGCGCAAAGTCCATCGCGCCCTCAAGCCAGGCGGCCGGCTCGTTCAACACTTTTTCTCACTGAATGGCACCGACGCGATGCCAACTTCGATGGTCGGTTCGCAGCTGTTATTCCCAGGTTCACTCTTGTCGCTGCATTCGCGTCATCTTGCGACCGCGGCCGAGGCGGGGTTCCGACTATCCCTTAGTTCCGAGCATGATTATCGACCGACACTGAGAGCCTGGTTTGACCGTCTGGCTGCAGCGAAGAACGAGGCCGCTAAGCTTGTCGGTGTGCAGGTGACCAACAAGTATCTTGCCTGTTTTGCGTCAGCATGGGCCTTCTTTAACTTGAACAAGGCGACCCTGCATCGACTGGTGCTTTACAAGGATTGATAACCTCGCGCCTATGCGCCCTGCGCCCGTTCTCTGTAGCAATGGTGGCTGCAGTGCAAATAATGCAGGTGCCAAACGCCCATGCGCAGCGAGCGCCGTCTCCGGCTTATTGGCACCCGGGCTGGAATATTAGTGGTTTTGGCGAATGATCTCAGCGACTGAAAAATCGGCGCCCGATTCTGTCACGGCGGCCGTCTGGATCGGTTTCGCCATGATGTGCATCGGCATGTTCATGGCCGTTCTTGATGTTCAGGTCGTTGCAACGTCGTTGCCGACCATTCAACGCGCGCTGAATATTCCCCAAATTCAAATGAGCTGGATCCAGACCGCCTATTTGATCGCGGAAGTCATCTCAATTCCACTCACCGGCTTCCTGACGCGCGCGCTGACAATGCGATGGCTCTTCGTCGGTGCCGTCTCCGTGTTTACACTTGCATCGATCGCCTGCGCCGCAAGCGGAAACTTTTCGACTCTTGATCGCGTTTCGCATCGTGCAAGGTTTCTCCGGCGGCACGCTGATCCCGGCGGTCTTCTCGGCTATCTTTCTGCTTTTTCCAGTTCGGCTCCAGCCATTCGCAACGATGATCGCCGGGGTTCTCGCTGTTCTTGCTCCGACCGTGGGACCGATCGTGGGAGGCTGGATTACCGAGACTTATTCCTGGCCGTGGCTATTCCTCATCAATGTCGTGCCCGGGATTACCGCAGCCTCGGTCGCGACGGCATTACTGCCGAGGGCGCTGCCATCGTTCGAACGAATTCCGCTTCTGGACCTGACGTCGTTGGGTCTTGGAGCCACGGCCCTTGCAACGCTCGAAATCGCAATCAAGGAAGCCCCGGAGCGTGGCTGGAAGTCGCCGCTAGTTGTCGCTCTTCTCAGCCTGTGTCTGATCACTGCGCTGGGATTTGTATTCCGGACGCTGCGATCACGAAGGCCTCTGGTTGATTTAAGGATCTTTCGCGATCGAAATTTTTCGATCGGCTGCCTGTTGAGTTTTCTGCTGGGCATGGGCCTTTTCGGTTCCATCTATCTCATGCCGGTTTTTCTAGCCTATGTGAGAGCGCACGACGCACTCGAGATTGGCAAGATCATGCTGGTAACGGGCGCGGCGCAACTTGCCGTTGCTCCGCTGGCGGTGGTCCTGGTCCGGCGTGTTGACCTGCGTCTGCTAACGGGGCTCGGCTTTCTGCTCTTCGCAATAGGGCTTGGCCTGAGTTCCGTTCAAACGAGAGCCACGGATTTCGATGAAATGTTGTGGCCCCAGTTGGTGCGCGGCAGTGCCATCATGTTTTGCATTCTGCCTCCCACGCAACTTGCCTTAGGACAATTGGCAAAGACGGCGGTCGCCGATGCCAGCGGTTTGTTCAACCTCATGCGCAATCTCGGCGGCGCCATTGAAATCGCGGTCATCGATACGGTGATCTACACACGCGGGCCAGACCATGCGCGGACCCTTGTAAATCGGCTTGCCGCCGGCGATTTGGACACGGTGAAATTGCTGGGAATTCCACCCACCACACTTGGGCCAGCGCTGCTCGATCCCGAAAAGCAGGCCATGTCGGCCCCGCTCATCCAAAAGGTTGCCTTTGTTGATGCCGTCAATGATGCTTGGGCCCTGGTTGCTTTGACAACGCTGGCCGCGCTCGTTGTCGTGCCATGGGTAAGAGGCGCGCCAAAGCTCGGGACAGGTGTAAACGACCATTAAAAGTCTACGTCAACTCATGTCCGCTATTGGCACAAAGCGGACATGCCGAGTTGCGCTGCACATGTCCGCTTTTGACCCAAAGCGGACACTCCGCTCTTTGCTTGCCAATAACCACCGCGAGGCATAGCTCAGCCTAGCGAATACGGGGGCTTGGCACGGCCGAGCAAAAAGTAAGTCTCCATGGCGCCCTTGCCTTTGACGTCGACGCTGCCATGCGGCTCAAGCCGGAAGTGCGTGTGAAGGTGCCTCCGGGTCGCCGCCGAGACCTGAATGCGGTTTGGCATGCTGTGCGACTTCCATCCGGCTCGCAATGTTCACCGCGTCGCCCCAGATGTCGTAGGCGGGTTGCGGATTTCCACTGACGCCGGCCACGACGTCGCCAGAATGGATGCCGATGCGCATCTGCAACGGCGTCGGAAGGTCGCGGTTCATCTTGTCGACCACTTCGATCATCGCTAAAGCCATGTCGGCCACCGCATGCGCGTGGTCGGGCAGCGGCTCGGGCAGACCGCCCGCGACCATATAGGCATCGCCGATGGTCTTGATCTTTTCGAGCCCGTGTTTGGGACGGCGCGGTCGAATTGCGAGAACACCGAATTCAACAGTTAACCAGATCCCGGCGGCAATCCCGTCGCCAGCGGGTGAAGCCGACGAGATCGGAGAACAGAATGGTTGCCTGGCCGAACCCATCGGCAATCACCGATCTCGCCGTTTCGCATCCGTGTGACGATGGTTTGCGGCAAGATATTCAGCAGCAGCGTCTCGGAGCGCTGCTTTTCGACACGCAACTCCTCAAGATAGGTCTGCTCGCGGTCGCGCAGCCATTTCTTTTCGAGGCAGGCATTGATTCGAGCGCGCAGCAGGATCGGATTGAACGGCTTTGGCAGATAGTCTTCCGCGCCGGCCTCGATGCAGCGCACCGTGCTGTCGAGCTCGTCCAATGCCGAGATCATGATCACCGGGATGTGCCGGTGCGCGAATTCGACTTGAGGCGGCACAAGACCTCAAAGCCACTCATGCCCGGCATCATCAAGTCGAGCAGGATCAGATCGAACTTCTCGGCGATGACGCGATCGAGCGCGCTGGCGCCGTCCTCCGCCGTCTCGACCTGGTGTCCCTCACGCGTGAGCCGGCGTGACAACAGGTCGCGATTGGACGCTATGTCGTCGACTACCAGAATCCGGCTCGCGAACTCGCGCTGAACCCTTCTCCTCGGCGAAGCCGACGGGGGCCACCGCGCGCAACAGGCCGGCCACGATCTCGACCGGCGCTGTTCTTCTTGACGCCGGGATCGGGGCTCTGCTCTCGCGTCCGCTCAACCCATGACCGTCGATCTGTTCAAGCATCTGATCGGCCGCCTCGTTCACCTTCTCGAGATCGGGTGAAGCTGCGTCTGCCCGCTATCCTCCGCGTCCTCGATCAGGAGTTCGCAATAGCCCTTGATGGCATTGAGCGGCGTTCTCAGGTCGTGGCGCAAGCGGCTCTGGAATGCCTCGAAGTTCTCCTCGTCCTTGCGCATGGCATCCGGCGAGTCGATGACGCGACCGACCAGCGCACCCAGCTCCGAGCAGGCCGTGCGACATGCGTTCGAGGTCCCGGATTGCATTGTCGAGCCCAAAGCGCCGCGCGTCATCGACGATAATTTCGAGAAATCCCTTCATCGTGACGACGGGCGCGTTCAACTCCTGGCGCAGGAACGCGGCGAGCGCACGCTCAAGCCGGTTGGACGTCTGATAGCTTCGAACCGTTGGATCAGCCATGCTTCACGGCAGGGTTCCGACTGTGATGGCTACGCCTTTGCACCGCTCGACAGCAGCGCCTCGATCTTGCCGAGCAGCCGCGTCAAGCTCGATCGGCTTGGTATCGTAGTCGTCGCACCCGGCCTCCAAGCCTTCTCGCGATCGCCGGCCATCGCGTGCGCGGTCAGCGCGATGACCGGCAAATGTTCCGCGTGCGCACGGCTCGGCCTGATGCGTCGAGTCGCTTCCCAGCCGTCCATGACAGGCAGGCTCATGTCCATCAGCACAAGGTCGGGCTGCTTCGGTGCGAGTCATCGCGACGCCCTGCGGCGCCGTCGACCGCGATCGCGACCTCGTAGCCGCGTCGCGACCAGCCGGCGCGAGAGCATGTCGCGGTTCATCTCGTTGTCCTCAACCAGGAGAAGCTTGGCCATTTCTCTTTCCTCGTCCCTCGACCGCGCGCTCACCGATGCGGTTTCGCGGTGGCGCTGTGATCTCGAAGCGTATGACGCCCACGGACGGCAAGGTCCTTCGCTGAGATCTCGAGCCTTTGGCGAGCACGTCGCGGACGCGACCTTGGAGCAATTCCCGCTCACTTGCGTTCAATTCCTTGCCGGTCAGAATTACGACAGGAATGTGTCGCCATTTGGGATGCTGCTCAATTCGCATCACAATACGAGAAGCCGTCCATCTCCGGCATCAGTAAGTCGAGCAGGATCATGCCCGGCGTCGGATGATTGGACAGCCACGTCACGGCTTCGCGGCCGTTGCGGGCCTCGATCACTTCCACATTAACGCAAGCTGGCCGTGTTCGGTGAGTCCTCACGGCTTTGCAGATCATCCTCGATAACCAGAATCGAGCGGTTGTTTGGGTTGGCAGCAAGGTATCGAGAAGCGACACCAGACGCTGCCGCTCGATCGGCTTGGTCATGAAGTCGGCGGCGCCCAGCGAAAGTGCGACGCCACGATCGTCGTGATGGTCACCACGATGACGGGGATGTCGCGCAGCTCGGGAGTCGGACTTGAGCGCGGTCAGAACCGACCAGCCGTCCATCTCGGCATCATGATATCGAGCGTAATCGCTCGCGGTCGGAGTCTGGCGGGCGAGCGCGAGCGCATCGTCTCTTCCCGGCCTCGATGACCCGAAAGCCTTCCTTTGCGAGACGCCCTTGTCAGAAGGCCGCGCGCCGACGCATCGTCGTCGACCACCAGTACGAGCGGAGCGTTGCCGGGTTCAGGAACGCCGCCGTCGGTGGGGCGCTCCACGACAGCGGTTTCCGGCTTAGCCCGGCGATCCGGCAGCGTAATCGTAAATGTCGAGCCTTTGCCGGGTTTGCTCGTCGAGCGTGACGTGCCGCCGAACATCGTGCAAAAATGCTTGGTGATCGCCGAGCCCAAGGCCGGTGCCGCCGTAGCGCTTCGTGGTCGAAGCATCGGCCTGCGCGAAGGGCTGAAACAGCTGGCCAAGCTGCTCGGGCGTCATGCCGATGCCGGTATCGCGGATCGGAAACAACACCGGCGAATTGGTTCTCGCGACCCACCGTCAGAGTCGAGACGACCCCGTTCGAGGTGAATTTTTTGGCATTGCTCAGGAAGATTGAGCATGCTCTGCTTGAGCTTCGTGCGGTCGGTGTGGAAACTGCCGATACCAGGCGGACAATTGATTTCAAGCCGGTTGCCATTCTTGTCGGCGAGCGGGCGGACGATCGATTGGACCTCATCGATCAGCCCCTGAATCGACGTCTTCCAGATAGACGTCGAGCTTGCCGGCCTCGATCTTCGACAGATCGAGAATGTCGCTGATCAGGCTCAACAGGTGGCGCCCGGCTCCTTGATCTTGTTCAGATCGCCGGCGAATGCGCTCACCCTTCTCCGCGCCTCCTCCTGCAACATCTCGCTGTAGCCGATGATGGCGTTCAGCGGCGTGCGCAGTTCGTGACTGACATGTTGGCGAGGAATATCGACTTTGTACGGTTGGCCTCGTCGGCGGCGTCGCGCGCCGCCGTCAGCGTCTCCTCGTATCGTTTGCGCTCGGTAATGTCGGTATAGATGATGACAATTTCGCCGTCCGGTAGTGGGTTATGGCGGACCTCCAGCACCGTACCGTCAGGGCGCGAGCGTTCGAAAGTTCGGTGAAGTCCAGTCTCGGACTGGAAGCGCTGAACTTCGGCTTCGACATCGACTGCGCCGTACTCGCCGCGCTTGGCGAGAAAGCGGATGAAATCCGCGAAATGCGGTTCGCTGGCGAGGAATGTCTCGGGCAGCTCCAGCAGTTTCAGGACCTGCCGGTTCCAGGCGGCGACTTTCTGATTACGGTCGAACATCAGCACGCCGTGGGCCATGTTGTCGAAGGTGACACGTAGGACGGCGCCGCGCTGCTGCAGTTCGGCGGTGCGTTCTTCGACGACTTTCTCGAGGCGGGCAGCCGCCTCCTCACGCTCGACCAGCAGCTTATCGAGCGCTACTGCATTGTCACGGAATACGCCGACGGCGTGGGCCATCTCGGCGATTTCGTCGCCGCGGTTGTCCTGAATATGGACGTTCAAATTTCCGTCGGCGATACGGCGCATGCCGCCACTAAGCTGGTCCAGCCGCCGGACCACGCCGCGCCCGACGTAAAGCCATGCCAGCAAGATTGCGCTGATCACCGCGATGATCGACAGCACAATCATAATGATCTTGCCGGAGTGCGTTTGCTGGTCGGCGTATTGGGAAATTGTCTGTGCAACGCCGCCCTGCTGCTCGACCATATCGTCGACAGCTTTCTTGAAGGTGGCGGTCGCAGCTTGCACCTCGCCAAAGGCCGTCGCGGCGTCCCTTTGCCCGTTGAGTTCGTAGATACGCACTGCGGTGATGCCGTCGTCGGATTCGACGGAGCCGAGATCCTTGTAGAGCGCGGCGAGGTTTTTCATCTGCTCGGGATCGCCGATGGCGGCGAGGTCGGTCTCGATTTTCTGCTTTGCGGTTTTGATAAGATCACGCAGCGTCTCAAGTCGCCCCAGATCGTTGACCAACGCGGCTTCGGTCAGCAGTTCGGCGAGAAGATTTGACTCAGAATCGATTTCCGAGAGCCGCCGCAGTAAGTCGAGTTTTTGATTTAATGCACCATCGAGGCCGGCGTCCTTGCTACTAGTTGCGAGATCGCTGTTGGCGGCGGCGATTGCCGGAACGAGAGCCTTGTGCAGTGCCTCATAGGCCGGCTGGATCGCCGCTGTCAGCGTCTGCCGCTCGGACGATATGGCAATACGGTTGGTGACGACCTGATTGAGAGCGACAAGCCGCCGCACGAGCGCATTGCGCGTAGCGTCGATGCCGCCGGTGTTCGCAACGCCAAGCGCCCTCAGGCGCGCAACGCCCTCCGTCAGGTTTTTGGCCTGCTGCTCGATCCCCTTGGCTATTTCCGAACGCTCTTTGTCGTCCTTGGCCACCATCAGCCGCGGAGCCGAGGAGATCAGGTCGCTGGCCTGCTCGGCCAGCCGCAGCGATACGATCGTCGCCGGCAAACTGCGGGAAACGATCTCATTTGTGGTGTTTCCGATGGCGGTAAATTCATAGATCGCAATCAACGAACCGGCGATCGTCAACGCTGCTGCGAATCCGAACGCGGAATAAATTCGGGCGCGAATTGTGGAGAGCCACCGCGACCGCTTTATGTCAGCCCTCTTGGACTGCACCACCACTAGTCTAACCTCAAACAGAGCATAAGAAAAATTTCCCTTTTTTGCAAAACGTCCAGCGCGCTGACCCGACTGTATGCGCCGGCAGTTTCAGCTTGTGCGGAACCCGCTGGCGATAACCTAATGAAGAACCATTTTCGATCCCGTCGGCGTCCACAAGAAGCGGCCCCTCTCCCCGCCGCCTTCCCGATCTCCGCCGCCGGCCTAGACGCGTTGGGCTGCTCGGTTCGCGCGGAATGGAAGGCTTCTGCTTTCGCCACCTGATCGCAACACTCGATCGAAATTGCGAGAGACCGCCGCGTCGGCAGCCTCTCTTTTTGGCCGTAGGTCATTTCGCGAATGTATGCTTGTGGCAGTGATTTCAACCGGTCACTGCAACGCCGCCCGTCAGTCTATCTGCAGGAGTTCGAATCCCAAGGTCTCCCGCGAGCGTTGTTTGAGCCGCAGAGCGATCTTGTTCAGGTAGACCTGAGAGAACTGCGAGAGATCTGTCCCCTTTTGGAAATACTGTCGCAGCAGGCCATTGGTATTCTCGTTGCTGCAATATGTTAGCGGCAGCACGCTGACGGCTTATGTCGGCTAATGGCACTTAGCGGACAATCCGCGAGCAGCGTCCAATGTCCGCTTTCGGGGGTAAAGCGCACATGGGCATTGTCGGACGCAACGTCCGCTAATGGAGGCATGTGACTTCAAGATTGTTCGAATTTAAAAAATAAAACCCTAATTAAGACCCGATATTATCGTTCATTGACCGCTGCTAGTCGTCCGGGATGCCTGATCGCACCGGCCCCAAAACGTCGTCGCCCTTTTTGTTAATTTTCTTTGCGATTGCCGCCGCATTTGTTGTCGCGGTCACTTCAGGCGTGCCGGCATTCGACCGTGCGGCACCCAACAAATTCACTAACATCGAAAGCCGCTTTGCACTAATAACAAGCAGAAACATTCGAACGATGGTGCCTAATGTCCGCTTTCGGGGTAAAGCGGACATGCCTTTTTGCGCTGCAAATGTCCGCTAATGACCCAAAGCGACATTGTCCGGCGTTTTATGTCGCAGCGCGAAGCAAGTCTCAGCTCTATCAACATTTGCTTGAGCCGGTACGATGCAGTCTCCTCGGCAGCTGGAGGGTGGCCCGTTAACGGTGCCCCTCCGTTTTCCCTCCCGGACGCCGGCGACAGCACCGCGGTTCGTCGGTCAGCCCCGGGGCCGTCCGTCATGATGTAGCCCATCAGGTCGCCCACGTTGTGCTCCAAATTTCGGATGATGTCCTTGACGACGTCTCCGATCGAGATCACGCCCACGACCTTGCCCGCGTCCAGCACTGGTAGATGGCGAAAGCCGCGTGCAGCCATCATTGCCATGCAGCCTTCCAGTTGGTCGTCCGGCTTGACCGTCACCGGGTCGCCCGTCATCACTTGGCCCACCGGAGTCTGCTTCGCATCGAGCCCGGGCAGCAGCACTTTTATGGCGCAGTCACCCTGGGTCACGATACCGACCAGTACGTCGTCTTCGATGACCAGCACCGACCGGACCCGGTTGTCGCGCATTTGGCGCAAGGCTTCGACGACCATGTCGCCGGAACGAACATAAATCAGGGCGCCACTCTTATGGGCCAGAGCGTCTTTGACTGTGTTCATCGAGTTCCTCTCGTGAGCCCTGTCCTGGCCCGCCTAAGTGGTACGCGTTGAAGGTTAGAGCCGGCTCGTTCAGCATCGACCATAATCTAGCTCACTACGCGGCTATTAATCGAGGGGCGCTGTTCCTCGCGTGCAAGGCGACGGCTGTGGAGTTTGATGCCAGTTTCTATGCCGTGCAGGCACTCGAATTGGCCGCCGGTGCTGTCAACATCACTCTACTCGGTTTCAACCTACGTGATGGGCTTAGGATGAAAGGTTGATTTCGACGCCAACCGGCATAAGCGACGGCATGTCCGCTTTTGGCACTTAGCGGACATGCCGTTTTGCGCTGCACATGTCCGCTTTTGACCCAAAGCAGACATAAGCTAGTGCGCTGCACATGTCCGCTTTCGGGGGTAAAGCGGAGCATGATGCGTAGCACCACCTTCAAGTCCTTCCCTTTGGAAAGGTCGTCGCACCTGACGGAATTTGTACCCAAGGTTGCGCCGACCTAGTCCAAAGGTGGTAGTTGGGTTTATAGCCAGGACTTGTCGTCGAGCGTTCCCGCCTTGACGATAATTGGCCCGGGCAACGCTTCCGTCTCGGTCGCAAGTGACGATCCACAATTTCGGCAAAACTTTCGCGAAAGCGGTTTTCCGCTCTCGCCTGTCCGCATAGGACGCACTTTGCCTTGCCACGTCACACTTGGCGCTGGCACCACCATGTTCACCGAGAAGGCCGAACCCGATACCTTTTGACAATGAGTGCAGTGGCAAATCGCCATCCCCAGAGGTTCGGCATTGCATTCATAGCGCACGGCGCCGCAAAGGCAGCCACCAGAGAATTTTGGCATGGCTCTTGTCCAACGATTGTTAAAGTGTGAACACATTAGTCCAATGCGACACACGAACAAGCTGCTCTTGTTAGACGAAATTTGCCGCATGTCTACTTTCAGGGTAACAGCGGACATCAAGATTTGACGATGCCATGTCGGCTAATGACCCAAAGCGGACATGAAAGGCAATTCAACCAACATTCTTTTCTGCCCACTTGAAAACCTCACCCATCAACGCACGAACCGTGTCGGGCTGATCCTCGCCAGGCAGATCGGAGCGGATTGTGTAGCCGTGCTGACTGAGAACATATGAAAGCAGACGATAGCTCGTTCGAAATTGCCGAAGGTCCTGAGGGTCAATGGAAATAGACCGGCCGGGAACGCCTGCCGTAAGCTCATCGCGCAGATAAATGGAATCAAAATACGCGATACCCCATTGATCATGTCGCTTCTCAGCCCGATAGACGAACCGAGCGTAAATCAAAAGCGTCATTTCGGTTTCGTTCAGTTTTGTCGGAATTTCGACTATTGCAGAGAAAGTCGCGATTGCGCGCTCGTCTGAAAGCTCGACATGGATAGGCGAAAGCCGGTGTCTGTTGACCATGCGAGCGGCCATGTCGATCGACCCCTTGACGAAGTCAGCGGCGCTACCGTGAAACCAGCTAACGCGAACCTGTGCGTCGGAGTGAAAGCACGCTCGCATTTCGTCCCAGCGGCCAAGATCTCGGCTTTCGCGCTCTTTTAGGATTAATTGGGTAACGGCCGACACATTGGCAGCTTCGTAGACGGCTTGAGGCAAGTCCATGATGAATTTGCTCTTCTGTGTCTGCGTGCCTCACGACAGAGATATCGTGTGGACCCATATCCGTAAAATGCTAAAGTGCGATGATATCATATCAAAGCCGTATGGCCCATGGACGCGCTGGCCCGCATTGAACGTCGGTTGAAACTGCACGATTTTGTGGTCATCGCGACTGTGGCGCGGCTTGGCAGCATGGGAAAAGCGGCCGTTGCTTTGAACACGTCGCAGCCCGCGATTTCCCGATTGATAGCGGAGATTGAAGATGCGCTCGGCATCCGCCTGTTCGAGCGCGACCGGCAGGGCGTAAAGCCGACCGAATATGGGTACGCCATGCTCAACTGTGGGGTTGCCGTTTCGGACGCTTTACGTGATGGGATCAAGTCAATTGAGTTTCTCGCCGATCCTAGTGTTGGTGAAGTCAGGGTAGGTAGTAGCTCACCAATGACGGCCCACCTCCTACCGGCCGTGTTTGACCATCTCTCTCGCAAACACAGCGGTATCTCATTTCATGTAACAGAGATGGCAACCATCGTTCAGCAGTACCGCGAACTTCGCGAACGCGGCGTCGATCTGCTAGTGGGTCGAATAGCGCCATCACCCGCAGACGACATCGAAACAGAAGTCTTGTTTTATGATCGAACCTACGTGGTCGCCAGTGCACGCAGCCGATGGGCTCGGCGCCGCAAGGTCAAGCTTTCGGAACTTGCCGGTGAGCGATGGGGCTTGCCGCCCATTGATTTAATCGTCGGGACTACGGTAGCTGCGACATTCCATCGGTTCGGGGTCAACTTTCCACCACGCGGCGTTGTAACAGGATCAATTCAGTTGGTGAGTTCGCTTGCGGAAAGTGGGCGGGCACTAGCAATTCTACCGGGGTCGGTACTGCATTTTGCTGAAAGACGCCGCGGCCTCCGTCCGGTCAATCTGGATTTCCAAGTGCCTCCGTGGCCGGTTGGTATCATGACATTGAAGAAGCGCCCATTACGTCCTGTCGTGCGAATGTTCATTGAACAGCTTCGAAATTTCACAAAACCACTTACCAGGTCACTGTTATGAACCGTGTCCGCTATTGGCACTTTGCGGACATGAGCGTGTGCACTGCACATGTCTGCTTTTGACCCAAAGCGGACATGGGCCGCAGTGGCCCCTTGTCCGGTTCGCAGGGGTTTGCCTAATCTCCACGGCGGGTTCATTCTAGCTCTGCATCACCGGGGTGACACGATGAAAGCATTACTCGTGGCATTACTTTCTTTTGCACTTAGCATTCCTGCTTTGGCCGGAAAGATTAAAGTGGATAACAAATCGATAGATGCGAGCGTGGCCGAAGCACATGAGAAAGCCCAGCTCGCGCACGATCAAGCCATCAAACTAAAAGCTGAAGACAACAAGCACAAACCGGCTGGAAGAAAAAAATAAAGGCGAGCTGAGTGGTTGCTCTTACTCCTTCAAATGAAGTGGGGGATGGTAATGAAGCAGGTGGTTTGGATTAGTTTAGCGCTCGCACTTTCGTTGACAGTGACGCCGCAGGCGTTCTCGAAAACAAAAAACTCCTCAACGAACCAGACCAATAAGCCGGCTCTCACCAAACAGAAGAGCAAGTATTTGGACAATGAAGCCGATAGAGATGCGGACTGGACCAAAGCGAGTGCAGATCACGCCGGTGGGCGGGTTGACCAGCCGAAAAGCAGCACCGTTCACACTCATCCGTCGGGCTCGATCAAATGAAGTGAGCATGTCCGCTATTGGCACTTAGCGGACATTATCGTTTCGCTCTCGCATGTCTGCTTTCGGGGGTAAAGCGGACATGATGCGTAGCGCCACCTTCAAGTCCTTCCCTTTGGAAAGGTCGTCGCACCTGACGGAATTTGTACCCAAGGTTGCGCCGACCTAGTCCAAAGGTGGTAGTTGGGTTTTAGCCAGGACTTGTCGTCGAGCGTTCCCGCCTTGATGATAATTGCCCCGGGCAACGCTTCCGTCTCGGTCGCAAGTGACGATCCACAATTTCGGCAAAACTTTCGCGAAAGCGGTTTTCCGCTCTCGCCTGTGTCCGCATAGGACGCACTTTGTCCTTGCCACGTCACACTTGGCGCTGGCACCACGATGTTCACCGAGAAGGCCGAACCCGATACCTTTTGACAATGAGTGCAGTGGCAAATCGCCATTCCCAGAGGTTCGGCATTGCATTCATAGCGCACGGCGCCGCAAAGGCAGCCACCAGAGAATTTTGGCATGGCTCTTGTCCAACGATTGTTAAAGTGTGAACACATTAGCCCAATGCGACACACGAACAAGCTGCTCTTGTTAGACGAAATTTGCCGCATGTCCGCTTTCGGGGGTAAAGCGGACATGGCAATCGTGCTGCGAAATGTCCGCTAATGACCCAAAGCGGACTTATTCCCTCGTCCAAACGAGAATGCCGCGCATCACTTTCCCACCAAAATTGGGATATGGCTGCGGCGCAGCTTCGATGTGCAGTTCGTCTCCGTCGATCTTGTAGTATCGCACCTGCTCGGTGCCGTTCCATGACTCATCAGCAGCGATGTCAACTTTAATCACGACCTTGTTGCCGTCAGTTCGATATTTGCCCGAATAGGCCAGTAGCGATTTGAAAGCGCCAATACGATCTTCGTCGCTCTGTGGAGGATGGCGGCCTTCTGCTGTCTGAATAACGATCCAGCGGCCTTCGGGAGTCATGACGATGTAGCCGTTTGGATTAGTTCCCCATACCGGGTTTTGCTCTTTGGTTTTGACGTCCTCTAGAACGCACGAGACGAGTTTCCATGTGCCGACAAGGGATTTTTCGTTGCTATTCATCGCGCAGTCTCCCCGAGAGGAAACCAATTTAACGAGGCAAATGAACGTCCGCTATTGGCACATAGCGGACATCGGCTTGCGCGCCGCACATGTCTGCTTTTGACCCCAAGCGGACATTGGCGTTCGTCAGCCTATTCGCACATTTCCTCGTCTTTTCGATGCCTTACGGTGCGGCATTAACAGTGCAAATGCGGTTGCAACGGCTGAGAGCAAATACGCCGAATAGGCGGCCATAGGCAAATACAGGCCGCCGCCCCAGTGAACAATCAAACTGACACCTCCTGCCGCCGCGATGAGATAGAAGAACGCGGCAAGTACAGGAACACGAATAGATAAACCTTCGTGCTTACGAAGTTCGTTGACGATGACAGCCCCCGGGAGCAAGCACGCGCATGCCAGATTGAAGACGATTAATTCCAAACCAAGCAAAGTGACGTCCTGTGGCAAAAGAACAAAATTTGCACCGATCATGATAGTGACCATGCTCAAAGTAGAATTTCGAGCGCGCAATCGCCAATGTAGCGAGGACAATATTTGATTTGCGCGAACCGCTGTCGCGACGATTAGGAGACCAGCGATCACCGCGCCGCCGCTGGCAAGAATGGCGTATGCTTCATGCCATTCTTTCGGTTGATACATGACCTCAGGATTAAAGTTTACGATCATCCTCGCCCCCGCTGATGACAGTGTGGTTAGTGTGCCTAGTAACAATGTACGGAAGCAAGAGGCGGTAGCATCTATGTCCGCTATTGGCACTAAGCGGACATCGGCTTGTGCGCTGCACATGTCCGCTTTTGACCCAAAGCGGACATCCGGCTCAAGTTGTCTACGGGTCCGGGGGCGGTGCCGCGCAGACTTTCAATTCGCCCGGCCCAATCTTCGTTTCCAGAGTTTGATTACTCCTTGCGGAAATTCACGCCTTCCGACGCCGGTGCGTCGGCAGGCTTCCGGCCACATTTCAAGCAAGGTTTGATCGCGGTGGAATAAGTCGCTTTCTGAAACCTCGCTAGGTTCAGGATGTGGCCATCGCGCGGCTTCCATTTTCAACAATTCTAAAAGCGCGGGGATATCATTTTCGGCTTTCGTGGCAGCCTCCCGTTGTTGTTTTGATTGCTGCCTTAAAACAATTGGCTTCGGATCGGTCTTGTCATTTCGAGCCAGAGTTTTGGAACTTGACGCCGGGACGTCCCTTATTGGCGACAATGGGTTGTCAGAACCGAGAGCGGACCATTTTGAGATGAGGCCGTGCTTGGGAGAGCAGAGTTGGCCCTGATCGTATTTTCAAATCACAGCTTCGAACAAATTAAAGTTTGTCCACATCGATCCCACTCGATGCGACATTTCGTACCACTCTTTTAAAACGCATGACCGGTTTGCGTAATCAACAGCTGCTTGATTGCAAACATCCGTCGGATGATTGCTTGTGACAATTGACAGCCGATGTCGCGGCGACAGCAGGAAACGGAAGCGAGCCGCCTGAGTCAATTTGGTACGTGGCCGGGAAACCTCGGGCGAACGCTTTGCGGAGCGGTGCCGCTCACTATGTCCGCTATTGGCACCTAGCGGACATATGCTGGTGCACTGCACATGTCCGCTTTTAGGGGTAAAGCGGACATGATCAAACTTCCTGCGCTAAAAATTTTGTCTGGCTGCATTGCGACTGCTCTCGCGACGGCGTTTGGGGGGTGGCAGGGAACGGGTGCGTCGTATTCACGCACGCAACCGGGGCTCGGTGCTGTCGCGGTGCTGTCGGAATAAACCGGCGCGGTCGTCGCCTCAGCTAACCCACTGATTCCATGGTGGGCGCTGTAGGGATCGAACCTACGACCTCTCCCGTGTGAAGGGAACGCTCTCCCGCTGAGCTAAGCGCCCGGCCATTGGCGGACGCGCGATATAATGAGTGCCTCGGAGAGGTGTCAAGCGAAGGCCGGCCGCCGGCCCGCTAGTTGCGTGTTTTCGGATCGTCGCCTTGGCCCAGGCGTGAGGCATGCGTTTGCAGCGCGCGAATGCGGTCGGCCAGATTGCCGGCCGGCAATTCCCCGATGGCGACGGCGCCGGGCGCGGTCGCGCCGCTGACCCGGTCGTGTGACGTTTCGGCGGCGAGCAACGCTTCGATCGGCGAGTTGGGTCCTTCCAGCGCTGAGGCGAGGCGGGCGACTTCCGCGGCGACATCATTGATGCGCTCGCGCAAGAGGGAATTTTCCACGCGCTCCGATGCCCAGGTTTCTTCCGTTTCGCGTTTCAGGGAACCGAGTTCGCGGGCGAGACGGTCGCGTTCCTCGCGCGTGTGCGCAACCTCGGCCTGCAATTGAACGTTCTCGGTCTTTAGTTTCTGGGCGCCGGAATTCGAGCGGCCTTCGATCTCGATGATGGCGGTGCGCAGGTCGCTCTCGATTTTGCGTGCGGCTTCCATGTCCTGACGCAATTGCTTGAGCTCGAATTCGCTCTGGTTGAGTAACCGCGATTGCTCGCCGAGACGGCTTTCGAGATCCTGGGCGCGGCGTCCGAGGATTTCCGCTTCCTTGGTCTGCGCCACCAGCTGCTGCTCAAGTTCGGTAACGCGGCGCGCGAGATTTTGCACCCGGCCGCGTTCTTCCAGCAATTCCTGGGCGGCCGCCTTCAATTCGACCCGTTCTGCGTCGCGCCGGTCCTCGACCGCCTTTAATTCGTGGCCGGCGCCGTCCAGCCGTTCCTTGAGCGCGTCGACCTGCGTCCGTAACGCGACGATTTCGACCTTCTGGGAGTCGGCCAGTGTCGACCGCTCGTCGAGTTCGCCCGTGAGCTTCGTCAGCTCTGCCTGTTTGTCGGACAGCGCACGCTGCGCCTCGTGCATGATGTTGGTTTTGACCGCGAATTCTTCTTCAGTGGCGCGTAATTGGTCGCGCAGCGACTTGTCGCGCGCCTCGAGCGCGAAGATCGCGGCGGACTTTTCGCCCAATTCGACCTTGAGACGATTGATGGCGTCGCCCTTCTTGCCGAGCTCGGCAAGCTGGCTTGTGCTCCTGGTCTTGAGTTGTTCGACGCTCATTTCCAGACGCCGTGTCGACATCGCGAACTCGGCGCGCAGCTGATCCTTGTCAGCCTGGATTTCAGCCATCGACAACGGCGTTGCGGCTTCAAGCCGGCGCATTGTCAGTCGTACGGCGCGGCCATGGACAAGAGGGACGACAACAAGTCCGATCAGAGCAGCAACAAGAAACCCGATCCCGAAATACATGATCGGTTCAATCATGAAACATACGCCTCCAACTCACTCACTCGCATTGACTTCAGATCCCACGGCCGGATCCCGCCCGGCTCGCCTTTCAGACTAGCCTAAAGCAGGCGCGGCGTCGCGGGCCAAAGCATTTCCGCGGGTTTGTGCAGGAAAGGTCGTAAATGTGGCGGCGATCAGAACGGATTCCACGTCGCCCGCGGCGTAAATTTGAGATAACCGATATTGGCGCCAAGCCGCAATCCGACCCCTGAACGGATCGGGACCACGATTATGTTCCCGGACGCGAGCGCGGTCATGCCAAAGCCGCCGATGAAATAGGCAGAGCCGTCGATGCCACCGAAGCGTTGATAGATGGCTTCGGTGGCCGGCAGATTGTAAACCAGCATCATTGTACGTGCGCCTTCGCCGCCGGTGTCGAATCCGACGGAGGGGCCTTCCCAGAACACGCGGCGGTCGCCGGCATTCTTAGTATAGAGCTTCCCGTCGCCATAACGCAGGCCGACCACGAAGGCGCCGCTGCCTTCCTGACCGAGCACGTAGCCGTTCGGTTGCCCCCAGCGGCTGACGGCCGTCTCCACGATCTGGGCCAGTCCGCGCGACACGCTGCCGAAGAAGCGGTGGCCTTCCCGCACGAGTTCACCGGGTGTGAACGTACCGGGCTGTTGCTGGGCACGGGGTGGTGGCGGTGGCGGCGGGTTTTGGGCGGCCACCGGGACCGGAGCAAGGGTGATGAGGCAAAGGGCCAACGCCGCAAAGCGCAAGATCGCGCGCATCATATGCTCCATTGGGTGGTGAGGCCTCAGGCCCCGTTTAACCGGATGCTCACGCCGGCCGCGCTATTGTGGCCGCGGACGTCTCGTCCCGAATCATTTTAACGTCGCTGAGAACTATGACTGCACCACGGCAGCAACGGAAGCCGCCAATATCGCTCCGGCTACTCCTTCGGATATGCCTCCGGGTGTTCCTTGGGGTCGCCTTGGGCTGCGGTATTTTTGCACCCCGGGAGATAAGAGCCGCGACCGACAATCAACTGGCGGTCAATCGGAACACGGGTCTCGCCATCAGCGGGTTCGACCCGGTCGCCTATTTTACAGAGAGCAAGGCGGAATTTGGGCGCCCTGAACTCGAACTCAATCTCGACGGGGTGGTCTGGCGCTTCACCAATGAAGGCAACCGCGGGGCCTTTGCCGCGCACCCCGAGGTCTACGCGCCGCGTTTTGGTGGCTATGACCCCGTCGCCATCGGCAGCGACCGGTCCGTCCGGGGACATCCGCTGATCTGGGTCGTGGTCGGTCAGCGACTCTATCTCTTCTATAGCGAGAAAGCGCGCGCAGCCTTTCTCGCCGATCCGGGCCGCATCATCGATACGGCTGAACGAAAATGGCCCGGCGTGGCGCGCGCAATCGGACATTGAATCACTAACTCGCCGTCAGGCCGTGATCGAAGCAGCCTTTGCCGCATCTCCCCACGCGATGAATGCGGGCACACGAAAAATTTCTTTGGCGCGGCCGTATGCCAACGGCAACCCTTGCGGGCTCATGACTTTGCCGCCCGCCGCGGCGACAAGCGCATGCCCTGCGGCGACATCCCATTCGCAGGTGGTGGCGAGGCGCGGATAGACGTCCGCGGTGCCCTCTGCGACATGGCAAAATTTTATGGCCGAACCGGCGGCGTGACGCGTGAGCGGCCCCAGCGAGGCAAGAAACGCGTCGGTGGCGCTGTCGAAGTGCGAACGGCTGACAACGGCGACGGCGCCCTGGTCCGGCCAGCGGCGCGTGTGAATTGCCCGCGCATCCTCGGCGCCGTCCGCCAAGAGCCGCAGCCGTTCGGCCCGCTCACCGACAACGCCGCGCCAGATCTGCCCGCGTGCCGGCGCCGCGATAATGCCGGCAATCGGCACGCCGCGGGTGACAATGGCAAGATTGACGGTGAATTCGTCGCGGCCGGCAATAAACTCGCGTGTTCCATCGAGCGGATCGACAATCACGAAACTCTTGTCGAGACCCGCGATGGGCTTATCGCTGGCCGATTCCTCGGCAATGACGGGTATGCCCGGCAGCAACCGCGCCAGACCCTGCAGAATTGTCGCTTCGGAAAGCTCGTCGGCGACTGTAACCGGAGATCGGTCGGGTTTGATCCGCTGCACCACGGTCACTGGCGAAACCGTGCGAATTTCCGCGCACGCATGCGCAATAATCCCGGTCAAATCATCCAGCAACCTGACCGCGTCGGCTGGCAGAATTTCGGAACCCGGCATCAAATTCCGCGTCCTTTTTATTCCATATCCTTTTGCCGACCTGCCGGTCCTCCTTGGCGGTCGTGCGGGTGCGGTGTATCACCCGGGCCAAGTCGGCGTTGTCATTGATTCGCCGATCCGCGCAGCCTGCATGCCCAGCGGAGACTAGTCTATGTCTGGATCACCTATTGATGCCCTCGATCTTGCGGCCTTGCTGTGCTCGCGTGTCTGTCACGATCTGATCAGCCCGGTTGGCGCCATCGTCAACGGGTTGGAAGTGCTGGAAGAAGAAAAAGACGAGGCGACCAAGGAGTTTGCGCTCGACCTGATAAAAAGGAGCGCCGGCACCGCCTCGGCCAAGTTGCAGTTTTGCCGGATAGCGTTCGGTGCGGCCGGTTCCGCTGGCGCCCAGATTGACCTCGGCGACGCCGAGAGCATCGCGCGCGGCTTTCTTGAGGATGAAAAAACGAAGCTGACCTGGAGCCTTCCGCGGGCGCTGCTGGCCAAGAACCGGGTCAAATTGCTGCTCAATATGCTTCTGATCGCGGGCCAGTCCATTCCGCGTGGCGGCACGTTGACGGTTGAGCCCATCGGCTCGGGTGACACGATGGGCTTCAAGGTGAGTGCTGCCGGCACGAACGCCAAAGTTCCGCCCGCGGTTCCGCCTTTGCTCACCGGCGAGAGCGGGGCAGAGGGCCTCGATGCCCATCGCATTCAGCCTTACTACGCCGGTCTCCTGGCCAAGGCTTGCGGCATCAAGGCGGCCATTGAGATGGTCGGCGAAACGGTCGTCGTCACCGCGCAGTAGGTCGCGCCCGGGTGCGTTCCCCGGCGGTTAATGACCGGTTAACGGCGCGCGCCGTCTCGGTATTACGCAACCAAAATTAAACGCTTCAACGACACACTGGCCGCGCTTCCGACGGAAAGCGATGGACGGGCCGAAGCCCGTCGATGAAGGCGTTTTTTATGGACGACCTGCTGAGGGAATTTGTCACCGAGACGAACGAAAGTCTCGACGTGGTCGACGTCGAGCTCGTGCGTTTTGAGCAGGATCCGAACAACGCCAAGATCCTCGACAACATTTTCCGCCTCGTTCACACGATCAAAGGCACCTGCGGTTTCCTCGGCTTGCCGCGACTGGAAGCCCTCGCGCATGCCGCCGAAACGCTGATGGGCAAGTTTCGTGACGGCGCGCCCGCGTCGAGCGAGGCTGTGACACTCATTCTTGCCACCATCGACCGCATCAAGACGATTCTGGAATCGCTTGAGCGCGAGCAGCGCGAACCGGAAGGTGGCGATACCGATCTGATTGCCGAACTTGAGCAGATGGTGGAATGGGTCGGATCGCCGGCCCCGCGCGCGGACCCGCAGCACACCGTCGGGACGCTTGTTACCCAGACTCTGGAACGCCCGCTGCGGCCGGATGAGGACACGCTCGACGACCTCGAACGCGCGTTTCGTGAAACGCCGGTCGACCCGCCGGCTGTAAAGCCGGCCAAGCCTGCGCCGGCACCCGCCGATGCGCCCGCCAAGGATGACGACGGCACAAAGAATGCCAATCAATCCATTCGCGTGACTGTCGATACGCTCGAACAGCTTATGACGATGGTGTCCGAGCTGGTGCTCACGCGTAACCAGCTGCTCGAGATAGTGCGCCGCCACGAGGAATCAGAATTCAAGACCCCGCTGCAACGTCTTTCGAATGTTACGGCGGAGCTGCAGGAAGGCGTGATGAAGACGCGCATGCAGCCCATCGGAAATGCGTGGCAAAAACTTCCGCGTGTCGTGCGCGACCTTTCCAATGAGCTCGGCAAACACATCGAGCTGGAGATGCAGGGCGCCGAGACCGAACTCGATCGCCAGGTGCTCGATCTGATCAAGGATCCGCTCACGCATATGGTTCGCAATTCGGCGGACCATGGCCTCGAGACTCCCGAGCAGCGCCGCGCCGCCGGCAAGCCAGAGGGCGGCAGGATCCGTCTTTCGGCCTATCACGAGGGCGGCCACATCATCATCCAGATTTCCGATGACGGCCGCGGGCTCGACACGGCGCGCATCAAGGCCAAAGCCATTGCGCAGGGCCTGGTTTCCGAAATCGAAGCTGAAAAATTGTCGGAAGCGCAGGTTCACAAATTCATCTTCGCGCCCGGGTTCTCCACGGCCGCGAAAGTCACCAACGTCTCCGGCCGCGGCGTCGGTATGGACGTGGTGCGCAACAATATCGATCAGATCGGCGGCACCATTGACGTGAAGTCGGTTGCCGGCGCGGGACTGAGCTTCACCATCAAGATTCCGCTCACCCTCGCCATCGTCGCGGCATTGATCGTGGAGGCGGGCGGTCACCGCTTCGCCATTCCGCAGCTGTCAGTGATTGAGCTGGTGCGTGCCCGCACCGGCAGCGAGCACCGCATCGAGCGCATCAAGGATACAAGAGTTCTGCGGCTGCGCGACAAGCTCCTCCCGCTGGTGGGCCTGACCCATTTGCTCGGCCTCGAAAAGGATGCCGGCGATATCAACGGCGGCTTTATCGTCGTCACGCAGGTTGGTAGCCAGACTTTCGGGATCGTCGTCGACGGCGTGTTTCACACCGAGGAAATCGTCGTCAAGCCGATGTCGAGCAAGTTGCGTCACATTGCATTGTTTTCCGGCAACACGATTCTCGGCGACGGATCGGTGATCATGATCATCGATCCGAACGGCGTAGCGCAGGCCTTCGGAAATGCCGTTGCCTCGCAACTGGACGCCGCGCAGCCAACGGACGGCCGTGATGCTGCATCCGGCGAGGCGAGCACGTCACTTCTGGTATTCCGCGCCGGGTCGAGCCAGCCCAAGGCCGTGCCGCTGTCACTCATCACGCGGCTTGAGGAAATCGATGCGCACAAGATCGAGCTCTCGAATGGCCGCCATATGGTGCAGTACCGCGGTCATCTGATGCCGCTCATCAGCATGAGCGACGATGTCCGGGTAAAGGCCGAGGGCGCCCAGTCTCTGTTGGTCTTTTCCGACGGCAGCCGTTCGATGGCGCTCGTGGTCGATGAGATTGTCGACATCGTTGATGACAACCTCGATATCCAGGTCGCAAGCGACAATCCGGGCGTGCTCGGCTCGGCCATCATTCGCGGCCAGGCCACCGAGATCATCGATGTCGGCCACTTCCTGCCGCTCGCATTCGAGGACTGGTTCCGCCGCAAGGAGCAGGCGGTGCAGCACCGCGCGCGCTCCGTGTTGCTGGTCGACAACTCGCCGTTCTTCCTCAATATGCTCACGCCGGTGTTGCAGGCCGCAGGCTATGTGGTGACCGCGGTCAGTTCGGCGCATGACGCGCTGGCCACGCTCAAAGAGGGCCGCGCGTTCGATGTCGTGATCACCGACATCGAAATGCCGGAGATGAACGGCTTCCAGTTCGCCGAAATCGTGCGCGCCGATCCCCGCACCGCCGATTTGCCGGTGATCGCGCTGTCCTCGGTTGTGTCGGCCGAAGCGATCGAGCGCGGCCGCCGGGTCGGCTTCCACGATTATGTCGCCAAGTTCGACCGGCAGGGTTTGATCGCGGCGCTCAAGGAACAGACCGACGTCGGTCGGGCGGCATGACAGGCAAACCATGAGTGAAACCGCCGACCATAACCTGCACGAATATGTCACCGCGATGATTGGTGGCCAGCTGTTTGGCCTGCCGATCCTGCGCGTGCAGGACGTTTTTGCACCCGAGCGATTGACGCGCGTGCCGTTGGCGCCGGCGGAGATCGCCGGGGTGCTCAATTTGCGCGGCCGTATCGTGACGCTGGTCGATATGCGATGCCGGCTCGGCCTCGGTCAGCGCGACGAAAGCAGCCCCGCGATGGCGGTCGGCGTGGAGTCGCGCGGAGAATCATACGGCCTGCTGATCGACAATGTCGGCGAGGTCCTCAAACTCGACATTAAGGCGTGCGAGCCAAATCCGACCAATCTCGATCCGCGGCTCGCAAGCGTATCGACCGGCATCCACCGGCTCGATGGACAACTCCTGATGGTTCTCGATGTCGACCGCGTGCTCGACATTGCAGTGAAGGCGGCCGCGGCATGACGCGGTTGAAGCGTGAAGGATTCGTAGTTAGGCGCGAACACAACGAGGCTGTACGATGAAAACTTGTTTGGTTGTTGATGACTCCAGCGTCATTCGCAAGGTGGCGCGACGCATTCTCGAAGGACTCGAATTCCAGATCGTGGAAGCCGAGGACGGCGAGCAGGCGCTTGAGGCGTGTCGCCGGCAGTTGCCGGAGGCAATCCTTCTCGACTGGAACATGCCGAAGATGGACGGCTACGAGTTTCTGCGCTCGCTACGCCGGCTGCCGGGGGGCGATGCCCCGAAAGTGGTCTTCTGCACCACCGAGAATGACGTTGCGCATATCGCGCGTGCTCTGCACGCCGGTGCCAACGAATACATCATGAAGCCGTTCGACAAGGAAATCGTCGAGGCCAAGTTCCAGGAAGTCGGGCTGATCTGATCGCTGCAGCGCCGAACCAGAAGGTAACGGTCAGTAAAGCCAGAAAGTCCAATGAACCTCGTGGTTTCTCCGTCGTCCGGTGCGGCAGCAGTCAGCCGCCGAATACGCGTCATGCTCGTCGACGATGCCGTCGTCGTGCGCGGGTTGTTTGCCCGCTGGGTTGAATCGGAACCCGATCTTGAAGTTGTCGCCACGCTGCGCACGGGCCGCGAGGCGGTAGACCAGCTCGAGCGCGTCGACCCCGACGTGGTCGTGCTCGATGTCGATATGCCGGAGCTCGACGGCATTGCGGCGCTGCCGCTGTTGCTCGAGAAAAAGCACGACCTCGTCGTGATCATGGCGTCCACGTTGACGCGCCGGAACGCCGAGATCAGCTTGCGGGCGCTGTCGCTCGGCGCCGCCGACTACATTCCGAAACCGGGAAGCAATCGCGAAGTCAGCGCGTCGACGGCCTTCCGCCGTGACCTGATCGAAAAAATCCGCCAACTCGGCCTGCGCGCAAAGCGCCTGCGCTCGACCGCCGAATCCGCGCGCCGCCACACTGAACCAAAGCACGCGCCGTCCATTGTTCCGCCTTTGCCGGCGGAGGAGGTGGCCCCGCCGCCACGGGTGACACTGCGCCCGATGCCCTTGATGCCGCCGCGCGTGCTGCTGATCGGATCATCGACCGGCGGCCCGCAGGCCCTCAACGCGCTGGTCGCCCAGCTCGACAGCGTGCTCCAGCGGGTGCCGGTACTGATCACCCAGCATATGCCGCCGACGTTCACGGCCGTGCTCGCCGAGCATCTCGCTCGCATCGCCAAGCGCCCGGTGCGCGAGGCGGTCGATGGCGAAGAAATCACCGCCGGCGTCATCTATCTCGCGCCCGGCGGCAAGCATATGACGGTTGCGCGCCGCGACAACGCCGCCGTGATTGTGATCGAGGATGGCCCGCTGGTGAATTTCTGCAAACCGGCGGTCGATCCGCTGTTTGCCTCCGCGGCCGAGGTCTGGGGCAGCAAAGTGCTCGCTCTCGTGCTGACGGGGATGGGCTCTGACGGGCTCGCCGGAGCCAAATCCATTGTCGCGGCCGGTGGTCATGTCATGGCGCAGGACGAGGCAACCAGCGTGGTCTGGGGCATGCCGGGCCAGGTGACCAATGCCGGCCTGTGCTCCGCCGTGCTGCCGCTGCCCGAGATCGCCGGCAAGATCACCCGCCTGTTTACCGGGGAGCGCGCGTGACCCCCCAGGACTTCGACTACCTGCGCAGGCTGTTGCGGGAGCGCTCCGGCCTGGTGCTGGCGGCCGAGAAGCAATATCTGGCCGAAAGCCGGCTGGTACCGGTGGCGCGCCGCCATGGCATGAATACTTTGGGCGAGCTGATCGAGCGGCTGCGGAGCAAATCACCGGCCGCCCTCATCGCCGAAGTGGTCGAAGCCATGACCACCAACGAAACCTTCTTCTTCCGCGACAAGCTGCCATTCGACCATTTCCGCGACACCATGATGCCGGCTTTGCTTGCCGCGCGCGCACGCGAGAAGCGCATCCGCATCTGGTGTACCGCCGCCTCGACGGGCCAGGAGCCCTATTCGCTGGCCATGTTGATCAAGGGCATGGGCGCCGCGGCCGCGGGCTTTCGTTTCGAGATTGTCGCCACGGATCTGGCGTCCGAAGTTCTGGAGAAGGCGAAGGCGGGCATCTACAGCCAGTTCGAGGTGCAGCGCGGTTTGCCGGTGCAATTGCTGGTGAAGTTCTTCAGCCAGCAGGGCAAATCCTGGCAGTTGGCGCCCGAGCTGCGCAGCATGGTGCAGTTCCGCACGCTCAATTTGCTCAATGATTTCTCGCCGCTCGGCACTTTCGACATTGTTTTCTGCCGCAACGTGCTGATTTACTTCGACCAGGACAATAAGGTTGCTGTGCTCAACCGCATGGCGCGCCAGACGGCGGACGACGGGTATCTGGTTCTCGGTGCGGCCGAGACCGTGATCGGCCTGACGGACGCTTTTAAGCCGCTTGCCGACAGGCGAGGGCTGTACGTGCCCAATGGACGTAATTCCCAGGCTGGCACCGATAACGTGATCCGCTTCGCGGCCGCAAAAGGCGCGGCGGCGAATATTCCGCGTCTGTAAATATTATCCGGTTTTTATGGCGGTTCGTCTCGTCATGCGGACGAATCATGTAAATTGACGCGACCGGGCTGGCGCGCCCTTTGGGCGCACGTGGGGGTTTGCCGCTGGCAAGCATGGCCCGAAGGGGGAGATCTACCATTGGTCGACTATGTCGATCCGGTGCTGGTCGTCGACGACCTCAACACGATGACCCGCATCGTGGACGGGATGCTGCGCAAATGCGGCTTCACCAACATCGAAACGGCTCATGACGGACCGACCGCGCTGCAGAAGCTGCGCGAGAAATCCTTCCTGTTCGTCATCACCGACCGTGAAATGCCGGGCATGAACGGCCTGGAACTGGTGCGGGAAATCCGCGCCGATCCGAAAATCCGCAGCGTCCCGCTGGTCATCATGTCGGCGAGCTCCGAGGCCCAGCATGCCGAAGCCGCGATGGCGGCCGGCGCCAATTTTTTCATGACCAAGCCGTTCAATCTGACCACGCTCAAAGACGTGATTACCCAGCTGATGCGGCCGCAACAGTAGGCGGAGCGGGATTGAATAAAAAAACCCCGCCGTCCTGGCGGGGTTTGAGTTTGGATGGGAGAGAGCCCGAAGGCTCAATCACAACGCCACGCGGGGGAAAATCTGGCTTACGCCGGAATTCTTTCGTCGGCCTCTGTCGGCTCGCGCAACACATAGCCGCGGCCCCACACCGTCTCGATATAGTTTTTTCCGGAGGAGGCGTTGGCGAGCTTCTTGCGCAGCTTGCAGATGAAGACGTCGATGATCTTGAGCTCGGGTTCGTCCATGCCGCCATAGAGATGATTGAGGAACATCTCCTTGGTGAGCGTCGTCCCCTTACGCAAGGAGAGCAGCTCGAGCATCTGGTATTCCTTGCCCGTGAGATGGACACGCTGGCCGCCGACTTCGACCGTCTTGGTGTCGAGGTTGACGACGAGATCGCCGGTATTGATGACCGACTGTGCATGGCCCTTGGAGCGGCGAACGATCGCGTGGATGCGGGCGATCAACTCGTCCTTGTGGAAGGGCTTGGTCATGTAGTCGTCGGCGCCGAAGCCCAGGCCTTTGACCTTGTCCTCGATGCCGGCGAGGCCGGAAAGGATCAGGATCGGCGTCTTAACTTTTGAGACCCGCAGGGAGCGCAGAACCTCGAAACCCGACATGTCGGGAAGGTTCAGGTCCAGCAGGATGATGTCGTAATCGTAGAGTTTTCCGAGGTCGACGCCCTCTTCGCCGAGATCCGTCGTATAGACGTTAAAGCTCTCGGATTTGAGCATCAGCTCGATGGATTGTGCGGTCGCGCTGTCGTCTTCAATGAGTAGAACGCGCATTTAAGTCCCCTTCTCGCCGCAACCGGGCCCTTGGGTCACGCCGCAAAATCGCGGCGAGTTTGAAAAAAAACGCGGTGGGACAAACCGAATCGACACTATCGAGCCATGGTTAACAAAACCTGATTCTCCCGTGCAAGCGCGCCGTAGGCAGAAGCGCCCGAATCGGCGTAAGATGTTGCCAGAGAGTGGTTTTTTGGCCACGTCCAGTCTAATGCCCTAGTTTAAGAGTCGGGCCTAACCGACTCTGAAGACTTGCCCCTTCCGTCCTGGCTGGGCGATTCATAAGCCTGAGTCCCGTGGACGAATGACCCAATGATTAACGACGCGGGTAAACACCGAGTTAACGGAGCCGCCGGACCGGTAAGCCTAAGGACGGGTTTATGGCGGCCCTGTCGCGAGAAGGTGGCGGCCTGCCATTACGGCCAGCCACCGAGACGATGAAGGGGCAACCGTGAAAGCTCTTGCCGAGCAAATCGTCGACATCGACGGGGTCGAGATCTACGGCCGCGTCGTCTCCGTGCGCGGACTGATGGTGGAAGTCGCTGGGCCGATCCATGCCATGTCGGTCGGCGCGCGGCTGACCATCGAGACCGGCGCCGGCCGGTCGATCCCTTGCGAGGTTGTCGGCTTCTCGGGCGGCCATGCGCTCGCCATGCCGTTCGCGGCGCTCGATGGCGTGCGGCGCGGCTGTCGGGCGGTGGTTTCCAGCGCGGCCGGTGCCATCCGCCCGTCCGAGCGCTGGCTGGGCCGCGTCGTGAATGCGCGCGCCGAACCGATCGACGGGCAGGGGCCGCTGCCGCCGGGCCCGGCGCCCTATCCCTACCGCAGTTCGCCGCCGCCGGCGCATGCTCGAATGCGGGTCGGCGAGCCGCTCGACCTCGGCGTGCGCGCCCTCAACACCTTCCTCACCGTTTGCCGCGGCCAGCGCATGGGCATTTTCTCGGGCAGCGGCGTGGGCAAATCGGTGCTGCTGTCCATGCTGGCGCGCAACGTGTCGGCCGATATTTCGGTGATCGGTCTCGTCGGCGAACGCGGCCGCGAGGTGCAGGAGTTCCTGCAGGACGACCTTGGCGCTGCGGGCCTTGCGCGCTCGGTGGTGGTTGTCTCGACTTCCGATGAGCCGGCGTTGATGCGCCGCCAGGCCGCCTACCTGACACTTGCCATCGCGGAGTACTTCCGCGACCTCGGCAAGGATGTGCTGGTTCTCATGGACTCTGTCACGCGCTTCGCCATGGCCCAGCGCGAGATCGGCTTGTCCGCCGGCGAGCCGCCGACCGCCAAGGGCTACACGCCGACGGTCTTCGTGGAACTGCCACGCCTGCTGGAGCGGGCGGGCCCGGGGACGGAGAAGGGCACGATCACCGGCATGTTCAGCGTGCTAGTCGACGGCGACGACCACAACGAGCCGGTGGCCGATGCGGTCCGCGGCATTCTTGACGGCCATATCGTCATGGAGCGCGCTATCGCCGAGCGCGGCCGCTATCCCGCCATCAATGTCCTCAAGTCCATTTCCCGCACCATGCCGCGGGCCGCCGACCCGGCTTATCTCCCGGCCATCAACCGGGCGCGCCAGGTCATGGCCACCTATTCGGACATGGAGGAATTGATCCGTCTGGGCGCCTACCGGACGGGTTCGAGCCCCGAGGTCGACGAGGCGATTGCCCTGCACAAGCCCCTGGAGGCCTTCCTGGCGCAAAGTAAGGAAGAAGCAACGAGTATGGCGGAGGGGTATCTGCGGTTAGAGAGAATTTTGCGGGGCGAAGAAACACAAAACTAACGTTATTGGGGCACAGTCCCCCAGATTGGTCCGGAATACCGGCGCGCGGCCCTGTTGGCATCGTCCAGTCGCGGCCGTCTATTCGGGGGCTTCGGGGAGTACCTAGTCGATGAAGTCACGCGAAACCCTCATTCGTCTGAAGAAGTTTCAGGTCGACGAGAAACGGCGAAAGGTCGCCCAGATCGAGGCGATGATCGCCGAGTTCGATCGTATTGCGGCCGAGCTCGAGCGCGAAATCAAGGTCGAGCAGGATCGCGCGGGCATCCACGATCCCGCTCATTTCGCCTATCCGACCTACGCCAAGGCCGCGACCACGCGGCGCGAGAACCTCAGGCACTCCACCGACGAGTTGCGCGTCCAGCTCGATGACGCCAAGGCGGCGCTGGGCGAGGCCTTCGAGGAACTCAAGAAGGTCGAGATGCTCGACGAGCGCGACCAGCAGCGCGAAAAGGCCGAAGAGAATGCGCGCGAGCAGACTGAGCTCGACCGCATTGCGGCGTTGCGCTTTACCGCTGGCGGCGCGCCGGCCTGAGCTGCAATGGCCTGCCGCACGGCAGGCCTTGGATCTCCTGACAAACGGTTAGGCGCGGCGCATCGAGCGCAGGCGATCGTACACAATCGTGGGCGGCGTGGGCCGACACCCGCGAGCCGGATCATTACAAGTTTACGGCGCGCTGCGTTGTTAGATGCCATCTAACAAAAACGCGGCGCTGCTTTAATGACAGCACGTGCACGTTGCGATGTACTTTGGTTCGGCGCAACTTATCCTTGTTTCGCCATTTCTGAACCCAAAGTCCTCTTAACAACTCACCGTTGCGGTACATCCAGATGATGGCAAAGAAGGCTCCGAACCCCACCGACAAATATGTCGGATCGCGCGTTCGCATGCGCAGGCTCATGCTGGCGATGAGCCAGGAAAAACTCGGTGAAAAACTCGGCCTGACCTTTCAGCAAGTTCAGAAATACGAGAAGGGGACAAACCGCATTGGCGCCAGCCGGCTCCAGCACATCGCGCAAATCCTCAAAGTGCCGGTGGCGTTCTTCTTTGAGGGCGTGTCGGGGGCCAAGCAAAACGAAGATGGATCCTCGAAAGCTCCGGTCGCCGACTATGTCTCCGACTTCCTCTCGAGTTCCGACGGCCTGGCCTTGACCAAGGCCTTCACCAATATCAAGGACTCGAAGCTGCGGCGGCGTGTCGTCGATCTGGTCGAGGAAATTGCCGGCGACCAACGCTAGCAGGTGCCGCATAGCTGTGTAGCCTTGCAACGTCGCTGCGTATTGGCGCGCGCTTGCCGCGCCACATGCCGTCTACCGGTGCCGGCGCGGGATCGCTATGATCGGCACTGATGGTCAAGACAGTCGCTGAAATTCTCAAGGGACATCGCAACGGCACCGCTACACCCGCGGAAACGATCAAGCGTTGCTACGAGCGTATACGAGCGCTCGCCGACCCCGGCATATTCATCACCTTGCGCGGCGAAGACGAGGTCACTGGTGAAGCCAGGAGCCTGTCGGGCGAACGTGCCAAGGGCCCGCTGGCCGGTGTTCCGGTCGCGGTCAAAGATAATATTGATGTCGCCGGCCTTCCGACGACTGCCGCGTGTCCGGCCTTTACTTACCAGCCCGCGGCCGACGCTACGGCTGTCGCAAAGTTGCGAGGGGCCGGTGCCATCGTCATCGGAAAAACCAATCTCGATCAATTCGCGACCGGCCTTGTAGGCACGCGCACGCCGTACCCGGTGCCGCGTAACCCATTGCGCGGCGACCTTATTCCCGGTGGATCGAGCTCCGGGTCGGCGGTTGCGGTTGCAGCCGGCATTGTCCCGATTGCGCTGGGCACCGACACCGCGGGGTCGGGCAGGGTGCCGGCCATGTTGAACAACATCGTCGGAATCAAACCAAGCCTCGGACTTGTTTCGACGCGCGGCGTTGTGCCAGCCTGCCGGACGCTCGATTGCGTGTCGGTTTTCGCCTCCGATATCGATGGCGCCTGGACGGCTCTCACCGCGATCGCGGGGTACGACATAGACGATCCGTATTCGCGTAAGCGATCTCTCGGCATGCTCGAATTGCAGACGAGCGGGTACACGCTCGGAGTGCCCCGCATGAGCCAGCGGCTGTTCTTCGGCGATACACGCGCTTCGTTGGACTACGGCGCTGCATTAGCGAGGCTTTCGCGGCTCGGATACTCAATCACGGAAATCGATATCGAGCCCTTCTATGAGACCGCGCGCCTGCTCTACGAGGGACCTTGGGTCGCCGAGCGCTATCTTGCCGCACGGCGCATAATCGAAACTCAGCCTGACGCGCTGCATCCAGTGACCCGTGAGATTATTGCGGGAGGTGCGAAGCCGCGCGCGACGGAAGCATTCGAGGCATTTTACAAGCTTGAGGTATTGCGGCGCGTGGCAGGCGACATCTTTAGTCAGGTCGACGCGCTGGCACTTCCGACCGCGCCGACGGTCTATACCTGCGAACAGGTCCTTGCCGATCCGATCCGTCTCAACACGCGTCTCGGCACCTACACCAATTTCGTGAATCTACTCGATCTTTGCGGCGTGGCGGTGCCGGCGGTGCTGCATGCCGACCACACGCCGTTCGGCGTCACTTTCCTTGCACCCGCCGGCAACGACGCCGTTGTCGCGTCGATCGCGCGTCAATTCCACGCCGATACCGGATTGTCGACCGGCGCGGCCGGCGCCGGACACGCGGCGGAAGCGGTTGCGGGCTGAGTTTTTGCCGTTTCACCGTCGATGTGCCAGTTGCCAATAATTTGGCCTGGGTGCCTGTAATCTGAGCACAGCCGCCGGCGACGCCTGCGAATCCCCCATTTATCGGCTGGCATGGTCCTTGCTGTTTATTTTGCATAAACAGCCAGGGAGCGTTTCATGATCCGTCGTCGAGAATTCCTCATCGGCGCCGGCGCGGCCGTCGTCGCCGGTCCCGCCGTCGTGCGCGCGGAGGAAACAACCGTCATCAAGATGGGCGCACTCAAGCTCATTCACTCGATCGCGCCGTATTTCTACGAGAAGTTCACGCCGGCCGGCTACAAAGTCGAGGTGATCCCGTTCGAAAGCCCGGCCGAAGGCAAGAATGCAGTCGTCACCAAATCGGTCGACTTCGGCATGTTCGGCATCGCCGCGGCCACCCTCGGCGCCGCCGCCGGCGAACCGATCGTCGTCATCGCCAGCGCGTGCAATCGGGGTATGGCGGTCATTGCCGCAAAGGATTCCTCGATCAGCTCGATCAAGGACCTGAAAGGCAAGAAGGTCGGCATCTGGCCGGGCTCGACGCAAGAGGTGTTTATTTTCGAACGTCTGCACATGGAAGGGATGTCGGTTGCCGACATCACGCCCGTACGCGTCTTCTTCAGTGAAATGCACCTCGCGCTCGCCCACGGCGACATCGACGCCTATGTCGGCGCCGAGCCGGGTCCAAGCGTGAGCCTGGCGTCCGGCGTCGGCAAGCTGGTCGAATATCCCTACAGCACGGCGATGGGGTCGCTGAACATGGTGTTCGGTGCCCACCGCGACACGCTGGCAAGCAAGCCGGATCTCACCAAGGTCATCCTCGGCATTCACCGCCAGGCGTCCGAATACGCCATGAAAAATTCCGCCGAAATGGCGGCAATGGCGGTGGCCAAGCTCGGGCAGAAGAAGGAAGCGATCGCGATTTCAATCCCGAATGTCGAACTGACATGGAAATTCGGGCCGAAGGAGATCCAGCAGGCCAAGACCTACGCCGAGCACATGCTTGCACTGAAGCAGATCAAGCAGTTGCCCGACTTCGCCACGTTCGTCGACACTCACTTCGTCGAAGCTATGGAGAAACAGGCTTGAGCATCACGCTCGAGACGACACAGACGCAAACTTTAACCTCGAAGCCGGCGGCGCCGGCTTCGCAGGCGTCTCCCTCGCTCGTCTCGCGCCTTCGCGATCCGCTGCTGGCCATACTGTTTCCGGCAGTCGTGCTGGTCATCTGGCATTTCGCCACCTATGGCCGGAAGTACAGTCTCATCCCTCCGCCCGTCGAAGTCGCGCGTGCGCTCTACGACCTCGCCTTCGGCGGGATCAATGACGACGCCTACAGCCGCACTTTGCATGTCCACTTGTTGGCCTCGCTGAGCCGCGTCTACGGCGGCTTTGCGATCGCGCTTATGGTCGCGCTGCCGCTCGGCCTGCTGATCGGACGAGTTCCGCCGGTGCGCCGCTTGCTCGATCCGACCTTGCAGGTGTTGCGTCCGATCCCGGTGACGGCCTGGCTGCCGCTCGCCATGATCATGTTCGGGCTCGGACCGCGCTCGGCTTTTTTCCTGGTCTGCCTCGGCGCGTTCTATCCGATCTTGGTCAACACCATATTCGGCGTGCGCTCGGTCGATCCGCGGCTGTTCGAGGCCGCCAGCATGCTCGGCTGCCAAGGCACGGCGCAATTCTTCCGCGTCGTGCTGCCGGCGAGCCTGCCGGCGATCTTCACCGGGCTGCGGCTCGGCCTCGGCTTCGCCTGGGTGGTGATCGTGGTCGGCGAGATGACCGGCGTGCAGACCGGGCTCGGCGCCATCATCATGGAAGCGCGCCAGCTGTCGCGCACCGAAATCGTGATCTGCGGCATGATCGTCATCGGCATCGCCGGCTTCATTTCCGATCGTCTTGTGATGATGCTCGGTCGACGCCTCCTGCGCTGGAGTCCCAACTTTGCCTGACACAGCCAATCCCATTCTCGAACTGCGCGGCGTGAGCAAGCAATTCGAGCTGCAGGGCGAACGCATCGAGGCGCTGCGCGACGCTCAATCTGCGTGTGCACAAGGGCGAATTCGTCTGCCTGATCGGTGCTTCGGGCTGCGGAAAGTCGACCTTGTTGCGCATCGTGGCGGGCTTCGAGACGCCGACACGCGGACAGGCCTTGATGTGGGACAAGCCCATCGCGGGGCCCGGTCCCGAGCGCGGCATGGTATTCCAGGACTATGGGCTGTTTCCGTGGCTGACAGTGCGCAGCAACATCGCTTCGGCCCGGCGTCGCGCGGACTCCCGGCCGCAGAGATCAAGGAAAAGACCGAGCATTTTATTTCGCTGGTCGGCTTGCAGCGTTTCGCTGACGCCTATCCGCATCAGTTGTCCGGCGGCATGAAGCAGCGCGTGGCGATCGCCCGCGTGCTCGCCAACGACGCCGAGATCGTGCTGATGGACGAGCCGTTCGGCGCGCTCGACGCAATGACCCGCGAACGGCTGCAGGACGAATTGCTGGAGATCTGGCAGCGCACCGGACTGACGGTGCTGTTCGTGACTCATTCCATCGAAGAAGCGATTTTTCTCGCCGACCGCATTGTCGTGATGTCGCCGGGGCCGGGCCGGATCGAAAATGAGGTCGCCGTCTCTCTGGCGCGGCCGCGTGATGTTGTGGCGCCGGATTTCAACGATATGCGCCGCCAGTTGTCCGAGCAGCTGCATAGCCATCACAGCCGCAAGGCGGCCTGATATAAGGTGGCCGCAGGGTCCACCCGATCAGGTCTTTGACATGGATGAGAACGTCTGGCGCGGCATGACGCGCGCCCAGCTTGACGCGGCTTACAACAACAGCGCGGCCGTCAAGAACAGTGCCGAGAAGCTTGCCGATTGGACCGAGCGCAGCAGCCGCATGCGGGCGGAGAAAGGCGAATTGCTCGATCTGACCTATGGACCTCGGCCGCGCAATCGCATCGACGTGTTTCGCTGCGGCACAGCCCGCGCGCCGCTTCTTGTCTACATTCATGGTGGCTACTGGCAACGCAATGCCAAGGAGTTCTATGCGTGCTTGGCTGTAGGGCCGATGGCGCGTGGCATCGATGTCGCTCTTGTCGGCTACACGCTGGCCCCCGAGGCAACGCTCACGCAAATTGTCGACGAAGTCCGGTCCGCCGTGCGCTGGCTACGCACAGAGGGCCCCAAGCGGGGGATGGCCGCCGGCAAGGTCGTGCTGTCGGGCTGGTCGGCGGGTGGGCACCTCACGGCAATGGCCCATGGAGAGGCGGACGCCGGACTGGCGATCAGCGGGGTTTTCGATATCGAGCCGTGCCGGCTCAATTATCTGAATGAGAAGCTCAACTTAACTACGGATGAAGTGACGGCTTTGAGCCCGATCCGGCAGCTGCCGTCACGCTCAGGCCCGCTGGTGATCGCGTACGGGACTGGTGAGTTGCCGGAGCTGCAGCGCCAATCATGCGAGTATCACGCGGCGCGCCAGGCCGCGAACCTGCCCTCGGAGCTGCTGCCGCTTGTGGGGCACGATCACTTTTCGATCCTTGAGGAACTGGCCGAGCCGCGCGGACAATTGACCGAGGCCGTGGTGCGGCTCGCGAGTTAAAAAGCCGCCGCCAGCTCGCGCGCGCCTTGCGCCTGCGCGCCTTGACCCATCTTGGCTTCGATGTCGGCAATGAGATTGGCCACCACGCCAGTGCGCCGCGCCACGGGATTGCGTTCATAACCCTGCTGCTGGAAGAAATTCGCGGTCGGCACGCGCGTGCGCAATTCCTGCGGCATGGTCACCATGTCCAGGCCGGTGCTGTCCCCGGTCAGATTCATCAATTCCAGCTCGGCGGCGGTTAGTGCGGCCGTGTAGCCTTTGGCGCGCGCGAAGCGCACCGAATTGATCAGCTTCTGCACCTGTAACAGCGGGCCGATGTCGATGTCGAGCACCGCGGCGTGAATGCCGTAGCCGCCGGCCGTCGTCTTGGCCAGCCGGTCCTGCTCGCTCCAGCGCTCCGGCACCGTGCGGCTGAACGCAATCATACGCTTGAGCGCGTCGATCTTACGCTCCATGACCACTTTTGCGTTGCCGGTGAGTGCGTTGGCCTTCTGGCGCAACGCGGCCGCCAGGCGCCCGCCGTGCTCGGCGAGCAGCGATACGGAATTTGTGCTCAGCAACTGGTTGTAACCAATCGCCGGTGAAATCGCGCGCGCGCCCGGCCGGTAGGGCACCAGCCCCGCCTGCGAGTCGTAGGCACCGTTGCCGCCGGTTTCGAAGGCATAGACGCCGACGATCTGTTCGCGGGTGAGCCCCGCGGCAAGGGCAGCGCGCGCGTAAGCGCGTTTGAAGTCGAGGTCGCTGGCCGGCCGATCGGGCACGAAGCCAAATTGCTCGGCGGCGTTGTGCAGGAAGTCGGCGACCACGGGAATGTCGGGCCGCTCCGGCGGCGGCGCGCCGGGCGTGCGCGGATCAACCGGACGCGGCGGGCCGGCATAGACCGGTGGCTGCGTCAGCACATAATCGTCCAGGGTGATCGGCAGATGATCGCGGCGTTTCACATTGCGGCCGCGACGCTTCTCGGCAATCGCGCCCCAATAGGCTGCGGCCTGGGCTTCATAGGGCGCGCGCGCGGCCTGAAATTGCGCAAGCTTTGCCTGGTAGTCGGCGATGGCCACGGCGCTCGGCGGTGCACCTTGCGCATGCGCGGAGGGCCCGGCCAGCATCAGCCCGGCGACGAGCAGGCCGCAAAGACTGGCCTGGAGCCGTACGGTGAGCGAATGGCGCTTCATAGCGTTGGGTTGTCGGTCATTTTCCTTGATTCGACCACGGCATAAAAAACGCGCCGCAGGTGCGGCGCGTCAAGTGCGGGGGTGCTCAAGAATAAACGTGAACGGATTACCGGACTGTGGGGCCGCTACGGTCAGTGAAAACCACCGGTCCGCCGGCCTTGATCACGGTTGGGCTCTGCGCGGTCATAATGTCCGTGCCGAGATTGAGTTCGCGCGCGGAGATGCCGATCACGGCGATCATCAGCGCAGCGGCAAGCCCGACCACCACGATCTTGAGATGGGTGGTGCGGTCGGCGGTGTAAAGCGACCAGTTCATAACGACGTCCTCCGGGGCTCTTGTTCATTCGTCTCCCCGTCTCGACGAAAGGTTCACCCTGTTCCAGGCATTAACGTAGGTACGCCGCCACAGTTCCCAAGGATGCATCACGGATCAGTGAATCATTGTGATTTTAGGCAATTTGCTGAACGGCCCCTGTGGGTTGCCGCGATTCCGGCGGGATTGTGCCAAGGCCGGCCGCGAACATTTTGTCCGAGGGCCCGGCGTTACAGGCGCCGTTTTCGCGACGCAGATTGCCGTGATTTGGATTTGCGCGCGGCTGGCCGCTTTTTTGGCTTTGCCGGCTTTTTGGCCGTCGAGAGAGATTTCATGATGGATCGCATCACCGATTCAACGGCGGCTGCCGCAGCCACGCTCGCCGCGGTTTTCGCCGCCCTCATAACCTGGGCATTGGCCTTGGTCATGAAACTCTTTTTCTTGGCCATAATATTTATCCAGTCCTCGCAAATGATTGAGCGGGTTCGCTAGGCATTTTTCTCGGCGCGCAATTCCTTCACGACGGTTTCGGCGTTGCTGCCAACTTTGTCGATCGCGTCGAGTACTTCTTGCTGCGTCTTGCCGAGCTTTTTTGCCCAGCGCTTCACAATTTCCTTGTCCGAGACATCAATCCAGCCGCGGTTCGGCTTCACTGCGGTCTGGTTTCGCGCCATCGTGTTGTCTAATGGTGCATGAAGAGCGCGAGAATGATGATGATCGGGAGTGGCACTCCCAACAGCCATAAAAGTGCGCCTCGTCCAAAGCCCATGACACTCTCCATCATTGAAAAAAAGATTTCGCTTCGTGAGGGTCTAACCCGAGATGCGGATCAAAGTTCCAAATCCGCGTCGATGTCAGAGCCTGCCGAGCAAAACCAGAATCAGCACGATGACGATCACGAGACCGAGGCCGCCGCCGCCATAGTAGCCGGTCCCGTAAAACGGACCGCCGCCCAGTCCGCTGAAGCCGCCGAGCAGTGCGATAACGAGAATGATGAGGATGATTGTTCCGAGTGACATCGCCGTGTTTCCTTTTGCTGGTCGGTGCAAGCGCCTTTGAAAATGAGGCCGCCCATCGAGGCGGCCTCTGAATCTCTTTTCAGCCGCGCACAGCTGGCCTGGTTACCAACTCGTCCAGTGCCGGCCGTTCCAGTAACCGCGGCCCTCGTGCTCGCGCCAACGGTAGTGTTCGTGGCGGCCCCATTTCCAGCCGTCTTCATGAACAACAACGCGGGCGTGCCCGGGATATTCATAGCGCTCGTGCGTGTGCCAACAGACGTTGCCGACACAGGCAACAGCTGCGGAAGCGCTTGCCGCAGAAAGTGCAAGCGCGCTTGCGCCCATCAGTGCGCCGAGAAGAATTTTGCTGCGTGACGTCATATTGCTGCCTCCGTTATTCCGCTGTTCAACACAACGGCATGAGGCGGCCTAGGTTCCATTTCGCCGGAATCTATTGCGCGTGAATCAATCTCGCGCAGATCGTCAGGGATCGATTGGTTCCCATTTTTCTTGAAATTATTTTCGCTAGATACTGCCGACGGTCTTCAGCCGCGCGCGCGGATGGATTTCGCCCTGCGAGAGCACGGGTGTCTGCGCGCGGAAGCGCTCGACAATGCCGCGCACGAACGGCCGGATATTCGAGGAGGTCACCAGGACAGGCGCTTCGCCTTCGCGGGCCGCTTCCTCGAAACGCTCGCGAACCAAGGTGATGAATTCCGAAAGCCGCGAAGGCTGCATCGCGAGCTGCCGCTCGTCGCCTTGGCCGACCATTGCCTCGGCAAAGGCCTGCTCCCATTTGGCCGAAAGGGCGATCAGGGGCAGATAACCACTGGGGCTCGTGTGCTGGGCGCAAAGCTGGCGCGAAAGGCGCGCGCGCACGTGCTCGGCGAGTGTGACCGGATTGCGCGAACTGGGGACGCCGTCGGCAATGCCTTCCAAAATGGTGCCCAGATCGCGGATAGAAACGCGCTCTCCCAGCAAAATCTGCAAGACACGCTGAATGCCGGACACCGTGATAAGGTTTGGCGCCAGGTCCTTGACCAGGTCGGCTTGTTCCTTTGGCAATTCCTTGAGAAGTTTCTGCACCTCGCCATAGGAGAGCAGCTCCGACATGTTGCTCTTGAGCAGCTCGGTTAGATGCGTTGAGAGCACGGTGGCGGCGTCGACCACCGTATAGCCCTTCATGGTCGCTTCTTCTTTCAATGCGCCGTCGATCCATGTGGCCGGCAATCCGAACGTCGGCTCGGTTGTATGTGTGCCGGGCAGTTTTACCTGGCCGCCGGCGGGATCCATGACCATGAACTGGCCGGCCCAGACCTTGCCGCTGCCGGCTTCGACCTCTTTTACCTTGATGACGTAGGCGTTGGCGTCGAGCTGCACGTTGTCGAGGATGCGCACGGCCGGCATCACGAAGCCCATTTCGGTCGCGAGCGAGCGGCGCAGTGCCTTGATCTGTTCGGTGAGGCGGTCGCTGCCATCGGGCGCGTTGACCAGCGGCAGCAACGCGTAGCCAAGCTCAACCTTGAGATCGTCGATCTTGAGCGCCGCGGAAATCGGCTCGTCGGCGGCGGCAGTCTTGGCGTCTGACTCGGTCTTTTTGACGTCGGCAGCGGCCGTGAGCTTGGTGCGCCGGTCAAAGATGAAGGCGAGGGCGGTGGCGCCGCTGCCGAGCGCGAGGAACGGGATCATCGGAATTCCGGGCAGCAGCGCCATGACCAACATGACGCCGCCCGACATCCCCAACGCCTTAGGGTAGCCGGAGAGCTGCTTCATGAGAGCCTTGTCGGCGGCGCCCGAGATTCCCGCTTTCGACACCAGCAGGCCGGCGGCGGTCGAAACGATCAACGCCGGCACCTGTGTGACTAGGCCGTCACCGACGGTGAGGATCGTGTAGGAGTGTGCGGCATCGGCGAATGACAGGCCTTGTTGGACGATGCCGATGATCATGCCGCCGATGACGTTGATGAACACAACCAGCAGGCCGGCGATGGCGTCGCCGCGCACGAATTTGGATGCGCCGTCCATCGCGCCGAAGAAGCCGCCTTCGTCCTCCAGAACCTGACGGCGCCGGCGCGCTTCCTTCTCATCGATCGTGCCGGCCGACATTTCGGCGTCGATCGCCATCTGCTTGCCCGGCATGGCGTCGAGGTGGAAGCGGGCCGCGACTTCCGCGATGCGGCCCGAACCTTTGGTGATGACCACGAAGTTCACGATGACCAGGATCGTAAATACGATGATGCCAATTACGAAGTTGCCGCTCATCACGAAATTGCCGAAGGCCTCGATGACGTGGCCAGCGGCGTCGGTTCCTTCGTGTCCGTGCGCAAGGATCAGGCGCGTCGATGCAAGATTGAGCGCCAGCCGCAACATCGTCGCGATCAGCAGCACGGTCGGGAAAGCGGAGAATTCGAGCGGCGTGTGAATGAACAGTGCCGTCATCAGGATCAGAACCGAGAAGATGATCGATATCGCCAGCGCGAAGTCGAGCAATAGCGGCGGTAGCGGCAGGATCAGCACCACCAGGATGGTGAGGACGCCAATGGCGAGCGCGATATCGCCACGCTTGAAGAAGGCGCCGATATCGCCAAGACCGGGCAGTTTAAGGCCGCTGACGCTGGCGGTCGGCGCGGCGGTGATGTCGCTCATGCGTAACTTGTTGCCTGGCGCACGTGTCCCTAATGGCCGGGACCGTGCGCGGCCACCAATCCCGGGCGGCGCGGACGCGGACAATACCTAGGTCATCAAACCGGAAGCAGGCACCTCTGGCGGTGCCGGAGTAGAGTGCCGTGGTGGGTGCTTACCCGTATCCCCGGCAATATTTGCCCATTTTATGGTTAGCGGCTGGTTAACGAATACCGGGCGCTGCGGCGAACTGGTGTCCAGACTGGTGTCATTGGAGGGCTGATCATGCGCGCTTTATTCGTTTTGGCAGTCTTGCTGTGCGGTCTGCGGCGATCAGGCTGCGGTTGGCGGCGAGGTCCATCCAAAGGGCACAGGTTTCGCGGCAGTTGCGGCGTAATGTAGGGGGGCTTTATCGGCGCCGCTCACTCGACCAGAGGCGGGAAGACGTGACGATTGTCGGGCGCCAGCGGCAGTGCGTCGACTCGGTCGACCGCGGTCAGGTCGAGCTCACCGTACAAATGTGGAAACAACGCGCCGCCGCGCGATGGCTCCCATTTCATTTGTCCGCCGAGGTTGGCGGTATTGATTCGCAGGAGCAACAAGTCCGTTTGGCCGGAGAAATGCTTTGCCGCGGTTTCGACGACCTGCGCCGCTGTTGAGAAGTGAATAAAGCCATCACGCCGATCGTCTTCAGACCCGCGAAACACGCCGCTGTGCTCGGCCTCCCGCCACAAAGACACCGGACAAATTTTATACACATGCGACATTCTGTGCGACGCCTAAGTAGTTGGACTACCAACTAATATCACGGCCCCACGATTGCGTGGGGCCCATGCCAAAAACAACCTTGAATTGCTGAAATTTTCATGCATATCCCCGGTTAAATCCCTCACGGAGATATCATGCTGAAGACCGAGGAATACTTGATTGAGACGGCCGACCGGTGTTCGGGGCTGGCGCGCGAAGGACGTGCGCTGATCGAACGCCTGGAAGCCATCCGCAATGAACTCATCGCAAAGGCGGTCGAGCTCGACACCATGCGGGACAAAGACGAAAAACAAACTGGCGGCGCGGCTAACGACTAGCCACCGCGATGCAATCCCATCGTCAAATTGCAAAGCCCGGCGCGTGCGCCGGGCTTTTTTTGTCAGGCGCCGAGCGGATCGGGACCATATTGGTTGGCGCCTGATGTCCCCCGGAGGAAGCCGAGGACCACCAGCGCCCAGATAGAGATCGCAGACCCTGCGAGGCTGAAAATAATCGGAATACCCAGCGCGCGACCAAGGCCATCAAGGACCGGCGGCAGCAGGTAGAATATCAGCAGCCACCAGCCGCTCATGTCACGGTCGTGCAACCGTTTGAGGCCGACCGCCACACCCGACACCGTCACTGCGACAAAGACGATCGCTGCGATGATGAAAAAAATCGTGTCGAATCTGAAAAAGAATCCCAGTCCGACGAGTGCGATCGTCACTGAAATATAGGTGATAGTTGCAATCCAGTACTTGGCGCGATTGATGCGCCCCTGGAAACTGAACAGCAGCGATCCGAAATCGACATCCATGGCGGCCCCCCGGCCTAAATTGGCCCGGGAAAGCCTAGGCTTTCAGCGACAGATTCCACAATCGTCTAATGATCGCCTTCACAAGGAATTTAGGCAGCCCCTCTGAGCTCCGAACCACCATGCGGCGGCGGTATCGGTGAGCCGTCTGCCGCGTATTCGTTGAGCTTGTTGCGCAGCGTGCGGATCGAGATGCCGAGAATATTCGCGGCATGCGTGCGATTGCCCAGGCAATGCTTGAGCGTTTCCAGGATCAGATCACGCTCGACCTCGGCGACTGTGCGGCCAACCAGATTGCGGGTGACCTGTTCTGCTGCCAGGGCCGCATGTGCGGCAAGGTCGGTGCCACGCGCCTGATCGAGGCGCGCGCCGTCCGGTGAAAGGATGCCGTCGACGCCGATTTCGGCGCCGGTCGATAGCAGCACGGCACGGTGCAGCGTGTTTTCGAGTTCGCGGACATTGCCCGGCCAACGGTTGGAATTGAGTGCCCGGCGTGCTTCACCCGACAGCGGGCGCAGCGCTAATCCGTTGATGAGCGAATATTTCTTGATGAAATGTTGGGCCAATTCGCTGATGTCGGCCGGCCGTTCCCGCAAGGGCGGAATTTTCAGGTTGACCACGTTGAGGCGGAACAGGAGATCCTCGCGGAATTTTCCCTCACGCACCGCGTCGGTGAGATTCCGGTTCGAAGTCGCGATGATACGGATATCGACCGGCACCGGTTTGCCACCGCCGACCCGGTCAATCACGCGTTCCTGGATCGCGCGCAGCAGTTTGGCCTGCAGACGGACCTCCATCTCGGAGATTTCGTCGAGCAGCAGGGTGCCGCCGTTTGCTTCCTCGAATTTTCCGATGCGGCGGGCGAGCGCGCCGGTAAACGCGCCCTTCTCGTGACCGAACAGCTCGGATTCGAGCAGGTTCTCCGGTATCGCGGCGCAATTGACGGTGATGAACGGCCTCTTCGAACGGGTGCTGCGGCTGTGGACGAAGCGCGCCAGGACTTCCTTGCCGGTGCCGCTTTCGCCGGTGATCAGCACCGAGGCATCCGAGCCGGCAATCTGCTGGGCGAGTTTGACGACCTTCGCCATCGAGTCGTCGCGGTAAATCATCTCGCGCGTGTCGTCGGTAACAGCAGCGAGCACGGCCGCGATCAGATCAGGATCAGGCGGCAGCGGAATGTATTCTTTCGCGCCGGCATGGATGGCGTTGACAGCGGCCCGTGCGTCATTCGTGACACCGCAGGCGACAATGGGGACATGGATCCGCTCGGCGTCGAGCCGCGTCACCAAATCGCGGATGTCGAGCATCACGTCGACCATCAGCAAGTCGGCGCCGCGGCCGGACCGCAGCACGGCGAGGGCCTGCTCGTTGCTTTCGGCGTGGGTAACGTTGGCGCCCTTGTCCATCGCGAGCTTGGTCGCGGTGATGAGCTGGCCGCCGAGCGTGCCGACGATCAGGAGTCGCATGGCTTAGCTCCGTAGGTTTCTGTCATTCCGGGACGGCCCAAAGGGCCGGACCCGGAATCCAGACGAACAGCATCCATTTGCATCTGGATTCCGGGTTCGCTCGCTGGCGCTCGCGCCCCGGAATGACGAGTGAGTATACGCATCAGTTGTGGTCCGCCTTGATTATTTCCGTCATGGTCACGCCGAGCTTGTCCTCGACGAGCACGACTTCGCCGCGCGCAACGAGCCGATTGTTGACGTAGATATCGATTGCCTCGCCGACCTTGCGGTCGAGCTCGAGCACGGCACCGGGTCCAAGCTTGAGCAGGTTGCCGACCTCCATACGGGCGCGGCCGAGCACCGCCGAGACCTGCACCGGCACGTCGAACACCGCCTCGAGGTCGGCAGCCCCGCGATTGACGGAGTCGGGATCCGACGGCGCGAGCGGAGCTGCGTCGGCGACCATTTGCACGTCGCCGGCGTTCTCCAGGTCGGGAAGCGGTACCTTGCTGTCGTCGTCACTCATAGCTGTGGTCTCCCGAATTCCTATGCGGCCGGCGCGTTACGCGCCGAAATGTAGCGGCTGACCATCTCGTCGACGGCCGAAGCTGTTGCAGTCTGATCGCGCGTGATGCCACCATCGGCCCATTCGATGCGGCAATCGCCGGGCGCCAGTGTTTCATCGGATGTGACCACGAGCCGCCCCTCGAAACCGCCGGCGCGCGCGATCTCCTCGATCTTTTCCTTGGCGATCTCGTAGGTGGCGGGTCCCACGCGCACTGCGACATGCGGCGCCGACACCAGATGGTGAAAACACTCGGTTGCAAGTGCCGAAATTTCCGCGAACGGCTCGCGCGCAATCAAGGCCGGCGCGAGCTTGGCCGCGACCGCAACGGCGACTTCCACCGCTTCGGTTTCCAGCCGCGTCTCGATCGATGTGAGCGCGCCGTCGAGGCGGGCAAGACCGTCGGAAATCACCGCGAGGGTATCCGCGATGCGTTGCGCAGCTTCCTGCTTGGCCTGCTCCTGGCCGGCGTCAAACCCGCTGCGATAGGCCTGCGACTCGGCGTCCGCGCGGCGGCGCTCGTGCTCGACCATCGTGATGGTCGGCTTTTCGCCGGACGCGAAGTCCTCGTCGAACAGGTATTTGGCCGTCGCTTTCATTCAATTGTCCTTGCGCATGACCAGGGTCATGCGTGCATCAGTAGATCAGCTCGTCTTCGCCGCGACTCTTGGCGATAATAATTTCACCCTTGGCCGCCAGGTCTTTGGCCGTGTTGACCAGCATCGCCTGCGCCTCGTCCACGTCGCGCAACCGCACCGGGCCCATCGCCTGCATGTCTTCCACGAGCATCTTGGCGGCGCGGCTGGACATGTTGGTGAAGAAGAACTGGCGAACGGCTTCGTTGGCGCCCTTGAGCGCGACGCCCAGCTTGTCCTTGTCGATGTTGCGCATCAGTGTCTGCGCTGAGCCGGCATCGAGCTTGACCAGGTCGTCGAAAGTGAACATCAGCGCTTTGATGCGTTCGGCTGCGTCGCGGTTGTCCTCTTCCAGCGCGGTGAGGAAGCGCGTCTCCGTCTGCCGGTCAAAATTGTTGAAGATTTCCGCCATCACTTCATGCGCATCGCGGCGGCGGGTCTGCGACAGGTTGGACATGAATTCGGTACGCAACGTCTGTTCGACGCGTTCGATCACTTCCTTCTGCACGGCCTCCATCTTCAACATGCGGTTGACGCAGTCGAGCGAGAGGTCTTCCGGCAAGATCGACAGGACGCGTGCGGCGTGTTCCGGTCGCAACTTCGACAGAACGACCGCGACGGTCTGCGGATATTCATTCTTGAGATAGTTCGCCAGCACCTCTTCCTGGACGTTGGCGAGCTTCTCCCACATGTTACGGCCGGCCGGGCCGCGTATCTCGTCCATGATGCCGCCCACGCGCTCGGGCGGGAGGTATTGCTTGAGCAGCCGTTCGGTCGCGTCGTAGTTGCCGAGCAGCGCGCCCGAGGCCGACATGCGGCCGACGAATTCCAGCAGCAATTGCTCGACCGCTTCCGCCTCGATGGTGCCGAGCGAAGACATCACGATGGAGATTTCGCGCAGCTCATCGTCGTCGAGCATGCTGAAGATCTTGGCGCCGTACTGTTCGCCAAGCGACAGCATGAGCACCGCGGCGCGTTCCGGGCCGCTGAGCTTGCGGATACGCTCGGGCGCCGCCGGCCGCTTCGAAAGCTCAGCCATCAAGCCCCCGATATCCTCGCGGACGGCTGCTTTGTTCTTGTCTTTTGCGCTCTCGGCGTAGGCTGATGGCATGGCTTAGGCTGCGTCCTCGTGGAGCCAGTTACGGATGATCGAAACCGCTTCGTGCGGGTTCTTGTCGGCCAACTCTCCGACCTTCTGTACGGATTGTGCGTGCACCTGGCCCTGCACCTTGGCGATATCGATCATCGCGGAGGTGCGGTTTGAGATGGCGACGGCTTCGTCGCCGCCGACGATCGAAACGTTCGGGCCGCCGGTCGAGGTGATGCTTCCGCCACCACCGATATTGACGTTGCCGCCGCCGGCAGAGGCCGCGGCGCCAGCGCTTGCGCCGGAGCCGTCCGTTACGGCGGCCAGGACCGGGTTCAGCATGACCTGGCCGGGCTGCATGCCCTCCGGAGTGATGATGCGGCGGACCAGCGGGCGCACCACCATGAACATGACGACGAGGCCGAGCAACGCCATGACGCCCATCTCGGCGCCGCGCATGATGTCATCTTTGGTGAATTGCAGATAACTCATCCATCCGGTCACCTCGTTGATGGGCGACGGGGTTGTTTCGGCAAAGCGCAGATTGACCACTTCCACCTGGTCTCCGCGCTTGGCGTCGAAGCCGATGGCGGAGCGGACCAGCGCGGCGATACGGTCGATTTCTTCCTTTGGACGGGGCTGGTAGGCCAGTTCGCCCTTGTCGTTTTTGGTGTAGTTGCCGTCGACGAGTACGGCCGCGGAAATGCGGTTGATCCGCCCGGCCTCGGTGACCTCTGTCTTTGTGATGCGCGAGATTTCGTAGTTGACGATTTCCTCGGTCTTGCGGCTATTGTCGCCTTTGGACGCGCCCTCGGCCTGCTGTTTACCGCCGGGCAATTCGGTGCCGGCCGAAACCGCGCCCTGGTTGTTATCGGTCGTCGCCGATTGTTCTTCGCGAGTCTGGCTCGAACGCAACACGCGCCCGTCCGGGTCGAATTTATCCGAAGTCTGAGTAATCCGGTTGATGTCGAAGTCGGCATTGATCTGCACGCGCGCATGTCCGGGGCCGACAACCGACGAAACGATGGTCTCCACTTCGCTGCGCAAACGATTTTCGTAGGCGAGCTTGCGTTCGTCCGAGCTCGCGCCGTTCATCGGATTGTCTGGCGTGGCGCCATCGGCAAGTAGTTTTCCGGTTTCATCGATCACCGACACGCGGTCCGGCCGCATGCCGTTGACCGCTGTCGCCACCAAATGCCGGATGGCCCGCACCTGCTGCGGCTCCAGCGTTCCGCGGACCTTGAGCACGATCGAGGCCGTGGCATCCACCTTGTCGCGCGAGAACAGGGGCCGTTCCGGCAGCACAAGATGCACGCGCGCGGCCTGCACGCGGTCAATGCTGCGAATTGTACGGGCGAGTTCGCCCTCCAGCGCACGCAGATGATTGATGTTCTGGACGAAGGTCGTTGAGCCAAGTGCGTCAGTCTTGTCGAAAATCTCGTAGCCGACGCCGCCGCCTTTCGGCAGCCCGGATTCGGCAAGCTTCATGCGCAACCGGGCGACCTTGTCCTGCGGCACCAGGATAATTGTGCCGTCGTTCTTGAGCAGGTAGGGGACTGCCTGCCGTTCCAGGTCCTTGATGATCGACGCGCTGTCGTCGGGCGGCAGATCAGTGAATAACGGCACCATTTGCGGTGTCGTCATCTGGATCATCAGGAATGAGAAGAAGCCGATCAGGGCGAGTGTCACCGCGGCCATCGCCGCCATTCGTGCAGCACCCAGCGACTTCACAAAGTCGAAGAAACCTTGCACCGGTTTTGTCCTACCCGCATTGGGCGCGCAGCGTGCGCCTCACTCGGCAAGATTTGCCCAGTTTAAGGTTAGCGTCCGGTTAATGCAGGGCGGCAGCCAAAACAATTCATGCAGCCGATGGCGTCCGCTCAGGGGCAATACGAATAAAAACGCCGGCCGCGAGGCCGGCGCTTACGGATGATGGAGAAGGGCGGTTACTGGCGATACTGTTGAATGCGTGTGGTGCGCAGGCCAGCGAGGCCGTGCTGGTCAATCGAATACTGCCAGGAGAGGAATTCCTCCACCGTAAGCGTGTAGCGCGCACAGGCCTCTTCAAGGGACAACAGGCCGCCACGAACCGCGGCGACCACCTCAGCCTTACGGCGGATGACCCAGCGCTTGGTTGTCGGCGGCGGCAGGTCCGCGATGGTCAGCGGACTGCCATCAGGCCCGATGACGTATTTGACCCTCGGGCGATGGGGTTCGGTCATTGGTGTACTCACAAAAACTAACTCGACTGGCAGTTACTCACGAAAAACTACAGGTCACGGCTTAAAATTTGCCTAAGCATGCCAAATGCATCGGGCAATGTTTGCCGGGGTTCCGGTAATCTTTTGGTTACAGATGGGTCGAGCCGGGCGGCGTCGGCGCCTACCGTAGCTCGCGGCAAAGGCGCCAAATGCACGTAATCCGGCACGAAAGATGGCCCGCAGTGGTATTGCGGGGTGGAATTCGGACCGCCGCCGGAGGCATAGCGGCGGCGAACTTACTTATGACGTGGTCTGCCGGACCACGCGCTTGATCTTGTCGAGCGTGTAGTTTTGACCGTTGATCGACATGACCGGTGGGTCCTGCGAAAGATCAACCGAATCCACGACCGCCTGTACCTCGGTCGAGATCGCGACCGACTGGTTGCTGGCATCCACCGCCGTGGCGGTGAGCGTGTAGTTGCCGGCCGGCCAGATGCGGCCGTCGTTGCCGCGGCCGTCCCAGGTGAAAGTCTGCGTTCCCGGATTGACCCCGGCAGTGCCGGTAAAGACGTTCTGGCCCGTTGAATCCTTGATCGTAATGGTAGCCGTCGAGGGCTTGGTGACGTTGAGATTCCAGGTTGCGCTGCCGTTGGTCAGCGCCGCGGTGGAGCCATCCACCACAACGGTCGCGCCAACATAGGCCAGAGCTGTGCTCGCCTGCGCACTCTTTTCAAGCGAGACCAGGCTCGAGAGCTGGTCATTCGATTTCATCTGCTGTTCGACCTGCGCGAATTGCACCAGTTGTTGGGTGAACTGGTTGGTGTCGAGCGGATCGAGTGGATTTTGATTTTTCAGCTGCGTTGTCAGCAACTGAAGGAATGTCGTGAAATTGCTGGCGATCTCGGTGTTGTCGAGCGCCGTCGAAACGCTGGAGGACGCCGTGCCGGTGGTGGAAATAGGGGCGACTGCTGTCATGGCTGATCCTTAAACTCTGATATCGAGGCCGCCGCCGGTCCCGGCGAGGCGGCCGTAATTCTGTGGGATGACATCGATCGAAGGCGATGTTTCGTCGGTCACGATCATCTGTGCGGCGTCGGGGCCCGCGCTGGTCTGCTGCTGGCCCATCGATTGATCGCGTAGCGAAAACTGCAGGCTGTTGTCTGCGGTCTTGAGACCCGCATCCTGCAATGCGCGCTCGAGCCCGGATGCATCGCGGCGCAACAGGTCGAGAGTATCGGCGCGATCGACGGTCATGCGCGAGGTCACGTTGCCGTCCCGGTCGACATCGAGACGAACCTCAATCCGGCCGAGCTCAGGTGGATCCAGGCGGATCTCGAAACGGTTCTTGCCCGAGAGGGCCTTACTGGCAATTTCCAACGCAACGCCGGCGAGCGGGACCGCTGCTACTTGCGGACCAGGCTGCGAAACCAGAGTTGCCGGTGCGGCCGCATTCGAAGCGGCATGGGTTGTCGTTGTCTGGACGGTCGGCTGGTTGCCAGTATCGACGATTATTTTCGGCGCTGTTGCACTGGAGTCAGCGCTTACCGATGCCTGGGCATCTGAATTGCCGCGATGGCCGTTGACGACAGTTTCACCACGAGCGTCGGCGATGTGGTCTTTGTCCGTTTGGTTCGCAGCGAATTGGGGCTTGTCGACATGCGGCTCTTGCGTGGCCTTCGTTGTCGGTTGCGGGCCGTCCGTTATCTGGTCGGTAGACTGATCGGGGTCGATTTGCTTATCGGCATCCACCTGCTTTCCAGCGTCAGTCTGTTTTCCGGCAACGGGTTTCGGCATGCCGGCGTCCAAGGACTTCAGCTGAACCCCTGATTCCGCGGCGAGTGTGATCTGTTCCGGCCCACCGTCTTGATCGGCCTGAACGGGCACGGGAGTCGATACCGGCGTCGGTGTCGGCGCAACAGCGATAACATCAGCAGAATTCGTCGTCTGCACAATGGCTGGTGACGTCGTGACGGCCAGCTGGTCGGACTTTTGTCCATCGGCAGGCTTGTCGTCGCTCTCCGTCTTGGAGCTGTCACCTGTCGTGGCGCCGTCGACCAACTTCGTGTCCGCGGCGGCCTTGGTGCCGCACGCAGGCTTGCCACCGTCCGGCTTTTCGACGGAAGCCTCATCATCGGGTTTGGCGGCTGGGGCCGCATCGTTTGCCACCGGTGCTTTCGCATCATCGGTCTTGGCTGGCGCTGGAGGACCGTCGGCCGCCACGACCTTGTTCTCGGTCGGTGCGGGCGCCGATGATGCGGCGGGCTGAGAGCCATCGTCGATCAGGCTATCGAAAGGCGAGGGCGCCTTGTCGGACGGCTGCGCGGGACGGGGGAGACGCGGCAGATGAGAGCTATGTGCGTGAATAGTCGGATCGGACGCAACTTGCGGCACTGGAAGTCCTCCGGATTACCGCCGCTTGATCTGCAATCGTCAGGCCAGCCTCCGAAAAGTCAAATTCGTGTTTAAATTCAATAGATTATAACGGGTGGGGAAGTTACACCACGGGTCCGGCCCGGCAGTCTGTAGTCGTGGAAACGGCAAGATTTGCCGGGTGAAACGCCTCGCATTGCACGCCTTGGATCGCCACCTGTAGTAAGAAGAACCATGCGCAACAGCCTCGATCTCGACCGCCGGCCCCAGGACACCCGTGTTGTCGTCGCCATGTCCGGCGGCGTCGACTCCTCGGTGACGGCTGCGCTACTCAAGGCGGAAGGCTACGACGTTGTCGGCGTGACGCTGCAACTGTACGACCACGGCGCTGCGATCCACCGCAAGGGTGCCTGTTGCGCGGGCCAGGACATTTACGACGCTCGCAGCGTTGCAGAGCGTATCGGTATCCCGCACTACGTGCTCGACTATGAGAGTCGATTCAAAGAGGCGGTGATCGATCGCTTCGCCGAGAGCTACATTCACGGCGAGACGCCGGTCCCTTGCGTCGACTGCAATATGTCGATCAAGTTTCGCGACCTGCTTATCACGGCGCGTGAGCTCGGAGCCGAGGTATTGGCCACCGGGCATTATATCGCTTCACGGCTTTTGCCGGATGGCGGGCGTGCGCTCTATCGCGCGCGCGATGAGGAGCGCGACCAGAGTTATTTCCTGTTCGGCACCACGCGCGAGCAACTTGATATTCTGCGGTTTCCTCTCGGAGAACGAACGAAAGCGGAGACCCGTGAGCTTGCGCGGCGCTTCGGTCTTGCGGTCGCTGACAAGCACGATAGCCAGGACATCTGCTTCGTGCCGTCCGGCCACTACGCCGATATCATCGAACGATTAAAGCCAGGTGCCGCGGAAGCCGGCGACATCGTCGATCTCGACGGCAAAGTGCTCGGTGGTCATTCCGGCATTATCCACTTCACGGTTGGCCAGCGTCGCGGCCTCGGGGTCGCGACTGGCACGCCGCTCTATGTGGTGCGGCTCGATGCCGAGAGCCGCCGTGTCGTGGTCGGCCCACGCGAGTCGTTGCGTATGAGCCGCATCGTGCTGCGCGACGTGAACTGGATTGGCGAAGGCAGCATTGATGAAGCGCTGGCCGACGATCGCCGCGAGGTTTTCGTGAAGGTGCGCTCAACCCGTCCGCCGCAGGCCGCCTGGTTGCGGCACGGCGCCAATGGTTGCGAAGTCGAACTGGTCGACGGTGAGCATGGCGTTTCGCCCGGCCAGGCATGCGTGTTTTACGACGCGGGCGAAGGGCAGGCGCGCGTTCTCGGCGGCGGATTCATCAAGTCTGCGGTCGCGACGGCGGACTACCAGCGCGCCAGCGAAATGCAGATAGCAGCGTCCGCGATGCGCGGTTAAGTTCGCTGTATGGGGGCGGATATCGACAAATCGAGCGTCGAGCGCGCTTATGCGCGCTGGGCGCCGGTCTATGACCTGGTCTTCGGCGCGGTCTTTGATGCGGGCCGGCGCGCAGCCATAGCCGCGGCCGAACGTGCTTGTGGTCCCGCCGGCGGCCGCATTCTCGAAGTCGGTGTCGGCACCGGCATTTCGCTGCCCGACTATTCGCGCAAGAACAGGTTAGTGGGCATCGATCTGTCTGAACCGATGCTCCGCAAGGCGCATGAGCGCGTCGCCGAACAAAACCTCACAAATGTCGAGGCGTTGGCAGTAATGGATGCCGAACGCATGGCGCTGCCCGACCAGTCTTTTGACGTGGTGGTGGCGCAATTCGTCATAACCGCGGTGCCCAATCCGGAAACGACGCTCAACGAATTTACGCGCGTGATCCGCCCCGGCGGTGAAATCGTCCTGGTCAATCATATCGGGGCGGAGCAGGGCCCGCGCCGCGTTTTTGAGATTTGCTTTGCGCCGCTTGCGCGGCGGCTCGGCTGGCGGCCGGAATTCCGCTTTGGCCGCCTGAGCGCATGGGCCGAGCGCCACGGCGGTGTCCGGTTAGTCGAGCACAGGCCGATGCCGCCGTTGGGGCATTTCTCGTTGATCCGCTTTGAACGGATGCCCGCCCCGTAGGACGGAACTCCCGCTCACGCCAAGCCGTTATCTGTCCGCGCTGCAAGACGCGCGCGCAACAAGGGAGCGTGCGATGGTGCGTATTATTCGCATTCTTGGCCTGGCGGTTTCGGCGCTGCTGCTGCCGCTGCGGTGACGCTGGCCCAGGCGCCGCCGCAGACAAAAACGCCGATTGCCCCCAAGACCGAACAGCTCGACCCGGATGCCTGCACACATTCGGACACGCAGACCACCGTGGGGAAGGGCGGCGAGGCCGACACGCAGCGTCAGGATGGAAAGGGCAATCTCAGCGACAAGCTTGCCCGCTCCGGCGGTGTGATCTGTCCGCCCGAACACGTCGATTCCGAGATCAAGCAGCCGACCCCGCCGGGCGGCAATATGCCGGTCATCCCTCCACCGGGCAGCCCCGGCGGCGACCCATCGGTTCAGCCGAAGTAACGGCCGCGGAACGGCTTTTTCGGCCGCTTGCTTGACAGTGTTTGCGGCCCCTTCCTATATCGCGCTCATTCCGGCACGTGGTTTTCGGAATGGCGGGGTAGCTCAGCTGGTTAGAGCAGCGGAATCATAATCCGGAGGTCGGGGGTTCGAGTCCCTCCCCCGCTACCAACTAAACGACTGATCCGGGTCGCGTTTTCCAACATACGGAACTCCCACGGATGAAGGTTTGACACCTTCAACCGGGTGGTTTGACCGTTTTTGTTCGGCGTCTGTTCAGTTGGGCGTTGAAGCTGACGAGTTGGCGAATAAGCCGCACAATTTGAATCAACGTCTTAAGCAAGGCGAAGGTGGTACTCGCGTATCGGTTGAACCGACCAGCAATGCCAAAGGCGGATTGGTCTTGGTTGGAATCACGCAACAAGGCTACTTGCGGCCAGATCAGTATGCGCGGCTAACGCCGTGGCGCGACAGCACACGCGGAATGAAGATTCTGCTTGTTGTGGGGATGTCTGCGTGGATTGTCGGCGTGGCCTCACTGCTTGCGGTGGCCGGAATTGAAACGGCGGCCCTTCGTCAGCCTCATACCGCTGTGGGTCAATACAGGCATCCAAACGACATCAAGGGGCGCGTTCGCTTCTTCACTGATGCGCAGGAGCAGGTGCATTCAGTCGCAAGCCCCCTGATTTTTGTTTCCCTGATTATTTTTATTGCTGCGAGTGTTTTCTACAACGGAATTCAGAAACGCCTGGACGAGAATAGGAAGAATAATTCGATTGACCGGTACGTTGCAGAACGTGACCACGGCGGCGGCTAGCGGTGGTGTCAAAACCGCATTCGGTCGTTTCGATCAAACGGGCCGGTCCCCGAATAATGACATACCGCCTCGTGGCGATCTCTTTAAACCGGTGAATTCGGCTTATGCGACATTGTGCATGCCACAATAGATCGCCATATATCCTTGGCCCCGAATTTCCCCTCAGGAGAATGAATGAGCAGCTTCAGTAGCCCCGACCTTCTAGAGCGTCGGAACAATGCCGCCACTGTCAAAAAAGAGATGCTGGATAAGTTTCGTGCCACTCTCCAAGACCCCGCTTTCGAACAACAGCGCCTTAAAAGGGTCGCCCTAGGCGAGGCGCGCGCCATCCGCGCTGCCGAGCGCGAAATCGCGAAGAAGGCGCGTGAGACTGAACTGGCCGCGCAAGCGGCGCATGGTGCCGAACTCGCGGCGCAGGCCCAGCGTGAGGCGGAGAAAGCCGAGGCGCTCGCCAAGGCTGATGCGGCCGAACGCGATGCGGCGCTGGCCGCGGCGCAAAAAGCCGAGCGTGATGCCCGCTACGCAGCGCGCAAGGCTGCAAAAAAGGTCCGGCGGCGCGGATACTAGCGCGGATTCTCACTTCCGAATTGGATTATTGGCCGGCGAGGCTGGCGTCCGGCGTGGCCGGTGTCGCCGTTGTGAATTGACGTGACTGCCCGGCACCCGCCGGGTCGGCGGGACCTCGCCTTGGTCCCGCTGACGTTGGCGAGGCTTTCTGTCTTCGTGCAGTGCGTTGATGGGCGACGCCATGCATTTCGCGATGTTTTGTTGCAGCGTTCAAAGGCGATTCAGTCGGCTGCAAGCGCACCTCACGGTCTGGCAGCGCATTGGCTGTGTCATCAGTCAGCGACGCCGCTATCGGTCTCCCGGCGGACGCTGGCTCGGGCGCTACTGTTGTCTTCCCGTTGATTGTGCTCGTCGTCAGGTCAGTGAACGCCGACCCATTTTGCTCCAACTTATCCTGCCGCTGCTTCGGCGTGGTGAGTGCGAGTTCCTCCTCGAACCGCTTCTGGCCCACCAGCTGAACGACGCGATCAACCTGGCTGCGCAATTCTTCATAGGTAACTTGCTTACGTCCGATCAAGTACGCCAAATAGTTGCTGGTTGCGATAATCGACAATGCCGCAACTATCAGCGGAATTGACCTGACAACGAAAGCGATAGTTTCACCCCGCGGTGACCGATTGCTCCCCGCTTGGGGCGGGTGTGATGAACGGCGTGATTGGCGAGTGCGTACCGGGGAAGAAGGCGACATGCATGCGCTCCGTGCCGGATTAACCTATGCCGGGCCAGATTCGCTGTGACATGTCAAAGCAAGAATGGCCGCCAGCTGGTCGCAACGGGTAGCGGTCCCCCGCTACCAAATCAGATTTCCCGCGATCGACGGTGATTTGGACGGTTTTTCGATAATAATCGCCACTTTTTGGCGTCGTCACGAGACCATCACAAGCGTGTCAGGCACCGAACATGCGGCAATTTGAGGTTGCCCATGCCACCGTGCGATGGAACAATTGCACCCATAGATCGTCGTAATTCGTAAGTACGTCGACTGCCGAAGCCCTTTGTATTGTGACGGAGGCCCCTCATGGCGCGCACCGCAACGTCGCCGGCACCACGTGGTGGGCCGGCGCCGAGAGTGCAGCTGTCGGTGGATGAGGCGCGTGGCGCGCGGTTGCAGGCATTCCGAAGCGTGCGGGCAGAGACGGAAGCACGCGCCGCGCATCTGTCGGCCGAAGACCAGATCGTGCAGTCGATGGCCGATGCAAGCCCGACGAAATGGCATCGCGCTCACGTTACCTGGTTCTTCGAACAGTTTCTGCTCGTGCCTCACGATCCGTCCTACAAGATATTCGACCAGCGCTTCCCCTTCCTGTTCAATTCTTACTACGTGGCCGCCGGTCCGCGGCATGCGCGGCCGCAGCGCGGTCTGATCACGCGCCCCAACGGCGGTGACGTTACGGCCTACCGTGCTCACGTCGACGCGGCGGTCGAGCGGCTGATCGAGCAGGTCCCGTCGGCCGATGCCGCGCGCGTTTTCGAAATTATCGAAATCGGCATGCATCACGAGCAGCAGCATCAGGAACTGCTCATCACCGACATCCTGCATGCTTTTGCGCAGAACCCCACCGATCCCGTCTACGATGAAACGTGGCAAGCACCGCGCGCCACGCAAGGCCCTCGCGGCTACGTCGACGTGCCCGCGGGTACTCATGCCGTCGGAGCCGACGGCAATAGTTTTTGCTTCGACAATGAAACGCCGCTTCATGACGAGCTCATTCCGCATGTGCGGATTGCGCGCCATCTCGTCACCAACGCCGAATGGCTCGAGTTCATCGCGGCTGGAGCCTACACGACGCCTTCGCTCTGGCTCTCGGATGGCTGGACGACGGTGCAGGCGGAGGGCTGGGAGGCGCCGGGCTATTGGCGGCATAAGGACGGCGTCTGGCATGTGATGACGTTGGCGGGCTTGAAACCCGTCGACCCATCCGCGCCGGTCATGCATGTCAGCTATTTCGAGGCTGAGGCCTTCGCACGCTTCGCCGGCAAGCACCTGCCGAGCGAGGCGGAGTGGGAAGTTGCCGCGCGCGCCGGTGTCATTGCGGATGCATTCGGCATCACTTGGCAATGGACGCGTAGTGCCTATCTACCTTATCCGGGCTATCGCGCCGCTGAAGGCGCGCTCGGCGAATACAACGGCAAGTTCATGGTCAGCCAGATGGTGTTGCGCGGCTCTTCGCTGGCAACGCCGGAGGGGCATGAACGCCTGAGTTATCGCAATTTCTTCTATCCGTCCGCGCGCTGGCAGTTCACCGGATTGCGCCTGGCCGAATTCGTTTAAGAGGGCATCACCATGGTCGCAGCCGTCGCGCGCAGGCAACTTCCGCAGCAAAGCGGGGACACATCGGTATTTGAGGCTGATGTCCTCGAAGGCTTGCGCTCGACTCCCAAGCAGGTGGCGGCGAAGTATTTCTACGATGCCACCGGCTCGCGTCTGTTCGAGCGCATTACCGAGCTGCCGGAGTACTATCCAACCCGCTGCGAAATGAAAACATTGCGCGAGCACGCTGCCGACATTGCGAAGTTGATCCCGCAAAGCGCGGCACTGGTGGAGTTCGGTAGCGGATCCAGCAAGAAGGCGCGCATTCTTCTCCGCGCGGCGCCGAAACTGGCGGCCTACGTGCCGGTCGATATTTGCGGCGAAATGATCGAGCAGGAAGCAATCGAGCTGCGTGCCGACTTTCCCCAGCTCAAGGTGCTGCCGGTCACCGCCGACATCTGCAAGCCCTTCGAATTGCCTGAGGAGGCCAAGCAGGCGCCCGCGCGCATCGGATTTTTTCCCGGTTCGACAATCGGAAATTTCGAGCCGCACGAAGCTTCTGCATTCTTGCGCAACGCCGCCACTATTCTTGGGGTAGGTTCGAAACTCATTATTGGCGTCGACCTGATCAAGCCGATCGAGGTGCTCAACGCTGCCTACAATGATGCCGGGGGCGTTACGGCCAAATTCAATCTCAATCTGCTAACACGTATCAATCGCGAACTTGGCGGCACCTTCCGCCTCAATATGTTCGAACATCACGCCTTCTATAATCGCGAGCGCCACCGCATCGAAATGCATCTCGCCAGCCTGAAGCGGCAAAAAGTGAAGGTCGCCGGCGAAACCATCGACTTCCGCGCCGGTGAAACCATCCACACCGAAAACAGCTACAAATACAGCGTTGAATCCCTCGCCGCGCTTGCGCGTGGGGTCGGCTGGATGCCGGCCGGGTCGTGGACGGATGCGGACAAATATTTCTCCATCCAGGCCTTCACCTTCACCGGGTGACTTGCCCTAATTCATGCGCTAAGCCTTGCGCCGCCCCGCCGTAGCCGGTGGGGCGCAATCAGTTTATGCAAGGCAGGATTCATGAGAATTCGTCAGTTTTGAAGCCAATGGTGGCGTGCGTCTCGGCGTGGTCGAGGGCGACAACGTCATAGATTTGCAGGCAGTTGATGCGAACGTTCCGGTCGACCTCGGCGAAGTCTTGCGCCGGAGCAATGGCGATCTCAAATCGCTCGGTGATCTTGCAAAAAAAGCGCCGGCCTCAGCGCGACGCCCACTGGCCGGCCTGAAATTTGCGCTGCCAGTGACGCGCCCCGGAAAAATCATTTGCCTCGGCCTGAACTATCTCGATCACGTCAAGGAAGGGCCACAGAAGGACAATATTCCGAAATTCCAGTCGATCTTTTTCCGCATGCTGACGTCGCTCACGCCGCATCTTCAGCCGCTGATGCGGCCGAAGAAATCCATCCAGCTCGACTACGAAGGTGAGATGGTTGTGATCATCGGCAAGCGCGCCAGGCATCTGACGCTTGAGAACGCGACCGACTGCATCGCCGGCTATTCCTGCGGGAACGAAGGGTCGGTTCGCGAATATCAGCGCCACACCACCCAGTGGGGGATGGGCAAGAACTTTGACCGTACCGGCAGCATTGGCCCCTGGATGGTGACCGCCGACGAGTTGCCGCGCGGCGGCAAGGGTCTCAAGATCGAGACCCGATTGAACGGTAAAGTCATGCAATCGTCCAACACCGATCTCCTGATGTTTCCGGTGGCGGAGTCGCTAGTCTATCTGACTGAGGGGATTACCCTGGAGCCGGGCGATATCCTGTTTACTGGCACGCCATCCGGTGTCGGCCACGCGCGTAAGCCGGAACCGGTCTGGATGAAAGCGGGCGACACCTGCGAGATCGAAGTTGAAGGCATCGGTGTTCTGCGCAATCCGATCGAAGATGAGAAATAGCTGGTGCACCCCGTGGGGGAGGTGCGTACGAGGATGATCCCGAAAAATCGGAACCGGTTTTCGGACAAGATCATTCCCAAAACAAAGAGTGGGAGGCTAGTCATGAAGCGCTTAAGCCTTACGGCGGCCCTGGCGGCCGGATTTTTCATCAGCATTGCCGCCCCGGCATCTGCCGAGTGGCCCGCAGACAGGCCGATCCGCATCTTGGTGGGCTTCGGCGCCGGCGGCGGTACGGACATTGTCTCTCGCATCATCGCCCAGCCGCTCTCTGAACTGTTGAAACAGACCGTCGTGGTGGAGAATAAAGTCGGCGCCGGCGGAACGCTCGCCGCCGAAGCGGTGGCTCACGCAGACAAGGACGGCTACACCGCGCTGATGACGAGCCCCGCCCATACAGTGTCGGCTGCAATGCTCAAGTCGATCCGCTACGACGCGGTCAAGGACTTTGCACCGGTCTCATGGGTCGCCGACAGTGCCTTCGTCTTTGTCGCGCGTAAGAATTTTCCAGCCGACGACATCAAGGGGCTGATAGCGCTGGCAAAGGCCTCGCCCGGCAAGCTCAACTTTGCCGATGTCGGTGTCGGCTCGACCCAGAACTTCGCCGGCGAGTTGATGCGCCAAATGGCCGGCATCGATGTGAAGCATATTCCCTATAGCAACACCCCAGGCGTGGTTACCGGCTTGCTCTCAGGCGACGTCGACTATGGGGTAGAATTGGCGCATGCCGTACGCGGCCAGGTGGAGTCGGGTCAGTTAAAACTTCTTGCGGTCGGCTCGCCCGCGCGTTGGCCAACGATTCCCAATGTGCCTACCGTCGCCGAATCCGGCGTGCCCGGCTATGCGGTGGTCGGCTGGTATGGCTGGCTCTATCCGGCCGGCACGCCGCAGGCGATCGTCGATAAAACCAATGCCGCACTCAAAGAAGTGTTGTCGCGCCCCGATATTCGCGAGCAGTTGGAGAAGGTTGGCGCCGTGGTGCACATCTCGACGTCAGCCGAATTCGGCAAACATATCGCTGCCGAAGTCGATAAATGGAAATCTGTGCGCGAGAAGGCCGGCATTGCGCAGAGATAGCGCCTGGGTCCGTCGAACATAAGCAAAGGGTAATGAGTAAAATGGCTGACAAACTAAACGTTCTGGTGATCTGCGGATCGCTTCGCAAAGGTTCATATAATGCCGCATTGACGCGCGCGTTGCCGGGTCTGGCGCCGCCCGAGATCAATTTTGTGATGGCACCCACGATCGGAACGCTGCCGCTCTATAACGCCGACGTGCAGGACTCCGCCGGCTTTCCGGGGCCAGCCAATGATCTCGCGGCTGCGATCCGTGCCGCAGATGGCGTTCTTTTCGTGACGCCCGAATACAACTGGTCGATGCCCGGCGTTCTGAAAAATGCAATCGACTGGCTTTCTCGCATGAAAGAGCAGCCGTTCAAGGAAAAGCCGGTGGCCATTCAGTCATGCTCGCAGGGCCCGCTCGGCGGCGCGCGCATGCAATATCACTGGCGCATGTCGATGACGTTCCTCAGCGCTTTCATTTTCGGCACGCCGGAAATATTCGTCGGCAATGCTGCGACGAAATTCGACAAGGCTACGCTCGAGCTGACGGATCAGCCGACCAAGGACATCATCAAGACGCAGCTCGCTGCCTTCGCGAAATTCATCGCGCGCATGAAGGCTGGCGCCTAGCCCGCCGCCTGCGCGCGCTTCGGGAAGAGCTGCGGCCGCAACTTCGGGTGGCTGGCCATCATCTTGGGCGCATAGGGCGCTTCGGCGCCGAGCTCCTCGGCCGCATGCCAGGCCCAGCGCGGATCCCACAGCGCCGCCCGGCCGAGGCAGATGAGATCGGCCTTGCCCTGTGCCACGATGTCTTCCGCCTGCTGGAAGCCGGCGATAAGCCCGACCGTCATCGTGGTGATGCCGGATTCCTTTTTCACCTTCTCGGCGAAAGGCACCTGATAGCCGGCCGATAGCGGAATCTTCTGTTGCGGCGAGAGACCGCCGGTTGACACATCCATGTAGTCGAGGCCGCGCTTCTTGAGTTCCTTGGCGAGGACGACGGTTTCCTCCGGCGTCCAGCCGCCGTCGACCCAGTCGGTGGCGGAGACGCGCATGCCGATTGGCTTTTGTTCAGGCCATGCGGCGCGCACCGCTTCATACATTTCGATCGCAAAGCGCATGCGATTTTCGAGCGAGCCACCATATTCATCAATGCGCTGGTTCGAGATCGGCGACAGGAATTGATGCGCGAGATAGCCGTGTGCGGCATGCAGCTCGACCACGTCATAGCCGATGCGGTCGACACGCTTTGCGGCTGCAGCAAATTCGCCAAGGACGCGCTTGATGTCGTCCTTTGTCATGGCGTGCGGCACGGCCCAGCCGGTGTCATAAGGAATTGCCGATGGGGCTTCCGGTGTCCATGCGTCCGGCCCTTCAAGGATCGGCTTGCCGCCGGCGGCCGGGGGCGTCGTCGGACTTTTTCGTCCGGCATGCGCGAGCTGCACGCCAAGCTTGGCTACGCCGTATTGACGGCAGAAATCGTGTATGCGCTTGAGGGCCGCTTCGTTCTCATCCGAATACATGCCGGCGCATTTCGGTGAGATGCGTCCTTGCGGATTGACGTTGGTCATCTCGCACATCACGAGGCCCGCGGCGCCAAGCGACATATTGCCGAGGTGCATCAGGTGCCAGTCATTCGCCGAGCCATTGTTGGAGTTGTACTGGCACATCGGCGAGACCACGACGCGGTTCGGCAGGGTCAAGCCACGCATGGTGAGGGGAGAGAACAGAACGCTAGCCATCGGAACAGCTTCCTTTCAGTGCGAAAAATTAGATGCCGGTATGGTAGGCGTGCATGGCGACCACCAGACAACTGATCGCCCAGAACACACAGTATTCGATGCCGCCGATCACCCAGATCCAGCTCTTGGTAACCTTGTAGGTCGCGGCGGCAGCGACCAGCAGATGGATGAAGGCGATGAACGCCACATATTGCAGATAGATGCCAAAGAACAAACCGATGCAAAGCACCGTTTCAATTGCACCGGAGACATACATCCAGGTTGCCGGCGGCTTGAAGCCGGCCTTGACGAAAAACTCGAGGGTGGCCGGTACGGTAATCTTCCCGATGATATGGGGAATAAAAAACACTGCGCAAATGATGCGCAGAATGTTGAATTCGTTGAGCAGGTTGAATTTGTCGGCAAGCGACATAGCGGCGGTCCCCCCAGTGGTTCTCTACACGGCAACCCCTCGAACGCAAAATCGCATTTTCTGCTGTGCGAGCCAATCCCCGCAGCTTGCGCCTACAGCTTGCGGCCTTTGAGCCAGGCTTCGCCCTTGGCGTACAGCGCATCGAGTGGCGGACCGTCGAGGCCGGGCAATTCGTCCTTGATCTTGTAGCCAATCTTGCTTTGCAAATAGGCGAGGTGGCGATAGCCTTCGGGGAATTGCGCGAGCAGTGTCTTGTCGAGCGAAAGCTTGGCATCCGTTTCGACCGGATCGATACGGTCCTTTTCATAGGCAAGCCGGCGCAGAACGATGCCCCATTTGCCTTTGCGCTTTTCCAGGAAATCATAGAAGCGCCCGCTGCAAACGACGTCACATAAAACACCTTCGACCATTGCGCGCTGCGAGATCGTCATCTTGGTCTGTGCGATTGCGCGTTTGCCTTTGAGGTCGATGCTCATGCCGCCCAGCATATGCATGATACGAACGCCACGGTCGTAGCCTTCCTGGCTGACGCGGATGAATTCCTCATAAGAGCCCTGAAACCAGGTCGCCCACATCTGGCCGTCCTTGTGCCAGACAGTACGGAAGCGATCCCACATGCGGGCGTCCCGCCAGAGCGCCCAGTTTTCGATCAGCGCCCGGATTGCCAGACGGTCGGCGGTATCCCTCGGCATGGCGTCGCCCCCTCATCGACGTCATGCCCGCACTTGTTGCGGGCATCCACGTCTTGCATGATCAAACCATAAAGACGTGGATGGCCGGGACAAGCCCGGCCATGACAGATTATTCGGGAGAAGCGCATGGCAAGACTTGCGGGAAAAACCGCAATCGTGACTGGCGGTGCGAAAGGCATTGGCCGGCATTATTCCCAGGCGCTCGCCGCCGAGGGTGCACGCGTTATGATCGCGGACATCGCCGACGGCAAACAACTTGCGGAAGAGATCGCGGGCCGCCACGGCGCCGACAGCGTGACCAGCGCCAAATTCGATGTCAGCGATGAGAAGGCGGTCAAGCTATTGGTCGCGCAGACTATCGAGCGTTTCGGCCAAATTGACGTGCTGGTGAACAATGCTGCTTATTATTCCGCGCTCAAGCCGCGAAATTTCAACGAGTGGGATACCGAAACCTGGGACAAGGTCATGGCGATCAATGTGCGTGGTCCCTGGTTGATGGTCCGCCATGTCGCGCCGCACATGATGAAGCGGCGCTCAGGCAAGATCATCAATATCGCGTCAGGCTCGAGTTACAAAGGTGTGCCACGCATGCTGCCCTATGTTACGTCGAAGGGTGCAATCCTCGCATTGACCCGCTCGCTGTCGCGCGAACTCGGCGAATACGGCATTGCGGTCAATTCGCTGACGCCGGGCTTTATCCTGAGCGATACCGGCCTTGAGAACTCCACCCATGTCGAGGAGGAGCGCATCCCGGTGCGTAACAGCCGTGCTTTCAAGCGCGACGCCTATCCGGAAGACCTGCTGGGCGCGCTGGTGTTCCTGGCATCTAGTGACAGCGATTTCGTTACCGGCCAGTCGCTGGTGGTGGACGGCGGCGCGGTCAATAACTAGTTACATAAGACCGGCCTGTTTCGCCCTGCGGCGGGCTGCGCTATAGTAGTTGCAAATCTAACTAACTCCCCAGGAGCGTTTCATGACCCTCGCCATCTCGCCGGAGACCGTTCCAGGCGCCAAGCACAATGTGCAGGCGGCGCGGCAAGCTTATTACGACAAGATTTCCAAGTTCCATATGACGCCGCTCTGGGAGGTGCTCAAGGACCTAGTGACGCCGGAGCCGAAGTCGTTGCTCCAGCCGACGGTGTGGAAATTCAGCGACGTAAAGCGGCTGATGCTGGAAGCCGGCGATGTAATCAGTGCCGAGGAGGCCGAGCGACGTGTGCTCGTCCTGGAAAATCCCGGAGTGCCCGGCAAGTCGCGCATCACCAATTCGCTGTTTGCCGGAATCCAGTTGATCATGCCGGGCGAGATTGCCGACGTGCACCGCCATGTGTCATCCGCGATCCGCTTTGTGCTGGAAGGCGAAGGCGCCTACACCGCGGTCGAAGGCGAGAAGACAGCGATGAAGCACGGCGACTTCATCATCACCGCCAACTGGGCGCCGCATGACCATGGCAATCCGGGCAAGCAGCCGGTGATGTGGCTCGACGTTCTCGACATGCCGACAGTGAATCATTTTGAAACGTCGTTCGGCGAGCACTACGACGAGAAGATGCAGAAGACGAACCACGCCGACGGCGACTCGTTTGACCGCTATGCTTCCGGTGTGTTACCGGACGGCGCGCCGGCGCATCTCAACCGCTCGCCGGTGATCAATTATCCCTATGCCAAGATGCGGCCGATCCTGCAGCGTCTGAAAGACACCGGTGACGTCGACAAGCGCCACGGTGCGCGCATGCGTTACGCCAATCCGATCAACGGCGGGCCGGTGTTGCCGACCATGGGCGCAAATCTTGCGCTGCTGCCGAAAGGGTTCAAAGGCGAACCCTACCGCTCCACGGACGGCACCATCTTTGCGGTCGCCGAAGGGCAGGGCACCACCGTCGTCGACGGAAAGCCTATCGAATGGGGCGTCAACGATGTCTTCGTCGTGCCGCCATGGAAACGCTACCAGCACAATGTGAGTGGCGCTGACTCAGTGCTGTTCTCGATTTCCGACCGCCCGGCGCAGGAAGCGCTCGGTATTTGGCGCGAAGGGAACTGAGCCAGCCGTCACCCTTCGAGGGCCGCGCATCGCAGCCAAGTTTACGCAGGCGGCGCCTGCTATGGTGCGGCCACCTCAGGGTGACGGAGAAACATCCCACTGACTTGCGCATTATTGTCTGGGCGCGGAGGAATTTTCATGCAGCTTGAACAACTGACAGCCGGCCGCGGCGCATTGACGGCAGTACGCACGGGTGAAGGGCGTGACCTTGTAGTGCTGCATTCGCTGCTCGCCGATCGCCACGCCTTCGATCCCGTTTTGCCGGCGCTGGCTGCAAAGAATCGGGTCACGTTATTTAACCTGCCGGGATTTCACGGATCCCAACCGGCGATGCTTGCGCTGATGGATGCCTATCTTGCCGTGATCGAGGATGGGTTCGAAGAATTCGGTATCGGCAAGGATTCGGTGCTGATGGGCAATGGCTTCGGCGGGACTGTCGCGCTCGCCTTTGCGCTCGCGCATCCTGAGCGGATATCAAAACTGGTGCTCAGCGATGCGGCTGCCGGCTTCCCACCGCAAGGGCGTGAGGCCTTTGCGGTGATGGCGGATAAAGTTGCCGAGGGTGGTCTTGGGAGCATTGCCGAGATCGCCGCCAAGCGCGTCTTTTCGCCCGCTTATCTCGCTGCGCATCCGGATAAAATTGAAGAGCGAAAAAACGTGCTGCTCGATATCGATCCGAAGGCGTTTCAGGCCGCCTGCAAAATTCTGCAGGAAGCCGACCTGGTACCCTTGCTGCACCACCTCAAGGTGCCGACTCTTGTCGTGTGCGGTGAATTCGACCAGGCAACACCGCCCGCACTCAACAAGCAGATCGTCGAGAAGGTTGCCGGCGCGCGTTACATTGAATTGCCTGGTTGCGGTCATTGCCCGCCGCTTGAGCAGCCCGAGCAGTTCTTGGCAGCGATCAAGGATTTCGTCGAGCTGTAGCAACAAACGCCGCTCATTCCCGCGCAGGCGGGAATCCAGGATGACTCGCAAGGCTCTTATTTTCTACTCTGGGTCCCCGCTTTCGCGGGGACGAACGGAGTGGGTTAAGTCTCACTCCTTCCGATCAAACCGCAGAATCTCGACCTTTCCCCATACGCCGTACTGGTGAAATGGGTCGGCGCGGTTGAATTTCTCGGCGGCGGCCCGATCGGGCGCCTCCAGCACCATCAGGCTGCCAACCGAACTCGCACCGTCATCCGACACCAGTGGGCCCCCGACAGTGATGGTAACTCCGTAATCCTTGGCGCTCTTGAGGTGGGCGACATGCGCGCCATGCACGGCTTTGCGCTTGTCAGCCGCATCGGAATTGTCGAGCGTGAAAACTGAAAACAGCATTGCGATCTCCTGATTAGTCGAGTGCGGTTAGCACGGCCTTGGCGATAGCGGCCGTGCCATCCTTACCGCCGTATTCCATTGGCTTGATCCCGACAGCATAGGCTTTGTCCACGGCTCGTTCGATCCGTTGAGCGGCATCCGCCGCTGGTTGGTGATCGTGCTTGTCGGCGAGCCAGTCGAGCATCATGGCCGCCGACAGTATCATTGCCGTCGGATTGGCCTTGCCTTGACCCATGATGTCCGGCGCGGTGCCGTGGCACGGCTGGAACACAGCGTGTTTGTCGCCAATATCCGCGGATGGCGCGATCCCGAGGCCACCGATCAATCCGGCGGCGAGATCGGAGAGAATGTCACCAAACATGTTCTCCATCACCATCACGTCGAAGTCCCAAGGCTTCTTCACCATCAGCGCTGCACAGGCGTCGACATAGAGCAGGTCGGTCATTACGTCGGGAAATTTGGCTTTGCGTTCGGAAAAGATACCCCGCTGCCAATTGAAGGCTTTGAACACATTGGCCTTGTCAACCAGCGTGAGCCGGCCGGGACGGCCGCGCTTTTTGCGTCGCTCGGTTAGTTTGAGCGAAAAGTCGAACAGCCGTTCTGTCGTCTTGCGCGTGACGACGAGTGTCTCGCGTGCCTCGTCATGAGTGGTGACGCCCTTGCCCATCGAGGCGAACAGACCCTCGGTCGATTCGCGGATCAACACGAAATCGATCCCTTTCTCCTGCGCGCCGACAATCGGGCTCGGTACGCCGGGCACCAGCCGTGCCGGCCGCACGCCGGCATAGAGGTCGAAGATAAATCGTAACTCTACCTGCGGCATGATCTCGGTGTTATCGGGGTAACGCACGCTGGGCAGTCCGCAGGCGCCGAGCAAAATAGCGTCGGCCTCCTCGCACAGCTTGATGGTTGTCTGCGACATCGATTTGCCGGTCGCTTTATAGTGCTCGGCGCCGGCTTGAGCTTCCGTGAAGCGAAATTTGAGGCTCGGCGTGGTGGCCTCGATCCGCCGCAGGATGTCCAGTGTGGGCGCCATCACCTCGTGGCCAATGCCGTCGCCCGGCAGAACAGCGATATGGAAGGCGGTGTTGGCGGACATGATTTGTTTCCCTGCACCAGGCGCGCTAATGAATACGTCCGCGCGGGTACGCGCAAGGGATGTTTGTCATGCCCCGTTTCGCTGCCAATCTCGGCTATCTCTTCACTGAGCGCCCGCTGCTCGAACGGATCGACGCCGCGGCCGCTGCTGGCTTCAAGGCAATCGAGTTGCAATTCCCTTATGACGTCCCGGCCTCGGCAGTGAAGGCTGCAATCGAGAAAAACAAGCTCACGATCCTCGGCCTCAACACACCGCCGGGCGCGCGCGACGGCGAATTCGGTCTTGCGGCCGTGCCTGGACGCGAAAAGGATTGGCAAGGATTGTTCTCGCGCGCTCTGGAGTACGCGAGCGCCATTGGCGCAAGCGCGATCCACTGTCTAGCCGGCAAGGTTGCGCCCGAGCAGCGCCCGGCTGCGGACCGTGTGTTCGCCGACAATCTGGCAGCGGCTGCCGGACTTGCGGCGGCGAAAAACATCACGCTGCTGATTGAGCCGATCAACGGACGTGACCGGCCGAATTACTTTCTCAACCACGTCGAACACGCCGCTGATGTGATTGCAAAAGTTGGCAAGGCCAATATTCGGATGCAGTTCGACTTCTATCACGTGCAGATCGTTGGCGGCGATCTGATCTACCGGCTAGAAAAATTTTTGCCGGTCATTGGGCATTTGCAATGCGCGGCCGTACCCTCGCGTCACGAGCCGGACGAGGGCGAGGTGAACTACCCGGCGGTTTTTGAGGCGGTGGATCGAGTCGGCTACAAGGGCTGGATCGGCGCGGAATACAGGCCGCGCACGCGCACCGAGGACGGCTTGGGCTGGGCGCGCAACTATGGCGTGGTTCCCGCCCGTTAACGGCCGCTTAGGCATCAAACTTCTTGAAAACTAATGCTTTTTGGCTTTTCGCCCGTCTCGGCCGTTGCTAGATTGGCAGCATGTGGGGACGCAAAAAAACGGACTCAGAAACGGCGGAAACCCAAAACCCGCTGAAGGATGCTGTGCGCGAGGCCCGCATTGAGGCTGCCGAGCGCTCCGGCGTCGTTGTCGATTTGCGCGATGCCGACGTTGCGCGCCTCGAGTTGCTCAATGAGGCGCTCGATCCGCTGTTCAAGGATATTCCCGGCGACGTCGAGTTGTTCGATCGCGGTATCAGCCGCGGCGATATTCCGCGCCTATGGGTCGATGTCGTCGCGCACGTCGAGATGGGGCGCGACAAGCGGCAATATCGTTTCGTCCAGGACACGCGCTACGGCCGTGCAGTCCTCGCGGAATCCTACGAGATCCCTGTGCTGGCGGATGCGATCAAGCGCTACGTGGCGCGCCGTCTGGTCGAGCGAGAGCGGGCGTTGGCCGACGATGCCGGACGCGGCAGCGCGCGCTTGGGATTGCGGCACGAGCGGCACCACAGACGCTGGCAGGTCGTTCGGACATTTGTACTTGGTGTCGTCGCTGGCGTGATTGCGCTGGTCGCGCTGGCAATGCTCGCCAATCCGCATCCCTAACCGAGCAGCATGAAGCGCTTTTGTTGCGCAACCTCACCTTTGGGATTGAGGCCGCGCGAAACCAATTCACACTGCCAGGCGCCGCGCGTGCCATCGATCCGATAAAGATTATAGGCCGCGTTGTCCTTGTCGCTGCCGGGGGTGGCTGATGCCGACGGCACGCCGATGGCTGGCACCCGCGTGCCGTCCGGTCCATCCAGCCAATTGATCATGTGGACGTGGTCGTGGCCGTGCAGCAGCAATTCTGCGCCGTGATCAGCGATAATATGTTTGAGCACCGGAGCATCGAAGAGGCGCTTGTGTTGAGCCGCCTCGGTAACCGGCGGATGATGGATCAGAATAACGCGGAACAGGTCTTCGTTCCTGAGTTTTTTCAGCGTGGCTGTGAGTGCGATCAACTGTCTGGTTCCGAGCCAGCCGGTCGCCAGGAAAGGCGCCGTCGGTACGCCGGTTGAAAGGCCGATCAGCACAACGTTGTTGCGTCGGCGCACGAAGGGAAATCCTTCAACGCCGTCATCATCACACATGTACGGACCCCACTGGCGTACGGCGTAAGTGGCGGCCTCGCGCACGTAAACGTCGTGATTGCCGGGCACGACGGTCACATCGTGGGCCGCCCCGAGCTGTTCCAGCCAGCCTCGGCCACGTGGAAACTCCGCGGCGAGCGCGATATTGGTGATGTCGCCGGTAACGGCAATGTGGTCAGGCGATTGCGCTTTGATGTCCGCGACGATCGCGGCGAGCGCCGCCGGGTCATGGACGAAACGCCGCTTGCGCTGCCAGTTGATATAACCCGTTACGCGCTTGCCAAGGAGCTCGCTCCAGTGCGGCGCCGGTAGTGGCGCAAGATGCGGATCGGAAAGATGGGCAAGGGTGAACATCGACGCGGGAGTAGCCCGCTATGCACTGCCGATCAATATGCCGGCGATGAATACCAGCACGCCGCCCACCACCACCTGGAAAGCAGCTTGCAGGAACGGCGTGTCCATGAACCGGGTCCGAATCCAGGAGATCACCGCGAGTTCGATCGCGACCACCGCGATGGAGACGGACGTTGCCGTTACGAAATGCGGAATGAGGTACGGCAGTGTATGGCCGAGCCCGCCGATCGCCGTCATTACTCCGCAGACGGAGCCGCGTAGCCAGGGCGTGCCACGGCCGGTGAGCGAACCGTCGTCGGACAGCGCCTCCGCAAAGCCCATGGAAATGCCGGCGCCGATCGAGGCCGCCATGCCGACCAGAAAGGTCGCCCAGGTGTCGTGTGTAGCGAAGGCTGCGGCGAACAGCGGCGCCAGTGTCGATACAGAGCCGTCCATCAGGCCGGCAAGGCCGGGCTGCACATATTGCAGCACGAACATGCGTCGGGCCGTCTCGTCTTCCTTTTCGCGGGCGCCCTTGGTGAGAATCGTCTCACTGAGCTTGTGTGCCAGGCTCTCATGGCCAGCTTCAGCCTCCGCCAACTCAATCAACAGTTGCCGCACTGAAGCATCGCGCGCCGTTTGCGCCGCCTTGCGATAGAAGCGCTCGGCTTCGAACTCCATGTTTTCGGCGAACTTGCGCACGTCATCGAGCCCGAGTGGACGCATCAGCCAAAGCGGCGCAGAATTGTGCTGGATGAAGCCCTTCACGTCCTGGCGGCGAATCAGCGGCAGATAGTCGCCGAACTTTTTGCGGTAAAGGTCGAACAGCATCGTGCGGTGGTGCACCTCCTCTTCCGCCATCTCGTCGAAAACCTTGGCGGATGAAGGAAATTTTTCGCGCAGGCCTTCGGCAAAGCCGCGATAAATGCGGCTATCCTCTTCTTCGTTGGTAATGGCGAGCGCGAGAACTTCCTGTTCGGTCAAATCGGAAAATCGTTTCACGGGCAGTCCTCTGAGATCACTTGTTGGCCGGTTTATGCCATATATTGACGGCATTCTAAACGATGGGCTGTGGTTTAACAGCGTTCCATCCGGTTCCGGGACAGTCGCTGTATCGGTCAGTGACGAAGGAGAGTCCGTTTGCAACGCTTGCGCCGCGCGCTCGAGCCGGTCATCCGCCGAGTCCTGCACTTTTACTGGCGATTCTCGCGTGGAGCGACGCTGGGCGCCCGTGCCATGGTCATCGACGGGGCCGGACGAATTTTCCTGATCAAGCATTCTTATGTGGACGGCTGGCATCTGCCAGGCGGCGGCGTGGAAACGGGCGAGACCTTGCTGGAGGCGCTGGCACGTGAGCTGGCCGAGGAAGGCAATATTCAGCTTGGCAGCGCACCACAGCTGTACGCCGTCTACTTCAACAAGCGGTCGTCGCGGCGCGACCATGTCGCGCTGTTCATCGTTCGCGATTTCCGCCAGGACCGGCATCCGCAGCCCAATCATGAAATCATCGAACACGGCTTCTTTGCGCCTGACGCGCTGCCGGACGATGCGAGTCGTGCCACGCGCGCACGTGTCGCCGAAGTCCTGGGCGGCGCGGCGATTAGCGAACTGTGGTGAGGTGTAGTGTTGCGACGGTTGGCGTGGCCGGGAGATCATTGATGCCAACAAAAGATTGGCTACCTGCTTCCGTGCGCGCAGCGGCGATCGATCGCAAGCTGAAATCGGGCGAGGCGTTGTTTCGGCTTGGCGACAAGACGGCAGGCCTATGCGAAGTCCTTGCGGGGCGCGTGCGCCTTGCGCGCGTCGATCGTTCGGGACACGAAATCGTTCTCCATGTTGCGGGCCCCGGCGAGACCATCGCGGAGGCCTCTCTGTTTTCTCCCCAGTATCATTGTGACGCGATTGCCAGCACCAACGCCACAGTGCGCGTCTATCCGAAGCGGGAAGTCTTGACCGCATTCGAGCGCGATCCGAAGGCGGCAAAGGCCTTTTCCGCAACGCTTGCTCGTCAGGTGATGCACCTGCGCACTCGCATCGAGCAGCGCAATATCCGTTCGGCGCGGGAGCGGGTGTGGCACTATCTTGTTCTCAATGTCGGCGCCGACGGCCGCACCGTCGAACTTCGCCGGACGCTGAAAGATATCGCCGCTGAAATAGGGCTTACTCACGAAGCCTTGTACCGCGCGGTCGCCGCGCTCGAACGCGGGGGCGTGATCAGGCGCAGTCGTGAGAAAATCACGCTTCTGCGTCGCGTATGATTGAGATCATATGGGCCTGCCGCGGCTCACGCTATGCAGGCACTAGGGGCATAACGAGAAAAGAGGCTCCCGATGTCGAAATTTCCCTGGAAGGCCACGATTGCCGTTTCTGCAGTTCTTGCAGCGACAGTTTACGCCTACGCGCAGATCTCATCCGGCGGGCCGATGGGCATGCACGGGCGGATGGCGCAAGGTGGCATGGACGGATCAATGGCCCAGATGCATCAGCAGATGATGCAGGGCCAAATGTCGCAAGGCGGCATGCACGGCGCCGCAGGCGAAGGTATGCATGGAGGCATGCAAAACGGAATGGGAATGCACGGTGGTGGCATGGGCGGCCACGGCATGCATGGTCAACAGTCCGGCGCGCTCGGCGCGCCGACAATGCCGGGTCAGGATGCCTTCGGCGCCATCCAGGAAGTCGTCCAGATCCTGCAGGCCGATCCGACGACCGATTGGTCAAAGGTGAACATCGCCGCGCTACGTCAGCATCTCATCGATATGGATGAAGTGACGCTGCGCGCCAAAGCCGCCGAGCGCGTACTCGACAATGGCATCGAGATCGCCGTGACCGGCGAGGGCCGCACCCTGGAAGCGATCAAGCGTATGGTGCCGGCGCACGTCAGCGAACTCCGCGAGATTGGCTGGTCGGCCAAAAGCGAAGACCTCTCCAATGGCGTGAAACTCACTGTCACGGCGAGCGAGAGCCAGCCGCTTGCCAAGCTCAAGGCTCTCGGTTTCATGGGTATCATGGTGCAAGGCGGGCATCACCAGCCGCACCATCTCATGATGGCCAAGGGCGAGTTCACAATGCATTGAGGCGCGGAGTGCGCCTCGTTACTTGAACCGCGCTCGATCGTGCGGAGCGGCAAAGTCGAGTTGCGGCCCGACCGGAACGACGCCGGTCGGGTTTACCTGGCGCTGGCTGCCGTAGTAGTGGCGCTTGATCTGCTCGATGCTCACGGTCTCGGCGACACCCGGCACCTGATAGAGATCGCGCAGATAGTTAGACAGGTTCGGGAATTCGTAGATATGGCGCCAATTGCATTTGAAGTGTGAGTAATAGACCGCGTCGAAGCGGATCAACGTGCAGAACAGCCGCCAGTCAGCCTCGGTGGCGGCGTTGCCGACCAGATAGCGGTGCTGCGACAGGATCTGCTCAAGTTCGTCGAGTGCATCGAACACATTGCGAAACGCCAGTTCGTACGCGGCCTGCGACGTCGCGAAGCCGGCACGATAAACCCCGTTGTTGATGTTCGGATAGATCAGGTCATTGAGCTTGTCGATTTGCGCGCGCAGCTGCTCCGGATAGTAGTCGGTGTGGACATTGGTGAATGCGTCGAATGCCGAATTGAGCATGCGGATGATTTCGGACGATTCGTTATTGACGATGGTCTTGCGCTTTTTGTCCCACAGGACCGGCACGCTGACGCGGCCGGTATAACGCGGATCGGCCAGCAGATAGACTTCCGACAACTTGCTCTTGCCGTTTTCCGTGTCACCGCTCGATCCCTCGTTTACGTTGAAGGTCCAGCCGTCCTTGAGCATGTCAGGCGAGACGGTCGACATCGAGATGACATTCTCGAGCGCCTTGAGCTTGCGAAAGATGATGGTTCGGTGCGCCCAGGGGCAGGACAACGAAACATAAAGATGATAGCGGCCGGCCTCGGCGGCAAATCCGCCTTCGCCGGAAGGGCCCGCGCCGCCGTCCGGCGTGACCCAATTGCGAAAGCGGGGAGCCGGGCGGATGAAATGGCCGTCTTTGGTGCGCGAAACATCATCCTGCCAAACGCCGTCGACCAGAAGTCCCATGCCGCTCTCCTTAACCCTTGTTGTGCTTCATTTAGGCCGTTGTGGCGCTTTACGCTACCGGCAATGGACCGGAATCGGGGCAAATGCTAAGCGGCAGCGCCTGAACGGAAATTTTCAAGTCCATGAGCGAACTGGCGCTGACCATCTTGCCGGAGACCGCCGCCGACGAGCCGGCGATCGAGCGGCTGCATGAGCGGACCTTCGGACCGGGCCGCTTCACGCGCACGGCGTTTCGTATCCGCGAGGGCAGGGCACACGCCCTCGATTTATCGTTTACCGCACGTATCGGCACGCTGCTGGTCGGCTCGGTGCGGTTGACCCCGATCCGCATCGGCGAGACGCCGGCACTCCTGCTTGGCCCGCTCACGGTCGAGCCGCCATTCCGGTCGCACGGCGTCGGAACCGCGCTGGTCAAACGCGCGCTGAAAGACGCTCAGGCAGGGGGCCACAAGCTGGTCGTGCTGGTCGGTGATGAACCGATCTACGCGAAATCCGGTTTTAAGCGGATTCCAAAAGGTCAGGTGAAGATGCCAGGCCCGGTTGATCCCGCGCGGCTTCTGGTGGCCGAACTTGCAGCTGGCACTTTCGAAGGTGTGTCCGGCTTGATCCGGCCCGATTGGGAAGAATAATTAGCGGCCTTCCCGCGCCCAGGTCGCTGCCAGCGAACCGACCAGCAGAAGCAGCCCAATCAGACCTGCAAAGACCGGCAGTACGCCGATGCCGCGCACCACGCTGACGTCGCGCATCTTCAGACCGATCCAGTCGTCGCCTTTGAATGTCGTGCTGGTGCGCACTGGCACCACGCGCGGCACGTTGAGATTGCTGCCTTCCGCGATCCTTCGCGCTTCGCCTCCTGTAGCGTTTGTGAGCGCATGCAGAACGTCGGTGGTGGACGTAACCTCCGCGAATTCGCGCGGATTGGCCGGGCCGACATTCGCAAGTGCGGTAAGTTTGCCGTCGGTTGCGCGCCAGAGGCCGAGCTCACTGGCGGTAATCGACGTGCGCCACAGGCCCGGTTCGACGGCCTGAAGATCCAGCGTGCGCGTTGCGCCGGTCGGCGAGGTGAGAGTCACCCGATTGACCGTGTCGGCCATTGTCTGCCGTTGCAAGGTCATATCCCGTCCGTGAACGATCAGTCGCAGCGCCTCTTCCTCGAGGTCGGGTTGCTTCATGAGCCAGTGCGACAGCCGCCGCAACAAATCCAGGTGTGGCCCGCCGCCTTCATATCCGCGCGCCCACAACCAGATATGGTCGGACAACAACAACGCGACACGACCCTCGCCTTCGCGCGCCAGCACGAGAAGCGGCTTCCCGTCGGGTCCCTGCATCACGTTTGTGCCCGTGCTGCGCTTGATGTCGACCAGCCGGAACCAGTGACTCCAGTGCGGCGGATCTGTCTCTGAGCCTTCAAGATCGCGCGTCACCGGGTGACGGTGGCCGGCTTCGGTGAGCTTCGCCTGGAAGCTGCGCTCGGTCACTTCGCCGGTGGGCTCGGCCGGCAGGATGCCGTCGAGCGGTGTACGCCAGATGCTGGTCGGGCTGGCATAATCCGGCCCGGCCGCGATCAGCACGGCGCCGCCATCACGCACATATTTTGCGATGTTCTCAAAATAAATGAGAGGCAGCACGCCTTGCCGGGCGTAGCGATCGAAGATGATGAGCTGGAATTCGCCGATCTTCTGCTGAAACAGCTCGCGCGTCGGGAATGCAATCAACGAGAGTTCGTTGATCGGCGTGCCGTCCTGCTTTTCCGGCGGGCGCAAAATCGTGAAATGGACCAGATCGACCGAGGCGTCCGACTTGAGCAGATTGCGCCAGGTGCGCTCGCCGGCATGCGGCTCGCCGGAGACCAGCAGCACGCGCAACTTGTCGCGCACGCCGTCGATGGAAACTACGGCCCGGTTGTTCACCTGTGTGAGTTCGCCCTCGAGCGGAGCAGCCTCGATTTCGACGATGTTCGGCCCGGCATGAGGAATGGGCACATTGAATTTGATGTCGGTGTGGACGGTGACGACGCGCTTTTCCAGCACCTCGCCATCACGCCGCACGGTAACTTCGGCGGCGCCGGCCTTGGCACCCTGATCATTGACCCGGAAACCGATGGTCTGCGATTGCCCGACAATGCCGAAGCGCGGCGTCTGCGTGAGGACGACGCGTCGGTCGACCTCGTCCTGATGGCCCGTAATCAACGCGTGGAGGGGAGCCGCAAAACCCAGCGCCGAGGCATCGGCCGGCACGTCATGAACGCGGCCATCGGTGATCAGGATGGCGCCGGCGACGCGGTCGGGCGGCACATCGGCGAGCGTCGACGACAGTGCCGAAAACAACTTGGTGCCGTCGGTTTCGCCATCGGCGGCGCCGGCTTCCGCGACACGGACCTCAAGGCCCGGAATACGCTTGAGCCGTTCGACGAGTGCGGCACGTGTGGCCTCGGTTTGCTGGGTGCGGTCGCCAAAATTCTGGCTTGGACTTTTATCGACGATGACTGCTGCGACCGACGGGATCGGGTCGCGATCCTCGCGGGTCAGCGAAGGATTGGCGAGCGCGAGCACCATCAGGCCAAGCGCCAGAGCACGCAGCGGCGCGCCGCGGCTGCGCGCGATCAGCAGGAGCAATGAGATCGCTACCGCGACGGCAAATCCGGCCCACACTACGTAGGCGGGCACCAAAGGAGCAAATGAGATGCCGAGGTTCACGCGTTGGCTCCTACTGTCCCAGCCGCTCGAGCAGCGCCGGGATATGCACCTGGTCGGCCTTGTAGTTGCCGGTCAGCGCGTACATCACGATGTTGACGCCGGCGCGAAAGGCGAATTCGCGCTGGCGTGCCTCGCCGGGCACGAGCGGCAGCATTGGCTGACCGTCCGGGCGCATGGCCCAGGCGCCTGCGAGATCGTTCGACGTAATCAGTATCGACGACACGCCGTCGCCGGCGCGCGCCGGGCGGTTGGGCTCCTCGTCTTCGTTTTCCGCTGGCAAGGCTTCGACCCAGAGTTGCCCGCTGGTAAAGCGGCCGGGGAAATCGCGGAGTAGGAAGAACGTTTTGGTCAGCACGTGGTCGTGCGGCACCGGCTCGAGCTCCGGAATGTCCAGTGACGACAGAATAGAGCGCAGCGCCACCATGCCGGGCCCGCGCATCTCGCCGCCCGGGCCGGGCGGCGCGTCGACCGCGTCGCGCGTGTCGAACAGCACGGTGCCGCCGCGCTTCATGTAGGAATCGATTTTTTCGAGCGCGGCCTGTGATGGCTTCGGCGCGTTTGGTGACACCGGCCAGTAAATCAGGGGAAAGAACGCGAGTTCGTCGCGCGCGGGGTCAAGTCCGATGGGGTCGCCGGCTTCCAAGGCGGTGCGCTGTGCGAGAAAAAGTGTAAGGCCCTGCAAGCCGGACTTGCTCACCTCGTCGACGCTTGCGTCCCCGGTGACCACGTAGGCGAGGTGCGTTTGCAGTGTAGCCTTCATCGCAAAGTCTTCTTGCTGCGCGGTCAACGGCGGCACGGCGGGCTGTTGCTGCGGCGCCGGTTGCGCGTGCGCGGAATTGTGCAGCGTCAGCGCGCCAAACAGGCCTGCCACCAGGAGCGCTGCCGCTACGCGCCGGCGTGGAAGCAAGGTGGCAAGGCCGCCCGAGAGCGAAATTACGATCAGCGCATCGAGCAGGAGCAACGCCAGCGCCGCGAGGAAGATCGGACCCCGCAAGTCGAGCGGTTCACCATGCCGATAAGCATCGACGCGGGCGTTGAGCGGCGAAACATCGAGCGGCGTCGGACGGTCGGCGGGCGCCAAAGTGTTGACGGCGACCAGGCCTTCGGGCGGACCGTAGAACCCGGGTGGATGATCCAGACTGCCGCGCTCGGTGTAATTGCTGGGTATCGGGCGCGCGGTCGGTGGCGGTGATGAAAACGCGCCGAAGCCGTCGAGCACGCGCGTCGGCGGCACGACCTGCGCCGCGCGGCTATTGTTGCGTTCGGCTGCGGTGTTTTCGTTTTCGGCGCTCGCGGTCGAGCTTGCGAGCGAGACGACGCGGCGAAGCATATCGACGAAGGCTCCCGACAGCGGCAAGTCGGACCAGCGGGTGTCAGCCGTTACATGAAACAGAATCAGCAGCCCTTTGCCGCGGCGCTCGGCTGTTACGAGAGGTGTGCCATCGGCGAGAGTCGCCCAGGTGCGGTCGGTCAACTGGGAATCCGGTTCCGCAAGAACCTGGCGGGTCACAGTGACATCGGTCGGAACCGCCATGCCGTTGAACGGACTTTCGCGCGAAAAGGCGGCAAGTTGCTGCGGCTTGTCCCAGCTCAGGCTGCCGCCGAGGATTCGACCTCCGCGCCGCAGCTTCACCGGCACTAGATTGTCATCGGCGCCCGCAAGATGCGGGCCGGCAAAACGCACCAGCACGCCGCCATTGTCGATCCACTTGTTGAGCCGGTCGAGCGTCTCGGCGACATTGCCGACATCGGCGAGGATCAGCATTGGCAGGTGACGGTCGAGGAATCGTGACACTGCTTCGGCGGGTCCAACTCCTTCGGCGAGCCGGACGTCGGCAAACGGGTTGAGCGCGCGGGAAAGATAGTAAGTCGCCCCAATCAGCGGTTGCGACCGGTCGGCGGTGGAGCCGGAGACGATGCCGACGGTGCGCCGCCGCCAGCGCTTGTCGAGCAACTGCACGGCGCCCGCCGAGCGCTCGCCGACGATCTCGATGCGCGCCACATCGTTACGGATTTCGACTGGCAGGTCGATCACGGCGTCGGTCTCGCGGTCAGTGGATTTGAAGCTGAACGGCGCCTCGCCCAACGGCAGGCCCTTGAGGTCGATGGCGTTCACCATGCCGGAATCGGAGGCGCCGGTTTGCGCACGAAGGACTTTTACGGTCAGCGCGCCGGCCGCGTTGTCCGCGGCTGCGAGTGCATGCGGGGTAGCGACACCGCCTTCGACGATGGTGAGCGGGTGATTGCCGATGATACGCTTCAATCCATCAATGAAGCCGGGGCCATTGCCGAGATCGACACCGTCCGAGAGCCAGACGACTTCGACATCCGGCGCGGCCGCGAGAAAGCGCTCGATCAAGGGCAGCGCGTCTGTACGGTTGACGCCAAAAGGCTTGGGCTTGATCTGTTGAAACTGTACGCGCGTTGCGCCGGCAAGCTGTAGAGAGATATCGCGTGCGGTTTCCGACAAAGGCAACACAGCGACACCGCGATTGTCAACTTCGGCGCGCGCGATCATTTCGTCTGCGGTGCGAAGCCGAGAGTCCCAGGCGGCCGCGGCCGGCCACCCATCATCAAGCAGGATCAGCAAAGGGGCTGCCCGGTTCGCGGTCGCGAGTGGCGGATTCCACAAAGGGCCCGCAGCAGCAATGATGACCAGCGCAGCCAAAGTAAGCCGCAACAGCGTGAGCCACCACGGCGTCCGTGCCGGCGTTTCTTCCTTGGGCGCAATCTCGAACAAGAGCCGGGTCGGTGGAAAATCAATCTGGCGCGGGCGCGGCGGCACCAAGCGCAACAACCACCACAAGACCGGCAAACTGAGCAGGCCGAGCAGCACCAGTGGTTGGGCAAAGCCGAGCGGTAGCGAACCGATCATGCGGCGCTCGCGGGGTTCGCCGGGGCATACCGGCTATTGACGATGCCCGGCTGCGCGTTGTCTCCCATGCGCGAATGCAGCACCAGCAAGAGTTCGCTCGCAGGACGATCGGTGCGATGGATCGCGAAACTCCACCCGCGCTGGTCGGTTTCGGCACGTATCGCTGCGCGGTGACGTGCAACAATGCCTTGATAGTCGGCTCGCCATGTTTCGGCGCGGCCGGCCGTCACGCTGCCGGCGCCCTCCGGCTCAATGAACTCGATCCGTCCGGAATAGGGGAAACTTTCTTCTGCCGGATCGACGATCTGGATCACATGACCATGGGCACCAGTGGCGGAGAGCTGGGCGATAGTGCTCCGCACTTCGCCAATCGGCGCCCAGAGGTCGGACAACATCACCACTTCGGATAAAGGCGAAGGCGCAAAGGTCGGCGGCAGGCTCGTCCGCTCGGTCGGATCATGCAGGATCGCTTCAGCCATTTTCTCGATCACATTGCGGCTTGCGGTCGGACGCAGGAGGCCGGGAACACCGACCCTTTCGCCGCCCTGTACCAGGACTTCGGCCAAGGCGAAGGTCACGACCAGTGCACGCTCGAGCTTGCTGTCGGTGGTCAGCGCCGAAGCGAACGTCATGGAGGGCGAGCGATCTGGCCAGATCCAAACGGTGTGCGAGGCTTCCCACTCTCGCTCGCGCACATAAAGATGGTCGTCGCGCGCCGAACGCCGCCAATCGACATTCTGCGCGGGTTCGCCCGAGACGAAGCGGCGATACTGCCAGAAGTTCTCGCCGGGGCCGGCGCGGCGGCGGCCGTGCAATCCATGAATGACAGTCGAAGCGACGCGACGCGCCTCCAGGATGAGCCGCGGCATGGCATCCGCAAGCGTGCGGGCGCCGACAGTGGCCTGCCGTATCGTCCTCGTTTCGATGTCGCTCGGCTTGAATTCCGCCATCCGACTATCCGATGCGCGCCTTTAGTCGCCGGATGACGTTGGGGATCGTCTCGCCTTCGGCTCGCGCGGCGAAGGTCAGTGCCATGCGGTGTTTGAGCACGGGCTCGGCCAATTCGAGCACGTCATCGACGGATGGAGCGAAGCGGCCATCAAGAAGGGCGCGTGCGCGGACGGCGAGCATTAGCGCCTGGCTGGCGCGCGGGCCGGGCCCCCATGAGATCAGCTTGCCGAACTCGCCGGCTTCAGGACCCGGGCGAGCCGAACGCACCAGCGCCAGGATCGCCTCGACGACCGACTCGCCGACCGGCAGACGGCGAACGAGCCGTTGCGCCGACAGCAAGTCCTCGGAGGTCATCGCGGCCTTGGGGCGCGACTCTTCCGCTCCGGTCGTGTCAAAAAGAATTTTGCGCTCGGCCTCCATGTCGGGGTAGTCGACGTCGACTTCCATCAGGAAGCGGTCGAGCTGCGCCTCGGGCAGTGGGTACGTGCCTTCCTGCTCGAGCGGGTTCTGCGTCGCCAGCACATGGAACGGCTTGGGCAGATCGTGGCGCGCGCCGGCAACCGTCACGTGCTGTTCCTGCATCGCCTGCAGGAGTGCCGACTGCGTGCGCGGCGAGGCGCGGTTGATTTCGTCGGCCATCAGCAATTGCGCGAACACCGGACCTGAGATGAAGCGGAAGCTGCGCTTCCCGCCCGGGCTTTCTTCGAGCACCTCGGTGCCGAGAATATCGGACGGCATAAGATCGGGAGTGAATTGGACGCGGCGCGCATCGAGCCCGAGCGCGGTCCCCATGGTGTCGACGAGCTTGGTCTTGGCTAGACCCGGCACACCGACCAACAGCGCATGACCGCCTGAGAGCACGGTGATGAGTGCGCGCTCCACCACAATGTCCTGGCCGAAGATCACCGCGCCGATGGCGGCCTTTGCGGCACGCACGTGCGCGGCCGTCGATTCCGCTGCGCGTACGATCATGTCTTCCAGCTTTTCGAGGCTTTCGCCGCTCGCCTTCGCCATGGTGTTGATCCCTTTCATCGCCCGTCTGGAGCCGCGTCGGGCGCTATGCAACAAGCACACCAAGGTTCGATTTTGGTGCGCCAATTAGGCCGAATCTGCCTCAATCTGCGGCCAAGCTTACGCTATCTTCCGGCGCCGATCCGGTGAATCACGAAGATGCGAACAGGCGTCCGCAGGCTGATTATCGAAGGAAAACAATGGCGAAGGCAGGGCAGGGCGGATTGGAAGCGCTAACGGCAGGGCTGCCGCGCGAAAACAAGGGGCCGCCGCCCGTCGAACGCTGGAATCCGCCATTTTGTGGCGATATCGATATGAGGATCGCAGCCGACGGGACCTGGTTTTACCAGAAGACGCCGATCGGCCGGCCGGCTTTGGTCAAATTGTTCGCATCCGTGCTCAAGCGGGAAGGCGACAAGCATTTTCTGGTCACGCCGGTCGAGAAAGTCGGGATCGTTGTCGAGGATGCGCCGTTTCTCGCCGTGGAAATGAAGGTGTCTTCCGGCGGCAACAGTCGGGTCCTTGAATTTCGCACCAATGTCGATGACTGGGTCGCGGCTGGACCCGGGCACGCGCTGCGGTTCGAGCAACAGCAGGCCAATGGTGGCCTTAAACCCTATTTGCATGTACGCCGCGAGCTGTGGGCGAAGGTGACGCGCGCACTTTTCTACGATCTGGTCGCACTCGGCGAGGAACGCGACGTGGATGGCAAAGCGATGTTCGGTGTGGCTTCCGGCGGCGAGTTCTTTGTCATGGCAGAGGCGAGTGCCTTAAGGGAATTTGCTTGATGCAGCACGCACTCACGAGCCTCTCGGCCGAGGAGTTTTTTTCGCGCGCGCGTACGCGTCTGACGCTGGCTGTACCGCCGGGTCTCGCGGACGCGAGCGTGGTGCCCGCGCGCGGCGACCATGACGCCGATCCGGTAATGCAAAAGATTGCGGAGGTGCGGCCGATCCGCCCGGCCGCGGTGCTGGTGCCGATCGTCGATCACCCTGAGCCAACTGTATTGCTCACACAGCGCGCGCAGCATCTGCCCGACCATCCGGGCCAGGTGTCGTTTCCCGGCGGCAAGATCGACAAAGGCGATGCCGACCCGCGCGCATCCGCCCTGCGTGAGGCGGAAGAGGAAATCGGCCTGGACCGCGCGCATGTTGATCCGCTCGGCTATCTCGACCTTTACATGACGACGCTCGGCTACCGGATCGTGCCGGTCATTGCGCGGGTGAAGCCCGGCTTCGCGCTCAAGCTCAATGTCAGCGAGGTCGACGCCACCTTTGAAGTGCCGCTCTCCTTCCTGATGGATCAAAACAATGTGCAGCGGCATTCACGCGAGTGGCAGGGCATGACCCGGCACTATTACGCATTCACCTTCGGCGAGCGCTACATTTGGGGCGTGACGGCTGGTATCCTGCGTAATCTTCACGAACGGATTTACCGATGATCCGCCCGGTCTTCACCGAGATCGCCCTGTTCCTGACGCCGTTCGTCCTCTACGCGGTGTTTCTATGGGCGACCCGAGCCGGGGTGTTGGACCTCAAATCTTGGCCGATAATCCGTGTGGCGACGCTGGCGATTGCCGCGCTGCTGCTGGTCCTCGGCAGCTTTCTTTATTTCGCTCATTTCTCGGGCGCGCCGCCAGGCTCCAATTACGTGCCGGCGCATATCGACAACGGCAAATTCGTGCCGGGGACTACGAAGTGAGAGAATTAATGGCCTGTGCCGCAAAGCGCGCCGTCACCCTGAGGTGCGAGGGGCGTAAGCCGCGAGCCTCGAACGGCGACGGCGCTGTCATCCTTCGAGGGCGGCCTTTGGCCGCCACCTCAGGATGACGGCAATGATCGGACGGACCGATCGCAAGCTGAGCGGCGCTGCATGGCTCACCGGCGGCGGCTTGCCGCGCCTGCTTGCGGTGCTCGATTGCGACGGCGAGGAGGCGCGCGTGGTCGGCGGCGCCGTACGAAACGCACTGTTGGATATGCCGATCGCGGAAATCGACGTCGCAACCACTGCGGTGCCGGATGAGGTCGTGAAACGCGTCACTGCCGCCGGCTTCAAGCCGGTGCCGACGGGAATCGAGCACGGCACCGTTACGGTCGTTATCGACAAGCATCCGTTCGAGGTCACCACGCTGCGCAAGGACGTCGAGACCTATGGCCGCCACGCCAAGGTCGAGTTCGGTCGCGACTGGAAGGCCGACGCCGAGCGGCGTGACTTCACGATCAACGCGTTGTCGACGACGCGCGACGGTTCTGTCTACGATTATGTCGGCGGACTTGATGATCTTGGCCTGCGGCGCGTGCGTTTTATCGGCGACCCGGCAAAGCGGATCGCCGAAGACTATTTGCGCATCCTGCGTTTCTTCCGTTTCCACGCCGCATATGGCACCAGCGATCACCCGGATGCAGCCGGCCTTACGGCCTGCATTGCCGGCCGTGACGGGCTCGACCAGCTCTCGCGTGAACGCGTGCGCATGGAGATGCTGAAACTCGTCGTCGCGCCGCACGCCGTCCCCACGCTGATATCGATGACCGACGCGGGCTTGCTGCTGCGCGTGCTCGGAGGCGTGAGTTATCTGGCAAGTTTCGAGAACATGGCGAAAGTGGAAGCGGCGATTGGAGCCGAGCCAAACGCGGTGCGCCGGTTGGGCGCGCTCGCCGTCGCCATCCCCGAAGATGCCGAACGGCTGTGGCAGAAACTGCGGCTCGCCAACAACGAGCACGAGCGGCTTGCATCCATGGGAGAGAACTGGGGGCGTATATCGCCGTCGTACGGCGAGAAGTCCGCCAAGGCGCTGCTCTACCGGTTGCGCCCTCAGAATTTCACCGATCGCGTATTGCTGGGATGGGCGCGCTCCGCTGCGTCAGCGCACGATGCGGAATGGCGCGCGCTTGCGACATTGCCGCAGCGCTGGACAGCGCCGGTGTTTCCATTGAAGGCCGCCGACTTCATGAAGCGCGGCGTGGCACAGGGGCCGGCGCTCGGCGCGGCGATTGCCGCGGCTGAACAAGCCTGGATCGCGGCGGGGTTTCCGGACGATCAACCGGCGCTTGATGCCATCGCGGAGGACGCCGCGCACCCGTAGATGCGCGGGCTCGGCCGGGCTATGAGCATGCGGTCATGAATTTCTTCGCCGGCTTCCACGACATCTCGTTCGTTCAGCTTATCCCAGTCGCGGCCGTGGCGCTGTTTGCCTCGATTATCGGCGGTGTGTCCGGCTACGGAACTGGCGCATTGATGCCATTGGTGCTGGTGCCGCTGGTGGGCGCCGGACCGGTCGTGCCGATCATCGCGATTTCGGCCCTGTTCACCAATTCCAGCCGCGTCTTTGCATTTCTGAAATATGCCGACTGGCGGCGCACGGCAATTGTATTGGCGGCCGCAGTGCCGACCTGCGTGCTCGGTGCCTGGGGCTACACCAAGCTTTCGAGCGCGGGGGCCGCACTCGTGATCGGCAGCATGCTCATTCTAAGCGTGCCACTGCGGCGGCTGTTGAAATATCACGGCGTCAAGGTCCGCGACGGCGGACTTGCGCTCGGTTCGTTCGGCTATGGCGTTGTGGTCGGCGGCACGGCGGGATCGGGCGTGATATTGTTGTCGCTGCTGATGGCGGCCGGTGTCGAAGGCGCCGGCGTCATTGCCACCGATGCCGCCATCTCGATTGTCATCGGGATCGTCAAGATCTCCGTGTTCGGACTGGCCGGCGTGATCACCGCCCAAGTGATCGCCTTCGCGTTCTTGATCGGGATCGTAGCGCTGCCCGGCGCATTTCTTGCCAAGGCCTTTGTCGAACGCATGCCCGTGCATATGCACACGGCAATCCTCGACGTGGTGGTGCTGTTCGGCGGTGTCTTTCTGGTGTGGGGCGCGCTGCGCTGATCAGTAACTTACGGCCACTTCACGACGGGCGGCATCGAAGACAGGATCGCCTCGACGTTGCCGCCAGTCCTGAGGCCGAAAATCGTGCCGCGGTCATAAAGCAGATTGAACTCGACATAGCGGCCACGGCGGATCAGCTGTTCTTCGCGCTCGGCTTCGCTCCACGGCGCTACAAAATTCTTCCGCACCAGGCCGGGATAGACACGTAGAAATGCACGGCCGACATCCTGCGTGAAGGCGAATGTCTCGTCCCAGTCGGTTTCGAGATAATCATAAAAAATGCCGCCGACGCCGCGCAGTTCATTGCGATGTTTGAGGAAGAAATATTCGTCGCACCATTTCTTGTATTTGTCGTAAGGCGCAATTTCGGCATGCCCATCGCAGGCCGTCTTCATCGCGGCATGAAAGGCGATGGTGTCCGGGTCGTTCTGCGTTCGGCGTTTATCGAGCACCGGCGTTAGATCGGCGCCGCCGCCGAACCAGGCCTTTCTGGTGACGACAAAGCGCGTGTTCATGTGTACCGCGGGAACATTCGGATTGTGCAGATGCGCAATAAGAGAAATTCCGGAGGCCCAGAAGCGCGGATCGCTCTCGGCGCCCGGTATCTCCTTGCGAAATGCCGGTGCGAATTCCCCGAAAACGGTCGAACAATGCACGCCGACCTTTTCGAAGACGCGCCCATGCATCAGCGCCATCTCGCCGCCGCCGCCCGGCGTTCCGTTGTGGTCAGTGCGCTGCCACGGTGTGCGCACGAAGCGGCCGGCGGTGCGATCGGAATGTGGAGCGTCGGCGGGCAGGGCGTCTTCCAGCGTCTCAAACGCCGCGCAAATGTTATTGCGCAAGGACTTCAAACCAGGCTTGCGCACGCGTCTTGCGGGATTCGAGTTGTCCTGCGTCCATAATTGGCTCCCGAGTTCAAATATATCGTGCGCCAGGCCATAGCGCACGGGCAATCGGGCACGTTGATTTTGACCGGAATGGTGCCGCGGCGCTATTTCAGGTCAAGTTTGGTTTTGACGGTGTCGAGATCGCCACGTGTAAAGCGCCCGGCGCAATAGCGTTCGAATTCAGCCACCGCGGTGTCGTACGCCTTTTGCCGTTGCTCATAGTGTGGGAACTCCACGTGGAATTTTTTCGTCAGCTCTTCATGGCGAATGACCCGCCGCTGAAACCCATTGAGCGCCGGCTCGTCGAAGTTGCCCAGTACGGGCAATTCCGCATTGATCTGTTTCTGCAGCATAAGAGCCTCGGCCGCTTCGCGGTCGATCGCCGCAATTTCATAGTCGATGGCGATGCCCTCGCGATCGAGTTCCTGAGCGCGGCGCAGGCAAGCTTCCAATGCCAACGCGGACATCGGCTTGGTGCCGGCTTTGGCCGGAGGACGAGCCATCAGATCCGCGAGCAAGGTGCGCGCGGCGGTTGCCTCACCAGGTTGGCCGATCGCGATAGCAATCAGCGCTCCCATCAGGACGCGGGCCATGGCTGAATAATATCACTGCGGCAAGCCGCCCGTCTGCCGCAAAGCCTCCCCGACGACCATGGCCGCCGCCATCGCAATATTGAGCGAGCGCATGTCGGGCCGCATGGGCACGCGCAGCCGGATGTCGGCGGCCTTGTGCACCGGTTCCGGGACGCCGGCGCTCTCCCGGCCGAACAGCAGCACCTGGTCGTCCCTGTAAGTGTGATCGAGGTAGGATCGCTCCGTGGTCGTGGTCAGAAGCACCAGCGTCAGCCGCTCCCGTGCCCGCCAGCCCTCGAAGGCCGCAAACGAGCCATGGCGGGTCAGGGCGACCCGATCCAGATAGTCCATTCCGGCGCGCCGGAAGGCACGATCGGTGACCGGAAAGCCGGCGGGCTCAATGATGTGCGTTTCGACACCCAGGCAGGCGCAAAGCCGGAGAATCGTGCCGGTATTTTGGGGGATGTCCGGTTCGTAGAGGGCGATCCGCATGGCCATCGTGCCTGGGCTTAAGCCACTCTAGACGAATGATTTATGCGACTAATTCTCGCGGGCGGGTTAGCGGGCTTGCGCTTGTACTGCAAGGGTGCCAATAGAACGCCACCGACGCGCTGTCCTGCCGTTTCCAGGGCTGCCGCAACCGGGACGCCCCGCCGCCCATGGGATTTCGGTCCCGGGCTCCAGCCGCGGGCGGAAGAATAAGCCAGCCGGAGGAGAGGGCCTAAGACGTGACGACCGTGTCTTCGGCGGAGCACACGCGCCGCGACTTTCTCTACATTGCCACGGGCGCCGTCGGCGCGGTGGGAGCCGCGGCGGTCCTCGTGCCGCTGATCGCGCAAATGAATCCGGATGCCTCGACCATTGCGGCCGGTGCACCGATCGATGTCGATCTTGCGCCGATCGCCGATGGGCAGATCATCAAGGTGTTCTGGCGCTCGAAGCCCATCTTCATTTTCCATCGCACCAAGAAAGACATCACCGAAGCCCAGGCGGTCAACGTTGCCAGCCTGCCCGATCCGGAGCCGGATTCGGAGCGCGTCAAAAAAGGCCACGACCAGTGGCTGGTGCTCATTGGCATCTGCACGCATCTCGGCTGTATCCCGCTCGCCCATCAGGGTGAGTATGACGGCTGGTTCTGTCCGTGCCACGGCTCGCAGTACGACACGTCGGGCCGCATTCGCAAAGGCCCGGCTCCGAAAAACCTGGCCCTCCCGCCCTACAAGTTCGTTTCCGACACCAAGATTTAGATCGGCTGAGCGAAACGGCGCATTCAAGGTTCAATCATGAGCGGACCATCTACCTACCAACCGCAGAGCAAAGTTCTGCAATGGTTCGAGAAGCGACTGCCGATCGGCGGGCTTGTTCACTCTTCTTTCGTGGCCTATCCCACGCCACGAAATCTGAACTATCTGTGGACCTTCGGCGGCATCCTCGCGTTCATGCTCGGCGTGCAGATCATTACCGGCATCGTGCTGGCGATGCATTACACGCCGCATGTCGATCTCGCCTTCAAATCGGTTGAGACCATCATGCGCGACGTCAACTTCGGTTGGCTGTTGCGTTATCTGCATGCCAACGGCGCGTCGATGTTCTTCCTCGCCGTCTACATCCACATGTTCCGCGGTATCTATTACGGATCATACAAAGAGCCGCGCGAAGTGCTCTGGATCCTCGGCGTCATCATCTATCTGCTGATGATGGCAACCGGCTTCATGGGCTACGTGCTGGTCTGGGGCCAGATGAGCTTCTGGGCGGCAACCGTGATCACAAATCTGTTCTCTGCCATCCCGGGCGTCGGCGATACGATCGTCACGTGGCTGTGGGGCGGCTACGCCGTCGGCAATCCGACACTCAACCGCTTCTATTCGTTGCATTACCTGCTGCCGTTCGTGATCGCGGGCGTGGTGGTGTTGCACATCTGGGCGCTGCATGTTGCCGGCCAGAACAATCCCACCGGCATTGAGCCGAAGTCGGAAAAAGACACGGTCGCCTTCACGCCTTATGCGACGGTCAAGGACGGCTTCTTCATGGCCGTGTTCTGCATTCTTTTTGCATGGTTTGTCTTCTACATCCCCGGATTCCTCGGCCATGCGGACAACTACATTCCGGCCAATCCGGCGGTGACGCCGGCTGAAATCGTGCCTGAATGGTACTACCTGCCGTTCTACGCAATCTTGCGGTCGATCCCTGACAAGTTGATGGGCGTGATCGCGCTGTTCTCGTCGATCCTGGTGCTGGCCTTCATTCCCTGGCTCGATACCTCGCGCGTGCGGTCGGCTCGTTATCGCCCGCTATTCAAACAGTTCTTCTGGCTGTGGGTCGTCGCCTGCATCGGGCTCGGCTGGCTCGGCTCGAAGCAGCCGGAGGGCATTTACGTCATCCTGTCGCGCGTCTTCACCGTCTACTATTTCGCGTTCTTCCTGATTGTCATGCCGCTGCTCGGCATCTTCGAGAAAACCAAACCGCTGCCGAATTCGATTTCGGAATCGGTCTTGGGCGCAAAAGCGTGAGCGGGGGCCCACTGATGACGATAAAGCGTACCATTCTTGCTCTCACGCTCGCAGGCGGTCTTGCGGCGCTTGCATTGCCCGCGATGGCCGAAGAGCAGGAGGCGCCGCCGAAACTGAAATGGTCGTTTGCTGGGCCATTCGGAAAATATGACGAGGCGCAGCTCCAGCGCGGCTTCAAGGTCTACAAGGAAGTCTGCTCGGTCTGCCATTCGATGCAGATGGTGGCCTTCCGCAACCTTGCCGAGCCGGGTGGCCCTGGCTTCTCAGAGGCGCAGGCGGCGGCGGTGGCAGCTGAAGCGAGGATCAACGACCTCGACGACAAGGGTCAGCCGGCTGAACGTGCCGGACGGCTGGCGGATTATTTCCCGTCACCGTTCCCGAACGAACTCGCGGCGAAAGCGGTGCACGGCGTTGCACCGCCGGATATGTCGACCTTGGCGAAAGCGCGCACTTATCAGCGCGGGTTCCCCTGGTTCGTGTTCGACATGTTTACGCAGTATCAGGAGCAAGGCCCCGATTACATCACTGCCTATCTCAAAGGTTTTGAGGAGCCGCCAAAAGGCTTCCAGCTGCCGCAGGGCGGCCACTACAACAAATATTTCCCTGGCCACAACACTGCGATGCCGCCTCCGCTGCAAAATGGCCAGGTGGTCTATGATGATAGCGCTCCGCAGACCGTCGACCAGTATGCCAAGGATGTGTCGGCCTTTCTGATGTGGGCGGCCGAGCCGCACCTGGTGCAGCGCAAGCGCATCGGCTTCCAGGTCATGATTTTCCTGATCGTCCTCTCGGGCCTGCTCTACTTCACCAAGAAGAAGGTGTGGTCGAAGGTGCATTGACGCCCGTCCATTCGACCCTTGAAAATTGTCATGCCCGGCCTTGTGCCGGGCATCCACGTCTTTAAAGCTTGGAACAATCAAGTCGTGGATGGTTCGGACAGCCCGGCCATGACCGGGGGTCATGGCCAAAGCTGTTCTCGGCATCATCGGTGGGTCCGGCATCTACGATTTGCCTGGGCTGAGCGGCGTGCGCGAACAGCGCATTGCCAGTCCGTGGGGCGAACCATCCGGCCCGTTGCGCATCGGCGAGATCGCGGGTCTTCCCGTTGTGTTCCTGTCGCGTCACGACGCCGGCCATCGCCTGTCGCCGTCCGACATCAACTATCGCGCCAATATCGACGTGCTCAAGCGCGCGGGCGTCACCGATCTGGTTTCGTTGTCGGCCTGCGGTTCGTTCAAGGAAGAATTGCCGCCCGGCACGTTCGTTCTGGTCGATCAGTTTGTCGATCGAACCCACAAACGCGAAAGCTCGTTCTTCGGTAAAGGCATGGTTGCGCATGTATCGATGGCGCACCCGGTGAGCCCGCGTCTGCGTGCGCGCATCGGCGAGGCTGCCCTCAAGGAAGGCATCGATCCCTACTACGGCGGGACCTACATCTGCATGGAGGGCCCGCAATTCTCGACTTACGCCGAGAGCATGACGTACAAGCAGCTTGGCTATTCGGTCATCGGCATGACGAATATGCCGGAGGCCAAGCTCGCGCGTGAAGCCGAGATTTGTTACGCCACCGTTGCCATGGTAACCGATTTCGATTGCTGGCATCCCGAGCACGATGCGGTCACGGTGCAGGACATCATCAAGGTGCTTCTGGAAAACGCAGATAAAGCGAAACGCCTGGTGGCGCGGCTGGCACAGGACTTTCCGCGCGAGCACGAGCCTTGTCCGATTGGCTCCGATCGCGCGCTCGACACGGCGCTGATCACTGCACCCGAGGCGCGCGATCCGGAATTGCTCAAGAAACTCGATGCGGTGGCGGGCAGGGTGTTGGGCAAAAGCTAACGGCCGTCATGATCACGACAAGTCCGTCCCTGGCGGATTAGGATCATTTCCGACGTGATGCCACTTAGCGATTTTCGGTGAGCCAATGCGCATTGTCGATGTGAACCAGCAGCAAAGCGAGGAATGGCGGGCAGGCGTCACCACGCGCATGCGAGCCTCGGCGGCCAATGGCTCCACGCAGCTTTGCATGTTCGAACAATGGTGCGACCCGGGAAACGGCGCGCCGACGCACCTGCACGCAGTGGAGGAAGTCCTGTGCGTTCGCGAAGGGCAGGCTGACGTTTGGCTCGATGATGAGCACGTCACGCTGACGAGCGGACAATTGGTTGTCGTGCCGGCCGGCCGCAAGCATGGCTTTTCAAATACGGGAGAAACCGTTTTGCACATTGAATCGACGCTCGCTGCGCCGGTGTTCGAGGCGGCATACGACGATAAGCGCGAGTTCACCGCGGCGCTGGCTTCCAAATGAGTGAGCGCCCCCCAATGACATCACCCACTCTCGAAAACGATCTGCGGGCGACTATCCGGACCATTCCTGACTATCCGAAGCCGGGCATCATGTTCCGCGACATCACCACGCTGCTCGGCGATGCACGCGCCTTCCGTCGTGCGGTTGACGAACTCGTGCAACCCTGGGCCGGCATGAAGATCGACAAGGTCGCCGGAATTGAAGCGCGCGGGTTTATTCTCGGCGGCGCGGTGGCGCATCAGGTCTCGGCGGGATTCATCCCGATCCGCAAGAAGGGGAAACTGCCGCACAAGCGCGTGAGTATCGCGTATTCGCTGGAGTACGGGCTCGACGAGATGGAAGTGCATGAAGACGCGGTGACGAAAGGCGAGCGTGTCATCCTGGTTGATGATCTCATTGCCACCGGCGGCACAGCGGAAGGTGCGGTCAAGCTGATGCGTCAGCTCGGCGCCAATGTACTGGCGGCCTGCTTCGTCATCGACTTGCCCGAGCTGGGCGGAGCCGACAAATTGCGCAAGATGGACGTGCCGGTGCGGACTTTGATTTCGTTCGAGGGACATTAGCCCCGGCGCGGGCCCCACGGACCACCCGCACCGCCGCCAAGATCAACGGGCGGCTCCCCCGGCAAAAACGGCTTGCCTCCTCCACGCTCGTTCTGCTCGTCACTGCCCCACGGCCCCTCAACTGTCGGCTCGTTGGCAGTTTCATCACCTTGGGCAGGCGCGGAAATGGCAATCGGCCCAGGATCATGCCCGCCGGCGAATTTCACCAGGGCCTCGACGCGCGCTTCGACTGGCGGATGGGTATCGAAAACGTTGGAAAAGCCGACGCGCGGGTTATCGATGCACATTTCCATGACGGCTGAATTGGCGCCGGGTATTTCGCCGCGCCCCTCGATCTTGCGCAATGCCGAGATCATGGCATCGGGATTTTTCGTGAGCTCAACCGAGCCGGCATCGGCCAGATATTCGCGCTGACGCGATAGAGCGAAACGGATCACGATGGACAGGATCCAGACCACCGCGATGATGGCGATCGCGATGATGATGGCGAGGCCTGCGCCGCCCTTGCGGTCGTCGCTGCTCGAACGGCGGCCGCCGCCCCACATCACGTTCTGGAAAAAGATGCGAAATACGAGCTCACCAAAGAATGAGATCACACCGGCAATTACCACTGCGATCACCAGCATGCGCACATCGCCGTTGCGGATATGGGTGAGCTCATGGCCGAGCACGGCCTCGATTTCTTTGTCGTTGAGCGCATTGATCAGCCCGCGCGTGACAGTGATCGAATATTGCTTCTGATTGAGACCCGTAGCGAAGGCATTGAGGGCATCGTCGTCGGCGATGCGCAGCGTAGGCATCGTGATGCCGCGCGAGATGCAAAGGTTCTCCAGCAGGTTATAGAGTCGCGGCTCTTCCCGCCGGGTGACCGGTTGCGCGCCGGTGACGGCGTCGATCATCTGCTGGTGAAATTTGTACGCGATCGCGATCCAGACGACCGTTCCAATGGTCGCAAACGGCAACGCCTTTATGAAATCGAACTCGGCTGCGCGGATGAGATAATCGAGGGGCGGCGCGTTGTATGAGTTGTACGTGCTCAGCGCCTCGGCCAGCAGCGCGCCGGCGAACACCATGACGTAGACCAGAAAGAACAAGCCGATCAGCAACGCAATCGATCGGCGCTTGTTCGACTGGATATGCGTATAGAGTCCGTAAGCGGCCATGGTCTTCTTCCGTCATTCCGGGACGGCCCCGTTAGCGCGTTTACGCGCGTCTTTGACGCGCTATGGGGCCGAACCCGGAATCCAGAGGCGAGTTCGGCGTCTGTGGCTGGATTCCGGGTTCGCGGGCTTCGCCCGCGCCCCGGAATGACGCGAACTAAAACTTCACGCTCGGTGCCTGTTCGAGCTGGGCGCGACTTTCGCCAAGATCGAAAAACTCGCGTTGCGAGAAACCAAAAATTCCGGCGAATAGCGACGCCGGAAATTGCTGGATGCCAGTATTGTATTCCTGCACGGCGCTGTTGAAGAAACGGCGAGAGGCTGCGAGCTTGTTCTCAATATCGGACAGGTCGCTTTGCAGTTGCTGGAAGTTCGCGTTGGCCTTGAGGTTCGGATAATTCTCCGACAGCGCGAACAACTGACGCAATGCGCCACTGAGCACATTTTCCGCGGCAACTTTTTGCTCGACGCCGGGCGCGGCGACGGCCGCATTGCGTGCCTGGATCACGGCCTCCAGCGTACCGCGCTCATGCGCGGCATAACCCTTCACGGTCTCAACCAGGTTCGGGATCAAGTCGTGGCGTTGCTTGAGTTGCACGTCGATGTCGGCAAAGGCCTGGTTCGTCCTCTGCCGCATGGCGACGAGGCTGTTGTAGATGCTGATCGCCCAAATCACGACGACGACGGCGACACCAAGAACGATCCAGCCGGTGGTGGACATGAAACGGCTCCGAGGTAGGAAGCGGTTGGTTGAGCGAAACAAGTCTACCCTAGATGGGATCGCCGCGGCCAACGGCAACCGGGTAGGGGTGGCTGGAGGCATCCCGGTAGTCGCACCGAAGGTGCTGGAGGTTCATGCAATAGGCGTCGGAGAATAAAAAAAAGACCCCGAGCCTAAACTCGGGGTCTCTTCACCAGACGGCTATTCGGGGGGTAAGGGGGGAGCCGCCCAGCTGAAATACACGGCCTATTAACGCCGCTCTCTAGGATTGGTTCCGGCGGTATTACAGGGGGCTGGTTTTTATCCACAGGGCGACCCATCTGGGCGTGGCGGTGTCTTGAGACGGTCACGATCGGTAAGTTCCATCGCGATCGGGTACGGGGGTTAAATTCGGAGGGCATCACCCATGAGCATGGTGATGATTCGGTGTCCCGTGACAGGCCGCGCGGTTTCGACCGCGATCGAAACCGAGCCGGTCACGTTCCGCAAATTGCCGACAATTGCCGGGCGCATGTATTGCCCGGCCTGCGAGCGTGATCACACATGGACGATCAGTTCCGCCTGGCTCGCGGATGAGCCGCGTCTTGTGACATCGGCGGGGCGGGCGAAAATCGAGGCCGCCTAGCGGGCTAGCTTGCTTCGCGGAACCGCACGGCCGCTTCGAGGTCGACCGACACAAGCTGCGAAACGCCGCGTTCGGCCATGGTGACGCCGTAGAGGCGGTTCATGCGCGCCATTGTGATCGGGTTGTGCGTGATGATCACGAAGCGCGTGTCCGTCGACCTGATCATCTCGTCGAGCAGATCGCAGAAACGCTCCACATTGTGATCGTCAAGTGGTGCGTCCACTTCGTCGAGCACGCAGATCGGCGCCGGATTTGTCAGGAACACGGCAAAGATCAGCGCCAGTGCGGTCAATGCCTGCTCGCCGCCCGAGAGCAGCGATAGCGTCGCCGGCTTCTTGCCTGGCGGCTTGGCCAGGATTTCCAATCCGGCTTCCAGCGGATCTTCGCTTTCGATCAATTGCAATTCGGCGGTGCCGCCGCCGAACAGTTGGGTGAACAAATGCTGGAAGTGTTTGTTTACCTGCTCGAACGATGTGAGCAGCCGCTCGCGTGCTTCCCGGTTAAGGCTCTGGATCCCTAGTCGCAATTTCTTGATAGCCTCGACGAGATCGTCACGTTCGGTGGTCAGCGAGGTGTGCTGTGCCTCGACCTCGCGTAATTCTTCTTCGGCGCGCAGATTGACCGCACCCAGCCGCTCGCGTTCGCGGCGCAGGCGCTCCAGGGTTGCTTCGATCTCCGTGAGATCGGGCAACGGATCGGTCGGCTTGATTTCCGCGAGTGCTGCCACGCCCGACGGCTCGATTTCCAGCATGTCGTGAATTTCGCGGCCGATATCGGTCAGCCGCCGCTTGGCACCTTCGAAGCGCTCCTCGGCGCGCGCGAGTTCCTCGCGTGCGGCACTTGCTGCTTCCAGCGCGGCGCGCGCATCACGGTCGGCTTCGGCCAGCGCGCCTTCGGCTTCCTGCAATCGGTCGGCACACGCGCGACGCGCGGTTTCGGCGGTTTGGACTTCGGTGATCAGTGCGCCGCGCTTTTCGGCAAAGACCTGCGGTGCATTTTCGAGCTCGGTGCGGTCGCGTTTTGCTTCGGTTGTGCGCTGCTCAAGTGTGGTGATCTGGTTGCGCGCGCCTTGCTGGCGTTCGAGCCAGCCGGTCTTGTCGGCCGCGAGAGTGGCCAAGCGGCGATCGGCAAGTTCAGCCTCACGCACAATCGCCTGTTGTTCGGCCCGTACTTCGGCGAGCTTGGCGCGCTTGCCTGAAATATCGTCGCGCACCTGCGCAAGCTTTGTTTCGATATCGGATGCAGCCGCAAAGGCGCCGAGCGCGCTTTCCGCCTCGGTCTTTGCTGCCGCTGCTTCGTCGCGGCTCATGGTCAATCGTGCGCGTGCTTCCGCCAACGCTGAGAGGCGTGCCGCCTGACGATTGAGATCGCGCTCGCGCGCGCGCGATTCAGTTTCCGCACTGTTGGCGGCGTCGAAAGCAGCTTGTGCGGTTTCCAGATCCCGACGTCGGGCATCGACCTCGCTGCGCGCGCTTTCAAGTTCGCTATCGATCTCGGCAAATCGGCTGCGTTGCGCCAGCCGCCGTGCGGCACCGGTCGGCGCGTGCGCGGCTGCGACAAAGCCATCCCAACGCCAGAGATCGCCCTCGCGCGACACCAATCGCTGGCCAGTTTTCAGAGCGCCCGCCAGCCGGATGCCGGTGTCGCGCTCGACCACGCCAATTTGCGCGAGGCGCCGCGTGAGTTGGGCAGGTGCTTTGACATAGCGCGCGAGCGGCTCAACGCCCTCGGGCAGCTCCGGGTCAGGGGCCTCGCCCGTGACCGCAGTCCAATGCATGGGGGAAGACGGGTCGACTGGCGCGTCAAGATCGTCACCGAGTGCGGCTCCCAACGCCTTTTCGTAGCCTTTGTCCACGGAGATGTGGTCGATCACCGGCGGCCACAGGCTGCGAGTCTCGAGCGACAGCATCTTGGAGAGAGTTTTCGCCTCGGTCTCAAGGCGCTGCACGCGTTTTTCGGCTTCCGCCGATGCCGTACGCGCAGTCTCGAGTTCGGCCCGTGCAACGTTATGTGCGGCCTCGGCCGCTACCGCTGCAGCCTCCGCTTCGGTCAGCGCCGCTTGCGCGCCTTCGACCGCGGCCGCGAGCGGGGCCTTGTCGGCGCTGTGCAGGGTCGTCAGTTCGCGCTCGATGGCCTCGATTTCGGACGAAAACTTCGCAATGCGATCGCTCTGTTCGCGCACGGCATTTTCATAGCGATTGCGTTGCGCGGTCAGGTCGGCAAGCGCGGTGGTCAGATCGCTGAAAATCTTTTCGGCGGCGGAAAGTTCGCCGTCGGCCGCCGCCACTTTCGCGTCGACGCCGCTGCGACGGCCCGCGCTTTCGCGCGCTTCGGCCCGTATGGCTTCTTCCTCGGCGGTGAGGCGGACGACGGCTTGCTCGGCGTCAGCCGCCAGCCGCTGTTCACGCTCGGTGTCGGCGGCAAACTGAACCAGCCGGAGATCGAGTTCGGCAATGCGGTCCTTGGCGCGCGCTTCTTCGCGATCAAGGTCTTGTAGCGCGACGTTGAGACGATGCAGGGCGGCACCCGCACGCGCCTCTGCCTCGCGCAATTCCGGCAACCCGGCAGCGACCTCCGCCTGGCGTTTCGACGCTTCCACTTCCGCCTCGACGCGTCCCGCAACCGTGCGCACGCAAAGGTCCTTGGCGTGCTCGGCTTCGGTGACTTCATTGTTCGCGGCCGTCCAACGCAGGTGATAGAGCGTCGCCTCGTTCTTGCGCACTTGCGACGACACGGTGCGATAGCGGATCGCCTGGCGGGCCTGCTTCTTCAGTCCGTCGATTTGCGCCGTGAGTTGGCCGATTACGTCTTCGGCACGCAGGAGATTGGTTTCCGCCGCCTTCAGGCGCAGCTCTGCCTCATGGCGCCGGGCATGTAGGCCAGCGACGCCGGCAGCTTCCTCAAGGACGCGACGACGCTGCTCAGGCTTGGCCTGAATGATTTCGCCGATGCGACCCTGATGGACGAGGGCGGGCGAGCGGGCGCCGGTCGATGCGTCGGCGAACAGGATCTGGACGTCGCGCGCGCGTACCTCTCGTCCGTTGATGCGATAATTTGAACCGGAATCGCGTTCGATGCGGCGGGCAATCTCAGAGAATCCTGGTCGTTGAATGCCGCTGGTGCCGAACGTGTCGAATTGTCGATCGCAATTGCGACCTCGGCATTGTTGCGGGCCGGGCGGCTATTCGAGCCGGAGAAAATCACGTCGTCCATGGACGAGGCGCGCATGGATTTGTGCGAGGATTCGCCCATCACCCAGCGCAGCGCTTCGACCAGGTTCGACTTGCCGCAGCCGTTAGGGCCGACGACGCCGGTCAAGCCCGGCTCGATCATGAAATCGGTCGGTTCGACGAATGACTTGAAGCCGAGCAGACGCAGCCGGGTGAGTTTCATTCGTTAAGGCCTCAGCATTCTTCTTGTTGGCGCACAAACTTTTTGGAAGATCGGGTTCCGATTTTCCGGATCATGCGCAATGCGGGATGCGAACCCGCCACTCCATCAGGTTTTTGCATTGAACAATTCAGCAAGCCGTCCCGAGGCTTGGCCCGGGTCTGGTGGCCCATATGCCGCATCGGTCGGCAGAATAAATCGCCGCGCCCGCGAGAGCAACTGTCGTGCGGGCTAAGCGGGCGGTTTTCCAGACATTTCCGGCGGGGCGCGGGCGGGACTGTGAGGCCTGCACCGCGATGCCGCTTGTCGTTCAGGGCGAAAAAGCCTTATCAGCCCTTGAGATAGGGGTCGATGACCTTGGCCATGTCTTCGATCGACAGGGCGCCCGGGTAGGCGGTTCCGTTGATGAAAAAGGTCGGGGTTGATTGGACCTTGAACTTGTCGACCGCCCTTTTACGCACGCTTTCGATGCCGTCGAGCACCTTCTGATTCGCCAGGCACTCATTGAAGGTCTGCTCGGTAAAGCCCGCCTGCTTGGCGATGGCGAGCAAGGGCGGTATCGGCTTCTCCACCGCCCATTGCCGCTGCTGCCGGAATAGCGTGTCGACCAAAGCAAAATATTTGTCCTTGTCGCTCTGGCCCGAGCAGCGCGCCAGCATGAATGCCGCCGCCGCAAGATTGTCGAGCGGAAATTCGCGGAAAATGAACCGCACCTTGCCGGTGTCGATGTAGCGCTTCTTGAGTTCGGGAAAAGTCGTTTCCTCGAAATGCGCACAGTGCGGGCAAGTCATTGACGCATACTCGATGACGGTCACCGGCGCCTTGGCGTCGCCCATCACCATGTCGGGCAGCGCATCCGGTTTCATCAATTCCTCGGTCGGCACTGAATCGGCGAAAGCCTCGCCCGGGAAAGGCGGCAACGAGGAGACGCCCAGCACGGCGGTGGCGAGGGCCAGCGCGGCGGTGCTTTGGCAAAATTCGCGGCGGGTGATCGTCAACTGAGGCTCCTAGGCTGATCCTGGGCTGAAATGCCGGTCCGTAGGGTTATTGGCTAGCTGGATAGTATAATTGTGGCAATGCCGGGCCGGGTCGCCAAGGCGTCCGGCATGCTCAATTTCGCTTGATTGCTGCACCCAGCCGGGCGAGCGCCTGGCGCAGGTCCTCGTCTTTCACCTCGGGCAGCGCCTCGGCGATGCGCGCCGCCATGGCCAAATCGGGTTCCGGCCTGAGCGGCTGCTCGCGGCGTCGAAGAGGGGCCTGGCGTAATGCAACACGGCCGATCGCCTGCCATCCAAAGAAACGATTGACGCGCTCGAGAATGACGGCCGACAGGTGCTGGATTTCAAGCGCGGCTGGGCCCTCGACCCGCAGCACCAGGGTGGCGGGTTCCGGCGCTTCATCGCCGACCGCGCGCGGCCAACTGATCTTCAGAGGTTCGCTGTGAGCGGCAATTTCACCACCCACGATCTCAGGCCAGCGCGAGATGATTTCGGTCGAGGCGAAGCCTTGTGCTTTCATGACGTCGTTCAAGGTGGCGCCGAGCAGCTCCGAAAGCGGACGGGGAAAACTGCGCGAGGGCTTGGTCATGAAGTGGCGCCTTGTGCCATCGTTGGCTGCATGACCGTAGCAGTCCGCATGCCGCGGCGGAAGAAAGGGGCGGCACCTGAGGCCGCTGATCTTCTCGCCTGGTACGACCGCCACGCTCGCGTGTTGCCATGGCGACTGGAGCCTTGGCGCGCGCGGCGCGGCGAACGGCCCGACCCCTACCGCGTCTGGCTCTCCGAAATCATGCTGCAACAGACCACGGTCAAGGCCGTCGGCCCCTACTATGCGCGCTTTCTGGCGCAGTGGCCGACGATCGATAGGCTCGCGGCCGCCAGTCTCGACGATGTGCTGCGCGCCTGGGCGGGCCTCGGTTATTACGCGCGCGCCCGGAACATGCACGCGTGCGCCAAGGAAATCGTTCAACGCCACGATGGGACATTCCCGAGCGACATTGGCGCGCTCCGCGCGCTACCCGGCATCGGCGACTATACGGCGGCAGCAATTGCAGCAATCGCGTTCGATATTGCGGCGGTGCCGGTCGATGGAAATGTTGAACGCGTGGTGTCACGCTTGTTTGTGATCGAAGAGGAGTTGCCGGCGGCCAAACCGAGGATCAAACAGTTGGCCGCGTCGTTGTTGCCGAACCAGCGCGCCGGCGATTTCGCGCAAGCCTTCATGGATCTCGGTGCCACCATCTGCTCACCCAAACGTCCGGCCTGTGCGCTGTGCCCGTGGAATGAGTCATGCGCCGCACTTCCGCGCGGCGATCAGGAAACGTTCCCTCGCAAGGCGCCGAAGCGGGAAGGGCAATTGCGCCGCGGCGCGGCGTACGTCGCCCTCCGTGCCGACGGGCGGGTGTTGCTGCGCAGGCGCCCGGACAAGGGCCTGCTCGCGTCGATGACGGAAGTGCCTGGTAGCGAGTGGAAGAACGATTTCGATGAGAAATCTGCGCTGCGTTCCGCGCCTCGCCTGAAGGGCGCAAAATGGAAGCGCGTGCCGGGCATCGTACGTCATGTCTTCACGCATTTTCCGCTTGAGCTTGCAGTCTTCCTCGCGACGGTGCCGCGCCCGACCAAGGCGCCAACGGATGCCCGTTGGGCTCCCCTTGAGAGTCTTGCCGGCGAAGCCTTGCCCAACGTCATGCGTAAAGTCATTGTCCATGCGCTCGACAATGATCGCGGAGGCAAGCATGGCAGACGGCGAGGATAGAGCGCGCGGTGGCTGGTCGCCGAGCCTGCGTTATCCCGATCCGCTCGTTCAATCGCTTGATCGGCGCTTCGAAAAATACCGGCTACCGCTCGCGAGCGTCGAACGTCTGTGGACCGGCTCGCGCTGGGGCGAAGGGCCGGTCTGGTTCGGCGACGGGCGCTATCTGCTCTGGAGCGACGTGCCGGGCGATTGCATCCGACGCTGGGACGAGGAAACCGGCGCAACGAGCATGTTCCGCCACCCGTCGAATAACGCCAATGGCAATACGCGCGACAGGCAAGGCCGCCTGATCACCTGCGAGCATCTTAGCCGGCGCGTCACCCGCACCGAATATGACGGCAGCATCACAGTGATTTGCGATCGCTTCGAGGGCAAACGGCTGAATTCGCCGAACGACGTGGTCGTGAAGTCGGATGGTTCGATCTGGTTCACCGATCCGCGCTTCGGGATCTTGAGCAACTACGAAGGCGAGATTGCCGAGCCCGAATTGCCGATGAACGTCTATCGCGTCGACGGCAAGACTGGCGCGGTCACTGTCGTCGCGGGTGAGATCAATGCGCCGAATGGCCTGGCGTTTTCGCCGGACGAGAAAAAACTCTACATCGTGGAATCACGCAGCGAGCCACGCCGCATTCTGAGTTTCGACGTCAATGGCGACAAAATCGCTAACGGTAAAATCCTGATCGACTCCGGACCGCAAGGCACTCCGGATGGTTTCCGCTGCGATACGGACGGCAACCTGTGGTGCGGCTGGGGCATGATGCCCGAACTCGACGGCGTGCGTGTGTTTACGCCGCAAGGCGAGCCGATCGGCCACATCTCATTGCCCGAGCGCTGCGCCAATGTTTGCTTCGGCGGCGTCAAACGCAACCGCTTGTTCATGGCGGCCGCGCATTCGCTCTACGCGGTTTACGTCAATGCGCAAGGCGCACCGGGCGGCTAGCTCGTCAAATCGCCGGAATGCCCGCAGCTGCATTCAGGAATGCGTTTTCCGCGCGCTCCGTCCGGTCCGGCTTCGGCAGCTTCCGCGCTGCCGCCTTTCGGTTGATCTTGCTCTTGGCGATCGCGCCCAGTTTCTTGTCGGTCGCTTTTTCTTCCTTCAGGGTCATGTTGAGGATTTTGGCGACGTCGTTGCGACCGATCACCTTGGCCCAGGCCACCAGTGTGCCATAGCGGGTGATCTCGTAGTGCTCGACCGCCTGTGCCGCCGCGATCAGCGCGGCGTTCAGCACGACCTTGTCTTCAATCTCGCCGGCGATCTCGTTCGCTTCCTCGATGATGCCGTCGATGGCCGGGCACTTGGTGCCTTGCGGGATCGACTTGATCATTTTGAAGACGCGGTCGAGCCTTTTGACTTGGCCCTTGGTCTGCTTGAGATGAGTGCTGAACCCCTTCTTGAGGCCGGGATCGGACGCCTTCTTGACCATGTCCGGCAAGGCTTTGAGAATTTGGTGCTCGGCGTAATAGATGTCCTGCAGCGTGTGCACGAACAACTCGTCGAATGTGTCGATATCGGATGAAAACCAGCCCATGGGCCGTCCTCCCTTTTGATAAGTTGCTGGTGCGATAAGTCGGGGGATCGGCGTCAGTTCCCAACGGCGGGAAAGACGGCTAAAAAATCGACCGCAATCCGGGAAAAGGAACCAGCCAATGAAAATCGAACGTCACGACGTTGCTGCCCGCATGAGCAAGGTGGTGGTGCACGGCGACACCGTCTATCTCGCCGGCATCGTCGCCGACAATCCGAAAGGCAAGAACACCACCGAGCAGACCAAGAGCATTCTGGCTCAGATCGACGGCTTTCTGGCGAAGGCCGGCACCGACAAGACGAAATTGCTGTCGGCCAATATCTGGATTACCGACATGGCCAATTTCGCCGAGATGAATGCGGTGTGGGATGGCTGGGTTTCGCCAGGCAACACACCAGCGCGCGCGACGGTGGAGGCCAAGCTCGCCACGCCCGACTACAAGGTCGAGATCATGGTGGTGGCGGCGAAGTAGCTTCACTTCTTGTCATGGCCGGGCTTGTCCCGGCCATCCCGCTTAGGGATGCAGTAACCGACTAAGCGGGATCACCGGGACAAGCCCGGTGATGACAGACGCTTACCGGAGGAACGATGTGATATGAGCGACCTCGGCATTTTGGCGATCTTCAACGACGTTGCAGTTGGGCGCGACGCTGAATTCGACTCCTGGTTCCAGGGCGAGCATCTCATCGAAAGGCTCGCCGTGCCGGGGTTTCTGTTCGGCCGGCGGCATCAGGCGATCTCGGGCTCGGCCGCCTATTCCAATTTCTATCTGGTGGAGAGTCCCGCGGTCTTGACCTCGAAGGCTTATCTTGAGCGGCTCGACAATCCGACGCCGATGACCAAGAAAATCATGTCGGAGGTGTTTCTCAACATGAACCGCACGCTGTGTCATCGCACCGCCCGCTTCGGTGCGTTTCGGGGCGCCTACGCCGTCACGGTTCGGTTCAACGAGCAACCGGATGTCGATGCGCTGACGAAACAGGCGAAGGTACTGGTGCAGGACGCCAGTATCGCAGCCTGTGAAATCTGGACGGCGGTCGATCCCGCTGGTCAGCCGGTCTCGATGGAAGAAAAACTGCGCGGCGGCGACAAGAAGATCAAAGCCTGCCTGATGGTGGATACGCTGCACCAGGCCGACGCCGAGAAACTCGGCGCACGCCTGGCGAAGCAATTCCCAAATGCCGATGTCGGTGTATTCCGCGTGCTTTGCCAGCTTGGAAACGGAGCGGCCTGAGCCATGCAATCGCTGCTCCCGCTTGCCGAGAAAATCGCGGCGCGTTTGATCGAGCGCCGCGAAACGATCGCGGTTGCCGAGTCCTCAACCGGTGGGCTGATCGCGGCGGCCTTGCTCGCAGTGCCGGGTGCGTCCGCATATGTCATCGGTGGCGCGGTGGTTTATACGAAGGCTTCGCGTGCAGCGCTGCTCGGCATTGCGGATGCCGACATGCAAGGACTGCGGCCCGCGACAGAGGCATATTCGCTATTGATTGCGCGGCGCGTGCGCGAGCGGCTGGGCGCGACGTGGGGTCTTGGAGAAACCGGCGCAACAGGGCCAAGCGGCAATCGTTACGGCGATCCCGCAGGTCACAGTTGCATGGGGATTGCAGGCCCTGTTGAACGAGCTGCGATGTTGGAAACGGGAAGCGCCGACCGGCGGGCAAACATGGATGCTTTCGCGAAACGCGCGCTCGAGCTTCTGGCCGAGGCAGTAGCTGCCGTAGGCCGGGAAGTGGATTCATAAACGCGTGGCCATAACCCTGTCTACACGAACCGCCTACGAAAGGCTGCTTTCGGGGGTAAAGCGGACGTACGTCGAGGATTTGTTTGGGGCAGCAGTCTTGTTTTGAAATTCTAATGCGCTGACCCGAAGAATCGGACTGGTATTGCCGGATTGCCCGCTACAGCGCTGGTGTGCGCTCGATCCGTGGCTGCCACAACGGCGTTGCGCATTGCCTCTGTTTTGTCCCGCCTGCCATCGAGAGCAATTAGTCCGAGATCGAACGCCTTTTGGGCCGACACGGTGCCATCGAGCACGGCAGCGAGAATCGCTTCACTCGTGACGATGACGACGTCCTCGGGCGAAGCGCCTGACGTATGCACCTGAAGCTCATAGCCCTGCGGCTTCGGAGTGAATCTCGCCCATAGTTTTGAATCAATGAATAGAAGCGAAATACTCGGTGACTGAGTCCCACTAACGCTCGCAGCGGAGAGCAGTTGGCGGAGCTTGTTAATCCGACCTACGGCCCGCCAGTATCCCTGAGAGCCCGGAACGATTGGGGCAATCACCGTCTTGTCAACTATGCCCGCCGCAACAGCGTCGCTGATCGCAAATGCAACCGCGATGGACTTCGGGTTTTCCGCGCTGAAACCATCGCCCAAGATCCCGTCAAAGCCGCACGCAAACGACGGCAGCATCGCCGCTCCCGAAACAAGGAGAAGCAACGCTGCCGCAGTTATTACGTTGAGACTCGAGCGCATGACCGCTACGGCGTAACGATGTTGAACCAGAACGGGAACTTGTCGAGCAGTCCGACGAACTCTGCAAACGATTCGCGGCGACCGTCGACCTTTAGGTCGCCCGATGCGATGGCCTGCTCGGGAGTGATTTCCCCGAGCTGGATGCGGTCGAGCGTAGTTTTGGTCAACGTGACCTTGGCATCCGCATTGGCGACAGATTTAGGGGCGTAATTGAGCACGCCGTTCTCAATCATCAGTGCATAGGGCTTCTTGAGATCGGTGAACTCGATGTTGAGCGTGATCTTCTTGCCAGCAGCTTTTTCGCCGTTCAGTCGCACGGAGAAATAGTCGAACGTCATCTCCGGTGGCATTGCCTTGATGGTGTCGGGGCTTGCGGTGTTTATGCCGCCTGCCGACGGCACACCATTGCGAAGCTCGTACGCGCCTTGCAGATAGACTGAACGCCACGGACCGGACTCGGCCTGGTAGCCCATTTGCTCATAGGTATCGGCAAGCAGTTCCTTGCCGTCCTTGCTGTTCGGATCGGCAAAGACCACTTGCTTGAGCGCTTCCGCGACCCAGCGGTACTCGCCCTTGTCGAAGTCCACCTTGGCCTTTTGCAGAATGGCCGCTGCGCCGCCCATGTATTCGACATACTTTTTGGCGGCTTCCTCAGGCGGCAGTTGGTCGAGCGTCGTCGGATTGGCGTCGTAGAAACCCATATAGCGCTGATAGACGGCGCGGGTGTTGTGCTTGAGTGAACCGTAATAGCCGCGATTGTACCATTGCTTATCGAGTTCCGGCGGCAGCTTCACCATGTTGGAGATTTCCACGCCGGTGTAGCCCTTGTTCATCAAGTTCACCGACTGGTCATGAATGTACTTGTACATGTCACGATGCTTCTTCCAATAATCGATGATCTTGGCATTGCCCCACATTGGCCAGTGATGGCTCTGGAACTTGACGTCCACGCCATTGCCGTAGAGGTCGATTGTCTCATTGAGGTAGTTCGCCCATTTGAGCGCATCGCGCACCTGCGCCCCGCGTAGCGTCAGGATGTTGTGCATCGTGTTAGTCGAGTTTTCCGCCATCCACATGGCGCGGAATTGGGGAAAGTATGTATTCATCTCGGCTGGCGCTTCGGTGCCGGGCGTCATCTGGAACACCATCGTCACACCATCGATGGTGACCTCTTCGCCCGTTTTCTTGATCTCACGCGACGGCTCGATCAGTGTGGCCGTACCTGTTGAAGTGGTTTGTCCGAGGCCTCCATTGACGCCTCCCTGCGCGTTACGCGGCAGCAGAGCGCCATACATATAGATCGCGCGTCGGCTCATAACGTTGCCAGCGATCACGTTTTCGCTGACTGCGTGCTCAGTGAAATGTTCCGGTGCAAGGATTTGCACCTTGCCGGACTTCACGTCGGCTTCATCGACGATGCCCCGCACGCCACCGTAATGATCGACGTGCGAATGGCTGTAGACAACGGCGACGACCGGCAGCTTGCCGAGGTTTTGTGAAACAAGATCGTAGGCCGCCTTGGCAGTCTCTGCCGAAATGAGGGGGTCGAAAACAATCCATCCGGTATTGCCGCGAACAAAGGTGATGTTGGAAAGATCGTAACCGCGTACCTGAAAAATCTTGTCGTGCACCTTGAACAGCCCGTATTGCATGGTGAGCTGCGAGTTGCGCCACAGGCTCGGATTCACAGTTTCTGGCGCTGGCTTATCGATGCTGATGTACGCCTTGTAGGCTTCCAGGTCCCAGACGACGTTGCCCTTTTCGCCTTTGATCGTCAGCGTATCGGGCTTGGAAATTAGCCCGCGCGTCGCGTTGTCGAAATCGTCGCGGTCGTTGAAATTCAGATATTGCTGCAGGGCGCGGTTGGCTGCCTTGGTGGCCTCGGTCGCTGGCTTGGGTTGCGTCTGAGCGTACCCGGCGTTCGCAAACACCGCCGCGAGTGCGATGACCAGCGTTCCTTTAACAAGTGAAGCCAATGACTTCATGATAAATATCCTTGATTCTGGCCACCACATTTGGGGCCGGACCGAGCTCGCGGTCAGCAATACACGACGTTGATTTTCGCGGTTTGATTTACCGCAACTGGTGTCCGCTTCTGGCACTTAGCGGACAGCACCGTCGCCACGAATGACCGCTTTCGGGGATAAAGCGGACGTCCCGCTCGGCGTGTTTCATGGGAGCACGCCCGGCGAACCTAATCGAGACGAATGCGAAACTACTCTGCCGCTTCCGACATTTCCGCGCGCACCTGGGCGCGGAACTCGTCGATCAGGCGCAGGCCCTTTGGCGTCTCGACATGCCAGAAGGTCCAGCCATTGCAGGCATCCAGGCCTTGCGCCAGCGCGCCGATGCGGTGGATGGAGCCGACGGCTCCGTCGAGCGATACTGCGCCGTCCGCCCGCACCAGCGCCTTGTGCCGCTTCTTGGCGTCGACCAGCCGGGCACCGGGCGAAACCAGGCCGCGCTCGATCAATGCCGAAAATGGCACGCGCGGCGCTTCGCGCGCGGTGACGAAAGGCGCGAGTGTCGGCGCCTCCAGCGGCTTGGTCGCCGAAATTCGTTTGTCCGCGGCCTTGGCGTACTTGGCATTCTGCTCGCAACCGACAAAGCGGCGGCCAAGTCGTTTGGCGACGGCACCGGTGGTGCCGGTACCGCAGAACGGGTCGAGCACCAGATCATCGGGCCGTGAGCTCGACAGGATCACGCGCGCGAGCAGCGCCTCCGGCTTCTGGGTCGGGTGCAGCTTCTTGCCGTCGCGGCCTTTCAGGCGCTCATCGCCCGTGCACAACGGCAGCGTCCAGTCGGAACGCACCTGGATGTCTTCATTCGCGGCTTTGAGGACTTCGTAATTGAAGGTATAGCCCTTGGTCTCCGCTTCGCGCGACGCCCAGATCAGCGTCTCGTGCGCGTTGGTGAAACGGCGCCCGCGAAAATTCGGCATCGGGTTTGATTTCCGCCAGATCACATCGTTGAGGATCCAGAAGCCGAGATCCTGCATGATCGTGCCGACGCGGAAAATATTATGGTACGAGCCGATCACCCAGATCGTGCCGGCGGGCTTGAGCACGCGGCGGCATGCCTTGAGCCATTCTTTAGTGAAGGTGTCATAGGCCGCGAAGCTGTCGAACTTGTCCCAGTCATCGGTGACCGCATCGACATGCGAGTCATCCGGGCGCTTCAAATCGTTCGCGAGCTGGAGATTGTAGGGAGGATCCGCGAAGACGAGATCGACGGAAGCCGCCGGCAACTTCGCCATGCCGGCGATGCAATCGCCGACAAGAATGCGGTGCGGTTGCGGACTCTCTGAAACTCCACGGGGCGCCCGTGAGGGCGCCCCGCGACGCGACACTACCATGACTCAGGACTTCTGACTCAGGTGACGCGGTCGGCGACGCGGGACCTACAACCGACAGAACTGCATCTTGATCGTGCAAAGTAAAAAAGCGGTTTATTGTTGGGGCCTTCAACTCGGCAAATTCTGCCTATTTCACGCGGGGTTGGGAGGTATTGCGACCATGCTTATTGCGCATTGGAATTGGACGTGTACGTCCAGTTCGGCGATGATCGCGTAAAGGTTCCGGGAGGAATTTGCGATGCGTTGGGATGACTTTCGCCGCAGCGACAACGTCGAAGACGATCGCGACGCCGGTGGTGGATTTGGTGGCGGCGGAATTGGTATTCCGGTCGGGGGCGGTGGCCTCGGAATTGGGACCATTGTCGTTCTAGGCCTGATCGGTTGGGCGCTCGGCATTGATCCGAGCGTGCTGATCGGCGGTGCGGAACTCGTCAACAGCGGCACGCATTCCCAGCAGCCCGCGCAGCCGAGCGCGCGGCGCACCGGCGCACCCAAAGATCAGATGGGCGATTTCGTTGCCGCCGTGCTTGGCAATACGGAAGATACCTGGACAGAGATTTTCAAGAAGAGCGGCCAAACATATCTCGTGCCGCGCCTGCGGTTGTTCTCCGGTTCGGAGCAGGGCGGCTGTGGCTATGCACAGGCGGCGATGGGGCCGTTCTATTGTCCGAACGACCGGCGAATTTATCTCGATACCTCTTTCTTCCGCGACATGCGCGAGCGCTTTCGCGGGTGCAGCGGCAAGGCGTGCGAATTCGCGGAGGCTTACGTGATTGCCCACGAGGTCGGACATCACGTGCAGAACCTGCTCGGCATTCTGCCCAAGGCGCAAAACGCGCAGCGCGCCGCCGGCAGCAAGGTCGAAGCAAATCGCATCCAGGTGCGGGTCGAGTTGCAGGCCGATTGTCTTGCCGGCGTATGGGCCAACCACTCCAACCAACGCTGGAATTCGCTCGAGGCGGGCGACGTGGAAGCGGCCTTGCAGACGGCCGCAGCGATCGGCGACGACCGGTTGCAACAGCAATCGCGTGGTTACGTCGTACCGGACGCCTTCACCCACGGATCATCGGCGCAGCGGCAACGCTGGTTCACGACCGGCCTGAAAGAGGGCAAAGTGTCTTCCTGCAATACGTTCGGGGCGACTTCGCTCTAGGAAACCCACTTATGCCCGGCATCGACGAGAGCCGACAATTCGTGCCGCTGAAGATCGCGGTGCTTACGGTATCCGACACCCGTGAGCTTGCTGACGACAAATCGGGTGCGACTTTGATCGAGCGTATCCGCGCCGCCGGTCATGTGCTGGCCGAGCGCTCAATCGTCAAGGACGAGGTGAAAGCGATCCGCCAGCGGGTGAAAGCCTGGATCGCCGACAAGTTCATCGATGTGGTGATCACAACAGGTGGCACCGGCTTCACCGGTCGCGATGTAACGCCGGAGGCTGTGGAGCCGCTGTTCGAGAAGAAGATGGACGGCTTTTCGACGATGTTCTTGCTGGTGAGCGAACGGAAGATCGGCACGTCCGCAATTCAGACGCGCGCGACTGCCGGTGTTGCCAACGCGACCTATATCTTTTGCCTGCCGGGCTCGCCGGGCGCCTGCAAGGATGCCTGGGACGAGATCCTCGTGCACCAGCTCGATTACCGCTACCGGCCGTGCAATTTCGTGGAGATCCTGCCGCGGCTGGATGAGCATTTGCGGCGCCCAAAAGCAAAAGGTGCGACGGCGTAGTTTGACGACAGGCCCTACAGCGTCAAATCCCAGAACTCGGCGACGACGTCCTTGCCCCAGGTATGGCGCGGCTCGCTCGAGGTGAGGGTGAAGCCCGCCTTTTCATAAGTTCGACGTGCCGCGGTGAGAATGCTGTGCGTCCACAACGTCATCTTTCGGTAGCCGCACTTGCGCGCAAAGCTCATGCATTCGTCGACCAGACGCGTGCCAAGCTTGAGGCCGCGCGCTTTTGGATCGACCAGCAGCAGACGAAGCCGCGCGACGCCCGGTACATCGTCCTTGACCAGCATGACGCAACCGACATTTTCGCCATTCATCTCGGCGATCCAGCAACGCTCCAGCTTGGGGTCATAGTTATTGACCAAGTCGGCCACGATTTGCGCACACAGACCTTCAAACGGCTCGCCCCAGCCGTATTCCTGGGCATAGAGCTCGGCGTGTCGGGAAACGATCCAGCCAAAATCGCCATGACGTGGCGCGCGCAGGATGAAGTCGGGGCTGGCCGGCGCCACCTGGGCCGGTTCGCCGAGGAGATCCTCGATTGTATGCATCGCTGAGATCAGTTGGGACTGGGCGCCGGGCTCGAGCTTGGCCAGCATGTCGCTGACTTCACGCTGCGACCGCTTCTCCGCCGGCTCGAAGGCCTGCCGCCCGCGCGCAGTCAGCGACAGATGGCTTTGCCGGGCGTCCTTCTCAGACGCCTTGCGCGTGATCAGGCCGCGTTTTTCGAAATTGCGCAGGATGCGGCTCAAATAGCCGGCATCGAGATCGAGTGCGCGGCCGATCTCCTTTGCGGTCGCCGCCTCGTTGTGGGCGATCTCATAGAGCACCCGCATCTCGCCTAGAGAATAGGGGCTGTCGAGATAGGTTTTGCGCAAGACGCCAATCTGGCGCGTGTAGAACCGGTTGAAGCGGCGTACCGCGGCGATGCGTTGCTGGGCGAGTGCGGCGCTGGACATGACGCCGCAAGCTCGGGCAATTAGTTGACAAAGTCAAGTATCAGCGCGGCTGCGTTGCTGTTGGCGTGAGCATTGATATGCGCCGACGGCCAAGCCGTTTCAGCAAGGCGGCCTCCGAATCGGCGCCCTCCTGGTGGCCGCCAAAAGTCTCGTAGAACCTTTTGGCGATCAGCAGGCCCTGTTCGGGCCGCGGGCCGCCACCAAACGCGACCCGGAGAAGGCTGACGAGCTCGGCAAAACCCGGGCGCATAAGGTCAGCTGCGCCTGACGGCCGAAAGACCGCAGCACGAGCGGCGCCCTCAAGAAGCTCCGTGGCCTGGATGAAACTGTCGGTTGCTTCGATCCAGCCCGGTTGGGGCACCGTGCCCGCCCGCAGGAACAGGAGCCAAGGCGTGCGGGTGCTGGTCGCGGCAGCGCGCAGGCGGGTACCGATAGGGGCGGAAGAAGCCATGAACCGGCAGCCCGCGATATCGGCGACCTCTGCGGTGGCATCAAGCGAACCGGCGTCAGCCACGACGACTTCCGCGATAAGACCAGCGGCCGCTCCCGGAACAAGCGCTGCGAGCGTTGGCACCAGTGAGCGCTCGGATTCGTGGGTGGCAATGATGGCGGTCAGCATGGAACCGTAGCCAGTGAATACCGTTGCCACCATATCATGTGGAATTCGGCGCCAACCCTACGAGATCGAGCCATCGCTGCCCAAATTGTGGACGGGCCGCCGATAGAGAAAACCGATCGGCCCCCTGCGGGTCTGGCGTCTTCCCGTAAGCGTCCATCTCGGGGCCTGTGTTCATGATCGTCAGGACAGTTTGGCAGGCAAGAAGTCCAATAAAACGTGCACGCAGTTCGAAACAAGGCGCGCCTGCAACTATATGGAACTAGCAGCAAAACGATGTTTCAAAAGTCAGAAATCGTTCTTGTTATGTTCGCATCGGATGATTAGGATAATCCCATGGCTCGATCAAACGCAGCCGAAAAACGCCCGCTGGCGACGGAGCTGCCCTCCACGCCAGCGGGCGGCTATGAAGAAGTCAGCGAGCTGCTAGGGGTCGTTGTCGACCACGAGCGCCGCCGAGGTCGCGGCGCACAGAGCAATGCGTCGGGACGTTACGAGCCTCTCGCCCGAATAGCGTTCGATGACGGCTGGCGCACGCTCGACGAGCTGCCGCCATTCAAGACGAGCGTTACGGTCGACGCCACCCGCAAGATCATCACCCGAAACGACTCGCCCGACATCGGCTTTGACCGCTCAATCAATCCCTATCGCGGTTGCGAACACGGCTGCATCTACTGCTTTGCGCGGCCCACCCACGCCTATCTCGGCCTCTCGCCCGGCCTCGACTTCGAATCCAAGCTTTTGGTGAAACCAGAGGCCGCCGCCTTGCTCGAAAAGGAACTGTCCGCGCCCGGTTATGAGCCTAAGGTCATTGCCATCGGCACCAACACCGATCCCTATCAGCCGATCGAGCGCCGCTACAAAGTCATGCGCCGTATCCTGGAGGTGCTCGACCATGCCGGCCATCCGGTCGGTATCGTCACCAAGTCGGCACTGGTGTTGCGCGATCTCGACATCCTCGCCCGTATGGCCGAGAGGAATCTGGCAAAGGTTGCGCTATCTGTAACCACGCTGGACGCTGAACTCGCGCGCAAAATGGAACCCCGCGCGGCGACCCCGATGCGACGGCTTGAGACATTGCGCCGCCTGACTCAGGCGGGCGTGCCGACGACGGTCATGGTTGCGCCTGTGATTCCCGCACTCAACGACATGGAGATCGAGCGCATCCTCGAAGCCGCACGTACCGCCGGCGTGAAAGAGGCCGGCTATGTATTGCTGCGCCTGCCGCTCGAAGTGCGCGATCTTTTTAGCGAATGGCTGATGGCGAACTATCCCGACCGTTCCCGCCACGTCTTCAAGCTGATCCGCGATATGCGCGGCGGCAAGGACTATGACTCCACCTGGGGGACGCGGATGAAGGGCACCGGTCCTTACGCCTGGATGATCGGCCGTCGTTTCGAGATGGCCTGCGAAAAGCTTGGCCTCAATGAGAAGCGAAGCCAACTTACCACCGAGCATTTCCGCAAGCCGAAGCCTGGCACGGACCAGCTGAACCTTTTCGCATGAGTGTGCCGTCAGCGAAGCTGACCGCGGTGACGCTCGGCGTGCGCGACTTGCCGGCGAGCGCGCGGTTCTACGAGGCGCTTGGCTTCCAGCGCAAGTTTCGCGCGACCGGGAACGAGATCGTATTCCTCGACGGCGGTGGGGTCGTTCTGGCGCTGTGGGACCTGGACAAGCTCGCGGAAGACACTGGGCTTCCTGCTCAGCTCACACCACAGACCTTTCGCGGCGCGACCTTTGCCTGGAATTGTGCGACTCAGGCTGAGGTCGACGCTGTATTCACCAAAGCTATGGACGCCGGTGCGGGTTTGCTGCGCCAGCCGGAAAGGACCGATTACGGCGGCTATCGCGGCTATTTCTCCGATCCGGACGGCCACGCCTGGGAAGTGGTGCTGGCGCCGGGTTTTAGCTTCACCGCGGATGGGCGCTTGACCCTGCCGGAGTAGGGGCTGCCGTCCCTTGTCCCCACAATTCCCGGGCGGAATATCCTGCCATTTGACTTAAGATCTGCACCGCGCACTGATCGCGGCCATGATCCGCAAGGCCAAACGGAAATCAGCGTCACGTCTGCCGCTCATTGAGCCGATCCTGCGTCCCACGTTCAGGCGCGAGCGGCGCGCGCTCAACAAAGGCGTCTTTCCGGTGGCAGGCTGCGATGAGGCAGGGCGGGGGCCGCTCGCTGGCCCGGTGGTGGCAGCAGCAGTGGTGCTTGACCCCAGCCGCATTCCGCGTGGCCTCAATGATTCCAAGAAACTCGACGCCGCCGCGCGTGAAAAACTCTACGAAAAGATATGCGCGACCGCACAGGTGGCCGTAGCGTTTGGCGCGGTCGAGCGGATCGACCGCGACAATATCCTTCGGGCCTCCCTCTGGGCGCTTGCCCGCGCGGTCAAAGCCCTGCCGGTGCGGCCCAAACTGGTGTTCGTCGATGGCAACCAGAAGATCGATTGCGGTTGCGATTGCGAGGCCGTGGTATCCGGCGATGCGCTGGTCTTGTCGGTGGCGGCTGCCTCGATCGTGGCGAAGGTCACCCGCGACCGGCTCATGACCCGCCTCGGTCTGGCGCACCCGGGCTACGGTTTTGAGCGGCACATGGGCTACAGCGTACCGGAGCATTTTGCGGCTCTGGCCAAGCTAGGACCCACCATCCACCACCGAAAGTCGTTTGCGCCGGTCGCCGCCAAACTCGCCGCCATGGATGGCACCTTGGGCAACGCCTCGGACGATGCCGCCGCGCGGTTGTTGCCTCTTTAGCCCGGCTTCTCTATTGCTGCCCGGTTCCAACGGTTTTCACCCCGCCCGGGCCAATGCATTACGTCTCCCTGCTCATTGAATTTCTGCGCGGGCGCCCGGCTGTGGTGTTCTGGACCGTGGCGCTCACGCAAGCCGCGCTGTGGACGCTCATACCGGCGATTTTTTTCAGTGCACCGCCGGGCGATGTCCCGATGCTGCTCGCCATCGGGCACGAATTTGTATTGGGTAGCTACCTCGGACCGCCGCTGGCGTTTTGGCTCGGCGAGATCGCCTTCGGGCTGGGCGGCTCATTGGGTCTCTATGCGTTGGCGCAGGCCTGCATCGTCATCGCTTATTGGGCGGTTTTCGCCCTCGGCCGCGGCATCGTCGGCACCCGGCATGCGGTTCTCGCCGTCCTGCTGATGGTCGGCATCGCCGCCTTCTCTGTCCCCAGCCCGAATTTTGGTCCGGCGATCCTGGCGGCACCACTATGGGCGCTTGCGCTGCTGTACTACTGGCGTGCTGTCGGCGAGAGCAGGCGCGGTTACTGGTTCCTGCTCGCGCTCGTTCTCGGGCTGCTCATTCTTGCAAGCTACGTGGGATTGATTCTGCTCGCCGTCGTGATTGTGTTCACACTCTCAACCGCACGCGGTCGAGCCGCCGCGTTCCACCCGGAACCGTGGATAGCAATTCTGCTTCTGTGCATCGTGGTGTTCCCGCACGCACTCTGGCTCAGCGGCGAACGTTCGCTTGTCATGGAAGGTATTGAAGAGAGCGTCGCTGCGACTGGCCGGTTGTCGCCGGGAACTTGGCTGTGCCTCGTTCTGGTGCTCACGCATCTCGGTCTCGCTTTGCTCGTAACATTGGCAAGCGGCTGGCCGCGCCATCCGCGTGAGCGCGCGCCCGAGATCGATCGCAATCCCGTAGAGCCGTTCGCACGTAATTTTGTCTATGTCTTTGCCCTGGCGCCGGCACTGGCCGCGATTGCGGTTGCGTTTGCCGGGGGCAAACTTGGACCGCTGGACCGTATCGCGCCTCTCGTCGTTCTCTCGGGCCTCGCGGTGATTGTGGCCGCCGGCGACAAGGTGCTGCTCTACCGTGAACGGCTCGTATCGTCTGCCTGGTTCGGACTTCTTGTTGCCCCTCCGGTATTGGTTGCGCTCTCGATTGCGGTGTTTCCGTGGACGCTCGGCACCGATCTGAGAATTGCGCAGCCGGCCAATGCCGAGGGCAGCTTCTATTCAGACATTTATCAACGCCGGACCGGCAAGCCGCTTCCCTATGTGACTGGCGATCCGCGCATCGCTCCGCTGGTGGCGCTTGCCGCACCGACCAGGCCGCATGTCTATTTTGCCTGGGCGCCGCAGCGCAGTCCCTGGGCAAGCCCCACCGATGTTCTCACGCAGGGCGGCATTCTGGTTTGGCCGGCCGCTGACAACACCGGGACGCCGCCCGCGACGCTCAAGGCGCAGTTCCCCGATATGGTGCAGGAAGTGCCGCGTTCATTTCCGCGCGCGGTGCAGGGGCGATTGCCGCTGATCAGACTAGGCTGGTCTATGTTACGGCCACTGGGTGCCACGCAACCCTAGCCGTCATTCCGGGGCCGGCGCTTCGCGCCGTCCCGGAATGACAATTGGTTAGTGATAGCTTTCGCCCTCGCGCACCTTGCCGCGGAACAGCCAGTAAATGAATCCCACATAACCGAGCACGATCGGCAGCAGAAACAGCGTGCCGAGCAACATGAAAATCTGACTCGCCGGTGCCGCCGCTGTATCCCACACCGTGAGAGACGGCGGAACAAGATAGGGAAAATTTGAAATCGCCAGCCCGAGAAATCCGAGAAGGAACAACGTAATCGTCGCCAGAAACGGCGGAACCTCGCGGCCAGCCTCAATCCAGCGCCAGATGAGATATGCGGTGAGGGCTGTCACCACAGGCACCGGCCACAAGAAGTAAAAATTCGGCAGCGAGAACCAGCGCGCCGCGATGCGCGGCTCCACGATGGGCGTCCATAGGCTCACTAGGACCATGAAGATGAGAACAGCCAGCAGCAGCATCTTCGCTTGGCCACGGGCGCGCACGGCGATCGCCCCTTCGGTTTTCATGATGAGCCAGGTTGCGCCGAGCAAACCGTAACCGGCAACCAACGACAGACCGCAAAGAAAAGCGAATGGCGTTGCCCAGTCAAACGAACCGCCACTAAATGCGCCGTCGCGCACCGGGATGCCTTCAATCAGCCCTCCGAGGATGACCCCCTGCGAGAACGCAGCAAGCGTTGAGCCGACCGCGAAAGCCACGCTCAGCCATGTCTTGCTGCGCGATACCGTGCGGAATTCGAACGCCACGCCGCGAAAGACAAGCGACAGCAGCATCACGATCACCGGCAGATAGAGCGCAGGCATGACGACCGCGTAGGCCCTTGGAAACGCCACCCATAACCCGCCGCCGCCGAGCACAAGCCAGGTTTCGTTGCCGTCCCAGAACGGCGCAACCGATCGCATCATCTGGCCGCGCTCGGTTTCGTTGCGGGCAAACGGGAACAGAATCCCGATGCCGAGATCGAAGCCATCGAGGATCACGTACATGACAACCGCGGTGCCGATCAGCGCCGACCAGATCACCGGGAGATACCATTCCATGGCTCAACTCCTCGCGATCGATTTCTCGAATCTCTCAGGTTCGCCGCACAGCAGCGCGCCCCGCATCGTGCGCCGCCGAAATCGGATTCGCCGAGAACTGCCCGGTCTCTTCAGCCAAAGCACCAGTCGGCCCCTGGGCGATGAGGCGATTGATGTAGTAGATGCCGAATGAGAACACGACGCCATAGGCGATGACGAAAAGGGCCAGCGTGCCGGCGATGGTTGCGGCCGGCACAGGCGAGGTTGCATCGGCCGTTCGCAGCAAGCCTTCGACGATCCAAGGCTGCCGACCGCTTTCCGTCACAACCCAGCCGGAAATGACCGCCACGAATCCGATCCACCAGGATTGCGCCATTACGCGCAAATACCAGCGCGCCTCAAACAACGTTCCGCGCCACCACAAAAATGCGCCGAACAATGCTGCGGCAATCATGAAGAAGCCGATCGCGATCATGATGCGAAAACCGAAGAACACCATTTTCACCGGCGGCCGATCGGACGGCGGCACGCTGTTCAATCCCGGAAACAGGCCGTTCATATGGTGTGTAAGAATGAGCGACGAGCCGTGCGGAATTGAAAGCGCGAAGCGATTGACGCCCGCGGTTTCATCGGGCCAGGCGAAGATGTGGAAGTCTCCCGGTTTGCTGCCATCCCAATGCGCTTCCATCGCCGCAACCTTGATCGGCTGATGTTGAAGTGTATTGAGGCCGTGCTGATCGCCAAGCAACAGTTGTAATGGCGCGAGAATGGCGGTCAGGCCGATCGCCATGCGCAGCATGATCCGGCCTTCTTCGACGTGGCTTCCGGCGACGAGGTAGCGCGCGCCGACGGCCAAAACAACAAAGCCGGTGGTGAGGTAAGCCGCATTGAGCATGTGGGCGAAGCGATAGGGGAAGCTTGGATTGAAAATGATCGCGAGCCAATCGGCCGGGTAGGCAACGCCCCCGTGAAGCTCGTGTCCGGTTGGCGTCTGCATCCAGCTATTGGCTGACAGGATCCAGAACGCCGACGTGGCCGTGCCGGCGGCGACGATGGCCGCCGACAGGACGTAGAGCCAGGGCGGCACGCGATTGAAGCCGAACAGCAGAACGCCGAGGAATGTTGCTTCGAGAAAAAACGCGCTGAGGACTTCGTAGCCGATTAGCGGGCCGACCACATTTCCCGCCATCACGGAGAAGCGGCTCCAATTGGTGCCGAACTGGTACGACAGCACAATGCCCGACACCACGCCCATCGCGAAGGAGACCGCGAAAATCTTGGTCCAGAAACGCATGAGCTGCTGGTAGCGCTCATTGCCGCTGCGCAGCCAGACGACGCCAAGCGTGGCGATGTAAGCCGAGAGCCCGATGGTGAAACTCGGGAAAATGATGTGAAAAATAATTGTGAAGGCAAATTGCAAACGCGCGAGCAATACGGGATCGAAATCCATGACCAGCTCCGAGCGATGCCCCGGGCGCGATTATATTCGCGAACTATAGATGAAGGCGAGGCCGTTGCGTTCCACCGCTGCGGTATATCGAAGCGGGAAAACACGCCGTGCTCTATCCACACCCTCCACAATCGCGTCTGACGCGCGTGGTGGAACCGCGTTAGGCTGTAAAATAGGGGAACCGGCGGGAGGGGTGACATGGTCAAGCAGGCCAAACGCGTGTCGGCAGGGAGGAATACCGGACCGCAGATAAACGCTCTCCTGGAACGATATTTCGGGCTTTCCCAACAAGGTACCGACGTCCGCACCGAATTTGTTGCCGGTGTGACCACGTTCCTGACGATGGTCTACATCGTCTTTGTCAACCCGATCATTCTTGGCAAAGCCGGTATGGACCCGGGCGCGGTGTTCGTCGCCACCTGTGTGGCGGCTGCCGTGAGCACCCTGGTGATGGGGCTCTACGCCAATTATCCGATCGCGCTTGCGCCCGGGATGGGTATCAACGCATTTTTCGCCTTCACGGTCGTGCTCACCTACAAATACTCGTGGCAACAGGCGCTGGCCGCCGTGTTTTGCTCTGGCGTGCTGTTCTTTCTGATTTCAGTATTTCGGATAAGACAATTTGTCATCGACTCGATCCCGCAGAACCTGAAGCTTGCCGTTTCGGCCGGCGTCGGTCTGTTCCTCGCGATCATCGCGCTGGAAGAAGCCAAGGTGGTGGTCGCTCATCCGGCGACGCTGGTCACGCTCGGCGATATGACCAATCCTGCGGCGATCCTGATGCTGTTGGGCTTTGTGCTGATTGCCGGGTTGAACTACCGGCGCATCATGGGCGGAACATTGATCGGCATACTCGTTGCGACGGCGATCGGGTTGCCATTCGGATTGGCGCAATTCACCGGCGTTATCTCGATTCCGCCGTCGATCGCTCCGACATTCCTGCAGCTTGATTTCTCGCGTAGCGGCGAACTGACATTCCTGATTGTGGTGTTCTCAATCCTGTTCGTCGATGTGTTTGACAACGCCGGCACCTTGATCGGCGTTACGCATCGCACCGGGCTGATGAAGAACGGAAAACTCGCGCGCATGAAAGAGGCGCTGATTTCCGACAGCTTCGCTGCGATGTTTGGTGCATTGATCGGCACGTCGACGACGACGAGTTACATCGAGAGTGCTGCCGGTGTCTCCGCCGGTGGCCGCACCGGTCTGACCGCGGCGTTCGTCGGCATATTCTTTTTGCTGGCGCTGTTCTTCGCGCCGCTTGCCGGCATGATCCCGGCCTATGCGTCGTCCGCGGCGCTGCTCTATGTGGCCTGCGTGATGGCGCGCGGCCTTGCCGAGATCGACTGGGAGGACATCACCGAATATGCACCGGCCGTGGTGACAGCGATCACGATGCCGCTGACCTATTCGATAGCAACCGGGATCGGCCTCGGCTTTATTACTTACGTTCTTGCCAAACTGGTTGCCGGCAAGCCGAAGGAAGCCAAGCCGGCTGTCATCGTGCTGGCGGTGCTGTTTGCAGTGAAGTTCGTGCTGACTGGCTGAACTTGCCTCTCCCCGCTTCTCGCTCGCTAATGCTCGCTCGGCACCTTCTCCCCGCCAGGCGGGGAGAAGGAAGCAAGCGCCTTTTTTATCGCGAGGAAATCGCGCCAGGCGAAACGCTTCTGAAGCGGACTGCGCAACAAAAAAGCCGGGTGAAACGTCGGCATCGCGCGGATCTCGCGCTTGCCGGTATCGAAGTTGAACCAGCGTCCGCGCGTCTTGGTGATGCCTTCCTTGATGCCAAGCAGCGTTTGCGCCGATGGGCCGCCGAGGCACACGAGAATATCGGGATCGGCAAGTTCGATCTGCCGCAAAATGAACGGCAGACAGATTTGCGACTCCTGCGGCGTCGGCGTGCGATTTCCCGGTGGACGCCACGGAACGATGTTGGCGATGTAGACCGACGTGCGGTCGAGGCCGATGGCCGCCAGCATGCGGTCGAGTAATTTGCCGGAGCGGCCGACGAATGGCAGCCCTTCTATGTCTTCGTCGCGGCCCGGTGCTTCACCGACGAGCATCACGCGCGCTTTCGGATTTCCATCGGCGAAAACGAGCTGGCTGGCGGTTGCCTTCAGCGCGCAGCCGTCAAATTTATCGAGAATGCCGCGGAGCTCCTCGAGTGTTTTTGCGGTTTTTGCTGCCGCGCGTGCTGCCAATGCGGCTTCATCGGGGGCAGCTGGGGCGGGACCGGCCGGCGCAGCTTTGGCCTCGAATGCCGGTGGCGTGACGGAGCGTGCCGCGCGGGCGGGCGCGGGCGCCGGTTCAGCCATCGCAAAGCGATCGATCGGTTCTTCGCCCACGATCGCGTCCACGCCGGCTTCGGCATAGAAGTCGAGGAGGTCGCGTGCCGTCTTGCCTTGGGTGGACGTCATTTATGCACACTAGCATGACGGGCTGTGCGATTGCCGCCCCGAGCTTAAAAGTGGACAATTGCCTGGGGAGAGATTCATGGCCGAGCTACCCGCCCGCGAGGCAATGGAATTCGATGTTGTTGTGGTCGGCGCCGGGCCATCGGGCCTGGCCAGCGCCATTCGTCTCAAGCAGATCAATCCGGATATTTCCGTCGTTGTGGTGGAGAAAGGCTCGGAGGTCGGCGCCCATATAATCTCGGGCGCGGTCATCGATCCGGTCGGTATCGACCGCCTGCTGCCCGAATGGCGTTCCGAAGATACGCCGATCAAGACGGCGGTCACCGATGACCGCTTCTATTATTTGTCCGCCGGCGGCGCTCTGCGGCTTCCCAATTTCATGATGCCGCCCTTGATGAGCAACCACGGCAATTTCATCGTCTCACTTGGCAGCATGTGCCGTTGGCTGGCGACCAAGGCGGAAGGACTCGGTGTTGAAATCTACCCGGGCTTTGCCGCGGCGGAAGTTCTTTTCGATGCAAATGGCGCGGTTGCGGGCGTTGCGACCGGGGACATGGGTGTGGGCAAGAATGGCGAGCCAAAGGATAGCTTCACCCGCGGCATGGAGCTGCGCGCGAAATATACGCTGTTCGCGGAAGGTGCCCGCGGCAATCTCGGCAAGCAACTGATTGCGAAGTTCGGTTTGTCGAACGAGCGCGAGCCGCAGAAGTTCGGGCTCGGCCTCAAGGAGCTGTGGCAGGTCGCCCCGGCGAAACACCGCAAGGGTCTGGTGCAGCACACATTCGGCTGGCCGCTCGACAATTCCACAGGTGGCGGCTCATTCGTCTATCACTTCGACGACAATCTGGTGTCGGTCGGCTTTGTCCTGCACCTCAATTATTCGAATCCTTATCTCTCGCCATTCGAGGAATTCCAGCGCGTTAAAACACATCCGCTGCTGCGTGACATGTTCACCGGAGGCAAGAGGCTCGCATACGGTGCGCGGGCGTTGACCGAAGGCGGCTATCAGTCGGTGCCGAAACTGAGTTTCCCGGGGGGCGTGCTGATCGGCTGCAATGCCGGATTCATGAATGTGCCGCGCATCAAGGGCAGTCACAACGCCATACTGTCGGGAATGATGGCGGCGGAAGCCGCGGCCGCGGCGCTTTCTGCGGGCCGCAGCCATGACGAACTCGCCGACTATGACGCAGCATGGCGTGGGTCTCCCATCGGCAAGGACCTGTGGAAAGTGCGCAACGCCAAGCCGCTCTGGTCCAAGTTGGGGACGCTGGCCGGCATCACACTCGGCGGGCTCGACATGTGGACGAATACGTTCGGATTTTCGTTATTCGGTACGCTCAAGCACGGCAAGCCGGACTACGCCACGCTCAAGCCGGCATCCGAATGCACACCGATTGTCTATCCGAAGCCGGACGGCAAGCTCACGTTTGACCGGCTTTCGTCGGTGTTTTTGTCGAACACCAATCATGAAGAAGATCAGCCTGTTCACCTACGCGTCGCCGACCTTGGTCTGCAGAAAAAGTCAGAGCATGACGTCTTTGCCGGACCCTCGGCGCGCTATTGCCCGGCCGGTGTCTATGAGTGGGTCGAGGAGGCGGGCACGCCGAAATTCGTGATCAACGCGCAGAACTGCGTCCACTGCAAAACCTGTGACATCAAGGACCCCAACCAGAATATCACTTGGGTTCCGCCGGAAGGCGGCGGCGGGCCTAATTACCCGAACATGTGACTTGATCGGGCATCAGCGTCACGATACCGCCACATCAGGGTTTTCAAGCTTATTTCTCTCTGCGCCACCGCGGGACGTTCTTGCGGGAGCGGCGCAAAAAGGCCATTCTCGGCGCAACATCGGCGTCCGCGCGTGATCCGCGGCCAGCCTTTTCAATTGGAGCACCGCCCGTGACGTCTTCGAGCCTCGGCCGCTGCATTGCCGGCAGCGCGCTTGCCGCCTTTGTCGCGGCAGCACCGGTCAAACTTGCCGCGCAGCCACTGAGCGCCCTGGAATTAGCCAACACGACGGCGTCGGGCAGTTATCTCGCTGCTCGTCACGCCGGCCAACAGCGCGACGCCGGGGCTGCGGCTACCTATTACCGGTCGGCTCTCAAACGTGATCCGAACAACGGCGAACTGCTCGACCGCGCCTTCCTGTCGTTCCTAGTGGATGGCGAAATTGACGAAGCCGTGAAATTCGCAGAGCGCGTCGTGCAGGCCGACAAGAACGACCGTGTCGCGCGACTGGTTCTCGGTGTCAGCGGCCTCAAACGCAAGCAGTACCCCGTCGCACGTCGCGAACTCGCACAATCAATTCGTGGACCGATTACCGACCTCACCGCGACCTTGCTGACGGCCTGGAGCGCGTACGGCGCCAACGACGCCAAGGCCGCCATTGCGTCAATCGATCATCTTACCGGGCCCGACTGGTATGCAATTTTCAAGGAACTGCATGCCGGCATGATTTACGACATTGCCGGCAACGAGAAGGAAGCCGGCAAGCGTCTCGAACATGCTTACAAGCTCGACTCCACGGCGCTACGCGTGGTCGAAGCGTACGGCAGCTGGGTCTCGCGCAATCGCTCACCGAAGGAAGCCCTGACGATCTTCGAGACTTTCGACAAGGCGCTGCCGCGTCACCCGCTCGTGGTCGAGGCCATGGGCAAGCTCAAGGCCGGCGAGAAATTGCCCCCGCTGGTCGCGAACGCGCAGGCGGGGGGTGCCGAGGCACTCTACGGCCTTGGCGCCTCACTCGGCCGCCGCGGCGGCGAGGACCTCGGACTGGTCTATCTTCAGCTTTCACTGTTTCTCGCGCCAACGCATCCTCTCGCACTTCTCTCGCTTGCCGATCTCTATAAATCCCTGAAGAAGCCGGAGCTTGCGATCAAGATCTATGAGCGCGTGCCGGCGAATTCGCCGCTCCATCGCAACGCCTCCATCCAGTTGGCCGCCAACCTCGACAGCCTCGATCGGGCCGACGAGGCGCAGAAGCATCTTGAGGGATTGATCAAGCAGCACCCGGACGATCTCGAGGCCATTATGGCGCTCGGCAATGTCCTGCGCGGTCACAAGAAGTTCGCCGAGTGCGGCAATGTTTATTCCAAGGCCGTTAGCGCGATCGGAACGCCCGAGAAATCAAACTGGGTGAGCTTCTATTTCCGTGGCATTTGCTACGAGCGCTCGAAGCAATGGCCGAAGGCGGAAGCCGATCTCAAGAAAGCGCTCGAGCTCTATCCCGATCAGCCGCACGTGTTGAACTATCTCGGCTATTCATGGATCGACCAGGGCATCAACCTGGACCAGGGCATGGACATGATCAAGAAAGCCGTGCAGCAGCGTCCGGACGACGGCTATATCGTCAACTCTTTGGGCTGGGCCTATTTCCGGCTTGGCAACTACGACGAAGCCACCAAGCAGTTGGAACGCGCGATCGAGCTGAAGCCAGAAGACCCAACCATCAATGACCATCTCGGCGATGCGTATTGGCGAGTCGGCCGCGTGCTCGAGGCCAAATTCCAGTGGGCACATGCCCGCGATCTCAAGCCGGATCCGGAAGAACTCCCAAAGATCGAGGAAAAGATCAAAGCTGGCCTTCCTGACGAGACGTCATCCCAGGCCAAGGCCGGCAAGAAGAGCGGCGACGGCGGCTAGCCGTGCGATGCGCAAGCGACGGGTTATAGCGTGAGCGCGACGCTGCTCGAAAAGGCTGCCGCCAAGATCAATCTGACATTGCGGGTCATCGGCCGCCGTGCCGATGGCTATCATGATCTCGAAAGTCTCGTGGTCTTCGCGGATGTCGCCGATGAGCTGACATTGCAACCGGGTGCGGACGATCTGCTCGAGGTTAGCGGGCTCTTCGCTGGCAGGAGCGGCGCGGTCGCCGACAATCTGGTTCTCAAGGCGCTTAGCGCGTTGCGACAGCGGGTGATCGGGCTGAAGGGCGGGCGATTTCTGCTTGAAAAGAACGTCCCGGTGGCTGCTGGTCTGGGTGGCGGGTCTGCCGATGCCGCTGCCGCCATTCGGCTCATCGCCCGCGCGAACGCCATCGCTTTGGACGATCCGCGTCTGCTGGAGGCGGCCCGCGCCGTGGGTGCTGATGTGCCAGTGTGTCTCGACCCACGCCCGCGCATCATGCGCGGCGTCGGCGAGGTGCTGTCGCCGCCGCTCGAATTGCCGGCGCTGCCGGCGGTGCTGGTCAATCCGGCCGTTGCGTTGTCGACGCGCGAGGTGTTTGGAAAATTTATCGGCGGACAAGGCGAGGGCGGGCTTGCCGAAGTGCCGCGTGAATTTGACGCGCTGATCGAATACCTCAATCACCACGGCAATGATCTGACGGCTGCCGCGATGGCCTGCGCGCCGGTCGTTGCCGAAGTGCTGGCGGCCTTGAAAAAATTGCCAGGCGCAAAGCTCGTCCGCATGTCCGGCTCGGGCTCATCCTGCTTTGCGCTGTTTGGCACGCAGCGCGAGGCGGCGGCAGCAGCGCAATGGCTCGCGGCCGAACAAAAAGGCTGGTGGGTGCAGGCGACATCCTTAGACGCGGCGCCGGGTGTACCTTGAATTTGCCCGCTTTGCCGGCGAGCGTTCAGACGCAACCTTTTGGAAAGACGCCCAAGCGGAGCAAATGATGAATTACACATGGTCCATCGCGGCCATTGCCGCTCTGGGTCTGCTATCGGCCGATCCGGCTCTTGCGCGCTCCAAGCACAAGCCAAAGACCGCATGTGCGGCTCAACCGGTCCCTTCCGTAATGAATGGACTCGGGCGCTATCTGTTTGTGCCGACCGATCAAGCGCCGCAACCCAACGGTTGCGCGCCGCCGGTCTATGCCTATGACAAATATGTCGGTCAGGATCCCGACCCTAACATCCGTTTCCAGCTGCTGCGCGATCCCGCGACGGGCTACTCGGCCCACCAGAATTGACGCTGCGTTTGCGCGCTAGTGCGCGCGCGCGATGCAGAACGCGACTGCCTCTTCCAAAGCCGATTTGATTTCCGACGGCGGCACCAATGCCAATGCATCGACGGCGATGGCGCCGTAGTGCCTCGCGCGGCCGACCGTGTCCTCGATCGCATGGTGCTTGGCCATCAATGCGATGGCCGCGTCGAGGTCATCGTCACCAACGGTGCCGTCGCCGAGTGTCCGGTTCCAGAACGCGCGCTCGCTTTCGGTGCCGCGCCGGAATGACAGCACCACCGGCAGCGTGATCTTGCCCTCACGGAAATCGTCGCCAACATTCTTTCCAAGTTTGGCGGATTTTCCGCCGTAGTCGAGCGCATCGTCGATGAGCTGAAAGGCAATCCCGAGATTCATCCCGAACGACCGGCATGCTGCCAGTTCGGCCTTCTCCTTGGCCGCAAGTGCCGGGCCAACTTCGCAGGCGGCCGCGAATAGTTCAGCAGTCTTGGCGCGAATGACGGCAAGATATTCATCTTCATTGGTGGCGGTGTTCTTGGCGGTGCCGAGTTGCATCACTTCGCCTTCGGCAATCACTGCTGCTGCCGACGACAGGATGTCGAGCGCGTGCAAATTTCCGACCTCGACCATCATCTTGAATGCCTGACCAAGCAGGAAGTCGCCGACCAATACGCTCGCCTCGTTGCCCCACAGCATGCGGGCGGCAACCTTGCCCCGGCGCATGTCGCTTTCATCGACCACATCGTCATGCAGCAGCGTTGCGGTGTGCATGAACTCCACTGCGGCAGCGAGTTTGATGTGCCCGTCGCCGGTATAGCCGGCGAGCCTTGCCATCGCCAAAGTCAGCATTGGCCGCAGCCGCTTGCCGCCCGAAGAAATCAGGTGATTGGCGACTTCGGGGATCATGGCGACTTCGGAGCCCGTCCGCGCCAGGATCGTCGAGTTGACGCGCTCCATGTCCGGTGCCACCAGTTCGGCAAGACGATTGAGCGAGGCGTGGTGCGGGTACTCAAAAGGAAGGACGACGGCCAAAATTCATCTCCGGACGCTGAGAAAGCAAGAGCATAGGAACGGTATGCTACCGGGGCAAGTGCGTAAGAACGCCGTATCACCGCATAGTGACACACCAGCAGTTGGCGAGGGATTGCAAGTGATCAGACGTATAACAGCGGTCGTCGCCCGAAATTCCAGCCGCCAGCGTCAGGTATAGGTCCATGCGCGAACTTATTCGTACAAACGACGCGGTCCTGGTGTCGGCGGTGGTCGCGCTGCTGGAAAGCGCCGGCTTTCGTCCGCTCGTGCTCGATCAGAATATGAGCGTGCTTGAAGGTTCGCTCGGCGTACTTCCGCGCCGCGTGTTGATCGCGGAAGGTCACGAGTTGCGGGCGCGACAGCTACTCGTGGATGCCGGGCTCGGCCATGAGTTGCGGCCCGATGGAAGTTGAAAGCGAAACAAGCGAAGACGCCATTCTTGGCGGTAGACTTCGGATACGTCAGCCGCTGCGCGGTCATCGCGTCGGCCATGATGCGATTTTGCTGGCCGCAGCGACGGCCGCGCGCTCTGGTGAACTGGCGGTCGATCTGGGCGCCGGCGTCGGTGCCGCCGGGCTCGTACTTGCCGCGCGCGTCCCAGGACTGAAATTGGCACTGGTCGAGATTGACGTGGGGCTATGTGCGTTGGCGTCGGACAATGCGCGACTTAACCAGATGGACGATAGGACGGTGGTAGTTGCGTGCGATGTTGAGGATGTGGATGGGCTGCTTACTGCGGGACTTTCGACGGGCAGCGTGGACCGCGTCTTGATGAACCCGCCATTCCATGATGCTCAGCGTCAGAACGTTTCCCCTGATCCGCGCCGCCGACTGGCGCATGTAGGCGCTCCGGGGCTACTGGCCCGCTGGCTCGGCACTGCCGCGCGACTCTTGAAGCCGCACGGGGTGCTAACGCTGATATGGCGGGCGGACGGACTGGACGACGTGCTCGGCGCTCTGCAGCCGGAATTCGGAAATATCGCGGTATTGCCGGTTCATCCGCGGCCGGGCGTGCCGGCGATCCGCGTGTTGGTGCGCGCGGTGAAAGGCGGCCATGGTGCGCAAGCCACCTGTCATGCCCTGGTGCTTAACAACGAGCGGGGTCAGCCGTCGGATGCAGCTGAAGCCGTGCTGCGCGCGGGCGAAACGTTGGACATTTCGGAAAAGTAAACGCTGCGCGGGTTGCCTAAACTCTGCGCCGTCGGGGCATAATCTCGCGCCACCGTCGGTCGGCCAACTGACGCCGGACGCGGCCCAGATTTTCTTCGCTCAAGTGCGAAAGAACAATCACGGTGCCGATTAACAGGAACAGAAGTCCGATCTTGGGATCCATCAATCCGCCTCTTCCGAGTTGCCCCACTCAGCGGTGGCGCCTAGTGCAGTGCAAAAAGCATTCCAAAGTTAAAAATTAGGCAATAATGGGCACCTTTGATGCATATCGCTAATAATTGATGCAACGCGATGTCGAGCTGACAATTGCGTGGTTGCTCGTCTGTTATCATCCCCGGCCTTTGACTTAGGGGGGCGCGACTGCCTATCTGAGTGATATGTCCAATTCCGCAAGCGCGACCCCTTCCAATCCCGCCAGACGTGTCATCGACTTATGCGCGGGATTGGTCCCGCGCCGTTTTCGCACCGACATCCCGGTTGTTCCCGTCGTCCGCATTGCAGGTGTCATCGGGGTGGTGACCCCGCTGCGGCCCGGGCTCCTGCTGTCCACCATCGCGCGGTCGCTGGAGCGCGCATTTGAGACGCCCCGCGCACGCGCGGTAGCGCTGATCATCAACTCACCGGGTGGCTCGCCGTCGCAGTCGCATCTTATATTCCGGCGCATTCGGCAGCTGGCCGAAGAAAAGAAAATCCCGGTGCTGGCCTTCGTGGAAGATGTCGGCGCGTCGGGCGGATACATGCTGGCGTGCGCAGCCGACGAGATTATCTGCAACGATTTTTCGATCGTCGGATCGATCGGTGTAGTTGGCGCGTCCTTTGGGTTCCATGAACTCATGGAGAAGGTCGGAATTGAACGCCGACTTTATACTTCAGGCGACCGCAAGGTAATGCTCGATCCGTTCCTGCCGCAGAAGCCGGACGACGTGAAACGAATCAAGGCAATTCAACAAGACATCCACGCTCACTTCATCGCGCTGGTGAAGGAACGCCGCGGCTCCAGGTTGAATGGCCCCGACAAGACGTTGTTCTCCGGCGAGTTCTGGACGGCGCAAAAAGCCATCGAATTGGGACTGGCAGATCGTCTTGGCGACATGCGCTCGACCTTGCGCGAGCGCTATGGCGACAAGGTACATACGCCGCTCATATCGGCCGAGCGTTCGCTGTTCGGCCGGCGCCTGCCGGGCGTCAATTTCGCCGACGCGCTCACACGCCAGCCGGGCCTTGCCGATGATCTGATCTCGGCGCTGGAAATACGCGCGGTCTGGGGCCGCTACGGGCTGTAGCGGCCAATCTTGAGCGGCTATTGTATCGGTTTGTTGCCGAATAATTTCGCAACGGCTGCCACCTGCTCGCGCTGCTGCGCGATCGAGGCGGCAAATTCGCTGCTGTTGCCCGGGCTGACGATTTGCCCGGTCGCGCTCAACCTCTTCACAAGTTCAGGGTCGGACGCAGCCGTGCGAATGTCGTCGGCGATCTTCTTGCGCACATCGTCTGCGATCCCGGGCGGCCCAAACAATCCGACCAATCCATCAAATTCAAGCGATGGATAGCCGGCTTCTTTTGCGGTCGGGACGTTGGGAATCGCAGGCGCGCGCTCGTGGTTCGTTACCGCCAACACCTTCACGGTGCCGGCCTCGACCTGCGGGCGCACGATCGCGTAGGCCGGCATGTAGACCTGGATCACTCCGGCGGCGAGATCGGTGACTGCGCCGGCTGGGTTCTTGTAAGGCACTTTCGCCATCTTCAGGCCGACGGCGTTCAGGTATCCGGCAAACACGAAATCGGTAAAGCCGGTGGCCGTGGTCCAGTTCAATTGGCCGGGCTTGGCGCGCGCGAGCGCTTCCAGTTCTTTCAGCGAGTTGACGTTCAGCGCGGTCGGGACGCTGACCGCAACGACCGTCTTTGAGATGCGGGCGATCGGGATGAGGTCTTTTGGATCGTAGGGTAGCTTTTCGTGGAAGTAAGGGTGCGCGGTGAAAGAGCTCACCGGAGACACCAGCAAGACGTGATCGTCGTGCGCGCTGAGAAAACTGGTGATCGCCAGCATGCCATCGCCGCCCGGACGATTTTCCACGACAACGGGCTGCCCCCAGCGCGCCGACAATTTGTCGGCGAACAAGCGCGCGCCGATGTCGACGCCGCTGCCCGGGCCGAGCGTAATGATGAGGCGCACCGGCCGGCTGGGCCACGCGTCCGCGGCGGCGGATGGTCCGGATATGATCGGCGACAATGCAAGGAAAGCGACGACCAAGCTTGATAGGGCCCAACTGGGCTTGACGGTGCTGCTCATGGTTCCTCCACGGGCCGGCCGACCGTTCAATAAGTGACGGCCGTTACGGCTCCTTCGATGCAATAACCCCGTCTAGGCTAGCTTATTTGCTGTGGCTTTCACCAGCGCATGTATGCCTGATGCCCACCGCCACGCTTGGCCGCACCCCCGTGACCGCAGTCCGCCCCGAAAATGCCGCGTTCACGACCGAGCCTTGGCACGTCCATAGAGCTAGAGATCGGAGCCGCCTATGCCGTCCTTATTGCTGTCACCGCTGGTGAAGTGGTCGCTCGCCGCAATGGGCGGAGCCATGATCGTGCACTGGGCGGTCAAGGAAGCGCGCCGGATCAACGACGAACTTGATCAGGCACGACGCGTGAAGGCGAGGATCACGGATGCGGAAAATCGTCCGACACTTCGCCGCGATCCGCGGACCGGCGAATACCGCCTGTCATAAACTGCGACCCGGCAAAAAGGCCTGTCGGATTTAGTGACGCGCGGTGCGCTTGTGGCCGCCGACCATCGCGCCGAAGAACAGCACGATCAGCACCCAGCCAATGAGTTGAAACTCGAGCACGACGATACCCTCCGTCGAAAATCCCCTTTGATTGCGTGGGGTATCAGTCGGCGGTTCAATAACTTGTAAATTGTGCTCGACTTGACCCTCCGGAGGGCCGCCTCTAGGGTCGAATTTATTCCTGTGCTTAAGAATCAGTATCCATCCGATGGCTGAAGCCAACCTTCGTGCCAGCGAGCGCACGCATCAGGCCAACCTGGACCCGTCACGGTCGTTCCAGGGGCTCATTCTTGCGCTGCAACAGTACTGGGCGAACTGGGGCTGCGTCATCCTGCAGCCGTATGACATGGAGGTCGGGGCGGGCACGTTCCACCCGGCCACCACGTTACGCGCGCTCGGGCCGAAGCCATGGAACGCCGCGTACGTGCAGCCTTCACGGCGGCCCAAAGATGGTCGCTATGGTGAAAACCCGAACCGGTTGCAGCACTACTACCAATTCCAGGTGATCCTGAAGCCATCGCCGCCGGACATCCAGGATCTGTATCTCAATTCGCTGAAGGCGATCGGTATCGATCCGAAGATCCACGATATCCGTTTCGTCGAGGACGATTGGGAAAGCCCGACGCTCGGCGCGTGGGGGCTCGGCTGGGAATGCTGGTGCGATGGAATGGAAGTGTCGCAGTTCACATATTTCCAGCAGGTCGCCGGCTTTGAGTGCTCACCGGTTGCCGGCGAGCTCACTTACGGTCTCGAGCGTCTCGCCATGTATGTGCAGGGCGTCGACAATGTGTTCGCGCTCAACTTCAACGGTCGCGACGATGAGAAGAAGGTCACCTATGGCGACGTTTTCCTGCAGGCGGAGCAGGAATATTCGCGCCACAATTTCGAATTTGCCGATACTGCAATGTTGTTCGAGCAATTCAAGATGGCGGAAGCTGCCTGCCAGAAATATCTCGCCGCCGGCTGGGCCAACGGCAAGAAGGAGCGCCATCTGCTTGCGCTTCCGGCCTATGACCAGTGCATCAAGGCGTCCCACGTGTTCAATCTGCTCGACGCGCGTGGGGTGATTTCGGTCACCGAAAGGCAAAGCTACATCTTGCGGGTCCGCGAACTGGCAAAGGGCTGCGGTGAGGCCTGGCTGGCGACGGAGGGCGGCGGCGCGGCATGACCGATTGCACGAGGATCGTGCGACGACAGCCATAAAAAGCTATAATCGAATCATTCGGCGCGGGGGCGGAAGATTATGCTGCTCTGGGTCATTTCACTCATCGCTGTAGCGATCGTCCTGTACATCATTATCGTTTTCAATCGTCTGGTGCGCACACGCCAGATGGCGAATGAGGCCTGGAGTGGGATCGACGTCCAGCTCAAGCGGCGTTCCGAACTCGTGCCAAATCTGGTGGAAACCGTGAAGGGGTATGCCGGGCACGAGCGCTCGCTGCTGGAAGACGTCACGCGACTGCGTGGTGCTGCGAGTGTGCTGCCGGCGAATGACATTGCAGGCCGGGCACAAGCGGAAGGTGCGTTATCGGTGGCTTTGGGCAAGCTGGTGGCGCTGGCTGAAAACTATCCCGACCTCAAGGCGAGCGCGAATTTTCTCGGTTTGCAGCAGCAGTTGAGCGAATTGGAAACGGAACTCCAGATGGCGCGCCGTTATTACAATGGTGCGGTCCGCAATCAGAATGTCCTGGCGCAATCCTTTCCGAGCAATCTCATCGCCGGCCTGTTTGGCTTCGGCCAACGCGAATATTTCGAGATTTCGGACGCTGCTGACCGCAACGTGCCTCAGGTCAAGCTCCAGCCGGTCCCGCCCGCGCAATGATCGTCACTAAGGCAGCGTCCAGACAATTGCGCCGGTCATCGGCGGGAATACGACTGGCGCAACTTGTCCTTGGTGTATGGCTCTCTGGCGGCGGCAGCGCTTTTGCGGCCGAGGCCATCCAGACTTTCGTTTCCGAAGTCCGTCTTGCCAAAGACGGCGAGCTTAGCGTCACCGAAACCCTGCGCGTGCAGGCGGAGGGGCGCGACATCAGGCACGGCATTTATCGTGACTTTCCGCTGACCTTCAAAGATGCCGGCGGCGTTTTGCGCGAGGTAGACTTCAAACTGCTTGGCGTCGAGCGCGATGGCAAGGACGAGAGTTATTCCACCACTCGCCAGCACGGCATCCTTCGCATTTATGCTGGAAACAAGGACACCAACGTTCCGTACGGCGAGCATACTTACGTCTTTCGTTACCGCACGGGACGCCAGGTCCGTTGGTTCGACGGCAAACCGGAGCTCAATTGGAACGTCACCGGAAATTTCTGGAACTTCCCGATTTTATCGGCGACCTACCAGCTCAGATTTGTCGCGGGCGGTGCGCCGGTGCGCTGGACCGCATTTACCGGCCGCGTCGGCGCGCGCGGCACGGACTGGCGCGGCAGTTTGGGCGCTCTCGGAACGCTTACCGTCGAGACCACGCGGCGTCTGGCGCCCGGCGAAGGCTTGACTGTCGTCGCAGAGGTTCCCGCCAGCGCCGTCGATCCGCCGAACGCGAACAAGCTCCTCTGGTACGAAATATTCGATAACCGGCAGTGGATTTTCGGCGGCATCGGCCTGGCGCTTGTGCTCGGCTATTACCTCGCCGCCTGGACGGCCGTTGGCCGCGATCCCCGAGGCGGCACCATCATTCCGCTGTTCTCCGCACCAAAGGGAAGTCTCGCCGGCTCTCGCCAACTACATCCGCGACTGGGGTTTTGGCCGCGAGAAATGGCGGGCGTTCACGGCAGCAGCGCTGTCGCTTGCGGTGCGCGGGCTCCTGCACTTCGATGATCGCGGCGGCTCGCTGACGTTGAAGGCAACCGGCAAGCAGCCGCCTGAGGGCTTTGGCGGGCTGCCCGCCGGCGAAGGCGCGATTATGAACTGGGTGAGAGATGAGGGCGGTGCGGCCACCATCAGCAGCGCCCATGGCTACGCAGTTGAGAAGGTCGGCGAGGCCTTCACCAAAAGCATCGAAAGGGAAAACCGCAACCGCTTCTTCCGCCGCAATCTCGGCTACGTCGCCGCCGGATTGGCGCTGACGGCGGCTGCGGTGTTCAGTGTCGTCACGTTCGGTGGCTTGCAAGAGCAGGACATTGCCATTCTCGCCGCCTTTGGTTTTGGTGGATTTATTGCCGGCATCTTCGCGATGCAGATCCTGCCGGTTCTGTTCAGCGGGTTTACACTGGCATCCTTGTTTCGCGGGCTGATCTCTTTGGCCTTTTTCGTTGTATTCATCTCGATTTCGACATCGATCATCCCGGTGGTGTTGCCGAACGGCTTCGGCGACGCACTGCCCGCTCTGTGGTCGTATATCGAGAACTACCCATTCCCGTTTGTGCTGGTGACGGCCTTCACGACCGTCAACGGTCTGTTCTTTCACCTGATGCGCGCGCCGACGACGCTTGGGCGCCCAGTCATGGACCAGCTGGCGGGCTTCCGGCTCTATCTCGAGACCGCGGAATCCGACCGTCTCAACATGAGCGCGCCAGAGATCACGACCGATCGTTTCGAGTCACTATTGCCCTATGCGGTCGCGCTCGACGTTGAAAAGCTCTGGTCGGATGCCTTTGCCGCGGCGCTGCGCCGCGCCCATCCCGGTGACAGCGACCCGATGAGCCACTACCAGCCGGGCTGGAGCTCGGGCGGCGGCTGGTCCGGGAGCAATTTCTCGAGCGCGGTGTCATCTTCCGTGTCGAGCATGAGCAGCGCGCTCGCCAGTGCGGTGCCGGTCTCGTCCGGTTCATCCGGGTTTTCCGGAGGAGGCGGCGGGTCAGGCGGCGGTGGGGGCGGCGGCGGGGGCGGGGGCTGGTGAGCCCCGCGCGGCACGGGTGACATCGGCGGGCCGCCTTGCTAGGCAGGCGCCACGATCGCATTTTCCACATTTTTGGCCGCAATGCCCGACCTGCTGATCGAATTTCTCTCCGAGGAAATCCCTGCGCGCATGCAGACGCGCGCGGCCGAGGACCTGCGCAAGATGGTCACCGACCGCCTGGTCGCAGCCGGGCTCGTCTATGAGGGCGCGCGCGCTTTTGCGACGCCACGGCGCCTGGCGCTATCGGTGCATGGAATTCCCGCGCGTCAGCCCGACATCAAAGACGAGCGCAAGGGACCCAAGGTCGGCGCGCCTGAGCAGGCCATCGCCGGCTTTCTCAAAGCGGCCGGCTTGAAGTCAATCGGCGAAGCCAAAATACAAGCCGACAAAAAGGGCGACTTCTATGTCGCGGTGATCGAGAAGGCGGGTAAGCCGGCGATCGATGTCATCGCAGAAATGATTCCAGAAGTCGTGCGCACGTTTCCATGGCCGAAATCGATGCGCTGGGGGTCTGGCCGGCTGACCTGGGTGCGGCCGCTCCATTCGATAATCGCAACCTTTGGTCCCGAGACGGAAGAGCCGGAAATCGTCCCCTTCACCGTCGACGGCATTGCTGCCGGCGATATAACGCGTGGCCACCGATTCATGGCGCCGGCGCCGATCAAGGTGCGTCGTTTCGATGACTACGTCACGAAACTTGCGCAGGCCAAGGTCGTGCTCGAATCGGCGCGCCGCGCCGATAGCATCCTTGCCGACGCCAAAAATCTTGCGTTCGCGCAGGGCTTCGAGTTGGTGGAAGACGACGGACTACTCGCCGAAGTCGCGGGTCTGGTGGAATGGCCGGTGACGCTGATGGGCAGCTTTGACCAGGCTTTCCTGTCGATTCCCGATGAAGTGATCCGCGCCACCATCCGCAACAACCAGAAATGTTTCGTGCTGCGCGATCCGCAGAGCGCCAAGCTGGTCAACAAGTTCATTCTCGTTGCAAATGAGGAAGCCAGCGACGGCGGCAAGGCGATTGTCGCCGGCAACGAGCGGGTGATCCGCGCGCGACTATCCGACGCCAAGTTCTTCTACGAGACCGATCTGAAGTCCCGTCTGGAAGACAGGCTGCCGAAATTCGAGCAGATCGTTTTCCATGAGAAGCTCGGCACCCAGGCTGAGCGTATTGCGCGCATTGTGGAGCTCGCCGCGCAGCTAGCGCCCATAGTCGGCGCCGACGTGGCGAAAGCCGAACGTGCCGCGCAGTTGTGCAAGTGCGATTTGCTGACCGAGGTCGTCGGCGAATTCCCCGAGCTGCAAGGGCTGATGGGCCGTTACTACGCCGAGGCGCAAGGCGAAGATGAGGCGATCGCGCATGCCTGCGAGGATCACTACAAGCCAAAGGGGCCAGATGACCTCGTGCCAGGCGATCCGGTTTCTATCGCCGTCGCTCTTGCCGACAAGATCGATACGCTGGTCGGATTCTGGGCGATTGATGAAAAGCCCACCGGCTCAAAGGATCCTTATGCGCTGCGAAGGGCCGCCTTGGGCGTGATACGGATCGTCGTTGAAAACGAATTGCGGCTGCCGCTGCGCGTGCTGGTCTGGAGGCACTTTGGCTCGGTCGCCCGCGACGAGGCACTCGCCAGCGCAATTACGATGTTGCACCCACTGAACGAACAAATTGCGACGATAAGTGCCAGCGACATCGAACTGGCCGTTAAGCTGGAAGTGCTTGTTTCGGAAAAAGCCAAGCAGTTGGCGAAGCCTTTGCTATTGCAGGCTCATTCCTACCTGCATCAAACCAACGATTTGATCGCCTTCTTCGCTGATCGATTGAAAGTCCAGTTGCGCGAGCAGGGCGCGCGTCACGATCTGGTTGATGCAGTATTTTCTCTGTCAGGCCAGGACGATCTGCTGATGATCATGCGCCGCGTCGAGGCGCTGGGAAAATTCCTCGAAAGCGACGATGGCAAAAACCTGCTCGCCGGCGTCAAGCGCGCGTCGAATATCCTTCGTATCGAGGAAAAGAAGGACAAACGCGAATTCAACGGCACGCCGGACGCAAAGCTATATCAGCTCGCCGAGGAAAAGGCGCTGGCTGAGGCGATCAACGCGGTGAAAAAAGAAGCAACCGCTGCCGTCGGCAAGGAAGATTTCGGCGCCGCCATGACCGCGATTGCCAAGCTCCGCCCGCGCGTCGACGCGTTCTTCGACAAGGTCACCGTCAATGTCGAGGACAAGGCATTGCGCGAGAACCGCCTAAGGCTGCTGAACGAGATTCGCGAGGCGACCCGTGCTGTGGCGGATTTTTCGAAAATCGAGGGATAACCCGCAGGAATTCTCCCCGCCAGTTTCGCGGTAGCCCATTAATGACTTAGTTTGGAACCGCACGAGAGTTTCGCCGTTTCTTTTCCATTGTCCGCCACCAGGGGAAACCATCATGGTCATCGGTATTGCACATTTGCAGCCCATCATTGCGATCATCGCAGGCATTCTTATTCTTATCATCCCGCGTTTGCTCAACATCATCGTTGCCGTCTACCTGATTGCCGCCGGTCTGCTGGGTCTCGGGCTTTTCCGTTAATCCGAATTCCGGGCTTGCGCCGGGCCATTCGGCGGTGCTTTTAAGGGCCGTCGCCTCACCAGTGCTGCTTGACCCAATTGCTGATCCAAGTGTTGATTTATGGCCAAACGAAAAAAGTCGCGCGCGAGCGTGAAAGCTAAGAAACGTGTGAAAAAACGGGTTGTGCGGAAGGCTTCCCGGCCCAAGCCGGAGGCATCCGCTCGATCAAAGGGCAAATGGGTCTACGGCTTCGGTGACGGCCGCGCCGAGGGGAAGGCCTCGATGCGCAACCTGCTGGGTGGCAAGGGCGCCGGGCTCGCAGAAATGGCCAACCTCGGTCTGCCCGTACCGCCCGGGTTCACCATCACAACTGACCTATGCACGTACTACTACGGGCACGACCGGCAGTATCCGAAAGACCTGCGCGCGCAGGTCGAGAAGGCATTGGCCCAGGTCGGCCGTATCACCGGCAAGACGTTCGGTGACAAATCCAATCCGTTGCTTGTGTCCGTTCGGTCGGGCGCCCGGGCATCGATGCCGGGGATGATGGATACGGTGCTCAATCTGGGTCTCAACGACGAGACTGTGGAGGCGCTGGCGAAGAAATCCGGTGACCGCCGTTTCGCTTATGACAGCTACCGGCGTTTCATCACGATGTATTCGGACGTGGTGCTTGGCGTCGGCCACGAGCATTTCGAAGAATTGCTCGATCACCACAAGGAACGGCAAGGTTATAGCCTCGACACTGATTTGTCCGCCGACGATTGGGCCGAGCTGGTCGTGCGCTACAAGAAGCGCGTCAAGGATGAGTTGGGCCAGGACTTCCCGCAGGACCCGCATCAGCAGCTCTGGGGTGCGATCGGTGCAGTTTTCGGTTCGTGGATGAACCAGCGCGCCATCACTTATCGCCGGCTGCACAATATTCCCGAAAGCTGGGGCACGGCCGTCAACGTGCAGGCGATGGTCTTCGGCAATATGGGTGACACCTCCGCCACCGGCGTTGCATTCACGCGCAATCCGTCCACCGGCGAAAAAAAGCTCTACGGCGAATTTCTGATCAATGCGCAGGGCGAAGATGTTGTCGCCGGCATTCGCACGCCGCAGGAAATCAGCGAGGCTGCGCGCAAGGAAGCCGATTCCGACAAACCGTCGATGGAATACACGTTGCCGAAAGCCTACGCGGAGCTCAAGCGCATCTACAATGTGCTCGAGCGCCACTACCGCGACATGCAGGACCTCGAATTTACGGTCGAGCAGGGCAAGTTGTGGATGTTGCAGACGCGCTCCGGCAAACGGACCGCAAAGGCCGCGCTGCGTATTGCCGTAGAACTGGCCAATGAGGGTCTGATTTCAAAAAACGACGCCGTTCTGCGCGTCGATCCACTGACGCTCGATCAGTTGCTGCATCCGACCATCGATCCGCGCGCGCATCGGCGCGTCATTGCGACAGGGCTTCCCGCGTCTCCCGGCGCAGCCTCGGGAGAAATCGTGTTTTCACCCGATGAAGCAGCACAGCTCAAGGCTGACGGCAGGAAAGTCATTCTGGTGCGTGTGGAAACTTCGCCGGAAGATATCCATGGGATGCACGCCGCGGAGGGCATCCTCACGACGCGCGGCGGCATGACGTCGCACGCCGCCGTGGTTGCACGCGGCATGGGCAAGCCATGCGTCTCCGGCGCCGGCTCATTGCGCGTCGACTATGCCAGCGGAACGATGACCGCTGGCGGTCAAACCTTCAAAAAAGGCGACTCAATCACCGTTGATGGCTCGACCGGACAGGTATTGGCCGGGAAGGTCGACATGATCGAGCCGCAGCTTTCGGCGGAGTTCTCTACGTTGATTGGCTGGGCCGACAAAGTGCGTCGCCTCGGCGTGCGTGCCAATGCCGACACGCCGACAGATGCGAAAGCGGCCGTACGGTTTGGTGCGGAAGGAATTGGGCTTTGCCGCACCGAACACATGTTCTTCGAGGAAGGGCGCGTCCAGGCTGTGCGCGAAATGATCCTTGCCGACGATGAGAAATCGCGCCGAACAGCGATCGCAAAACTTCTGCCAATGCAGCGCGCCGATTTTGCCGAGCTGTTCGAGATCATGGCGGGCCGCCCGGTGACAATCCGGTTGCTCGACCCGCCTCTGCACGAGTTCCTTCCCCACGGCGAGAAGGAAATTGCGGAAGTTGCGGCCGCTATGGGTGCGGACCCGAAGAAGCTCGCTGGCCGCGCAAATGAGCTTTCCGAATTCAATCCGATGCTCGGGTTCCGCGGTTGCCGCATCGCGATTGCCTATCCGGAAGTGGCCGAGATGCAGGCGCGCGCCATTTTCGAGGCGGCCGTCGAAGCTGCCAAACGAACGGGCAAGCCGGTAGTGCCTGAGGTGATGGTGCCGTTGATCGCGACCAAGGCCGAGTTTGACCTGGTCAAGTCGCGCATCGATGCGATGGCTCAGGCAGTCGCGAAAGAGAAGGGCGCCAAGGTCGACTACCAGGTCGGCACAATGATCGAACTACCGCGCGCCTGCTTGATGGCCGGCGAAATCGCGCAAAGCGCGGAGTTCTTCTCGTTCGGCACCAATGACCTCACGCAGACTACTTTTGGAATATCGCGCGATGACGCCGCGAGTTTCCTCGGCATCTATACCGCACGCGGCATTTTGCCCGGTGACCCCTTTGTGTCGATCGACCAGGACGGCGTCGGCGAGCTCGTGAAAATCGGCGTCGAACGCGGCCGTAAGGTTCGGCCGAAGCTGAAGGTCGGGATCTGCGGCGAACACGGGGGTGACCCCGCATCGATCGCGTTCTGTCACGAAACCAGGCTCGATTATGTGTCGTGTTCGCCATTCCGCGTGCCGATTGCGCGGCTGGCTGCTGCTCAGGCGGCGCTGGGCAAGGCTGCGGCCAGCCAGGCTTAGGGCGGGTTAAACCGCCACTTTGGCGAGGAAGTCCTCGACCTCGAGCCGCAGATCCGCAACAGCATGCTCCACCGCTTCGGAGGCATCGCGTACGACTTCCGCCGACCCGCGCGTTTGTGTCGCCGCACCGGCGACGTCGCCCAGCATGCCGACGACTTGGCCGGTGCCCTGAGCAGCGCTTGCAACGTTGCGGGAAATCTCGCTGGTCGCCGAATTCTGTTGCTCCACCGAAGCCGCCACCGCCGATGTATTCGCGTTGATTTCGTGCATTCGCGCGGCAATCTGCCGGATCGCATCGACGGCAGCAGAGGTCGAATTCTGTACCGCGAGGATGTGGTTGGCGATGTCCTCGGTGGCCTTGGCGGTCTGCACCGCGAGTGACTTTACTTCGGAAGCGACGACGGCGAAGCCCTTGCCCGCCTCGCCCGCGCGCGCGGCCTCGATGGTCGCATTGAGCGCCAGAAGATTGGTCTGCCCGGCGATGTTGCGGATCAACTTCACGACGTCGCCGATCTTCTGTGCGCCGTCTGCCAAACCGGCGATCTCGCCGTCCGTGGCGCGTGCTTCACTTGTGGCGAGGCCGACGACCTCGCTGGTGTGCGTCAGTTGACGGCTGATCTCGCTGATCGAATGTGACAGTTCGTCGGCCGCCACAGCGGCCGTTTCCACGTTGGTCGATGCTTCATGAAAGGCCTGGACCGCACTTTCGGCGCGTTGTGAGGTGTGCTCGGAGGAGCCGAACAGAGCGCGTGCTGTCGAAAGCATTGCGCCGGCGCTGCCACTCACGCTGCCCAGCAGCTTCTCGACTGTCGGACGGAATGAAGCGATGGCGGCATCAATTGCCGCGCGGCGCTTCTCCTGATCGCGAATGGCGGTTCGCTCCTGCTCGGCGTAACGCTGCTCGGTGACGTCTTCATGCGTAGAGACCCAGCCACCGCCGGGCAGCGGCTCATTCTTCGCAAGGACAATGCGCCCGTCGCTCGCCTGCACATAATGCGCGTGGCTCTTGCCCTTCTCGTCGAGAATCTTGCGGCAATAAGACTCGACATCGCCGGAGAACAGCCCGGTTTCCTTACGGTGCTGGATCAGCTGCTGCAACGTGCAGCCGACTTTCACGATTTCGGACGAGAGCTTGTACATCTCCAGATATCGGCGATTGAGCAATATGATGCGGCCCTGCGCATCGAACATGTTCAGGCCTTGCGACATGTTGTTGATGGCGCTGAGCAGGCGGGCGTTCGTTACGCGCAGCCGACGGTGCAAGGCGCCGGCGAATGCCAGCGCGGCCACGCATACGCCAGCAAACAGAACGGCTTGGCCCGCGACAGTTGATGGCAGGATGGAGGCGAACATACGGGCCCGTGCAAAATGGTTGGGCCAGTATTGGGTGGCAGCGCTTGCGATATAGTTAATTCTTATTTCCCATTCGTGGCATGGGAATAGCGCCGATGAGTGGTGATTTGCCGCTCTGCAACGCTAGGACGATGATATGAGCCGATCAAAGCGCCTGATCGCCAGCTGGTATGTGGTGATTGCCATCGTGGGATTGGGCTTCGGCCTGCTCGGCGAGCGGCGGCCGTTTGGTGAGGACGTGCTGGCGCACCCATTGGTTGTCTTTTGTCTGGCGGCGGCGGGTGGCCTGCTGGTCCTGCGTTTTGTCAGCGGACGCCCCGTGCCTGACATCATTCCCGAGCGTGCGTTGGGCAGGGGTGGCGCTCTCGGCCTAGCAATGTTTCTCGTCGGCAACTTCGTCGCCGCGCACCTCATCGGGCGTTGACCAAGCGTTTACGAAGTGTGCGCTCATTCGGGCGCGGTTAACACCTTCGCAAGGTTAATCGGACCATAAAAAAACTGGTCGCATTGTCGCTGATCGGCGGCGAGGCGGTGGTGGAACTTTGTGGTGTCGCGTTGAGCGAACGGGGAGTAGTTTCGCTAGTGCGTCGGCGGCAGATTGCCGCGTCCATCGGCATTGGCGCGCTGCTCCTCACTCTCATTCCAGACCGGATCGGATTTCAGGATCTCGGCGCGTTGCTCGCGCGTCAACCCGGCGTGGCCAAGCGCTGGCAACAGCATTTGATTGCGTCTCCATTTGGCACCATTCACGCCGCGATGTTCAGCCTGCCGAGGCCGATCGGCACCTCAATTCCGCATCCGCCGATCTACGCGCTCGCCAATTTCGATCCGGGGGACATTACCGGATCAATCGGCAAACAACCGCTCGGCGACGGAAACTCGCCCCTCCAGTTTCCGAAATCCAATCGCAAAGCCAAGAGCGATTCACTCGTCTCGCGGCCGCGCGAGCCGCTGCCGCCGCTTCCGCCGGCTCTGGCAATCGAGCCTGCGCCGGAGGCCGATGCCGATACAGCGATCAAGAAGGACGAAACCGCCGCCCGTTTCGATCCGTACTCGCAATATGAATTTGTCACCGCTCCAGACGAACGCTCGCGAACGCCGGATGTCGATCTGCCTTACGCCGACATTCCTCCGTCCGACATTGCTCCGACAGCGCCAAGTGCGGGATCGGTCAAGGACGCAACGCGCCTTTATTTCGGTGTTGACCCGTTGGCGTCAGCGCCGGAGGGAGTTTCGCCCTGGGCGCCGGGTGAAGCGCCGGTGGTACTCGCGTCGCGTGGCGATCCTGACCTCAAGGAGTTCTGTGTTCAGTCCACAGTCGCATATTGGTCAGGGCACGGCCGGCGAAAGCGTCGCAAACAAGGGCGAGGTCACCGGCGAGGACCAGCGGCCGCATTCACCGGCCGAAAGGCTCGCGCTCACGGGCGCGGCGCGCGCCAAGGCCGAGAAATGTCTCGCGAACGCGGTGTACTTCGAAGCGCGCGGTGAAGCGGTGCGTGGACAGATCGCGGTCGCGCAAGTTGTGATGAACCGCGTGTTCTCGCCGTTCTATCCGAAAGACGTCTGCGGCGTGGTCTACGAGAATGCCAATCGGCACAACGCCTGCCAGTTCACCTTTGCCTGTGACGGCATCCCGGACATCGTGAACGAGCCCGACGCCTGGGAGCGCGCCAAACGGATTGCTCGCGACATGCTCGACGGCAAGCTCTGGATGCCGGAAGTCTCGAAGTCGACCCACTACCATGCCTACTGGGTGCACCCGGACTGGGTGAACGAGATGAAGAAAATCTACAAGCTCGGAGTGCATACCTTCTATCGCCCACGCGCATGGGGCGATGGCGAGGACGAGCCGACCTGGGGAAATCCGGCTGAAACGGCAAAAGAAGCCGCCAATGAAGAGGCAAAAGGCCCCGTCAGCCACAGTCGCGAATGGCTGCGGTCGGAGGAAGGGCAGGCTGAGGCCCGCCAAAACGCCCGCAAATAGCTCCGCGATGCGCGCTATGCGCCGTGCAAATGCGCCGGATCACGAATATTCGTTTTTGACCCGGCGCCGGACGCTATATGTTCCCCGCGCATTCGCTGCCGGAGATTCTTATGTCGACACAACAAGCAACTGCTGGACCCGCAGCCATTGGCTGGCGCACGCCAATCGTGGTGGTGATCTGCGGTTGCCTCATTGCGATGATCGCATTCGGGCCGCGGTCTTCGCTCGGCTTCTTCCTCACTCCGATGTCGCAGGAGCACCACTGGGGCCGCGACGTATTCTCGATGGCGCTCGCCATCCAGAACCTGTTGTGGGGAATCGGACAGCCGTTTGCCGGCGGCATTGCCGACCGCTTCGGCGCCAACCGGGTGATGATCATCGGCGCTGCGTTTTATGCGCTGGGCCTCGCCCTGATGGCGCACGCCACCACGCCCGGCATGCTCGACATTTCAGCCGGCGTGCTGATCGGGCTCGGCCTGTCAGGCTGTTCGTTCAATCTCGTGATCGGTGCTTTCGGCAAACTGCTGCCGGAGTCATGGCGCTCGCTAGCGTTTGGCGCGGGCACCGCCGCCGGTTCATTCGGTCAGTTTCTTTATTCGCCGATCGGCGTGGCCCTGATGGACAGGTACGGCTGGCAGACAGCGATCACGATCTTTGCGGGCGTTACGATGTTGATCCTGCCGTTGGCGATGGCGCTGGCGACACCGAAGGCACCTGCCGGGCAGACGACGATCGCGAAGCCCACGCAATCGGCGCGGCAGGCTTTCGCGGAAGCATTCGGCCATCGCAGCTACGTCCTGCTCGTGCTCGGCTTCTTCACCTGCGGCTTCCAGCTCGCTTTCGTGACCGTGCATTTGCCGTCTTATTTGATCGACCGCGGACTTTCCGCCCAGATTGGCGGCTGGACCTTGGCTACGATCGGGCTGTTCAACATCATCGGCTCGTTGACGTCCGGTTATCTCGGCAACCGGATGCCAAAGCGTTACATCCTGTCGATTATCTATTTTGCGCGTGCTCTCTCGATCGTCGCGTTCATTTCGCTGCCGGCAAGTCCGGCCGCTACGCTGGTTTTCGGTGCAGTCACCGGGCTGCTGTGGCTTTCTACGGTGCCGCCCACGTCGGCGCTGGTCGCCGTAATGTTCGGTACGCGCTGGCTCGCCATGCTGTTCGGCTTCGCCTTCTTCAGCCACCAGGTCGGCGGCTTCCTCGGCGTCCTGCTGGGTGGCTACGTGTTCGACACGTACGGCTCCTACAATCCGGTGTGGTGGCTTTCGGTGTTCTTCGGCGTGATGTCCGCGCTCATCAACCTTCCGATCGTCGAAAAGCCGATTGCACGCCCCGCGATGGCGCCGGCCTGAGGCGCTTGCACGAACGTCCCGCCCGCGCCAAGAATGCCTGGATTAAACAGGCGAGGGGCGCGTGGCGGTATTCAAGGCAATCGTTGTCGAGAAGGCGGATAGCGGCACCAAGGCCGCGCTCACTGATTTCGACGAAGCCAATCTGATGGACGGTGATGTCACCGTCCACGTTGAATATTCCACGCTCAACTACAAAGACGGTCTTGCCGTGACCGGCAAAGGGCCGGTCGTGCGCCGCTTTCCAATGATTGCCGGCATCGACTTTGCAGGCACCGTGGAAACCTCCAGCCACGCAAGCTGGAAACCCGGCGACAAGGTCATTCTGAACGGCTGGGGTTGCGGAGAGACCCATCTCGGCGCCTATGCCGAGAAGGCGCGGGTGAAGGGCGACTGGCTGGTGCCGCTGCCCAAATCGATGAGCGCGCGCGACGCCATGGCCATCGGGACCGCGGGGTATACCGCGATGCTCGCGGTGATGGCGCTGGAGCGGCACGGGCTTACGCCGGCAAATGGGCCGATCGCCGTCACCGGAGCGGCCGGCGGCGTCGGCTCGGTCGCGATTGCTGTCCTCGCCAAACGTGGTTTCGCCGTGCACGCGGTCACCGGCCGGCCGCAGGAGGCGGACTACCTCAAGGCGTTGGGCGCGTCCGAGATCGTCGAGCGCAAGGACCTGGCCGGTCCACCCAAGGCGCTCGCCAAGGAACGGTGGGCGGGCGCCATTGATGCCGTCGGGTCGACCACGCTGGCAAACCTGCTGTCGATGACGCGCTATGGCGGCGCAGTCGCCGCCTGCGGCCTTGCCGGCGGTATGGACCTGCCCGGCTCGGTTGCCCCCTTCATTTTGCGGGGGGTGTGCCTTTACGGCATCGATTCCGTGATGTGCCCGCTAGAACGTCGCCGCGAGGCCTGGAAACGTCTGGAAAACGACCTGGATCGCCAAAAACTGGCCACGATGACCCGCGAAATAGGCCTTTCCGATGTGTTTGGGGCGGCTCCGGAGATCTTGTCCGGGCAGGTCCGCGGCCGGATCGTGGTCAAAATCGGGTAAACGCGTTCAGGATTTGTCGACGAAAGGCGTGCATAATTTGTTAGCCCTAAAAATCGGGCCGATTGTGTTGTAATCTGTTGCGTCAGTTGGAGTATGGGGATGTTGCGTGGTTTTGCACTGACGGTAGGCCTGTTGGCCGCCCTGCCGGCCGCCGCCGGCGAGATGAATGCCGACGAGGCCCGGCGCTTCGTCATCGGCAAGATGTTCAGCTACACATGCTTTGAAGGCACGCGCGGGCAGGGCCGCGTGAATTCCGACGGCTCGGTCGCCGGCTCCATCCAGTTCCAAGGCGCGGGCCCGGTACGCTACGCCCATCTGCCGGCGAACACGTTGCAGGTCAAAGGCGAGGCCGTGTGCGCCTCGCTACGCGGACTGATCTTCCAGCCCTGCTTCAACCTCGAACGTGTCAGCGATAACAGCTTCCGTGGCTCAGTCTCGGGTTTCGGTTTTGCCTATTGCGAATTCACCCGGAACGGCGGCCGGCCAGCCCACAGCGTGCAACGCGCCCACAATACACACCCGCTCGGCCTGCGGCCGTCGCTCACCGCCGACATGCAATAGCCGAGCGTCACCTCTTTCGCAGGAAAAATCATGCACGTCGTCGTGGCATGCGCATAGAGCTTGCCCGCGCGATCCTTGAGATCGCCTTCTGACGTCGCCACTGTACGTCCGCGATGAATGATGCGGCCTTCCGCGCGCACCGGCCCGGTGTCTTTGCTCAGTCCTCGCACAAAATTGAGCTTTAGCTCCAGCGTGGTCCAGGTATCGCCCTTGTGCAGGGTCGAAAAGATTGCGCAGCCGAGCGCAGAATCGAGCAGCGTCGCGGCGAAGCCGCCGTGGACCGTGCCGATCGGATTGTAGTGGTGAAATTCAGGGACACCTTCGAATACCCCGCGGCCATTTTCGATTTCCGTCAAATGAAAGCCGAGCAACTCGCTGATCGGCGGGTTGGGTACCTTGCCAGCGATCATCGCTTTCAGGAATTCAAGGCCGTCATAGGATTTGAGGATGTCAGGCGTGACCACGCCATAGGTCATCACACGCTTGTTCATGCCATTCCTCGCGCCGGTTACGCCGATGTTATGGCCTTCCCGCGCGCGGGAACAGCATGCGTTGGTAGAGCCAGCCGATGCCGACCAGCACCGCGCCAAGCCCGATGAAGGAAAGTGCGCGGAAAATGCCCGTCAGCCCCGCCATGTCGATGAAGAAAACTTTGGCAATGGTGAGCGCGACAACCGCGGCGGAAGCCAGGCGCGCCGGCTGTGACCGCAGCAGGAACCCCGTAACCAGCAGCAGCACTCCGAACATCAACCACACCGCGGAATAGGTGTATTGCTCCGCGTCACTGGTTACCCCGCGCGTGAGTATTGCGCCGTGATAAAGCGTCCGAATTTCCAGGCTAAGATACGCTAAGGACAGACCGACCGCGGCGGTCGCAGCGATGCCGCGATAGGCGAGGGGCCTGCTGTTACGCACGACAAGCGCGAGGATGGCAGCCAGCACCGCAGGAATTCCATAGCCGAGCAGGACCAGATTGAAAAACACGCCGCCGACCGGCCGTCCGGTAAATAGCGGATTGAGCGCGAACGCCAGTCCGAACACGATCGCTGCCAGTGTGAGGGCAAAGATCAGCAGCGCGCCGCCGTCGTGAACAATGCTGTTGGTCCGCAGGCGCAGGCGCTCGAGTCCGATCGTCATTGCGAGGCCCACCGAAACCTGCATAGCGACTTCGGCCAATGCGGTGGATTGGCGGAAGACGTTGCCGTTATTCATGTAGTGGCGGATTTCCAGTACCGCGAGCAGCACGGTGAACAGGATCGCCGCCGAATCGGCCATGCGTGCGGGCACATCGTCGGCGCGCCGTCGCAACAGGTAGCCGGCATACCAGAACGAGGCGGCCGGTATGCCGTACCCGTAAAGGATCCAATTAAAGAAAGGCGTAGTGCCGACGTCATCGCCGACAATACGCGGCTCGTAACCGACGCGCAGCAACACCAGCACGATGACGGCCGCTGCCAGGTAACGCAACGCCGGCAACGGCCGCCGCTCTGAAACCCAGGCGATGCCGGGGACCATCAGCGCGAGCCCGACGGTGAGCCAGCCTTTGTCGAGTGCAAAGGTGAGCGCCAGCGCGAGCGCGGCCACGGCGCCGGCGGCGAAAATGGCCGCTGCCGTGGCGAGACCGGGACGTGGCGGGCGATTGCTCAGCAATTCGGTTGCGTACCCGAAAAGCGCCGCAAACAAGAGCGCTAGTGCGGCGAACGGAATGGAGCGATCGAATTCTGCGACCCGCAGATAAAGCACGATCAAAATTGCGATCGGTGTAACGACCGCCGTCGCGCTCCACAGCAAACCGACCAAAGGATTCTCGGAGCGGCCCTGTGCAGCGTAGCCAGAAACCCCGAATAGCGCTGCGAACGCCAAGCCGAGCGTCAAATGCGATGCGGTTCCGGTCGATGGACCGGGAATTGCGCCGCGCGTCACCCCCGGGGCAAGAACCAACTGGTCCACAATTTCCGGTACCGCCCAGTGCAACATAACGAGCACAACCATCAATCCGGACGCGGACAGCGCCCAAAGCGCAGCTTCCGCACGCCAGGCGATAACGACCGTCGCCGCGGTGAGGATCGTAAATATCGCCATCGCCAGGGAATCGTGAGCACTGGCGATGACCAGCACGGTCGCGGCAAATAAATATGCGCCGATTGCACCGGAGGAAATTTCATCGATTTTCCCGGGTTCGGTAGAGGGACCAAACAGCAGCCCGGACACGATCATCGTCGCTGCCAATGCGAAGCCAACGGCGACATGAAACAAATGCGCCGACAGCGCGTCTACGTGCGGATATGCGACGCCGGGAAGTGTCCAGAATGCACCGAGGACGACCGCCGTGATGGCAAGCCAGCGCCACAGCCGCAGACGCGCGAGCACGAAGGCGGCGGCGGTGACGATGGCGAGATAGATATAGAGGGCCCAATAGTTTGGGGTCTCGGAAGGGACGAGAAGCGGCGTAATGAAAGCGCCGGCAATGCCGAGCCCGGCAAGGGCGGGTCCGTGCAGCAACGCCGCCGCCAATGTCGCCAGGGCCACGAGGCCGAGCAGGATAAAGGCAGCGGTCGGTGACAGAAAACCGTACAGGGCGAAGGCGGCGTAGACGGTTGCGTAGGCGGCAACAGTGCCTGCGGCCGTAAGAATGCTCGGAATGTGCTGGCTTGGAATGGCAGCGATGCCGGCAGCGAGTTCATTGCGTCGCGCCCATTCGCCGGCGGTGATCAGCAAACCGGCGAAAATCGCCGCGAGAAAGATACGCACTCCGGGCCCGAGCAGCCCCTGCTCGATCGAATAACGCACCAGGAAGATTCCGCCCAGCGCCAGAGCAATACCGCCGATCCACACCACCCATTGAGTGCCGAAGCGTTCTTCCAAGGTGGACGAAGGTGCTGCAGCGGCAGGAATCGCCGAGGGGACCGGAGGCTCGGGCGCCGCCGGCGGCGCGATGGGCTCGTCGATGATTGCGGCAGCCTCAGCCTTCGGCGTAGCAGCGGTCTGCGCCGGCGCTGGCTCGACGAGTGATGCAGGAGTCGGCGGTGCGGCCTGGCCGGCCTCCAGCACCGCGACCCTCTGCTGCAACTGCCGTAGACGATCGCGAACGCCGAGCGTCATCACCAATGCAGCGATGGAAATAACCGGAACCGCCAGAAGCAGAAGGACGCCGGTTGCAACGAACGACATCGCGAGCAGCCCCCGATTCACCTGATCACACGCGATGGTAGTGGACCGGCAAAATTTAGGAAAGCGGACGCAAAGAGGCTGTGGGTTCGTTGCCTAGGCGATATCGAGCCGGAATGGATGGCCCTCGGCCGCCGCATCACCAAGGCCGATGGCGTCGATCGCCCGTACCATGCGTCCGTTCCGTTTGAGCAGCCGGTCGGCGATGGACACAATGCGTGAATTCGGTTGCGCCGTGCGCGAGGCACGCCGGATGTCCCAGGCAATCTGCATTTCGTCGCGCTGCGGATTGAGCGCGCAGGCCGCCACATAGGCGCCGGCGGTCGAGCGGCTGATGCCGGCAAAGCAGTGGATCACCATCGGCGACGAACGATCCCAGGCGCCGACAAAATCGATCAACCGCTGCACGTGGTCATGCGCTGGCGCGGTGTAGCCATCCATCGGCATGGTAATGTCGTCGACCGCAAGCACGAGGTGGTTTTCCGGCGCGATGTGGGTTGGCCTTTGGACGCGGTCGACCAGTCGCAACAAGGTCACGATATGGCGCGCGCCAGTCTGATCGACCGTGGCGTGAAGGCGTGCAAGCGAACAGACGTGAATCATGGGGCCATAAAGCGCGATTCTTTCGACATATCTATGACCTCGCATCCTCAATGGAAAGGCCGCGGAAAGCCCTAGGAACGCATCAGTTTTTCGAGACGTTCCTTGTAGCGCGCCTGCGCGGTTCCGGCGGTCCAGGGGCCGAGATAGTCGCGTTCGAGGGCGGCGGAGAATTTCGGCGGTGGCCCGAAGAATTTTCGCGCCTCCGCTTCCGCAAAGCCGGCCAGACGGGTCGCCTCGAGATAAGCGGCGCTGCGGTCGGCAGCCTTGATCAACGCTTGCAAGGTTTCGGGGAGCTTGGCCGGCAATCCGAAGCGCAGATGGATGGCGCCGAGCAGCCGCTTCTCCACGGCCTTGTAACTGTCGCCGATCACCGCCTTGAACGGCGAAATCATGTCGCCGACCACGTATTCCGGAGCGTCATGCAGCAGTACGGCCAGGCGCCCGATACGATCGAGCCGCGGTACTTTCGCTCGTGCCAGTGCCTCGACCAGCAGTGAATGCTGCGCCACCGAGAAAATGTGCGCGCCTTGCGTTTGTCCGTTCCAGCGGGCGACGCGCGCCAGGCCATGCGCAATGTCCTCGAGTTCGACATCGAGCGGCGAGGGGTCCAGCAAGTCAAGCCGCCGCCCTGACAGCATGCGCTGCCATGCGCGCGGCCCTTTCGAAACGGTCCGGGCCTTGCTCATCGCTTGCGCTTGAGTTTCGCGACTGCCGCGTGGCGGTGGCATGTCACGAGATGATCATTGACCATGCCGACCGCCTGCATGAACGCGTAGACGATGGTCGGCCCGACGAATTTGAATCCGCGCGCGACGAGCTCCTTCGACATCTTTTTTGCGAGCTCGGTTTCCGCCGGCACTTGTTTGGTCGTCCGAAAATTGTTGAGCTTCGGCTTGCCGTCAAGATGGTCCCACAGCAGGTTGGAGAATCCCGGCCCGCTTTCCATGATTGTAAGCCACGCGCGCGCCGATGACACCGTGCCCTCGATCTTGGAGCGATTGCGCACGATGCCCGCGTCCTTCATCAGCGATTCAATTTTGCGTTTGGGATAGCGCGCGATCTCTTCCGGGGCGAAACCGTCGAACGCGTGCCGGAAATTGTCGCGCTTGCGCAGGATCGTGATCCACGAAAGCCCGGCCTGGAAGCCATCGAGGATGAGCTTTTCGAAAAGCGCGCGATCGTCGTATTCCGGGACGCCCCATTCCTCGTCGTGATAGGCGACGTAAAGCGGATCCTGTTTCGGCCACGGACAGCGCGCGAGGCCGTCCGGATGCACAATCGCCTTGCTCATGGCGCGGCTTTCGCCTCGCCCGGCCAGTCGAAGGTCGCCCAGGCGGGCTTCACGGCACGAAGGGTGACGCCACCGGCCACCAGCGGCGTGCCGGCGGCAAGCGCATCTTCAATCTTATCGAGGCGCACAAGCGCAAGCCCGCGGCCCTTGGCGGTTGAACCAAGGGTGCCCACTTGTTTGTCGCCCGCGGTGATCGGCAGGCCGCCGCTCGGCGCGAACTCATCGTAGATTATCGGCACCACGCGGCTGCGCGCGCTGGCGCGATGCTCGACGCGGGAAACGACTTCCTGTCCTACGTAGCAGCCCTTTTCGAAATCGACGCCGTTGAGCTGGTCCATGTCGGCTTCGTGCGGAAATGTGTCGGCGTAGATGAAATCGAGGCCGCCGCGCGGAACGGCGAGTGCGATGCGATGGGCCTCGTAGGATTCAGCGGTGCCCAAAGTGGCGCCGAGATCGGCGGCGGCGTCGCCCGCAAGATGCGGCGGCAACATCACGCGTAGGCCAAGCGCCGGCAGGCGCGGATCAGGATAGCTCAGGCCGTATTCGCTATCGCCTTTGCCGGCCCAGACCGCCATCACGCCGAGGACCTCCGACAGATCCTCGCAGATGACCTTGGCCCGCAGCTTGTAGAAGTTGAGCTTCTCCACCAGCGTTCCGGCCAACGCCTTCGGCACGTCGAGAAAAAAGCCGCCGCCGTCTTCCGCCGGTGCTTCGGTGATGATGAAGTCGGCGATGATCTTGCCCTGCGGGGTCAGCAGCGCAGCAAAGCGTGGATGGCCTGGGGAGAGCTTGGTCACATCATTGGTGACGAGCCCATTGAGGAAGCGCCGGGCGTCGTCGCCGGCGACCTTGACCACGCCGCGATCGGGGAGAAGTGCTGCCTGCATGCTAATTTCCTGGGTCTCTCGTGGTAGTCTCTTGCCAGAACTCGCGGCGGAACGTAAGCGCTGTCGGGAAAGCCTCAAGCCCCGTCTATACACGTTAAAGCATGGCTGACAGCTACGATCTGGTCCTCAAAGGCGGCACCGTCGTCAATCACGACGGCGAGGGTCTTCGCGATATCGGCATCCGTGCAGGGCGATTCAGCGCTATCGGCGACTTGTCGCGCGCTTCGGCCGGTGAGGTGATCGACTGCCGCGGGCTGCATGTGCTGCCGGGCGTCATCGATAGTCACGTCCATTTTCGCGAGCCCGGCCTGACGCACAAAGAAGATCTGGAATCCGGATCGCGCGGCGCGGTGCTCGGTGGCGTCACGGCTGTGTTCGAAATGCCCAACACCGAGCCAGCCACCACCACAGCCGAGGCGATCGCCGACAAGATCAAGCGCGCGCACCATCGTATGCATTGTGACTTTGCATTCTATGTCGGGGCCACCCGTGGCAATAGCGGCGACCTGGGCGAACTGGAAATGTTGCCGGGCGTCGCGGCGGTCAAAGTGTTCATGGGTTCGTCCACCGGCTCGCTATTGATCGAGGATGATGACGGCGTGCGCGCGGTGCTCAAGGCGATCCGCCGCCGCGCGGCGTTCCATTCCGAGGATGAATATCGCCTGCGCGAGCGCATGAACCTGCGCGTCGAAGGCGATCCGCGCTCACACCCGGTGTGGCGTGACGCGACCGCCGCACTTATGTCGACACAGCGTCTGGTCCGCCTCGCGCGCGAGACCGGTAAGCGCGTCCACGTGTTGCATGTGACGACCAAAGAAGAAGCCGTATTCCTTGCCGAGCATAAAGACGTTGCCACGGCAGAGGCCACGCCCGCGCATCTCACGCTCGCCGCGCCCGAGTGTTACGAGCGGCTTGGCACGCTTGCGCAGCTTAATCCGCCGGTTCGCGACGCCGGCCATCGTGACGGTCTCTGGCATGGTGTTGCGCAAGGCGTCATCGACAGCATCGGCTCCGACCACTCGCCGCACACGCGCGAAGAGAAGGCGCATCCTTATCCGAAAACGCATTCCGGCATGACGGGCGTGCAGACGCTGGTGCCGATCATGCTCGACCACGTCAATGCCGGCCGGCTTTCACTACTGCGCTTTGTCGATCTCACGAGCGCGGGACCCGCCCGGCTTTTCGGCATTGCTGCCAAGGGCCGCATTGCGGTCGGCTATGATGCCGACGTGACGGTTGTCGATCTCAAGCGCCGCGAGACGATCACTGACAAGTGGATTGCGTCGCGTGTGGGCTGGACGCCCTATAACGGCGTTTCCGTTACCGGCTGGCCGGTCGGCACGGTGGTGCGCGGCCGAAAAGTGATGTGGGACGGCAGCCTGGCGACGCCCGCCCAGGGCGAGCGCGTCCGCTTCCTCGAGAACTCTTGCGAGTTGAATATTGAGAGGCGGCTATTGCCGCGGCAGCTCGATCGAGAATTCGCCGTTGCGAATGCGGACGCCCAATCCATCGGTGAACTTGGCCGCTGCCTCTTCGCCGTACGTTGCCACGAACTCCGCCAACGCAAAGAACATGGAAGTTTGCGCCAGGCAATCGCCGTCGACGCCTTCGTGGCGCGCCTCGGCCCAGGCTTCCTGAAGGTAGCCCATTGCCACGTGCTTTTGCTCGCGATCGGAAATAGGCTCGCGCGCTTCGGTTGAATGTCCCGCTATCGTCATTTTTTTATACCTACGTCCCCGGGCGCCCGACGGACACCGACCTTGAAAACCCAAGTGAACGTTAGCATGCGGGCCGGGGCCCAAAACCCCCGCAATAAAGAAAAGGTTAATTAGGCCGGCTAATTTGCATAGCGCGCCGTGATTTCACGGGCGATTTTTGCGCCTTCGTCGAGGTATCGCCGAATGGCAATGTCGGCGGCGGGCGTGCATGTGCGGTAGGTCTGCTGAAATCCGCGGTAACCACGATTGAAACTCGCCACGATCTTGCGGCGGCGATCGCCGCTCGGCGCCTCGGCGTCGATCAGCGACTGCATCTCGTTGCGCCACTTTGGTCCTTCGTTGGCGCCGCAGATTGCGCGCAGATAATGCAGCGCGCCCATGACTTCGGCGAGGCGTTCGAGGTCGCCGTCAAATGGTGCGGGCGTATCGCTTTGCGCGTGCGCCGGCAGCGCGAGACACAGCAGAATCGAACCGATGGTGAGAAGCTTTTTCACGCGGGCTTTCCCGATGTCCCTTTTGCGCATGATATGCGCCGGCTTGGCGGCAATCGCAAGGCGGCCCGATCAGGTGTTCAGCAGCGCCGCTGCGGCAGCGACAATTTCAGCCAGGCCATCTGTGGTGCGATAACTGGCAAGCTCTGATGGGTCGAGCCAGCGTGCGTCGTCGAGTTCATCATTGAGGACCGGTTCGCCACCACGCCAGCGGGCGGCAAAGGACATGATGACGAAATGTCGCTCGACGCGGCCTTCGGCGTCGCGTGCGATCACCTCGCGGTGGCCGGCCAGTCCGACAGGTTCGATTTCGAGCGAAGTCTCCTCGCGCACCTCGCGGACAACCGCATCGGCAAGAGGCTCACCGGCTTCGACGACTCCACCGGGCAACGTATAGAGATTGAGCGCAGGTTTGCGCGCACGCCGCACCACGAGCACCTGGCCGTTGCGGAAGATGGCCGCGCTCACCGCCAGATAAGGACGCTGTGGGTAGGTTCTCTCGTCAGCCACGCGGTCTATCGTTTCATCAACTGGTCAACGACGGCTTGCGGCGACGGCGCGTCGGTCAGATCGGCTTCACCGTTGATTACGGCGCCCGCGCGCGCAATCAGCGGCTTCAGCCATGTGGTGGCGTTCTCGGCGAGTGCCGCAATCGTGTCCAGACGCCGGTCGGCGTCCATCGCCGCCCGCGTTGCCTCTAGCACGATGGTCATCGTGACGGCCAGAGTGTCCAACGTGTTGCGGACGTTGGGATCGGCTGTGTCATAGGCCGCGATTGCGAGGTCACGCGTCTTGAGATGCGAGGCGCGGAAATGCTCGCGATAACTCATCGGTTTCCAGGCGAGGAAATCGGCGCGGAATTCCGGGCAGCTCGCCAGCATGTCGAGCAGCATCACCGCTTCATTGAAGCGATTGAGATAGTCGGTCGCGAGACCGGTCTCCGGATGGATGTTGGCATCGGAGAGGCGCAGGCCGGCCGCGATATCAAATGTGTCATCCGGCGCTTGAACCGCGTCGGCTGAGTTCTGATATTTCATCGAGCCCTTTCCCCCGACGCGGATCGGGCCGCAGTGTTATGGTGCGGGGTTAAATTGCGCTTAAATACCCGCCTGTTAGGGATCGGTTTATGTGCGGCCGCTATGCAGTCACGTCCGCGCCGGAGGCCATCCGGGCGCTGTTCGGCTACCCGGAGCAGCCGAATTTCCCGCCGCGCTACAACGTGGCGCCGACCCAGCCGATCGCAATCGTCCGCCTGATCGAGGGTAAACGTCAGTTCGCATTGGTGCGTTGGGGGCTGCTGCCATCCTGGGTGAAGGACCCCAAGAATTTCACCCTGCTGATCAATGCGCGTGGCGAATCGTTAACGGAAAAGCCGGCCTTCCGCGCCGCGGTGAAGCGGCGGCGGTGCCTTATCCCGGCCGACGGCTTTTACGAATGGAAAGCGGCGGGGCCGCGCAAGCAGCCTTTCTACGTTCGCGCGAAATCCGGCGTGCCGCTCGCCTTCGCAGGCCTGTGGGAGACCTGGACCGGGCCCAATGGCGAGGAGATGGAAACCGCTGCCATTGTCACCACGCGCGCCAATCGCACGCTGGCCCCGATCCACGAACGCATGCCGGTGGTGGTGCCGCCTGAGGCTTTCGATCTGTGGCTCGATTGCGCGAATGTCGACGCCGAAACCGCTGCGGCCTTGATCGCGCCCGCGGCTGACGACCTGCTCGAGGCCTACGAGGTCTCGACTGCCGTCAATCGCACGGCGAACGACAACGAGAAACTGGTCGAGCGCTGGACTGCGCCTGCCGAAGCCGAGCCCGAGCCGAAACCTGCTGCGACGCGCGCCCCTCGCAAACGAACGAAGAAGGATGACGGGCAGGGCGCGCTTTTTTGATTGGTGCCTAGAGCACCTTGCCCGGATTGAGGATGCCATTGGGGTCGAGCATCCGCTTGAGGTCGCGCATCAGTTCGAGCGCCACCGGGTCTTTGTATTTCGGCAAGATGTCGCGCTTCATGACGCCGACGCCGTGTTCAGCCGATATTGAGCCGCCAAATTTTTTGACCACTTCGAACACAACCGCATTTACCTCGCCCCAGCGTGCCAGGAACTGGGCTTTGTCGGCACCTTCGGGCTGCATGACATTGTAGTGGATATTGCCGTCGCCGACGTGCCCGAACGGCAGCGTCCTGCTGCCGGGAATGTACTTCATGACAGCCGCATCGGCCTCCGCGATAAAAGCCGGCACATTGGCGACCGGCACCGAGACGTCGTGCTTGATCGAAGCGCCGATGTGGCGTTGCACTTCGCCAAACATTTCCCGTATGCGCCAGAAGGCTTTGGCCTGCTGCACGTTCTCGGCGATCGTGGCGTCGAGCACCAGCCCTTTCTCGTGCCCCTCGCTGAGAATGTTCTCCATCATCGCGCGCAGGCCCGAGCGCGCCTGCGAGGACAACTCGATCAGTACGTACCACGGATGAGGTGTTGCCAGCGGGTTGCGACTCGCCGCGTCATGTTTGACCACGGCTTCGACACCCGCGCGCAGCATCATCTCAAACGAGGTTACGCCGTCCGACGTGTGCTGCTCGGCAAGTTTCAGGAGATCGACCGCCGCCTGCGGCGAGGGCACCCCGGCAAACGCGGTCTCAATCGAGCGCGGCTTGGGCACCAGCCGCAACACCGCTGCGGTGATGATCCCGAGCGTGCCTTCCGAGCCGATGAACAGGTTCTTCAGGTCGTAGCCGGTATTGTCCTTCTTCAGCTTGTTGAGATTATGCAGCACCCGTCCGTCGGCCAGCACGACCTCGAGGCCGAGCGCATGGGAGCGCGCTATGCCGTGAGCAATCGCGGCGGTGCCGCCGGCATTGGTGGAGAGATTGCCTCCGATTGTGCAACTGCCTTCCGACGGCAACAATTGGGGATAAAGCCGATCGGCTTCGGCGGCCGCCTCGCGTGCGCGTTGCAGCGTGACGCCGGCTTCCACGGTCATTGTGTTCGAGACGGGGTCGACCTCGCGGATCTTGTCGAGCCGCGTCAGCGACAGCAGCACTTCGCCGTTATGCGGAATTTGGCCGCCCACCAATCCGGTATTGCCGCCCTGCGGCACGATCGCCGTGCGCGTTTCATTGGCGAGCTTGAGGATGGCCGAAACTTCCTCGACCGATCCCGGCCGCAACACGACTGGCGTGCGGCCGTGGTAAAGGTCGCGCATCTCGACAAGATACGGCTCCTGTGCGGATTTGTCGGTGACCGCATATTTGGGGCCGACAATCGCCGCAAAGCGGTTCAAAAGTTCGGGGTCGAGGCGGGGTTGGTCAAGCATGTCATCACTTTAGCGCAATTTCTGTCGTCATGTCAGCGCGGTGCCGCAGCGCGCTTGAGGCGGTCATTGATCGCCTCACCGAGGCCTTCGTGCGGCACCTTCATTACCGCGATGCGGCGGGCACCGGAAGCGTCCAGTGCGCGCAAATGCGAAAACAGGTTGGCAGCCGCCTCGATGAGGTCGCCGCGTGGCGACAAATTCAGCGCGGAGCCTGGCGCGGCTGGAGCCGCGCCGAAGGCGAGTAGCGCCTCACCAATTTCGGCGCCGTCCGCCTCAAGACGCAGCGCGGCCTTGGGCGCGTAATGCGACGACAACATGCCGGGCGCCACCGGCGAATCGTCGGTAAGTGGGGCAGTTGCCAACGCGGCGCCAAGCGTGGCTTCGATCGCTTCCCGCGGAGCGCCGCCGGGGCGCAGCAGCGTGGGCTGCTCCACGCAGGACACGATGGTGGACTCCACGCCGACTATGCAAGGGCCGGCGTCGATGATGAGATCGATGCGGCCGCGCAAATCGGCAAGCACGTGAGCGGCGCTGGTCGGCGAAACGTGGCCGGAGCGGTTCGCCGATGGCGCCACCACCGGGCCGCCAAAAGCTTCGATCAGGTTACGCGCGACGGGATGTGCGGGGACTCGCACGGCCACGCTGTCGAGACCGGCCAGCGCGAGATCGGCAACGATGCAGGTTGGCTGCTTCGCGAGTACGAGCGTGAGCGGACCTGGCCAGAATGCGGCGGCAAGTTTTTCGGCGTCGGCGTTGAACACGCCGACGCGCCGCGCCGCGGCGATGTCGGCGACATGGGCGATCAACGGATTGAATGCGGGGCGTCCTTTGGCCGCATAGAGCCGTGCCACCGCCTCGCCGTTGCCGGCGTCGGCGCCGAGCCCGTAGACGGTTTCGGTCGGAAAGGCGACGAGGCCACCGGCGGCGAGGCAGCGCGCCGCTGCCTCAGTCGCCTCACGATCAGCCTTCAAAATCCGCGTTCCAGGCTCGGCGGTCATCGCCTCTCTCAAGCTTGCGTTTAGGGGTGCCGGGGTTATAAGACCGGCCTTCAGTCGGAGTGTAGCGCAGTCTGGTAGCGCACCTCGTTCGGGACGAGGGGGTCGCAGGTTCAAATCCTGCCACTCCGACCATTAAATCAGATAGTTAATCGCCGTTTTGCCAGATTTCGGCGGCCCGGGCCAATGTCTCGCGTGAGGCGCGGGCGCTCGCCCGTCACTCGCTCCCGCCGCGGAACGCATTGCCGATCGCATTTATTCTTTTGCTGCTGATGGCTTCGCTCGGGTCCTTTTGGGTCGGCGTCGCGGCCTCGTAACAATTGACGGTGCCTTTGTCCCACATCCGTCCGGTGCGATTGTCCATCATCAACTGCTGACATTTTTCGCCGGCCGGCGGCATGATGATGAGCGCGCCGGTGTAGATCTCGGCATCGCTGCGTTGCGGTTTTGGCTTGGCGACCTGTTGCGGCCGCAGCGCCGACCAGCCGCTTGGATGCCAGTCGTTGAGATAGACGACGACCGTGAAGCAGAACGCAAGCCAGACCAGCATCATGTAGGTTCGCGGAACGTCGCGCAGGAACCAGCGGCGGTGGGACTTGTGACGCGCGGCCATAACCTGCTCCGGAGCACGCAAACGCGGCGGGTCTGACGTGAACGCAACCAAATGGGGCGTTCTTGCGTGAGCCTAAGGCCATTTTCGTTAAGAGACCGTTCAGCCTTGGGACGCATCCAGCGGTTGGTCCCGAAAATCAAATATTTGCATGGCGTTGCCGGGAGAAATTCCGCACCTGGTGCGCGTGCTAACCCTTGCGGGAGACCGTCCGCGCCGCGTAACTTCAGCGTCAGCACCGATGTCGGCGGGCCATAAGAGCCCGCCGCCAAAAGAGAACAGAAATGGGGAGGATGACGGTCATGCAGCGTTTTTTCGCGTTCGTCTCGCGCGCGGTTTTAGCCGCGGCCTGCCTTGCGCTTGTCCCGCTGGGCGACGCCCAGGCGGCTGACTATCCGACCCGCCAACCCCACATTTATGTCGGCTACCCGCCCGGTGGTTCGACCGACATCCTGGCGCGGCTATTCGGTGATTGGCTCGGCAAGCGCCTCGGCCAGCAGTTCATCATCGAGAACCGCCCGGGCGCCGGCAACAATCTCGCGACGGAGTTTGTCGCCAAGGCGGCGCCGGATGGTTATTCGATGATCCTGGTCAACCCGGCCAATACCATCAATGCATCGCTCTACAAGCATCTCAATTTCGTTTTCCTGCGCGACATCGATCCTGTCGGCGGCTTCATCCGCGTGCCGAACGTGATGGAAGTCCACCCATCGGTGCCGGCGAAAACCGTTGCGGAGTTCATCGCCTATGTGAAAGCCAACCCGGACAAGGTGAACGTGGCCTCATCCGGAAACGGCACGTCGATCCATCTTTCCGGCGAACTGTTCAAGATGATGACCGGAACGAAGATGACGCACGTGCCCTACAAGGGTTCGGCGCCGATGCTCACCGATCTGCTCGGCGGCCAGGTTCAGGTCACGTTCGACAATCTGCCGTCATCGATCGAGCACATCAAAGCCGGCAAGCTGCGCGCTCTGGCGGTGACCACCGCCAAACGCACGGAGGAACTGCCTGATGTGCCGACTGTCGGCGAGACAGTGCCCGGCTACGAAGCGAGCGCATTCTTCGGCCTTGGCGTGCCACACGGAACGCCGAAAGAGATCGTCGACATCCTCAACAGGGAGATCAATGCTGCGCTGAAGGATCCGACGATGCTCGCCAAGCTCAAGGAACTCGGTGGCACACCGATCCCCGGATCGGCCGCTGATTTCGGCAAGCTCGTCGCGGATGAGACCGCGAAGTGGGAAAAGGTGGTTCACGCCGCCAATCTGTCGGTCAACTAGCGGGCGCGTGCAAATATCAGGAATGACAACGCGTAAACGTCCCGAAGAGCTACGCAGCCATCGCTGGCTCGGCGTCGATGACCTGCGTGCCTTCGGCCACCGCGCGCGGTTGCGCCAGGGCGGCTTCGACGCGACCGATTTCCGCGACAAACCGGTGATCGGCATCGTCAACACCTGGAGCGATATCAATTTCTGCCACACGCATCTGCGCGACCGGGCGGAGGATGTGAAGCGCGGCGTGCTTCAGGCCGGCGGTTTCCCCGTCGAACTGCCGGCGATGTCGCTGTCGGAGCCCTTCGTCAAACCGTCGACCATGCTCTATCGCAATTTGCTGGCGATGGAGACGGAAGAGCTTTTGCGCAGCCACCCGATCGATGGGGCGGTGTTGCTGGGCGGCTGCGACAAGACCACGCCGGCATTGGTGATGGGCGCGATCAGCATGGGCGTCCCCGCGATCTATGTGCCGGCCGGGCCGCAGTTGCGCGGCAACTGGCATGGCCAGGTGCTGGGTTCAGGCTCCGACGCGTGGAAATACTGGGATGAAAGGCGCGCCGGCCGCATCACCGACGAAGAATGGGCGGAGATCGAAGGTGGCATTGCGCGCTCATTCGGGACCTGCATGGTCATGGGCACCGCCGCGACCATGATGGCCATTACCGAGGCGATGGGCCTGGCGCTGCCCGGGTCGTCGTCAATTCCCGCGCCCGATGCCGGCCATCCGCGCATGTGCGCGGCCGCCGGCCGCCGCATTGTCGACATGGTGTGGGATGACCTGACGCCGCAAAAGATTCTCACTCCGGCTGCATTCGACAACGCCATCCGGGTTCACATGGCGATGGGCGGCTCGACCAACGCCATCATTCATGTCGTGGCGATGGCGCGGCGGGCGGGGCTCAAACTCGACATGAGCCGGTTCGACGAAATATCGCGTGAAATTCCCGTGCTCGCCAATGTGCGGCCGTCCGGCGGATTCCTGATGGAGGATTTCTTCTATGCCGGCGGTCTGCGCGCGCTGATGTGCGAGCTCAGGGACAAACTCGACCTGTCTTGTCTGACGGTGACAGGAAAGAGTCTCGGCGAAAACATCACCGGCGCCGAGGTTTACAAGCGCGACGTCATCCATCCTTTGTCCGATCCCGTCTCGCGTGACGGCGCAACTGCAGTTCTCACTGGCAATCTCGCGCCGCGTGGCTGCGTGATGAAACCGTCGGCGGCTGACAAGCGACTTTTGCGCCACCGCGGCAAGGTGATCGCGTTCGAGGACTACAACCATATGGCGCGCGAGGTGGAGCGCGACGATCTCGACGTCACGCCCGATCATATTCTCGTTCTCAAGAACGGCGGCCCGAAGGGCGGTCCAGGCATGCCCGAGTGGGGCATGCTGCCGATCCCGAAAAAGCTCGTGAAGCAGGGCGTGCGCGACATGCTGCGCATTTCGGACGCGCGCATGAGCGGCACCAGTTACGGTGCGTGCATTCTGCATGTGGCGCCGGAGAGTTTTGTCGGAGGGCCTTTGGCTTTCGTGAAGACCGGCGACGAGATCGAGGTCGATGTGCCGGCGCGCCGCATTCACCTGCACGTTTCGGACGAGGAGATGGCGCGCCGCCGCAGTGCGTGGGTGCAACCTGGTTCGCGTTATCCGCGCGGCTACGGCGCGCTTTATTCCGAGCACATCGGGCAAGCCGATGAAGGCTGTGACTTCGATTTCCTGGCGCCGCTGGGGGCGATTCCGGAGCCCGAAATTCACTGAAAGCGGTAGTCGGCAACCGACTGCGCGCGAATATATAAAATTGCATACAACCTAACGACGAATTTTCATCTACTGGATGCCACTTTCTCGACTGGTCACCGGGATCAGGTGTCGATGCGTCCTTCAATTCTAAAGCTGGCATTCAATGCCGGGTTTGCACTTTTGCTTGCCGCGACGGTTCTGGCCGGTGCCATCGTCGGGTCGGCAATCCTTCACGCAAGCTTGCGCGATACCCTTTACCAGACTGCAATTGCCACGCTGGTGGTCGCGGTCATTGGAACGACGCTGGCTGTCGCCGTGCGGTGGTTTCCATTGCGCGCGCTCGACCGGACCCTCGAAGCGCTCCGCAACACCCAACGCGATCTGGCCGAGCAAAACAAACGCCTCGATGCCGCACTGACGAATATGTCGCAAGGCCTTTGCATGTACGAGGCGGATGGAAGGCTTGCGATCTCTAATCCGCGCTTTGCGGAGATATACGGCCTTCCGAAAGACAAAGTCTTGCCGGGCATGACCACGTATGATCTCGTTGCGCTCCTGCGTGCCACCGGCGGCGCCTTCGATGTCGACCCGCAAGGGACGCTTGCCATTCGCGACAGCATTTACCGTGAGGGCAAGGCCGGGGCATTTGTTCAGCGCCTCACGGACGGCCGCAGCATCTCGATATTATATCGGCCAAGGCCGGGCGGCGGTTTCGTCGTGACCTTCGAGGACATCACCGAACGACTTGCTGCCGAAGAGCGCATCAAGCATCTGGCAAATTATGACGCGCTCACTGACTTGCCCAACCGCGTCACATTCTACGACCGTATGGAATCAATTCTCCGTCACTTGCGGCGTACCGAGTCGGTCTCGGTTCTCAGCCTTGATCTGGACCACTTCAAAGGCGTGAATGATACGCTAGGACATCCTGTCGGCGATCGGCTCCTTCAAGCGGCGGCTGATCGCATGCGTACTTGCGTTCGCGATACGGATATCGTTGCAAGACTGGGTGGCGACGAGTTCGCGATCGTTCAAATTCCGTCCGCGCAGAGCCTCGATACCAACGCGCTCGCGGCCCGCCTGATAGAGGTCGTTGGCGCTCCTTACGACATCGAAGGGCATCAGGTTGTGGTTGGCGCCAGTATCGGCATTTCCGTCGCACCCGCCGATGGCGCCACGCCGGATACGCTGATGAAGAACGCGGACCTCGCACTTTATCGTGCCAAGGCGGACGGCGGTGGCACGTTCCGGTTTTTCGAAACCGAAATGGACGCCCGCATGCAGGTGCGCCGCACCCTCGAGCTCGAACTGCGCAAGGCAATCCTGAAAGGCGAGTTTGAGCTTCATTATCAGCCAATCGTTGAAGTGAAGACAGGCAGGATCACAAGTTGCGAAGCCCTTATTCGATGGTTCCATCCCGAGCGCGGCATGATTCCGCCCATGGAGTTCATCCCGATCGCGGAAGAAACAAGCCTCATCATTCCTCTGGGAGAATGGGTGTTGCGGCACGCCTGCAGCGAAGCCGTGCGTTGGCCGAAGGGTGTCACGGTCTCGGTCAATCTGTCGCCGGCGCAATTCAAGAATCCAAACCTGGTCAAGACCATCGTCAACGTGCTGACCGATTGCGGGCTGCCGGCAGCCCGGCTGGAGCTGGAAATTACCGAAACGGTGCTCTTGCAGGACAATGACCACGCCCTCGCCATCCTGCACGAACTGCGCGGTCTCGGCATCAAGATCGCAATGGACGATTTCGGCACGGGCTACTCCTCGCTCGGCTACCTGCGCAGCTTTCCGTTCGACAAGATCAAGATCGACCAGTCCTTTATCCGCGACCTGACGTCGAAAGAAGACAGCGTGGCCATCATTCGCGCCGTTGTCGGATTGAGCAGCAGCCTGGGGATCACGACAATCGCGGAGGGCGTGGAAACGAAGGAGCAGCTCGCGCGCCTCACCAAGGAGGGCTGCAATGAAGTCCAGGGCTTCTTCTTCAGCCCGCCGCGTCCGGCCGCGGAAATCGAGCACATCCTCAATGAAACGGCGCGCTATGAGGCAGTGGCCTGACGCTGGTGAAACAGCCATTTTCTTGAATGTGTGTGCAAAAAAAGAACGAACACGCGTACATTCAAATTAGAACATCTCCGAACTAGAATATTCTAATGTTTGCCGGACGCATTGACTCGCGCGCAAAAATTTCTTGAATTGATTTTGCACCACGCGCTGTGCGTGGCGTGCAACCTGATTGCCGGGCCTTGAACCCGGCGTATGAGGAAAATAAAAATGATTTATGTCCGCTGCGCGCGTGCGATTATTTTTGCCGCGCCATTTATCGTCGCTGTCCGGGTTCGGCGCCCGCGCCCAGGACAATCCGGCTTTCTATCGCGACGTAGAAACGAAATACATCTTCGGGTTCACCGAGGGTTCGGGCATCGGCCTCGAAGGCGAGAAGGAGTTCTCCCTGGAGACCGTCGCACGAATGGGAAAACGCGACGGCCGGTATTGGGCGAGCGAAACAAAACTCGAATATGAGTTCACGCCGAATCAATACGTCCAGTTCGAGCTTGGACCTCTCGTGTCCACCCACGTTATCAAAGACGTCACCGATATGGACAACCGTAACCAGCTTGCGATGAGCGGCTTCTTTGGCGAAGTGCGCTACCTTCTTCTGGATCGCGGCCCGTCCTCGCCGCTGGCGATTACGCTTTCTGCCGAGCCAGAGTGGCACCGTATCGACGAGACCAGCGGCGCGCGCGTCAAGAACTTCGGTCTCGAGTTGAAGGTCAATGCCGATCTCGAGCTCATCAAAAATCGGCTCTATCTCGGCGGCAACCTACTTTATGAACCGGAAGCGACGCATGATCCGGACGGAATCGGGGCCGGCTGGGAGAAGGAATCGACTGGAGGCATTTCGGGTGCCTTGTCCTATCGCGTCTTGCCGTCCGTGTTTGTCGGCGCCGAGCTCTGGTACCTGCGCCACTACGATGGGGCCTGGTTCAATACGTTCACCGGAGATGCCTTTTTTCTCGGGCCCACGGCCTACTTTCAGCTCGGCCGCAAGGTGTTCATGACGGCTGCATGGAATGTGCAAATCCACGGTCGCGATGTCGATGACCCGGGCTCTACGCTCAACCTCGCGGAGTTCTCGCGGCAGCGCGGAAAATTGAAACTTGCAGTCGAATTTTAGTGGGAGGATTTTGCGTGATCGGCACCAATGCAAAGACGGTTTTTGCCCTGCTTCTGCTTGCCGCGTCTAGTCTGCCGGCAAGTGCGCAACAAACAGCGACCGTGACCATCAGCGTCAAGAATCATCGCTTCCAGCCCGCGCAAATTCAGGCGCCTGCTAAGGTTCCGATCGAGCTGCACGTGAAAAATCTCGATCCGACGCCGATGGAATTCGAGAGTGTGAGTTTGCGCGTCGAGAAGGTCGTGGCCGGGAACGGCGAAGGCATCATCAGGCTGCGGCCGCTGGAACCAGGCAGCTACAATTTCTTCGACGATTTCAACCAGCAAACCAACGGGGTGCTGGTTGTGCGGTAGAACAGCACCAAAAAACGGAACTAATCCGCATTTTGCGGGTTTTCGGGCCACCATATCGCTGGTCCGGGAGCGGCTCGCATGAATGCCAATACCGCAAAGATTGTTTTTGCTTTCCTTTTCCTCGCCGTCGCAGCTTTCCTTCCGGCGAGCGCGCAACAGGCAGCTAGCGTCACAGTTAGCGTGAAGAACCACAGTTTTCACCCTGCCCAGATCCATGCGCCGGCCAACGTGCCGATCGATCTACGCGTGAAAAATCTCAATTCGACCGCGATGGAATTCGAGAGCGATACTTTGCACGCAGAGAAGGTCGTGAGCGGGAACAGTGAAGTGGTCATCCGGCTGAAGCCGTTGGCGCCAGGCCGCTACGAATTTTACGACGACTATCATCAGGACAGCACCGGCGTCCTGATGGTGCGCTAGGCCTTACACGACGAATGGAATGAGCGCCGGCACCTCGGCGCGATAACGTGCGTAGGCCTCGCCGAATTCGGCCAGCATAAATCGTTCTTCAATGACGATCTTGCGCAAAAATCCTGCGGCAACCAGGACGAGGCCGATGAGCGCGCGCCATTTGTCGACCGAAAGCGCAGTGCCAATGAGCGCGAGCAGCACGCCGGTATAGATCGGGTGCCGCACCAGCGCATAGGGTCCACTGCGCACCAATTCATGGTTCTGTTTGACCGTCACCTCGGCGCTCCAGTTACTGCCGAGCCAGACACGCGCCCACGCCGAAAAGCCGAGGCCAATCGCAACCAGAGCGCTTGCAATCCAGAGCCAGATTTGAGTGGGGCCATGGAACTGGCGTTCCAACTCCGGCCCAAGGATGCCCGGTACGCCCAGAAGAAGTCCGCCCAGGATCAACGGCCCATAGTGGGTGAGGCGCGATGCAAGGCTTTCTCGTCGCCGGGTTTCCCCGGTGACGCGGGCCGCTACGACCCAGTAGCCAAGCCAGAAAATCCAGAGAGCCGGGATCAATACGCGTAGCGCATGCGTCATTGGTCACTAGCTAGGGTGCAAGTGTGGCCGAAATAATGGTAGGCCGGTTGCCTCAACCGGACTGATGGCATGAGCGACGACATTCCTTTCGACAAGGATCTCAAGCTGGCGCCGGACACGGTGGACGAGCCGATGCCCGGGATACGCCGGATCATGGCGAACAACCCGGGTCCGTTCACCTTCAAGGGAACCGTCAGCTACATCGTCGGCCGCGGCAAGGTCGCGATCGTCGATCCCGGCCCGGACGATGCCGCGCATATCGGCGCGTTGCTCGACGCGGTGCGCAATGAGACCGTGACGCACATATTTGTCACTCACACCCACCGTGACCACTCGCCTGCGGTCCCGGCCATCAAGGCCGCTACCGGCGCCAGGGTCTATGCGGAAGGGCCGCACCGCGCCGCGCGTCCGCTGCACATCGGCGAGCACAATCCGCTCGACGCCAGCGCCGACCGGGACTTCCGGCCGGATGTGGCGCTGAAGGATGGCGAGATCGTCGCCGGCGACGGATGGTCGATCGAAGCGGTGACAACGCCGGGCCATACCGCGAACCACATGTCTTATGCACTCAAGGATAAAAACGTTTTATTCGCCGGCGATCACATCATGGCCTGGGCGACGTCGATCGTTGCGCCGCCCGATGGCGCCATGAGCGACTATATGGCTTCGCTGGCAAAGCTCGCGAAGCGCAAGGAGACCATATATTTCCCCGGCCATGGACCGGCGATCACCGATGCGTCGCGCTTCGTCAATTATTACATTCTGCACCGCAAGGCGCGCGAAGCGTCAATCCTGCACCGGCTGTCAAAGGGCGCGACCGACATTCCCACAATTGTGCGTGCAATTTATATCGGCATCGATCCGCGTTTGACCGGGGCCGCTGGCCTGTCGGTGCTCGCGCATCTTGAGGATCTGGTCGCCCGCGGTCTGGTCGAGACGGAGGGCCAGCCTGCGGTTGATGGGGTCTATCGTTTGCCAGGCTGACGTTTTTCGGGCTGCTGCCCCTTTTTCGGCGGGGGAGGCTTTTTGTCGGGCAGCGAGCGAGGCTCCGGCGCCGAGCCCACGGCGTCATCGATGTCTTCGAGCAAGCTCCTGATACGTGAAGCATTGGCGCCGAAATCGTGCGATCCGACGCGCGATGCCGAGCGCATATCGATACGGGTACCTTGGCCGATCGGGGTCACCCGGATGACGACGTCGTCACGGAAGCCCATGATTGGCGTGCGGGCCACGGCCTCGATCACACCATCCCGCCGCGCCAATGTCGGAGAGCGCGCATCCCCGATCGTCCACTTGCGCTTGGTGACCAGCGCGAGCGCGGCGTCGTAAGCAACTTTGGGCGCAACGTCGAGTTCAAGGGGAGCGATATCCGGATAGCCGGCGCGCTGAAGCGCAGCCACCGTCGGCCCGGGATAGTCGGTGCGATCGCGCGGGCGCTGACGGGCCAGCACGTCGAACCGCGGGGGATTGGTCGTGTCCGTCGTGACGTCGGAAATTGCCGGCAACTTCAAAGCCCGCGTGCCGAGGTAGGCGGGAAAAGCGAGCAGTGCCAGGCCGAGAAACAGGCCGAGCAATGCGCGGCCAAGGCCGGAATAGCCCTGCCGCCAGATCACGATGAAGCCTCCGAATGCCAACAGAATGGCAAGCCCGGCAAAGACCAGCGCGGCCGCAAAAGTGGCGAGGGCCGGCACGATCTCAAGCAGGTTTGACCGTACAATGATGATCGAAAGCGCAGCCACGGCAAAGGCAAACAACCCCAGCCTGGACGACCAGACCGCGATCTTTGACGTCGGCTCGTCATGAAATGGACGTCGCGCCATGGTCATGACCCCGCACAGATCGTCTTGAGCGCCGCCCATTCTCCGGCATCGAGAAATGATGACGATGGCCGCGTTGCCGCCAGTTTATTGATGGCGGCAACACGCGCTTTGGTTTCCGGATGATTCAACAGGATTGTCATGCCGGGTTCAGTGGCGCCGCCGATCTTGTCGAGCATGGTCGCGAGGGCATGGGCGTCGCCGCCGGCTCTATTCATCAGCTCGGCGCCATAGGCATCCGCCTTTGTCTCCGCCTCGCGCGAATATGATGATTGCAGCACCGTCTTGGCCGCAAAAACCACCGCGCCGCCGCCGACAAAATCGCCGAGCAACATCCCGAACAAAAATGACAGGCCGGCGCCCTGGAGGACGGCTTTGGTGCCATCGCGATGGGCGACGTGGCCGATTTCATGTGCAATCACGCCGGCAACCTCGTCAGCAGTATCCGCCTTGGCAATCAGGCCGCGGAATACATAAACCTGCCCGCCCGGTAAAGCCACGGCATTGGCTTCGTCACGCCGCACAACACTGGCCTGTAAGGGCAGGGCAAGAGCCGCCGCCGTTTCAAGCCGCCGCAACATTTTGTCGAGTGCAGCACGACCCGCCGTCTCCGCTGGGATTGTCCCGCAATCAAAGTTGACGCCCGCCTTGTGAGTGTCGAGCATGCCGCGCACCTGCATATTGACAGCGTCACCGAGCTTACGCTCGGCCGCCGGTGGGAGCAGTGGGGTCAGCCGCGCAGCGATCTCCGGCACCCCGAACCACGCCACCAACACGAGCGATGCCGTCGCGGCGACGCTCCAGCCGATCACACGCATGCGTTGCCGGCGTTGCAACCGCCCCGTCCGGTCGACAAGGGACGAGCGGGCGTCAATTTGGTCGGCGAAGGCCGTGTCGAGAATTTCGAGGCGTTCAAGCGTTGCGCTCCCCTGTCGGCCGAGTCGGAGCACTTTGTCTGGAGCGGACAATCCCTCAATTTGGTCATAGGGCCATTCCGCGAGGAGCGACCCGTCCTCGGCGGATATCCGCAGGCTGGATGGCGCGAGCGCCACCGCCACTTCGCGGCGCGTGCTGGTCACCCCGTCAAAATAGACGCCGGTTCCGGAATTCATCGATGCGGCCCTTCGATTCCGTCCGGCATCAGTAACTGCCAACACTAAGTGCATCGGCGAGCCCCTCGCCGATCGCGGAGCTCGGCCGTCCGGTGGCTTTGACCTTTTCGAGCGCGGAAAGACCGGTCAGTTGCAGCGATTCCATGCCCAATTGCCAGAGCGACAGCAGCACGGTGGCGCGATAAATCGTCGAAAATCCCAGCGCCGTGACGACGTAGCCCGCGAGGAGAAAGAGCGTCGCCAGGATTTCTCCACCGGCGCCCAGTTTCACCGCACTCGCGATCACCCCAACCACAACCAATGCGATTGCACCAAAAATGCCGATAGCCATGCTGAACAGGATCGCATACCCGACAAAGCGGCCATAGGCGGCGTAAACATGACGCATGCGCAGCCGGGATCGTACTTCGAGATCGCCGAAGCACAATCCCGACGACCACCAGCGCAGCACGATTGCCTGGAATGCCGGGTAGAGCAGGGCGGCCAGGCTCACGCTAACGCCGCCCATCAGCATGGCAAAGACAATGGCTTCGCCTAGGCCGGGGTTGCCACCTTCGATCCTGCCCATGACGTTGTCGCCACCTTGTGCCAGCGCATCGACGAGAGCCGTCCAATCGACCGCACCTATGAAGCTACTAACCGCAAGTGCCAAAGGCGCAAAAATGAGCAGCCACATCGGCAAGCCACGCAGGAGCAGGCTGAAACCGGATGCCTCGAAGCGTCCAGCCAGATCGCCGTAGAAGGTATTGCGCATCTTGTAGCGCTCGAGGCTGGCAAGCTGGAACGGATAAGCGAGGCCGAAAGACAAAGCGGTGACGATCCACCATCCGATCGCGCGAAAGGCATAAGCCCAGGCTGAGCCTTCCTGATGAAAGCGCAGGCCTCGATAGATCGTGCGCGTCAGACGATAGCGGCGGGCGCGATAGATCGCGTATTGGCCGAGAACACCGAGCGCTGCAAAGGCAGTCACGCTTGAGAGTTTTGCGAGGATGCCGAGATCGAGCGCCGCCAGAAAGAAACCGGCGTAAACCGGAATGAGAATGGCAATCGCGATCAGGAAGCCGAGCAGGAGTTCCAGTGGCGTGCCGGTATATTCAAGAGTCTCGCCGGCGATTTCGGTGTTTGACCACAGGAAGCGCCGCACATCGGTTGCCAGCCAGAAGCGATAGATGCCGAGCGTGACCATCAGCAACGCGCCGCCGCGAATGAGCAAACGCCAATAGAACCGGCGCTGCCCGAGAAACCGCACGCCGCCGCTCGTTGCGATTCCGCCTGTATCAAGGCTCATGGCCTGCAGGAATAATGGCAAGCGGCTGAGCAGGCAATCTCGATTGCGGCGTCAGCGCGAAAATCGCTTTCGTTGTCCGGCTGGATCGATACGAGGTGGCATCGCGCGTCGGTGTAAATAGGTGCTGTGCGGTCCCTCGTTGCACGACCCGCTGCAAAGATTGCGTCGAGCATCGCAGCCTGCAGACATCGTCGCGACCACCCGACGCTATGCAATTCCGCCTTGGTGCCGTATCGCAAGTCACATAGCTGTGGGCGCATGTGATCCTAGCGGCTGCGCCGTCGACGTTTCCCGACCCAAGTATCTGTCGATCGAATACGCGACAATTCGCCCCACAACATTGCAATGGTAATGGGCGGCCTCCTGTTAACCACCAGGCCGGCGTTCATTGCTTGGAAAACCGTGGTTCTGGTGCCGCTGAGGCGATAAATCGCGATTTTTGTGATTTCCGTCACAGCCTTGATTAACCATCAAGGCAACAACAGATTCAGGAGGGTTAATTTTTGATTAATATCATCGCTTCGCGGTGGCAGCCGTACTGTTGTGGCCAGCGCCAGACCGTTCGGTGGAAAGTGGGGACAGTTTGCGTTCGGCCGTAACGAAGCTCAACGTTGCGCCTCTGGGTCAGTTGGCTCAGACGGCGGAAGCCAGGATTCCAACGCAGTTGGAGCTCTGGTCACCGGCTAATCTCGCGGCGGCGCGTGAAGAGCGCGCCATGCAGCGCGCCCGCATCGACTTTAGCGCGGGCGTGAGCAGGGCCGGCTTTCGCGAACTCGATCTCACGCTGAATTCAAACGAAGAAAGCATCTGGTGCTTCATGCAGCCGGCGGGGCCGCCGAGCTTCACACCGACGTTGCTGCAAGAACTGATTTCCATGCGGCGCATGCTGCAACGGATGTTCGCCAACTTGCCGCCGGGCGAGGCTGCACCCATCAAATATTTCGTCGGGGGCTCGCGTATTCCCGGTGTCTACAATCTTGGCGGCGATCTCAACTTTTTCGTCAAGAGCATTCGGGCGCGCGACATCGATGCGCTGCGCAACTATGCGCATGACTGCGTCGACGTCGCCTACCAGATGACGGTCGGCTTTCATTTGCCGCTGATTACGATCGCGCTGGTCCAGGGCGATGCCCTCGGCGGCGGATTCGAGGGGGCGCTGTCCTTCAACGTGCTCGTGGCGGAAAAGAAAGCCAAGTTTGGTTTGCCGGAAATCTTGTTCAACCTGTTTCCCGGAATGGGTGCCTTCAGTTTTCTGTCGCGCAAGCTCGACATGACGCGGGCGCACAAGATGATCCTGAGCGGGCGGGTCTTTGGCGCACCCGAGCTTCACGAGATGGGCTTGATCGACGTTCTGGCCGAAGACGGACGTGGCGAAGAGGCGGTGCGCGATTACATCGCCCATAATCGCCGCCACCATGCTGTGCATCGACGCGTCCGCGAGGTTGGGCTGCGTGTCAATCCGCTCTCGCTCGAGGAGCTTCGCGACGTCACCGATATCTGGGCAGAGCATGCCATGCGGCTGCAAGAGTCGGATCTTCGCAACATGGAACGGCTGGCGAATGCGCAATTGCGCCGCGTAAAATACGCGCGTCCCTAGCCGTCCTGGTGCATCAAGCCGCGACGTCGCGCTTGGAAAGCCGTCCCCGCAAGGCCACACGGACGCGTTCGAATTCTTCCCGCAGCCCGTTGAGGTAGATTTCGCCCTGGCTTGCGAGGTCCTCCGGCGCGATTTGCCGCCACGCGAGGCACATTTCATAAATTCCGCGCGCTCCGATATTGGCCGCTGCGCTGCGCAAGGCATGCAATTGCTCGCGGAATGCAAGAGTGTCGCCGGCGGCCGTAATGTCGGACAACTGACGTAGAATATCGGCCGCATCGTCGAGGAACTGCGCGGCGAGTTCATCAACGAACTCCTTGCCGCCCAGGTTTTCCAGTGCATCGATCGTGTCCAGATCGATGGCTGCTTCCCTGCTGTTGCGCGCCGTTACCGAAGAGTGCCCGGCGGCTTCGGCCTTGTTTGAGACCACGCGGGGGCCTTTGGCGGCGTCGTTGACAAGCGTTCCGATGATCTCGAGCAGCCGATGCGGCTCGATCGGCTTGGTGGCGCAGGCATCCATGCCCGCTTCCCGGCAACGCCGTTTGACTTGCTTCGGTTGCGTCGGCCGTGAGCGCCACGATCGGCACGTGCGGCCGTCCAAGGGCTGCAAATCGGTAGAGCTTGGTTGCTTCGATGCCGTTCATAACCGGCATGTTCACGTCCATCAGAACCAGATCGAAATCCTGCGCTTCCAGCACGTCCAGCGCGGCCTCGCCGTTGTCGACAATCGTGACGCGATGGCCGGCGCGATCGAGGATCTTGGCGATGACCATTTGATTGGTCCGTTTGTCCTCGGCGACCAGGATCGACAGTGGTCGGCGCGCCGCAACGATCGTGCGATTGGAGGTAGTATCGGGACGTTCGGCGGCATTGTTGCCGCGCGCGATTTGCAGGCTCGCAATGAGTTTCATCGGGTCGAGCGGGGTGGGCAGCTGTCGTGATGAATCGGCTGCGCACGATACTCGCGGGCAGACCTTCGTCGTGACCATCCGTTACCAGAATGAGCGCGGGCGCACAGGCGGGGTTTTCTCCGGCGATTGACTCGAAGGCAGCCTCGTCCAGTCTATCGGCAATGTCGTGGTGAATGACCGCAATCGGACGGCGCACGCCGTCTTTCCGCAACGACGCCAAAGCGGCCATGGCCTCGTCTATGCTGCCGGAGAACGTCACATTTGGCACACAAGACCTCGCGACGGCGCGATCGTCGTCGTTGCCGCCAACGAAAACGACCGGCGTCTGTGCCGTATAGACCTGCAGCGGACTTTGCGTCTGCGCCTCCAGTTCGATTTCGAACCAGAACGTGCTGCCTTTGTCGGGCGCGCTTTGGACGCCAATATTGCCGCCCTGTAGCTCGACGAGTTGCCTTGCGATCGCGAGGCCGAGCCCGGTGCCACCGAAACGGTCGATGATGGTTTCGTCGGCCTGCGTGAAGCGTTCGAAAACGCGCGTCTGCGCGTCGCTGCTGATGCCGATTCCGGTGTCCGTCACCTCGAAACGCAGCCGCACCCGGTCGTCGTCGTGCGCAACTGCATCAACCGCAATGACGACGAAGCCGTGTTCGGTGAATTTTACGGCGTTGCCAGCAAGATTGACGAGAACTTCCTCGAGATGAGGCTTGTCTCCGACCAATAGCCGCGGTGTGCGCGCCGTGCAGTGGATCGCGAGCCTCACGCCCTTTCGCTGGGCTTCGAAGGCCAGCATGTTCCGGATGTCCCCAAGCAGGGAAATGAGGTCGAAGTCGACGTTCTTGATCGTGATCCTGCCTGCCTCGGCGCGCGAGAAATCGAGCACCGAATTGATCAGCGTGAGGAGCTGGCGTCCGGACTTCCCGATCGTATCGGACATCTCATCCTGCTCGGGATCCAGTGAGGTTTCGCGCAGCAAGTCGCTCAAACCGATGATGGCATTGAGCGGTGTGCGGAATTCGTGGCTCATGCTGGCGAGGAAGGCGCTTTTCGCGCGGTTTGCTTCTTCGGCCTGGCGTTTGGCTTCCGACAGCTTACGGATCAGCGTCGACACATAGAGTGGCAGCAAGACGAGACCTGCGGTCAGGCCCGACGCCAGCCCGCGGTGTTCCTGCCAGAAGGCAGTTGTCGCGATGACAGTGCCGAAGGTCAGAACGCTGGTGGCGGAAGCGGCGAACAGGTAGGGGACGCCAAAGCGAAAGCCGTTTCCAAAAATGACCCACAGGTACACCGGGTAAAGCAGCGCGAAAGTCTCGCCGCCGACATGCATGCCATATGAAAAGAGACCGAGGTCGAACACCATTCCGACGAGGCGTCGCCCGACGGAAATTCCCGGCCGGTAGAGCAGGTGGCAGAACAGGATGACGGAGACGATCTGGTAGACGGCAAAATACGGGCTCTGCTCGTGCAGCATCCGTTCGGCGCCCCGTTGGCCGAACTGCGCCGCGATGATGAGATAAGTAAAGGCCGTCCCGCTGATCACCAGCCGGTTGACGGTCAATTCGTGTTCGGAATCCGGCCGGTTACGTAGCCGGCTCGCGACCCAGGAAAAGAACCGGGTCACGGGCTTGCCCGTGTGCCATCCCGGAAGAGCTTTTCGGAAGTTGGTTGCCCCCATCCGAGCCTCACGCACTGCGCGCCCGTGCGCGAATATCCCGGACGTAGGCAATCAACTCATCCGCCTGCATTGCGCCTGCGTAGTAAAAGCCCTGCACTTCGTCGCATCCTTCGGCGCGCAAGAGCGTGGCCTGCTGGACGGTTTCCACGCCTTCCGCAACGATCTCGAGATCAAGGCTGTGGCCGAGGCTGACGATCGCCCGGACAATCGCGGCGTCGCTCGGGTTAGTCGCCATGTCGCGGACGAAGCACTGGTCGATCTTGAGCCGGTCGACCGGGAAATGCTTGACGTAGGAGAGCGTCGAGTAACGCGTCCCGAAATCGTCGATCGAAATTCCGACGCCCAGTTCGCGCAACTGCTGGAGGTCCTTCGAGACCGCCTCGGCGTTGTGCATGACGATGCTTTCCGTCAGCTCCAGATCGAGCAACCAGGGATCGAGCCCGGTTTCTGCCAGGACCTTGGTGACCAGCAACGGAACGTTCTGCTTGAAGAACTGGATCGATGACAGATTGACGCCGACGCGAAGCGGCGGCTGCCCACGCTGCTGCCACGATTTGGCCTGCCGGCACGCTTCGCGAAGCGCCCATTCGTTGATTGGAACGATAAGGCCGTTCTCCTCCGCGCGCGCCAGGAAGTCGCTTGGGCCGATGAGGCCGTGGCCGGGGCGCTGCCAGCGCAGCAGCGCTTCCGCACCGACAACCTGACCGGTACGTACCGCGATCTGCGGTTGGTAATGCAGGACGAATTGCCCCGCGGCGATGGCCTCGCGCAGATCAGCGTCGAGAACAAGGCTCGCGCGCGCCCGCCGGTCCATATCCGAGGCGTAGAAGCGGAAAACCTTTCCGCCGTCGTGCTTGGCCCGATACATCGCAAGATCGCTGTTGCGAAGCAGGTCTTGCACGTCGGCGCCATCGGTGGGGTGAATGGTGATGCCGATACTGGCGCTTGAGTTGACTTGTTCGCCCGCATGCGACCACGGCTTGTTGATGGCTTCGAGGATCCGCGTGGCCATGTCGGCCGCGTCCTCGTTGCGCGTCACGCGCGTTTGCAGCACCGCGAATTCATCGCCACCAAGACGGGCAACTGTATCGGTATCGCGCACGACCAGACGCAACCGATCGGCGACCTCGACGAGGAACTGGTCGCCGGCCTGGTGGCCGAGCCCGTCGTTAATGTCCTTGAAGCCGTCAAGGTCGATGAGATGGAGAGCGAAAGGGCGGTCGCCGCGTCGCGTGCGGGCGATCTCGCGGCGCAGCCGGTCGGACAACAGCGCGCGGTTGGCGAGGTTGGTCAATCCGTCATGGTGCGCCATGTAGAAAAGATGATTTTCCGCAAGCTTGCGGTCGGTGATATCGAGCGAGGAGGTCAGCACGCCCACCACCGCATTGGCTCCATCGCGCAGCGGGGTTTTCGTGGTCAGGAACACGCGTTTTGTGCCTTTCGCGTCGACAATCTCCTCCTCGAAGCTCGGCAATGCGGCCTGCGTGTTGATCACCTTGCGGTCGAGAGCCTTGCTGCGCGTTGCGTGGTCTTCCCCGAAGGCTGGCTGCATATCGAACCCGACGGCTTTGGTGGCGCCGATGCCGGCAAGTTCGGCGAGATACGCGTTGATGAACAGGATGCGCCCCTGGTTATCGGTGGCGCTGATCATGGCCGGAACGGTATCGATCACCTGGGCCAGCCGTTCACTCGAATCGCGCAGCGCGGCTTCCCGCGAACGCTCTGAGTCCTTGAGCTCCTGTGCGAGGTTGTCGGCGCGCGCGGCAAGCTGGATCTGCTGCTTGCGTAGCTTCAGCAGATTGCGGGCGCGTGTGGTGAATTCCTGATGGTCGACCGGGCTGTGGAGGAAATCGGTGGCGCCGGCCTCGAGCGCGCGCAGCCTGAATTCGCGTTCCTCGTATACCGTGATCACGATCACAGGAATCTCGCCGCAATCGGGCTGCGCGCGGAGGCGGCAGATGAATTCTGCGCCATCCATCGTCGGCATCTTGAAATCGGTGACGATCAGATCGGGCGTGTTGTGCTTGAGCCAGGCGAGAAGTTCTGCCGGATCGCCGAAGCTATGGACCATCACGCCAGGTTCAATCGAAGCGGCAAGCTTCGAAAAAATCTTTCGATTGGTCTCTCGATCGTCGAGGATAACTACCTGTACCATGCGTCCCAGATCGTGCTGCAGCCCCGAGCAAATAACTGCTCCACCAGACAGCCGACCCTACGAACGCGTCATTAAGCGATTGGGACGCCATTACCTCAAATTTAAATCAATTACCCGCCGTTAACGCTGGGTATTGCAGCTGAATATCAGCAAATTTGCGAACCGAGTGCCGTGTTCGCAATCGCACATGGCTGAAGTTCGTTAATCGAAGGGTTAGGCAGCCGGCCTGCCGGACGCCAATTCCCCGCGGTCGAATGACATCTGGGAAAACCGGTCGCGATATTCACCGGGGGTCATTCCGGTATGGCGTTTGAACAGATTCCGGAAAAAACCGATGTCGTCGTATCCGATCTTCGAAGAGACCGCCTGGATAGAAGATGCCCCATTTTCCAGTAATTCCTTGGCTGCCGAGACCCGCAACGTCTGAACATAGGCGCCGGGAACGCGGCCGGTTGCGGCCTTGAAACGGCGGATAAAATTGCGCGGGCCCATTCCGGCGCGCTCGGCGAGGCGGTCGATCGAGATATCGGAATCGAAGTGCTGTTGCAGGTATTCCTCGGTTTTCCGGATCTTGTCGTCGGAATGCGGTCGGGACAGCTGAACCACCGAATATCCCGATTGGCGGCCGCGCGGCATGCTGAGCAGTAAGGATTTGGCGCACTGAAGGGCGATTTCGTGGCCGCAGAATTTCTCCACCAGATACAGGCTCAGATCGATCGAGGCGTAGACGCCACCGCTGCAGAAAAGCTGTCCGTCTTCCGTCACAAATTGTTCGGTTTGCCACCGGACTTTCGGATAACGCTTGCGAAATATGTCGGCGACACCCCAATGAGTTGTTGCAACATGACCGTCGAGGATTCCGCTTTCTGCAAGGAACGCCACACCCGTGCACGCACCGGCAATGTAGGCGCCTCGGTCGTGCCACTTTTTCACCCACGGCACGAGGGATGTATTTTTTGCGATTTGTTCGAGGACGTCCCAGCCGGGCGCAGCGATGATGATAATGTCGGTGTGCTTGATGTCGCTGATTGCGCAATCCGGTGTGAGGCCGAGAGAGCCGGCCGCATTCACTTTCCGTCCGTCGACCGACGCAGTTCGCACCCGGAATCGCGGATGCAGTGTTTCGCCATGGAGCCAATTCCAGACTACGCCCGCGGAGTGAAAAATTTCGATCGGAGCAATCGCCGTTGACGCATAGCCATCCTTCAGAACAACGACCGTAACGTCGACGACACGATCTTTGCTGCTGGCAGGGGCCAATTCGTGCGTGCTGCGTTTTGTCCGCGGTGTTGATTTTCTAGCCATTTTTCGAACCTTGGCCATTCGCTTTCATGTTCAATTCGATCGGCTCCCACAAACCAATGAGCGCGCCGACCGAATCCAGTATGAGCGCTATGCGCGCGATACCGGATACAACGAAGGGTTTGGCAATCACCGTGCCGCCGAGGGAGGTGGCCCGTCGCACCGTATCATTCACATCGTGCACGCGGACGTAGGGCGTCCAGTGCGACGGAATGCCGTGCTCCAGAAGCGCATCCCGCAATTGATAGATCGAGCCGACGTCCTGGTCGCTCATCCGCAAACGTGTAAAGCTGCCGCCGTTGGCCGGCTGCTCGTGAGAAGTCCACCCGAACAGATTCTCGTAAAATTCTCTCGCGCTGCCGGCGTCGGTCGCGGCGAGATCGAACCAACAGAAGCATCCGGTATCTACTTTGCCGAGTTGCACCATGGCTCACATTTCCCGTCTTACGTCTCACAGGGCCGGAACGCCGCCGGCTGCAGCACGGCGGCGTATCGCGATCACGCAGCGGCCGTCATCGGATCGATGATGGTGCGTACTTCGGTGACTTTATTTGCCGGGAATCCGCTCAGCTTGGCGTGCTCCTGGACGGCGTTCTCGTTTTCCGCGAGGTAGATGCAGAAGGTCTTGTCATCCACGACGTATGAATGCTCCCACTGCACTTTGCCGGGCAGCTTGGCCAGCGCGTCATTGGATGTCGCGGCGGCGCCCTTGAGCTGCTCGCGGTTCAGCTTCCCGACGCCGGGAATGCTGCGTTCGATCACATAGCGTTTCATTGTTCTTACTCCGTGTTGGTCGTTACGGAGCACCAAATGGCTGAAATCGAGGATACACGACAGATGTCAATTTTGACAATATAGGTAGGTGATCGTGACAGGCTCGGCCAAGTCATTGTTTGGACGGCGGATTTAACGCGCGACTTTCTTGTTATTCTGCCGCTTGCACGTTGGGCAGCCGATAGTCCTTGAAGGTCTGGCGCAGGACGAGTTTCTGGATCTTGCCGGTTGCCGTGTGAGGAATTTCGTCGACGAACACCACGTCGTCCGGCATCCACCATTTTGCGATCTTGTCCTGCATGTAGCCGAGAAGTTCTTCCCGGGTCGCGTTCTCGCCTTTCTTGAGCACGATGACCAGCAGCGGCCGTTCGCCCCATTTCGGATGCGTGACGCCGATGACGGCGGCCTCCGCGACCTTCGGATGGCCGACTGCGAGATTTTCAAGATCGATCGATGAAATCCATTCGCCGCCGGACTTGATGACGTCCTTCGCACGATCGGTGATCTGCATGTAGCCGTATTGATCCATGGTGGCGACGTCGCCGGTGTCGAACCAGCCGTCCTTCTCGAACACAGGATCGTTGTCGACCTTGAAGTAGCTCTTCGCCACCGCCGGTCCGCGCACCTTCAGGCGGCCGAATGTTTTGCCATCCCAGGGCAGGGGCTTTCCGTTGTCGTCGGTGATCTTCATCTCCACGCCGAACGGCGGGTGGCCCTGTTTCATCTCGACGTCGAGTTTTGCTTCGCCAGTGAGGACTGCGTATTCCGGTTTCATGGTGCAGAGCGAGCCGAGAGGGCTCATCTCCGTCATGCCCCAGGCATGGACAACTTCGACGCCATAGACGTCCTGGAAGGTCTTGGTCATGGCGCGCGGACAGGCCGAGCCGCCGATCACCACGCGCTTGAGATGCGGCAGCTTGCCGCCGGTTTTTTCCAGATCCTGCAGCAGCATCAGCCACACGGTCGGCACCGCCGCGGTGAATGACACCTTGTATGTATTGAGCAGTTCGTAGATCGACGCGCCATCGAGTTTGGCGCCGGGCATGATCACCGTGGCGCCGACCATTGGTGTCGAGAAGGCAAGCGACCAGCCATTGGCGTGGAATAACGGCACCACCGGCAGGACGACGTCGCGCGATGACAGGCCCTTGCAGTCCGGCATCGCCGCCATGAAGGCGTGCAGCACATTGGAGCGGTGCGAGTAGACCACCCCCTTGGGGTGCCCGGTCGTGCCGGACGTGTAACACATGCCGGCCGCGGTGTTTTCATCGAACGATTTCCAGGTGAAATCGCCGTCCACTTCGCCGATCCAGTCTTCATAGGCCACAGCATTCTTCAACGTGGTCTTCGGCATGTGCGCCGCATCGGTGAGGATGATGTAGCGTTCGATGGTCGGCAGCTTGTCGGCAATTTTTTCCAGAAGCGGCACAAAGGTAAGATCGGTCATCATCACCCGGTCGCCGGCGTGGTTGATGATCCAGGCGATTTGTTCGGGGAACAGGCGCGGGTTCACCGTGTGATAGACCGCGCCGATGCCGAGGATGCCGTACCAGGCCTCGAGATGCCGCCAGGTATTCCACGCAAGGGTAGCCACCCGATCGCCGAGCTTGATGCCGTCTTTGTCGAGCCGTTGCGCAACTTTCAGCGCGCGGGTGCGGATTTCGGCATAGTTCGTGGTGTGCATCGGTCCTTCGACCGATCGCGTGATGACCTTGCGTTCGCCATGGAATGTGGCGGCATGGTCGATGATGCGATGGCACAGCAACGGCCAATCCTGCATCAGGCCGAGCATGGCATTCCCCTCCCGATTATTGAGTTCTTGGACCGGCCCCTCGCCAGTCGGACCCAAGGTTAGCCGCCGGAACGGGCGGTGCAACGGTTTCGTTATGAGGTACGGTGCCAAGGCGCTTTTGGCTTCACGGGAGACCCGCGTAAATGCTGCAATCCCTGCAAAAAGGGGTCCCCAGTCGGCTTTCCGTGCGGCTTTTGATTGCGCTCGTGTGGCTGGCAGGCGCTGGCGGCGACGTTGCCATTGCCGAGGATGTGCCATTGCCGCGCCCCCGACCGTCGCTATGGATCGAGCCGCAGACCTTTCGGGAGGCGGCCGGGCCCGATTTCAATTCCGCCGAAGTCACCAGCGCGTCGACCGAGTGCGACGAGCGGTTGGGGAAGGTCGCCGTCGTCGAACCGATGCCTCGCCTGATCGGCCCGGACGCATGCGGGGGCGGCGACATGGTACGGCTCACCGCCGTGTTGCTTGCCGGTGGCGAACGCATTGCGCTCAAGCCGGCCCCGGTGCTGCGCTGTCCCTTCGCTGAATCTCTCGCCGGTTGGTTGCGCGACGAAGCAGCACCGCGAGCGGAAAAGCTGGGCTCGCCCCTGCGCGCGGTTGAGACTTACGATGATTACGAGTGTCGCGGCCGCAACCGCGTGGCCGGCGCCAAACTCAGTGAGCATGGCAAGGGCAATGCCGTCGATCTGCGCGCGCTTGTACTGGCCGATGGCCGCGCCGTCGGATTGACCGACGTGACGGTGGCCAAGGAGTTTCGCGACGACTTGCGCGAGAGCGCGTGCCATCGCTTTACCACCGTGCTCGGGCCCGGATCCGATGGTTACCACGAGGCCCATATTCATTTCGATCTCGCCGAGCGCCGTCAGGGTTACCGTATGTGCCAGTGGGATGTGCGCGAACCGCCGGCCACCGAAGTCGCCGCGCGGGTTCCACTCCCGCTGCCGCGGCCGGCGATACCGGACGCGGCCATAAACCATGAACGGAAATTGTAATTGCACGACCACGCTCCGTTCATAGTTCCCGCGTAACAAAACCTCCTCATGAGCACGATCGATCGAACCGCAATTGCCGGCCCAAAGCCACGCACACTCACGCGCCGCGGCGTGATCAAAGGCGGGCTCGGTCTCGTCGGCGTGGCAGGACTTGTGCTTCCGGCAACGGGCGCGCGTGCCGCCATGGAAGCGGCCAACGGCCTGGTGATCACCGACTATCGATTGTCACCTCCGGCCTGGCCGAAAGGACAGCGCCTCACGATCTCTGTCGTCGCCGATCTGCATGCTGGAGGCCCCAACATGGGTCTCGACCGCGTGCGGCAGGTGGTCGATGCCGCCAATGAACTCCGCAGCGATCTCACCGTTGTGCTCGGCGATTTTTTTGCCACCCATCATTTCGTCACCGAGCGTGTGCCGCATCCGGTCTGGGCGGCGGAATTGGCGCGCCTGCACGCGCCGCTCGGCGTCTATACAGTTCTTGGCAATCACGACTGGTGGTACGACATCGACGGCGTGCGGCGTGCGCTTGATACTGTGCGCCTGCCTGTCATGGAAAACGAAGCGGTCCTGCTGGGGCCGCCCGGCAGCCGTTTCTGGCTCGCTGGCCTCGGCGACCAGATCGCTTATTGGCTTGGCCCGAGCACGTTTGAAGGCGTCGACGATTTGCCCGGCACGCTGGCACGCGTCCGAACCCACGATCCGGTGATCCTGCTCGCGCACGAGCCTGACATTTTCACGCAGGTGCCGGAGCGCGTGGCGCTCACCATCGCCGGACATACCCACGGCGGGCAGATTCGCTTGCCGATGTTGCCGCCGGTCTGGGCGCCGTCAGCCTATGGCGCGCGCTTCGCCTATGGGCACATCGTCGAGAACGGCCGCCACATGGTCGTGTCGGGTGGGCTCGGCTGCAGCAAGGTGCCGCTGCGCCTCGGCGTGCCGCCGGAAATCGTGCGCATTACGCTGGGCTAGCCGTCATTCCGGGATGCGAGCGAAAGCGAGCGGACCCGGAATCCATACTCCGCAACGTAGGTGGTTATGGATTCCGGGCTCGCGGACTTCGTCCGCGCCCCGGAATGACGGGGCCGCCTCAAACAAAAACGGCGCCCGAAGGCGCCGTTTTTCAATTTAATGCCCTGATGCTCAGCGGAACGGACCGACGGCCGACGCCACGCGCGGATTGGCCGGCGAGTTGCCCTGGTGTGGCGCCAGCACGACAACCACCGCGCCTTGCTTGACCCGCTTGTACAGGTCGATGACATCCTCATTGGTCATGCGGATGCAGCCCGAGGAGATCGCCTCGCCGATATATTCCGGCTGGTTGGTGCCGTGGATGCGATAGAGGGTGTCCTTGTTGCCCTCATAGAGATACATCGCGCGCGCGCCCAGCGGGTTTTGCGGACCGCCGCTGACGAAGTTCGGTACGTCCATGCGCTTCTTGATTTCGTCGGTCGGCGTCCACGACGGCCATTCCGCCATGCGGCCAACCTTGGCGACGCCCGACCAGGCCAGCGCTTCTTCGCCGACGGTGACGCCGTAGCGGATCGCCTTGCCCTCGGGCAGCACGTAATAGAGATAGCGCGCGTCGGAATCGATCAGGATCGTGCCGGGCGCTTCCTTGCGGTGATATTCGACGATGTGGCGCTTGTAGGGTTCGGGGATCGTGGCCTTTTCATAAGGCGCCGCCGCCAGCAACTTCTTGTCGCGGGCCGTGAAGTTCGCTTCCGATGCCGGTTCGATCGTGGACTGCATGCAGCCGCCGAGCACGAGGCCGGCGCCGAACAGAACGACCAACAACCCCCTTCTTGCCGCCATTGTCTTCCTCTTTTCCGGCCACCACTTCGGCGCCGCACAAAATGTTTCCGTCCGCAATTAACCGAAAAAACCCCGGCATTGCTACGTTTCTGCCACGTCTACGAACACCTTCCTGTGAACCTGTTGCAGGAATGCCGCACCCGGCCGGGTTCCCCCAAGTCGAAAAATGACTTTGGTCCCAAGACCTTAAGACAGGGTTTACCATGGCCGCGCCTATAATCAGGGACGGCCCAAAACCCGCGGCGGCCGTCGAATGTCACAAGACCATACGATTTGCCGCGCAATTCCGCCCCAGTGATTCACCACGTTGGGGGCGGAGGGGACACGACAAGGAAGGATTGGAGTTCAGGACTATGAATGTGAAAGCAACGGAGCAGAAGCAAGACTCCGCCCGCCAATACACAAACCTCGACAACCGTTACGGCAAGATCGGAATCTCGGCTGTCGCCGCCGCGCTACGCCACCAAGGCGAGCAGCGCAATGCGACCGAGACTCACGTCGAGCCCTACGACCGCGACTAGAAGGTCGCGCGCGCCGGCTGCGGCGTCATAAACGGACGGCTTCATCGATTCTAACACCGCCACGAACCGTGTGAGCGGCCGCGAATACGGCCGCGCACACGGTAATTTTGTCTTGCGCAAATCCGCGCGATCGGGTCATGAGAGATGACGCGACCGCCGCATGATGACGAAAAATCATGCGCAAGATGGTGATGGCATGCTTTCGGTCTACGTTCCGCGCGGCACGACGCTCGAGCGTATGGCGGTCGAACCCGGTTCGCCGCCGTCCGATGAGGCCGTATGGATCGACCTTGTCTCGCCGACCGTGCAGGAAGACAAGTTGGTCGAAAAGCTGCTCGGCATTGCGGTGCCGACGCGGGAGGAAATGCAGGAGATCGAGGTCTCCAGCCGGCTCTATGTGGAGAACGGCGCGCGCTATATGACGGCGACGCTGATGTGCCAGTCGGACACCGACACGCCGAAGACCACGCCGGTCACGTTTATCCTCTCCGGTCATCGCCTTGCGACCGTCCGCTATGACGACCCTCGGCCATTTGCGATCGTTGAATACAAGTTGGCGCGATCCTGTCCGGCCAAGGTGTCCGGCGAATCCGTGCTGATGGATCTGCTCGATGCGGTCGTCGATCGTTCGGCCGATATTCTGGAGCGCATCGGCGCCGAGGTCGACCAGGTCTCACATTCGATCTTCGAGCCGGAAGCGGATGCCGAACCACCGTCCTATAAAGACGTGCTCAAGGCGCTTGGCCGCAAGGGCGATTTGACCTCAAAGGTGCGTGAAAGCCTGGTGTCGATCGGCCGGGTGCTGTTGTTCCTCACCACCGAGGCGGAGGGCATGCGCTGGAACAAGGACGTACGCGCGCATCTGCAATCGATGCGCCGCGACACCGCGTCGCTCTCCGATCACGCCAGTTATCTCTCGAGCAAGATCACGTTCCTGCTCGACGCCATGCTCGGCGTGGTCAACATCGAACAGAACGCCATCATCAAGATCTTCTCGATCGCCGCGGTCATCTTCATGCCGCCGACGCTGGTTGCATCGATTTACGGCATGAACTTCCACAAAGGCATGATCGAGCTTGAATGGGATTACGGCTATCCCTTCGCGCTGGTGCTAATGGTGATCGCGGCCGTTCTGCCGATCCTCTATTTCAAATGGCGGAAGTGGCTGTGAGATAGGCCGGGCGCTGCTCGCGCTCTACGCGGACGCGCTAGCGTTTAAACGTGCTGGCCGCCGTTGATGTGAATCTCGGCCCCATTCACGTAAGAACTCGTCTCTGTGCACAGCACGTAAATGATCTTGGACACTTCGTCCGGCGTGCCGAGGCGCTGCAGCGGAATTTGCTCGACAATCTTTTCGGTGCCTGGAGAAAGAATAGCAGTGTCGATTTCGCCGGGTGCAATAGCGTTGACGCGGATGCCGAGACGGCCAAAGTCGCTGGCCATTTCGCGGGTGAGGGCGGCGAGCGCGGCCTTGGATGTCGAATAGGCCGCGCCCGCGAACGGATGCACGCGCGAGCCGGCAATCGACGTCACGTTCACCACCGAACCTTTGGCGGCCTTAAGTTCGTTCATCAGCCCGCGCGCCAGCATGATAGGTGCAAAGAAGTTCACCTGAAACACGTGGTGCCAATCGTCGTTGCTGGTGTCGAGCGTGCTCAGCCGTTTGCCGCCATCGGCCTTGGGCGAGATCGCCGCGTTGTTAACGAGCGCGTGCAATTCATGCGCGTCAAGCCGCTCCTTGATCTCGGCAATCGCCTTGTCGGTGTTGGCTTCGTCCGAAAGATCGACCTGAATGTGGTCTTCAGGACCGGCATCCCATGGACAGTTTTCCGGAAACGGATGACGCGAACAGGTGATCACGCGCCAGCCGGCCGCCGAGAAACGCTTGACGGTCGCATGTCCGATGCCGCGGCTCGCTCCGGTGAGAAGCAGCGTGCGGCGCGGCTGGTTCGACTGCGAATTCGGCATGTCGTCCTTTAAATGGTTCCAGCGTGGCTACGACGTTCAAGACTAGCTCAGGGATAAAGCCGCGTCTTGCTCCAGGGTGCGCCGAGGCCATCGCGCTTGAATTCGATGCGGTCATGCAGTCGGAACGGCCGTTCCTGCCAAAACTCGATCGTCAGCGGTACGATCCGGTATCCGGACCAATTGGCCGGGCGGGGCACGTCGCTGAGTGCATATTTCGCGGCATAGACCGCCACGGCCTTTTCGAAGGCGAGCCGGCTTTCGAGCGGCGCGGATTGCTTGCTCGCCCAGGCGCCGATCTGGGCCTGCTTCGGGCGTGAGGCGAAATAGGCATCGGCCTCGACGTCGGTGACCCGTTCAACCCGGCCGCGCACGCGCACCTGCCGGTTGACCGACTTCCAATAAAAGACCAGGGCCGCTTGCGGCTGCCCATCCAATTCCCGCCCCTTTTGGCTGTTTATGTTCGTGTAGAACACGAAACCCCGCTCATCGATGCCTTTCAACAGCACCATCCGGGCGTTAGGCACGCCGTCGGCATCAACGGTGGCCAGCGTCATGGCCGTGGGGTCGCGGGGTTCTGTGGTGGTCGCCTGCTCCAGCCATGCGGTGAAGAGCCGCAAAGGTTCGTCCGCCTCGGTGAAATCACCAGTCGTTAACCAACTCGGGTGTTGAATCGGTGCCGTGTCGGACATCTACTGGGGCGCTTCGTGTGGCCGGGACCATGACCCATCAATACTGCGGACTATATAGTGGATGCGGGCGTCCGCGCCTATGGCGCGGGCTCGCCGCCGCCGGCGTAATGACATTCTCGCTCGGTGTGGGCGGCTGCAGTATGTCCAGCCAGTTCGAACTCGTTTTTCGGAAGCGACAAGGCCGACCAGACGGGCTCGCTCGCGCCGCCCCCGGGAGCCAAGGAAGTCACGCAGCTGCCGCCCGATGCCGACCTGGTTTATGCGCGGGCTGCCGCCAGCGCGGTTCTCGGCCGGGGCGAGAAAGACACCAGCCAGCCGTGGGAAAATCCCAGCACCGGTACGCGTGGTACGGTGACCCCGATCGCATCCGCCTATACCCAGGACGGACAGACCTGCCGCAATTTTCTGGCGAGTTTCGTGACCGGCAGTTCGCAGGCGTGGGTTCAGGGCGAAGCCTGCAAGCAGCAGCAAGGCGTCTGGGAAGTTCGCACCCTCAAGCCCTGGAAGCAGTCCTAGCCGCTCGTCCGACGGACTGCGGCGCGTTGCATCCGCCGCTTTGGAACCCCACATTAATGATGTCGAGTCGCTATTATCGGGCGGTTCAGGGGATTTCACGGGAGTTTGGACACGATGCGCGACCCCTACGAGGTGTTGGGGGTTTCCAAGGGTGCGAACGAGGCTGACGTCAAGAGCGCCTATCGGCGGCTCGCGAAGAAGCTGCACCCCGACGCCAACAAACATGATCCGAAGGCGGCGTCGCGCTTCGCCGAGTTGAATGCCGCCTACGAGATCGTCGGTGACAGCGACAAGCGCAAGGCGTTTGACCGCGGCGAGATTGACGCGGAAGGCAAGCCGCGCTTCCAGGGTTTCGAAGGGTTCGGTGCGCAACCGGGCGGTGGCGCGCATGGCCCCGGTGGCGCGCATTTCGAAAGTTTCAGTTTTGGTCCTGACGGATTCCGACGGTCCACCGCTGGCGGCGCTGGCGCCGGTGGCGGTGCCGGCTTCGAGGACCTTCTGCGCGGGATGTTCGGCGGCCGCGCGGGCGGTGGACGCGGACACGGGACGCAGTTCGAAACGGAGGATTTCGGTGCGCCGGCCGGCGGGCAGGACCTTCACGCTTCGCTGACAATCACGCTCGGCGATGCCGCCAAAGGCACAAAGACTCGAGTCCATCTGCCGACGGGCAAGGACGTCGAGGTCAAGATTCCGGCGGGCATCGCCAGCGGTCAGCAGATCCGTCTGAAGGGACAAGGATGGCCGAGCGCATCCGGCAGGGCAGGCGATGCACTGATCACCATCAACGTTGCACCGCATCCGTTGTTCAAGCCGGATGGCGCCGATTTGCGGCTCGAGCTGCCGATCACGCTCTACGAGGCGGTGCTCGGCGCCAAAGTTCGCGTTCCCACACTGGACGGCGCCGTGGAACTGGCAATACCGGCCGGCACCAATTCGGGGCGCACATTCCGTCTTAAGGGTAAGGGCCTGAAGGCAAAAGGCGGCGCCGGTGACCTGCTGGCCACCGTGCGCGTCGTTCTGCCCGAACACATCGACGACGAGTTCAAGGAACTCATGAAGAAGTGGCGCGACGCGAAGCCTTACGACCCACGCGAAGAGTTGGAATAAATGCCCTCATGGTGAGGAGCGCCGCTAGGCGCGTCTCGAACCATGAGGGCAAGGTCTTTCACCCCATCCTTCGAGATGGCGCCTTCGGCGCCTCCTCTGGATGAGGTGAACGCTACGACTTCTTGGTCCCGCTCTTGTCGATCTGCTCGTAGATCGCCTTGGTCACGCTCTCCAGCCGCTCGCGGTCGGCCGGGCCACTCACGACGTAGGCAATCTTGTCGTCGCCCCAATAGAACGCGGCAAACTTGTCTTCGCTCGTGTAGCGCAGCGCCGTTTGCGACACGCCCGCCTTGGCGCAATAGATCGTGAAGCGTTCGCCGGATGCACTTTCGTACATATAAAATGCGGCCGCTCCGGTCGGGCCGGGAAGCAGCCGGCCGCCGACCAGCTTCAGTCCGATCGCCTGCAGATCGGGAATGCGCAAGTCTTCGCCGAGCCTCTTCGACAGCCATTGCGTCATGTGCACTCGCTCGCTTCCCGGCACTTCGACCGGATGGCGCACCTCGACCACGTAGAGCCGGTAGGCGTCGAGCGCCTCGCCGGCGATGGATTCGAACTCAGTCGGGGCGGCGGCAGAAGCTCCACGCGCCATCCAGCCGGCTGCGCCGCCGACGACAAAGGCCGCAATGGCCGCAGCCGCAGCCATCGCAGCCCAGGAACGTCCGTTGGCGCGTTCCCTGCTGATCAACTGGTCGAGCTTGAGCCGTTCCGGAACGGGTTCGTCGATAATCGTGCCGTAGCGTGCGCGCACGCTTTCGGCCTGGGCCCGCCAGGACGCAACAAGCGCTGCCTGCTCGGGATGATTGGCAAGCCACGTGGCGACGGTCTCCTTACGGTCGGCCGGCAATTCGCCATCGATGTAAGCGTGCAGTTCATCCTCGGTCACGGGTGAATCGCGATCGATCATGGGTTCACCTTCTCTCTCTCATTTCACGCGGCGCAGCGCAGGGCGCTCGCCGTCGAGATAGTTTTTGATCTGTACGCGCGCACGCGCCAGACGCGACATTACGGTGCCAATAGGTACGCCTTGCACTTCAGCCACCTCGCGGTAGCTCAAGCCCTCCAGCACCACGAGCAGCAAGGCGTTGCGCTGGTCCTCCACCAGCGTGGCGAGCGCGCGCTCAATATCGCGGCCGCCCGCTTCCGGCCCGGCAAGGTCGGGAGCGTCGTTATCCTCGATCGGCGACAATGGCGGGCGCCGTGCCAGCGAGCGCAGCCGGTTACGGTTGAGGTTGGTCAGGATCGTGTACAGCCAGCTCCGCACATCACCGCCATAAAACAGATGCTCAGAGCGCAATGCCCGAACCAGCGTGTCCTGCACCAGATCGTCCGCGATATCGGCGTCCCGCGTCAGCGCGCGCGCATAGCGGCGCAAAGCGGGAATCGTCGCTTCAACGTTTTGTCGGAACGTGGGCAACCGGGCCCTCCCTCACTAACAGCGCGCACAGCCAGGGGACCTGCGGTCCGCCCGCCCGTCACCGAACGCAGTTCGGCATATCAGCTGTCAGAGAAACCCCACAACGCCGCATCATATTCCCGAAAATGAATTGAAAAAACAACGGCAAACGCCTGGGAGGGTGCTTTGCTTGCTGGCCCACAGGCCCTGTGCCATACGAGGCGACCGGTGGCGACCGGCGGAAACGGGAAGGGTTATGCCGGAAATTTCGAGTCTGATGCGCGGTAAACGCGGGCTGATCATGGGCGTGGCGAATAACCGCTCGATCGCCTGGGGCATCGCGCGGGCCTGCCGGGACCACGGCGCCGACCTCGCCTTCACCTACCAGGGCGAAGCGCTCAAGAAGCGCGTGGAGCCCTTGGCCGAAGAGGTCGATGGCCTCGTCGTCGGCCATTGCGATGTGACCGAGCCTGCAAGCATCGACGCCGTGTTCGCGGCGGTTAAATCGGCCTGGGGCTCGCTCGATTTCGTGCTGCATGCGATTGCCTTTTCCGACAAGGACCAGCTCGACGGCCGCTATGTCGACACCACCGAGGACAATTTCGTCAAGACGATGCTGGTGAGCTGTTATTCGTTCACGGCCGTCGCGCAGCGCGCCGAAAAGCTGATGACGAACGGCGGCTCGCTGCTCACGCTTACGTATTACGGCGCCGAGAAATGGATGCCCCATTACAATGTCATGGGCCTGGCAAAAGCGGCGCTTGAATCTTCGGTGCGCTATCTGGCCGCCGATCTCGGAGTCAAGAACATCCGCGTCAATGCGATTTCGTCCGGCCCGATCAAGACGCTCGCCGCCTCGGGCATCGGGGATTTCCGCTATATCCTGAAGTGGAACGAATACAATACGCCGATGCGCCGCAACGTGACCCTTGAGGATGTCGGGAAGACCGGAGTCTATTTCCTGTCCGACATGGCGAGCGGCGTCACCGGCGAAGTGCATCACGTCGATGCCGGCTACCACATTGTCGGCATCAAGCACCCGGATGCCCCCGACATGGCGGTCGGCAAGGAAGAATAATGGTCGCTCGGCGGCCAACCGTCTATTACATCCGCCACGGAGAAACCGACTGGAACGTCGCCGGCCGCCTGCAAGGCCGTCGTGACGTACCATTGAATGCGCGCGGGCGGACGCAAGCGGTTCACTGCGGCGATATTTTGCGCGACCTGTTTGCGCGCGACGGCCGTAACCCGGCTGAACTTGACTATGAGTCGAGCCCGCTTGGCCGTGCCCGCGAAACGATGGAGCTGCTGCGGCCGCCGCTTGGCTTGCCGGCTGACGGCTATCGTGTTGAGCCGCAACTTGCCGAGATCTCGTTCGGCGATTGGGAGGGTTTCACCATCGCGCAGTTGCACTCGCGCGATCCGCAGCGCATCGCCGCGCGCGAGCAGGACAAATGGCACTTCGTCCCGCCCGGCGGCGAGAGCTACAAATTGGTATCGGGTCGTATGCGCGACTGGTATGAAAACCTTTCGCGCGACACCGTGGCGGTTGCCCATGGCGGCACGGCGCGTGGGCTCATGGCACATCTCGGGATCGCCAAACCGGCTGCTGCGCCGTTGATCGATATCGAGCAGGGCGTCGTTTATGTGTTTCAGGCCGACCAGATCATGCGATATGCCTAAAAGCCGTTCGTCCCCAGTACGGCTATGCGCCGGAATGAGCGTGAGACAATTTGACCGCGCCTAGGTTCGCAGGGTACCTAACCCCATGTCGTTCAACACGTTCGGTCATCTTTTCCGGTTTACGAGCTTCGGCGAAAGCCATGGGGCGGCGATCGGCTGTGTCGTCGATGGCTGCCCGCCGCGGATTCCGCTCAGCGCCGAAGACATTCAGCGTGAGCTCGACCGCCGGCGGCCCGGGCAATCGCGATTCACGACGCAGCGGCAAGAGCCGGACGCGGTCAAGATCATGTCCGGCGTATTCACCGATGAGAAGAGCGGCCAGCAGGTCACGACCGGCACCCCGATCATGCTGATGATCGAGAATGTCGACCAGCGTTCCAAAGACTATTCCGAGATCAAGGATAAATACCGTCCCGGCCACGCCGGCTACACTTATGACGTCAAATACGGCATCCATGATTATCGCGGCGGCGGACGCGCCTCGGCGCGCGAGACGGCCGCGCGGGTTGCTGCCGGTGCCATTGCCCGCAAGATTGTGCCGCGTCTCAGCGTGCGCGGCGCGCTCGTGCAAATGGGCCCGCACAAAATCGACCGCTCGCGCTGGGACTGGAACGAGATTGGCAAGAATCCGTTCTTCTGCCCCGATGCCAAGCAGGCCAAATTCTTCGAGGAGTATCTCGATGGCGTGCGCACATCCGGATCATCCTGCGGTGCGGTGATCGAGGTCGTTGCGGAGGGCGTTCCGGCCGGTCTTGGCGCGCCGGTCTATGCGAAGCTCGATGGCGATCTCGCCGGCGCGCTGATGGGCATCAACGCCGTCAAGGGCGTCGAAATTGGCGACGGCTTTGCCACCGCCGCAATGAGCGGCATCGAAAACGCCGACGAAATGCGGATGGGTAATGACGGCAAGCCGTTGTTTCTGTCCAACCATGCCGGCGGCATCCTCGGCGGCATCTCGACTGGCCAGACCATCGTTGCCCGCTTCGCGGTCAAGCCAACGTCGTCAATTCTGACGCCGCGCAAGACAGTGGATCGTTATGGCCGCGACACCGATATCGTCACCAAAGGCCGCCATGACCCGTGCGTCGGAATCCGGGCTGTCCCGATCGGGGAAGCGATGGTGGCATGCGTGCTGGCCGATCACTATCTGATGCATCGCGGCCAGATGGGCGTAGATGCGGGCGAGGGGACGGCGTGGCCGTTCAAGGCGTAAAACGCGAGATATCGGTGCCGGACACCCACAGCAAAGTTGAAGCGGCGATCAAGGCCTTCGCCAAAGGCGAGATCGTGGTCGTCACCGACGATGACGACCGCGAGAACGAAGGCGATCTGTTTGTCGCCGCCTCGCAATGCACGCCCGACAAAATGGCGTTCATCATCCGCAATACTTCGGGCATCGTCTGCGCGCCGCTCGGCGCCGAGCTTGCGCGCCACTTGCATCTCGAGCCGATGGTGGCGGCCAATGAGGCCCCTCTCGGCACGGCTTTCACAGTGTCAGTCGATGTCCGCCATGGGCTCACTACGGGCATCTCGGCTGAAGAGCGCTGCAACACCGTGCGGGCCCTCGCCAATGACAACAGCGGTGCCACCGATTTCGTACGTCCCGGCCACGTGTTTCCACTGGTTGCGCGCGAGGGTGGCGTGTTGATGCGTTCCGGCCATACCGAAGCCTGCGTCGATCTCTGCCGCCTGGCATCGCTGCCGCCGGTTGGCGTCTTGGCCGAACTGATGAACGACAACGGCTCGGTGATGCGCGGGCCGGAGGTGGCGGCCTTCGCGCAAAAGCACAAGCTTGTGCAGGTCTCGATTGCGGACCTGATTGCCTATCGGCAAAGCCGCGACAAACTGGTGGAGCGGGTCGGCGCATTTCCACTCGCATCGGATATCGGCACGCTGCAAGGCTACGCCTACGTGACGCCATTTGATCGCGTGCACCATATGGCCTTTGTCTATGGTGATATCGGCGACGGCAAAGGCGTGCTGGCGCGGTTGCACCGCGCCGATGTCATCGGCGATGTTTTCGGCGGCGCCAAGTCGATCCGTGCTTCGCTCAAGCGCTTCAAGGCGGACGGGCGCGGTGTCATCGTGTATTTGCGCGACGGTACCGCGGGCGTTCCGGTGGCTGAAATTCCACACGGAAGCGATACCGAAACTGATGCGGCCCGCTCGCGGCAGTGGCGCGAAATCGGGCTCGGCGCCCAGATCCTGAAGGACCTCGGAATTTCCTCAATCCGCTTGCTGACATCCACCAAGCGCACCTACGTGGGTCTTGGCGGCTTCGGAATCGAGATTGTTTCCACGGAAACGTTGGAAAGCTGACCCTTCGGTCTTTTTTTTGCCCCTGCCGCGTGCGAGGATTTCAGGCATGGGGCGACGGTTACACAACCTGACAATCGCCGCAGTTATTGCAGCCGCGGGTTTTACACTTGCGGCGTCGGCGACGCCCATGCCGCGGCTTGCCGACATGCGGACGAGCGCAATTCCGGTCGATGTCGAATTGGTGATCGCCGTCGATGTGTCTTATTCGATGGATCCTGATGAGCAGGCCTTGCAGCGCGAAGGCTACGTCCTGGCGCTGACGTCGAAGGAATTCCTCCATGCATTGCGTCAGGGGCCGCATGGAAAAATCGCCATCACCTATTTCGAATGGGCCGGCCAATCCGACCAGAAAATCATCATGCCGTGGCGGCTGATTGACGGACCGGAGGCGGCCGACGCGGTTGCGGCCGAACTCACGCGTGCGCCTTACCGGCGGGCATCGCGAACATCCATTTCCGGCGGGCTACGCTTTGCCAAGCCGTTGTTCGACGACAGCGGTTACAAGGGATTGCGCCGCGTCATCGATGTTTCCGGCGATGGCGCCAACAATTCCGGCCCGCTGGTGGTGCCGACGCGCGACGACGTGCTGGCGGCGGGGATCACCATCAATGGCCTGCCGATCATGCTCAAGCGGCCTTATGTCGGCACCATGGACATCGATAATCTCGATGTATACTACGAAGATTGCGTGATCGGCGGGCCAGGGGCCTTCGTCATTCCAATTCGCGAGCGCGAGAAATTTATCGAGGCAACTCGCACAAAACTAGTGCTGGAAATCGCCGGACGGCAGCCCGAAGCCAAGGTACGGCCGGTGTCGTCAGAAGCGCCCCGTATCTCCTGCACCATCGGCGAAAAAATGTGGCAGGAGCGCTGGGGCGGCGGGATGGATTTTCGCTAGGGCGAATACAGCGTCTCATTCGTTATGCCCGGCCTTGTGCCGGGCATCCACGTCTTGGATAGGTCAGAAAGGCGTGGATGGCCGGGACATAGGCGAGCAAAGCGACGCCGTCCTTCGGACGGCTATGCCCGGCCATGACGAGAAGCGTTACTTCTGAAACTTCGCCACGATTTCCACGTGATAGGAATAGCGGAACTGATCGACCGGGGTCACCGCTGCGATCTGGTAGCCGCCGGCGACGAGAATTTTTGCGTCGCGGGCAAATGTCGTCGCATCGCATGAAACGGCGACCACGAGCGGTACCGTGCTTTTGGCAAGCTCGCGCGCCTGCGCTTCGGCACCCTGGCGCGGGGGATCAAAGACGACACCGTCGAAACCTTTCAGTTCACTTGCGATAAACGGGCGGCGGAACAGGTCGCGTTGCTGTGCGTCGACCGGCTTGAGACCCGATGTGTTTGCGGCCCCGCGCACGAGAGCCTTGATCGCATCAGCATCGCTGTCAGCCGCACTCACGCGCGCTCGCTCGGCGAGCCGCAAGGCAAAGGTGCCGATGCCGGCAAACAGGTCGGCAACATGCTTGGCCTTGCCGATATGCTCGATCACAAGGCGCGCCAAAGTTGCTTCGCCCTCCGTTGTCGCCTGTAAAAATGCGCCGGGCGGCAGCGGCACCTTGGCGCGGCCAATTTGTAATAGCGGTTGCGCGCGCTGGGCGACCAATTCGCCATGGCGGGTGAGGCGGGCAAGCTTGTGGGCTTCGGCGACGCGCGCGAGCGCCGTTAGACGCTGAGCATTCAGCGCGCCGGAGCCGCGCACGTCGATATCAAGCCCGGTATCCGTGGCTGTTGCCTGGATGTCTAGCGGTTTGCCGGCGGGCTTGAGCGTCTCGGCGATCGCCCAGGCAGCTGGCAGAGCGCCTGCAAGCTCGGGCGCCAGAATCGGGCACTCGTCGATGGCGATGATGTGGTGGGCGCGCGGCGCCGTGAACCCGACCTCCAGGATATCGTGGGTGCCGCGCCGCGCATGCAGAACCGCGCGCCGGCGGCCCGCGCCGTGCGCGTCGATCAGATCGGCAACTGGCGCAATCACGTTCGCCTGCGCCAAAGCGTCCAAAACCAGCGAGCGTTTCCATAAATGGTATTCGGCCAGCGACCAGTGCTGCAGGGCGCAACCACCGCAGGCGCCGAAATGTTTGCAAATCGGTGCTGCACGCTCGTGGCTGGGTTTATCGATCTGGATCAGCTGACGCCGGTCCGGATGGCCGGCCACCGCCTCGACCGTCACGGTTTCGCCCGGCAATACATAGGGCACGTATGCAGGCCCTTCGGCCGTATCGGCAATGCCGTCGCCGCGATGGCCGAGCCGGACGATGGTGAGTTGCTCAGTCACGCGCCGCTCCCAGCAGGAATTCGGCGTTGCCGTCGCCGCCTTCGATCGGCGAGGGAACGACGCCGAGCACGCGCCAGCCGAGCGAAGCAATAAATTCAGCAATGTCGTCGCAGACAACGGCGTGCACGGCCGGGTCGCGCACAATGCCTTTTTTCAGAGCGCCGCGGCCCGCCTCGAATTGAGGCTTGATCAGCGCAACAAGTTGCGACGTCGGCTTGGCGAGCGCGAGGGCAGTGGGCAGCACGAGCTTGAGGGAGATGAAACTCACGTCGACGGTGACAAGGTCCGGCAACTCGCTGAATATGGTCGTGGAAAGCGTGCGGATATCGGTGTTTTCCAGCACCGCCACCTCTGGCCGTGCGCGCAAAGACTCATGAAGTTGTCCATGCCCGACATCGACCGCATAAACACGGCTGGCGCCGCGTTCCAGCAGCACCTGCGTAAATCCGCCTGTTGAGGCGCCGACATCCAGGCAGACACAACCTTTTGGGTCGATATGAAAGTATTCAAGCGCGGCTGCGAGCTTCACACCCCCGCGAGACACATAAGGATGCACGGCGCTCGCATGCAGTTTCGCATCGGCCGGAATTTCCTCGGAGGCCTTGGCCACCATCCGCCCATTGACCGTCACGAGACCGGCTTCGATTGCAGCCTGCGCCTTGGTGCGGCTCTCGAACAAGCCGCGCTCGACCAAAAGCCGATCGATGCGTTGGCGCGACGCGGTCATGGGCGCGCCCCTTGAGCCGAAGCGGGATGCATCGCGCGGAACAAAGTTTCACACATGGTGGTTAGCAACGTTAGGCGCGATAGTGCTTTCAATGGCCGCGACAATTGTCTGACCGAGGAGGAGCAGGATGGCACGTAAATACTCAAAGGGCGCTTCCAAATACGTGGAGCGCGCGATGAAGAAACGCAACAAAGGCACGCTCAGAAGCGGGCGCAGCGGCAAGAAGGTCAAGAGCCGCAAGCAGGCGATCGCCATTGGCCTCTCGGAAGCGCGCAAGAAAGGGAAGAAGGTCCCGCGGAAGAAGAGACTGTAACGTCGTCAGGCGAGCTTGATTGTCTCTTTGGCGGCGTCCTTGCCGAGCGCCTCGAATACCTTGGCAACAATCGCCCGGGCACTGAGCCCTGCCGTCTCATACATGGCGGCAGGCGTATCCTGATCAATGAACACGTCCGGCAAAACCATGCAGCGCACGCGCAGGCCGCTGTCGAGCGCGCCTTGTTCCGCCAGCGCTTGCAGGACATACGCGCCGAATCCGCCAATTGCGCCTTCCTCGATCGTCACCAGCACTTCGTGCTCGCGCACAAGCCGGCTGAGCAATTCGGTGTCGAGCGGCTTGGCAAAGCGCGCATCCGCAACGGTCGTCGAAAGCCCCAGGGCCTTGAGTTCCTTGGCCGCCGTCAGGCACTCGCCGAGGCGAGCACCGTAAGAAAGCAACGCCACTTTGTGCCCTTCCTGGACGATGCGGCCTTTTCCGATCTCGAGCGGCTTGCCTTCCTCCGGCATCGGAACGCCGAGGCCTTCACCGCGCGGATAGCGCAGGGCGCTCGGCCGGTCGTCGATCGCGACCGCGGTCGCAACCATGTGCACGAGATCGGCCTCGTCGGCTGCAGCCATCAATACGAAACCCGGGAGGCAGCCAAGATAAGCCACGTCAAAGGCACCGGCGTGCGTCGGGCCGTCGGCACCGACCAGTCCGGCGCGATCGATCGCGAAGCGTACCGGCAACTGCTGAATCGCAACGTCATGCACCACCTGATCATAGGCGCGTTGCAGGAACGTCGAGTAGATCGTGGCGAATGGTTTGAAACCCTCGGCGGCAAGCCCGGCTGCGAAGGTCACGCCATGCTGCTCGGCGATGCCGACATCGAAGCAACGGTCCGGAAATTCCTTGGCAAACATATCGAGGCCGGTGCCGGACGGCATCGCTGCTGTGATGGCGATGATCTTGTCGTCCTTGCGGGCTTCCTTGACGAGGCTTTCGCCGAAAACCTTGGTGTATTGCGGCGCGAGCGATTTTGATTTCGCCTGGGCGCCGGTCGCCACGTCGAACTTGACGACGCCGTGATATTTGTCGGCCGACGTTTCCGCCGGCGCATAGCCTTTGCCTTTTTGCGTGACGACGTGAACCAGGATCGGGCCTGCTTCAGCATCGCGCACATTGCGCAGGACGGGCAACAGGTGATCGAGATTGTGTCCGTCGATCGGGCCGACGTAATAAAATCCGAGTTCTTCGAACAACGTTCCGCCGGTCCAGAACCCGCGCGCATGCTCGACACCGCGCGTGATGAATTCATCGAGCCGCTTCGGCAGATGGGCGGTGAGCTGTTTGCCGACGTCGCGCAGCTTGTGATAGGTGCGGCCCGACAGCAGCCGCGACAGATAAGCCGACATGGCGCCGACTGGCGGCGCAATCGACATGTCGTTGTCGTTGAGAATGACGATCAGGCGTTCATTGCGCGCGCCGGCATTGTTCATCGCTTCGTAGGCCATGCCCGCGGACATGGCGCCGTCGCCGATGACGGCAATGACATTGTGCTTCTTGCCGTCGAGATCGCGTGCGACCGCCATGCCGAGGCCGGCGGAAATCGAGGTGGAGGAGTGCGCTGCGCCGAACGGGTCGTATTCGCTCTCCGCGCGCTTGGTAAATCCGGACAAGCCGCCGCCTTGCCTCAGGGTGCGAATACGGTCGCGTCGTCCGGTGAGGATTTTGTGCGGATAAGCCTGGTGGCCGACATCCCAGATCAACTTGTCGGTCGGGGTATCGAAGACATAATGGAGCGCGACCGTCAGTTCGACGACGCCGAGTCCTGCGCCGAGGTGCCCGCCCGTCTTGGCGACGGCGTCGATCGTTTCGGTCCGCAACTCGTCAGCGAGCTGCTTGAGCTGCTCAGCCGACAGGTTCTTGAGATCGCGCGGCAGATGGACACGGTCGAGCAGGGGTGTCTTGGACGGTTCTGACAAGCATAACTCCAGACGGACATGGACAAAAACAGGCCCGGCGGCGACGCTCGAGGCCGCCAGACCAAGGTGACTTACACCAATTTTACCGCGGCGAGCAATTCAACGTGCGACCCCAGCAATAGGCACCATTTTGCGGTATTTGCGGCTTCCAGGGGGCTTTCTGACGTCAATCGACGTCGAGAGGCTCGCTTCCGGCCGGCTTGCCATTGGCGTCGAGCGTGATCTTTTCGACCCGCGCTTCCGCCTGGCGCAGCAGCTCCTCGCAGCGCTTCTTCAGCGCTTCGCCGCGCTCGTAGATGGCGACCGACTCCTCGAGCGGGACCTTGCCCTCTTCGAGCCGCTTGACGATCGACTCGAGCTCTTCGATCGCGCGCTCGAAGGGCATTTTTTTCACGTCGGCGGTGTTATCGGCCATATCTTCACGGTCCGGCGATTCGGGTGGGCGCATCCTATGCCGTCACAAGGCGGCGAGGATAGCGCGGATTTTCTAGCCGCGCATCAGCGCGGTGACATGGGCGGCGACCGAGCGCGACAGGCCCTGCAAATCATAGCCGCCTTCCAGCAACGAAACGACGCGTCCCTTGGCGCTCGCGTCGGCGACGTCCATGAGTTTCTTGGTCGCCCAGGAAAAATCCGCTTCCACGAGGTTGAGGTTGGCGAGCGGGTCGCGCGTGTGAGCGTCGAAGCCGGCCGAGATGATCAGGATGTCCGGCTTGAATTCACGCAGCCGCGGCAAGATCACGGTTTCAAAAGCCTCGCGAAATACGTCGCCGCCGTCGCCGGCAGATAGCGGGGCGTTGACGATGGTGTTGAAATCGCCTCGCTCGCTGATCGCCCCGGTACCGGGATAAAGCGGCATCTCGTGGGTCGAGCAATACATGACGGTCTTGTCCGCCCAGAAAATATCCTGCGTGCCGTTGCCGTGGTGGACGTCGAAATCGACAATGGCGGCGCGCTCGACGTCATATGTTTTTTGCGCGTAGCGTGCCGCGATCGCGGCATTGTTGAACAGGCAGAAGCCCATCGGCCGCGCCGTCTCGGTGTGATGGCCCGGCGGACGCGTGGCGACGAATGCGTTCGCCGCCTTGCCGGTCATGACCTCATCCACCGCGAGCTTGGCGCCGCCAACCGCGCGCAGCGCTGCTTCGAAGCTGCCGGGTGACATGGCCGTATCGGCATCGAGCCGCACCAGGCCTTCGCTCGGCGAGGCTTCGCGGATGGCTTCGACATAGTCCATGGGATGGGCAAGCGCGACGATGTTGAGTGGCGCGAGTGGCGCTTCAACTCGTGCCAATGTTTGAAACTTTTCGTCTTCCAGCGCGTGTTCGATCGCGCGCAGACGATCCGGCCGCTCGGGATGGCCGGAAGGCGTCAGATGGTTGAGGCAGGCAGGATGGCTGAGAAGGAGAGTGGACATTACCCTACACTTAAACGCTCGCAGGCCCGGGCGGAAGGGTCTAGGGCGATTTTGGCTTCAGGCTGACGCCGGCCGGCGGCGGGCTGCTGGCGGGGACGAAAAAATCTTCCTGCAGCGGCTGGCTGGGATCGACCCGATACTGATCGAAATCACTGACACCCTCGCTGGCCAAAAATGTGTCGTCGATCAGAAAGTTCCCGGTAAAACTCTTCGGCTTCTGGAAGATGCGGCAGGCGGCCTCGGCCAGGATCTCCGGCTTGCGCGACATGCGCATGATCGCGTCACCGCCGAGCAGGTTCTTGATCGCCGCGGTCGCGATCGTGGTCCGCGGCCACAGCGCATTGACGCCGACCTTCCCGCGCAACTCGCCGGCAAGGCCCAGCACCACGAGGCTCATGCCGAATTTCGCCATCGAGTAAGCGGTATGTGGGGCGAACCACTTTTCGGACATATCCAGCGGCGGCGACATCATCAGGATGTGTGGATTGGCAGATCGCGCGAGATAGGGAATGGCGAATTTCGACACCATGAAGGTGCCGCGGGCGTTGATCTGCTGCATCAGGTCGTAGCGCCGCATCTCGGTCGCCGCGACCGGGGTGAGCTGGATCGCGCTGGCATTGTTCACGACAATGTCGATGCCGCCGAATTTCATCGCGGCCTCATCGAGCGCGGCCTGCACGGCGACCTCATCGCGCACGTCGACTGCCAATGGCAGCGCGCGGCCGCCGGCTTTCGCAATGGCCTCGGCGGCGGTGTGGATGGTGCCTTCGAGCTTGGGATGCGGTTCGACGGTTTTGGCGGCGACAGCAATATTGGCGCCTTCGGCCGCCGCCTTGAGGGCGATCGCGAGGCCGATGCCGCGCGATCCGCCGGTGATGAACAGGGTCTTCCCCTTTAATGACATCAGCAGGCCCGTCCTGTGATCGCTATTCCGCAAGCGCGGCTTGCGCACCGGTGATGCTGTCGGCACCTTCTGTGACACTGCGTTCGAGGCCGTTGGCCTGGATCGCAATGTTTTCGGCAAAAAATCGTGCGAGCGCGGTGCGCGCAGCGCCGTCGCCTGCGCGCAGCGATGCGAGCGCTTCTTCGGCCAGCATGCAGCCGCCGGCCGCCGTGCCGAACAACCGCAAATAGGGCGTGGCGCCGGCCATTGCGGAGTCGGACGACTTCTGCGCCAGGACCCAGCGCGTTGCGCGTTCAAGGCTGTCGACGGCTTCGCCGAGACGCGCCGCGGTCTCGCCGAATGCGGGCGCATTGCTGGATTGCACCGATTTCACCGTGCGCCGCAGTTCGTCAATATAAAGGGCAACCGTCTTGCCGCCCTCGAGCGGGACCTTGCGCGCCAGCAGGTCGATGGCCTGGATGCCGTTGGTGCCTTCGTAGATCGCGGCGATGCGTGCATCGCGATAGTGCTGCGCGGCGCCGGTTTCCTCGATGTAGCCCATGCCGCCATGCACCTGGACGCCAAGCGAAGCGACCTCCGTCCCGATATCGGTCGAGAAGGCCTTGGCCACGGGCGTCAGCAATGAAGCGCGCTCGTTGGCGGTTTTGCGCGCGGCGTCCGTCTTGGCGCGCAGTGAACGGTCGAGAGCAACGCCGGTCGCGTAGCAAATCGCCCGCGCGGCTCCGGTCAGCGCCCGCATCGTCAGCAACATGCGCTTGACGTCGGGGTAGGCGATGATTGCGCCGGCGCTGCCTTGCTTGCGCTCGCGCGCGTAAGCCATTGCTTGCTGCAACGCGCGTTCGGCGATGCCGACGCCCTGCAGGCCAACCGCGAGCCTTGCGCGGTTCATCATCGTGAACATGCAGGCCATGCCTTTATGTTCTTCGCCGATCAGGTAGCCGACGGCTCCGCCGTTATCGCCATAGACCATGGTGCAGGTGGGCGAGGCGTGAATGCCGAGCTTGTGCTCGACCGAATGCGCGCGCGCATCATTGCGTTTGCCGTCGGGCATCACCTTCGGCACCAGAAACAGAGAAATGCCTTTTGTCCCCGGCGGCGCATCGGGCAACCGTGCGAGGACGAAGTGAATGATGTTGTCGGTGAGATCGTGCTCGCCATACGTGATGAATATCTTCGAACCGGTGATGCGGTAGCTGCCGTCGCTCGCGCGCTCGGCTTTGGTGCGCAGTGCGCCGACGTCGGATCCGGCTTGCGGCTCGGTCAGCTGCATGGTGCCCATCCATTCGCCACTGATGAGCTTGCCGAGATATTTTTGCTTGAGCGCATCGCTGCCATAGGCGTGCAGCGCGTCGATCGCCGCCATGGTCAGGACGGGGCCAATCCCGAATGCCATGGACGCCGAGTTCCACATCTCGACGCAGGCGGCATTCAACGCATGCGGCAGTTCCTGGCCGCCCCAGTCGGCGGGTGCGGCGAGCCCGTTCCAGCCGGCGGCCGCCCAGGTGGTGTAGGCCTCTTTCCAGCCGGGCGGGGTGGTGACATTGCCGTCCTTGAACGGCGTGCCGAATTTGTCGCCGACACTGTTGAGCGGCGCGATGATGTCGCTGGCGAACCGGCCGGCTTCGGCCAGCACCGAATCGACCGTTTCCTCATCGAGGTCGCCATAAAGGCCCTCTGCCAAAGCGGTTTTCAGGCCGGCGGCGTGTTTAAGCGTAAATGCGATGTCGGCGATCGGAGCGCGGTAGCTCATGGCCCGCTAATCTAGCGGTGGCCCGGGGCCGGTCAACGCACGCTTTCGCCACATGTATATATGAGTGGCGCGGACATTGATCGGGCACGTCCACGCCGGTATGGTCCCGCCGCCGCACGCGAAATCGCTTCGAAGCGGCTTTCCGGTACCTGTTGGGGCGTAGCCAAGTGGTAAGGCAGCGGATTTTGATTCCGCCATTCCCAGGTTCGAATCCTGGCGCCCCAGCCAGCCAGTCCGGTCTCTCTATTTTGACTTGCGCAAGCGTCGGAAAGGCCCGCACGTGCGGGGCTTTTTGCGTGTCGACCGGTCTCTGGTGTCCTCAAATTTGACTCAAAATTCGAAATTTTTGCCGAAAGTCTCTGGTCAGTACTTAGAAAATTCCCGTTTTGTGGAGATCGTGAGTGGAGACTGGTTCGATCTTCGACTGGGCGACCGACTTGCCAGTCACAGCAACCGAAAAGTCTTATTCGGAAGAAGCCGATCACAACATGAATGTCCGCTTTCGGGGGTAAAGCGGACATCGTGGCTAGACGGCGTCATGTCCGCTAATGACCCAAAGCGGACATCGACCAGACTTTGGCAATTGTCCTCTGGCGATCTATGCTTTCCATAATTAGGGCGATGTGGATCAGACGGGAGGTCCTAGTGTCAGCGTCAGCAATGGACCGTGTGACGGTGATCAAGCCGGGCCAGACTTATGTCGGCAAACAGGGCTTCACCTACGGCGCGGGTGCGTCCGCCGAAACCGTTGGCGCGAAGCATATCTGCATGAACGTTCTGCCGATGCCGCCAGGGGCCCGGGCAAAGGCGCATTACCATGAAGGTATCGAAACGATTGCTTACATGCTCGTCGGCGAATGTGCGGTGTACTACGGCGATAATCTGGAGCACCGCGTACTAGTACATGCGGGCGATCAGGCTTTCGTTCCAGTCGACATGCCGCATGCGCCGTGCAACGAGAGCGACGCACCGTGCACATGGATCGTAGTGCATTCCTCAGGAAGCGATCAGGACGGCATCGTGCTGCTGCCCGAGCTCGACAAGCACCTCGCCGAAAGACTGGGGGCGACGGCTTGATCGCGCTACATGCCTAATAAGCAAGTTGCTGAGGTGCGTCGGTCGCTAATGGCACAAAGCGGACATGAGCTAGTGCACCGCACATGTCCGCTTTCGAGGGTAAAGCGGACATTGATCGCGGGCACCGGAATGTCCGCTAAGTGGCCTAATGGATCGTCGGACTTGAAGGCTCCCACCCGCCCATACCCACCGCCCGAGGATTGATCATGTCGATCAACTCGTCTCTTTCAGTCTCGGCCGCTTTCATCGCTGCTATGGTTTGCTGTGATGTACTCAAATTTGAACCGAAAATGACGACGCCTCCAATAGTGGCTGCAATTGCGCCGACCATGAGCGTTGGATCAAATCTGATTGCTCCGAGGACATAACCCAAAATCCAAATTCCCCCGGCAGCGATGGTCACCTTAGAAAGCAGCATGGCCTTGCGACACCGATCTAAGGTTTTGGCAAGTTGGTCGATGTCCGCTTCGATACGCAAGATTTGATCGTGCACATCACCATCAACATCCCTAGGAGTCATGACGCTCAACGTCTTAGCCCTTGCGGAAGTTTACATATTCCCGGTCAATCGAAGGATAGCTCTGATTACGGCATCTGTTGAGATTGAGATGAGATGTGACACAAAACTAAGGTCCAATCCCAGTTGTGAACCCAACAAAGGCAGGAGAATTAGGAGTCCGATAAGAATCATCATCCCATAAGGCTCAAGACGGGCAATCTGTTTGGCGAGTACATTGGGAAGCAAACCAACTGCGATGCGTCCCCCATCAAGAGGCGGCAGAGGAAAAAGATTGAAGACCGCCAAAACGACATTGATGATGAGGGCGTTCTTGAGGTTCAGCGCAGCCCACTGAGCCACGGTGGCCGGCAAATAACCGACCAGATGAAAGCTCAAGGCAACGATAATTGCTAACCCAAAATTCATCGCAGGCCCCGCCGCCGCGACAAGCGCCATGCCTATACGGGGATTACGAAGTGCCCGAAAATTGATCGGCACCGGCTTGGCGTAACCAAATAGGAATGGTGACCGTGCGAGTAGCAAAAGTCCGGGCAGAAGTATTGTGCCAACAAGGTCTATATGCCGGAGCGGATTGAGGCTGACACGTCCAAGTCGTGACGCCGTATCATCACCGAGGAAGCGAGCGACATATCCATGAGCCGCTTCATGAAAGGTAATGGCGATAAGAACTGGAAGTAGCCAGATTGAAACGATGTAAATCAGGTCCATAACACCCTAATGGCTTGAACGGCGTGGATTAGTTGGATCGGCTTCTTCTTTCTTCTCAAGTATAAAACTGCCGAGATTGGCAAGAATATCAGCCATTAGATTGGACTGTTGATCGGGCGGAGCCGTCAAAATTAGGTCGGCAAGGACTTCCGTTACCTTCGCAGAAATTTCCGCAAGATTGGCGTCTTGGTTTTGTAGATGGCTCTCCAACAATTCGTGAATGTCGCAATGCAGACAGTCGGACATGTGGGCTCCTTTAAACTCCAAGCAAGTTGCAGGCGACGGGAAAGTTCTGCAGCAGTGTCAGCAGTCTTGCAAGGGAGTGAAGCCATGGCGGGCGAAGGCGCAAAACAACCAGTCACCGTGACCCGAGACCACCTCTACAGTCAGGTTTGGGCAACCCCGATGAGCAAGCTTGGCGCTGCATTACGGCATTTCCGGCAACGGTCTCGCCAAGATTTGCGATCGGCTCAGGATTCCTTATCCGCCGCGCGGCTACTGGGCCAAGAAAGCGGCCGGGCACAAGGTCGTGCAGTATCGCCTGCCGGAGCCAGGCGCCGACATACCGAACGAAGTGACCATCTCGCCGACCCCACCCCCTGCCCCGCCGCCGCAATTGGCCAAAGAAGACACAGACAAACTCAGCGCCGCGCGCGAGCGCACCAAGGACATTGTTGTCCCGGAGCGCCTGTCGTCACGCCCGCACGCCATTATTGCCGGCTGGGTTGCCGAACAGCGGCGCCGGCGCGAAGACGCGCGACTTGATCCCTGGCGCAGCCCCTCCGACTACCGATTTACCGCGGTCGAGCAGCGACGGCATCGCATCTTTGACACGCTGTTCAAAACGCTGGAACGGCACGGCTTCAAGGCCAAGCTCGGCGATCGCCACGAGGTCTATTTGGAGATCGCGGGCGAGCGCGTCGACTTTGATCTGCGCGAGCGAAAGAAGCAGGTGCGCCGGCCGCTGACCGAAGAGGAAAAGCGCACGCATTACGCGCGCGAGCGCGGCTTCGTGCAGGAGATGCAACTCACGGGAGAGCTGATCTTTTCGCTCAAGACGCACCTTGTTGATGGCGCCAAGCACGAGTGGCGTGATGGCGAGAAAACGCTCGAGGCGCAGTTGCCGGACATCATCAGCCTGATCCTGCTGGCCGGCCCGATCCTGAAGGAACGCCGGCGCCAGCACGAAGAGGCCGAACGGCGGCGCCGGGAACAGGAGAATGCGCCGCTACGAGGAAGAGCAGAAGCGCAAGACCGACCAGAACCAGTGGCGGCGCTTTGTCGAGATCGCCGAGCACTGGCGCGACCTTGAAGTCGCGCGGCAATTCCTGGCAGCGCTCGAAGCAAAGTCCGCCGGTGAAGACTTCAGCGTGAAAGACCGCTCGCTGGCCGACTGGCTGTCCTGGGCGCGCGAGCGCGCTGATGCGTCCGATCCGTTGCTGATGGGTGCCGAACGCATCTTTGCCGACATCGCGCAGATCAGCGCCTGGACCTACCGCGACTGAACAGGCGTCCGCCTGGCCCGTTCCATAAGCTGACGTTATGCGAATTGGGGTTCGAATTCCCCCAAGCATAACCAGCCGCGTGGGGGGATGGAGAGGTTTGATGGAATCGAAGAAAATGATTTGTGGCTTTGATTTCCACTCTATTGTGTTGACCGACCGTGTGACATTCGAAAGCTACAGACATAATGGCCTTGCGGTTTCGCAATTGGACGGGCCTTAATGCCGAACAGCACGCGCAACTTTCCGCAAGCGCAGGCGATTTTGCGCGCCGGCTCGAGCCCCGGCTGAATGCATTTGTCGCTTTCGAAAGTGGAGCGATCGCGCCGGCGCGTGGTGTTCTGGACGGAATGCCTTACGCGGCAAAGGACATCTTCCTGTCTGCCACGCGTGCACCACATGGCGGACTTGCTCAGCCGCTGCCGACGATAAAAGGCGCGCAGGCGGTTGTGCTCGATCTGCTCGATCGCGCCGGCGGCCGGCGCATCGGCTATACCGCGATGACGGAACTCGCCTATGAGCCGTCAGGCTACAACGCGGTGCACGGCCGAGTCGGCAATCCATGGAATCTTGATTTCATTTCCGGTGGTTCGTCATCTGGTTCAGCAGCTGCTGTCGCGAGCGGTCCGGCGGTCGTCGCCCTTGGGTCCGATACCGGCGGCTCGCTGCGCATTCCGGCGCATTGTTGTGGTGTTACGGCATGGAAGCCAAGCTACGGCGCTGTATCAACCGTGGGCGCGATGCCGCTCGCGCCAACCCTCGACACAATTGGCATCTTGGCGCGCAGCGCATCGGATATGGGCTCTGCCGCGCGAATTCTCTTCGACCCAGGTCGCATTGAACCAATTAGCAGGGTCGTTGTCGTCGGCGATGTGCTTAATCTTGCCGAGGTATCGATTGCCAAAGCGTGCCAGGACGGGATCGACGCGATCGCTGATTGCGGAATAGAAATTGAGGCTTGCGAAGGCGCTGCGGCCATCGAGGCGCTCGACCCGCACGTTTTTGCGATTATGCAGGCAGAGGCCGCGCGTACGCATCGGCGGCTCATGCAAAGTGGATCGTTAGATCCTGTCTTGACGCGACGACTGGAAAAGGGCCTCACCATCGACGATGAAACGCTTGCGGCTAGCGTTTCCGCACGCCCACACCTGGCCATCCAGTTCATCGACCACATCTTTCGCAAAGCTGGCGCGATCATCCTGCCATCGCTTTCGATCCGCACGCCATCGGTTGCCGAATGCGATCCACGCTCGTCCCTTTTCAAAGCCAAAACGCTGTATGAGCTCAGTCGCTGGACGCGGTTCGTTAATATGCTCGGCTTTCCCGCCGTTGCTATTCCTGTCGGATTTGACGATCGCGCCATGCCGGTCGCCTTGCAAATCGTAGGCAAACCGCGGTCCGATCATGCATTGATCGCGCTGGCAGAGGCGGTGCAAAGTCGCAGCGATTGGCACGGACGCGTTCCCACCGCGGTGTACGATCTGGTGACATCGTCAAACGAGGCGGCGCTGCAATGAACGCTCAACCTTCGACCGCGCTGGAGAAACTTCGTGTGCTGGACCTCACCCGCGTACGAGCTGGCCCGACCTGTTGCCGCATCCTCGGCGATTTTGGCGCCGATGTCATCAAGATCGAAGCCCCTCCCGGTGTCGACCCGAACGAGGGCATGAGCGGTGCTCGCGACGGATCCGACATGCTCAATCTCCATCGCAACAAACGCTCGCTGACGCTCAATCTCAAAGACGAGGCCGGGCACGAAATTTTCATGCGGTTGGTCAAAGGCGCCGACGTCGTCGTGGAAAATTTTCGTCCCGACGTCAAAGAGCGCATGGGGATCGCCTACGAAGCGCTCAAAGCCGTCAATCCACGCATCATTCTCGCGTCGATTTCAGGGTTCGGGCAAAGCGGTCCCTATCGCACGCGCGCGGGATTTGACCAGATTGCGCAAGGCATGGGCGGACTCATGTGGGTCACGGGCATGCCCGGCGAAGGACCGATGCGCGCCGGTATTGCCGTGGCCGACAGCTCGGCCGGAGTTTATGCCGCGGCGGGTATCCTGATTGCGCTTGCCGAGCGTGAACGATCCGGCATCGGCCAGTGGGTGCAAACCTCCCTGCTGGAAGCGCAAATCGCATTGATGGATTTTCAGGCGGCGCGTTATCTGATCGATGGCGTGGTGCCCGGCCAGGCGGGAAACGATCATCCTTATTCGACGCCGATGGGTGTGTTCGAAACCTCGGACGGTTTCATCAATATCGGCGTTGGTGGCGATGGCCAGTGGCGCGCACTCTGCGTGGCGCTGGACAGGCCGGATCTCGGCAAGGCGCCTGAATATGCAACGCTCGAACTGCGTTTCCGCAACCGGCCGAAGCTGACCGCGCTCCTGGCCGAAATTTTCAAGGCAAGAACTTCCGTGCAATGGCTGGAAAAGCTGGAACAGCAAGGGGTGCCAGCGGGCCCGATTTACAAGCTCGACGAAGTCTTTGCCGATCCGCAGGTTGAACATCTGGGAATCGCGGTGCCGCTCCATCATCCCAAGCGCGGGGACATCCGCGTCGTCGGTCAGCCCGTCACCTTGTCGCGCACCCCGGCAAGTGTTGTTTCGACGTTACCGGCGTTGGGCGCGCACACCGATGAAATTCTGCGCGATGCCGGATATAGCGATGCCGAAATCACGAAATTTCACGCCAGCAAGACGGTATAACGGGCTTCCCGAATGGCGACGGATGTAACGCTGGTCACGGGCGCAAGCGGCTTCCTCGGCCATGCCGTGATGAAATTGCTCGCCCAAAACGCGCACCATGCCATTGGCCTTGATCCGCAGCCCTCGTCGACGACGCAGGTACTCGACGATCTCTCGGATCGTGAAAAGCTCAACGGGTTACTTGCGCGCGAGAAAGTTACGCGCATTATCCACGCCGGTGGAGTGTCCGGCCCGATGGTGATGGCCGATGACCCCCTCGGCATTTTTTCAATCAATGTGGTCGGCAGCCTTAATTTGTTACGTGCCGCCATGGAGACCGGTGTCAGAAGTTTTGTCTATTGTTCGTCGGTTTCGGCACTTGGCAATTTCTATGAAAACACACCAGTCGGGGAAGACTACCCGTTGCGTCCGACATCGGCCTACGGCGCCTCAAAGGCAGCAATGGACATTGTCTTGCGCGGCCTGTGGGGCAAAGTCCCGCTCGATCTTTGCTCGTTACGTTTTACGGCGATCTACGGTCCTGGAAGACAGACCATTTTCACCGTCGAAAAAATCATCGGCGCGGCGTTGGCAGGCGATGTCGCGCGGATTGAGCCTATGACCGATTGGCCTTACATCTATATAGACGACGCCGCACAGGCCGCCGTCTCCGCCTGCTTTTCCACGGGCCGCAAGCAGCTCAGCTATTTTATCGCGCATCCTGAAAAGGTGACGCCTGACGATATCGCAGCGGCTGCCACAACGGCTGGCAAACCAGTGCGGCTTGAAATTGACACCAGCAAACCGGTTGCGGCGCGCGGGCCAGTGGACACGGAGGCTGCAGCACGCGATTTCGGATTTCGCGCCAAAGTGGGGTATCGCGAAGGCATTCGCCGTTTGATCGAAGCGGCGCGCTGACAAGGATGGTTGCCGATGGCCGGCCCGGCGGCCATAGTCACCCTATTGCGCTATCGTGAGGGGTACCACCTATGGACTTAAAATTAGCCGGCAAGACTGCTTTGATTACTGGCGGATCAAAGGGCATCGGCCGCGCCGCCGCCGAGACTTTGGCTGGCGAAGGCTGCAATGTCATCATCGTGTCGCGCAGTGCGGACGCGCTTGCTGCAGCGAAGTCGGCCATCGTGCAAAAGACCAACGTGCGCGTTGATACCGTCGCCGCTGATCTGTCCGACAGTGCCAATGTCGACCAGCTCGCTCGCGATTACCCAGGTATCGACATCCTCGTGAACAACGCCGGCGCCATTCCCGGCGGCACACTGCTCAACGTTGACGAGGCGACGTGGCGCAAAGCCTGGGATCTCAAAGTGTTTGGCTATGTCAACATGTGCCGCGCTTTCTACGCCCTGATGCAGAAACGCAAGCAGGGCGTTATCGTCAACGTGGTCGGCAATGCGGCGCAAACCCATGACCCCGAATATATCTGCGGTGTTGCAGGAAACGCCGCGCTTTCCGCTTTCACCCAGTCGCTCGGCAGCGTCAGCGCTGAAGACGGCATTCGCGTTGTCGCAATCAATCCCGGGCCCGGTGGCCACCGATCGGCTGGTCGGCCTGATGAAAAAGAAAGCGCTCGACCGCACCGGGAGCGCCGACAACTGGAAAGATCTGTTCAAACCGTTGCCGTTCGGCCGCGGGGCCAGCGCCGAAGAAATTGGCGCCGCCATTGCGTTTCTTGCTTCCGAACGCTCGGCTTATACCAGCGGCTCCGTTGTCACCATCGATGCCGGACTGTCGGCGCGCGCCCAAGCATTCTAGAAGAGGAATTCATGCCACATCTCACGACAGACGATGGAATCAAGCTCTATTACGAAGAAACCGGCAAAGGCATCCCCATCGTATTTATTCACGAATTTGCCGGCGATTACCGCTCGTACGAACAGCAAGTTCGGCATTTTTCGAAGTATTACCGTTGCATCACCTTTAATGCGCGCGGCTATCCACCTTCCGATGTGCCGAAGGACGCTGAGCGCTATTCGCAAGACCGCGCGCGCGATGACATTCGTTCGGTGCTGGACGGACTTAAGATCGACAAAGCGCATATCGTCGGCCTTTCCATGGGTGGATTTGCGGCCCTTCATTTCGGTTTTACGTATCCGGCGCGTTGTCGCTCGATCGTGGTTGCGGGCTGCGGTTATGGGGCGGCCCCCGGCGAGCGCGCGAAATTTGCGGAGGAGGCGGAAGCCTCTGCGAAGCGATTTGAAGAACTGACGATGAAAAAGGCGGCGGAAGGCTACGCCCTAGGTCCCACGCGCGTGCAGCACCAGAACAAGGACCCCCGCGGCTGGCGGGAATTCGCGGATCAACTCGCCGAACATTCGACTGAAGGCGCTGCCTTGACTATGCGCGGCGTGCAGAAACGCCGCCCATCGCTGTTTGATCTGGTCGATAAGATGAAAACGATCACCGTGCCGACGCTCATTATGACCGGCGACGAAGATTGGCCCTGCCTCGAGCCCGGCATTTTGATGAAAAAGAACATCCCAACCGCGGCATTGGTCGTGATGGCGAATTGCGGACATAACATTAATCTGGAGGAACCAGCGCTGTTCAATATGCACTTGTCCGATCTGTTCCAGGCTGCAGACGCCGGCGGCTGGCCCACGCGCGACCCGCGCGCAATGGCCGGCAGCATTCTCGGGCGTTGAGCAGGCGCTAGGTCGCGTTATAGCCGCCGTCGACCAACAGGTCGGCGCCGGTCATGAAGCTTGAAGCATCGCTCGCCAGAAACACTGCGGCGAGCGCAATTTCCTCTGGTTGGCCGAGTCTTTGCAGCAGATGTTTCGGGCCGGACACGCGCCGTGCGGTTTCCATGTCGCCAAAACGCTTAATCAACCGCTCGGTCTCGACTGCGCCCGGCGATAATGTATTGACGCGGATATTCTGCGCTGCGTGATCGGTTGCCATCGCCTTGCCAAGTTGAATAAGTGCACCCTTGGTCGCGCAATAGACCGCCCGGCGCGGCGCGGCGACGGAACCAAGTTGCGAAGCAATGTGTATTATACTGCCGCCACCGGCCGCGATCATGGCAGGCAAAATGGCGCGGCTCATCAGAAACGCTCCGCCAACATTGACCGCAAAGACCCGGTTCCAGTCGGACAAAGTGAGATCGAGCACGGTACCGTTCGGATCGTAGCCGGCAGCGCCATTGACCAGAATATGGACGGCCGGAAACTTATCCAAAATCGCCTTTGTCGCGGCTTCGACATCAGCCTCGTTGCCAACATCGCAGCGCACGCCCAAAGTCTCGACACCGTTTTTCGCAACCGCCGAGGCTGTTGCTTCGGCGGCGCGCGCATCCAGGTCGACGCAGGCGACGGCCGCTCCAGCTTCTGCGAAAGCAAGCGCGATCGCTCGACCGATCCCGTTGCCGGCACCGGTCACGACCGCCGACTTACCTGCCAGTGAATATTTGTTGGTCGCCGCCACTCAATGCCCCTATGAAACCGCGGTGGCAATGCGGCCGAGATAGGCTTCTTGAACACGCGGGTTTTGCTTGAGGTCGGCGCAGGTCCCGCTCGCGATCACCGATCCGGTCTGCAGGACGTAGCCACGGCTGGCCGTTTCCAGCGCGTAGCGGGCATTCTGCTCGACCAGCAGCACACTGGTGCCAGTCGCGTTGATGGCACGGATGGTGCGGAATATATCCTGCACAACGATCGGTGCGAGACCGAGCGATGGCTCGTCGAGACAAAGCAATTGCGGCTCCGACATCATGGCGCGGCCGAGAACCAGCATTTGCTGTTCGCCACCGCTCAATGTCCCGGCGTTCTGCGCGCTCCGCTCAGACAGGCGGGGAAACATGTCGAATATCTCGCCGATCATTCGGCGAATTTTTGTACTGTCGTTACAATTCTTGAAGCCGCCGAGCTCAAGATTTTCCCGTACCGTGAGAAATGGAAACACGTGTCGGCCTTCCGGAACGAGCGCGATGCCGAGCTTGCTGCGCTCATGCGAAGGCATAGCCGTCACGTTGCGTCCGCGAAATACGATCGAGCCGTGCCGCGGTGGCAGCAAACCCGCGATTGCGCGCAGCGTGGTCGATTTTCCCGCGCCGTTCGCCCCGATTAACGCGACGACTTCGCCTGGTTCGACGTGTATTGAAATGTCGCGGCAAACAGCCACCTCCCCGTAAGCGAGTTCAAGCTTTTCGGCCGATAGCAGCGCGCTCACAACAATTCTCCACCGAGATAGGCTGCGATCACAGCGGGGTTTTTCTGCACCTCGGCCGGCGCGCCCTGGAACAGATACCGGCCGTATTCCATCACCATGATGCGGTCGGCGACGTTCATCACCAGATCCATATTGTGCTCAACGACAATGACGGTAATGCCATTGCCGCGCAGGGTGCGGATGCGGTCGAGCAAGACATCGACTTCCGCGGCATTCAAGCCTGCCGCCGGCTCATCGATCAGCAAAAGGCGCGGCCGGGTCGCAAGGGCCCGCGCGATTTCAAGCATGCGCTGCTCGCCGTAAGACAGCACCCCGGCAAACACATGCAGACGCGCTGTCATGCCGAAAAATTCAAGCAACCGCAGTGCTTCCTCGCGGCAGCGTTGCTGGTCGTCTGCAAAGGCCGCGCCGTGAAAGACATATTGCCAGGCCGGAATTTTGTGATGGACGTGAAACCCGGCAAGGACGTTGTCGAGCACGCTGAGTTGCTTGAACAAACGTATTTTCTGGAACGTGCGTGCGAGGCCAAGCCGCACACGTCGATGGGAGGACATCCCGGAGAGGTTGTGGCCATCGAACGACAGCGACCCGGAATCGGGCTGGTAGATGCCGCTGATCAGATTGAGCAGTGTGGATTTGCCTGCGCCATTGGGGCCGATGATCGCAAAGATTGAGCCACTCACAACGTCCAGTGAAATATCGGAAACGGCGCGTACACCACCAAAGCTCTTATGCAGGCCCTGCACGCGCAATAGCGGGGTCCCTGCCGCTAATGCGCCGGTATTAACTGCTGCGGCTGCGGTCATGACAACCGCCCGCCAAATGTGAGCTTCTCCCGCACGACCCGGGCAGCCTGAGCGAGACCGCCGGGCATGAACAGCACGACAAATGTGAGCGCGGCGCCATAGACGACCAGGCGAAGATCGCCGATCCCGCGCAGCATCTCGGGCAACAGCGTCAAAAGGATCGCACCGAAAACCGGGCCAATCAAAGTGCCCATGCCGCCGACGATGACCATGGCCAGGATATTGAATGCCTCGGTGACGAAAAACGCATCCGGCACCAATGTCCCGACAAAACTCGCGTAAAAACAGCCCGCCGCACCGCCAACGGCGGCGCCGATGCCGAATGCAAACACCTTCCAGGCGGCGCCATTAATGCCGAGCGCGGCTGCCGATACTTCATCCTCGCGAATTGCGGTCAACGCTTCTCCAATAGGCGACTGCACCAGCTGCCTGAGCAGCAGGTAGACGAGAAACGTGAACCCGGACACCAAATAGAAAAAGGCTGCCAGGTTGTGAAAGTCCGCAATCTGCACACCGGCAACGACAAGCGCCGGCGGTGGTGAAATTCCGTAGATGCCAAGCGGGCCCTGCGTCAGGCTGATCCAGTTGAGCAGGATTTGATAGATGATGACCGCAAAGCCGAGCGAAGCAATCGCGAGGTAATGGCCGCGCAAGCGCACTGCGAACAATGAAAGAAACATTCCAGCCAGACCCGAGAATACGACACCTGCAACGAACGCGCCCCAGAACGGAACCCCGAGCTTGACGATCAGCAATGTGGAGACGTAGGCGCCGAGCCCGTAAAAGGCCGAATGGCCTAGATTGAGTTGACCGGTATAACCGAGGATAAAATCAAGTCCGAGCGCGAGCAGCACGTTGATGGCGCAAAGCGTCAAGTTCGTGCGCCAGTACGTGTCGTTAAAAATCAGCGGCAGCGCTATGATCGCAAGTGCCGCGGCCAGAAATCCCATGCGCCGCGTCAGCAGGGAGACTCGTGGATCTGCAGAGTAGTCCGAGATCGCGGGCTCAGACATTCTCTTCGCGCCTCTCGGAGATCAAACCGGTCGGCTTGATGGCCAGCATCAGCAACAAAAGCGCAAAAACAACGATGTCGATCAGCCCGGGGTCGAGATACTGCGTCGTGTAGCTTTCAATGAGACCGACAATGAGCCCCGCGAGGATCGTTCCTTCTACATTGCCGAATCCGCCAATAATGACGATGGCAAAGGCCTTCACGATGACCGAGGTTCCCGCAAACGGAGTAAGGACGAGCACAGGCGCCAGCATGGCGCCCGCCATCCCGGCAAGCGCCGATGCGATGACGAATGTCAGCATGATGAGCTGGTTGGGATTGATACCCATCAGCCCGGCGGTCTCGCGGTCCTGCGAAACCGCGCGCAGCGCCTTGCCGAGAAATGTGAACTTCATGAATGCGTAGAGCAGTACGATCGTTATGGATGAAACTGCAATGATGATGACGCTTTGCCAGGATACGAACATGCCAGCGAAGCGGATGACCTGACTGCTGTACGGCGTCTCAAACGCGTAAGGAATCGGTCCGAACCACGTCAGCATCAGGTTCTGCATCATGACCGAGACGCCGATCGTGGCAATCAGTGGCAGAAGTTCATTTCCCTTGCGCCGTAAAGGCGTGAAAATCGCCGCATTGATCAACCAACCGAGCGCGGCGCCGACTAAAAATGCGACGCCGATGCTAACAATGTAGCCGGCGCCGACCAAGTGCATGAAGAAATAGGCAGCGAAGGCGCCGAGTGTGACGAAGTCGGCGTGCGCGAAATTAATCTGTACGAGCACGCCGTAAATCAGCGTCAGGCCCAACGCCACCAGAACATAGAGACTTCCAAGAACGACGCCGTTGATCGCCTGTTGGAGGACGATCGTTGTAGTCATCGTCGGGTCAGTTCCACTTCAGACTTGTCCATGACATGTCGGGCTTCGTTTCCATGTAATGGACGGTATCCATCTTGGTGTTCTGGTTGGTCTTGTCGAATTCCACACTGCCGGTGACGCCCACATAGTTTTTGGTGGCGGCGAGGCCGTCGCGGATCGATTGCGGATCCTTGCCGCCGCGCTTGACGACATCCGCAATCAGCATGATCTGATCATAAGCGTGCGCATTGAGGTGCGTCGGATCGGCGTTGTATTTCGCCTTGAACGCCGCGCTGAAGTTTTTCACGGCATCGCGGGTCTCGGTCGGATCGAACTGTACGATGCGGATATAACCCAAAGCGGCTTTCCCGGCCTTTTGCTCAAAGCCGAACGGCAGCCAAATCGTGCCAATCTGAATGGCAGCACCGCCGCCGCCTTTGGTCACCCCGGCCTGGGCCAGCGCCTGCGTGATTTTCAGGCCCTGCCCTTCCAGCGTATATGTCGGGATCACATCGATCTTGCCGAGGCCGGCGACGCGGGTTGCGATCGAGGTAAAGTCGTTGACGTCGCGGCCGAAGCCGATTTCCGCCAACACCTTGCCTCCGAGCTTGGTGAAATTATCCTTGAATACTTGTGCGTTGCCGATGCCGGCATTGGTGTTTTCGAATAGCAGGACAGCGGTGCGCGCGTTGAGCCGCTTATAGGCATTGTCGGCAAGGTTGACGCCTTGCATGACCTCGTTCGGCATAATCCGGAATGTCCACGGATTGCCCGGCTCGGTGACCTTGATGGCGGAAGAGCCGGCATTGAGCAGTGGGACCTTCGCCTGCTCGACGATCGGCATGACGGCGAGCGTGGCGTCCGAACACTCTTCGCCGATGATGACGTCAGGCTTGAATTGCTCGATCAAGCGCTTGGCCGCCTGGGTCGCCGGCAGCGGCCCGCAGCTCGAATCTTCATACTGAACAGCGAATTTATAGCCGTTCACGCCCGTCTTATTGAGCTGCTCCAGCGCGAGCTCGACGCCTTGCTTGTCTTGGGCGCCGAAATACGAACCTGGTCCCGATATCGGGAACAGCGCGCCGATCTTGATCGTCTTGTCTTGCGCCTGCGCAATTGGGGCGACCATCATCAGGCTGATCGTCGCGACGCCTACAAAGAGAGCACGTGCTGTCGTGATCATTTTTTTATCCTCCCCGGAACGGTCGTCATTTGTGTTCAAAAGCCTACCAATGATCGCCCAGCCCGGTAAAGTGACGTCGCGGCATGCTGCTCGTTGCTTCAGGGCCAAACGGCCATTCGCGGGCATTTTCATCATCGCCGGGTTGCTTTTTTGCCGATTTCACCAAAAAGGACGTCTACCTCGCGTGCAAAGATACGAGTCAGAATTCGGATATTCCGCCGTCTAGCGGCGACCGCTCATGGCCACCTCCCATCATAGACTTGGATTGTTGCTCGGTTTCATTGGCATGTGCCTGTTCGCCGGTACGCTTCCGGCGACGCGCCTTGCGCTATCCGGGTTCGACGCCTTCTTCTTGACAGTCGCACGTGCGACGCTTGCTGGGTCAGCAGCCCTTGTTCTTCTCAGTATGAAGCGGCGTCGTATTCCGCCGCGATCGCTCTGGCCGGAACTGTTTGGTGCCGCACTTTGCACCGTAGTCGGCTTCCCCTTGTTCGCAGCACTCGCGATGGTGACGGTACCTGCCGCTCATGGTGGCGTCGTACTCGGCATCATCCCGCTCGCAACGGCGGCCGCAGCGGCGATATTCGCCCACGAGCGGCCAAGCGTCGGTTTCTGGTTGGCGAGCGTTATTGGCGCAACTTTCGTTTTAACATTCATGCTTCGTCGGAACGGAGGGGGCGTCGTTTCTGCCGGAGACTTGTTCCTGCTCGGTACGGTCGCGTGCGGGGCACTTGGATATACGTTGTCCGGTCGCCTCGCGGCCGTGATGCCCGGATGGGAAGTCATCTCCTGGCAGGTGGTGATTTTCCTTCCGATCGCAGCACTGGCGACATTTTTGACGTGGCCGCCCAATTTAGTGAGCGCGCCGATTTCGGCGTGGGCCGGTCTCGGCTATGTCGGATTTGTAAGCCAATATATGGCGTTTTTCGTCTTCAACGCGGCGATGGCAGTCGGCGGCATCGCACGCGTCGGGCAAGTCATGCTGCTGCAGCCTTTTGTGATTGTCGCACTCGCGTGGCCCGTGAACGGCGAGCCAATCGATGTTGAGACCATCGTTTTTGCCACCGCCGTTGTAGCAACGGTTCTGATCGGTCAGCGGATGCGTGTGTCGCGACGCTGATTGGCCCTGCTCAAGCGCTCGGCATTCGTGCTGTTATTCCATATTCTGATGGGCCCGTGTGGCGTCGCAATGTCCGCTTTGGGTCATTAGCGGACATGTGCAGCGCACAAGCCGATGTCCGCTAAGTGCCAATAGCGGACGACCCGCTAAGCCGCCGCCACGCAATCGACTTCGATGTCGAATGGCCCAGTGAAGCTCGGCACATGCAGAAAGATACGTGCCGAGGATTTGCACGGGAAATAGCGCGCGTAAATATCGTTGAAGATAGCGAAGTGTGTTGGCTCTGGTGTGCAATAGACATTACATTTGAGCACTTGCGCCAGCGACGAGCCGGCAGCCTCGAGGCATTCCTGCATTTGCGTGAGGACGATCTCGGCCTGGCGCTCGAATGACAAACGTTTGATCTCGCCGGTGCCGGGCTCGAACGGTGGCAGGCCGGACAGGAACACAAAGCCGCCGGCAACGGTCACTGGATAGATCGGCCCTTTGCGTCGGCGTTCGAGATAGCTCGAGTACGGCTCTACCCGCAATCGCTGCATCATGGCGCGTCTCCCTCTTGATGGCGCCAATCTAGAGCGCGCCGCCTCCGAGTTGGTTCGGCCGCTGCCGAACTATCGCTGATTGCCAGGCGATTTACCGCCGCGGTAAACTGCCACATGGTTGCCGCCGCCAACATGGTCGAGATCGCGGCGCTCGTCGGCGACACGGCGCGCGCCACCATGCTCGCTGCACTTATGGGCGGACAAGCGCTGACCAGCAGCGAGCTCGCCGGGCTCGCCAGGATCTCGCGAGCGACCGCCAGTGAACATCTGAGCAAACTGAGGCAGGCGCGGCTGCTCACCGTCACGCAAAAACGACGCAACCGCTATTATCGGATTGCTTCACCTCTGGTGGCAAAAATGCTGGAAAGCATAAAGGCGGTGGCCGCGCTGGAGACACCAGCGCGCTATCAGCCGCGCTCGGCGCAGGACGATGCGCTGCGTTTCGCCCGCACTTGTTACGACCACCTCGCCGGCCGCTTAGGTGTCGCCATCGCCGAGGCGCTAGTGCGAAAGAAATACGTCGTCCTGGACGACGAAGGCGGTGAGCTAACGGTTGCCGGAAAGCGCTTCCTCTCCGGCTTCGGCAGCGTGCTCATGCCGGCGTCCGGCAGCCGCCGCATTTTCTGCCGACCCTGCCTGGATTGGAGCGAGCGGCGCTATCACATCGCCGGCCATGTCGGCGCCGAGATATGCCGCTGCTGTCTCGAGCGCGGCTGGCTCGTGCGTCAGCGAGGGTCACGCGCTCTTCGCCTCACCGCCATCGGCCGGCGCGGCCTGCGCGAAGTCTTCGGTATGGAAGCGCCCTAAATGCGGCAATAACCGCGCGCTCTGGATGTCCGCTTTGGGTCAAAAGCAGACATGTGCAGCGCACTAGGCGACGTCCGCTAAGTGCCAATAGCGGACATCGGCCGTACTACTCGATTAAAGGAAACCGGCAGTTGCGCGAATGCATCCCGCTTCTTCGGCGTCAAATCGGCCTTACTTCATTGGGCAGCGGTCGTGGTGAAAAGTGCAGCACGTCGGCAGTGATGTCTCCTGCCAGATTTGCGTTAAGCGGGGTCGCTACCGTGAAAAAGCCGCTGATGAACATGTTCGAGGTATAAGTGCCCGGCTGGTCCGGGCTATCAATGATCCCACCATAATTGTTGCCGACATAAGTGTATGTCGTCGTCGCCCGCGCCACGGGCGAGCTAACGATCACAAACATCACAATGCCTAAAGCACAGCCTAATGCTCCCAGTGCACGCATGTTAATGTATCCGCTTCCGACGCCGAGCGAGCAAACCAATCGCAGCAAGTCCCCCGGCAAAGAGTGGCAGCGCCGCGGGGAGCGGCGTCGCGCCGGTCGGCGGTGCGAAAATATTGTTGGTTACGAAGCTGTCCGGCGCGTCGTCTACTGTGATGCCAGGAGCGAGATTGAAGAGCGCCACACCGATCGGGAAATCCAGACTGTTGCTGAACTGGGAGCTGGACGAGGATCCGGTAGCTGCTGCGCTCACACTTGTATCCAGACGTAATTGAACGAGCACAGCTGTGTCTAGGCCGACCAGCGCAGACGCCGTCGTCACGGAGCCGCCGGTAAAGATGGCGCCCGAGCAGCCCCCATTGCCACTGAACGTGCTGGTGCACTGCGCAGGCGCCGTCGTGTCGAGGGTACTTGTGAGAAGGCTAACGGAGCCACCGATATTGGCTTGCATGCTGACACTGGCGACCGCAAACAGCCCGCCGACAGCCATCGTGCCTATCGCATCCAGGTTGAGCGAGACCGTCGTGCTGGTCTGTGTTGGGATCGACGAGTGGAAGAAGAAAACGTCGGTATAGATAGCCGTCCCTTGTAAATTGGCTCCCGCGGCAGGGCCGATCGCCGCGACGTTTGTAGATGCGCCGACGTGGCCGGCGCTAGCGCTGGACTCAACGGCGCCGGTCGCCGCGAAAGTTCCGTTAGTCTCGGAGCAAACCGCGCTGCTGGCGGCTGGCGTAGAACCAGTCAGATTATATCCAGCGGGAGTGCAGGTCATGCCGTTTCCCCCGCCCTGCACCGTCAAAGTGATCGCGAATGATTGGGAAGTTCCGAGAAGCGTCAGGAAGAAAGCCGCGCATACGGCTGCAAAGAGTCTGGACTGTCGGACCATCACGCTCTCCCGCGCTGCTGAACTAAGGCCTCAACAAGCTTCGTTGATCGCGCTTTCATGGCAGAAAAGCCCCGTCGGAGCTTGGAGAGCATCAGCAGAAACCTTTGATTTTGCTTTTAGAACGGCTTGATTTTGCTTTTGCTGACGCGGTCGCTATCTTGAATGCCCGTAGCGCGGACCAAGCAACTTGCTGTATCTGTTCGAGAATTGTTCATTAGACAGCGATCGACGAGAGCTGCGTCGCGCGGGCATGCTCGTTGCGGTTGAGCCGCAAGTGTTCGACGTGCTGCACAACCTTATTCGCAACCGCGAACACGTGGTCAGCAAGAACGCGTTGCTCGCCGATGTCTGGCAGGGACGCGTCGTTTCGGATGCAACGCTGAGCAGCCGTATCAATTCAGCCCGCTCGGCGGTCGGCGACAATGGCGAGCAGCAGCGCCTTATCCGTACCGTGCACCGCAAAGGATTCCGTTTTGTCGGAGCGGTAGCTGAAGGAACGGAAGCCTTTGCTGATGCGGCGCCGCAGCAGCGCGAGGTCGTCGCATCGGGTGCGTCGACGGCCCGAGGACCTTCCGATCTCGCGCCAGGGGAGAAACCTGCCGCTGAACCGCCGCCGGCGTCCCACTTTGGCGGTGGCGCCGAGCGCCGTCAAATGACTGTGATGCTTGTAGGCGCAACCGCACCGTCGGCGCGTCTCGATCCGGAAGAGCTGTACGCTATGATGAACGCGCACCATCGCCGCGTGCGAGACATCGTCGGTGGTTTCGGGGGATATGTCGCCAAGCATACGCCCGACACCCTCATGATCTACTTCGGATATCCGCAGGCACAGGAGGACGATCCGGAACGCGCCATCCGTGCGGCCCTCACCATGATCGATCCGGTCAGTGGTTTGGCGGCAGTGCCCACGGCTCAACTGCAACTGCGGATCGGCATTGCCACAGGAACTCGTAGTGGTGGGCGAACTCGGCAACGCCGGCTACGCGCAAGAGGCCAGCGTGGTTGGCGAACCTCCCCCTCTGGCCGCGCGACTCCACGAATTGGCCGTGCCACAGACAATCGTCGTCAGCGCAAGCACTCGCCGGGTTGCCGGTGGAGCCTTTGAGTACCGCGCTCTCGTCAGCCCCTCGCTCGAGGCTTGGCAAGTGCTCGGGCCAAGCGCAGCGGAGAGCCGATTTGAGGCGCGACATGTGGCCGGCTGGTCATCGCTAGTCGGGCGCACGGCCGAACTCGAACTGCTGCGCAGCCGCTGGCGGCAAATCGTCGACGGCGAAGGCCGCGTCGTGGTGATTGCCGGCGAAGCCGGGATCGGCAAATCGCACCTGGTCCACGCATTGCAGCAACGGTTGGCCGATGAACCGCATCTGCAGGTCCGATTTTTCTGCTCGCCATATCATAGCGCCAGCGCATTTTTCCCCATCAGCAGCTATTTCGAGCGGGCCGCCGCATTTCAGGGCGATGAGACGGTCGGCGACCGGCTGGACAAGCTAAACGAGTTACTGGCGCCGTCGCCGGCACCTCCCGAGCAGGTTGGCCTGGTTGCCGAGTTGCTCGGTTTGCCGGCTCCGGGCCGCCACCGGCCGCCAGAGCTCACACCGCAACAGCGCAAGGAAAAGATCTTTGAAGTGGCGCTGTCGCACGTCCTAAGTTTATCGAGACGGCAGCCGCTGATGATACTGTTCGAGGACGTGCAGTGGATTGACCCGACCAGCCTCGAACTGCTGACTGCCCTGATCGAGCGCGCGCAAAACGCTCGCATGCTGGTGCTCATCACCGCCCGCTCCGAATTCGTCGCGCCCTTTGCACGCCATGCCCACGTCACCACGTTATCGCTGTCACGGTTGTCGCGCCGCGAGGGAGCGGCGCTCGTCGGGGAGATCACCGACGGAAAGGTGCTGCCAAGTCTTGTTTTCAATCAGATACTTGATCGCGCAGACGGCGTGCCCCTGTTTCTCGAGGAGTTGACGAAAACCGTTGTCGAGAGCGGCATATTGCGGGATGCCGAAGATCGCTACGAGATCGCGGGTCCGCTTTCGCCGACGGCGATCCCCGCGACACTGCACGATTCATTGATGGCCAGGTTGGATCGCCTGACAACAAGGGCTGTCGCTCAGATGGCGGCGTGCATCGGGCGCGACTTCGATCGCTCGTTGCTGACGGCGGTGTCCGGATTGACGGAGGAGCGTCTCCGCGAAGCATTGGACGAACTGCGCCGGACTGGACTGATTGTTGCAACCGGTATCGGCGCCAACGAGCGCCATAGCTTCCGTCATGCCCTGATTCGCGATGCCGCCTACGAAAGTCTGCTGAAGGGCCGACGGGCCCAGCTGCATGCCGCGATCGCCGGCGCTCTCGAGCAATCGTTTGCCGACCTCGTCGCTGCACAGCCAGAGATTGTCGCGCATCATTTCTCCGAGGCGGGCGAGCCTGGCAAGGCCATAACTTATTGGGTGCAAGCCGGGCAACTCGCGAGTTTACGCTCGGCCAACGCGGAGGCATTTTCGCATCTGACGAAAGGCCTGGAGCTGCTGGATCAGATTACTGACGAGCGCGAGCGCAATCGCTGCGAATTATTGTTACGCACGATATTGGGCGCGGTCTACGTCGCCACAAAAGGTTACTCTGCGGCTGAGACCGTGGCGACTTACAAGCGAGCGGCAGACCTGCTGCAGGCCGCAGGAGATATGCGGCTTCGGCTCGCCGTCCAAAACGGGCTTCTTGTCGGGTATTACAATCTCGCGCGCTTCGACAGCGCTCTCGACCTGGCTCAAGAGACGTTGATACAAGGTGAGAGGGACGGGGACGATGCCGTCATCTGCGTCGGACACCGGATGGTAGCCGCGGTCTGCAACTCCATTGGCGAGTTCGAGCGAGCCGCCGATCATGCGCGTAGAGGCTGGGAGCTGTACGAGCCGGAACGCCACGGGCTTGCAGCGCTCGGTCTCGTCCACGACACGGGTCTCGGGGCGAAATTGCACCTTGCGCTTGCACTGTGTCACCTCGGATTCCAGGACCAGTCAAAGCAAGTCGCCGCCGACGCGCTGTCGCTGGCGGCGGAACTGCGTCACGTGAACAGCCAGGCGTATGCCTGGTTCTTTAGTGGGGTATTGGTCAACTTTGTCGGCCGCAATCACAGCGCCTTGATCGAATACGCGTCTCGACTACGCACATACGCACAACAGCACGAAATGCCACAATGGGCTGCTTATGGACGGGCGTTCGGCGCTGTGCCGCTTGTAAGTTCTGGCCGTGCTGACGTCGCGGTGGACGAAATAACCGGTGCGATACGCGATTGTGAGCACATCCAGAATTTCGTTTTTCGTCCGGCTCAACTCACTATTCTTGCTTCGGCCGAGCTCGCCGTGGGGCGTGCTGATCGAGCCCTAGCCGCTACAGACAGCGCCCTCGAAATTGCCGAGTGTACTCGCGAGCATTGGTTGACAGCCGAGACGTGTCGTATCCGCGGTCATGTTCTCCTTTCGATGGGGCGTCCGGAGCCCGCAGAAGAATGCTTCCAGCGCGCAATTGCAATTGGTCGCTCGCAAGCGGCACACCTTTTCGAGCTGCGTGCTGCGGCCAGCCTCGCAGGTCTTTGGCGCGATCAAGGCAAACGCTCCGAAGCCCTAGCCCTCCTCGCGCCGATCTATGGTTGGTTCAGCGAGGGTTTCGACACGCCGGACCTCCGGGATGCGAAGGGGTTGCTGGGGCAGTCGGCTTGACGCTTGCAAGCATTGCGGTTTCAACACCGTCAATTTCGCTACATCCCAGCGTCGCGAGATGCTCGCTAACGACCCAAAGCGGACATCGGCAGTGCAAAACGCCATGTCCGCTAAGTGCCAATAGCGGACAATTCCCCGTACGTGAGGCGGTAGGTTATGCGCGGTCTTGAGACTGATCATCACGTCATATTTGGCGATCAGTGTGAGCTGTATACTAACAGTAGTCTTAGTCGCCCGTTAATTGCTCATCCGGTTCTTTGCTTTTGGCTCGCTCGGAACGCGGTCGCCAACGGTAATCAGGAATTTGCAGGGTGTCGATGATATCCCTGCCTACTGAAAACCTTGCAAATCCTGGGATCGCGAACGTCTTTATCACTTGGTTGCGAAACCACAGGCCCCAACGGGTCTTTGGTGCGAAGACGGACGCAAAGCGCTCGGCACCCCGCTGTTTCGTGTTGATATAGGCGCGCAAAAACGCTTCGTAATTGTCGAAGGCCTGTTCATGTCGTCCGTCAGCGTTGGCAAGCTCGCCCGCCAGAACGTAGGCAGAAATCATTGCAAGGGCCGAACCCTGCCCGGTCACCAAGGACACGCAAAACGCGGCATCTCCTACGAGGGCAACACGGCCTCGCGACCACTTTTCCATTTTGATCAGACTGACGCGGTCGAAATAACGTTCATGCGTGCGATCGAGCTCATCCAGGATGCGCGGGCATTCCCACTTATCATCGCCGTATTTTTCGCGCAGTATTGTTTTTTGTAAGTGGAGAGTCGCCGGCAGTGAACCGCTGCTGGCGGCAAAAACGAACAAAAATAGCGTCCGATCATTGTGCAATGTAAAGCGCCCAACCATCCGTCCGGGCTGTCCATACATTAAATACACATCTTCATCGCGCGGACGATAACCACGGACCTCAAAGGCAGCAACCACGTAGCCGAGCTGCTTCTCAAACTGATACTGCGGCCCGAACGCAAGACTACGAACGTCCGAATGCAATCCGTCGGCGCCGATCACTAGATCGAACCGGCGCTCACCACATGCGTTCATGGACCTTGCCGCGCAGGTCAAGAGCGCCACCGCGCATTAATGTCCGCTTTACCCCCGAAAGCGGACGGTCGTGGCGGCGAGCGAAACGACCGCAATCGCCCCCTGCACTGGAATATTTCGGGGGTAGGTTTGTGGGTATCGCAAATTCAATTAATTGATCGCGAAGTTGTTCGATGACCTATCTTTGCAATCAGAAAGAAGGCGGTCTCCGCCATACTTCAGAGCGCTCATCGCATCGCCGGCAGATCGCGATATTATGAACTGGTAAGGAAAGTACAGTTTGTTATTCAGTTGCTGCCTGAATAGAGATTCTCGAAAACGTCATCAGCCTGTCTTTCAAGTGAACTAGGTCACACACCCTTCCTCAGGATTGGGCTAGAAACCTAAAAGCCTATTTCTTCTTTTATATTACAAATGACGGAGTCGGCCATGCTTCATCGAGGTGTGCCTGGACTTAGTTTTTCATTTGTGCGGATGCGGAAGTTTATATCACTCATCGTTGTCACGACATGCGCGGTCATTTGTTCGCCCGCAAAGGCGTGGGACAGATTTTGGCCATATGGAGGTTGCTGCCTATGCCTGGGCCAAAATGACCCCGACCGCCCAGGCGCGCGCGGCGCAATTGCTCAAACTCAACCCAATGTACGCGATATGGACCGCCAATATTCCGGCCGACCAGCGGGACCGGGTTGCATTTGTCATGGCAGCGACCTGGCCTGACGCTATTAAGCGATCCACCGACTATCATTCGGACGGAGCCGATGGTGGCGACCGCCCGCCGCCGGGCCCCGAAGCCTCCCAAAACATCGGTTATGCCGATCATTTCATGCACAAATATTGGCATTTCATCGATCTGCCCTTCTCACCAGACCATACGACGCTGCATGACCCGGTCGCACCGAACGCTCAGACGCAGATCGCGGCGTTTCGGGCAAAATTGGCCGACGCCGGCGCGACCGATGACGTGCAGTCTTATGATCTGGCGTGGCTTCTCCACCTGGTGGGCGATGTTCATCAACCGCTCCATGCAACCTCCCGATTTACGCATGGTCAGCCGGACGGCGATGCCGGTGGAAATGGCGTCAAAATTAAATGCGGGACCGGCTGCAGCGCGCCGAAACTGCATACGTTTTGGGACGACGTGCTTGGCACCAGTAACGCTGTGAATGATGCAATCCTAGCCGCTACCAAGCTTCGGAAACCTAGTGTTCAAAAGATCGCCATCAGTGACGAAAAAAAATGGATCGACGAGAGTTTTAGTGCAGCAAAAGACTACGTTTATGATCCACCGGTTGGCGACGGGGCTGGGCCTTATACGCTGACAAAAAAATACAAGGCCAGAGCGCTGCGGCTCGCCAAACAAAGAGTGGCATTGGCAGGTGCCAGGCTCGCAAATCTGCTGAACGACGCCTTTAAATGACGGTCTAAATTACTTGCTGAAACCGGCCCACATACCCCTTCGAGGGCTCGCGCCAATAATTTCAAAAGTAAGCCGAATTTCCCTGACATTAAACGCAAAGACCCCGGACCAAAGGCCCGGGGTCTCTCTCGAAGCAAGCGCTGCGACTGGACTTACCAGCAGCGGCGAATTGTCCTCAAGCGCCCGTTGAAATCCTCGCGGACGATGCGGCAATGCCGCTCGCCGACATAGGCGTAACCGTCATTGTCATAAGCGTAGCTGCGATAGGCCGGGCCATAATAGCCGTGGTCGTAATAGCCGTCATAAACCGGCCCCACGCCCACACCTACGCCGACTGGGCCTGCGCCGACCCACACACCTTGCGCGCTGGCAGGCACTGACAATGCGACGCCGGCCGCAGCCAGAATTCCGATGGCAAGTTTTCTCATAAGAACCTCCTTCTTGCTGCACGAAGGAAAACGTCTCGCGCGCGCGGCCGTTCCTGAAAACTTTGTCCACGTTGTTGCGAAAAGCACACGTCTTACGGCGCTAAACAGATTGTGATGGCGCGGTTCCGGCGCACCATGACGACATTGCGGCTGGAACAACTTCCGTCGGCGCGACGGAACATGTGCGGTTCCATAACGACTTACCGCGCCGGTCTACGTAAGTTTCCGCATGGGACGGCGTCACGCGCCTGAACTTCCGGCACAACTCTCCGCGCTTCGCGAAAACTTCTTTAACACTGCAACGCCTAGCCTCGCGCTTCGCGACAACCCTGGAGGCGTACCATGTCAAAACTTGTTGCGTTCCTAAAGGACGAGTCAGGCGCCACGGCAATTGAATATGGCCTAATTGCCGCCGGCATCGCGGTCGTGATCATCGCCGCCGTCAACACCGTCGGCAGCAAGCTGAACTCGACATTCACGAGTATCGCTAATTCGTTGAAGTAGCTTTGCGACGCGGATGCGAACGGCGGCGTTCACTGCCGCCCGACCGTGCAGGGACTCGGTCGTTTACCTCGCGCTCCAAAATCAGGTAATGCGGACACGGTGTCGGACATGCCGGACGCTTTGCAGGGAGAGGTTTGACCGGATTTGTCAGCGATCCGCTCCGTCCTAGACGCGTGCCCGCCCCACAGGAACGATGCAATAATCGCCGCCATGATGGCGACGTCGAGGGCTATATCTAAAATCCTTTGCAATGTTTATGCCGTTGAGGCACGGCGCTCACACCCAGGGAATATCACGCCAAAACTGATGCGATTCGTAATTTGCCTCCTCGGACAGAAACGCCTTTTTTTGTTCATCGGAATGCTCGTCGCTTTTTGGTATTAAATATTTGTATCGCCGAATTATTTCGGCGGCTCTTTTGCGCTGCATTTCATCGAGCGCAACATATAACTTGGCGAAAAACTTCTTGAACAAGACCGCGACCTTGCTGGCTGATTGAGTAGCAGAGCGATTGCACGACAAGATATCTGCGGAGGCTGACATTTAATTACCCACGATCGAGGGTGATGATCGCAAAGTCGACGGGGTCGGCTGGCAACGACGCCACACCTAGACGACCTCGTCATTTCGGGTCTTGGTCAAAAACGACGTTTAATAGGACAAGCGCGACAAAATTTATGTCTGGCGCGAAAAAGCATTAGTTCGTTCGAAGAACTGGTATTTGGATGACGCCTTTACTCAGTGGATATTCCTGCTGGTCTCGGTGCAACGTTGATCATCTGATCTGCGTGACCTGCTTCACAGACGAACGGACGATACGGACATAAAGTGATTGCACCTCGGCGGGGGCCCAGGGAGCGACCAAGGAGCGATCACATGTCCAGCACCGGCGAAACGCGCGGCCAGGTCGCTTTATGGCATCTGGCCACCATCGGCATCATCGTGCTGGTCGCCGCCATATTCCTCGTATTGGCCTGGCGCGCGGCCGCTTCAGCGCGCGTCATTTTCGAGCAGCAGCGCGCCGGCGAAATGCTGTCCGAGAGCCGGGCCCTGTGCGAAAAATGGGGCCTTGCCGCCGGCACCTTGCGGTTCAACGAGTGTCTCGCCGACATCCAGACAGTGCGCGACCGCCAGGTCGAGCGCATCCGCGAAGACGACGAGCCGCTTTGACGCACGCGGCAGTTAAACGTACGCAGTACTGGCAGCTGTACCAAGCGATACTTTCTGCGAAATTTGGGCGCGCTGCCCGTGCGCTTTGCGTCAGTGCAACTTGCGGCGGCAGAAAACGTGCCGGAATTCCGGATTGCGTTGCGCAATTTGATCTCGATCAAGGAAGGTCACGTCCACTCCAGTAATCGGACAGCGGCGCATTTTGCGCCGGACATTGGTCTGACCTGGAGTGGAACATTGAGCGTCCTGATGGTGCGCTGCCCGAAAACCGGCCGCGAGTTCAACAGCGGCTACCGCACGAACGGCGGCGATCTTGCAGCGGTGCCGGCCTCATTTACGATGCGCGTCCGTTGCCCGCTCTGTAACGAAACCCATACGGTCACGCTATCCAGGGCGCGCGAGGTCCCCGAGAGTTCGCGCTAAAAATTGCAGCAAAGCCCCGGTTAAATCGCCGTGCGATCGTGTCATGTTGCGGGCATGACGCCCGAACCGCAGCTTCATTATTATCGTCGATCCGCAGCAGGCTGCCCCCTGCGCGCTGCGGGCCTGCTGATGCTGGCGCTCGTCTTGCCCGCCGCCGCCCAGGACATCCGCGGGCTGGAAGTCTGCACCGCCGAAAAGCAGATGGAGCGCCGCACCGGCTGCCTTCAGTCCAATGTCGAATATCTCCAGCAGGCGCTCGCCAAGCTCACGCGCGAGACGCAGGACAAGATCGTCGCCGCCGGCCGCGATCTCGCGGCCGCCCGCGCCGAGATTGCCACGCTCAAATCGGCGCTGGCGAAGCTGAGCGGCGATCTTGCGGAGCTGAAGGCGAAAGCCGAGCCCGCCGGCCAAGAAGTAGACCGGCGCGTCACTGGCACAAGCGATCGACTCTCGGGTCGCACACCGGGCCGTAGTAGCCGGTCGGCATGTAGCCTTGAGTGAACGTGGCGCGGGCGGGATAACTGTTGCTGCCGGCGCTATACGCCGCTCCCGCATAGGCCCCGGCGGCAGCCATGCCATCTCCGCCGTATCCGCCGTAATACGCGCGGCGTGCGGCCCGCCGTTCGACACCATATCCAACTCCGCCGTATCCGACTCCACTGTATCCGTATCCGGCATTGTCGTATCCGCCATAGTAGGCGCCGCGTGCTGCGCGCCGTCCAGCGCGACGATGGACGCCTGCGACGCTTCCGGCTGACAGAGGCTCGCCGATGCGAGCGCTGGCGCCGTCAAGTGAGACTGACAACTTGTCTTGCGAGAGTTGCAACGAGACGGGGGCCGCGCTGAACAGTGCAGTCGCAGCCAACAAACCGAGGATGCTTATTTTCTTCATAGGTGCCTCCCGGCATCGGGCTCATCAGGCCATGGATCTGGCCGGGAGCAAGAGTGACGCATGTTAAAATGCGGCGCATTGAGAAACGTCAATGGTTCCCGGCTACCCGCAGCCGAACCGCGCGTGCCTTTCGGACGTCCGCAGCGATTGCAGCCGTCGCCTTCCGTCAGCTGCCGATACACACAATGGCTGTCCATTGAGTACGAATTGATCTCATGGTCAAATGCATTGACTTGCACTGCTGACTTGTGAGTGCAGGTCAATGGGGGAAACAATGAAACGCATTCTTCTTGCGGCGTTGATCGCCGCTTTTGCCGCCGGCACCGCGATGGCGCAGACCTGCGACAGCCAGGCGATGAGCAAAGACGGCAAGCCGCTGCACGGCGCCGCCAAAACCAGCTTCCTGAACAAATGCAAGCGCGACGCCTGCGAAGGCAAAGCCGTCAGCAAGGACGGCAAGCCGCTGCATGGCGCTGCCAAAAACAGCTTCATGACAAAGTGCAAAAAGGCGGCTTGAAAGAGCCTGCCTGACCTGAGCCGCGGGGGCCGACTCGCTCAGACCGGCGTCAGCAACGGCGAGTAATGCAGCGGCAGTTGCGCTCGCCGCCTTTCGCGCCACTCCGCAATGGCGGATAAATGCGGTGCAGTTCGACTGGGTCGATCTGCACGTCGCCGTTCTCGTCACTGGCGACGGAAATTCTTCCGGTCTTGATGGCCCGCAAGATTGCAGTCTTGTTCCGTCCGACCGCCGCGGCGGCCATAGCGATGGTGTACATGAAGAAGTGCCCGTCGTTCCCGTGAGCGGATACGGTGCAACCGGCCTGGTTAAAAAAATATGACTGCCCCGGCGCGGCCGTCAGCGATCACTCTTCCACCACCTGCACCACCTGCCCGCCGTCATAGCCGCAGGCAATGCGGCCGAGCGAAAGGCGAAAGGCCTCGCTGTTGACGATGGCGGCAAGCGCCGCGCGCTCGTGCGCATCCTCGATGCCGCGCGCGCGCGCCAAAAGCGCAACGATCAGCTCCGGCTCGAGCCAGGGCAACATGGCCCAGAAGCCGCGCGCGAGATCGCGCGCCAGCGTGTGATCGGGATGGTTTGCGTTTTCCGGCGCGCGGCCGATTTCATACATGTGGCGCACCGCGTGCCAGTCGGCGCGTTCGCGCGGCAGGCGTTCGAAGATCGCCGGGTGTTCCTCCGCGACATAGAAACGGTTGAGCGTGTCGAACAGCGCGAAGCGGTAACCTTGCGCCAGCAGCTTGGCCTCCCAGTCCTGCCAGGCCGCCTCCCCCGATCCGGGCGCCACCGCCTCGGCCACGATCACCTTGGGACGGAAGCGCTTGAAATCGCCGCCGGCCAACACGTCAGCCTCGGCGCCCTCGACGTCGATCTTGAGAAAATCGATGTCGCTCAAGCTGTGCGTCTCGCACAGCGAGGCCAGCGTCACCGCCGGCAACCGCAGCTTGCGAAAGCCGGCGCCGAAGGCTTCGGCCTTTCGCGCGTGCTGCTCGAGCGTGGTGGAAAAACCGTGCAGGCGCTCGACCAGGAAAAAATCGCTCTCGCCGTTCGTGCGCCCGACCAGCGCCTCAACGACAATGTCGCGCGGCCGTAACCGCGCGGTGAGCGCCGCCAGCGCCGGCTGCGGCTCGACTACGATGCCTTGCCAGCCACGCTCATAGAACCAGAACGACACGTTGTCGGCCACCGGATGCCCGCCGCCGATATCGATGTAGCGGCCGCTCGCCTGGCCCGCGAAGGCGAGCGCGAGGTGATAGTCCTCGAGATTCTGGGTGTAGGACAAATCCATCATGCTCTCCGCGCGCAACCCGCCGATTTTGCCGGCGGGGGCAATGGCTGCGCCTGGCGCAATATCTGCCGGACCGCCGCGCCTAGCGCTTTCTTAACAATAGCGCGTCGAGCGAGAAACGTCCGGCCGCGCAGATGAAAAGAAACATCGCGCCGCCGGTGATGGCGAGGTTCTTGTAGAATTGCCCCTGCTGGAGACGCCGCGCCGGTTCGGCGAATTCCCAGTAGCGATGTGAAATCGCGGTCGCAATAATGACGAAGATAACAATAAGCGCCGCGGCGTAACGCGTTCCCAGGCCGAGAATGATCAAGGCGCCGCCGGTGAATTCGCTGATCGCGCCGACCGGCCCCCAGAAATCGGGAAACGGCACGCCCCGATTGCCCAGGCTGCCGACAAACGCGCCCAGCCCCGTGAGCTTGGCAAAGCCGCTCTGGAAGAAAATGATTCCCATTGCCAGCCGGCCGATCAGCAGCACGGTGTCACTCGTGCGCGCGGCCAAAGCATCGGCGTAACCGAGAACGGTGGCCGCCACGTTGCGCCGCACGCGTGTGTCGATTGCCGTCATTGCATGTTTTCCCGGCTGTAACGCTGCCAGCATATTGCGGCGAACACAGCCAACAAGTCTTGATTTGCCTCAATCGCGCCGGTCTCGGACAAAAGACCGTGACCGGCCTCACCCCGCGGAACTTTGTTCGTCCGTTTCTTATCCACAGTTGCGCTTCGGCCATAGGGCCGGCGCCTTCGACGCACTACGGTGGTCTTCAAAAGGACGGAGGGGTTGGGCGGCATGCAAATTCCAGGGTGTTGGATTCCGGATGCGTCTTGCGCGATGAAGGCGCTGGCTCTGCTCACGGCTATCTCGGCGTCATCTCTCCTGTGCCCGATCGCGGCCGCCGAGACGTCGGAAGAGCGTCAGTCCTGTATCGGCGATGCATTCCGGGTGTGCTGGGCAGCGATTCCCAATCGCGACGACGTGTTTCACTGTTTGATGGACAACCGGAGCCAGCTTAATCCGGGTTGCCGCGCCATCATGGATCAGTACCGGCGCCCGCACCTTCATCGCGTGAGACGCGTGGCGCGGCATCGGGTGAAGTCGGAAGATTAACTCGCGCGAGCGCCGTGGCGACAGTGCGGACGATGTCATCGCGGCTCGCGTTTTTGCACCCACAAGAAATACATGTTGCTGAACGCGTGCGGGTTCGTCTGCTCGAAGGCGTGCCAGGACGCCAGGTTGGCGAGGTGGTCCGCGCCTGAATACTGTGCCTTGAAATCCCTGAGCACCTGGGGCTGCACCTGGCTTAAGCCCAGAAAGGTCAGGTTATTGGCATCGAGGAACGCCTTGATCCGCGGGATCGTGAACTGGTGCTCCATGACGTTGAACAACAGATCACGGCAGCCGCTCATGCTCGAGAAGTCGCCCATCGGCGGCACCTGTTCGCGGCGGATCATCTCCTGCCGGCAGGTGCGGATGTCTTCTGCATTCGCGCGAAAGCCGCGCTCGACGATATACGCGCGCGCGGCCGTAACGGCGCGGCGCGCCAGTGCACTGTAGAGGCCGACGAGCATCAGGCCGTTCGGGCGCAGCAGCGACAGAAGCACGCGCCATCCCGCCTCGGGGTCGGCAAGGTGGTGCAGCACGCCGACTGTCTCGATCACGTCGAAGCGGCGTTCGAGCGCATCGAGCCTGAGAATATCGGCCTGCCCATACTCGATGTTGCGCAACCCCAGTTCGCGCGTCTTCCTGCGCGCATAGGCGAGACTGGCGCGGCTGAGGTCGACCGCCAGCACGCGCGCGTTTGAAAACCGCCGCGCCGAGTTCAATCGGATGCGACCCGGTGCCGCAGCCGGCGATCAGGATGTCGATGCCGTCCGCATTGATCGGGCCCTGCAAGGACGTGACACCGATCCGGTCCCGCAAATACGCTTCGAGCGTCGTCGGCACCAACCGGCGGCTCGACGCTCCAGCGCGGATAGGGATTTTCCTCGTACTGGTCCCGTACTTGCAGCGACAGCGCATCATCGACCGGCGTCAATGCCGGAATATCCGGCCGATCCGATATCTCCTCCAGCGGCTCACGCACCTGTTGCGCGAGCAGCTGCGCGATGTCATCCGGCCACTCCCGGTTCAGAAGCAGGCGGGCCAGCGGCAAAGTGTGCAGCGGCCGGTAGGCCGCCGCGACGACCAGCTCGAGCGGCGCGATCTCCGCGCCGACCTTGAGTGCGTCCGCAATCCGGTCGTGAATCGATTGCGATTGCGCGCGTTCCGCATCGTCGAACGCGAAGATATATTCGTTAAAGAAGCACTGCTGCGCCAGGGCGCAAAAGAAGCGGAGTGCGTCCGGCCCTGCCGCATAAGGCTCGCTTTCGCCAACGCGCTGCAATAACGCGCGGCGCGCGGCGGTGAGAAACTGCTCGAGTTCCAGATCGAGGACCGCCTTCGATCGCAGCACCGCCAGCAGCAGCGCGTCCTCCGCAATCGCGCCCACATCCTCGCCGTCGAACAATTCGGCAAGCCGCAATTGCCGCGATCCCGCTTTGGCAAGCCGGTTGAGACAGGGCATCACCGCGGCGCTTTGCCGGACGAGCAATTCGGGATTGCGCAGCCCGAGCGCCATCGCCAGCGTAAAATGCCGGATCGCCTTATCCCGCTGACCGAGCGCCTGATGCGCCATCGCGATCGAGTTCGTGCGCATTCGGGTGCGCGGCATCCAATGCAAGCGCCTGATCGAGCAGTTTCACCGCCTGGTTGTTGCGCCCCTGTTGTTGCGCGATGTCCCCCGACAGCACGAGGCTGCCGACATGGCGAGGATCACGCGCGAGGATTGTGCGGCAAAGGCTTTGCGCCGGGCACGAACGCGCCGTTGCGATAATGCGCCGTCGCTTCGGCGAACAGCTCACCGCTGTCGCCGTGCCGACCGCCGGCTCTCCGGTCCCTGCGGCTCATGCCGCAAGCGCCTTTGCAAGCGTGATCGCAAGCCTGTTCAGAACCATCGATGAGTGACCGCCCCATTCGCCGGCGGCAATAATAGATGCAGGGACGCACATCCTCTGCCGGCTCATATTGGGTTATATCGTCGCAGGCCACGTCGTGGCGGCCCATACGGACTGATGCCAGGCCCGCTCAGCTTTCGCCGATGACCCTTTCGATCCGCCGGTCGGGAACGAGCCAGATCGCCGCGACCAGAACGTAAAGCGCAACCGACATCCAGGGGTTGACGAAAGCCAGCGCGATCCCCGCGATGTACAGGAGCGCGGAGAGTTTCCCCTTCAGATCCTGGCCGAGCGCTTTGGCGAGGACCGAACGCGCTCCCTGTTTTCTCAGGATGGCCTTCTGCAACAGAAGGTAGGCAATCGCCGGCATCAACAGGATGGCGCCATAGACCGCGGTCGGGACCGGCGCCAGGAAATTATCGCCCATCCAGGCGGTGGCCGCCGGAATGAGCGAAAGCCAGAACAGCAAATGGCAGTTGGCCCAGAGAATCAGCCCGTCGACGCGCGTAACGGTTTGAAACAGGTGGTGATGGTTGTTCCAGTAGATGGCGAGATAGATGAAGCTCAGCACATAGCTCACGAAGTTCGGCGCCACGCCAGCCAGCACCGACCAGTCCGCGCCGTGCGGCACCTTGAGCTCCAGCACCATGATCGTGATGATGATGGCGATGACGCCATCGCTGAAAGCCGCCAGACGGTCTTTGCCCATGGCTGCTGACTTACACGCCGAAAAGCTTGCTGTAGCGCGCCTTGATCTCTTCGCCCTGGGCCAGCACCGGTTTGGGGTCGGCCTGCAACAACTTGAAGCGCGAGACACGTTGTTTGTGTTTCATGCTGTCCCCTCCCCAGAACTGCCTCCCCAAATTGCATGATGTTGCATCAAGTCGCATGCAACAGACGGGCAGATCGGAGGGCCAGTCTATACCGGCCATACCGCCACCTGCAGCCCCCTGTGCAGTCCAGAAAGCAAAAAGGCCGGGCGCGAGACCCAGCCTCCATCCTCCATCGCGCGAACAGTCTCATAAAAGCGCGGCGCTTCATTCCCAATTCGTCCCGCAATCAGATGGTGCACTGGTATCCTGACAGCTCAAGACAGCTGGCCAATACTTTGCGTGGCGCGGAATGAATGGCCAATGAATGGTTGATTCAAGCGTCCCGGGATCCGGGCGGACGCTAGCGGTGGTTTCCGTAAAGCGTGTAGTTCGGGCATACCGCCACATCAAAACCAGTCGGTGTCCCGCCCGGCGTGTAGCCCATCTCGGGGTGGCAGCCGCGTGGAACAGGAATGCAGCCGACGACGGTGCAAGCAATCTGTGGCTGCGCAGTAGCGGCAGCCTTCGTGTGACGCTTGTGGTGCACAGGCTCCGCGCTGGCCGGTATCAACGCAAGTGCAAGCACAGCGGCCGCAACAACGGGTCCGATTGTTTTCATCGCGATCCTCCAACGACCCACAAAGGGTTTCGCTCCGTGCCCTCGCTACAACGGCCGGGCGCGGCGTTTCGCCGAGGGCCTGTGATCCATGGGACCGGCCACGAAGTTCGGATTCGGATTGCACCAGCCGCGATCCGCTCCCACCACATTCGGCTGGCATTTTTCGATCGAGCTGTATTGACAGTCCCAATACGCATTCCCATTGCCCTTCGAGGTCACAGCACACCAGGGCGCTTCATACGCCTTGACCGGCTCTGAATTGAAGGCCACCCCGGCAAGAACAGCGACAGTGGCCGTGGCAAAAATCATGCGGATCATCATCAGTCTCCGTGGTCCATACCCCTGGTAACAACGCATAACCTGCCTGGTACACACATTATTCCATCAACTCATCGCACAAGGACACAAATTGGCACAAATCAATGTGATGGCCGGCCGTATTGAGTATCGCGGCAGTCCGGATATTTTGCGCGACACAAGCGGACCCGAATGGAATCAAGCAAGAGGTGCCCCATGCTATCGCGCAACATGACAATAGTGACAGCAATCGTTGGCGCCGCGGCCCTGTTGGCCACGCCGGCATTGGCCGCCAAAGAATCCAAAAAGAAAAGTGCTACTCCCAAAGCGCAAATGTCAAAGACCCAGCGTTCGCCGGACGGGATCTATGCATGGGATGGCCGATACCTCGGAACGGACCCGGATCCGAACATCCGCTTTCAGTTGCGGCGGGACCAGAACCAGCCAACCGATTGATGTGCTGATTTAAAAAGCGGCTAATTCCAGCGAACCGCGACGCGATCGCGTTACGCGGCGGCGACGGGCGTTGGCTCCGGCACCGCCTGGCATGCCGGCAATATATAGGTGCGGGTCTGGTTACAGGCGCGGCACACGAACATGCTGCGCACCATCATCGGGGCGATCGGATGCGGCAGATCGGTCACGTGCGTCATATCCGAGCGGCATTTCTGGCATCGGGCTGATCGGCTGGCTGCGTCCTGCTCTTGCATTTCTTTTGCCTCGTCCCGTCTCGTTTTGCGGATATGACCTCAGGCCGCCGCTTCGAAGAATTCGACGCCCGTCTCATTCGGGCTGCGCCACCGGAGCCGGCACGGCCGGAATGTGCGACCGCCATCGAATGTCACGTCCACCGCCTCGGGCAGGCCGGCCGCATCCGGAATTTCAATGCGGGCGCCGGTGGATGACAGATCGCGCACCACGCAATCGAGCACTGAAAATGTGCCGATAACGATTTTTGCGTCCTTCTGGATGCGGATTCGCGGATAGCGGCGGCGTTCGGGCATTTCGGTCTCCATGACGTTGAGGCCGGTATAAAAGACAAAGATCGTCACCGGCTTAAGCCGAATTGTTGCAATTGAAGCAATTCCGAAAGCACTTTTTTAATCAGACGATCCGGCCGCCCGTCGAGCGGCTTACCGGCCACCACCGGAACTTCCGATACTGTTGTTGCTGGACCCGCTTGTGGACGTCGCTCCGGACCCACTGATCGATGTGCCGCTGGAGCCGACCGTCGGGGCACTTGGCGCAACCGGCGCGTTGCTGGGGGCTGTCCTGCCGGTCGCGGTGCTGGGCGGATTGCCGGCACCTAACGGCGTCGGGCTGCGCGGCATTCCCGCGGCGCCCGGCGGATGGACCGTCGGCTCATGCGCTGCCGGATTGCTCGACGGCCGCGTATTGCCGGCCATGCATCGCCTCATCCACCAGCTTTTCAGCTCGCCGATGTAAAGCACCTCTTCGCGCGCGCACTCGGCTCTCTTTTCCGCATTTTCGCTTTTTGCACCGGCAGCCCACGCCGGGTCTCCGGCCGAGCCGTACACCGCGGCTGCTAGCAAAAGAGCAGATGCAAAAACGAATATTGTCGACATGGCGCACTCCTCCATCGCACGGAACCGCCGCTACTACATACATCAACTCAGGAAGTATCCGCCGGGTTTCCAGGTCAGGAGCTACTCACCCCATGCGCGCGCGGGCTAGTGCGTCCTTTGTCGTGCGAACTCCCGCAACAACATTTTCGCGACCGTCTCCGCAGGTGTGCTGCCGAGTTGCGTTCGAAGTTGGCTGGCCGTTCTCTGCCGTCACCGTAATCACGCCGCCGATGACCGTGTAAGTGCCGGAAAGTTCTTTCCCGTCGACGCCGCTGGCACGTATCGCTTTTCCTCCATCACGCCGCCCAACGACAATGCGTGTCTGAGCGATCACGCGCCCCGAGCAGCATGAGGATAAGGATGAGGCTGATCGGAACGCCCAGCAGCCAGAGAAGGATTGGCATTGTCAGCTCCTCGTCACGATAACAGTTGCGGTTTCGGTTGACGCGTCTTCGTACCAACGTTCATTGCGCAGCTTGCCGCCTTCCGCGGCGGCAAGGCTTCCGGAGAACGCGCCGGCGAGCAGCGAAACGGCAATCCAGAGCGAAAACTTGGCGGCCGCCCGGCGGGCGCCGTCTGTCGCTTCCTTGGCCTGCGCGATCGTCTGATTGACCCGCTGCTCGGCATCGGCCTGCGGCAATCCGGTCCGTGCGGCAATCACGCGCGCGGCGTAAGCACGATCGTCAGGCGATACATCGCCGCCTTTGCGCGTCGCCGGCGCGATAACCCTGAGCAGTTCCGCCCGCGTGGCGGCCTGATCGGCCGAAGGGCCGGTCGCAGGGCTGCTCGTGCGTCCGTCGGTCTGCGGTCCGGCACGCAGGAGCCGGTCGACATAGAGATCGCCGCGGTCGCTGGTCGCCTGCGTCGCGCCTGCGCCGGCCGCCGGGATTGCGCCCGCCGAAGCCGCGGCCAGCAGGTGAGTTCCGGCGCCTGCGAGCACGGTCGCGGTCAAAACCGTGGCGAAGGCCCAGGCCACGAAGCCATGAGCGGTGTCCCGGAAAAACCGTTCGTGAACGTTCACATCCTCCCAACTATGGCGGAGCCTACCGGTGATATAGCCGCCGAACGTCGCCGCAATCATCGCGACAACGACGAGGAACAAGCCTGCGCTCCAGCTGGCTGTCGTGGCCGAAATACCCTCGCCCTCCCACGGAGAAACGACGGAAAGGCCCGCGCCGACACCAAAAGCCACGACAATCAACGAGACTGCCGCGGCGGTGAAGCCACCGGCTAAAATAGCTCCCCATGAGACAGTTGAGTTAAAGACGTCGCGATCCATCGAAATCTCCCGGCGTTGAAAGTGCGCGCTTACGAATGCGGTAACGCGCAATTTCGTTCCGTCTAATTTCGGAAACATTGAGCCGGCCAGGCGTTCTCGTCTCAACAGAAGGAGACCGCCGCAATGGCAAGGAAAGAATCCAAGACACTCGATGAATTGTTTCACGACACGCTGAAGGACATCTACTTCGCCGAGAAGAAAATTCTGGCAACCCTTCCCAAAATGGAGAAGGCGGCGCAGGCGCCCGAGCTGAAACGGGCTTTCGCCAAGCACAAGACGGAGACCGAAGGCCACGTCTCGCGGCTCGAAAAAGTCTTCGCGGCGATCGACAAGAAGCCGCAAGGCAAGACCTGCGATGCCATCGTCGGCATCACCGACGAAGGCGCGGAAATCATGAAGGAATACAAAGGTTCGCCGGCCCTCGACGCCGGCCTTCTGGCGGCGGCGCAGGCGGTGGAACACTACGAGATCTCCCGCTACGGCACGCTGAAGACCTGGGCAAGCGAGCTTGGCTTGAGCGATGCAGTGCAATTGCTCGAGCAAACTCTCGGCGAGGAAAAAAAGACCGATGCGACTTTAAGCGAAATCGCGGAAAGTGCCGTCAATCAGGAAGCGCAAGCGGCCTGACGCAACGCGGGCAACGCGCTTCAAGTTGCCCAGATTGCCGAAGACGGCCGAAAGGCCCGGCGATTGCCGGGCCTTTCCTTTCAGTCCTGATATTTAATCAGCGCTGACCGCCCTGCTGGCCGGGCTTGTTCTGCCCGCCCTGCTGCTGCTGGCCGCCCTGACCGGGCTTCTGACCACCTTGCTGGCCACCCTGGTCTTGCTGGCCGCCTTGCTGCTGCTGCTGATCCTTGTTGTCCTGGTTTGGATTGTTCATGAACGTCTCCTGTTGGTTGACTTGATCAGATCCAACCGCCGACCGAGCCCTTCGTTCCTTGTGTAAAATGACACACGATCCGCATGGGTTGAGTCATGCGATGTCCGCTTTGCCGCTATGAGACGACATTTCGCGAAATTATTCGCTCGAAAAAGAAAGACCGTCTTTAACAGCAGCAAAGCGAGATGGGCGAGATCCCCGCGTTCGGTAAAAATATCGATGAGTCCTCTCATTACCCTACCGCCGCCGTTAAGAGTTCGTGCGGAATCATCCACGCATGAACCCGCACGCTTTCGCGCTGCTCATGCTCGGCGTCGTTGCCGTGGCGCTTGGGTTTTCCGGCTATTATTTCCAGATGGCCGTCGAGCAGGCGCGGCCGATTTTGCCGGCGCCCTTGCAGGACGAGTTCGCCGCGCGCTTCGCGCTCGACCGCTTCATCTGGTCCGGCAAGGCGGCGGCGCCCGCGCGCCGCAGCTATCTGCGCTCGCATGTTTTCGGCTGCGTCGCCTTTTTTGGCATGGCAGCGCTGATCGCCAACGGCGACAGCGCGCCAATCACGGTTTGGCTGTTTGCCGGCGTGACCGTGTTTGCGCTTGCCGTCACGCTGCGCGCCTGGTCGCGCTATCGCGGCAGCTGACTCAAAAAGCGACGCCCGCCGCGGGGGATCGCCGGCGGGCGTCACGGCTTCCGTCCGGTCCCGCGCAAGCAGGGACGAACGAAAGGCCCTCACTCCTGTATTAACGAGACGACTGTTTCTCCGTCGTCAGCCGCTGCGCGGCCTGGAGATGCTTGCGCAGCGTCGGCAGCGTTTCCTTTGCCAGCTGGCCGGCCGGATCGCTCTTGCTCGCTTCCTTCTGGTATTCCTTGATGTCGTCCTGGTGGTCCTTGACCATGGACTTCGCGAACGAGCGGTCGAAGCTCTCGCCCGAGAGCAGCTTCAATTTGGCGTAAGTCGCCTTTTCGCCGAAGCTCGACCCGGTCGGCGGCGTCACGCCGAGCTGGCTTGCCACCTCTTCGGCCTTGGCCTTGTGTCCGCCGTGGTCCTTCACCAGCATCGCGCCGAATTGCTTGACGGCTTCGCTCTGGCCTTTTTCCTGCGCGAGTTTTCCGATATCAATTTCAGCGATGTCGCCTTCGATCGCCGCCTTGATGAATTTTTGGCTGGCTTTGTCGGCTGTCTTGCCTTGCGCCGGTGAATTTGCCGGTGAATTATTTTGCGCCATCGCCGTACCGGCGGCGAGCGCGCCCGCCAGACCGATGGCGAGCATCACACTTGTCTTTTTCATTTTTCCACCTTGTTTCCCTTGGAATTTTCCTTTGGAGTTCCACTGACTGATCGCCTCGCGGCGCGAGGCTTCAGCAAGAGAACGACAGGTGCCGCGTGTTTGTTCCTATTTCGGCGACGGAAACACATCGCCACCATCGACCGGCCGGTAGCCGGTAGCCAATCGTCTCTCGTTCAGGAACCGCACCTCACAGCTCGGTTCAATCGGCGCTCAGCGCTTCGATCACTCGAGTTCGCTTTCGAGCGCGATCAGGCGCGCGGTGCGCGAGGCCTTCTGCTCCGGCGGCCGGAGCAGCGAATTGAGACGGTTGAGCATGATTAGCGTGAACTATGATCTTGCGCGCGCCCGAAAACGGGGGCAGTTTTTTGCCCGCAGCATGGAGAGGGCAACATGACGGCGTTCAACATCGTGCGTTTCAAAGTCCAGCCGGGCCAGCAGGAGCATTTCATCGAAGCCCACCGCAAGGCGCGGCCGAACTTCAAGGGCTTTCGCGGTGGCGTGCTGGTCAAAACCGGCGATCAGACCTTTTGTATTATTGGCGAATGGGCCAGCTTCAAGAAAATGGCCGAAGCGCGGCCTGAGATGATCAGTTTGCTCGACACATTCCGCGCCAGCCTCGAAGATCTCGGCAACGGGCTGGGCGTAACGGACCCGGTGTCCGGGGAGGTCGTGCTCAAATTGGCGGCGTCAAAGCCCGCAAAGAAAAAGTCCGGCAAGAAAAAGAAAAGCGCGAAACGGAAGAAGCGGCTGTAGCGCGTGGTCAGCGCGTCGCGAAATAGACGACGGCAAAGAGCACAATCACCGCAATCGTGCTGAACATCAGCACGTAACGCACATTGTGGCCGGTGACGGCCGCACGTGCCTCGGTGCTGCTTTCCACGACATGATCGTTCTCAACGCCTGGCATCCGTCATCCTCCGCTGGCGGCAAACTACCGCCACGGAACACAACGCAATACGGCATGTGGGTGTTCCCGCCTTTCGGCGCGGCCTGACTGCAAACGCAATTTTGGGGCGTTGGCGCGGTGGAAACATCGACGCGTGGATTGCTCGCACGCAATCAACTAGCCTCGCGCCGGGGCAAGACGGGGCAACACATGTCGAAAAATCCAATGCTGATGCTTGTGATCTTTTCTGCGGCCGCGGCCTGGCAGATCTATGACCTTGCGAGCGCGACCGAGGCGCCAAGCCGCGCGGTGATGATCCTGCAATATGTGTTGCTCGCGGGCCTGCTGCTCGGGATTGCAGGCACGGCCTATAACGCGCTGCGCGCGCGCCAGGATGACCAAGATTAGAACCAGGATGAGAGCAAGGATTAACGGTTTACCGTTTCGTCCTCGTCAGTCACGTTGTCCGTCCTGTTGTTCGTCTTGCCGCCCTTCAGCAGCTTGCGCTGACGGGCCACGGCCAACTGATCCCAGGTCGCAGCCATTTGTTCCAGTTGCTGCCGATGCGAGGGCGGCGCGGTGCGCGCCATTTCCCGGCATTCGGCAGCGTGCTCACGGTATTCGTGGAGTTTTCTCACGCAAACGCCCTCCCCGCTCCAGCCTCCCATATAATGTCGGCACCGCCCGATCCGTTCCCGGGCGGGCGTCGAAAAGCCGATCGGTCGGGGGGTCAGCGCGGAACGTCGGAGTGGCAGGTTCCGGGGCCCTGGTCGTTCCACAGCCAGCCGCATTTGGTGCAGCCGCCGAGGCTCGCGGCCAGCAAAGCAAGGCCAAGCAGCGCGGCCAATCTGGCCGCCGCAAGCCTGGTCCCTTTAGATCGAGTCGCCATAGGCCAAGCTTAGCGGATTGCGCCACGTCCGGCGAGCACCGGCGCGCCCAAAAAAGCTGCCGGGGCATCGCTACTCATGCAACCGACGGGCGGCCGATCGAACGACGGGCTGAGCGGACGCCTCGCGCGCGGCGACGCCTGCGGTTTTGCGCCATCGCATTTTGACGCTTGCGTCCAAATGATTGTCGCTTACGTCCACGATGTCGGGCCTGCTGTCATCTAAAAGAATGACGAGCGCCCTTTTTTTCACCAACCAAAGCCCTATATGACACCACGAACATGAATGGCAGTCTGGTTGCGCAATCCGGCCTCACGCGACGCGAAGTGTGAGTGAACGTCGGTCTTCGCCGTTCCGTTTGCGCCTCCAGTCGCGTTTGATCGAGAGACACACCGATGTCCATCCGCCCCGTCAAGAGCATCGTTCAATCAAAGCCGACCATCGAAGGCGCCGGCGTTAAATTGCGCCGCGCATTCGGCTTCGGCGAAACCGCCGAGACCGATCCGTTTCTGCTGCTCGATGATTTCCGTAACGATCGGCCGGCCGATTACCTCGCCGGCTTTCCGTGGCATCCGCACCGCGGCATCGAGACGATTACGTATGTTCTCAACGGCACCGTCGAACACGGCGACAGCCTCGGCAACCGCGGCACGCTCGGCTCCGGCGACGTGCAATGGATGACCGCGGGCCGCGGCATCATGCACCAGGAAATGCCGCAGGGTGACTCGCAAGGCCGCATGCACGGCTTCCAGCTGTGGGCCAATCTGCCGTCGTCGCTCAAGATGACGGCGCCGCGCTATCAGGACGTCAAGGGAATTGAAATTCCGGAGGTCACCGACGACGACGGCACGCGCGTGCGCGTGGTGTGCGGCGAGTTCTGGGGCAAGAAAGGTCCGATCGACGGTGTTGCCGCCGATCCACGTTACCTCGACGTGTTCGTGCCGGCGGGAAAACGCAAGACGCTCAAGGTCGAGGTCGAGCGCCACGCCTTCGCTTACGTGTTCGAAGGCGACGGCAAGTTCGCGTCATCATCGAAACCGTTCGGCGTGCTCAGCGAGAAGCAGGTCGACGGCGAGGAAATCCTGTTCCGCGAGCCGGTCGGCGATCGCTCGCTGGTGGTCTTCGACGCCGGCGATGAAATCACCGTGCAGGCGGGCGAGCACGGCATCCGTTTCCTGCTGGTCTCCGGCAAGCCGATCCAGGAGCCGGTCGCCTGGTATGGCCCGATCGTGATGAACACGCAGGCCGAACTGCAGCAGGCCGTCTCGGAATTGCGCAACGGGACTTTCATCAAGAAATAAGGGTCGGGCGGCCCTTTGCGGCCGCCCCAATACTTTTGCGCTGGATCCCCGCTGGAGCCTGTGCGCGGGCCGGCGAAGCCGGACCCGCGTACGGGAATGAGCGGGATATGCCGGGACGAGCGGAATAATGACACCTGCCGCACGTGAATAGTGACACGCCCCGCTCATATTGTGGGCTTCCGCCCGCGGCGGCTGTGGTGCTAGCGTTTGACCTCCGGGAATATGTGCACCTGCCATCCGCTCCTTCACGCTAAGAAGGAAGAGCGGAGCGGCCGAACGGGAGGCTTACCAATGACATTGTCGAAGACTGTCGCCCCGCTGCTGCTTTTGCTCGGGGCAAATCTCGCGACGCCGGCGCAGGCGGAAGAACTGCGCATCGGCTTCATTGCGCCGATGACCGGCCTGTTCGCCCAGGTCGGCAAGGACATGGTCGACGGATTTCAGCTCTATCTCGACGAGCACGGCAACAAGCTCGGCGGCGCCGACGTCAAATTCATCGTCGAAGACGACCAGGCCAAGCCCGATCTCGGCGTCACCAAGGCCAAGAAACTCGTGCTGCAGCGACAAGGTGCAGATGTTCATCGGCGGCGTGCTGGCCTCGACCGGCTATGCGCTGGCGCCGGTGAGCACCGCAGATGAAGACAATCTACATCGCGTCGATCCCGGCCGCGGACGATCTCACCCAACGCGAGCTCGGCAAATATCCCTACTTCTATCCGCACCGGCTGGTCGTCGTCGCAGCCGCACGCATCCGATCGGCGTCAATGGGCCTGCGACCAGGGCTACAAGAAGATCGTCACCGTCGGCGCCGACTATGCCTTCGGCTACGAACAGGTCGGCGGTTTCCAGAAGACGTTCGAGGATTGCGGCGGCAAGATCGTGCAGAAAATCTGGCCGCCGCTCGGCAACAAGGATTTCGGGCCCTTCATCCCGACCATTAAGGCGGACGCCGACGCGGTGTTCACGCTGATGGTGGGACCGATGGCGTTGCAATTCCCCAAGCAGCTGCGCGCGTCCGGCTACAAGAAGCCGATCGTCGGCGGCGGCACCAGCTATGACGAATTCGCGCTGCCCTTCATGGGCGACGAGGTCGTCGGCGACGTCTCGTCATTGCAATACAGCGCCGCGCTCACGACGCCGAAGAACGAAGCCTTCGTGAAGAAGTATCGCGCCAAATACGGCAAGGTGCCGTCCTACTTCTCGGAGAGCAATTACACCACCGCGGAGATGATCGACGAGACCATGAAAAAAGCCGGCGGCAAATGGCCGGGACCCGAACAGTTCCTCAAGATCATGGGCGGGTTGAAGCTCGACGCGGTGCGCGGCCCGGTGTCGTTCGACGACATGCGCAACCCGGTGCAGAACATCTACATCAAGAAAGTCGAGAAAAAACAGATGTTCGGCTACGACAAGCCCGAACTCTGGAACACCGTGATCAAGACCTACCCGAACGTCAGCCAGTTCTGGACCTACGGCAAGGAGAAATTCCTGGCGCAGCCGGTCTACAGCCGCGACTTCCCGCCCTGCAAATTCTGCGAATAGCGGCGCAGGCGGCACGCAAGTGCGAAACCCCGGCCTCGCGGCCGGGGTTTTTCGTTGGGCAGGTGTGGGCGGGTTTGCCGCTCCGTCACGCGCAGCTTTCGCGAGTATCGTCCCTGGTGCTAGCCTTTGCTGCCGCACCAAGGCCTCAAAAAAAGCCGCAGCGGCCACTCGGGAGGGAACAATGAACAAGCTGTCGCGAATTCTTACGCTCGGCCTTGCCGCTGCGTTTGCGCTCGGCGCATCGCTGCCGGCACAGACGCAAGAACTCAAGATCGGATTCCTGGCGCCGCGCACGGGCATCATCACCCAGCTCGGCACCGACATGGTCAACGGCTTCCAGATGTACCTGGACGAGCACGATGGCAAACTCGGCGGCGCCAAAGTCAACTTCATCGTCGAGGACGACAAGGGCACCGTCGACGGCGATGTGTCCATGGCCAAGAAGCTCATCCTGAATGACAAAGTGGACATGATCGTCGGCGCGGTGCTTGGCACGGCAGCCTACGCACTGGCGCCGGTTTCGAACCAGGAAAAGACGCTCTTCATCGGCACCATCACCACGGCGGACGACATTGCCCAGCGTCAATCCGACAAATTTCCGTTCACCGTCTTCTCCACATGGGTCTCGTCGCAACCGACCCATGCGCTCGGGCAATGGGCTTGCGAGCAAGGCTACAAGCGCGTCTCCGCGATCGGCACCGATTACGCCTTCGGGTACGAACAGGTTGGCGGCTTCCAGAAGGCCTTCGAGGATTGCGGCGGCAAGGTCGTGCAGAGAATCTGGGTCCCTTTCGGCACCAAGGACTTCGGGCCGTATATTCCGGGCATCAAATCCGACATCGACGCCATCTTCTCGTTGATGGTCGGACCGATGGCGCTGCAATTTCCCAAGCAGCTGCGCGCATCCGGCAACAAGACGATCATCCTGGGCGGCAGCACCAACTATGACGAGTTCGCCCTGCCCTTCATGAGCGACGAGGTCATCGGCGACGTCTCGGCGCACGTCTACAGCGCGGCCTTGCAGACGCCGGTGAACGAAGCCTTCGTGAAGAAATACCGCGCCAAATACGGCAAGGTGCCGTCGTATTATTCGGAAGCCAACTACGCCACCGCCATGTGGATCGACCAGACGCTGGCGAAGTTCAATGGCAAGTATCCCGGGCCGAGCCAGTTCATCAAGGCGATGGCAAGCATCGAGATCAACCCGCCGCGCGGTCCGGTGCGGCTCGACCTCACGACCAAGAGCCCCATCCAGAACATCTACATCAAGAAAGTCGAAAAGAAAAAAATGTTCGGCTACGAAAAGGATGAACTCTGGAACACCGTGCTCAAGACCTACACCAACGTCAGCACGTTCTGGAAGTACGACCCGGCGCAATTCAAGGCGCAGCCGGTCTACAGCCGCGACTTCCCGCCCTGCAAATTCTGCGATTAGCGGCGCGAAATACAAAATGACGAATGCGAAAACCCCGGCCGAGCGCCGGGGTTTTTATTGGGATTGCGGCGGCGCGCTTCGCACAAAATCATCGAGCGCGGTGCGCAGGCGCACCACCACGCCGTCCCAGGCCCGCCCCTCGTCCTGCCGGAACAGACGCGCGGTCGGATACCACGGGCTATCCTCGCGCGTGAGCAGCCAGCGCCACTCCGGCACGTAAGTCAGCGTCACCCACATCGGCTTGCCGAGCGCGCCGGCGAGATGCGCGACGCTGGTGTCGACCGAAATAACAAGGTCGAGTTCTCCAATCAGCGCCGCCGTATCGGTGAAATCCTTCAGCGCGTCGCCGAAATGCAGAATGTCGGGATGCGCCGCCAACACCGCCGCATCATCCGGACGCACTTCCTGATGCAGGCTGACGAAAGTCGCGTCGCAATCGAGCAGCGGTACATAATCGGCAAGCCGCATCGAGCGGTCGCGGTCGCGTTCATGCGTTGCATTGCCCGACCAGCAGAGCCCGATGCGCGGCCGCGTTTTCGGCCCCAGCCGCGCGCCCCATGCGGCCGACAGCTCCGGCCGCACGCTGAGATACGGCACCTGCGCCGGAACCGTCTCGAGCGTCGTGCCCATCGCCAGCGGCAGGCTGAGCAAGGGGCAATGCAGGTCGAAGTCCGGCAGCGGTTCGCCTTTCGCGATAACGGCCGACGGCCCGGTGAGACTCCCCATCAGCGCCACCAGCGGCGGCCGCACCTCGAGGATCACCCGCGCCCCGCGCGCGACCACCAGCGGGACGTAGCGGCAGAACTGGATGGCGTCGCCGAAACCCTGCTCGCCGTGCAGCAGAATGGTTTTGCCCGCGATGTCCTCGTTGCCAAGCCACAGCGGCTGCGGAAATTCGCGCTTGGCCGGCGCCATGTCGGCCTTCATCCAGCGCCACTCATATTCGGCGAAGCCGCGCGGCAGGTCTCCGATCAGCAGCCGCATCGAGGCTTCGTTGCAATGCGCCACGACATTGTCCGGCAGCGCCGCGAGCGCATGCGCCGAGCATGCCAGCGCCTCGTCGTAGCGGTTGAGCTCCTTGAGCGCCTTGCCGCGATTGTTGAGCGCATTGCCGTCAGCCGGCCGCGACAGCAGCACGCGATCGTAACAGGCGAGCGCCTCGCCATAGCGTCCCAGCTCGTGCAGCGCATTGCCGCGGTTATAGAGTCGCGTCGGTGTAGTCCGGCACCAGCGACAAGGCACGGTCGTAGTTCGCCAGCGCTTCGGCGTGGCGCTTCATCTCGCCCAGGACAACGCCGCGGTTGTTGTAGCCCTCCGCATTGTTCGGCACCAGCGTGAGGAGCCGCTCGAACGCCGCCAGCGCTTCGTCGTAGCGCTTGAGCTGCGCGAGCAGGATCGCGCGATTGGCGTGGGCCTCGGCAAAGTTCGGCAGCAAGGCGAGCGCCCGGTCATAACTCGCCAGCGCGTCCTCGAAGCGGCCCATTGCCCGCAACGTATTGCCGCGGTTGCTGATCGCGGCGAGCGAACCCGGTTGCAGCGCGAGCGCCCGATCGTAGCTCGCCAGCGCCTCGTCGAACCGTCCCAGCGCGTTCAGTGTAATGCCGCGATTGGTGAGCGCATCGGGATAATTCGGCTGCAGGGCGAGCGCGCGGTCGAGGCTCGCCAGCGCTTCGTCAAGCCGCTGCAATATTTGCAGGACCACCGCGCGGTTGTTGAGCGCGCCAACGTGGTCGGGCTTGAGCGCGAGCGCGCGGTCATAGCTCGCAATCGCTTCGTCGAAACGCTGCAATTCCTTGAGCGTGTTGCCGCGGTTGCTGAGCGCGTCGGGATGATTGGGCTGCACCGTGAGCGCGCGGTTGTAGCTCGTCAGCGCCAGGTCGTGCTTGCCCTGCGTGGCGAGAACGACGCCGAGCACATATTGCGCGTCGAAGAAGTTCGATTTGGTGGCGACGATCTTCTGGCAGATCTGTTCGGCTTCGCCGAATTGCCCGGCCTGAAAGGACGCAATGGCCTTGTTCAGCTGCAGCGCAAGCTTCGACGGTTGGGCCGACATATTATGATGTGCGCTGGCTGCTGCTTCGTCCCCGAATCCGGTGATTCTCGATGATTCGCCGGGCTAAAGCTACTGGCGACAAGATCCGTATTTAGCGCCTGTTTCGGGTCCCGCGACGGGGCAGCAGCCGGAGTGTCTCTCCAGACTTGCGGTCGCTGCTCCTGAAAGGCCGCCACTTGCGCGTGGCGGCCTTTCTTTTATGCGCGCGACCGATTATCAGCCGCGCACAACGAAAACCCCGGCCGCGCGGCCGGGGTTTTTATATGTGGCTGTGGCGTGCGCTCGAAGTGACGTTCAGGGCTGCGGCGCTTTTTGCGCCGCCAGGGCCTTCATGGTGGGGTAGTTGACGTGAAGATCGTAGATCGACATCGCGTTCTGCACTGAGGCCTTCATCTCTTCAGGGTTGGCGGAAGTCGTGCTTGGCGCAACCATGATCTTGACCACAAGGACCAGGGTGGCGACGGCAGCAAGAGTTGTGATGGTTTTGCGCAGCATGAGTATGCCTCCGCGCGTGGGACGCCCCCCGGCGGCGGACTGTCGACCGGCACGCGCAAAGACTTCGTGAGCCCGGGCGCGCGGCTTTGACTAAAAAATGCGCGGTGGAATTCGATAAAAATCGAAAGGCCGGCCCCTACTCCGCCGGGATCGGCGTGGCCGGCGCGGTGGGCGCGGTGGCGGCCTGCGAAGGCGCGGTGGGGCCTTTCAGCGGCCGTTCTTCCATTGAGATGAGAAACGCCATGCCGAACGACAGCACCAGCGCACAGGCGAGGAACACGAAACGAAACGCATAAGCGAGCTCCGGCGCCGACGCCGTGCGGGCGAGCATTTCCACCGACATTCCCGCAACGCCACCCAGCCCGCCGAGCACGATGGCGCCGAGCACCGCCACAACCAGCGCCGAGAACAGCGCGCGGAAGAAATTGGCGGCGCCGGTGGCAACGCCCATCTGCGCGCGCGACACCGCGTTCTGCATGCACACGGTGGAAACAGGAAACACGGTGCCGAGGCCACAGCCGATGATGAGCAGCAGCAACAGCACGAGCGCCGTCGGCATCGACCCCGGCCAGATCGCCAGCGGCACCAGCGAGACGATCGAGATCGAAAGCCCCGTCAGCGACATGCGCTTGTAGCGCGTGACGTGCATCATCAGGCGGCCGGTGATGGTGGAGAACATCACGGTGGCGGCCATCAGCGGGATCAGCGCCATGCCGGATTGGCTGGCGGAGAGATGCAGCACCACCTCGAAATACAGCGGCACAAAAATTGTCATGCCGACCAGCGTGCCCATGTTGCAGGCGCCGGCGAGCGTCGCGCAGCGCACCACCGGATTGCCCAGAACAGTCAGCGGCAGGAACGGCTCCTTCGTCGACACCAGCCGCCAGGCAAACAGGCCCCACAAAATCGCCGAGGTGAGCAGCAGCGCGCCGGTCTGCGCCGAGATCCATTCGTAAGCCCGCCCGCCCCACGACAGCGCCAGCAGCAGCGCGACCGCCGCCGACATCATCAGCAGCGCGCCGATGATATCGAGCCGATGCTTGCGCGGATGAAACGGCACGCGCCGCAGCACGCTCGAGGTCATGCCGAGCGCCACCAGGCCGAGCGGCAAATTGATCCAGAAAATCAGCGACCAGTCGATGTGCTCGGTGAGGAAGCCGCCGAGCACCGGCCCGCCCACCGAGGAGGTCGCGAACACCGCGCCGATATAGCCCTGGTAGCGGCCGCGCTCGCGCGGGGAAACAATGTCGGCGATGATGGTTTGCGCGAGCGCCATCAGCCCGCCGCCGCCGAGGCCCTGGAAGGCGCGCGCCAGCACCAGCGCGGTCATGCTGGGCGCCAGCGCGCAGGCGACCGAGCCCGCGACGAAAATGCCGATGGCGGTGAGCATCAGCACGCGCCGGCCGTGGATATCCGCGAGCTTGCCGTAGAGCGGCGTCACCGCCGTGCCGGTGAGCAGATAGGCCGTCACCACCCAGGACAGGTCGCTGATATTGCCGAAATGCCGGCCGATGGTGGGCAGCGCGGTGGCGACGATGGTCTGGTCGAGCGCGCCGAGGAACATCGCCAGCATGATGCCGAGCACGATGGCGCGGATTTCCGGATGCGTGAGCGCGGCGGCTCGGGTCAGCGCCTCGGCGTTTCGCGCGGCGCTTGCGGCTCTGCTTTCGGTGGAGGTTTCGGCTTTTGCGGTGAGGCTCGAACTTGAGTTGCGGTTTGCTGAAAATGCGGTTTAAATGCAAGGACTCGAGAACTCATGGCCGGCAACCCGCTCAATGCCTTGCCGGTTCCGGCAAAGCAAGACGCGATCGTCGCGGGGGTGCTATGTGCCGTCGCTTCAGCCGACAACGTGATGGGCCGTCCCGCCAGCGAAGGCCGAGCCGACTCGGCAGCGGAGAGACCGGAATGCCCGCGACTGGATCGCGTGCTTCATGGATGACGGGTAGCGGCCGGAACTCAATGACGCGTCACTTCCACTCTCGCAAGCTGTCGCCACTCCTCCTCGCCCCCCCTCCCGCGCGCGACATGCTGCCGCCCGGTTTTGTCTACCTGCGCGACGTCGACTCCAGTATCGCGCAGGACATGCGCTATGCGACCTCCGACAATTTCACCGGCCACCCTCTCCCCGGCTACGGCGCGGGCGAATGCATCCTGCGCCGCGAGGCGGCCGACGCGCTCAAGCGCGTACAGGCCGATCTCGCGCACGAAAACCTCAGCCTGAAAGTCTACGACTGCTACCGCCCGACCCGCGCGGTGCGCGCCATGGCGGCCTGGGCGCATGATGGCGAGGACAGCGACGCCACCAGGCGCTTTTACCCGGCGCTGCAAAAGCGCAATCTGTTCAGGCTCGGCTACATTGCCGCGCAGTCGAAGCATTCAACCGGCACGACCGTCGATCTCACGTTGATCCAGTCTGCCGGCCGCCTCTGCGCAGCCTTCGATCCGGCGGCGCGTTATGGCCCCTGCACCGGCCCGGCCGCGAAACGCGCGCCCGACAACAGCATCGACATGGGCACCAGCTTCGATTGCTTTGACGTGCGCAGCTACGGCTCGAACAAGGAGATCGCGCCCGAGCAGAAGCGCTGGCGCGGAGTGTTGAACACGGCGATGCGCCGGAGCGGCTTTGTGAATTACTTCCGCGAATGGTGGCACTACACGTACCCAGGCGCCGACGAACCGCGCGCTTATGATTTTGCGATTGGGCCGAGAGGAAGATAAAGTTTACTTCTGGGCCGCTGCCTTGCGCCTCGCCCCCTTCGGCCACTTACCCGGCCAGCTCACAATATATTCCTCGAGCTTCTCGTCCGGCACGTCCTTCTCACTCGCCGCAACGCGGCCGCGCACCGAAATGCCGGCCGTGTGCACCGTATTGGGATCGCCCGACACCAGCGGGTGCCACCAGGCGAGATCCTTGCCCTCCGCCACCAGCCGGTAGGCGCAGGTCGGCGGCAGCCATTTCAGCCGCCGCACATTGCGCGGGGTGAGCCGCACGCAATCCTTCACCTTGGCCTGGCGGTGCGCATAGTCGCTGCACTTGCAGCTCTGGCAGTCGAGCAGCTTGCAGCTGACGTCGGTGTAAACCGTCGCGTTGGTGTCCTCGTCGATCAGCTTGTTGAGGCAGCAGCGGCCGCAGCCGTCGCACAGGCTCTCCCATTCGGCGCGCGTCATTTCTGACATCGCCTTGCGGCGCCAGAACGGGAGCTTGCGGATCGGGCATGGCGGGAATCCTCGAAGGCCCTTTGTAGACCCTGGGGCGAGTTCCGTCATGGCGGGATAAGCCCTGACAGGCCCTCTCGCGCCCTGTGGAACCGCCCCTTTTCCCCCGCAATTTCCGTTCACCTTGCCGGAATCGGGCCGGAACCCCGGCATTGGCCGCGGGTTGCCCGATCGGCTAGAACATTCTCGTCCGGCGGCCCGCCGGACGGCACCTCACGAGCGGCAGCACCTTGCGCAACCCCCTCCCCGAGCAATGGAAAGCCAGGATCCAGCGGTTCCTGCTCGCGCTCGATGCGTGGGTGGATTTCAGCATTTTCCGCAGCTTCTCCGGCCTGCGCGAAACCTATGAGCGCTTCTCCACCTTCATGGACCGCTTCCACGTCTCCGGCTGGCGGCGCGGGCTGACCGAGCTGATGTCGGAAGGCGCCACGCTCGGCACCGTCGGCGTGGTGGTGCTGCTGGCGCTGGCGATCCCTGCGTTTCGCGAAACATCGGACGATGACTGGCTGAAGAAATCCGAGCTGGCGGTGACCTTCCTCGATCGCTACGGCAACGAGGTCGGCTCGCGCGGCATCCGGCATAATGACTCGATCCCGCTCGACCAGTTTCCCGATCACCTGATCAAGGCGGTGCTATCAACCGAAGACCGGCGCTTCTACGAGCATTTCGGCGTCGATCTCGCCGGCACCGCGCGCGCGCTGGTCGCCAATACGCGCGCCGGCGGCGTCGTGCAGGGCGGCTCCACCATCACCCAGCAGCTCGCCAAGAACCTGTTTTTGTCCAACGAGCGCACGATCGAGCGCAAGGTCAAGGAAGCCTTCCTGGCCATGTGGCTGGAAGCGCGCCTGACCAAGAACGAAATCCTCAAATTGTATCTCGACCGCGCCTATATGGGCGGCGGCGCCTTCGGCGTGGATGCGGCCGCGCAATATTACTTCAACAAGTCGGCGCGCGACGTGAACCTGTCGGAAGCCGCGATGCTCGCCGGCCTGTTCAAGGCGCCGACCAAGTTCGCGCCGCACGTCAATTTGCCGGCCGCGCGCGCACGCGCCAACGTCGTGCTCGATAACCTGGTCGAAGCCAACATGATGACGGAAGGCCAGGTGTTCGGCGCCCGCCGCCACCCGGCAACGCCGGTCGATCGCCGCGACGACCGCGCCGCCAACTATTATCTCGACTGGGCCTTCGACGAGATGAAGAAGCTGGTCGACACCTTCCCGAAATCGATGACCGAACGCGTGTTCGTGGTGCGCACCGCGCTCGACACCGGCCTGCAGAACAATGCCGATGCCGCGGTGGAAAGCTCGCTGCGGCAATACGGCCAGGAATATCACGCCAAGCAGGCCGCCGCCGTGCTGATGGATGTCGACGGCTCGGTGCGCGCGATGGTCGGCGGCCGCGACTACGGCGCCAGCCAGTTCAACCGCGCGACCGACGCGATGCGCCAGCCCGGTTCATCGTTCAAGCCTTATGTCTACGCCACCGCGCTCGAGACCGGCATGAAGCCGACCTCGATCGTGGTGGACGGGCCGGTGTGCATCGGCAACTGGTGCCCGCATAACTACGGCAACGGCTATTCCGGCTCGATGACATTGATCCAGGCGCTCACGCATTCGGTCAACACCATCGCGGTGAAGCTGTCGATCTCGATCGGCGGCGGCAATGCCAAGATCGGCCGCGCCAAGATCGTGAAGACCGCGCATGACATGGGCATTCGCACGCCGCTGCCGGATACGCCGTCGCTGCCGATCGGCGCCGACGAAGTCACCGTGCTCGATCACACCGGCGCCTATGCCACCTTTCCCAATCTCGGCATGAAGGTGATGCCGCACGCGATCCTGGAAGTACGCACCGGCGCCGGCGAGCTGGTCTGGCGCTTCGACCGCGACGGGCCGAAGCCTAAGCGGGTGCTGCCGCAGGGCGTTGCCGCCGACATGATCAAGATGATGAACAGCGTCGTTGAAAACGGCACCGGCAAGCGCTCGCGCCTCGACGGCGTCGCCTCCGCCGGCAAGACCGGCACCACCAATGCTTATCGCGATGCCTGGTTCATGGGCTACACGGGTAATTTCGTGTGCGGCGTGTGGTTCGGAAACGACGACTACCAATCGACCAACCGCATGACGGGCGGCTCGCTGCCGGCGATGACCTGGCACAACATCATGGCCTATGCGCATGAAGGCATTGAGCTCAAGCAGCTGCCCGGCGTGGCCGTGCCGCAGGTGCGCCAGCAGCAGGTGGCCGAAGTGAAGACAAAGACGAAGAGCGACGCGCCGGCGATCCCGCCGCGCCCGGCTCTGCTCACCAAACGCGGCGCCGACGCGCTGGTGCGGGTCGAGCGGCTGATGGATGACGCCAACCGCGCGCTGGGCGGCCCCACCAGCAGCAGCACGACCGGCCCGGTGCCGAACCCGAGCCGCGCCAGGGACAAGCAGGCCGATTTGCCCCAGCGGGGCGCGGCCCTGACGTCTGAGCTCGAAGGCCACGCTTTCGGCAGCCGGAACTGATTGGCCGAAAGCCAGCGCCAGCGTAGTCTCCCGAACGTGAACCAACCTCCCCTTCCTTAGTCAGCGGATCGACGTGTGCGGCTGCTTATCGGAACGCTGTTTGCTCTCGCCGTCGCCGCCTTTGTCGGCCTCGGCCTGACGTATTATGCGCTGAGCCGCGGCGCCGCCTTCGGCGCTCTGTCCATCGACAGCTGGGATGCCTTCCCCAAAACAGGCACGGTGGAAGCCGATCCTTATGCGCGCGCCTCGATCGCGCGCAGCGGGCGGCTGCCGATTGCGTTGGGTGACGGCGTGTCGTTCACGGTGCAGGAGGACGACGACGGCAAGCTGCTCGACGGGCGCTGCGATGTCGTGCTCTCCGGCATCACGCCGGTGGCGCGCTACTGGACGCTGACGCTGTATAATGTCGATGGCGGCCTGGTCGCCAATTCGGTCGGCCGCTACGGCTTCACCAGCGAGGAAATCGCGCGCAAGGCCGACGGCACCTTCGAGGTGACGGTGGCGCCGCGCGCCAATCCGGGCAACTGGCTGCCGACCGGCGGCGTCGAGCGCTACGAGCTGATCCTGCGGCTCTACGACACCGCGGTGGGCGTTTCGACCAAAGCCGGCCGCGAAGTGCCGATGCCGGGAGTGATTACCAAGAGCTGTCCGGGGAAAGGCCAATGATCCGCTGGGTGCTGCTCATCCTTGGCGGAGCGCTGCTCGGCGGCATCGTGCATCTTGCCACCGTGATCATCTTGCCGCGCACGGCCACGCAGGACGCCTATGCGCGGCTCACGCCGATCGTGCCGGTGAACACGGTGGTCGCGCTGCCGCTGCCCTCCCCCGAAAAGGCCGTGATGCCCTTCATGGACCCGGCCTTCGCAACCGCGGTGTGCCGTTACGATCTCTCGGACGGCCCGCTCAAGCTCACGGTGCCGGTGAGCCCGGCCTATACGTCGGTGTCGTTCTACACGCGCCTCGATGTCGCCTATTACGCCATCAATGACCGCGCCGCCGGCCGGCGCGTGATCGAGCTCGATTTGATGACGCAGGCGCAGCACGACCAGATTCCGGAAGACGAGGAAATCACCGCGGCCGACCGGCTGATCGTGGATTTGCCGACGCTGACGGGGCTGATCGCGATCCGCGCCATGGCGCCGGAGCCCGGCCTGATGCCGGTGGCGCAAAGCGCGGTTGCTGCCGCGCGGTGTGCGAGAGACGCCGGCGCCGGCACCGGCGCCTGCACCGCCGACTGCGCCCGCCCGGCCGCCTGCGCGGGTGCGGTGACGCGGACACTCATCCTCTCAGCTGTCATCACCGGGCTTGTCCCGGTGATCCCGCTTGGGGACGCAGTGCCTTCCTAGCGAGATGGCCGGGACGAGCCCGGCCATGACAAGCGTCAGTTGGACGACGCCAAACTCGGCTCCCGCCGCCAGGTCGGCGGCAGCGCCTGGTAGCGCGCGATCGTGCTCTTGAGCTGGTTGAGCAGCCGCTCGACATCGACCGCCTGCGACATCGGCGTCTCGATCACCAGCCGCTCGAGCACGTATTGATAGGCGAGCACGCGATCCTCCAGGCTCCAGCGCACGATCTCCACCACATGCGCGTTCTCACGCACGCGGCGCAGCGCATTGGCCCGGTCGTGCTTGCTGGCCTCCGACACGTAAGCGAGGCTCTTCTCGCGTTTCTGGTCGATATCGATCACGCGCCCGGCGGTCTCGAAAAACTGCGACAGCCGCGTGGTGTCGTTGCGGATGTCGTCGATCAGCCGCGCGTAAAGCGCCGCCGATGAGCGGTGGCACTCCTCCATCAGCCGGTCATATAATTTATGGCGGTCCGTCAGCGTGGTGCGCTTGACGCCGTATTCGCCGGCGACGGAATTCCATTGCTGGCGATCGTAAGGCGGCTCGATCAGCGGATAGGCATTGTCGCGCAGCGCGCGCTCATCATCGGTATATTCGAAGGTCGATGCGGGAACGGGATGCGACTTCAATGAATCGCGCCCGAGCCAGTCGTGGATTCCGTCGGTCACCAGCGTTGAATTGATTTCGCCGAAATCGCTGCTGGCGCAGCCGGCGAGCAGCGCCAAATTTAACAAGACACCGAGTGCGCAGAGCGGCCGCCATGCGTGCAATCGAAGCGGCGGCGGCAATATTTTCATCTCAGGTCTTTGAGGTCGATCGATCAGCGCGCGAGCCGACGACGGCGACGGCGCCCCGGATTGTTGCCAGTGTCAGGTTCGAGTCCGTTCGTGCCATCGGGCCCACGGTCGATGCGGATCACCGGAAGGATGATCACGGTCGCAGGCTCGGTACGTCGCGTCGACATATTTGCCGCCGCGTGGGCTCACCTCGTCGGGAAACCGGATGACTTCACCCATTGCAAACCCCCTGCCGCTCCGGTGCTCGACCTCCTCGAGGCCGCCGGATCGGCGCCTTCCCCAATTAAAGGATGTGCAAGGTTAACGGTTCGCTAACGCGCGCCGACTAATCTGGCGCAATCCCGTTGGTAGCGTGGCGTTTGTGTGATGGTGAAGCTTCCCGCGTCGGCTCCAAAAGAGCCATTGGACAGCCTGGTCGACCTGGCGTGCCGGGATGGCGTTGAAATCCGCCCGACTTTGCTGCGCGTCCTCACGGATCTCTACGTCCAGAAACCCAGCCATAGCCGCGAAGAAGAAGACCAGTATGTCGAGCTGGCGCTGGGCTTGATCGACGCGGTCGACCCGCTCACCCGCGGCACCGTCACCGCCACGCTGTCGGCCTATGCCGGCGCCCCTGAGATGGTTTTGCGCAAGCTGGCGAGCCTGCCTTTGGCTTCCCCCCGCCGCGGCGACGCCGAATCCTTCGACCTGATCGAATTGTTTTTCGATGCCAACACCGATGAGCGCCGGCTGATCCTCACCAATCTCGATGTCACGGCCGATGCCACCACTTTGCGCCCGATGCCGCCGGCGAGCGAACTCGTGCGCCGGCTGGAAAAGGCCGCGCTTGCGCGCAACAGCGGCGAATTCGCCCGCGTGCTCGAGCGGGCGCTGGGCGTGAGCCGCGAGCTCGCGACGCGCATCACGCGCGACCCCTTCGGCGAGCCGCTGGTGGTGGTCGGCAAGGCGCTCGGCATGAGCGCGGACATGCTCCAGCGCATCTTGCTGTGCCTCAATCCGGTGATCGGGCAATCGGTCGAGCGGGTGTTTGAACTCGTGGCCTTGTTCGAGGACCTCAACCCGGCGGCCGTGCACCGCATGCTGACGATCTGGCGCGCGACTGCGGCGCAACGGCATGTTGTGACGCATGGCTCTACACCTGTTTCGTCCTATGCACCGGTCTACTGGAACGACGAAAAACGCAGCGCACGGGAGACGGCCACGCGGACACCGCCGCGCGCCGCGCCAACTGCACGCCCGGCACGATTTAAGAGCAACGATCGTTAGCGCGCGTCATTTCACGACGCCGTCGATGAAATTGCGGCCGGCGCGATCCTCGACCTCGACAATCCACACATCCGGGTCGAAACGGATTTCCTTCACCAGCCGCGCTTCGATGTCGGTATCCAGTGCGGGCGTCTCGCCGCCGATAACGGCCGTGAAAATACGATCGGTGGGCTGCGCGTCATCAAAGGCGGATTGCGATGCCGGACCAAATAGGGTGCCGGTGCCGTCGAGCCGGTTGATCTTGATGAAGATGGCGCCGGCCTCTTCGGCGCCGTGCCGACGTACCGCTGCAAAGAGCCCCTCGACGCTGCAACGGCGCAGGTAGGCCGCCACCCAGATACCGGACTTCAATCGCATGGGCATCGTTAGCACATGCGATTGCCGCGGCGCCAATCACTCCAACGGCCGCCCGGTCGTGGCGGCGAGTTCGCGCACCAGACGGTCGGAGATCTGCCCGTCGATAGGCAGCTTGCGGTCGCGCTCGAACTTCTCGATCGCCGCCTTGGTGGCGGGATCGAACTGCCCGGTCACCTTGATCTGCCCATAGCCGAAATCAGCCAACGCACGCTGGATCGCGGTCACGCGCTTGGACGGCGCGATTAATTTGGCAATCGGGTCCTGTGGCGCCGGATCGGACGCCGCAGTCGCTGCCCCCGTCGTGGCATTCGCACCTTGCGCCTTCACCTTCGACGCGATGATCGCGCGCAGCAAAGTGTCGCCCGCTTCCGGGTTGACCTTGATGCCGGCGGCCTGCGCGAAATCGCGCACCGCGATGTCGGTCTTCGAACCCCAGATGCCGTCCGCCGGCCCGTCGTAGAAACCCTTGCGGGTGAACTCGCGCTGGATGCTGGCAATCATTTGCGTGCGCGCCAGCGCCGAGGTCTCGATGGCGGCGTTGGGCTGCACGCCCTGGATGCGCGGCGGGAGCGCGGCTTCCTCGCGGTGGAGCATCGGCCGCGCCGCAAAGATCGGCGCCGGATGCGGGCCTTTCTGCAAAAACAGCGCGTTGACGAAAATCGTAAAGGTCGCAATCGTCGCCATGAGGATGGCAACGAATTCGCGCGGATGGTCGCCGATCACGGCGGCAAAACGGCCGGCGGTTTCCAATGTGGTTTCCCTGCGGGAGGATCGCCTAGGCACTTTTTTTCACCTGATAATTTGGAATTTCGCGCAACTCTTTGGCATTGCGTTCCGCCACCAGCTTGATCGGATTGGCGGCGCGCGGACGATCGCCTTCGATCGGCAGGCGCACGGTGACGCGCGTTCCCTCACCGAGACGGCTGCGGATGTCGACATCGCCGCCGTGCAGGCCGACCAAGCCCTTGACGATCGACAGGCCGAGCCCGGACCCATCCTGGCGGCGGTCATAAGAGGCATCGGCCTGGAAGAAGGCTTCGCCCAGGCGCGGCAGATCGGCCTCGCCGATGCCGACGCCGTTGTCCTCGACGGTGACCGCGAAGTTCGGGCCGTCGCACAGCGCGCTCACGGTGACGGCGCCGCCGCGCGGGGTGAACTTGATGGCATTGGAAATGAGATTGATCAGGACCTGGTTGAAGGCCCGGCGGTCGGCCGCGACGTCTGGCAGGCCGTGCGCGAGGCGCAGCTTGAGCTCGATGCCGGAGTTGCGCGCCTTGAGCGCCAGCAGATCCGTGCAGCTTTCGATGGCCGCGGCCGGCGCGAAGGGCTCGCGCGTGATTTCGAAATTACCGTTTTCCATCTTCGACACGTCGAGGATGCCGTTGACCACCGCCAGCAGGTGCCTTCCGGATTCATTGATGAGCCGCGCATAGTCGAGCCGGCGCGCGGCATCGAGCTCGATCGTCTCGTTGGTCAGCATGTCGGAGAAGCCGATGATGGCATTGAGCGGCGTGCGCAGCTCGTGGCTCATGGTGGCGATGAAACGGCTCTTGGCGGCGCTGGCGCGCTCGGTGTCCGCGCGCGCGGCGTCGATGGTCAGCTCCTGCGCCTTGCGGTCGCTCACATCGCGCAGCACCGCGACGACCTCACGCTCGGCGGGCTTATTTTCAGGTTCGCCGGCGCCATAATCGAGCGGCCGGCAGCGCATGTCCGCCCAGATGAAGCGGCCGGCATGGCTGCGCATCGGGCTCGCGCCGGATGCGGAATTCGAGCGAGCGCTCTTCGTTCAACGTGGCGGCATCCGCCAGTGCGGCGAGATACGCGGGACGGTCGGCGACATGGACGCGGTCGAACAGGCCATTGCGCAACAACTCGTGCACCGGAACGCCGAGCAGCGCCTCGGCCGCCGGCGAGACGAACAGCACCGCGCCGCTGCGCCCATGGCGCACGATGACATCGGTCATGTTGCGGGCGAGCAGCCGGTAGCGGTCTTCCTCGGCATGCAGCATCCAGAAACTGGTGCGGGTGAGCTGCTCAGTGCCCAACGCGAGACCGGTGGCGTAAATCGCTGCGGAGATAATGCCGAGCGCGGCGAGAGCATGTGTTTGCCCAGACGCCAATGGGGCGGGCAACCAGCCGGCAAAGCCAAGCGCGAGCAAAATCGCAGCGGCAGTGAGCGTGAAGATCGACGCCAGCACGATCACGCGGCGCGAGGCGGACAACGCCGCTTCGAGCGGCACGACCACCAGCCAGATCGCGGCGAACGAGCCGATGCCGCCGGTGAACAGCGCCAGCGTGCCGGCGAGAACCGTGAGCGACAGTGACGAGAGAATGTGCGCGCTTTCGTAGCGGCCGGTGCGCGACAAATACGTGACGATCAGGATCGGCGCGACCAGCCAGGCGAAGACGCCGACCTCGAGCGCGCCCGGCACGCCGCGAAGGACAATGTATATGGGGAAGCTTGCGAGCGCGACGAAACTGCCGAGCAGGCGCGGCGCGATGAAGGCGCGATGGCGCGCGGCCGTCAACGCATCCTGCCGGGCCGTTGGGTGGACCAGGGCGTCGACGTAATTCCAAACTGGCGTGAGAAAACTCACCGTCCCTGTCTCACGTCCTGACAAAACAGACGCGCCCCTATTGCGTCGCGGACCCTACGGCAAAGCCGCTTAAGCGAAAGCTAAGGCGAGGCTTGCGCGAAGCCCGAACAGCCTTTGCGGTGTCGCTGTGCGCCAGATCGGGCCGCCATTTGACGGTCATGGTGAAATTTCAGTTGCCGCAGCGGCAATGGACGGCGCGCCGCCGCGTTTGTTACCGATGTGGTAACCATGAGGGCGTGCGCGGCCCATATGGCATCGGTGCTTGTGATGGCGCACGGTTTGTTTGCCACATCGGCGCGATCCCTAAAATTTTCATCAAATTCAAATCGATTTTGTCCAAAAAGCGCTCGGCATTTCGAACAACAGCTTCAGGCCTGTCTGCTAGGTTTTGTCTCAAAGGCGGCGAAAAAGCCGCGGGGATTGTTGCGGGTGAGGGTCATGTTCTTCCTTTTGCGTATGGCGTTCTGGGTCGGCGTTGTCTGCGTGCTGTTCTCAAGCGGCGGCAAATCGACATCCCCGGAAGCCCAGATCGATGCCGCACAAGCGGTCACGCTGGCGAGCGCCGCCGTCACCGACGTGCGCGGGTTCTGCGAGCGACAGCCCGATGCCTGCGAGGCCGGCGGCAAGGTCGCCGTAGCCATCGGCCACAAGGCCGAAGCCGGCGCGCGCACACTCTATGAGTTCATCAGCAAGCTGCGCGACAAGCCGGCGTCGACTGAAAAGGCCGACGGCAAGACCGTTCCGGCGTCGTTGGCCGGGAAGGGCACCTTGATCCCGACCGATCTGGCGCCCGCCTGGCATGCCCCTGTGCCGCTGCCGCCGCGCCGCGACGCGCGCGCCAATCCGGCGGCCTAAACGCCCGTTTTTATCGCCATTTCCTTGTTCCACGGGCGACGGCCGCAATCTTTTTGGCCATTCGCGCGCGCGACCTTATATATGGTGGCGCCATGACGACCATCGACGAGATCGTTGAGAACTTCGCGCTGCTCGAGGAGTGGGATGACCGCTACCGCTATGTCATCGAGCTCGGGCGCACGCTCGCGCCATTGCCGGAGAGCGACCACATCGATTCCAACAAGGTGCAGGGCTGCGCCAGCCAGGTCTGGCTGGTCACACACGTGAAACCGGACGGCTCGGCCGGACCGGTGCTGACGTTCGAGGGCGACAGCGACGCGCATATCGTGCGCGGGCTGATTGCGATCCTGTTTGCGCTTTATTCCGGCAAAAGCGCACGCGACATTATCGCCACCGACGCGCTTGCAATGTTCGATCGCATCGGCCTGCGCGAGAACCTTACGCCGCAACGTTCGAACGGCCTGCGCGCCATGGTGGAACGCATCCGCGCCGAAGCCAATGCGGCGCAAGCGGCCGTAGCCTAATCACACATTTTTTCTGCGTCGCTGGATTCCCGGTTCGCGCACGGTGTGCGCGCCCCAGAATGACGCTGTGATCCGAAACGCGACCGAGGCTATTTCGCGCGGCGCCGGCGTTGCTGGCCCAGGCCCATCTGCTTGGCCAATTGCGAGCGCGCGGCCGCGTAATTCGGCGCGACCATCGGGTAGTCGCTGCTCAGGCCCCATTTCTCGCGGTACTGCTCGGGCGTCATATTGTACTGCGTGCGCAGGTGCCGCTTGAGCGACTTGAACTTCTTCCCGTCCTCCAAACAGACGATGTGCTCCGGCGTGATCGATTTCTTCACCGAGATCGCCGGCTTCAGCGCCTCGCCTGAACCTTCAGCCGGCTTGCCCGACACGCGGCTGAGCGCGGCGTGCACCTGGCTGATCAAACTCGAGATCTCGCCGGCCGGAACCGTGTTGTTGCTGACATAAGCGGACACGATTTCCGCGGTCAGCTCGATGAAATTTCCATTGCCGTTTGTGTCGCTCATTGACGCTGTCCTGTGCGCTGCCCCATTGAGGTCGCGCGTTCGACACGGATGCCGTCGCGCATATCCTTTTTTTGCCCTTTTTGCTTTTCAGAAACCGGCTTTGGGTGCCGCCGTTTTGGTGTTCTTTGAGTTCACTGCGTTCTTTGCGCGTTATTGCTTGCGCATCGAATAACGATTTAGCCCCTATATTTAAAACTACTATCGGGCTTCAGTGGCTGCAAGAAAAAGATAGCAGTCTATCGCGACAATTATTGGTCAAATGCGACTTACATGCCGCGTGATCAGCAAAGCCAAAGATGAACCAGACGAAAGGCGCGCGATGACCTGCCGCGCGCTTTATGAATTCTTTTCGAGGTGGCTGCGCAGCTCATTGATCGAGGCGAACCGCAGGGTGCCCTGCGGCAACTCGGCTTCGATCGAGCCGTCGACATAGAGCGTATAGCCCATCCCGTCGACGACCCCCGACTTGAGGATCGCGACCGTGCGCGGCTTTTCCGCTTCCGCGCGCTTGGTGGCGGCAGCCTCGCGCGCGAGCGCATCGGCCTTCGGCTCCGGTCTTGATGCACTTGGCGCAGGGCTTTTGGCGGCCTTGCCTTCGAGCTTGCCTTCCGCGGGCCACATGGCATCGAAATTGGCCGGCTGCGGGCGCGGCGGCGGCGGCGCGCCTGGTGCATTTGGCGCCGGCGGCGGCACCCGCCAGTCAAACGAATCCGACGTCCTGTCCAGCGACCCGGGCGGCAGCGCGGCAGGCGCCGGAGTGGCCTGCGGATGCCGGGGCGACAGCGAAATATCATCATCGAGCGGCAACGACGGCTCGTCCGGGTTGCGCAGCGACGGCGCGAAGGATTGGTCAGCCCGCTCGTCCACCGCCGCGCCCCTCATTGGCGTTGCCGGAGCCTCCGGCTCATCGTCAAAGGGATCTGAGGCTGGCAGGTCCTTGGGCAAATCCCTGGGCTGTCCTTGGGCCTTAGCGGAACGCGGCCTCCTTGGGCACTTGGCGCGGGCGCCAGAGCCGGCGCCACGGCAGGCGGTTTCCGCATAGCGGCGGCCGGTTCAAGGTCGTCCAGCGGCAGCGGGAGCCGGGCAAATCTAGTAGCTTGCGCGGGATCGGCCAGCATCCCGGCAATCCGCCGCAGCTGCCCCACCGCGACACCGACCGCGATAATCACGAGGCCGCCGATCGAGGCGGTGGTGCCGGCGCTGATGAGGGTATTTCCGAAGCTGAACTCGTTGATTGGAATACCAAATCCAATCATCACGAGGCCCGCGACAAAGGCGAAAACACCAATGCCAAACAACAAAACCGGCATGCCCTTCCAATCCTCCCCAGATCAGCCCTTTGATCAGCAACTTTTGGACCAGCAACTTTCGCCGTGTTTTGCCGGCTAAATTCTTCTGGCAATGGCGAATTCTCTCTTTTTCGAACGCGGGCGGCAACTGCTAAAGTGACACCATTCTGACAGAACGATGTCGGCCCTAAGGACCGGCAGCCGCCGGTACTGGCCGGCCGCGCAAACGGCGGCCCAGTCTGCCGTTGCCCCGGGCCGCGCCACCGCCTAATTAGCTTGGTTGAGGAACTCGCCCGGGGACGAACCGGTTTCATCCCGAGGCCGGATTATTCGGCACTCATCACTTTTGTGGTCCGAGGAGGACATAATGACGTTCAAACTGCCCGACCTGCCTTATTCCCACGACGCGCTCGCCCCCTACATGTCGCGCGAGACGCTCGAATATCACCACGACAAGCATCACAAGGCCTATGTCGACAACGGCAACAAGCTCCTGGAAGGCAGCGGGCTGGAAGGCAAATCGCTCGAGGAGGTCGTGAAGGGCTCGTTCGGCAAGAATGCCGGGCTCTTCAACAATGCCGGGCAGCACTACAACCACACGCATTTCTGGCAGTGGATGAAACCGAACGGCGGCGGCGACAAGATTCCCGCCAAGCTGAAAGCCAAGATCGACAGCGATCTCGGCGGCGTCGCCAAGATGAAGGAAGATTTCACGCAGGCCGGCGTCACCCAGTTCGGTTCCGGCTGGGCCTGGATCGCGGTCAAGGACGGCAAGCTGATCATCAGCAAGACACCGAACGGCGAAAATCCGCTGGTGCACGGCGCAACGCCGATCCTCGGCTGCGACGTGTGGGAACACTCCTACTACATCGACTACCGCAACCGCCGGCCTGATTATCTCAAGGCGTTCCTCGACAACCTGGTGAACTGGGAGCACGTCGAGGCCATGTTCACCGCGGCGAGCAAGTAAAACATCGCCAAGAAGAACACCAAGAGGCAACCGCATCCGCAGGTCGGCCGGCAATGACCATTGCCGACCGACTTGCTGTTTGTGTGCTGGCCATCGTCGCGATCATCGCGGCGCTGACCTTCCGCGATTACGGCCTCGGCTGGGACGACTACACCCATTCGCAATATGGCGAGCTGCTGCTCAAGCTTTACGGCTCGGGCTTCACCGACGATCGCGCGCTCACCTTCGTCAATCTCTACAAATATGGCGGCGGCTTCGACATGGCGGCCGCGCTCGCCGCCAAGGTGCTGCCGTTCGGACTGTTCGAAACGCGGCGGCTGGTCGGCGCCGCCATCGGGATCATCGGCCTGATCGCGACCTGGCGCATCGGCCGCCGGCTCGGTGGACCGGTGGCCGGATTGGTGGCGCTGGTGCTGCTCGCGACCTGCCCGCTTTATTACGGCCACATGTTCATGAACGCGAAGGACGCGCCCTTCGCCGCCGCCATGGCGGTGTTGCTGCTCGGCCTGGTGCGCGCGTTCGAAGAGTATCCGCAGCCCGGCATCCGCACGGTCGCGCTCGCCGGCGTCGGCCTCGGCCTTGCGTTCGGCTCGCGCATTCTCGCCGGGCATCGCCGCGCCCACCGCGCTGGTCGCGCTGCTGGTGATCGTCATCGGCGAAGCGCAGGCGTCCGGAGTTCGGAAAGCCGCGACGCGCCTCGGCGAATTCGTCTGGTGCCTGCTGCCGGCGCTGGCGCTCGGCTACCTGATCATGGGGCTGCTGTGGCCATGGTCGATCGTCTCGCCGCTTAATCCGCTGCATGCCGCCGAATATTTCGACACGTTCTTCGAGAAACCATGGCGCGAGCTGTTCGCCGGCCAGCTGATCCCGGTCACCGACATGCCGGTGCGCTACCTGCCGCAGCTGTTCGTGCTCAAGCTGCCGGAAATCATGATTGCGCTCGGCCTTGCCGGCGCCATCGGCGCGCTGGTGGCCGCGACGCGGCCAAATTTGCCGCTGCCGCGCCGCGCCAATCTGCTGTTCGTGGTGCTGGCGGCATTTTTCCCGGTGGGGCTGGCGATGCTGGCGCACCCTGCCCTCTACAACGGCCTGCGCCATTTCGTGTTCGTGGTGCCGCCCTTTGCGGTGCTCGGCGGCCTCGCCGGCGGCTGGCTGTTCGCGCAGACCCGCGCGATCCCGGCGCGCGTCGCGCTCGCGGCTGCGCTTCGCCTGTGGCGTCGCGCTGCCGGTGAGCGACATGGTGCGGCTGCATCCTTATCAATACAGCGCCTTCAACTGGGCCTCCGGCGGCGTGCGCATGGCGCACGACAACTACATGCTCGATTACTGGGGGCTTGCCTTCAAACAGGCCGGCGAGGCGCTGCGCGTGAAACTCGACGCCATGCATCTCAAGCCGCCGCGCGGCCGGCGCTGGACCGTCGAGATCTGCGGCCCGCAGCCGCCGGCCGAAGTGGCGCTCGGGCCCGATTTCGAAACCACGTGGGACCGCAAGCGCGCGGATTTCGCGATGATGCTCGGCACGTTTTATTGCCGCGACCTGAAGGCGCCGGTGCTGGTGGAGATCAAGCGCGAGGGCGTCGACTTTGCCCGCGTCTACGACATCCGCGGCCGCCCGGTGCCGAACTTGCTGACCGAACCGCCGCCGTGATGCCCGCGCGCATATCCATTTTCCGTAGGGTGGGCTAAGGCGCGACTTGTCCGCCGAAGCGCGGAGCGCGACGGCGGATAGCGCCGGCCCACCGCGCAATATCCTCGATCCGTCATCCTGAGGTGCGAGCGCGCGCATGCGCGCGAGCCTCGAAGTGATGCACGGCCACGCGAGTGTTACTTTGGTGGGCTCGCTTCGCTTAGCCCACCCTACGACACCCACATAAATTCACCGCCCCGCCTCGCGCAGCACCTCGGTCGCAATCGTGTGCGCCTCGTTGGCGGCCGGAATGCCGCAATACAACGCGAGCAGCAGCAGCACTTCCTGGATCTGCTCCGGCGTGCAGCCGTTCTTCAGCGCGCCCTTGAGATGCACGCGCAGCTCGTTGGGATGACCGGCCGCCGCCATCATCGCCACCATCGCCAGCGATTTCGTCGCCGGCGGCAAAGCCGAGCGCTGCCACACATCGCCGTAGGCATAGGCATTGATGATGTGCTGGAGCGGCTTGCCGAAATCGCCGAAGGCATTCATGCGTTTCTCGACCGCCTCGCGGCCGAACATGTCGACGCGCAGCTTCAGGCCGCGTTCGTGAAGCTCTTTCTCGTCCATCGCCGTTTCCTTTCCCGATTGCCGTTCGCGTCCGCGCCCGTCTAGAATGAACTATGACATATTTTTCCTCAGCCGCCTGACTCAGTCCACACCATGATCAACGCCGCCGTGATCGGCCTCGGACGCTGGGGCAAGAACATCGTTGAATCCGTGCAGGGCAAGAGCAAGCGCCTGCATTTCATCCGCGGGGTGAGCAAAGAGCCCGAGCTGGTCGCCGATTTTGCCAAGGCGAAAGGTTTCGAGCTCTCCACCAGCTTCGAGGAAGCGATCGCCGATCCGCGCGTGCAGGCCGTGTTCCTGGCAACGCCGCATTCGCTGCACGTTGAGCAGATTTCCGCGGTGGCGGCCGCCGGCAAGCCGGTCTGGTCCGAGAAGCCGCTGGCGCTGACGCGCGCCGAGGCCGCGCGCGCCGTCGCCGCCACGCAAAAGGCCGGCGTGCCCTTCGCGCTCGGCAACAACAAGCGCTGCTTTTCCTCGATGCGCGAGCTCAAGCGCGTGGTGGCCGACGGCACCATCGGCGAGGTGATGCATATCGAAGGCAATTTCACCAACGAGCACTCGACCCGCGTGAAAGGCGGCTGGCGCGACGACCCGCGCGAATCCCCGGGCGGCGGCATGACCGGCGCCGGCCTCCACGTGATCGACGCCTTCGTCAATCTCGCCGGGCCGATCGCGGCCGCCGGCGGACGGCTGTTTGCGCCGAAGGCGCCGCCCGACCCGCGCGACGCGGCCGCCGCGCTGTTTAAATTCGAAAGCGGCGCCACCGGCACCATGGCGACCGTGCGCGCCGCGCCGATGTACTGGCGCATCATGGTGTTCGGCACCAAAGGCTGGGCGGAGGCGCGCGAGGAAACGACGCTGACCGTCGCCAAAGTCGGCGAGCAACCGGTGACGCAGGTCTATCCGGCGGTCGATTTCCTCGGCGTGCTGCTGGAAGCCTTCGGCGAGACCATCGAAACCGGCAAGCCGTTTCCGGTGTCGACCGACGACATGCTCGATGTCGCCGGCGCCTTCGAGGCGGTCATCCGCTCGATCGCCGAAGGCCGGCCGATCCAGGTCACGCGCACCTAGAGTCGACGTAGCTCGCTATCCGCTTGGACAAACGGGCTGGCGGCCTCCCGCAGCCTCATGGTGAGGAGCGCCGCAGGCGCGTCTCGAACCATGAGGCGGCGGATCGTGCGGCCATCCTTCGAGACGCCCGTCTTCGACGGGCTCCTCAGGATGAGCGGAGCAAGTTGTCAGCGGATTGCCAACTCTGTTACTGCTTGTCGATGCTGGCCGCTTCGCGCACCGCATCCCAGCGCTTGTATTCGCTCGTCATGAAATCGCCGAAGGCCTGCGGCGTCGACGCCTTGACGATGACGCCGGCCGTTTCCAGGCGCTTGCGCACCGTGTCATCGGCCAGGCTCTCGTTGAGCACCTTGTTCAGCTTGGCAATCACCGGCGCGGGCGTGCCGCGCGGCGCAAACAGCCCGTACCAGGTCGTCACGTCGTAACCCGGCAGCACGCCGGATTCGCTCGCCGCCGGAATATTCGGCACCGCCGGAAAGCGATCTTTGCCAGTGACGGCAAGCGCCTTGAGCTGGCCCGACTGCACTTGCCCGATCAGCGCGGAGACCGTGTCGAACAGCACATCGGCATGCTTGCCGAGCACGGCGTTGATGGCTTCCGGCGAAGTCTTGAACGGCACGTGCAGCAAATTCACCTTGGCGGTCTGCTTGAACATCTCGCCGGCGAAATGCTGGGTAGCGGCAAAGCCCGGGCTCGCGAACACGATCTTGCCCGGGTCGGCCTTGGCGGCGGCGACCAGCTCCTGCACGGAATTGGCGGGGAAATCCGGACGCGTCACGATCAGCAGGCTGGCGGTCGCAATCTGGCCGACCGGCGCAAAGGCCGTCAGCGTGTTGTAGCGCATGGTCTTGCGCGTGACGGCGGCGATGATCTGGCCGGCCGTCATGATGCCGAGCGTGTAGCCATCGGCCGCAGCGCTCGCGACCGCTTCATTGCCGATGATGCCGCCGGCGCCGGGCTTGTTTTCAACCACCACCGGCTTGCCGAGCTTGCTCTGCATCGAATCCGCCAGGATGCGGCCGATGATGTCGGCGCCGCCGCCCGGCCCGAACGAAACAATGATGCGGATCGGCTGCTGCGGCCAGTCCTGCGCCGAGGCCGGCTGCGCCAGCCCCGCGGCCATCACGATTGCGGCCGACTGCCGCTATGAATGTCCTCATGAGCACCCTCCCCTTCACGCTTTTCCGCCGCGTCGGCGCACTTCCTGGATGATCGCGCTGTTGTCGAGATCGGCTTCACCGGCGCGCACGCAGGCCTCCAGCACGTCGACGTGCACCTGCAATGTCGACAATTTCTGCCCGACGGCGGCGGCCTGGTCGAGCATCAGATGCGCGTCCTTGAGCGTCTGCTTGACGCGGCCTTCCGGCGAAAAATCTCCGCGCACCATTTTCGGCCCCTTGGTGTCCATCACCTGCGAATAGGACGCCGAGCCGCGCGCCACCTCGAGAAAAGCGGCGGGGTTGAGTCCGAGCCGCTCGGCGAAGACCAGGCCTTCCGCCAGCGCGAGACGGTTGAGGCCGAGGATCAGATTGACCGCGAGCTTGGCGCGGCCGCCGTCGCCCACTTTGCCGACGTGAAAGCGGCGGACAAACAGCGCGTTCAGCACGTCCGTGACATCGTCGGCGATCGCCATGTCGCCGCCGATCAGCGCCACGCCGTCGCCGCGGCGCACCTGATCGCTGGTGCCCGACACCGGCACATCGAGATAGCGGATGCCGCGCGGAATGACGCGTCCCGCGAGCGCCGCAACGCGATCGGGATCGACCGTGCTCATGCACAGCACGATCGTGTTCGAGCCATCGCCCAACGCCGGCAGCAGATGGTTCTCGACCACGTCCTCGACCTGCTCGGTGTTGAACACGGCAATGATGATGCAGCGCGCAGGCTTGGCGAGCGCGGCGATGGATTCCACCGGCTTGCCGCCGATCAACGCGAGCCGCGAGCGCCGCGCGGCATCGATATCGTAGCCGATCACTGGAATTTTCGCGTCGAGCAGGCGCCGGGCGTAGACCTCGCCCATGAGCCCGAGACCGACAATGGCGACGGGGCTTGCGCGGTCAGCCATGCGCATAGTCCCAATAAAGCTCGCGCGCCTTGCGATAGAGCGGGCCCGGCTGCAGCGATCGCTCGTCGATGCGATTGACCGGCATCACCTTGGAATAATTGCCGGAGGAAAAAATCTCGTCGGCGTTCTGCACGTCGCGGAAGCTCAGCGTGGTCTCGACCACGGTGACGCCGGCCTCGCGCAGCAACCGGATCACGCGCTGGCGGGTGATGCCGTTGAGAAACGTGCCGTTGACCGCCGGCGTATACACCACGCCGTCCTTGCCGATGAACAGGTTGGCGGTGGCGAGCTCGGCGACATTGCCGATCTGGTCGAACATGACGCAATTGCCGAAGCCGCGCGAATTTGCCTCAATCAACGCGCGCGCATTGTTCGGATAAAGACAGCCGGCCTTGGCATCGACCGGCATGCATTCGAGACTCGGCTTGCGATAAGGCGACAGCGTGATCGAAAAGCCTTCCGGTTGGCGCATCGGCGCCTCGTAAAGGCTCAGGCACCATTTGGTCGATTCCGGATCGGGCGCCACCAGCAGCGCGCCGCTGTGTTCGGCCCAATACATCGGACGAATGTAGAGCGCGGCATCCTTGGCGAAACGCTTGATGCCGTCCTGCGTCAGTCCCAGCCATTTGTCCGCTGATACCACCGGCTTGAGATGCATGGTTTCCGCCGAGGCATTCACGCGCGCGCAATGCAGATCGAGATCGGGCGACACGCCCTCGAAGGTGCGGGCGCCGTCAAATACCGACGAGCACAGCCAGGCGGCATGGTCGCGCACGCCCATGATCGGCACGTTGCCCTCGTGCCAATCGCCTTCGTAGAAGGTCCAGGTCTTCGACCAGCTCTGTCCCGGCATTGCAATTCTCCGCCACCTGTGGCGCGATCTTATGTCACCCTCCATGGAAAAGACCATGGAATCCTTGGTGGGAGGAATTGATGTCGATCTTCGTTTTCGATGCCTATGGCACGCTGTTCGATGTGCACGCGGCGATTGCGCGCCACCGCGCCGAGGCCGGTCCCGATGCCGACCGCATGTCGGAAATCTGGCGCAGCAAGCAGCTCGAATACAGCTGGACGCTGACGCTGGCCGGCCGCTACCGCGATTTCTGGACACTGACCCAGCGTGCGCTCGACTTCGCGCTGGAGCGCGTGCCGTCGGTGCCGAAAGAGCTCAAGCCGAAGCTGCTCGACGCCTATTTCAAGCTCGATGCCTTCCCGGACGCGCGCGCCATTCTGCGCACGCTCAAGAGCCGCGGGCACAAGACCGGCATTCTCTCCAACGGCTCGCCCGACATGCTCAAGGGCGCGGTGGACGGCGCTGCGGTCGTCGACGATCTCGACGTCGTTTCTGTCGGTTGACGTGCTGAAAATGTTCAAGCCGCGGCCGGAGGTCTACGCCCTCGTCACCGACCACTTCCAATGCAAGCCTGGCGACGTGACGTTCGTGTCATCCAACCGCTGGGATGTCATGGCCGGGACCTCGGTCGGGTTCCGCACCTGCTGGATCAACCGCGCGAAAATGCCGGATGAATATGCCGACTTCCCGCCGGCGCAGATGCTGAGCGACCTGAGCGCGCTGATGCACAGCGTCTAACACTTTCGTCGCATCGTCCGGGCTGGCGCTGCCGGGTTCCACGGACTATATGGCGGCTGCGTCCCGCCACTCATGCCTTCTCATGCAGCCCATCATTTCCGTCCAAAAACTGTCGAAAAGCTACGCGTCCGGCTTCCGCGCGCTTAAAGACATCAATCTCGACATCCGCCGCGGCGAGATTTTTGCGCTGCTCGGACCAAACGGTGCCGGCAAGACCACGCTCATCGGCATCATTTGCGGCATCCTGGTGCCGACACAGGGCAAAGTGACGGTCGATGGCCACGACATCATCAACGACTATCGCGCGGCGCGTTCGCTGATCGGCCTGGTGCCGCAGGAACTGCACACCGACGCCTTCGAGAGCGTATGGGCCACGGTGTCGTTCAGCCGCGGCCTGTTCAACAAGCCGAAGAACCCGGCCTATATCGAGAAGGTGCTGCGCGCGCTGTCGCTCTGGGACAAGAAGGACAACAAGATCATGACGCTCTCGGGCGGCATGAAACGGCGCGTGCTGATCGCCAAGGCGCTCAGCCACGAGCCGCAGATTTTGTTCCTCGACGAGCCGACCGCCGGCGTCGACGTCGAACTGCGCAAGGACATGTGGCAGGTGGTGCGCGAGCTACGCGACTCCGGCGTCACCATCATCCTCACCACGCATTACATCGAGGAAGCCGAGGACATGGCCGACCGCGTCGGCGTGATCAGCAAAGGCGAGATCATCCTGGTCGAGAACAAGGCCGAGCTGATGCGCAAGCTCGGCAAGAAGCAGCTTGTGCTCCACCTGCAGAAGAAACTCGACGGCATGCCCAGCGAGCTTGGCGGACATCCATTGACGCTGTCGGACGACGGCGCAACGCTCACGTTCAACTACGACACGCAAAGCGAGCGCACCGGCGTGACCACGCTTTTGGCCGATCTCAACCGCATGGGCATCCGCTTCCGCGACCTTGAGACTCGGCAAAGCTCGCTGGAAGATATTTTCGTCGGACTGGTGAGTGACCGGCAATGAACCTGAGAGCCGTCACCGCGATCTACACCTTCGAGATGGCGCGCACCGGGCGCACCATCTGGCAGAGCATCGTCTCTCCGGTGCTGTCGACTTCGCTCTATTTCGTGGTGTTCGGCGCCGCTATCGGCTCGCGCATCACGGAAATCGAAGGCGTATCCTATGGCGCCTTCATCGTGCCGGGGCTGATCATGCTCACGCTGCTCACCCAGAGCACCATGAACGCATCGTTCGGTATCTACTTTCCGCGCTTCACCGGGACGATCTACGAGATCCTGTCGGCGCCGGTGTCGCCGTTTGAAATCGTGCTCGGCTATGTCGGCGCGGCGGCGACCAAATCGATCATCCTCGGGCTGATCATCCTCGCGACCTCCTGGCTGTTCGTGCCGCTGCACATCATGCATCCGTTCTGGATGGTGACGTTCCTGGTGCTGACGGCGGCGACCTTCAGCCTGCTCGGCTTCATCATCGGCATCTGGGCGGAAGGCTTCGAAAAGCTCCAGATCGTGCCCCTGCTGCTCATCACGCCGCTGACCTTCCTCGGCGGGACGTTCTATTCGACCAGCGTACTGCCGCCGGTCTGGCAGAAAATCGCACTGTTCAATCCTGTGGTCTACCTGATCAGCGGCTTCCGCTGGAGCTTCTTCGAGATCGCCGATGTGAGCCACAGCATCAGCGTCGGCATGACGCTGCTGTTCCTCGCCGCCTGCCTGGTGACGGTCTGGTGGATGTTCAGGACCGGCTACAAGCTGAAAAAATAGCTCCTCACATTTGCGTGGGCGCGAATAAAACCGCCTCCGCCGGGGTATGTTCGGGTCGGGGCCTGTTCAATCCCCGAAAGAACAATCCGGGAGGTTACGTCATGTCGCTGTCATCCAAGATTCTTGCAATATCCGCCGTTACCGCCGCGCTGGCCTCGCCCGCCGCAGCCCAGGGCGTCGTTACGCAAAAGAACATTTCGCTCGGCATGGCGCAGAGCATCGCGCAGGCCGCACTCGAAAAGTGTATCAGCATGGGGTTCAAGGTGGCGGTCAGCGTGGTTGATCGTGGTGGCATGGTGCTGGTCACGCTCCATGGCGACGGCGCCGGTCTGCACACAAACGAAGGCGCCGAGCGCAAGGCGTACACCGCACGCACGTTCAGTCAGACGTCGAATGACCTCATCAAGCGCCTCACCGAACGGCCGGAAACCGCATTCGGCACGCGGCAATACACCCGAGTGATCGCATTGCCGGGCGGCATACCGATCAAGGCCGGCAATGAAGTCATCGGTGCGGTCGGCGTGTCCGGCTCACCCGGCAAGGACGACGACTGCTCGCAGGCCGGCATCGACAAGGTCGCTGATCAGCTCAAGTAACGGCCGTCAGCCGCCGGCCAGTTCCTCGCGCAGGATTTCGAGCTCCAGCCACTGCTCCTCGGCCGCCGCCAGCTTGCGCTGCGTCTCGCCGAGGTCAGTGGTGACTTTCTCGAAGCCGGCGCGATCGCGCACGTAGAAATCCGGGTCGTCAAGCCGGGCCTGCAGGTCGCTGGCCTTGGCGTTGAGCGCTGCAATCGTTTTCGGCAACGTTTCGAGCGCGTGCTTTTCCTTGAATTTCATCTTGCGCTTCGCTGCCTGCGGCTCGCCGGCAGACGTCGAACCCTTCGACTCCCTGGCGGGCTTTTCCACCTCGGCTTTGGGCGCGACGCGCGTCAGGTCCGCGCCGCGCTGCGTGAGCATGTCGCTATAGCCACCGGCATATTCGATCCAGCGGCCATCACCCTCCGGCGCGATCACGCCGCTCACCAGGCGGTCGAGGAAATCGCGATCGTGGCTGATCAACAGCACCGTGCCGGGATAATCGCCGAGCATATCCTCAAGCACGTCCAGCGTTTCCATATCGAGATCGTTGGTCGGCTCGTCGAGCACAAGCAAATTCGAAGGCTTGGCCAACACCTGCGCCAGCATCAGGCGGCCGCGTTCGCCGCCCGACAATTTGCCGAGCGGAGTGCGCGCCTGTTCAGCCGAAAACAGAAAATCCTTCATGTAGCTGACGACGTGTTTGCCGACGCCATTGACCGAGACGGTATCGCCCTCACCGCCCGTGAGCGCCTGCTTGACGGTGATATTGGCGTCCAGGCTGTCGCGATGTTGATCGAGCGTGGCGATGGCAAGCGTCGAGCCGAGCCGCACGCTCCCGGTGTCCGGCGCGAGCGCGCCGGTCAGCAGGCTGATCAGCGTAGTCTTGCCGCTGCCATTCGGCCCGACAATGCCAATGCGGTCGCCGCGCTGGATGCGGGTTGAAAAGTCGCTGACAATTGCGCGGCCGCCGTAACTCTTGCTGATACCTTTCGCCTCGATCACCAGCGCGCCCGATGGCGCCGCCGAAGCGGCAGTGATGTTGGCATCGCCGGCCGCAGCACGATAACTGCGGCGCGCTTCGCGCAAAGCCTGCAGCTGCCCCACCCGGCGCATGTTGCGTTTGCGCCGCCCGCTGACGCCATAACGCATCCAGTGCTCTTCGGCGACGATCTTGCGGGTCGAGCTTGTGCTGCTCGCGTTCCTCCTCGGCCAGCAGCATGTCGCGCCATTCCTCGAAATGGGCAAAGCCGCGTTCAATACGGCGCGTGCAGCCGCGGTCGAGCCAGACCGTCGAGCGCGACAGCGTCGAGAGGAAGCGCCGGTCGTGGCTGATGATCACCAGTGCGGTACGGCGTGCATCGAGGTCGCGCTCCAGCCATTCGATGGTGGTGAGATCGAGGTGATTGGTCGGCTCGTCCAGCAGCAAGATATCGGGCGACGGCGCCAAGACGCGCGCAAGCGATGCCCGGCGCGCTTCCCCGCCGGACAAGTGCGCCGGGTCTTCCTGACCGGTGAGGCCGAGTTCTTCCAGGAAATAGCGAGCGGCGTGGGTATCGTCGCCCGGCCGCAGGCCAGCCTCGACATAGGCCAGCGTCGACGCAAAGCCGGAAAAGTCCGGCTCCTGCGGCAGGTAGCGCACCAGCGCGCCGGGCTGAACGAAGACCGTGCCGTGATCCGGCTCGACCGCACGCGCGGCGATCTTCAGCAGCGTCGATTTGCCGGAACCGTTGCGTCCGACCAGCGAGACGCGCTCGCCGGTCGACACCGACAGCTCCGCCCCGGTCAGAAGCGGCGTGCCGCCGAAGGTCAGTGCGATGTCTTTGAGTTGAAGGAGCGGAGGAGCCATTACGCCTTATGGTGCCGCCAGCGCCGACAGGATGCGCGCCCAGGAGCGGATGCCCTTGTGATAGCACGTCAGGTCGAATTTCTCGTTCGGCGAGTGCACGCGGTCATCGTCGAGCGCGAAGCCGACCAGCAATGAGTCCATGCCGAGCACGCTCTTGAAATCCGCAACAATGGGTATCGAGCCGCCGGCGCCGACCGCCACCGCCTTCTTTCCCCACTCCTCGCCCAGCACGTCGCGCGCCTTGTTGAGCGCCGGATTGTCGAACGACAACTGCAGCGGCGGCGCCAGGCCGAAATTGCCGAACTCGACCTTGCAGTCGGTGGGCAGGCGCGCCCGCACAAAGGCGCGGAAGGCGTCGCGGATCTTTTCCGGGTTCTGCGTGCCGACGAGACGGAACGAGACCTTCGCGCTGGCCTCCCCCGGAATCACGGTTTTGGCGCCTTCGCCGGTATAGCCGCCGATGATCCCGTTGATCTCCGCGGTCGGCCGCGTCGTGATCTGCTCTATCAACATGCGGTCTTGCTCGCCGGCCGGCGTCTTGAGCCCGATGGGGCCGAGAAACTTCTCCGGCGTCAGGTCGAGCCCCTTGAGGTCGGCCTTGATGTCGGGCGGCAGGTCCTTCACGCCGTCATAGAAGCCGGAAATCGTGACACGACCCTTGTCGTCCCACATGGCGCCGAGAATTTCGGCGAGCAGCCGCAGCGGGTTTTGGGCCGCGCCCCCGAACACGCCGGAGTGCAGGTCGCGGTCGGCGCAGGTGATCTTGACGTCCTCGTAGACGAGACCGCGCAGCGAAGTGGTGATGGCGGGCGTCTTCTGATCCCACATGGCCGTGTCGCAAACCAGAGCGAGGTCGAGCTTGAACTCAGCCGCGTTGTTGCGCACAAATTCAAAGAGGTTTTTGGAGCCACATTCTTCTTCGCCCTCGATCATCATGGTGATCGGCAGCGGCAGCTTGCCGGTGACCGCCTTGAAGGCGCGGCAGGCCTCGATGAAGGTCATTGCCTGGCCTTTGTCGTCGCAGGCGCCGCGCGCCACAATGATCTTGCGTCCATCCGGCAGGGTCTCGATTCGCGGTTCGAACGGCGGCGTTTTCCATTGGTTCAGCGGGTCGACCGGCTGCACATCGTAGTGGCCGTAGAACAGCACGCGCGGACCCGCAACGCCGTTCGATTTCCCGACGACGACCGGATGTCCCGCGGTCGGACGCACACTGGCGTCGAAGCCGATGGTCTTGAGATCGGCAGCCACATGCTCGGCGGCGGCGCGACACTGGTCCTTGAAGGCCGGGTCGGTGGATACCGAGGCGATGCGCAACAAAGCGAACAGGCGCTCGACGCTGTGGTCGATATCTTGATCAATGCGGCTCAAGACCGCGTCGAGGGTCGTCATGCGGGGCTCCTTAAAGGCAGGGAGCCCACGCTAGCAACGCGGCCGGGCGGTGGAAAGAACCGTCAATGCATGGTCGGCTTGGCAAAATTGGCTAATTTGACCGGGGCTCTGATCACCATGCGGCCAGATGCCGGCGGTCGCCGACGGCTGCGGCCCTGCAGCACGGCGCCGATACGGCGGTAGAGCATGCGGTGCGCAATCTTGGCGGGCAGCACGACCACATAGCCGCGGAGCCGCGCCGTCTTGCGCAAATAAGGCGTGACCACCGGTGCCACAATCAGCGTCGGGATCCCGAAGGCCTGCCCGGGCGCGTCCGCGAGTGCCGCCGGTGCGTCGTCGGGCGCGACATCGCCGATCACCACGAGGCAGGCGTCGACGCCGCCGGCACGGCAGAGGTGTCTTGCCGCCGCTATTCCGGCGGCCGTGGTGACCCGGCCGATCGCCATGCGCCGCAGGCGCGCCGCCAGACCCTCGCCGCCATGGCTGTCGGCATCATCAACTACAACAATGATGTGGGAGCGCCGCATTCCCTTCATACCAACAACCTTACCCAACACCCGACACCCCGCTTCACTCGATGTTCCACGGACCGACGCCGCAGCTCGACGTCGAACGGCCGATATATCCTTATTCTTTCAGGATTTTTCAAACATACACGGCCTGTAATGACCGCCAAATTACGAAACTACTGATAGTAGGAGTACGGATTGATCCGCGCCCGCTTTCGCGACGGTGCAACGTTGCCCCTCCGCCTGGCAGAACGCCGGACGCTGCATTCGGAAGTCTGTGTGCGCGCAACAACACAATCCGACGTTTGCACGAAAGACGATTCATTTCACTTGACACGCGACCCCGGCAGTGACTGCACGCAAGGCCTGACATTGACCGATGCCGTTGCATACTCCTTGTCATCGCGTCGAACGGCGTTCAATATAAACGCAATTCCGCCACAGTGCCGGGGGGCGTGAGGGTTCCATGGATGAGTTGATCGGACGTCTCGTCGCCAAGGCAGGCGTCGAACGCGGTGTCGCGGAAAAGTCGCTTGCCATTATCCTCGACTTCCTGCGCAAGGAAGGGCCCGCCGATAAGGTTCAGGTGCTCCTCGATAAGCTTCCCGGAGCAGAGGCCCTGTTGGCGCAACAGCCGGATACCGGTGGGGGCATGTTCAGCATGGGTGGCATCATGGGCGCAGGCACAAAGATGATGGCGGCGGGGCTGAGCATGGGCCAGGTGCAGAGCGTTACGCGCGAGACGATCGCTTACGCGCGCGAAAAGATTGGCGACGACGCGCTCGGAGAAATCGTCGGCGCCATTCCCGGATTGAGTCAGTTCGTTTGAACCGTTCACGTCACAAATAAACAAAACATAAGAAAAGGCGGAGGAAGCGCGGATGTCCTATCCCATCACCGATATAGAGGGGATCGACGGCGATGTCGCCGCGGTGCTCAAATCGGCAGGGATTAGATCAACCGATCGCCTGCTCGAAGCAGCGCGCACGGTAAAGGGACGTAAGACATTGGCGGAGAAGACCGGGTTCGACGAAAAGCAACTGTTGTGCTGGGCCAATGTCGCCGACCGCATGCGCATCAAAGGCATCAGTAAGGAATATGCCGAACTGTTGCAGGCCGCCGGCGTGGATACTGTGAAAGAACTCAAGTACCGGAACCCTCTCAACTTGGCCAAGGCGATGGCCGACGCGAATAAAAGGCGCAAAGTCGTTCGACTGCTGCCATCGGAGAAGGTGGTGAAACGCTGGATCGAAAACGCCAAAATATTGCCGCTCAAGATCACTTACTGACGTCGTGACGCCTGCTTGACAGCGCCCCACCGACCGCGCAAAGCGACCGATATGGGAAGCGTCCGTACCCTGACTATGCCCGCCGGAACCGCGCCAAAACCAGCGCAAAACATGCTTTCCGGGCTGCTTTCAGCGGGCCGCCCGTTGGTCATGGGCATCCTCAATGTCACCCCTGACTCTTTCTCGGACGGCGGGCAATTCCTGGATCCCGCGCTGGCCATTGCCCACGCCGCAGACATGGCGAATGCGGGCGCTGACATCCTCGATATCGGCGCAGAGTCGACGCGGCCTTATGGCGGCCCTGTCCCCGTGTCCGCCGATGAGGAAAAGGCGCGGCTTGAGCCAATTTTGCGGGCGGTCATCGAACTCGGCTTGCCGCTGTCGATCGACACGATCAAGGCCTCGATCGCCGCCTGGGCACTCGACCAGGGCGCCGCTCTCGTCAACGACGTGTGGGGACTGCAACACGATCCCGACATGGCGCCTCTCGTCGCCAAACGCGGCGTACCAGTGATCGTCATGCACAATCGGGAGAGCGCAGATGACAGCATCGACATTATTGCCGACGTGATTGCCTTCTTTTCGCGATCACTCGAGATCGCCGCGCGCGCCGGCATTGCGCGCGACAATATCGTGCTCGATCCCGGCATTGGCTTTGGCAAGACTCCTGAGCAGAGCATTGCCTGCATCGCGCGACTTGCGGAATTCAAGCGCTTCGGCTTGCCGCTTCTGGTCGGCGCCTCGCGCAAACGCTTCATCAACGCAGTATCACCGTCGGCGCCTGACGATCGTATCGGCGGCTCCATCTCCGCCCATCTGCTCGCGGTCGAAAAGGGCGCGGCCATTCTCCGCGTGCACGACGTCAAGGAAACCGTTCAGGCATTGCGCGTGGCCGCTGCGATAGAGGCCGCCCGATGAGCGATCGCATTTTCATTCGTGGGCTCGCGCTGCATGCCTATCACGGCGTCATGCCGCACGAGGCCAAGGTCGGGCAGACTTTTACCATCGACCTCGAGCTCGAAATCGATCTTTCCACGGCAGCGCGCTCGGACAAAGTCGTGGATACTGTTTCCTATGACAAGGTTGTCGACGTCACGAGTGCAGCCTTCAGCGGACAACGTTTCCGCTTGATCGAAGCCGCCGCCGGCCGGGTGGCTGATGCTGTGCTCGCGGCCTTTCCGACGGTCCGTTCGATCCGAGTCACGATCCACAAGCCGCATGCTCCGATTGCCGCGACTTTCGACGATGTCGGTGTGACCCTGGTGCGGAGCCGTCATGGTTGAGGCGTTGCTCGCGCTCGGCGGCAATGTCGGAAACAGCCGGGCCATTCTTGACCGCGCCATCAATTTGCTTTGCGACGGAAAAAACGTAAGGCTGAAAGCTCGGTCTTCCGACTACCGGACGCCCCCCTGGGGTTTCAAATACCAGCCGCATTTCATCAACCTCGCCATCGCGGTTGAAACAACGCTTGGCCCGCGCGAATTGCTGGCGCGCGCGCAGGACATCGAACTGCAGCTCGGCCGCGACCGCGCCCATGAAAAGCGCAACGGGCCAAGAACCGCGGATATCGACATCCTCGCCTACGACGACCTGACGGTGGACGAGCCGAACTTGACGTTGCCGCATCCACGCCTGTTCGAGCGCGCTTTCGTGCTGCTGCCGCTGGCTGAAATCGCCGGGGACCGCGTCATCGCCGGGCAGCGTGTCGGCGAAGCCGCCCAAACCGTCGACGCCGGCGGTATCTATCGCCTGCCCTGACGCCCGGGAGGCATGCGATTTGCTTTATCTCAATAGCTTGATGGTGCCGACTGTGCCAGTTTTCCCGCATGTCTGACGAGCTTCCCCTCGCCGCAGAATTCCCGCCGACGACCGAGGCGGACTGGCGCAAGCTGGTCGAGGCGGCGTTAAAAGGCGCCGCGTTCGATAGGCGGCTGGTTAGCCAGACTTACGACGGCTTACGCGTCGAACCGCTTTACGCGCGCGCCGCGGGAGCCAAGCCAATCGCGGGAAGGACTCCCGGTGCTCCGTGGACCCTGATGCAGCGCGTCGACCATCCCGATCCGGCGGCCGCGAACAGGCAAGCGCTGGAAGACCTGGAGAACGGCGCGACCGGACTGACGCTGGTGTTTGCCGGCTCGCTCAACGCCAATGGCTATGGCCTGGATGCGTCGGCCGCGACCCTTGAGCGCGCGCTCAAGGACGTCGAACTCGATGCCGGCATCACTATCGATTTCAACCTCAGCCCGCCGACCCGCAATGCTGTGCAGCTCTTCGCGGCGTTGGTGAAAATTCGGAAAATTTCGCCGGCATCGGTCGACCTTCGCGCCAGCATCAATCCGATCGGCGGCTTTGCCGCGTCCGGCGCTAGCCCGAAGCCATGGAGCGAATTGTCGAAAACTTTTGCGGCGGCCATACGCGATCTCGCAGATCAAGGATTTCGCGGGCCCTTTGCGGTCGCCGATGGACGTATCGTTCACAATGCCGGAGGTTCGGAAGCGCAGGAACTGGCCTTTGCACTTGCTGCAGCCGTGGACTGCCTGCGCGCGCTCGAAGCCGGCGGCGTGCCGCTCGATAGCGCGCGCAGCATGATATATTTTCGCCTGTCCGCCGACGCCGACGAGTTTCTCACCATTGCGAAATTCCGCGCGGTACGAAAATTATGGGCACGGGTCGAAGAAGCCTGCGGCCTGACACCAAAGCCGGTTTATGTCGCCGCCGAAACCGCGTGGCGGATGATGACCAAGCGCGATCCTTACGTGAACATGCTGCGCCTACGCATCGCGGTCGGCCGCCGCCGGCCTTGGCGGCGCCGACAGTATCGTTGCGCTACCGCATACCGTCGCACTCGGTCTGCCCGATGCTTTCGCGCGCCGGGTCGCGCGCAACACGCAACTTATTCTGCTCGAAGAATCCAACCTCGCAAAAGTGTCCGATCCCGCCGCCGGCTCCGGCGCTATCGAGGCCCTGACAAGCCAACTCTGCACCGCCGCCTGGAAACAGTTTCAGGAGATCGAAGCTGCCGGTGGCGCCTGGGCTGCGCTTGAGCGTGGGGTGGTTCAGAAAAATGTCGCGGCCGTGCGCGCCGAACGACAGAAAGCCGCCGCGCGCCGCAAGGACGCGCTGACGGGTACCAGTGATTATCCAAATCTCCAGGAAAAAACGCCCGCGGTGCTCAAGGTCGCGCCGGTCGTGCCGCCAAAGGAAAGCGGGGCGAAAGCCGCCATCGAACCGCTGCCGAGCATTCGCTTGTCCGAGCCCTTCGAGAAGCTGCGCGACGCCTCCGACCGCATGATCGCCAGGAGCGGATCGCGGCCGAAAGTGTTTCTGGCCAATCTCGGCAAGGTCGCGGACTTCACCGCGCGCGCGATGTTTGCCAAGAATTTCTACGAGGCGGGCGGCATCGAAGCGCTGAACAATGACGGCTTCAAGGATCAGGTGGCGATGATCGCGGCCTTCAAGACGTCGGGCGCCAAGCTCGCCTGCCTATGTTCGTCAGACCACGTCTATACCGAACAGGCTCGCGAAGCCGCCAAAGCGCTGACGGCCGCCGGCGCCATCGTCCATCTCGCCGGCCGGCCCGGCGACAACGAGACGAATTGGCGGGCGGCCGGCGTAAAAACCTTCATTTTCATGGGTTGCGACGTAGTGGCGACGCTGCAGGCGGCGCATGATATTCTGGGCGTCAAATGAGTCAGGTCCCGAACTTCGCCACTGTTGATTTCGCCGATATAGGGGCCGCACCCGCGGGCGCGTCGACGAAACCTTGGCTGACGCCGGAAGGCATTCCGGTGAAGCCTGTCTACGGCGACGCCGATCTCGCCGGCATCGATTTCCTCGACACCTACCCCGGCAAGGCGCCGTTCCTGCGCGGTCCCTACCCCGCGATGTACGCGGCGCAGCCCTGGACTATCCGGCAATATGCCGGCTTCTCGACGGCGGAAGATTCCAACGCCTTCTACCGGCGCAATCTTGCCGCCGGACAGAAGGGCCTGTCGATCGCCTTCGATCTCGCCACCCATCGCGGCTATGACAGCGACCACCCGCGCGTCTCCGGTGATGTCGGCATGGCGGGCGTCGCCATCGACTCGATCTACGACATGCGCACGCTGTTCTCCGGCATCCCGCTCGACCAGATGAGCGTGTCGATGACCATGAACGGCGCGGTGCTGCCGGTGCTCGCGCTCTATATCGTCGCGGCGGAAGAACAGGGCGTGCCGCACGCCAAGCTCTCGGGCACGATCCAGAACGACATCCTCAAAGAATTCATGGTGCGCAACACCTATATCTACCCACCCGGGCCTTCGGTGCGCATCATCTCCGACATCTTCGCCTACACCTCCGCCGAAATGCCGAAGTTCAATTCGATTTCGGTCAGCGGCTATCACATGCAGGAAGCCGGGGCGACACAGGATCTTGAGCTTGCCTACACGCTGGCCGACGGCGTCGAATACGTTCGCGCCGGCATCAAGGCCGGGCTGACCATCGATCAATTTGCGCCGCGCGTGTCGTTCTTCTGGGCGATCGGCATGAATTACTTCATGGAGATCGCCAAGCTGCGCGCCGCCCGCATGATCTGGGCCAAGCTGATGAAACCATTCAAACCGGAGGATGCACGCTCGCTGTCGCTGCGCACGCATTGCCAGACCTCGGGCTGGTCGCTGGCTGCGCAAGACGTCTTCAATAACGTGGCGCGCACCATGATCGAGGCCATGGCAGCAACTCAAGGCCAGACCCAGTCGCTGCACACCAACTCGTTGGACGAGGCCCTCGCCTTGCCAACCGATTTTTCCGCCCGCATCGCGCGCAATACCCAAATCGTGCTCCAACAAGAGGCCGGCGCCACCCGCATCGTCGATCCCTGGGGCGGCTCATATTATGTCGAGAAGCTGACCTACGAATTGGCGCGTAAGGCCTGGGCCCATATCGAGGAAGTCGAGGCGCTCGGCGGCATGACCAAGGCGATCGAGGCCGGCATTCCGAAACTCCGCATCGAGGAAGCCGCCGCCAAGACGCAGGCGCGCATCGACGCCGGCGTGCAGGCGGTCATCGGCGTCAACAAATATCAGCCGACCGACGAGGCGCCGATCGAGGTGCTCAAGATCGACAATTCCGCCGTGATGCAGATGCAACTCGACAAGCTCAAGCGCCTGAAGGCCGAGCGCGATCCGGCAGCGCTCAAGGAGGCGCTCGACGCGCTCACGCGGGGCGCCACCGGCAACGGCAATCTGCTCGAACTCGCGGTCGAAGCGGCGCGCGCCAAGGCGACCGTCGGCGAGATCTCGATGGCGCTTGAAAAAGTGTTCGGTCGCCACCGGGCTGAGATCAAGGCAATAACGGGGGTTTACAAGCGCGAGGTCGGCAAGACCGATGCCGGCGAACGCGTGCGCAAGGCTGTTGAAGCCTTCGAGGCCGCGGAAGGACGCCGCCCTCGCCTGCTCGTCGCCAAGATCGGCCAGGACGGCCACGACCGCGGGCAAAAAGTGATCGCGTCGGCCTTCGCCGATCTCGGCTTCGACGTCGATATCGGACCGCTGTTTGCGACGCCGTCGGAAGCTGCGCGCCAGGCAGTCGAAAACGGCGTGCACATTCTGGGCGTGTCGTCTCTCGCCGCCGCCCATCTCACACTGGTGCCCGAACTTAAAAAAGAGCTGGCAAGCCAAGGCCGCGACGACATTATGATCGTGGTCGGCGGCGTGGTGCCGTCGCAGGACTACGATGCGTTGCAAAAGGCCGGCGCGGAGGCAATCTTCCCGCCGGGGACGGTGATCGCGGAAGCGGCCGAGAAATTGCTCAAGACGTTGCGCCACCGTCTTGGCCATGATCAGCGAGCCGCGGAATGAGATATATTTTTGCGCGGGCCGCCATCGCCGCGCTCTGCGGGCTTTCGCTTTCGGGCTGTATCGACTCGGCCAGCCCCATTCTTTCCGACTCGCAGCAACTGTTCGGGCCACGCGCGACGTTCCAGCTATACGGCCTGCGCAAGGGATTCGCGGTAGAGCCGGAAAGGGTGACATTTTCCTGGGACGGCGCGCGCTATGTTCGCAAGAGCGGCGGCCTGAAGGACGTCCACGCCTTTTCGGTGCATCCGTTTGAGAATAGCGATTTCATCATCCAGAGCGCGCCAGCCAACAAACCGCGAATGACCGAATACGCCGTGATGCATCGGTTGACGGACGGCGTATATCAGGTCGTCGTCATCGATGAAGACGACGCGGACGAGCCGACACGCGCGGCTCATTGCGGCAAGGGCGAGAAGAACGACCGGTCATGCCGCATCAAGACACGCGACCAATTGTTTGCATTCGCCCGTGCCACAGCGGCGCGCAAAAGAGACGACGGCGGCTTGGCGATCCGGCTGTCCGATGATGAGCGTCCGGGCAAACGCCGACGCTAGGGCATCATGGCTTTGCGCTCGCGACCCCTCTCCCTTACCATCCTCGTCACCGGCTTTGGTCCATTTCCTGGCGCGCCCTTCAACCCGACGGGACCATTGGTCAAGCGGCTGGCGCGGCTGCGGCGGCCGGCGCTGGCCGACATTACAATCATCTCCCACATTTTTCCGACCAGCTATGCCGCTGTCGATCGCGAATTGCCCAGGCTCATCGCCGAACACAAACCGCGCGCGCTCTTGATGTTCGGATTGGCTGCGCGAGCAAAACCATTGCGCATCGAAACGCGCGCGCGCAATGCGCTGGCGCCGCTACCCGATGTCTCAGGTCAATCGCTGCGCCGAAATTCCATTCTTCCCGGCGGCCCAGCGAGCTTGGCCCTGTCCGGCCAAACGCAGTTCCTGTTTACGGCCGCTCGCAACGCTCGTGTGCCCGTCATGCAATCGCGCGATGCCGGACGCTATTTGTGCAACTATCTGTGTTGGCGCGCGGCCGAGGCGTCCCGCAAAGACGACGGCCCGCGACTGACCACTTTCGTTCACGTGCCGGCCATACCACGAACGGTAAGGCCGAGAGCGAAACGACGCCGGCTGACTATCGATGATCTGACCCGCGCGGGAACCCGTATTCTGTTGGCATTGGCTACGGCAGCACGGCGTTAACTTCCCCGAGCGCATGATGCATGTCATGCTGATCGATCGCCGCCAACTTCTGATGGCCAGGTCACCAGCGCCACCGCGCTCGCCGCGCCACTCTCGGCCTATGGCCTTGACGCAGCCCAATTCGGCGTGCGCGCCGGAGCGCCCGACGACCAGAGCCGCGTACTCCAGCGCGCGCTCGACCAGGCGGCCCGCACGCGCGCGCCGCTTATCCTGCCGCCGGGCGTATACCGCACCGGCGAGCTGAACCTGCCATCCGGTGCGCAGCTTTTTGGCGTGCGCGGCGCCACGCGGCTGATCCTGACGCATGGACCGTCGCTGCTGTCCCACCGAGGGCGGCGATAGCATCACACTGTCCGGACTCACGCTCGAGGGAGGCGCCCACGCTCTGCCGCAAAACCGCGGCCTGGTACATTTCACGGCTGCGAAAGGCGTCCGTATCGCCGATTGCATCATCATCGACGCCGGCGGCAACGGCATCACACTCGAGCGTTGTGACGGCAGCGTCACCGCCAACACCATCACCAATGCCGACAACAACGCTTTGTTCTGCGTCGACAACTCGGGCCTGATCATTAGCGCCAACACGATCCGCAATTCCGGCAATGGCGGCATCCGCGTATGGCAAAGCGTCAAGCGTCACGATGGCAGAATTGTTGCGGACAACACGATCGAAGACACCGCGGCGCGCTCTGGCGGCACTGGCGAGAATGGCAATGCCATTAACGTATTCCGCGCGGCCGATGTCATCGTTCGCAACAACATGATCCGCCGCGCCGCATTCTCCGCCATCCGCGGAAACGCTTCCTCCAATATCCAGATCATCGGCAACAACTGCGTCGAGCTCAAAGAAACGGCGATGTATGCCGAGTTCGATTTCGAGGGAGCGGTCGTTGCAGACAACGTGATCGACACGGCCGAAAACGGAATCGCCATTACCAATTTCAACAACGGCGGACGCCTCGCGACCGTGCACGGCAATCTATTGCGCAATGTCGGCGTTCGGAGGCCGGATAATCCGCCGGAAGGCGCGGGCATCGGCATCGGCGTCGAAGCAGATACCGCCGTGACCGGCAATGTGATCGAAAATGCGCCCTACGCGGGCATCCGGCTCGGCTTTGGTCCCTATCTGCGCAACGTGACGGCCAATGGCAACGTCATACGCGACGTCGGAATTGGCATTGCCGTGTCCGTTGTGCAGGGCGCCGGCGGCGCCGCAATAACGGGCAATATCATCCAGGACGCCAAACGCGGCGCCATCGTCGGCATGGAATGGCACAAGCCTGTGGCCGGTGACCTCGCCCAGGACGGCGCCGACCGCTATCCGCAACTCAAGCTCAGTGGAAACCAGATCAGATAAGCGCCGCGATCCGGCACATTGCAGTCTTTTAATGATAGATTTGCCGGGTTGCCTCGCTTAGGCCGCGAACCCATTTATAGTTCTGGTGCCATGTCCACCGTCCGCCACAGCCGCAAACGCACGATTTTCATGCTGGTTATTTTCGCTCTATTCCTCGGCCCGATTATCGCGCGCGCCGCGCTCTATGCGGTCGGCAATGAGCCGCGCTCGTGGCGTGACGCCGATTGGTCAAGCACCGGTCTGCTGCCAAAGGCGAACGCCGATTCGCAAGCACGCGTGATCATATTTACCGGCACGGCCGGCGCCTGGAAGGGTATTTTCGCCGTGCATAGCTGGGTCGTTCTCAAGCACGCGAACGCCACCGCATGGACCCGCTACGACGTCGTTGGTTGGGGTGAGCCGGTACGCACCAACAATTGGCCGGCCGACGGACGCTGGTTCGGGAATCGGCCGGTGGCCATCGCCGACATTTCCGGTGCTGATGCCGAAAAGCTGATTCCACGGATCGAGACAGCCATCGCCAATTATCGTTTTGCGCGCGCCGGCGATTACCGAATCTGGCCTGGCCCGAACAGCAACAGCTTCGTCGCGACCATCCTGCGCTCAGTGCCCGAACTCGGCATCAGCCTCCCGCCCAATGCGGTCGGCCGCGATTTTCGCAACGGCGTTTATGCCGGCCTGACCGACAGCCGCACCGGAATTGAGCTCAATTTGAACGGTTTTGCGACGATCAAGCTTGGCTGGGTTGAAGGTATCGAGCTGAATTTACTTGGATTGGTCGCTGGACTGGATCTGCGGCATCCCGGATTGAAGCTGCCGGGCTTTGGCCGGGTCGGCATTGAGTCGCCAGTGACAACCGCATTGGCACGCTGAATTTCATAGCTTGCATGCCAAATTGTCGTGCCACCAAATCAGCGGGGTGACGCGGCCGCGCGCTTCGTGGCAAATTGTCGGAGCAATCGAGGCGACCGATGCGCAACACGCTGCCGCTGCTCGACAAGATTCGATTTCCGGCGATCCGGCGCGGCAAGCTGGAAACGCTGCAGATCAACGTCGGCTATCGCTGCAACCAGTCCTGCGTCCATTGCCACGTCAATGCCGGGCCCAACCGCACCGAAGAAATGACCGGTGCGGTTGCCGATCTAGTCCTGGACTTTCTCCGCCGTCAAAAGATACCGACGCTCGACGTCACCGGCGGAGCGCCCGAGCTCAATCCGCATTTCCGGCGGTTGGTACGCGAGGCACGCAAACTCGGCGTCAGAGTGATGGATCGCTGCAACCTCACAATCCTGGAGCAGCCGGGCCAGGAGGATCTTGCCGAATTTCTGGCGAGCGAACGCGTCGAAGTGGTCGCGTCGATGCCGTGCTATTTGCGGGACAATGTCGAACAGCAGCGCGGCAAAGGCGTTTATGATGGTTCGATCCGCGGGCTTAAGCGGCTCAATGCAATCGGGTACGGCCGTGACCCAGCACTACCGCTTCATCTGGTTTACAACCCGCAGGGTCCGTCGCTGCCTCCCGCGCAAGCCCCGCTCGAGGCCGATTACAAGAGGGTGCTTGGCGAGCACTATGGCATCGTGTTCAACAAACTGTACGTGCTCGCCAATATGCCGATCCAACGCTTTGGATCCATGCTGGTCACACGCGGCGAGTTCGAAAGCTATCTCGGTCTGCTGCAGGACGCCCACCTCGATGCCAATCTCGGCGGCGTGATGTGCCGGAGCCTGCTTTCGGTGGATTGGCGAGGCTATGTCTACGACTGTGACTTCAACCAGATGCTCGACCTGCCAATGGCGCGCGGTCAAAACAGACGTGTTCATTTGACCGATCTGCTCAACGACGCGATCGACGGCAATCCGATCCGCGTTGCCGGGCATTGTTACGGCTGTACGGCGGGACAAGGCTCGAGCTGCGGCGGCGCTTTGAGCGAGGCAGCGGAATGACCCTGTCCATCATCGTGCCGGTGCTGGATGAGGCCGCCGGCATCGAGGCCACACTGGCGGCGCTTGCGCCCTATCGGAGGCGTGGCTGCGAGTTGATCGTGGTTGACGGCGGAAGTCGTGACAACACCCTTGCTTTGGCGAGCCCCCTCGCCGACCGCGTGCTTGCCGCTCCGCGCGGTCGCGCCGCCCAAATGAACGCCGGTGCCTCTATCGCGCGCGGAGATGTACTCCTTTTCTTGCACGCCGATACGAAGTTGCCCGCAAACGCAGATGCGCTTATACGCGACGGCCTCGCGCGATCCGGCCACGTCTGGGGCCGCTTCGACCTCCGCTTCGATCAACACGGGATCATGCCGTTGATCGCCGTCATGATGAACCTGCGCTCGCGGCTGACCGGAATCGCGACTGGCGACCAGGCGATCTTTGTCACCCGGGCAGCGTTCGACGCAATTGGCGGCTTCCCGGCGCAGCCGCTGATGGAGGATATCGCGTTCTCGGCGCGCATCAGGCACATCAGCCGCCCGGTATATATCTGCGCGCGCGTTACGACGTCTGCGCGCCGCTGGCGCAAGCAGGGCATCCTGCGTACCGTATTTCTGATGTGGCGATTGCGCTTGGCTTATTTCCTCGGCGCCGATCCGGCGCGCCTCGCGCGCCAATACGGCTATGCCGACTGATACTTCGGTCACGATCGCAATTCTGGCGAAAGCTCCAATTCCTGGGCTCGTCAAGACGCGTCTTGTTCCGACGATTGGAGCGCATGCCGCGGCCGTGCTGCAGGAGCGGCTGACTGAACGCGCAATTGCGACCGCGCTCGCCGCCGATGTCGGCCCGGTCACGTTGTGGTGCTCACCCGACGCCACCCACAGCACGTTCCTCAAATTAGTGATGCAGCAGCGCATCATCCTCAAGCGGCAACCCGAGGGCGACCTCGGCGCGCGCATGCTGGCCGCAACGTCCGCCGGCAACGCCCCTGTCCTCGTAATCGGTACCGATTGCCCGGCTTTGACCGAATTGCATTTGCGCGGGGCCACAAATGCCCTGCGGGAGGGCAATGACGTCGTCATTATCCCGGCTGAGGATGGTGGCTACGTTCTGATCGGCACGCGTACGCCGCAGCCGGCTATATTTGCTGACATCGCATGGGGCACAAGCAACGTGCTCGCCGATACCCGTACGCGCGTCATCGAGCAGCGTCTCATGTTGATTGAACAGCCTCCGCTCTGGGACGTCGACACAGAAGCCGACCTCGCCCGCCTCGAACGCGAGTTTCCTGAACTAAAATTGTAATGGCTATTGCAGCCGTATCAGGATCAACCCGCAGACAATCAAACACGCGGCGACGATACGCACGGCGCGCAGCGGCTCCTTTAGTACGACGACGGCAATGACGGCACCGAAAAGGACACTTGTTTCGCGGAGTGTGGCGACCACTGCAATGGGTGCCGCCGTCATCGCCCAAATTGCTATGCCGTAGGACAGAAATTGCAGCGCGCCCCCGGCAAGTCCGCGGTGCCAGTACCGCTGCATTGCCGGGATCACGTCGCGCCCATCGCGAAAGAGCGCGTAGGGCAGCATTACAATCGCAATGCCGACGAACAACCATGCTGAGTAGGCGTTCGGATTGACGGAGAGCCGTGCTCCGACGCCATCGACCACCGAGTAGGCACACACGGTCAGCGCCGTAAAGAATGCAAATCCGATCGCACGACGGTCGATGCGGGCCAGCTCACGGCCACCCCGCGCCGACAGCAACAGGACGCCCGCGACGAGTACGAATATTCCGATCCAACCGACAACACTCAGCTTCTCACCGATAAAAAAGGAGGTCACGGTCGCTGTCATCAGCGGCGCCGCGCCGCGCGCGATTGGATAGACCTGCCCGAGATCACCCGTGCGGTAGGTTTCAATCAGCGAAGCGAAATAGACGAGGTGAATTGCGACCGACGCGACCAACCACGGCCACGCGGCCCAGGCCGGCGCACCCACAAGCGGGATGAACACCAGCGCCACGATACCTGAGCCGATCGAGATGAGCGTCGTCGTCGAGAGCGGATCCAGCCCAACCTTGATCAGCGCATTCCAGCCGGCGTGGCAGGCGGCGGCAAACAAAACGGCGAGAAAGACGAAATTTTCCATCACAAGCGCATATCGGTCGCTTGGGCCGCCGGCGCGCAATTTTTGACCATTGTCACCTCGGCGAAATCGCGCAGCCGGGAATCGGCAAGTGCATAAAGCATCTTTATAAGCGGGTGCGGACTTTTCAATATACGAATGGCGGGCGTTTGCCCTACCATTTCCCTCCGACCAAGCAGATCCCTTTATGGCCGAAGGAAATCATATTTTTCGAATTGGCACCGGCGCAGGCTTTGCCGCCGACCGGCTCGATGCGGCCGTCGATCTGGCGCGGCGCGGCAAACTTGACGTGATGGTGCTGGAATGTCTCGGCGAGCGCACCGTCGCCTTCGCTCACCGCGATCGGATGGCCAATCCACGACACGGCTACAATCACCTGCTCGAGCGGCGCATGCGTGCATTGCTGCCGGTGTGTCATGCGGCGGGAACGACAATCATTACCAACATGGGCGCAGCCAACCCGCGTGCGGCGGCCGAGCGCACGCACCAGATCGCGCGCGATCTTGGCATCGCCGGTCTGAAAATCGCTTGCATCGAAGGCGATGACGTCAGCAATCTCCTGACCTCCGATCAGCCGTTCATGGATGAACCCGGGACGATCGCGGCGATCAAACACAAAATCGTCGGCATGAATGCCTATCTGGGCGCCGACGCCATAATCCCCGCACTCGATGCCGGCGCGGACGTCGTGATCGGGGGACGGCTTGCCGACCCGTCGATGTATCTCGCTCCGCTCATGCGGCAATTCGGCTGGACGAATAGCGACGTCGGCGCGCTGGGAGCCGGTACTTTGGTCGGACACTTGATGGAATGCGGAATGCAAATCACCGGCGGATACTTTGCCGACCCCGGAATCAAGGACGTTCCTAACCTTGCACAATGCGGCTACCCGATTGCAGAGGTTTCGGCAGATGGCGTCGCCGTCATTACCAAGTTGCCCGGGACGGGTGGGTTTGTGACCGAGGCGACCGTCAAAGAGCAGTTGCTCTACGAGGTCCACGACCCGGAAAATTATCTGACACCGGATGTCACCGCCGATTTCAGCCGTGTCGAGATCAAGGACCACGGCAATGATCGTGTGCAGGTTTCAAATGCCGCGGGCCAGGCACGGCCCGAACGGCTCAAGGTCACCGTCGGCTTCGACGCCGGTGTTCTCGCGGAAGCGGGTGTCAGTTATGCGGGACCCTCGGCCAGCGCGCGCGGGCGACTCGCCGCTGAAATCATCGAGAGCAGGCTCAAGACCACGCACGGGCTCAAAACGGACATTCGCATCGACTTGGTTGGCGCGAGCTCGCTTTTCGCTACGGCCGGCAAAATGAGCACAGACAGCGAAGATGTCCGGCTTCACGTCGCAACCCGGACAACCAACCGGGAGGAGGCCGAACTCTTGTTGTGGGAGGTTGAAGCGCTGCTGTGCTGCGGACCGGCTGGAGGCGGCGGATTTCGCGGTGTGATAACGCCTGCCATCATGACAAAATCCGTCTTGATCGACCGCACGATCGTCCGTCCGACATTTGAGATATTCGAAACATGACGCCGCCACGCAGGAACGAACGAAGTCTTGTGCGTGATATTGCGCATGCGCGTGCCGGCGACAAAGGCAACACGTCGAACGTCAATGTCTGGGTCTACGACCCCGCCGATTTCGCGTTGCTCAAGCGCAACCTGACCGTCGAACGCATCAAGCGGGAATTTCCCCAGCTCATGCGCGGGACCGTGACACGTTACGAAATCGAGCATCTGCATGGGCTCAATATTGTGATGCACGACGCGCTTGAGGGCGGCGTGAACGCGTCGCTCAACCTCGACTCACACGGAAAGTCGTGGAGCTATCTGATCCTCGGCCTCGAACTCGAGGGTTGACGGCACGGCGACGCCACGCTCGCGCCTCATGCCTTTGCGGCCGCTGGCGCCCACAGTTTCGGGCCCGCGCGCTGATATTGCGGCGGCCGCGCGACCTCAGCGCCCAGTGCCTTGGCCGCATGCCAGCCCCAATGCGGATCGTCGAGGAAACAGCGCGCCATCGACACCATATCGGCCTGACCTTTGGCCACGATCTCCTCGGCATGCTCCGGTTTCACGATCAGGCCGACTGTCCGTGTGGGAATGGCCGCTTCTTTTTTCACGCGTGCGGCAATGGGGACGTTGTAACCGGCCTCCGTGGGATTGCGGATGTCACCGGCGACACCGCCGGACGAGATACAAATGAAGTCGAGTCCCCTCGCCTTTCAGTGCCTTGGCGATCGCGACCGCGTCGTCAGGCGTGAGCCCGCCCTCGCGCCAATCGCTCCCCGTGATGCGGGCACCGAGCGTCACGGTCTTCGGCACGACGGCACGCACCGCGCGCGCAATCGACAATGGAAAACGCAGCCTGTTCTCGAATGAACCGCCATATTGGTCGCTACGCTTGTTGGAGATCGGCGACATGAACCCGTGGATGAGATAGCCGTGCGCCATATGCAGTTCGATTTCATCAAATCCGATGCGCAGCGCGCGCTGCACCGAAGCCACAAAAGCCGACCGCACGCGTTCCATATCCGCTTCAGTGACTTCGCGCGGTGTGTGCCAACCCTCGCCAAACGGGATCGGCGAGGCGGCTATGGTCGGCCATGGATCGGCGTCCGGCTTGAGCGCGCCGGCGCCTTCCCAGGGACGCTGAGCCGAGCCCTTGCGGCCGGAATGGGCGATCTGGATGCCGAATTTGGCACTGCCCATGCGCCGCGCCTGCCTGACCACGCGGGCCAGAGCTGCTTCGTTGTCGTCGGAGTACAGGCCCAGGCAGCCGTGCGTGATCCGGCCATGGCGCTCGACATGCGTGGCCTCCACGACGACCAACGCGGCGCCCGAATGGGCCATCATGCCGAGGTGCATGAGGTGCCAGTCGTTGGCACAACCATCGTCGGCCGAATATTGGCACATCGGCGAGACCACAATGCGGTTGGCAAGCTCGAGGCTCGCCATCCGAAAAGGCGTGAACAAGGTACTGGACATGAGTGTGTTTCGGCTCTGGCTGGGATGCGCCGGATCTTAGCGCTGCTGGATGGATTTCAGATAGGCAATGATGGCACCGACATCGCGCGCGTCAAACGAGAATTCAGGCATATCGGGATGGCCGGACATGATGCCCTCGCCCAGCGCCTCTTCCAGCGACTCGATCGGGTAGCGCTGGCCGAGCGTGCGGAAGGGCGGAGCAACCTTATTCGGGCTCTCGCCGCTGCGGCCGACGGCGTGACATGACGCACAGCTGCGCGTGAGCAATTCTTCGCCGCGCTTCAGGCTTTGGGCACATCGCGCCTTGCGATGTGATCGTGACGAAGGCCACCACGGCGACGGTTATTGCGAACGAGAGCCTTAAGCGGCCGGCTGAATATCGCTTTTGCGATTCGCCGGGCGCCGACCCGCGAGGTCGGCCCAGAGCGACGTCGCGCGTTCGGCCTGACGCCGCTGCAGACGTTTGAACTCTTCCTCGGCGTAGTACCATTTCCATCGACCGCTGCGATCAAGCTCGCCGATATAGGCGAGCCGGCGTTGCGCCAAGGCATGCCACTTCTCAGCGATCTTGTCGAAGCGAACCCCGCTTTGCACAGCCGCCATTGAGTGCCCCCCGGCACACGCGCATTTGGCAATCGCACGACACCACGCGCATCGACGACAACCGAAAATTGCACGAAAACAACGGCATACAGCTTGTGGAAACCACAGCCATGTAAGCCGATTCGCGGCGGTTTCAAAGAGATAGAATGTGCCTCAGAGGCGGATGCGCAGCTTGTTCGCAAGCTCGCCGACAATTCCGCGCCGGAACAGCAGCACGCAGGCGACGAAGATCACGCCCTGGATGACCAGCACCCACTCGCCCAGAAAAGAGAACTTATATTGCATGGCGAGGATGACAAAGGAGCCGACCACCGGCCCAAATATCGTCCCGAGCCCACCGACCAGCGACATCAACACGACTTCTCCCGACATGGGCCAATTCACGTCGGTGAGCGAGGCGATCTGCAGCAGGATTGCCTTGGTCGAGCCCGCGACTCCCGCAAGCGTCGCCGACAGAACGAAAGCGAGCAGCTTGTAGCGGTCGGTCTTGTAGCCAAGCGAGATCGCGCGCGTCTCATTTTCACGGATGGCCTTGAGGACCTCGCCGAACGGCGAATTGATGATGCGATGGATGAGCAGCATCCCGCACAAAAATACCGCGAGCACGAACACGTACATCGTCATCTCGTTGCGCAAGTCGAACAGGCCGAAAAGCATGCCACGCGGCACCCCCTGGATGCCGTCTTCGCCACCGGTGAACTTCATGCGCAGGGCGACGAAATACATCATCTGCGCCAGCGCTAGCGTGATCATCGCGAAGTAGATGCCCTGCCGGCGGATGGCCAGCGATCCGGCAACGAGGCCGAGTCCCGCGGCGGCGGCGGTGCCGGTCAGAATGGCGAGTTCGGGCGTCAAACCCCAGACTTTCGCGGCATGCGCTGAAATGTAGCTCGCCCACCCGAAATAGAGCGCGTGGCCGAACGACAGCAAGCCAACATAGCCGATCAGCAAATTGAAAGCGCAGGCGAACAACGCAAAGCACAGCGCCTGCATCACGAACAGCGGATAGGTCACGAAAGGCGCCACCACAAGCGCCGTTACCATCACGATGAAGCCGATCGTTTCGCTCTGCTCGCGCAGCACGGACGGCTTCTTCGTGAGCGGATCGACCACGCGCTCCATCACGCCCTCCGCCCGAACAGGCCGGCTGGACGCACCAGCAGCACGATCGCCATGATCACGAAAATCACCGTGTTGGAAGCTTCCGGGAAGAACACCTTGGTGAGGCCCTCGATGATGCCGAGCGTAAAGCCCGTGACCACGGCACCGAGAATCGAGCCCATGCCGCCGATCACCACGACGGCGAACACCACGATGATCAGTTCCGAGCCCATCTGTGGCGAAACGTTATAAATCGGCGCCGCCATGACCCCGGCGAAGGCAGCGAGCGCGACACCGAACCCGTAGGTCAGCGTGATCATGCGCGGAACGTTGATGCCAAAGGCCCGCACCAGCGTCGGGTTTTCGGTCGCGGCCCGCAAGTATGCGCCGATGCGCGTGCGCTCGATCACGAACCAGGTGCCGAGACAAACCGTCAGCGAGGCGACGATCACCCAGACGCGGTAGTTCGGCAGGAACATGAAGCCGAGGTTTTGTCCGCCGCGCAGCGACTCCGGCAGGGTGTAAGGCAGGCCGGCCGAACCGAGATAGTTGCGGCAGACGCCTTCAATGATGAGCGCGAGTCCGAAGGTGAGCAGCAATCCGTAGAGGTGGTCGAGCTTGTACAGCCATTGCAGGAAAACGCGCTCGATCAGGATTTCGATGATGCCGACCAAGATCGGAGCGATGATCAGCGATGGCCAGTAGCCGAGCCCGGAAAATTGGAGGATCAAATACGCCGTCAGCGCGCCCAGCATGTATTGGGCGCCATGCGTAAAGTTGATGATGTTGAGCATGCCGAAGATCACGGCGAGCCCCAGGCTCAGCAGCGCGTAGAACGAGCCATTGATCAGCCCGATCAGGAGCTGGCCGAACAGTGCCTGCGAAGGGATGCCGAAAATCTCGAACACACGAACGCTCCATTCAGGACGGAGAGGCGAGCGTAAGCCCGCCCCTCCATCTTTGGTCGTTTTTCCTTAGCCACTCACCAGCGGGCACTTGCCCTCGTTGAGCGGACGGAAAGCTTCGTTGGCCGGAATGGTTGCGCGGAGCTTGTAGAAGTCGCCGGGGTACTTCGATTCCGACGGCTTCTTCACTTCGAACAGATAGGCCGGGTGAATGACACGGCCGTCGGCGCGGACTTCGCCTTTGCCGAACAACGGATCGTCAGTCGGCATCGACTTCATCTTGGCGACGACGGACTTGCCATCATGCTCGCCCGCCCCCATCGCAAGACGCGCCTTCAGGTAGTGCGTGATGCCGGCGTAGACGCCCGCATGGATCATCGTCGGGAACTTGCCCGCTGCAGCACCCGCCTCGTGCCAACGCTTGGTCCAGGCGCGGTTGGTGTCATTCGCGTCCCAATACCAGGTTTCGGTCAGAGCCAGGCCCTGCGCGGTCGGCAGACCGAGCGCGGCCACATCGCTGGAGAACACCAGCAGGCCGGCAAGACTCTGCCCGCCCTTGACGATGCCGAATTCGGCTGCCTGCTTGATCGAGTTGATCGTGTCACCGCCCGCATTCGCCAGGCCGATCACCTTGGCCTTGGACGACTGCGCCTGCAGCAGGAACGACGAGAAGTCGGCCGTGTTGAGCGGGTGACGAACCTTGCCGAGCACCTTGCCGCCGTTCTTCTCAACGACCGCGATGGTGTCGGCTTCGAGTGCATGACCGAAGGCATAGTCCGAGGTGAGGAAGAACCAGGTGTCGCCACCGGTCTTCACCATCGCCTTGCCGGTGCCGTTCGCCAGCATCCAGGTGTCGTAGGTCCAGTGCACGGTGTTGGCGTTGCACTTCTCGCCGGTCAGCGTCGAAGCAGCGGCGCCGGAGACGATGAAGATCTTGTTCTTCTGGTTGGCAACCTGGCTCACCGCCAGCGCGACGCCCGAGTTCGGAACGTCGATGATCATGTCGACCTTGTCGACGTCGAACCACTGGTTGGCGATGCTGGTGCCGACGTCCGGCTTGTTCTGGTGATCGCCGCTGATCATCTCGACTTTCACATTGGGATGATCCTTGGTGAAGTCAGCGATTGCCATCTTGGCCGCGGCAACCGAGCCTGGGCCGCCGATATCGGCGTAGAGGCTCGACATGTCGCTCAGCACGCCGATCTTCACGTTGACCTGCTGGGCGCTTGCCCCGCTGCAGGCGAGAATCGCGGCGAGCGCCGCGAGTTCCTAGGGTTTTTCTCATGAGTGCGTCCTCCTTGTTGGTTTATTCCAATTGCAATTAGCCGCTCACCATCGGGCAGCCGCCATCCTTGAGCGGACGGAACGCTTCGTTGGCGGGGATCGTGGCACGTCAGCTTGTAGAAGTCGCGCGGATATTTGGACTCTTCCGGCTTCTTCACTTCGAACAGATAGGCCGGATGCAGCACGCGGCCGTCTGGCGCGACCGTGCCTTTGCCGAACGCTGGATCGTCCGTCGGCATCTTCTTCATCTTGGCGACGACTGCCTTGCCGTCGGCGGCGCTTTTGAGCGCGGCAACCGCCTTGAGGTAGTGCAGCGTGCCGGCATAGACGCCGGCCTGGTTCATGGTCGGAACCTTGTCGGCATCCTTGCGTTCGGCGTGCCAACGCTTGGTCCAGGCGCGCGTCTGGTCGTTGAGATCCCAGTAGAAGGTCTCGGTGAAGATCAGGCCCTGCGCGATGTCCGAGCCCGAGCGCGTTGACGTCGCGTCGCGAACACCAGCAGGCCGGCGAACTTCTGCCCGCCCTTCACGATGCCGAACTCGGCGCCCTGCTTGATCGAGTTGATGGTGTCGCCGCCGGCATTGGCGAGGCCGATGATCTTGGCCTTGGAAGCCTGCGCCTGCAGCAGGAACGACGAGAAGTCGCTGGTGTTGATCGGGTGGCGAACCTTGCCGAGCACCTTGCCGCCATTGGCTTCGACCACCGCCGCGGTGTCGCGCTCCAGCGCGTGACCGAAGGCGTAGTCCGAGGTGAGGAAGAACCAGGTGTCGCCGCCGGTCTTCACGATCGCCTTGCCGGTGCCGTTCGCCAGCATCCAGGTGTCATAAGTCCAATGCACCATGTTGCCGTTGCATTTCGGTCCGGTGAGGTCGGAACTCGCAGGGCCCGACGCCACGAACACCTTGTTCTTCTGCGCGGCGACCTGCGTGATCGCGAGCGCGACGCCCGAGTTCGGCACGTCGGCGATCATGTCCACATGATCGACGTCGATCCATTGATTGGCGATCTGTACGCCGATGTCGGCCTTGTTCTGGTGGTCGCCGCTGACCACTTCCACCTTGACATTCGGATGCGACCTTCATGAACTCCGCCGCGGCCATTTTCGCCGCGATCACGGAGCCAATGCCGGTGTCGTCGGCATACAGGCTCGACATGTCGGTGAGCACGCCGATCTTGACGTTGATCTGTTGGGCACTTGCGGAGCCGCACGCCAGCGCGATGGCGAGGACTGCCAAACTCATCGTTTTCTTCATTGTCGTTCCTCCCTGTTCTTCCTGGTTTTACGGCTAGTTTTCACACTCCGAGATAATCGTGCAGCTTCTCCACGTTGGCGTCCAGTTCGGCATTGGCGAACTGGTCGATGATCCGTCCATGTTCCATGACGTAGTAGCGGTCCGCGACGGTCGAGGCGAAACGGAAGTTCTGCTCCACCAGCAGGATGGTAAAGCCTTGCTCCTTGAGGGTCCGAATGGTCTTGCCGATCTGCTGGATAATGACGGGCGCAAGGCCTTCGGTCGGCTCGTCGAGCAGCAGGAGCCGCGCGCCGGTCCGCAGGATACGGCCGATCGCCAGCATTTGTTGCTCGCCGCCGGAGAGTTTGGTTCCCTGGCTCGATCCCAGCCGCTCCTTGAGATTGGGAAACAGACTGAACACCTGATCAATCGTCAGGCCGCCCGGTTTGACGACGGGCGGAAGGAGCAGGTTTTCCTCGACGCTGAGGCTGGCGAATACGCCGCGCTCCTCGGGACAGAAGGCGACGCCGGCGCGCGCAATCTGATCGGACGTCCGCGCGATCAGCTCGTCGCCGTGAAAGAGTACCGAGCCGGTGCGATGACCCACGATACCCATGATCGATTTCAGTGTCGTCGTCTTGCCGGCGCCGTTGCGTCCGAGCAGCGTGACAACCTCACCTTCGTGCACGTCGAAGGTTACACCGTGCAGGATGTGAGACTCGCCGTACCAGGCCTGCAGATCCTTGATCGCAAGCATGGGTGCGCGCACGTCAAGCATGCCCGACCCCCATGTAGGCTTCGCGAACCTCGGGATTGGCCGACACGGTATCGTAGTCCCCTTCCGCCAGCACGCGCCCGCGCGTGAGTACGGTGATGTGGTCAGATAGATCGGCGACAACCGACAGATTGTGCTCGACCATCAGCACTGTACGATCGGCCGACACGCGCTTGATCAATTGCGAGACGCGGTCGATATCCTCGTGCCCCATGCCCGCTGTCGGTTCGTCGAGCAGCAGCATCTCCGGATCAAGCGCGAGCGTCGTGGCAATTTCCAGGGCGCGCTTGCGGCCGTATGGCAGTTCAACGGCGGTCCAGTCTGCGACCGATGACAGGCCCACGTCGGCGATGAGCTCCATCGCGCGCTCGTTTAAATTGTTGAGCGCCGACGTCGAACGCCAGAAGTCGAAAGAACCGCCGCGCGCGCGCTGCAAAGCGATGCGTACGTTTTCCAGAACCGTCATGTGCGGAAACACTGCGGAAATCTGAAACGAGCGCACGAGACCAAGACGCGCGACGTCCGCCGGCTGCGTCGCGGTGATGTCCTGTCCCTTGAACAGGATGCGCCCGCGCGTCGGGCTGAGGAATTTGGTGAGCAGATTGAAGCAGGTGGTCTTGCCGGCCCCGTTCGGCCCGATCAAAGCGTGAATGCTCCCACGCTTGACGCGCAGGCTCACGCCATTGACGGCAACAAAGCCGGCAAACTCCTTCGTAAGATCCTCGGTCTCGAGGATCATCTCTTCACTCATACGCAGCGACCCCTCGTCCGTCATTTCTGACAGGTTTTGGTTGCAGGCGGCAAGGCCTACTAAAGGTCCGCCGGCGCGGCTAAGTGGCTGATAAGATTGGAACTGTTTAGTTCGACCCGCGCTAGCCGCCCTTGAATTTCTTGGCGAGCGCGTCCGCATTGCGCGCCAGCAGGCCAATATCGGCGCCGACTGCGACAAACAGATAACCCCAGTCGATATAGCGGCGGGCTTCCTCTTCGTTTCCAGTCAGGATGCCGGCCGGCTTGCCGAGTGCCTTGAGGCGTTTCACGGCATCCTCCATCGCCTTCTGCACCTCGGCATGCTGCGGATTGCCAAGGTGGCCGAACGAGGCCGCAAGGTCCGACGGGCCGATGAAGACGCCGTCGATGCCGTCCACTTTTGCAATGGCCTCGAGTTCCTTGAGCGCGATGCGCGTCTCGACCTGCACCAGCACGCAAATCTCGTCGTTCGCCTTGGTCAGATAACCGGGAACGCGGCCGTAGCGGCTGGCGCGAGCCGCAACAGAGACGCCGCGAATCCCTTGCGGCGGGTAGCGCGTGGACGCAACCGCGCGCTTTGCTTCTTCCACGTTCTGCACGTAGGGAAACAGCAATGTCTGCGCGCCGATATCGAGTGCGCGTTTCGCCAGCACGGCATCATTCCACGCCGGACGGATGATCGGCGTCGCGGTGCCGGCCTGGACCGCCTGAAGCTGAGAGAGCAGATCGGGAATTTCGTTCGGCGAATGCTCGGTATCGAGCAAGATCCAGTCGAAGCCGCTGTCGGAAATCACCTCGGCGGCAATATTGCTGCACAGGCTCGACCAGAGACCGATCTGCAATTTTCCCGCGGCGAGCGCGTGCTTGAAGGCGTTACGTGGCATGTCCGGCATAATTCTGTCTCTTTCTTAGTGGCGCGTGACCTTGCGCTATACAAATTGAATGGCGATGCCGCCGAGCGGCCCGAAATCGGCGTGCAGCGTATCGCCTTTTTGCGCGAACACCACGCGTGTGAACGAACCGGCGAGCACGATGTGACCCGGCTCAAGCGCGTGGCCATGCGGGCCGATCTTGTTGGCAAGCCAGGCGACGCCCGAGCGCGGGATGACCAAGCACACCGGCGGCGAGGCCTGTCTCCTCGATTTCGGAATTGCGGTACATGATGCCGCCGACCCAGCGCAGATCGACATCGAGCGGGCCGACCGGACGTCCGCCCATCGCAATGCCGGCCGCGGCACCATTGTCCGCGACGGTATCGACGATCTTGCGTTGATCCTGCAAACGCGCATCGACGATCTCGATCGCCGGCACGACATATTCGGTGGCGCGCAGAACCTCGGCTAATCCGACGCCCGGGCCCTGCAGCTTCTTTCCCATGATGAAGGCCAATTCGACCTCGACACGCGGTTTGCAGTAGTCCGCATGCTTCACCTTTGCGCCATCGGCGATCAACTGATCGTCGAGGATGTAGCCGTAGTCCGGCTCGTCGATCATCGAAGAACGCTGCATCGCCTTCGAGGTGAGCCCGACTTTATGACCGATCAGCTTGGCCCCGGCCTTGATCTTGCGCTGCGCCACCTCGGTCGAGATCGCGTAGGAATCCTCGATCGTGATGTCCGGGAAGGTAATGTGCAGCTGGGTCGCCTGTTTGCGCTCTTTTTGCGCGGCCATCAGGATATCGGCGGCCTTCTTGCGGTCGGCGTCGGAGAGCATGGTTGAGGATCCCGGCTGGGCTTCTGAATAAACGATGTTGCAGTGTCAGTGCTTGAGCTTCGGATCGACCTTGAAGCTGGCCTGGGTCTTCTTCGTGATCTCATCGACCGTCACACCGGGCGCGAGTTCGGTGAGCGTCATGCCGCCCTTCTTGCGATCGATATTGAAGACTCCGAGATCCGTGATCACCATGTCGACGACGCCGGCGCCGGTCAGCGGCAAATTGCACTTGTGCAGCAGCTTCGGCTCGTCCTTGGCGGTGTGCTCCATGATCACCACGACTTTCTTGACGCCGGCCACGAGATCCATCGCGCCGCCCATGCCCTTCACCATCTTGCCCGGGATCATCCAGTTGGCGAGATCGCCGTTTTCCGCGACCTGCATGGCACCGAGCAGCGCGATATCGATGTGGCCGCCGCGGATCATCGCAAACGAATCCGCCGATGAGAAAAAACTGGTGGTCGGCAGTTCGGTCACGGTCTGCTTGCCGGCGTTGATCAGATCGGGATCTTCCTCGCCCTCGTAGGGGAACGGCCCGAAGCCGAGCATGCCGTTTTCGCTTTGCAGCTGCACGGTCATTCCGTCTGGAATGTAATTCGACACCAGCGTCGGAATGCCGATGCCGAGATTGACGTAAAAGCCATCGCGCAATTCCTTGGCGGCGCGTTCGGCCATCTGATCGCGGGTCCAGGGCATGATCAGACCTCTTCTCCGGTCGCGGCGGCAGCCACGCGCTTGCGCACCGTACGCTGCTCGATGTGCTTGACCGCATTGGGGACGTGAATGATGCGCTTGACGTAAACGCCGGGCGTAATGATGTGATCGGGATTCAATTCGCCCGGATGCACAAGATGCTCGACCTCGGCGACCGTCACTTTGCCGGCCGTCGCCATCATCGGATTGAAGTTGCGCGCGGTCTTTCGATAAACAAGATTGCCTTCGTGATCGCCCATCCATGCGTGCACGACGGACAGATCGGCGACGATGCCGCGTTCCATGATGTAACGATCGCCGTCGAACTCCCGCTCTTCCTTGCCCTTTGCGATGTCAGTGCCGGCGCCGGTCCGGGTGAAGAATGCCGGAATGCCGGCGCCGCCGGCGCGAATGCGTTCGGCCAGCGTGCCTTGCGGGTTGAATTCAATCTCGAGTTCGTTTGCCAAAAACTGCTGCGCGAACAATTTGTTTTCGCCCACATAGGACGAGATCATTTTCTTGACCTGCCGGGTCTCCAGCAACAGGCCGAGGCCGGCGCCGTCGACCCCCGCATTGTTCGACACAATCGTGAGATTTTTCACGCCGCTGTCGCGGATGGCGAGGATCAGCGTCTCTGGTATGCCGCAGAGGCCGAAGCCTCCGGCACAGATCAGCATGCCGTCCTTGAGCACGCCGGCCAGCGCGGATTTCGCGTCGGAATAGACCTTCTTCATACGACTTCACCACTCTCCCGGACCAACAAGGTTCTATAGGGACTATGGCGCAGGCCAAACGTCAATTGGCCGCGACGTCCCCGGCGCAAGCTTAGCGCAGACCCGCATTGCGGGTCACCCCGTCGCGGATATTTGCCACGCGGCCATTTGGCATTATGACAGACGGCGCGTGATCTCGCCCGATAACCGGTTCCCACCTTTCGGGATCGCGCGCTATACCTGCGAGCCCCATGCCAAACGTTCTCATTCTTACGGAAGTCCAGGAAGCCATGCGCGCCCGTTACAAGGCGATGCTGCTGGAGCGATTTCCGCAATTGACCATCAACGTCGTTGGCCACCACGATCTGGTTGGGCCACACATTGCCGACACCGACATTCTGCTGTGTTTTGGACCGCCAATGGCCGATCACGTGGTGCGGGACGCGCCCAAGCTGAAATGGATCCAGTCGCTCGGCACCGGCGTCGATAACATTGTCGACCTGCCCTCGCTCGGCAAAGAGGTGCTGGTCACCAATGTCCGCGGCATCCACGGCGCGCCGGTATCGGAAGCCACCATTGCCTTCATGCTGTCGCTCGCGCGCGACATGCCGCGCTCGGTGCGCGCACAGGACAACAGCAAGTGGGAACGCTGGCCGTCGGCGCTGCTCGCCGGCAAGACTGTCGGCATTCTCGGCGTTGGCCTCATCGCGGAATATCTCGCCCCCATCTGCAAGACATTTCATATGACGGTGATCGGCATCAGCGGCAGTCCGCGCGACAGCAAGGGCTTCGACCGCATGGTTCACCGCAACGATCTCCTGAAGATTGCACCCGAGCTCGATTTTCTCGTCGCGCTGGCCCCGCTCACGCCGGAAACGCGCGGCATCGTCGGCGAAAAGTTGTTGAACGCCATGAAGCCGACGGCCTATCTGGTCAACGTCGCGCGCGGTGGTGTGGTCGACGAACCAGCCTTGATTGCCGCGCTTGAGGCGGGAAAAATCGCCGGCGCCGGGCTCGACGTGTTTTCGCAGGAGCCGTTGCCGCCCGATAACCCGCTGTGGAAGACCAAGAACGTGACGATCTTCTCGCATCTCGGCGGCTATTCGCAGGGCTACGAGGACCGCGCCATGCCGACCATCGCCGGCAACATGGCCAAATTCCTGGCCGGCGATCTCAAATCCATGATCAATATTGTGCGCAAGCCTGCGTCCTGGGGAGTTTGAACGATGGCTTTGTCGGAACGACTGAACACGCCGATTTCCAATGCCGAGCTCGAGCGCCGCTGGCGCGCGGTGCGCGCGGCCATGGAGCGCGAAAAGATCGATGTGCTGCTGATGCAGAACAACAACGATCACATGGGCGGCTACGTCCGTTACTTCACCGACATGCCGGCCACCAACGGCTATCCCAACACCGTTGTGTTCCCGCGCGACGATGAGATGACCGTCGTGTGTCAGGGTCCGTTCGGCGGCAGCGAAGCCACCGCGCAAGGCGACCAGAGCTGGCGCGGCGTCAAACGCCTTCTCACCACGCCGAGCTACGCCTCCGCGCATTACACCAAGGACTACGACCCCGAGCTCGCGGCAACCGCGCTCAAGCCCTTCGCCAACAGCACCATCGGCTATGTCGGCACCTACCAGATGTCCTATGCGCTGCTCGACTACATGAAGCGCACGTTCCCGCAGGCGCGCTTCATCGACGCAACCGAAATGGTCGACCGGATCAAGGTCATCAAGAGCGCCGGAAGAGATGGAGCTGGTGAAACGCGCCGCGCTGATGCAGGACGGCGCCATGCGCGCTGCCTTTGCGGCGGCAAAGCCCGGCATGCGCGACACCGAGGTTGCCGCCGTCGCGCAACATTACAGCCAGTGCCACGGCAGCGAGAACGGCATTTATCTTTGCGCCTCGATGCCGCTCGGCAAGCCGTCGAAATTCGCGAACCGGCACCTGCAAAACCGCATCATCCAGAAGGGCGACCAGATCGCGCTTCTGGTCGAGGACAACGGGCCGGGCGGCATGTACACGGAACTCGGCCGTTCCTGCGTGGTCGGCGCCAAAGTGCCGCAGGCGATGAAGGATGAGCTCGCGTTCTGCCAGGCGTCGCGCAAGTTCACGCTCGACCTGCTCAAGCCAGGCACACCCTGCAAGGACATCTGGGACGCCTTCAACAATTTCATGCGCAAGAACGGCCGACCAACCGAGGCACGGCTCTATTGCCATGGGCAGGGCTACGATCTGGTCGAGCGCCCGTTGATCCGCAACGACGAGCCAATGACCATCGAAAAGGACATGAATATTGTCGTCCATCCGACCTATATCCATGCCGGATATCTGAATTGGCTGTGCGACAATTACCTTATCGGCGGTAACGGGCCGGGCGATCGCCTGCACCAGTTCCCCGAAGAGGTCGTCGAAGTCGGTTAGCCAAACGACCCGGCCCCGCTTGACCGGCAGGCGCGCGCGGCGCAAATCTCCACCTCTTTGGTGGAAAGGACCACAATGAAAAAAGTACTGTTTGCTGCGGCCGTTGCCGCGCTGGCGTTGGCCGGGCCGGCCGCCGCCGAAGACTTCCCGACGCGTCCGGTAACGATGGTCATTCCGTTCGCCGCGGGCGGACCGCAAGACACGATCGGCCGCATCGTCGCGCAGCGCATGGGCGAATTGCTCGGCCAGTCCGTGGTGGTCGAGAACGTCGGTGGCGCCGGTGGCATGACCGGTTCCAAGCGCGTCGCCGATGCCAAGCCCGACGGCTACACCATGATCCTCGGCAGCGTCGGCACCCACGCGCAGAACCAGACGCTCTACAAGCATCCCCTCTACAACGTGGTGACGGATTTCACGCCGGTTGCCTATCTCGCGGTGACACCGATCGCGATCATCACGCGGCCCGATCTGCCGGTGAGCAACTTCAAGGAATTCATCGCCTACGCCAAAGCCAACCAGGAGAAAATGCAATACGGCTCGGCCGGCGCGGGCTCCGCCACTCATCTTGCGTGCGTCGTGCTCGACAGCGCGATGGGCACCAAGATCACGCACATCCCGTACAAAGGCACCGGACCGGCCATGCAGGATTTGGTCGGCGGCCGCATCGACTACCTGTGCGACATCATCGCCACCGCCAAGCCGCAGATCGACGGCGGCAAGGTGAAGGGCATTGCCATCATGACCAAGGAGCGCTCGCCGGTGCTGCCTAATCTCGCGACCACCGGCGAACAGGGCCTCGACGTGCAGGCTTATACCTGGAGCGCGCTGTTCCTGCCGAAAGACGCGCCGGCTGACGTCGTGAAGATCCTCAACAAAGCCGCAGTCGACGCCATCACGACCACGTCGGTGCAGGAGCGTCTGGCGAAGCTTGGTGCGACGGTCGCCGCGCCGAACGAACGCAGCCCGCAATGGCTGGGCGATTTCGTCAAGAGCGAAGTCAAGAAGTGGGAAGCGCCGATCAAGGCGAGCGGCGTCCAGGTCGAGTAGCACAAGCGCCGCAACGGCCTTGCCGATGCGCGTCAGGATAAGGAGTCGACGATGGCCGACATCAAGATTCTCAATCCCGACGCGCTCGGCAAGCCGCTCGGGCAATATTCGCAGATCACGCGCGTAAAGGCGTCGGAATACATTTTCATCGCGGGACAAGTGGGCGTCGACCGTGACGGCAAGGTTGCCGATGGCTTCGACGCTCAATGCGTGCAGACCTTCGCCAACATCGAAACAGCGCTGAAATCGGTCGGCGCCGGCTGGGGCAATATCGTGCAGTTCACGACTTATCTGGTGCACTCGCAGGATATTCCGAAGTTCATGACGTACCGGCTGCGCGAATTTCCGAAGATGTTCTCCAATGGCGCCTACCCGCCCAATACGCTGCTGATGATCGACCGGCTGGTGCAGGAACCGCTGCTGGTCGAGGTGCAGGCGGTGGCAGCGCTCTGAACTTACGCTTCCGGCTTGTCAATCAGGCTGACGTGGGCGGCGACCACGCGCCAGCCTTCCGGGAATTTCACCCAGGTCTGCATCTGACGGCCGAGCTTGCCGGGTGCGGACGGACGCTCATAAAGCGTCGAGGCAACCGCGAAAGTCCCTGCCGTAGGTTGTGATCACAGTGCGCGATCGCGTGCGTCCGAGTGCCACCGGCGAACGCGCCCCGCGGAACGATTTGATCTCTGCCGCGCCATACAGGATTTCATTCGCGCCGTAGCGAATGGTGCGCGGATCGTCGCGGAATAATTCGTTGAGGGTTGGCACGTCGTTCGAAACAAGCGCTTTTTCGTAGCGCTCGAATGCGTCGCTCACCTCGGCGACCACGTCAGGCAAATCGATAGTCCATTTCGTCGTCCTTCCTCTCCGCATCGCCGGGCCCGAACCGACAACCCATGCATGAAACCCTTGGGCAAACTCAGGCTTACGAAAGTCCTTCGTCGCTTGGCAACTCGTCATGGTTGCGCGGGTCAAACCCTCCGGCGGATCGACCTCCTGTCGAACCTCCATCTGCCCGCTGGCGTCCACCGGCCAGGATGCCCTAAGCTATGCCGTTGCGGCATAGGCGGGGCTGGGCCAAATGGAACTGAAAGAGCTTCGCAATTTCATGCACGTTGCGCGCGCCGGCAGTGTCAGCCGCGCCGCCGACGAGTTGCGCCTCGCCCAGCCCGCGTTGAGCCGGCAGATCAGAAAACTGGAGCAGGAGCTGGGCGTGTCGCTGTTCGCACGCCATGGCCGCGGCGTGCGCCTGAGTGCCGCCGGCTCTGTGCTGCTCGAGCGCGCCGAGTTGATTGCCCAGCTTGTGCACCAGACCGGCGAAGAAATCCGGGACCGGCGCGCGCCCGGCGGCAACCGCATAACACTTGGCGTGCCGCCGGCGGCCGGTCGGCTGCTCATTCCGCCATTTGCCGAGCGATTTCAGAAGGCGTGGCCGCAAACCACGTTGCATATGCGCGAAGGCGTCACCAGTTCGCTGCAGGAATGGCTGCTGGAAAAGCGCATCGACATGGCAATCCTGCATAATCCGCCGCACCTCGAATCCCTTAATATCAGGCCGCTTCTGAGCGAGCGCATGCTGGTGATCGGACCGCCGGCCCGGCAGGGCAAGCAACGCGATTTGCGGCCGCATTTTCGCATACGCGACCTGGCTGAGTTGCCGCTGATCCTGCCGAACATGGCGCACAACAACCGCAGGCTCGTCGAACATGCCGCGCACGCACACGGCGTTCGCCTGAACATCAAGATCGAAGCCGACAGCGTCGCCTTCGCCAAAGTCCTTGTCGAAAAAGGCCTCGGCTTCACGATCCTCACTTACGCAGCAGTGCAGGACGAACTGGCTCGCAGAAAACTCACCGCCTACCCGATCGTGCGGCCGACAATCTCCACCAAGGTGACCATCGTCACGCTCAGGGACAAGCAGCTTCCCAAGCTCACAGGCGATGCAAGCGAGATGCTTTATTCCGTTTGCAGCGAACTGGTACGCAACAAGACCTGGGCCGGCGCGCAGCTCGCCTGAGGCGCCTTTTCGCCAGCGCGACACCTCATGATCGTGTCGGCAGATGGCATGCCGAAAAAGTATCGCTCGCCCGCTATCAATGAAATACGCGCTGATCTAACGTGCTGGCGAAGAGAAACGGGCTCTGCAACCGCGCACAGCAACGTTTCCGCAAAGCCAGCTTGGGAGGATTGCCGTGAAAACCTTGAGACCGCTGCTGATTGGATTGGCCTTGTTGTGCCCGACCCTCGGTCAGGCGCAGGAGTTTCCGACCAGGACCATCCGCCTGGTCGTGCCGTTCCCGCCCGGCGGACCGAACGACATCATCGCGCGCGTGGTCGGCCAGCGCATGTCGGAAATCCTCAAGCAGACGATCGTCATCGATAACCGCTCCGGACAGGGCGGCGTTGTCGGCACCGATGTGGTCGCGAAGGCAGCACCGGACGGCTACACGATCGGTATCGTCAGCGCCGGCGCACTCGCCATCAGTCCGAGCATGGAGAAGGTCGCCTACGACACGCTCAAGGATCTGCAACCCATCACGCTCGTTGCCAAAGTGCCGGAGATGCTGGTGGTTGCAACCAGCGTTCCCGCCAGCAATATGAAGGAACTGGTGGCGCTGGCGAAGTCGCAACCCGGCAAGCTCAACTTCGCGTCCTCCGGGCCCGGCAGCATGCCGCATCTGGCCGGCGAATTGCTCAAGCTCACCGCCGGCATCAACATCGTGCACGTGCCCTACCGCGGCGCGGCTCCCGCCGTGAACGACCTGCTCGCCCAGCAAGTGCAAATGGTCTTCCTCGATCTGCCGGTGCTGCTGCCGCAGATCAAAGCCGGCAAGCTCAAGCCGATCGCAGTCGGAACAACGCAGCGCGTGCCGAGCGCGCCGGATGTGCCAACGACCGTCGAAGCGGGCATGCCCGGGCTGCAAACAGAGAACTGGTACGGCATGGTCGCGCCGGCAAAGACGCCGCCGCAGATCGTCGCCGCGCTCAACAAGGCCGCGGTCGAAGCCATGAAGGACCCGACCGTCGTCGAAAAACTGGCCAGCCAGGGCGCGATCCTGGTCGGCGATTCACCCGAACATTTTCGCGACTATATCGCCAGCGAAACCAAGAAATGGGCGAAAGTGATCGCGGACGCCGGCGTGCACACCGATAAATAAGTTAAGCCGGCATTTCGTAATGGTGTCAGCCGAAAACTTCGTGCTTGCGTTCGACCGTCACGTCGCCGTTCGGACGCAAGGCGCGCATGGCGATTGACGCGCTCGGTTTGACCGAGCGCGTCACGCTCAAACCGGCCGATCCGCTCGACGAGAATGACACGCTGCGCCAGCAGAACCCGCTCGGCAAAATGCCGTGCCTTGTCCTGGCCGACGGCAGCACGATCTACGACAGCTCGCATCATCATCGAATTCCTGCAAGATGTCGCGGGTACCGACCGCCTGTTGCCGTTGCGTCGGCCCTGCCCGCTTCAAGGCCCTGACGCTGGCGCGACTCGCCGACGGCATCATGGATGCATCCATCCTGATCGTTTACGAGAACCGCTTCCGTCCGGACTCGCCGCCCTCGGCGCGCTGGCTCGATCATCAGCGCGGCAAGATCATGCGCGGGCTAGCGGCATTCGAAGCCGCGCCGCCGGACCCGGACAAAACCGACGTCGTCTCGATCGGCCTTTCCTGTGCACTCGGCTATCTCGACTGGCGCAAGCAGGTGGACTGGCGCCCGGCCTTTCCAGGGCTCGTCACATGGCTGGACCGGTTTTCTGCGCACGAGCCGGCTTTCGAACGCACGCGCGCGAAGGACGCCTGATGCTGCACGACGCCAATACACCGGCGGATCCCCCCTACTGGATGGCTGCGCCCGGCAAGCCAAAGCTCAAGCTTCCGCCCGGGGCCTGTGATGCGCACGTCCATGTATTCGGACCACGGGCACGATTTCCCTTTGCCGAAGGCCGAAAATACACACCATCCGACGCCACCAAGGAGATGCTGTTCGCGCTGCATGCGCGTCTCGGCATCGAGCATTGCGTGATCGTGCAGCCCAACTGCCACGGCACCGACAATTCGGTGACCGAAGACGTCGTCGCCGCGACCGGTGGCGCCTACAAGGGCGTGGCGCTGGTTTCGACCTCGATAGCGGACGCAGAACTGAAGCGGCTCGCCGCCGCCGGCCTTACCGGAGCGCGTTTCCATTACATGGAGCATCTCGGCACTCGGCGCGACGATCGATGAAGCCGTCGCATTCGGCAAACGCCTTGCCGATGTCGGCTGGCATTTGCAAATTCACATGGACGGCGATCGCATTGCCGAACTGGCGCCCGCGCTCAGGCGCTCCCCGGTACCGGTGATGATCGACCATATCGGCCGCATCGATGCCTCGCGCGGGCTGGAACAGCCTGCCTTCCGTGCGTTACTTGCGCTGATGCAAGACAAGAATGTGTGGATCAAGGTGAGCGGGACCGACCGGGCGACCCGACAGGGCCCGCCTTATGCCGACGCAGTGCCGTTCGCCCGCAAGCTGGTGGCGGAATTCGGCGACCGCGTCGTTTGGGGTACCGACTGGCCTCACCCTAATCATGCGCCGCCAGTGGTCGACGACGGATTGCTGGTGGATATTCTCGTCCGAAATAGCGCCTGGCGCCGCCGCGCTGAAGGCGTTGCTGGTGGATAATCCGCAACGCTTCTATCGCTTTGCGCCGGCGCGCCGTCTTGACCGGAGCAGCATCATGAGCGGACGCCTGCAAGACGCATCGCGATCGTCACCGGTGCCGGCTGTATTGGGCCCGGCTGGGGCAACGGGCGCGCCACCGCGGTGCGCTTTGCCGAAGAAGGCGCCAAAATATTCGCCGTCGACCGCGATCTCGACAGCGTCACGGAAACCGTCGAGCGCGTAAAAAAAGCCGGCGGCGAGATCGTTACGCATCAATGCGATGTGACCGGTGCCGCCTCGGTCGAAGTCATGGTGAAAACCTGCCTCGATCGCTTCGGCCGCATCGATATCCTGGTCAACAATGTCGGCGGTTCGGCTCATGGCGGCCCGGTTGAATTAAGTGAAGATGTCTGGGATGCGCAGGTCGATTCCAACCTGAAAAGTATCTTTCTCACCCTGAAGCACGTGCTGCCGGTCATGGAGCGCCAGAAAAGCGGCGCGATCGTCAATGTCGCATCGACCTCCGGCCTGCGCTGGACCGGTTCCGCGCAAGTCGGCTATGCGGCGACCAAGGCCGGCGTCATCCAGCTGTCGCGCGTGGTCGCCGTGCAATATGCGGCGAAGGGGATTCGCGTTAATTCCGTAGTGCCAGGACAATTGCACACGCCGATGGTGGAAGCGCGCCTTGCCAAGCAACGCGCGGGCGGCGATCTCGAAGCGCTGCTGAAATCGCGGCTCGAGCGCATTCCGCTCGGCTTCATGGGCGATGGGCAGGACACCGCCAATGCCGCGCTGTTCCTTGCGTCCGACGAGGCACGCTTCATCACCGGCACGGAGATTGTGGTGGACGGCGGCATGGTCGCGCGCTGCGACTAGAGCGCGTGTCGGCTACCGCAGAACGTCAACAACCGTGGCCACCAACATGAGTGACCCCATGCCGGCGAACGTGATGACTGCCGACGCCCGGCCGACAACAACACAGCAATAGTTGAATCTGGATCTGAACCACATGACGCGGGTATAGGCCTCAAACGCACAGCCCTTGCGTGAGGCGGTTCACACTCGTGAAAAAGGGCGTCGTCCACTGCCCGGTCCAGTCAATAACGGTATTTGGCTCTACCGATTGAGCCACCGCCGCGCAAATCCGAGCAGTCCCTGCGGCAGGAAGATGATCATCATGATGAACACGACGCCGAGCGGGATCAGATAGGGAAACTGCTCGCCGAACACGCGCGACAACAATTCGCGCAGCAACTGGAAGAACCCGGCGCCGACGATCGGACCGACCAAGGTGCCGATGCCGCCGAGGACGTTGAAAATAACGGTGTCGCCGGAAGTGACGAAGTAGACGAAATCGGGCGCGGCGAACTCGTTCTGAACCCCGTAAAGCACGCCGGCGAGCCCGGCGAAGAGGCCGGACAACATGACCGAAACGATCTTGTAAAGCTGCACCGGATAACCGATGGCACGGGTGCGCGCTTCGTTTTCACGGATCGATTGCAACACCATGCCGAAGGGCGAGCGGGTGATGCGGCGCAGTAACAAATAGGACCCGGCCACCAACGCCAACACGAACCAGTGCATGGTCGGGGTGGTGAAGCGCACGTCGACAATAAACGGAATTGAGAAATGCGGCCGCGTGAAGATCAGGCCGTTCTCACCACCGGTCACCGCCGTCCAGGTGAAAATGATGACGTAGAAGATCTGCGAGAAGATCAGCGTGGTGATGGCGAAATAGATGTCGCGCAGGCGCGTGGAGAAATAGGCGACGAACAGCGCTGCGCCGGCCGCGCCGCCGAGGCCGGCGAGGATCGCCAGCCACAGATTGGGCGGGCTCGTATGCAAAAGCGCGCCGGCTGCCCCGTACATGCCCAGGCCGAAGAAGGCGGAGTGCCCGAACGAGACCATGCCGGTATAGCCGATCAGAAGATCGGACGACATCGCCAACAGGCCCCAGATCAGAATCTCGGTCAGGAACTTGGCCCAGAACACCGGCAAGACCAGCGGCGCAACAATCAGCACCGCGATGATGGCGCAGAAACCGGTCCAATAGATTTTGTCGTGGCGGTTCATTTGGGTGTCGCAACGAACAGGCCGGTGGGACGGAACAGCAGCGTGAGAATCAGTACGACGAACGACACGATCACCGCTTGCGACGGGCTGACCCAGATCGAAGCGTAGGCTTCAAGCAGGCTGATGAAGATGGCGGCAGCAATCGAGCCGCCGAGATTGCCCATGCCGCCGACCACGACGACGATGAAGGCCTTCAGCACCCAATCGAGCCCCATGGTGTGATTGACACTGCCGAGCGGGCCGAACAGCACCCCGCTCGCCGCTGCCATGGCGGCGCCGAGCGCGAACACGCCGGTGTAGACCCACGGCACGGGAATGCCCATGGCCTGGGCCATGACGCGGTCCTGCGTGGTGGCGCGAATCCAGATGCCGAATTTGCTGTACTTCAGGAACAGCCAGAAGCCGGTGATAATGGCGGTCGACAGGCCGGCAATGACAATGCGGTACCAGGGATATTGCAGGTAGAAGAGCGTGAAGTAGGTTCCGATCGGCTCCTCGATCTTGCGCGACACCGGGCCGAATTCCCAGAGCGCGAAGTTCTGCAGGATCAGCGAGATACCGAAGGTCGCGAGAATCGTGTTGAGCGGATCGCGTCCGATAAGCGGCCGCAGCGTGAGGATTTGCAGCGCGCCGCCGAGGATCGCGACAATCAGGGTCGCCACAACGAGCGCCAGCCAGAAACTCCCCGTCGTCGCCAGCACCACCACGCCGAGATAGGCGCCCATCATGAACAGCTCACCATGGGCGAAATTTACTACGTCCATTATGCCGAAGATCAGCGTCAGGCCCGAGGCAACCAGCGCCAGAATCAAGCCAGTCACGATGCCGTTGACCGTCTGAATCAGCAGCAAATCGAACGGAAAGTTTTGGAAGAACTGGACCACCGGCTCCATCACTCAAACCCCCAGGTACTGCTTGATGACCGGATCGTCGACCTTGATCTCCGACGCGGCGCAGTGATGGCGCACAATGCCTTTTTCCATGATGTAGACGCGCTGGCTGGATTCCAGCGTCAGCGGCACGTTCTGCTCGACCAGTAATATGGCGACGCCTTCGTTATGGAGCGCGTTGATGATCTCGCGAATCTGCGAAACCATTCTCGGCATCAACCCTTCGGTCGGCTCGTCGAGCAGGATGATCTTCGGCTCCAGCATCATGGCGCGCGCGATCGCCAGCATTTGTTGCTCGCCGCCCGACAGCGTGCCGCCGGCCTGGTTGCGCCGCTCGGCCAGCCGCGGAAAATAGCTGAAGGCCTTGTCGAGCAGAGCCTTGCGTTTGTCGTCGCTGACGCCTTCACGGTCCAGCCCGGTGCGCAGGTTCTCCATCACGGTCAGCAGGCGGAAAATGCGGCGGTCCTCCGGAACATAGCCGATGCCGAGGCGGGCAAGTTTATGCGGCGGCAGGCCGGTGATAGCGTTGCCGTTGAGCAGGACGGTGCCGTGGCTCGGCTGCACGAGGCCCATGATGGTCTTCAACGTGGTTGACTTGCCGACACCATTGCGGCCGAGCAGGCCGACGACCTCGCCGGGGGCGACCTGCAAGGTGACGCCGTGCAAGATGTGGCTCTTGCCGTAATAAGTGTGCACGTCCTCGACCAGGACGAGCGGGGTCGCGGTGCCGGAAGCCTCGTTCATGTCTTGAGGTAAACCTCCTGGACCCGTGGATTTTCCTGGATCTGCTCGGGCGTACCGTTGGCGAGGATCTCGCCGTAATGCAGCACGGTGATGCGGTGGCAAAGCTCCATCACCACCTTCATGTCGTGCTCGACGATCAGGATCGTCAGATTCTTCGCGATGCGACGCACCAGCTGCATGGTGTCATGCGTCTCGGCCGCGCTCATACCGGCAGTCGGCTCGTCGAGCAAAAGCAGTTGCGGCTCGGTCGCAAGCGCGATGCCGATTTCGAGATTGCGCTGCTCGCCGTGTGAAAGATTGGCCGCCAATTCCTGCGCCTTGCTCAGCAGGCCTACGGAGTTGAGTGCCTGTTCGGCCTTGCTGTTGATGTCGGCAAAGGCGCTGTGATGGCGCAGCATGCTCCAGCCGTGCCGGCGCGACTGCGCGGCGATGCGCACGTTCTCCAGCGCGGTGGCATTCGGCATGATGTTGGTGATCTGATAGGAGCGCGCGATGCCCTTCTGCGAGATCAGATCGGGGGTCAGCCCGGTGATATCCTCGCCGTTGAAGATAAATGCGGCCCGAGGTCGGCGGCAGCACGCCGGTGAGGCAGTTGAAGAACGTGCTCTTGCCAGCGCCGTTCGGCCCGATGATGGCGCAAATTTCCTCGCGCTGAACTTCGAAATTGATCTGGTTGAGCGCCGCCAGCCCGCCGAATCGGCGGGTCAGCAGCTCGGTCCTGAGTACAGGAGCCGGCTGCGCTCCCCGGCTCGCCGCCGGGGAGCGTTCGTCGATGGCCGTCGCCGCGCCCACTTAGGCCGCGGGGAACTTGCAGGCCGGGGGAACGAACATCTTGTCCTTCGGCACTGCCTCGAGAAGCTTGTAGTCGCCGCCTTTGATCTCGAAGATGAATTCCGTCAAGAAGGCCTGGTGATCCTCCTTGCGCAGGGTCTTGTCGCCTTGCGGGAAGTCGTCGCCTTGCTTGACCTCGAGACCCTCGAGCGCCTCGATCAGCTTCATGGTGTCCTTGCGGCCGTCGAACTTCGATTTCTCCATCGCGATCTTCATCGCGTTGAGAGCCTCATAATTCGACTGCACATACTTGTCGGGCCGCGGACCGCTCGGATCGACCTTGGTCAGGCGTTTCTTGGCTTCCTCGAAGAACTTCTTGTGTGACGGAGTGTCGAGCGGGCCCTGGAACACCGGGATGTAGCGGTTGATGGCGGTGAAGCCCTCGACCTTGTTGCCTTGCGCCGGCAAATTGGTCGGCTCGGTGATCGAACCGTCGCCGGCCATCTTGTATTTTTTGGTCAGGCCGAGGTCATAGGCCTGGTTGACCAGCGTCACACCGTCCTTGCCGAAGAAGATGCCGAACAGGCCATCGAAGTTTCCGGAGATCTTAGACAGGAACGGCGTCATGTCGGGCGTGCCGAGCGGGATGCCGGTGGTGCCGACCACTTCGCCGCCGTTCTTCTTGATCTCGGCAGCGTAGGCGTCGCGCGTCGACTGGCCCCACGAATAGTCGGCGAACACGATGTGCCACTTCTTGCCCATCTTGGTGAGCGTGGGTCCCATGGCGACCGCTTGCGCCGGCGCGTAATCGTGCAGCCGGAACGAATAGCGGTTGCAGGCGCTGGTGGTCAGCGTGGTATCGAGACACACGGTGATCATGTTGAGAACTTTCGCCTCTTGCCACACCGGCATGCAGGCGATGCAGATGTTGGAGAGGAAGCCGCCGACGTGGACGTCGATGTTGTCCTCTTCCACCAGCTTCTGGCTCTTGCGGCGGCCGACGTCGGGTTTGGACTCATCGTCCACCAGCACGAGTTCGACCGGCCGGCCGTTAATGCCGCCGTTCTTGTTGATGCGGTCGGCCGCCATCTCAAGTCCGACCACGGCGGTCTTGCCGCCGATTGCGCCGGGACCAGAGAGCGGTTGTTCCGAACCGATCTTGAACGCCTTGGCCGCGCCGAAGGCCGCGCGCCAGGGTGCCGGCACCAGCATGGCCGCGCCGATGGCGCCACCGCCCCAGCCAACCAACGTGCGACGCGTCACCTTGCCGCTGTACCAAAAGTCCTGCGCCCAGGCTTCGTCTTTCCATTTTTCAGTCATAGCTGTCCCTCCCTTAGGATGTTTTTCTGAGCGAATTGAAAAGCGCGACGCCCCACACGACCGCGCGAGCCGATGACCGCACGCCCCGGCGTGACAGTACAAGGCATTACAGATCCTCCCCTGCCGGGCCCTTGGCGGGCTCTTGCAATTGATCCGGTAAGCAAACGCGATCCCGCCACAAGTTTCAACCGCTATCTGCATGGGGATGCGGGCCAATTCATATCGTCGTAAGGTGCCCGGGAAATAAGCAAACATCGATCGAATGCCGCGACTTCCGGTGCTAGGTTTGCGGCGACAATAGATGGATCAAGCTAATGGCCGTTACGCCCCTCCGCCGAGACGAAAAACCCGCAGCCGGTAGCGGCCTGGCCGCCAGGCTTGCCATCCGCGCCGGGCATCGCGCGCCGACGGCGGGGCTCGCGCCCGGCTATGTGCAGGGCAATCTCGCCATTCTGCCGAAAGCGCTCGCCGCTGATTTTTTGCGCTTCTGCCAACTTAATCCCAAGCCATGCCCGGTGATCGGCACTTCGGAACCGGGTGACTGGCGGGTGCCGGACCTTGGCGAAGATCTCGACATCCGCACCGACCTGCCGCGCTATCGCGTCTGGAAAAACGGCGAGCTGATTGCCGAGCCGAATGATGTGCGCGAATTCTGGCGCGACGACCTGGTGAGTTTTGTGATCGGCTGTTCGTTTTCGTTCGAGGAAGCGCTGACGTCGGAAGGTATCGAACTGCGGCACATCGTGCGCGGCTGTAACGTTCCGATGTACCGCACATCGATCGCAACGCACGCGGCCGGCCCGTTCCACGGTCCGATGGTGGTGTCGATGCGGCCGCTGACGCCGAAAGACGCGATCCGCGCCGTTCAGATCACGACGCGCTTTCCGGCGGTCCACGGCGCGCCGGTGCATATCGGCAAGCCGGAGCTGATTGGCATCAAGGATATCATGAAGCCCGATTACGGCGACGCGGTCGAAGTCCGCGACGACGAGATGCCGGTGTTCTGGGCCTGCGGTGTCACGCCGCAATCGGTGATCGCAACGGTGAAGCCGGAGTTCTGCATCACGCACTATCCCGGCAGCATGCTGGTGACGGACAGAAAAAATACCGAGTTTGCGATTATGTGAGCGCTTTGATCCGTCACCCTAGGCGCGACGACCGAAGTCGCGAGCCTGAGGGCACGCCACGGTCTCTTGACTTGGCCGTACATCCTTAAGGGCCCGCTTCGCGCGGCCACCTCAGGATGACGGAGAAAGCCCGCGTCGCGTTCAGGCCGAAATGAAGATCACGCCGCGTCCCGTGCCGCGTTCTTGTCGAGCAAGCCCGCCTCGATCAACGCCTGACGAATGCGCGCGATTTCCGCGCGCTCGATCTTGACCAGCGGCGGACGCACCACTGCGCGCGGCAGCTTGCCGAGCAGCACCAGCGCTTCTTTCATGCGGTTGTGCATGTCGACGAAGGGATCGGCGTAAAACACGCGCGCCATCGGTTCGATGCGCTCGTTCAGCCGCCTGGCTTCGGCGAGATCATTGGACTGCACAGCGCGGAACAGCCGCGCCTGCAAATCGGCGATCACGCTGCCCGAACCTGACAGCAGGCCATTGGGACCGAGCACCAGCGAGGCGAACAGCCACGAACTATGCGTGGTGAGCACATTCACCGGCCGCGGCAGATTTTGCAGCGTGCGGATGTGCCATTCGTGATGCGGGACGTTGCCGATCCAGTCCTTGATGGCGCGGATCGACGGCACCTGCTCGCACATCTTCAGCAAGGTCTCCTTCGGATAACCCTGGCCGGTTGCGAGCGGATACTGGAACACGATCAGCGGAAGGTCGGTAGCGTCGGCGATGTGTTTGACATGCGCGAGCGCCATCGCGGGCGATTGACCGAGCGTAAACGGCGCCGGCGGGAAAACAAGCAATGCCGATGCCCCACCCTGCTCCGCCATGCGCGCGATGCGTGCAGCCTCGATGCTGCCATCGGCCCAGATGCCGTTGACCAACGGCAGGCGGGCGCCAATCTCGTCCTGCGCGATGTCGAGAACGCGCCGCTGCTCGTCGAAGGTGCAGGAGGCAACTTCGGTCGAATGGGCATTGATCGTGATGGCCGAGAGCCCTTCGGTCGCCGCTACGTCACGCAGGTGCTTGCGGAAGTTCTGCTCGTCGATTGCAAGATCATTGTCAAACGGCAACAGCACCGCCGGAATGACGCCGTGCGGACTATAGGTCTTGTGCCGTGCCATCGCCCTCTCCTGTTTCGGATCGCCGCTCTCGTCGGCTTCCCAACGCTCTAGCCGCTCGCGCGCGCCGGTCGGCGCCGTTCGTGGAACCAGGGGCGATACTTCGCCATCTTTGCGCGCTGCGCCCCCGATGCAAGATGCTTGCAGGTTGATGCTTCGTCGCTCTTTTCCGCTGCGCCCCATCGCAACTCGACGCAATCGTTCAAATTATATGCCATCTCCAGAGCCCCCACACGGTCAAGCACGTCCTTAAGTGCAAGTGTCCAGGCAGACCCGTCGGTACGCGTATATGAGAACTTGCGTGCCGAAAGCTCCGACGCGAGAACGCTCTGCAATTCGGCCTTCACATCCGATACGCTTTTGTCTTTCGGCATCGCATACCGATCAGGCCGGCGCGCGACGCGATCCGGGAATCCGCGCACCACATCGATCGCGATCAGCAGTCGTAAATCGCGCGCCGGCGTCGCGAAATCCTCCCAGGCGCCGGTCGTCTCGAAGATCGCCGCGCCGTCGGGCATGCTCGCCTCGCCGCGCGCGCTGCTCAGGAATTTTCGGCCGTTTTCGACCGAGGTGACGCGCGCCTTCACCTGCTCATCGAGCGCAGCGACCGCCTCCTTCATAGCACGCAAAGGATCGAGCGGCTCCGGCGACATCACGTCGTCCATGCGGTCATAGAAAGCTTCGACGCCAAGCTTGGCTTGCTCAAGCGAAAAATCGCCGTACTGCGGATTTTTCGCGATCTCGGCATTGGTCAACCGGCGCAAGGCGCCGTTTTGGTCCTTCACAATCGGCCGGAAGCGTTTGAACCCGGGGCCCCCGAGCGCAGGGTCCTGCGCAAAGAGGAAATTGCCGCGCCAGAAACGCTTGCGCGCAACCGTGCCGTCGGGCTGCGCGTCGACCGCGAAAATGACGCCCGCCGCATCGCTGGTTTGCGCAATGCGCTTTGCGATCATCAACACGTGCCCATAGGGATCGGCGTAGACGGTGCCCGGCCGCAGCGTCTCCTGCGTCAGCGATACGGGATAGTAATCCGTGTTTTCATCGCCCAGCGGAGTGCGTGCCGACCCCGAATGCACCGCGTCGGCAACCGTCGACTGCACAAAATGGCCGAACGACGCCGCCAGCCCCGACGATTTCGGCGCGGCCCCGCTCGACGCGGTCTTTTGTTCGCCCGATGAAGAGCGCGCCGCTTCGAGAGTTCTGCGTGCTGAACCACTGGAAGCACTTCGGCGGCTGGCCGCCTCCACCGCGCGAACACTTCGCGTAGCCGAAAGGCAGGCCCATCTTGAATGCAAAATAGGCGCGCAAGAAATACGGCAGGTCGGCGCAGTCGGGGCGAATGACAAGCCCCATCTGATCTTCGTTCAGGCCCAAATGGTTGAACAGCGCATTGCGCGACTGATCACGCAACACTTCGTGCAATGCCTTCCACGACAGCGTTGCGTCGAGCGGCGCATCAAAGAGTTTCTCGATCCATGCAGAGAAAAGGTTTTCCGTCGCGCGATTCCACGAATTGTGGATCGGCCAGACGCTTCCCGAAGTTGCTCCGGGCGATGGCGGCCTGTCATTGCGCACGGCAATCTCGCGCGTGATCGTGCCGCACCCGGCCGAAGCGCCAGAGAGCGTCACGTGCCAGGCGCCGGCAGCCGGCGCGGCGACTTCGGCGAACCAGAAATAGGGTGGTCCGCCATGCCGTTCACGCGACCGGACGGCAACGCGGCCGTCGGGCGCAATCAACGAAAGTTCACCGTCGAGCGGTTTCTCCGCCGTGAAAATCACGCGCAGCGGCGCTCCCTTCCACGGCACCACCGGCGACGGCAGAACCGCTATGCCGGCGGCATCCCCACAGGCGCCCGTTGCGGTTTGGGCGCGCGCCTCCATGCCGGAAAAAAGGGGGACTGAAAAATGCGCCCGCGATCAGCAGCGATGCCGTCACGGCAGCAGGACGTCGGTGCGTTCGAAGCAAGTGAGCCCTCCCCATTGCCGTCCCTCGGCCGACCCTTGGCCGCAATTCCACAATATTGCGAAGGCTTTGGCTGAATCGTGGCAGAATCTATCGCCGGGGCCGAATTTCAGGATACCGCATTGGCCGGAGTCCGTCAGCGGTCCGTGCTGCGATTGCCTAAGCGGCCGGGCATTGGCCGAATTCTTCCGCTCCGGCCCCCGCGGTGTTCGGGGGCGGCCAATCGGAAGAATATTGGCGTCGACATTATGTAATTTTTTGCACTACCCACATTTCTGGCGCGGCACCGTCCGGGCCGATTTTTTCAACGAATTCAATCGCATCAGCTGGATAAGCCGCCGGTACAAAGACACCCCGCCTGCGGAACTTTTTTTTAATTAGCGGATTTAATTGCTGGCGGGCGCTCCAGCGTGACTTGCTGGAGCGGGCGGGAGGGTCAGGTCTCTGCCCTACATAAGATGAAGAACGAACATGGCATTGCGGCTGCGGTACCTGCGGTGGCTGGCCATCCGGTTCGGACCTCATCGCCTCGTCGTGTCCGGCGCGCACGCACGCGCCGGATGAATGCACGTTATTCGGGAGGGGTTCGTGGAACAAACAACAATATCAAATAAGAAATCACCAAACGGGGTCGTGCCGAAAAAACGTTCGAGCCGGTCAGAGAACGACCCTGCGGATTCGACCGCCCCTATCGAACTACAGAATTTGCTGCAGGCGCTTCGCGCGATGCGCGCCGGCGATTTTTCGGTCCGCATGACGGGCGAACAGGACGGCCTCATCGGAAAAATCGCCGATACGTTCAATGACATTGTCACCTCCAACGAACGGATGGCGCAACAGCTCGAACGGGTCGGCCAGGTCGTCGGCCGCGAAGGCAAGACCCGTCACCGTGTCAAATTCGGTCACTCCAGTGGCGCCTGGGGCGAAATGGAAACGTCGGTCAATTCACTGATCGACGACCTGCTCTGGCCGACCAAGGAAGTCACCAGAGCGGTCGCCGCGGTCGCGCAAGGCGACCTGCTGAAAACCGTGCGGCTGGAAGTCGACGGTCGCCCGCTTAAGGGCGAATTCCTCGAAGCCGCCAGCATCGTCAACACGATGATCAAGCAACTCAGCGTGTTCACCTCGGAAGTGACGCGCGTGGCGCGCGAAGTCGGTACCGAAGGCAAGCTCGGCGGCCAGGCGCAGGTGCGCGAGGTGACCGGCGTCTGGAAAGACCTGACCGAAAGCGTGAACTCGATGGCGAGCAACCTGACCGCTCAGGTGCGCAACATCGCCGAAGTGACCATCGCGGTGGCCGACGGCGACCTTTCAAAGAAGATCACGGTCGACGTGCGCGGCGAAATTCTCCAGCTCAAGGAAGCCATCAATACAATGGTGGATCAGCTGCGATCTTTCGCCTCGGAAGTGACGCGCGTCGCGCGCGAAGTCGGCACCGACGGCAAGCTCGGCGGCCAGGCCATCGTGCCGGGCGTCGCCGGCACGTGGAAGGACTTGACCGATTCCGTGAACGCCATGTGCGGCAACCTGACCGACCAGGTGCGTAACATCGCGCAGGTCACCACCGCGGTCGCGCGCGGCGACTTGTCGCGCAAGATCACGGTCGACGTGCGCGGTGAAATCCTCGAACTGAAAGACACCATCAACACGATGGTGGACCAGCTCAACGGCTTTGCTTCGGAAGTGACGCGCGTCGCGCGCGAAGTCGGTACCGAAGGTAAATTGGGCGGACAGGCCGCTGTGCCCGGCGTCGCCGGCACCTGGAAGGACTTGACCGACAGCGTCAACTTCATGGCCGGCAACCTGACCGCCCAGGTCCGCAACATCGCCGACGTCGCAACCGCGATCGCCGGCGGCGACCTGTCGAAGAAGATCACCGTGAACGTGTCGGGCGAAATCCTTCAGCTGAAGGAAACCATCAACACGATGGTGGACCAGCTCAATGCGTTTGCCGGCGAAGTGACACGCGTGGCGCGCGAAGTCGGTACCGAGGGACGGCTTGGCGGCCAGGCCAACGTGCTCGGCGTGGCCGGCACCTGGAAGGATTTGACAGATTCAGTGAACTCGATGGCCGGCAACCTCACCGGCCAGGTCCGTAACATCGCCGAAGTGACGACCGCCGTCGCCAATGGCGACTTGTCGAAGAAGATCACCGTCGACGTGCGCGGCGAAATCCTCGAGCTGAAAGACACCATCAACACCATGGTGGACCAGCTCAACGGTTTCGCCGGCGAAGTGACGCGCGTGGCGCGCGAAGTCGGCACCGAAGGCAAACTGGGCGGCCAGGCCGTGGTGCGCGGCGTCGCCGGCACCTGGAAAGACTTGACCGACTCGGTGAACTCGATGGCCTCCAACCTCACCGGCCAGGTCCGTAACATCGCCGAAGTGGCGACCGCGGTCGCGCAAGGCGACTTGTCGAAGAAGATCACCGTGAACGTGTCGGGCGAAATCCTTCAGCTGAAGGAAACGCTCAACACCATGGTGGACCAGCTCAATTCATTCGCCTCGGAAGTGACGCGCGTGGCGCGCGAAGTCGGCACCGAAGGCAAGCTGGGCGGCCAGGCCGCCGTGCCCGGCGTCGCCGGCACCTGGAAGGATTTGACCGACTCCGTGAACTCGATGGCCGGCAACCTCACCGGCCAGGTCCGTAACATCGCCGAAGTGGCCACGGCAATCGCCGGCGGCGACCTGTCGCGCAAGATCACCGTCGACGTGCGCGGCGAAATCCTTCAACTGAAGGAAACGCTCAACACCATGGTGGACCAGCTCAACCGGTTCGCCGGCGAAGTGACGCGCGTGGCGCGCGAGGTCGGCACCGAAGGCCGGCTCGGCGGTCAGGCCAACGTGCCGGGCGTAGCCGGAACGTGGAAGGACCTGACCGACTCGGTGAACTCGATGGCGGGCAACCTCACCGCCCAGGTCCGTAACATCGCCGAAGTCACCACCGCCGTCGCGCGCGGCGACCTGTCGCGCAAGATCACGGTCGACGTGAAAGGCGAAATCCTCGAGCTCAAGAACACCATCAACACCATGGTGGACCAGCTCAACTCATTCGCTTCGGAAGTGACGCGCGTCGCGCGCGAAGTCGGCACCGAAGGCAAGCTCGGCGGCCAGGCCGAAGTGCCGGAGGTCGCCGGCACCTGGAAGGACTTGACCGACAACGTCAACTTCATGGCCTCGAACCTGACCGCCCAGGTCCGCAACATCGCGGAAGTCGCAACCGCGGTCGCCAACGGCGACTTGTCGAAGAAGATCACCGTCGACGTGCGCGGCGAGTTGTTGCAGCTCAAGGAAACGCTCAACACCACGACCGATCAATTGCGCTCATTCGCCGGCGAAGTGACGCGCGTGGCGCGCGAAGTCGGCACCGAAGGCCGGCTGGGCGGCCAGGCCAACGTGCCGGGCGTCGGCGGCACCTGGAAGGACTTGACCGACAACGTCAACCTGCTGGCGGCAAACCTGACCACCCAGGTCCGCAACATCGCCGAGGTCACCACCGCCGTCGCGCGCGGCGACTTGTCGCGCAAGATTACGGTGGACGTGAAAGGTGAAATTCTCGAGCTCAAGAACACCATCAATACGATGGTGGACCAGCTCAACGCCTTCGCGTCGGAAGTGACGCGTGTCGCACGCGAAGTCGGCACCGAAGGCCGATTGGGCGGCCAGGCGGCGGTGCCGGGCGTCGCCGGTACCTGGAAGGACTTGACCGACACCGTCAACGTGATGGCGGCGAACCTCACCGAACAGGTGCGCGGCATCGTCAAGGTGGTGACCGCGGTCGCCAACGGCGACCTCAAGCAAAACCTGACGGTGAAATCGAAGGGCGAGGTCGCAGCGCTCGCCGAGACCATCAACAACATGACCGACACGCTGGCGACCTTCGCCGATCAGGTCACGACCGTTGCCCGCGAGGTGGGCGTCGACGGCCGCCTCGGCGGCCAGGCCAACGTGCCGGGCGCTTCGGGAACGTGGAAAGCGCTCACCGGTAACGTCAACTTGCTGGCCGCAAATCTGACCACGCAGGTGCGCGCGATCGCCGAGGTCGCGACCGCGGTGACCAAAGGCGATCTGACCCGGTCGATTCAGGTGGATGCGCGCGGCGAAGTCGCCGAGCTCAAAGACAACATCAATACGATGATCGACAATCTGCGTCTGACCACCGACCGCAACACCGAGCAGGACTGGCTGAAGACCAACCTCGCCAAGTTCACCAACATGTTGCAGGGCCAGCGCGATCTGGCCACCGTCGGCCGGTTGCTGCTGAGCGAACTCACGCCGCTGGTGAACGCGCAGCTCGGCGTCATTTATCAGGTGGAAAGCGAAGAGCTGCAGACCATGCGGCTGCTGTCGGCTTACGCCGACGACGGTTCCAATGGACATCCACTGCGGATTCTGCATCGGCGAAGGTTTGATCGGCCAATGCGCCGCCGACCGCCGGCAGCTTTTGATCACCAATATGCCGACCCATGCGGTGCCGATCGGTTCGGCTTTGTTCAAGGTCTCGCCCTCCAACATCATCGTCCTGCCGGTCCTGTTCGAAAACCAGGTCAAGGCGGTGATCGAACTGGCCTCTCTCACCGAATTCACCGCGTTGCAGCGGATGTTCCTCGAGCAGCTGACCGACAGCATCGGCATCGTGCTCAACTCCATCGAAGCCACGATGCAGACCGAAGGTCTGCTCAAGCAGTCGCAGCAGCTCGCCGGGGAACTGCAGACGCAACAGCGCGAATTGCAGCAAACCAACGAGCAGCTCGAACAGAAGGCCCAGCAGCTCGCCGAACGTAACGTCGAAGTCGAAAGAAAGAACCAGGAAATCGAGCAGGCCCGCCGCGCGCTCGAAGAAAAGGCGGCCGAGCTCGCCCTCACCTCGAAATACAAGTCGGAATTCCTGGCCAACATGTCGCACGAGCTGCGCACGCCGCTCAACAGCATCCTCATTCTGGGTCAGCAGCTGGCCGACAATCCGGACGGCAACCTCTCGACCAAACAGACCGAGTTTGCCCGCACCATTCACGGCGCCGGGACCGACCTGCTCAACCTGATCAGCGACATCCTCGATCTGTCCAAGATCGAGTCCGGCACCGTTACCGTCGAGGCGGAAGAACTCTTCTTCTCCAACGTCCTCGACGCGGTTGGACGCCCCTTCCGTCACGAGGCGGAAACGCGGCAGCTCTCGTTCAATGTCGATCTCGATCCGACCCTCGGCCGCAGCCTCGATCACCGACTCCAAGCGTTTGCAGCAGGTGCTCAAGAACCTGCTCTCCAACGCATTCAAGTTCACCGCCCGCGGCGGCGTGCAACTCAAGGTGTTCTCGGCACCGGCCGGCTGGACATCAACGCACCCGGTCCTCAGCCAGGCGCAGGGCGTTGTCGCCTTCGAGGTCGCCGACACCGGCATCGGCATCCCGGCCGAAAAGCAGAAGATCATCTTCGAGGCCTTCCAGCAGGCCGATGCCAGCACGAGCCGCAAATACGGCGGCACCGGCCTGGGCCTCGCCATCAGCCGCGAATTGTCGAACCTGTTGGGCGGCGAAATCCAGCTGCGCAGCTCGCCCGGCGTCGGCAGCACGTTCACGCTGTACCTGCCGATCGCCTATGCCGGACCGTCGGCCGCGGTCCGGGTTGCGGGCAGCTCCCTTCCCGCGCAGGTGCCGGCAATCGGCTCACCGATTGTGTTGCCCGAGCGGCCAATCGAGCAGATCCCGGACGACCGGCACGAGATCCAGCCGGGCGATTCCATCCTGCTGATCGTCGAGGATGACCCGCACTATTGTCGTGTCCTGGTCGATCTCGCGCGCGGCCGCGGCTTCAAGGTTCTGGTGGCGGCGCGCGGAGCCGACGCGCTCGAACTTGCCAAGCAGTATCAGCCAACCGCCGTATCGCTCGACGTGTTTCTCCCCGACATGTTGGGCTGGAGTGTGCTGAGCCAGCTCAAGCAGAACCCGCTGACCCGCCATATCCCTGTCCAGATCATTACCCTCGACGAGGACAAACTTCACGGGCTGGCACGCGGTGCATTTTCCTTCGTGACAAAGCCGACAACCACGGAAGGTGTTGAAGCCGCGCTTAACCGCATCAAGGATTATTCCGCACCGCGGCGCAAACGCCTGCTGGTCGTTGAAGACAACCCGGCCGAGCAAATGAGCATTTCCGAGTTGCTCGGCTATGACGATGTGGAGATTGAAACAGCCGGCACCGGACGTGACGCACTCGACGCATTGCGCCGACAGCCCGCCGACTGCGTGGTGCTGGATCTGCGTCTGCCCGACATGACCGGCTTTGAAGTGCTGGAAGCACTGGGAGCCGACGAAGCGCTCTCCGAAGTGCCGGTGGTCGTATTTACCGGCCGCGAACTCAGCGCGGAGGAAGATGCCCGCCTCCATACGATGGCGCGCAGCATCGTGGTCAAAGGTGTCGAGTTCCCCGAACGTCTGCTCGACGAGACGGCGCTATTCCTGCATCGCGTCGTGACCGATTTACCGGCCGCAAAACAGCGCATGCTGGAGCGATTGACCAGATCCGATGAAGACCTGGTCGACCGGACCGTCCTGCTCGTTGACGACGACGCCCGGAATATCTTCGCGCTCAGCAGCGTGCTCGAAAGGCGCGGCATGCGCGTTCTCACAGCCACCACGGGCAACGAAGCCATTCAACTGATCGATTCCAATCCCGACATCGCCATCGTCCTGATGGATATCATGATGCCGGAGATGGACGGTTATCAGACGATGACCCAGATCCGGAAGAACGATAAATTCCGGCGGCTGCCGATGATCGCCTTGACCGCCAAAGCGATGAAGGGCGACCGCGAGAAATGCCTGGATGCGGGCGCTTCCGACTACCTCGCCAAGCCCGTCAACACCGAACAACTGCTCTCTGCCCTCCGTATCTGGTTGCATCGTTAACCGCGAGGACGTCATGGCTGACGACAAGGTCAACATCCTGCTCGTCGACGATCAACCGGCGAAACTCCTCACCTATCGCGCGATTCTCGGGGATATTGGCGAAAACCTGTTGAGCGCAAACAACGCCACGGAGGCGCTCGAACTCCTCCTCAAGAATGATGTCGCGGTGGTTCTTATCGACGTCTATATGCCGGACATTGACGGCTTTCAGCTCGCGGCGATGATCCGAAATCACCCGCGCTTCGAGAAGACCGCGCTGATTTTCATTTCCGCGATTTTGTTGACGGACGTCGACCGCCTGCGCGGCTACGAAATGGGCGCCGTGGACTACGTGCCGGTTCCGGTTATCCCGGAAGTCCTGCGCGCCAAGGTCAAGGTCTTTGTCGAGCTGTTCCGCAAGACGCGGCAACTGGAACAACTCAACCGCGAGCTGGAAGCGCGCGTTGCCGAGCGCACGTCCGAGCTCGCCGCCTCGACTTTGCAATTGCGCCAGAGCGAACGTCTGCGCAGCCTGGCGCTGGCAGCCGGGCAAATGGGCAGCTGGGAATGGAACGTCGCCCGCGGCGCGACGGTCTGGGACCAGGGTCAGTGCGATATCTTCGGTGTCGATCCGAGTACGTTTGTGCCAACGCTTGACCATGTACGTCCGCTCATCAACCCCGAAGACTTTGAGCTGCTGGTGCGGGCTTTCCGCAAGGTTTCGAAAGATGCCAATACATTCCAGACGGAATTTCGCGTGCGGCGGCCTAACGGCGAAATACGCTGGTGCACCGGCACGGCCGCGGCGAGCTTCGACGACAGCGGCCGGCTGATCTGGATCAGCGGGGTGACCTCCGACATCACGGAACGCAAACGCGCGGAAGAACGGCAAATCCTACTGGCCGAGGAAGTCGACCATCGTGCGCGCAACGTCGTGGCTGTCGTGCAGTCCATCATGCGCCTGACCCGGGCGGAGAGCATTGATGACTATATGAGTGCGCTTGATGGCCGCATTGGCGCGCTTTCGAACGCGCACCGTCTCCTGGCGGGGTCACGCTGGGAGGGTGCCGACCTGACGCGGCTCGTTGAAGAAGAATTTGCACCCTATCTGGCCGGCGGCACCGAAAGAGTTCTCGGCGCGCGGTCCGATTGTTTTATTGCCCCCCGCCACGGCCCAGACGATTGCCCTGGCGCTGCATGAATTGGCCACCAACGCGGCAAAATACGGCGCTCTTTCGACCGACGTCGGGCATGTCGACCTCACTTGGAACGACGACTTCGGAAGACTTCGAATTGATCTGGGTCGAGTCAAAAGGGCCTGCCATCAGCGCGCCAAGCCGGCGCGGCTATGGCAGCCGCGCCATCATCGCCGGCATCGAGCGCCAGCTTGGCGGCACCGTGGAGTTCGACTGGCAGGAAAGCGGACTGCGCTGCAAATTGTGCGTGCCGCACGACGACAAGAAGGATTCAGCCAAGCGATTGGCGTTCAAACCGCGCCAGCTCGACGGCGCGCCGGAGCAGGTTATCGCGGTCGATCCGGCTGACAAGCTCGTCCTGCTTGTCGAAGATGAGCCATTGGTATCAATGATGCTGGCGGACATGTTGTCGGCGTTCGGTCACAAGGTCGACGGCCCCTATAACCGGTTCAGCGACGCAATCCTTGCCGCCAAAAGCAACAACCTTCAAGCAGGTATTCTCGACGTGAACCTGGGCGGCGAAAAAACCTACGCCGTCGCCGATATCCTCACCGACCGAAAAATTCCATTCGCCTTCGTGACGGGTTACGGGCCCGACACCATCGTTTCAGAATTTTCCCATGCGCCCGTCCTGCAAAAGCCTATCGAAGCCGCCAAATTGCACGCACTGCTCCAGCAGATCGTGCGTTAGGCCGTAGTCCGCGCCGGATTTAACGCGGCTTTCAAGTCGACAAATGTCGCCTATAGTAAGCGGTGGCGGGGCCGGTTGCCCCGTCGTTGTCGTCAAGACGGTTGCGGCAATTTAGGTATAGTCGCCCGGCCCATCGGGCCATAAAGTCTGAAAGACCAATATAAATCGGGGCCCGGATCTGATGTCTGAGACAAGTTTTGTGCCATCAGACAGGGGTCCGGAACCGCCCCATGCCATCAAGCCGCGCAATCTCGCGCTTGGAATTGAGCGCATCGGATTTTATTCACTGTCGCATCGCACACTGTGCGCGCTCGCCTTCATCGTCCTGAGCCTCATCGCCGCGGTCGGCTTTGCGCGGGTCAAGGTCGACGATTTGCTGAGCCAGCTGTTCCGGTCCGACACCGAAGAATTCCGGACATATGAAGAAGTCACGCACCGTTTCCCTTCGAATGAATTTGACGTCCTCATCGTCATCGAAGGCGACCGACTGCTGGAACGGGACTCGCTGCAGAAACTGCGCGACCTAGCGATCGACGTTCAGCTACTCGACGGCACACGCGGGCTGATCTCGATATTCTCCGCGCGCGAGCCGCCCGAGAACGGACAAATCCCCCCGCCGCTTTTCCCCGACCCGCTGCCGCAGGGCGCGGAGTACCAGACGCTCGTCAAACGCGTGATGTCGAACGAAATCATTCGCGACAAAATGTTGTCGCCGGATGGCAAGCTGACCCTGATGGTGCTCGCCCTGGAGCCGGAGCTGACGAGGGCCGACAAGCTCGCACCTATTATTGGAGGCGTTCGCGATGCATTGAAGACAGATCTGGCGGATACCGGCCTTAGAGCCGAACTCTCAGGCGTTCCGGTCATGCAGCTCGAAATCCGCAATGCCATCGAACGCGACCGCTTGATCTACAATGCGCTTGGTTTCGCGGTCGGTTGCCTGATCGCGATCCTTTTTTTCCGGCGGATATCGTTCATGATCATCGCGGCCGGCCCACCCCTTATCGCGATTCTCCTTGCGCTTGGCTCGCTCGGTTGGCTTGGCTTCAGCCTGAATATTTTTCTGAACGTGATGACCCCTCTCATTATGGTCATCAGTTTTTCCGACAGCATGCAGATCACCTTTGCGGCGCGCGACCGGCTGCTTGCTGGCGATGACAAAGTCACTGCATTCCGCAATGCGTTGCTCATCGTGGGACCCGCTTGCGTGCTGACACATGCCACGGCCGGAGTATCCTTTATTGCCTTGCAATTTTCGCCATCCGATCTCATCCGCACGTTCGGCGAAGCCGGGTTGATCGCCACCGCCGTGGCTTTGGTGGCGGTCTTGATGGGCGTTCCCTTGCTGGGCGTGCTGCTGATCCGGAATGAAGCCGAATTTGTCGCCGCGGTCAGAAACATGGACAATGCGCTGGATGTTCTGCGCAGATTCTGCGGATGGATCGCAATCCGCATGGTGACGCGGCCCGGCCTCTACTCGTTGATCAGCCTGCTGGTCGTGGCTGGATTCTCGCTCGGCTATACGCAGCTCCAGGCGCGTTATCGGCTCGCCGACCAGGTGCCCGACCGCGAACAGGCCGTGAAGGCCAGCCAACGTCTTGACATCAAACTGACCGGCGCAAACCCCTTCGACGTTTACATCCAGTTCCCGAAGGGATCATCGCTCTATTCGCCGGAAACCCTGGCGGTCATTTCCGACGTGCATTCGCTGCTTGAACACCAGCCCGGCATCGGCAACGTCTGGTCCCTGGATACGCTGCGACGGTGGCTGGCAGAAAAGCTGAACAAGACGGACGTCGAGACGCTCAAACAATATGTCGACATGCTGCCACCTTATCTCACGCGCCGCTTCGTTTCGGCCGAGCAAGATGCGGTGATCGTCAGCGGCCGCGTTCCTGATTTAGACGCCAGTCAGTTGCTTCCAATTGTCGATCGGATCGACCAGCAATTGAACGGCGTGCGCGCGAAATATCCCGGTTACAAAATAGGCGTGACCGGCCTGTCGGTGATTTCGGCCCGCAACAGCGCGCTTATGATCGATAAATTGAGCAGAGGGCTGACGATCGAAATCGTCTTTGTTGCGGCCTTTATCGGCATCGCCTTCTGGTCGCCCATCGTCATGCTGATAAGCATCTTGCCGGGACTATTCCCGATCGTGTTCGCCGGAAGCCTGCTGCTGCTTCTGGGCCAGGGGCTGCAATTCGCAAGCGTTATCGCCCTGACCGTCTCGTTCGGCCTCGGGCTGAGCGCGACCATTCATTTCTTGAACAGATTGCAGATCGAGGACATCGATCCGGACCCTGCGGTGGGGGTCGAGCGGGCGACTATTCTGGTGGGGCCACCGCTGATTTTGACGTCGGCCGTGCTCGCCTGCGGATTGGCCATGACGGTCCTGTCGAGCCTGCCATCATTGCGCCTTTTCGGCTGGCTTAGCGCAGTCGCCATGATAGCGGCGCTGTTTGCCGATCTGTTCATGTTGCGGCCGATCGCGATGTTCCTGAGCAAGATCGTCCGGAGGATATCGCAGCGATCACTTGTGCAATCGAGAAAATAGAGCTTCAGGACGGCAATTGCGTTGAGTACCGTGAGACCATGGAACGCGGAGTGGCTGTGGTGGTTGTCCTCAAACCAAAACACGATCGGGTAAAAACAATGCTTGCAAGACTTTGCGCTGTCCTTGGGTTGATTCAGGTTTTCGCCGGCCCGGCGCTCGCCGCCAATGAAAAGCAGCCGGCGCAATCGGGCGGGCTGTTTCAGGGCACTCCCGAGGAGCAGGCCGCCTGCGCTCCGGATTCAACCAGATTTTGTCAGGACGCCATTCCGGACACGTTTCGCGTGCTTGCGTGTCTTCAGGACCATCGTGAAAAGCTGAAGAAGGTTTGCCGCAAGGTCCTGGAGGACCACGGTCAATAGCCTTTGCAATTGCCTTCCATCCGGCATCAGGCCGAATGATTTTTATGAAGGGCAAACAAGCGGCGTAGAAAACTGCGGCTGTCGGGAATTGCGTCGAGATGTTCGGGGCCGCTCGAGGCGGCCGTCCCGCCCAGATAACCGCGATTCTTGATGACCGCCCAGTAAACCGGATTCCATGCTTGCCAGACTTTTTCGGCCTCCTCCAGTAGCAGTCCGACAATCACCTCTGGCACAGGCCCGAACACCTCCGGCAAAGCATGCGAAAGCTCTACATCGCGCAGCACGTTCCATTTTGACAGGCCGCCCATGACTGGCGAGCTGATCGAAAATACGACGCGGCCGATACTGGTTTCCCTCACCGCGAATGAGCACATCGCGCACGGCTCGACGATCGAATAGAGCGTGCAGCCGCTCAAATCAGCACGGCCCAAGATTTTCTGCGCCTCCGAAATGGCAGCCAACTCTGCGTGATGAGTAATATCGGCGCTCTCTACGACGCGATTGGTACTTTCAGCGATGATATCTCCGCCCTTGCAAAGGAGCGCGGCAAAAGGCAATTCGCCAAGCTGTGCGCTGGTGGCAGACAGATGTATGCACCGTCGCATCATCGCGATGTCGGCGTCAGATTGAATCGGGTCGTTCCCGTCGATTTCGGCAGCCATAATCAATGAACCAAAGCGAGACGCGCGGATCAGCGTCTGCGGACAATCATGGGCAAGCCGCCCTTTGGCCGCAGCGTTACCTTCAGCACCGGCCATGGCGTAGATCCGGGGGCCATTTCAAGCGTGAAATGACGCATGATCATAGCGACGACGATCGACGCTTCCTGGATTGCGAATGCGGCGCCGATGCAAATGCGCGGCCCGACACCAAACGGAAGGTACGCAAAGCGGTCGATGGAATTGCGCGCTGCACCGAGAAACCGGTTCGGATCGAAACTGGTGGGCGCCCGCCACAAGGCGCGGTGTCGGTGAAGAACATAGGACGCGATGACGATCATCGTTCCCGCCTTGATCGGAACGCCGGCAAGTTCATCCGGTCCGAGCGCAACACGGCTAATGGCGGCGATGGGCGGATAGAGCCTGTTGGCTTCATCGATCACCGCACGTGTTTCAACGAGGCGATCGGCCAAACCCTCCAACTCCCCACTAAGCTCGCGGTCAGCTTCGGCCTGGACCCGTTCCCGCCATTGCTGCGACTGTGACAACAGGAACAGCGACCAGGCAATGCAATTCGCGGTGGTCTCATGACCGGCAGCGATGAACGTTAGGATATTCGCGCGGATTTCGGCTTCCGACAGCGGTTGGCCACTTTCCGGATCCTTCGCCTCAAGCAGCAGCGAAAGAATATCGCGTGGCGCGTCACCAGGGTTTTGAGCTATCCGCTCGCGGCGCGTTGAAATAATTGAGTCGATCGCGGATTCGAACAGGCGAAGCATCGGACGCACCTTCCAGCGTCCGGGGCGCGGAACCACATCCGGCACCCCCAGCATGTCGAAAGGATCGATCCGTCCGATCGTTTCAAAATACTTCTTCATGGCGACGCGAATGTCTTCGGCATCGCGGCCAAGGCCGTCGGAAAAAATAGTCCGCTCGAGGACTTCCAACGTGACGCGCGTTGCCTCGACCGCCAGATCCGTGACCTGGCCTTCACATTGCGCGAGACGCTCGACCAGACGGCTGGCGGCATCGATCATTGCCGCCGAAAAGTTCATGACGGTTTTGCGCGCAAAAAGCGGCGCTATGGCCCGCCGTTGCATGCGCCAATTTTGCGATTCGGCTGTCAGCAGCCCGCCGGTCAATCCGGCCGATAAAACGCGGCGCTGTAACCAGTCTTTCTGATAGTTGTCGCAGTTTTCCAGCAGGACACGGCGGATCGCCGCGGGATCGCTCACGACCGCGACTCGCCCCATGGACAAGCCGCTCATGACGATCGGCTGCTCAAAATGGGCCGCCGTCCACGCTTCAATCGGATTGTCGGCGAGCACGCGGAGCAGCGCGATCGGACCCAAAGCCTGCGCCCGCGGGACCGGCGCCGGCGGGCTAAGCTCCGCGGGAAAATCGAGCACGTCGCCTCCGTTCAATACCTGGGCCAAATAAAATCGGCTAAATCTAGACTGCAACCAGAACAACCAATACGTTACCGGAGTTCCATTTCGATGCAATTAGTCGGTAAAACTTGCGGAACAAGGCACGATTTCGGCCATTTCAGATGCTAAGGATCGATTGACCCATTTAATATTTCAGGTGTCCGCACACGTGCCAAACAGAACAACCCCAATCACCGGCATAGCAAAGCCGTTCCACCTAGTATTGGCTGTCTGGCTTATCGCTGCTGGCGCCGCGACAGCCCAGCCTGCCCGCATTTCGGCGCCTGATCCGACGGGCGAGTGGCTGGTGGCCAAGCAGGTTGCACGGATCAGAATTGTGGATTGCGACGGCCGCATGTGGGGTGTGGTCGCATGGGAAGCTACACCGGGCGTTGACCGCAAAAATCCGGATCCAAATCTGCGAACGCGACCGACCTTGGGGATGCCGATCCTGCTTGGCATGGCGCAGAGCCAATACGACAAAAACAAATGGGAAGGCGAGATCTACAATTCGGAGGACGGCCACACTTATTCCGCCAATATCAGCCTGCCCGATCCCAATACGCTGAAGGTGCAAGGTTGCTTTCTTGGCTTCCTGTGTGGAGGCGAGAACTGGAGCCGCGCGGACACGACGGATACGCCCACCGGCACATCATCGCAAAAACCGTCGGCCAAACCTCCGGTCACTCGCAAAACGACCGGCACCGGCACCCGGCCCGCTTCGGCCGACAAGACCGCAAGCACACAACCGGAATCAAGCGAAGACGTGTGTCTAAGGGTCCTTGGCCCGGCGGGGCTTACCCATGAGCGCGGGCTGAAATAACACCGCCGCCGCCAGCGTACACACGAGCGACAGAGCGAGCAGCTTGCCCATGCTCGACGTGCCCGGGTGCTGCGACAGCCACAGACTCCCGAACGCCGTTGCCGTGGTCAACGCGCTCCAGATCACTGCGCGGGTCAAACTCGATTGCAGAAGATTCGTCCGGCCCGAACGCCAAGCCATGATGTAGTAAATCTTGAACGCGACGCCGACACCCAGCAGCAACGGCAACGCAATGATGTTGGCAAAATTCAGTGGCATGCCGATCAGGACACAAATCTCCAGTGTCACGATGCCTGCGAGCAACAGCGGCACCAGCGTCAACAGCACATCGCCGAACCGCCGCAGAACGATCCAAAGCAGGATGGCAATCGATATCAGCGCGTAAAATCCTGCCTCCAGAAATGCCCTGACGATCGTCCGGCTGGATTCAAGAATGGAAATCGGCCCGCCGGTTGCATTCGGGTAGACGGCAAGCACGGCACGCGCGAACGACCGTAATACCTCTGTGTCGTTGGTATCGCCTTTGGGCGAGACTTCAACGCGCGCGCGCCCGTCCGGCGTTACCCACTGACTTTTGAGCGCCTCTGGCAGATTGTCTTTTGTAACGCGTTGCGCGCCCATGAAGCCGCGTAATTGCGCGAGCGCCGTTTCCAGCGGGACAACGAACGCGGTTTGTGCACGCGCGCGCGTGGGCTCATCCGCCTGCGCCAATTTCACCGCATCGGCAGCCAGGCGCTTTGCGGCCGCGGCGCCGGGACCAGCAGCATTGCCAGCGATTTTATTGAGCTGATCCGCCAGCCCCTTAAGCGCCGCAATATTTTCAGCATCGCTCGGCGGCTTGCTTGAGGCTGGCTGCTGAAGGACCTGGCCCAAGCGTCGGCCTAAATCCTGGATCGCGGCGAGCTTTTTGTCCTGATCCTGCGGCACAAAGCTGAGCAACGTCGTCGCCTGCAGGACCTGCGGAAGTTTCCGAAGCTGATCGGCCGCTGCCGACGCATCATCGAGGGACGCTGTCACCACATTGACCGAGTTGATGCCCACGCGCGGGTCATTGCCGAGTTCGAGCAGCGTCGAGATCGACTCGGTCTCTGTACTGCGCAGGTGGATCGGGTCGAAGTCGAACGTCAGGAAGTAAAGTAATGGCGCGCCAAGAACGGCAACCGCCAGCGTGGTCACGATCACGGGCACGCGATAGGTCTGCAGAAAATTGTCGACCGGGGCCAGCGCTTGATATCCGACCGCTTCCGGCTCGCCCGGAGGATTGAAGACAGTGATCAAGGCCGGCAGCAGCGTGATGCTCGTGCCGTAGGCGACGAGCATGCCGACACCCGCGATCTGCCCCAGCTCGGAGACGCCGCGATAATCGGTCGGCAAAAACGACAGAAAGCCGGCTGCGACTGCCGCTGCAGCAAGCGTCAGCGGAACACCGATTTTTTGTGCTGCCTTCTCCAAAGCTGGACGAAGCTTGGGGATATCGTGACGTTCGGCGCGGTAGCGCACGCAAAACTGGATCGCAAAGTCAACACCAAGCCCGACGAAGAGCACGGCAAACGCGACTGATATCATGTTCAATGCGCCCACCATCTTCAGGCCGAGCGCAGCTGTGATGGCCAGCCCTACAAACAGATTGATGAAAACGGCAACAATGATGCGCGTCGATTTCAGTGCCAACCAAAGGATCGTCAACACGATAAGCATGGTGCCGATGCCATTGACCAAGGCGCCTTCCTGAACCGTTGCAAACTCCTCGTCTGCCATCGGCACGGATCCGGTCAGCCGCACGCGCGCCTGATATTTTTCGGCGAGTTGCAAGTCGGATGCAGCCTTGCGAACCGCCGTGCTTGAGGCAAGGCCGGGCTGAAGCGCGGAAAAATCGAGCACCGGACGGGTCTCAATGAGTCGCCGAATATCACTTGCGCTGGGCTGCTGTCCGCTTAACAAAGCTTGCCACGAGAACGCGGCTGGTTTTCCCGCCAATGCGTCCTCGATAGTCGTCGACGCCATCGTCAGCGGCCGAGCCATGCCGTCGAGCGTGATCATCTTGTTTTGCACGCCGATGAGCCCCAATGAGAGCGTGCGCGTAAGTCCGCGAAGACTCGGATCTCCGGCGAGCGTGCCGATCAGCGGAGCGGCCTGCCCTAGCCCCTTCGCGGATTGCTCGACGCTTTCCATCGGCTGAAACAGCAATCCATTGCGCGCAAAGAACTCGCTCCCGCCGAGATCGACGACTGAACGGAAAACCTGAGGTTGTGCCATGAGCCGCGCAGACAATGCAGCACCGGCGCGCGCGGCATATTCCGCAATCGGCGCATCGACGACCACCAAGGCGGAACCAAAATGACCAGGAAAAGCCTTTTCGAATTCGGCATCACGTTTGCGCCAGTCGAGGTCGGGGGAAATAAGCTTGTTAACGTCAGTATTGATGGCGAAGTGGCGAGCCGAATAGACCCCGGAAACCACAGCGCCAATCAGGGCTAAGGCAATGATTGGCCAAGGGAATCGGGTGCAGTAACGGACGATCGCTGTAATAATAGACGCAAGCATGGGTATTAAGGCCTTTCGAACCTAATAGGGTCGTCCCCAACTGTGGCCGCAAGCAGGAAAATCAATGCTTTCCGTTCGGAACCTTTGCTACCCTGATAAATTGACGCAGACTGAGAACATTCAGGACTAAGCCGGCCAAGCCGGCATTGGGCGACAAAACGTATTCCGTGGGGTTCTGCCAAAGGCACGACCGCTCCGCGTTTTTTGGAGAAGGGTAATTTGACCATGACGGCGCCCAATGAAGACCTACAAGCAAAATCAACGATTCCGTTGCTAGAGTTCGATTAAGAGCCCTGCCGACCTGCGACGCGTCAATGCACGTGACCTGCAGCAGGTTGCGGACGAATTGCGCGCCGAAACCATTAATGCGGTCGCCGTTACGGGAGGACACCTGGGAGCAAGTCTTGGTGTCATCGAACTAACCGTCGCTCTTCATTACATCTTCGATACACCAGATGACAAACTGATCTGGGATGTGGGCCATCAGGCCTATCCACATAAAATCCTGACCGGGCGCAGGGACCGCATACGAACGCTGCGGACGGGTGGCGGCCTCTCCGGTTTTACCAAGCGATCGGAAAGTGAATACGATTGCTTCGGCGCGGCGCACTCTTCAACGTCGATATCAGCCGGATTGGGCATGGCGGTCGCGCGCGACCTCGCCGGACAAAAGCATAATGTGATCTGCGTCATTGGCGACGGCGCAATTTCTGCCGGCATGGCCTATGAAGCCTTGAACAACGCAGGCGCGATGAACCGGCGCCTGATCGTGATCCTGAACGACAACGAGATGTCGATCGCGCCACCGGTCGGCGCGATGTCGAATTATCTCACGCGCCTGCTGTCGAGCCCGATGTATATGTCGCTGCGTGATCTCGGAAAACAGGTTGCAAATCGCCTGCCCAAATTCTTCAAGGAGAAGGCCCATCTCGCCGAAGAATTGGCGCGCGGTTTCGTCACCGGCGGCACATTGTTTGAAGAGCTCGGTTTCTACTACGTCGGTATTGTCGACGGCCACGATCTCAATCAGCTGCTACCCGTGCTCGAAAATATCCGCACTGCGGACAATGGTCCGTTCCTCGTGCACGTGCGTACGCAAAAGGGCAAAGGTTATGCGCCCGCCGAAGCCTCGCAGGACAAATATCACGGCGTCGTCAAATTCGACGTCGCGACCGGCAAACAACATAAGGGCGCGTCAAATGCGCCGTCGTACACGAAGGTATTTGGCGAAAGCCTGGTGAAAGAAGCAAAGAAGGACGACAAGATCGTCGGCATTACGGCTGCGATGCCCGGCGGTACCGGTATCGATATTTTCACGAAGGCCTTCCCGGATCGTGCTTTTGATGTCGGAATTGCAGAACAGCACGCAGTGACCTTTGCCGCGGGCCTGGCGACCCAGGGCTACAAGCCATTTGTCGCGATCTACTCGACGTTTCTCCAACGCGCCTATGACCAGGTTGTCCATGATGTCGCGATCCAGAGCCTGCCCGTCCGGTTCATGATGGATCGTGCAGGACTGGTCGGCGCCGATGGGCCGACCCATGCCGGCTCGTTTGATCTCGCTTACCTCGGTTGTCTGCCGAATTTCGTTCTGATGGCGGCAGCCGATGAGGCTGAACTCGTCCACATGGTTGCGACGGCTGTTGCGATAGATGATCGGCCCTGCGCGGTCCGTTATCCGCGCGGCGATGGCGTTGGCATTACAATGCCGGAAGCCGGTGTGCCGCTCGAAATCGGCAAAGGCCGCATCATCAAGCAAGGCAATACGGTGGCGCTGCTCTCGCTCGGCACCCGGCTTGCCGAATGCACCAAAGCCGCCGAAATGCTCGCGGCTCAAGGAATTTCAGCGACTGTCGCCGATGCGCGCTTTGCCAAGCCGCTCGATCGCGATCTCATCCTCCAGTTGGCGCGCAACCATGAGCTGCTCATCACGGTCGAGGAAGGCGCCGTGGGCGGATTCGGCGCGCAGGTCATGCAAATGCTCAGCGACGCCGGCGCGCTGGATCGCGCGGGCTTTAAGATCCGCAGCATGGTGCTGCCGGATATCTTCATCGATCACGACAGCCCGCCGGCGATGTACGCCAAGGCCGGGCTCGACGCGAATGGTATCGTCAAGAAAGTGTTCGACGTTTTCGGATCGCGTCAGGCGCCGGAATTGCAGCCCGCCGAGATCGCGTTTCTTGCCGAGCGCGCGCAGCGTCGCCGGCAAGCGAAGACGATGAACGGACACGCTAAGGGGGCGGCGGAATGAAGGTTATTCTTGCGAAACCGCGCGGGTTTTGCGCGGGAGTCGTGCGCGCGATCGAAATAGTCGAGCGCGCGCTGGATAAATACGGACCGCCGGTCTACGTGCGGCACGAGATCGTCCACAACAAGTGGGTCGTCGACGCACTCAAGGCGCGTGGCGCCCGCTTCGTCGAGGAACTGTCCGAAGTGCCGCCGAACGCGATCACGATCTTCAGTGCGCATGGCGTGGCGAAAAAAGTCCAGAACGAAGCTGCGGAGCGAGGGTTGCGGGTGCTCAATGCCACCTGCCCGCTGGTCTCGAAAGTTCACGCGCAAGGCCGTCACTATCTGCGCAACGGGCGCACGGTCATTTTAGTGGGGCACGCTGGCCATCCCGAGGTCGAAGGCACGCTGGGTCAAATTCCCGGGCCCGTGCTCCTCGTGCAAACTGAAGCGGATGTGAACGCGCTCGATCTGCCGGTCGATACGCCAATTGCCTACGTTACGCAGACCACGCTGAGCGTGGATGACACGCGCGGCATCATTGCTGCGCTATATCGCCGCTTTAATGACGTTGTCGGGCCGGGAACAGAGGATATCTGCTACGCGACGCAGAATCGCCAAACTGCCCTGCTTGAACTGACCAAGCTGGTCGACGTGATTTTCGTGGTCGGCGCCAAAAACAGCTCTAATTCGAACCGCTTGCGTGAAATCGGCATCGAAGCAGGCGTTCCCACTCATTTAATCGCTAATGGCAGTGAAATTGAGCCGGAATGGTTGCAAAACGTCGAGGTTGTTGGCATTACGGCGGGTGCCTCGGCACCGGAGGTCATGGTCCGCGACGTGATCAACACGTTGCGTACGGTCGAGCCGGTGGAGGTCTTCACCCTGCCCGGTCAGGATGAACACATCGAATTCCGGGTTCCGGTCGAATTGCTCGACGTGACCAGTTCTCAGCAAATCAGCAAGGATAGCAATCTTGGGCATTCCCCTTCTTCAGAAACTGTATGTCGGTAGCTACGTTGTCCGCCAGCGTCTGACTGGCCGCAAGCGCTATCCGCTCGTGCTGATGCTTGAGCCCTTGTTCAGGTGCAACCTCGCCTGCGCCGGCTGCGGGAAAATCGACTATCCCGATCCGATCCTGCACCAGAACATGTCGGTGGAAGACGCCCTGCACGCGGTCGACGAATGTGGCGCGCCGGTGGTCTCGATCGCCGGTGGCGAACCGCTCCTCCATAAACAATTGCCCGAAATCGTTCGCGGCATCGTTGCGCGGAAAAAGTTCGTCTATCTGTGCACCAATGCTCTGCTGATGGACAAGAAGCTGTCGCAATATGAGCCGAGCACGTTCTTCACGTGGTCGGTCCATCTCGACGGCGACAAGGAGATGCACGACCATTCCGTCTGCCAGCCGGGCACCTATGACCGCGCGGTGACGGCAATCAAGCACGCCAAAGAACGCGGCTTCCGCGTCAACATCAATTGCACTTTGTTCAACACCGCACAGGCCAACCGCGTCGCTGACTTTTTCGACACCGCCATGGAGTTGGGTGTCGATGGAATCACCGTGTCGCCGGGTTATGCCTACGAGCGTGCGCCCGACCAGCAGCACTTCCTTAACCGCGGCAAGACCAAGCAGCTGTTCCGCGACGTCTTCAAGCAAGGCCCGAGCAAGACCAAGTGGTCGTTCAGCCAATCCAGCCTGTTCCTCGACTTCCTTGCGGGCAATCAGACCTACCACTGCACGCCGTGGGGCAATCCGACACGCACCATCTTCGGGTGGCAGAAGCCATGCTATCTGCTCGGTGAAGGCTACACGAAGACCTTCGACGAGCTGATGAACGACACCAACTGGGACGACTACGGCGTCGGCAATTATGAGAAGTGCGCCGACTGCATGGTGCATTCCGGCTTTGAAGCATCCGCGGTCCAGGATGCCGTCGCCCACCCGCTCAAGGCGCTGGGTGTCAGCCTGCGCGGAGTCCGCACCGAAGGTGAAATGAGCCCGGAGATTTCGCTTGCCGGACAACGGCCCGCGGAATTCGTGTTTTCGAAGCATGTCGAGACCAAGCTCGAAGAAATCAAGAATACGAAGCGCGAACCGGCAATGGTTGAGGCTGACTGACGCGGTTCCGGAGTTAATTTAGCGCTGAGTGGAACTTACGGACCCTGTGGCCCGTTATGTTCGAACCGGGCAATTCCACCGGTGTTTGTGGCTACGACCACAGGAATTCGGCGATGCGCTGGCGAACCACCATAGCCCTAGGGATGCTGGGCGCAGCCGTCGCCTCCCCTGACCTTGCGCAGGCGCAGTTTTCCCCACAGGGCCTGATCGGGGGCATTACGCGCCCGTTTCGGCAGATGTTGGGTCATTTAGGCCACTATCCCCGCGGTCACCGCCCTCGCACGGCAGCCGCCGATTCACAGGCAGCCGCAGCGGCGCCCTCAAATGAGACGTCGGCATCCGCAGGATCGCGGCTTGGCTGGGCCGGCCCTCCAGCCTGGGCGAACGCCTACGAGGACGTTCTCGGGTTTACATTCTGGCCGGACGACTATGCACCGCGGCTGCGCGGTCGCGGGTTTGACGTGATTGCCGACACCATCAGCGGGCATTTCGATACGCCACGTCGCACGGACCGCGTCGCAACGACAGGCACTGCCACCGGAAATGACGGCTCGAAGATGGGCTGTAACGATTCAGGCAGGCAAGCTGTTTGGCCGGCAGCACGCGTCGAGCAAATCCTGCAGCTCACCGACAGCGAGCATGAGGCCGTTGAAAAGCTTCAGTCCGCGGTCGTCCAGTCGATGAAATCCGTAAAATCCGACTGTGGTGCATCGGCGGAGCTATCGCCCCCCGATAGACTGGGAGCCTTGGTGCAAACGATTTGGGCTGTCCGCGATGCCGGAATATCAGTGCGCGCGCCGCTCAAGACCTTCTACGATTCGCTGACAACCACGCAGAAAAACAGCTTTGCCAGCCGTCGTCCGCAAACCGAACCGCCGCCCGAGGCCAAAGACGCAAATCCCGGCATGAACAAACAGTATCAGGCTTGCGCCTCCCAAAACGCCGAAAAGGCGGAGCGCCTGGTCAAAGAGATTGAAATGCGCGTGCGACCGACCAAGGATCAGGCCGCGAGTTTCGAGAATTTCCACAAAGTTTCGTCGGACATGGCGAAGCTTCTGATCGCTTCGTGCGTGCAGCCCATTCCTGCAGATCCGATGGCGCGACTGGACGACGCCAATGACCAACTGACGGCCATCAATTACGCCGCAACGACCGTTCAAATCGCATTTGATGATTTTTACGCAAAATTAGACGGCGCGCAGAAATCGCGCTTTGAGTCGCTCAGCCGATAGACGTTACATGCCGAATGGCACTGCGGCGCTGTTGTTAGCCTTCAGATTGCGATAGCGCGCGAGCGCCCACAGCGGAAAGAATTTCCTGTAGCCGTGGTATCGCAAATAGAACACGCGCGGAAATCCCGTGGCCGTGAACCGCTCTTCATCCCAGAATCCATCCGTGACCTGTGTCTGCGCCAGGTAGCGTATGCCGCGTTCGACCGCGGGATGATCGACTTCACCGCTGGCCATGAGCCCAAGAAGCGCCCACGCCGTTTGTGATGCGGTGCTGGCCGCGGGTTCGTGGCCGCGATACGCGAGCGTGTAGCTCGAGCCGTCTTCGCCCCACCCGCCGTCGGAATTCTGAATGGAGATAAGCCAATCGACAGCTCGGCGGATTTCCGCGGATTTCGGGTCAACGCCGCACGCATTGAGCGCGCAGAGTGACGACCATGTCCCGTAGATATAATTCAATCCCCAACGGCCGTACCAACTGCCATCTCGCGTTTGAGTCGCTGAGCAGATAATCGACGCCGCGCGATAGTGAACTGCTCGTTTCGATTGTTTCGCCAAGCTGGGCCAGCATCGAGACGCACCGCGCCGTCACATCCTCCGTTGGCGGATCAATCAACGCCCCATGGTCGGCAAAGGGGATATTGTTAAGATAGTCATAGGTGTTATCGACATCGAACGCCGCCCAGCCTCCGTTGCGGCTTTGCAGACCCTTTACCCATTCGACACCGCGCGCGATGGCGTGGTCGTAGCGGTCCCCGGCCCCGATACGGCGGGCGCGATCCATCGCCATAACGACCACCGCCGTATCGTCGAGATCGGGATAATGCGGGTTGGCGTATTGGAAGGCCCAGCCTCCGGGCCGCACCGACGGGCGACGCGTTGACCAATCCCCAACGATATCAAGCACCTGGAGAGGCAGCAGCCAATCAAGCCCGCGCAAGGCGGCGGCGCGCGCGGCATCATCGCCGGCTTCCAGCAACGCGTGGCAGGTGAGCGCCGTATCCCAGACCGGCGATACGCAAGGCTGGCAGTAGGCCTCGCGATCTCCGACGACCAGCAGCTTTTCGATTGAGCCGCGCGCGACCGCAGCGTTTGCCGTGTCGCCCAGCACATCAAACATCATCGTCGCATTGGCCATCGCCGGAAAAATCGCGCCGAGCCCGTCCTCACCGTTGAGGTGTTCGACGACAAAACTGACCGCCCGATCAATCGCGCGCCGCCGCAAACTCTTTGGGAAGAGTTTCACTGCGGGCCGCAAGATCGCGTCGATGCCGCGAAACAATGCAAACCAGATCCAGCGCTGATGCGGCGCCTTCGCCGCAGGCCCGATCGAGGATGGCGCCTCGATGAACAACTCGTCGATACCGATGCCAAGCGAATTCCGCGCGCGCGGGCGCAATGCCTGTACGACGAGCAACGGGACCAACACCGTACGCGCCCAATAGGACACCTTCGACAGGTGAAATGGAAACCAGCGCGGCAGCAGCGTGATTTCAACCGGCATTTCGGGAACGCTGCGCCAACTCAACACGCCAAAGAGCGAGAGCAGGACACGTGTGAATACGTTGCAGTGGATCGCCCCACCACGCGCCAGAATTGCCTCGCGCGCACGCCGCATGTGATCGGCGTCCGGCTTGTCGCCAATCATCTTGAGCGCGAAATAGGCTTTCACGCTCGCGCTCATGTCGAAATCGCCAAGGTGATAAAGAGCCCAGCCGTCATGCGCGCCCTGGATGCGGCGCAGATAGTTCGCGATCTTCTGCTCCAGAACAGAATCGATAGGCTCGCCGCGATAGTGCCGTAGCAGCACGTATTCGGCCGGGATCGTCGCGTCCGCCTCAAGCTCGAAGACCCAATGTCCATTGCTTTGCCGGCAGGCCAGCAATGCGCGTGTTGCGGCAGCAGTTGCCCGGTCGGCGTCTGCCTGCGGCGGCAGACGGGAATCGCCGGCAAAAGCGAGCGTCATGCGGCGGCTCGCAATCTGAAGTTCACGAGATCCGCAGCCCGATATCCCGAGCGGACGGCGCTTTCGAGCGTCGCCGGCAGCCCTGTCGCAGTCCAATCGCCAGCGAGGAACAAATTGGCCGACGATGTCTCGGCCGCCGGACGTAAGGCATTCTGCTCCGGGGTTGCGGCAAATGTGGCCCGGCGCTCGCGCACGATCTGCCATGGCGGAACGTTATCCGCCGGCAGGCCGGCGACCTTGGCGATGTCACGCCATATAGCCGCCGCCAGCTCCGCGCGCGGCATATCGAACAATCGTCCTGCATCACTGATCGTTGCCGAAATTTTCCCGGGAAATGCGAATATCCATTCAGTCGTTCCGTTGATGATACCCAGCATCGGCGGCACGCGTGCCGGTGGTTCGATACGAAAGTGAGCGTTGACAATTCCACGGAAATCGGTCGGTGCGCGCAATCCAGGCATGAGGGTCGTGGCCACATTGGGCGGAACTGCCAAAATGACCGCATCATCGCTGCCAAGCTCGACGGAATGCTTTGCAAATTTGAGCGACGACACACGGCCATCGGAAACCTGCAGCGCGACCAACTCGTCCTCAAACACGACAGATGCACCGCGCTCATGCAAGTGGACGATCGCCGGCTCGACAAAGACACTCCCCAACCCATCGCGCGCGAGCAATGGTCGGCAGGCCTGGCCGCCGAGCGCAAGCGTTTCGCGGATCAGGGCGCCGGCAAGTTTGGTAGAACCTTCGCGCGGGGTGATGTTGAGCGCCGCAAGCAACAGGGGCTCGAGCAGGCGATCATAGAGCGGCCCGGAGCAGTTCATCACGTCGCCAATGGGCTTGTCCGCAGACGTCCAGGCCAGGCGCGCCAGAGGCAGATAATCGCTGACCGCCGTTTGCGGTACGCGCCGTTCCTTATCGAACACCCACCAGGGAAAACGGCTTTCGCCGAACCGCAAAGTCCATTGCTCGCCGGTTGCGATGTCTATGAAAGAAAACTCCGCTTCTTTCGGGCCGCTCAATCCTGCTCTTGAGCCGATCGCGTCGGCGTATGACAGGACGGCGTGGTTGCCCGACAGGAGCAAATGCGTGCCGTTGTCGATCAACATTCCCGTGCCTTGATCGAAATAAGAACGGCAGCGCCCGCCCGCCTGTTTCGTCGCCTCATGGATGGTGACAGCCCGCCCCGCCGCGGCAAGCCTTACGCCGGCTGCGAGCCCGGCCAGACCCGCGCCAATAATGTGAACCCTGCCGATGTCAGACGAACGCATGCCGTAACGCAATCCAGATTAAACGCGGTTTGTTGATACGGACGCGGCTCCGCGGCCTCGCCCAGCCCCGCGATATCATGCCTTCGAGCATCTGACGATAGACCCCGCCCATAATTTTAGGCGCGCGCACGACGCGTCTCGGGCAGCGCGACATGATTTCATTCGCTTTCGTGTAGTGTTCGCGCGCCCGCTCGGCGACAGCGATGCAGGTCTCTCCAAGGCGCGGGTCTTCCACAACCGAAGCCGGATCACTCGACGTGATCCCGGCCTTCCGCAAAGCCTCCTGCGGCAGGTAAAGCCGGCCGATGGCCGCGTCCTCATCGATGTCACGCAAGATATTCGTCAGTTGAAGTGCACGACCGAGGTGATAGGCCAACGCAACCCCGTCGGCATCATCCATCCCGAAAATGCGCACGGACAGCCGGCCGACCGCAGAAGCGACACGATCACAGTAAAGATCGAGTTCGTTGAAACTTGGCGCCCGAATATCGGCGCGTGCGTCCATTTCCACACCATCAATCACCGCAAGGAAATCGTCCTTGCGCAGTGCATAACGGGCGATGGCGCGCGCGAGACCTCCAAGCTTGGGCGGAATACTTCCGGAATAAAGAGAATCGATATTCTTTCGCCAGACTAACAGCCCCTCCAGACGTTGCGCGTGCGGCGCGTCGCTGTCCGCAATATCGTCGACCGCACGGCAGAACGAATAGATTTCAAACATCGCCTCCCGCTGCTCGCGCCGCAGGATACGCATCGCCAAATAGAACGAGCTGCCGCCCGCGCGGTTGGCGACCGGCGCAGGACTTTCCGTCACATTTGCAACCTGAACGTTCATGGGGTCTGGTAACGGCGCGACGGCGCAACCGTCCGCAATAGCCGGCGCAGCAATGCCCGTGTTCCGCCGCTGGCGGCCTCAATAGCGGCTTCACCTTTGGTGAGATGAACGCGCTCGCTCAGCGGATCGCGCTCGCGAAGAACATGCAGCAGACGTGTCGCCAGCGACTGAATAACCGAGATTTCGCAGCCTAGACGCGTGTCGACAACATTGGCCTCAAGACCATGACTCTGGCCTAACAAAGCGGAAGTGCGCGTTATCAACGCGTCCAGACAAGCTCGCAAAGCTGGACTGGCTCTATCATAACCAAGCACTTCAACGCCGATGCCCTGCGCCGTCAGCGCATCAAGCGGGATATAGACCCGGTCGAGTGTCCGATAGTCCAGGCCGCAATCCTGCAGGTGGTTGATGATCTGCAATGCGGCGCACAAGGCATCCGACGCGGGCCAGGTGTCCCTCGTTTCACCATGGACATCGAGCACGAAGCGACCGACCGGCATCGCGGAGCGCGAGCAATAATCGATCAGGTCATCCCAGTCTTTGTATCGGAGCTTGGTGGCATCCTGCCGGAAGGCGTTCAGCAAATCCTGAGCATGACGGGTCGACAACGCGCGGCTCTGCAATACGTCCCGCAGCACGACCCCTTCCGGTTCGTCATTGCCGCTGCCGAGCAAGCTGGCCTCGAGACGATCAAGCCGCGCAAGTTTTTCTGTGCTCGCAAGTGTCGGATGATCGGCAATATCGTCGGCAACGCGGACAAATTCGTAGAACGCCAGAATAACCGGCCGGTGCCGCCGCTTGATCAGCCAGGATGCGACGGGGAAATTTTCGTCCCGCGCGCCCTTGCCGGACCGAAGTTGAGCGCTGCTGGTCATTGCATGCTCGGCGCGTCATGAACGCGCCCCTTCCATTGGCCTCCCCGCCGGCGCAGGTATTGATAGGCGGAATTGAGCGTGTAGTACAGGTAAAGCGATGCAATTGCCGGCAAAGCCAAACCCCACAATGGCGACAGGCGGTAAAACCGCAGCGTCGGGACAAACGACAGCGCCATTGCCAGCCATACGGCCAAGCCCAGGTAACGTGGCAGCCCGGATGCAAAGATGGCGAGCATTGGCGCCGCGACAAATGTCAGTAACAGGCCAATTGTCGTCGCCGCCAGAAGCAACGGCGAATAACGAAGTTGCGCATAGGCGGAACGCGAAATCATCTGCCTGACGTCGGACAGGGTCTCATAGGGCCGAACGCTTTGCACGCGTTCGGTCAGGCCCAACCAGATTGGTCCCACCGCTTTCAGTTTCTCTGCCAGCGAGCAATCATCGATCAGGGCATTGCGAATGCCGGCGATGCCACCTGCCCGCGCGAGCGCATCCGCTCGGACGAGGATGCAGCCGCCGGCAGCAGCGGCCACGCCCGAACTGGGACGACTGACCCACAGGAACGGGAAAAGCATTTGGAAAAAATAGATGAAAGCCGGAACGTGGCTGCGCTCGGCCAGGCTGGCGCAGCGAAGTTTCGCCATAAGTGACACCAGCACATACTCGCCAGCCAATGAATGAGCCACCAGCCAAGCAACTGTGTCCGAGGTATGGACGATATCGGCATCGGTCAGCAGCAGATAGTCTGGACGCAAGGCCTCGGCGGCAGAAATGCCCTCCTTGAGCGCCCAAAGCTTTCCGGTCCAGCCAGGGGCCGGCCCTTTGCTGGCGATCACCGTCACATCGCGCTCGGGCGCGGCCGCCGCCGTACGCGCAGCGACGGCTGCAGTGTCGTCGCTACTGTCATCGTCGACGACAAAGATCTTGAGCGAACCAAGATACTTCTGGCGCAAGAGCGACTGGACGCTCGCACCGACAAATTCGGATTCATTGCGGGCCGGAATGATGACGGCAACCGAGGGCCATCGCGCCGCATTCTGTGCTGGATGCGTGGCGTCTCTTACGTCACTTCGCCAGAATCCGCCGCGGCCAAAAATCAGGTAAACCCAGACCGCCAAGCAAATGTAACCCAGGGCTTCGCTCATGTAGAGAAAGAATTCCGATCGCATTGACCCTCTATCGCAACACTCGACACACAATTTGGTTCAAGCGATCCGGAAACGTCGAGAAATCAGGGGACATGACCGGGATTTGGCAAAATACCGCGTACAGGCCCGCGAGTATATGGGCTCAAGCGCACGCTCGCAAATACCGCGGAAACCGGACAATATGACGGCTCTCACGCGCAGATAACGGAATAGCTTCCGTCAACGCGTGAGTTCAGAGTTACAAACCCCAAACCTACTTATGGTGAGAATTGGTCGCCCGTTCGCGCAATCGGTAAAATTGGATGGCGGCCCGCGCGGTTTCCGGCCGCAATTTTTTGAATCGATCGAGATACTCCCCGGAGACGCCGGCCGGCCGCTGGTCGGCACCCCCCTGCAGTGCCAGCAAGGCGTGCGTTGTCTTCCAGGAAAACTCGATCGACTTTGCCAGGATCAGAATTTGATCGCCGGTATCGTGCACCAACGCGCGCTCGACCGCACCGATCGGCAGATCGGCCAGCAAGCTCAGCGCTTCCGCCGTTTCGTCGAATTTTCCGTGCGACGCAAACTCGTAAACGCGCGCTTCGGTCAGCTCGCCATTCGTGTGCAGTTGCTCGATGTTGGCACGCGCGGCCGGAAAATTGGGCGAATGATCGCGCAACTGGGTCTGAATTTGGTCCGCCGCGCGCTTGATCATGTCGCGAACCAGATCCGCTTTGCTGCGATCCGCGGTCTCAAACTTGAGTCGCACCGTTTCCGACGCGGTTTCGAACAGCGTCAATAAATACTCGCGCGGAATTTCCGGGCGCGACCAAACGAGCAGCGCAAGTTCGTCATCGCTTTCGGAGCGTGAGACAAGCGTTGAATAGCCAAACTGGGAAAACTTGGCCCCGGTATTCGCCGCAGTGCTGATGACGACTTTCTGGTTGCCGCGCTCAACGAGAATATCAGTGACATTTTCACTGAGATGTTTGCGCTGCGAAATCGCCAGCAGGTGTTCCTGACCCTTGGTCTTCGCGCCGGTCACCAGCGTATCATCGTCGAGAGATTCAGAGCGCCTCAAAACGGGTCCAGCGACGGCAATCGAGTCGTCCAACGCAAGTGTTCGGCTCGCATTCAGTGGGGCATTGGCGATGCCCGAAAGCCTTTCGCCGAATGCGACGCGCGCCGAATGCTCAATCTCCGTCAGCAGACGGGTCATTACGTCGTCGAACAATGACATCTGCTCGGGATCAAAGTGATCGGAACCGGCGACGAACAAATCCGTGATCCGCCGGAGGATCTCGGCGCGCGTACCGATATTTTTCTGCTGGATCGCAGATTCAAGTTCGTCCACCAGGGATTTATGGCCTGGCCCAATCTTCTGCTCAGCCGCGGAATTTCGATTCCGCCGGTCTGCCGAAAGGCCTGACTGCAATGCGTTATTATGCGGCATAGTCGACATCTGGAATGTTGTAAGCACTGTGGAAATCAATCTGTGCCGATGGGCACGGAGGTTGGAACAGGAAGCCCTGCAGCGACGTCACCCCGGCCAGGCGCAAAAGGCGATATTGCTCGACCGTTTCCACGCCTTCAGCAGTGGTCGCAATATCGAGGCTTCGCGCCAAAGTAAGCGTTGCCGCGATGATGGCGGCGCACTCGGTGCGTTTCGTCAGGTTCTGGATGAACGATTTATCGACCTTGATCTTGTTAAACGGGAACATCATCAACTGGCTCAGTGACGAATATCCCGTACCGAAATCGTCGAGCGCGACCGCAATGCCGAGGTTCTTGAATTGATGCAGAACCGGCAGACACTCCGTCGCGGATTCGATAAGGGCCGTTTCGGTGATCTCCAGCTCCAGCCGCTCGGGCGACAATCCCGACTGCGCCAACGCGCACATGACAACGTCGACCAGGTTATTCTTTCTGAATTGCACAGCGGACAAATTGACCGCCACTTTGATGTCTTTGGGCCAAGCTGCAGCATCCGCGCAAGCCGTCTGCAATAGCCATTCACCGATATGCGTGATCATGCCGGTCTCTTCCGCAAGCGGAATAAACTGGTCGGGCAGGATTATGCCTTTTGTCGGATGTCTCCATCGAATGAGCGCCTCGGCGCCGCAAATCACACTCGTTTTGGTGTCGATAATCGGCTGGTAGTGGAGCTCCAGCTCGTCCTGATGGATTGCGCGGCGCAACTCGCTTTCGAGCTCGTGCCGCGCGCTGGCGGCCAGGCTCATTTCCGGGTCAAAGAAGCGATATCCGTTTCGGCCAGCCGACTTGGCCCGATACAGCGCCAGGTCGGCCATTTTCATGAGACTATCGGAATTGGCGGCGTGCTCGGGCGCCAGGGCAATTCCGATACTCGTGGCAATATTCACCTCATTACCTTCGATATTGAATGGCCTGGAAATGACCTCGGTAATTCGGTCGGCGAGTGCGGACGCAGCTTCACGTTGGTTATTTTCCCGGTCCTGAACGATTGCGAATTCGTCGCCGCCAAGACGCGCCAGCACGTCGGTTTCCCGAAGCGATGCTTTGAGGCGAGCCGCGGTTTCCCGCAGCAATGCGTCGCCGACCGCGTGGCCGAGCGTGTCGTTGACGTGCTTGAAACGGTCAAGATCCAGCAGCAGCACGGCAAATGGATCGCCGCGCCTGCGCTGCCGTGCAACAGCCTCTTCGATCTTTTCCATAATCGCGAGGCGATTGGCGAGACCCGTCAGAACGTCGTGATGCGCCATGAATGCAATGCGCTGTTCGGACTTTTTCCTCTCTGTCACGTCTTCAATAACGACGATGAGGTGCTTCGGCACGCCTTGCGCGTCACGCACGACGATGCGGCTTGTGGCCAAAATTCGCGAGTGGCCAACGGGCATTTCAATTTCGTAGTCACTTGGATAGGTGCCGATCACGCCTGCAAGTGCTTCGCTGTCGGTCGCATCGATCCGCTCGGCATCCTTGGTCCGATAGATATCGAATACGGTTTTTCCGACGACATCGGCCCTCGTCACCTTGAGCATCGCCTCAAACGCGCGGTTCACAAGCATAAACTTGCGCGTCACAGCATCCTTCACGACGACCGCGACCGGAACATTCTCGATAATTGAATTCAGAAATTGCTTCGCTTCATCCAGCTCGCGCTCGGCATGGAGATGTGCAGTGATATCCTGATGAACGGCGACGGAACCGCCATCGGGCATGGCCTTGCGGCTCACCGAAAATGTCCGGCCGTCCCGAAGTTCATTGATGACGTATCCGGGATCGGGCAGGAATGCCTCCTCGAGCCGGTCCTTGACGTATTTCTGCGTATCCTGCGGGCACGAACCGGCCCTTATTCGAGCCTGTAAAATCTCCGGCAGCGTCGTCCCGGGCTTTACGTCCTCCGGATTGAGCCCATACATCTTGCTGTAGAGATCATTGGCAAGTACGAGCCCCTTATCCGCCCCAAACATGCAAATTCCTTGCGGCATGTTTTCCAGGGTAGCATTCAAAAGCATGTTGGTATGCTCGAGGTGCCGTTTGGCGCGATCCCTCAAGATATGTCCTCGAACGCTGAACACCGTTGCAACCAAAATCAGCAACGTCATCACGATTGCGATTAAATAGCCTGATTTTTTCTGTGCATCGAGGCGCGAAAAAATCTCGTGCGACGCAAGACCAACCGTGATGACAAGAGGAAAGCCGTTGACCGATCGGTACGCTATCAATCGTTGAACACTGTCGCTTAAATGGCTCTGCGTGTAGTACCACCCGGCTGTCGACGTCCTTTTGAAAAGATCAGCGCCTGAAAAGTCTTTCCCGAGCACTGACAGCGTGTGTCCGCTGGTCGCACGAACAATTCCATCTCGCCCGATGACCCGAATATAGCCTTCGTGGCCGATGTCTACAGAGTTATAGATACGCGTCAGATAACCTGGATCGAGCGACGCAACAATGGCGCCCTTGAGAGATGTGTCGGCCGTTCCGACCGGACGCGAGAACTCGATCGACCACTGCCCCGTAGATTGATTGAATTTTGGTTCGCTGATGGTCAGCTTGTCGATTGGCAAATCAATAGTATCGCGATAGCGCGCAATTTCATCTCCATCTCGTTTGACCGCCCTGTCGCTGCTGAGTCTTACATTGCCATTGTTGTCGACAATGCTGACCTTTAGATCCTCATCGTTGAGCACACGGTTCGATTTCAGCCATCCCGCCAAATCAAATTTGTTTTTGTCCCGTTCATAAAGCGTTCGGACAATAACCAGGGTCCGGTCGATTTCGCTCAGCGACCGAAGCAGGTGTTCTTCCAGCGCGCCCGCCAGATTTGTGGAGTTTTGAATCGCGGCCCGTTCGGCGCTCTCGTGTTCGTTCTTCAAAAAGAAAAACAAAGTCGTCCATACGAGGCTAATCAGGATGATCCCGAATAGCACCGATCGATACTTGAAAAACGGCTGCCATGACTTTGTAAAATTGGTCATGGAGAAAGCCGCGAGGCCATCATTGCCAATCATTTCAAATAATTAGACGAAAGCCATTGATTTTCCGTTATATGGAACCGCGAGACATCTCCCCGCTTCGAGCCATAAAAAAGTGCGGGCCGCGCGCGTTAATAATTTATTTTGCGTTAGGGCACTTTCGATCAACAGCCGCGAGGCCGCTCTCGCCAGGCTACGCCGTCCAAAGTTAATCGCAGACAGACCTGCGTTCATGTGACGTTTAGGATGACGAACGGGCCGATCATTGAAACAGATATCCCGGCGCGGCTCGATCGCCTCCCTTGGGGACGCTTTCACACGCTGGTGGTCATCGCCCTCGGCGTCACGTGGATCCTCGACGGGCTCGAGGTCACGCTTGCCGGCAGCCTGGCGGGCGCTCTGAAAGACAGTCCGAGTTTGCATTTTTCAAACACGGACATCGGTTTTACAAGCAGCGCCTACCTCGCTGGCGCCACGCTTGGCGCGATTTTTTTCGGTTGGCTGACGGATCGGCTTGGTCGCAAAAAACTTTTTTTCGTAACGCTCGCCGTCTACCTCACGGCGACAGCCGCCACCGCCGCCTCGTGGAATGTCGAAAGTTTCGCGCTTTTTCGTTTTCTCACGGGCGCCGGAATTGGCGGCGAATATTCCGCCATCAATTCGACCATCCAGGAACTGGTTCCCGCACGGGTGCGCGGCCGGAATGACCTGATGATCAACGGCAGCTTCTGGATTGGGGCTGCGCTGGGTGCACTCGGCTCATTGGTTGTGCTCGACCCGCATGTCATCGACCCCGAGCTCGGTTGGCGTCTTGCATTCCTGATTGGCGCCGCCCTGGCCGGCGTGATTTTCCTGATGCGGCTCTGGATTCCCGAAAGTCCGCGCTGGTTGATAACGCATGGTCACGCTGACGAGGCGGCTCGTGTCGTCGCCAGCATAGAAAGCCAGTTTCCGGACCTTCCACCGGAGCACGACCTGCCGCGCGTTCGTCTGCGCGCGCGCAAATCAACACCGCTTCGCCTGGTGGCCTTTACCTTGTTTAAGCAACATCGGCGCCGAACGGCGGTCGGACTAAGCCTCATGGTCTCGCAGGCGTTTTTCTACAACGCCATCTTTTTTACTTACGCGCTTATCCTGACCGACTTTTATGGCATCGCGTCGGACCAGGTCGGCTGGTATTTGCTGCCCTTTGCGATTGGAAACTTCACAGGGCCTGTCCTGATCGGACGGTTTTTCGACACTCATGGCCGCAGGTTGATGATTGCCCTGACCTACGTTTCTTCCGGTGTGCTATTGGCGACAACTGGCTGGCTTTTCGCGCGCGACCTTATTGGCGCCGGGACGCAAACGGTGTGCTGGATGGTGATCTTTTTCTTCGCATCGTCGGCAGCGAGCTCGGCCTATCTCACGGTCAGCGAGATCTTTCCGCTTGAAATTCGGGCGCTGGCGATTGCGTTTTTTTACGCGGTCGGGACCGGTATCGGCGGCATTATCGGGCCGCTGTTGTTTGGCGCGCTCATCGACACAGGTTCGCGCACGAGCGTATTTGCAGGCTATTTGCTCGGCGCGGTCCTGATGATCGTCGCGGGCTGCATCGCCTGGCGCTGGGGCGTCGACGCCGAGCGCAAACCGCTGGAAGCCGTCGCGAGGCCGCTCACATTTGTCGATTGATGAATACGGAAGCTTCGTCGTAATCCGGCAGCCGCGCCATCAGAAGATGGCTTTAGACCGCAGTCACAAGATCGCGCAGCGCGTCCGGCGCAAAAATAACGATCCCGCCGCGTTCGAGCTTGAGCCACTTCCGGCGCTGCCAATCCTGCAATTGCTTGTTTGCGCTCTCCCGCGAAACCCCGATCATCTGGCTGATTTCACGCTGGGTAACATGAATCTTGCTGCTGGGCCGTGCGGTCGCCGATGGCTGATGGAGGTGCAACAGGACCTTGGCGAGGCGGTTCGGTAACCCGAGGAAAACAATATCCTCGACCTGCTCACTGGTGCGGCGCAACCGCGCGCACAGAATATTGATCAATCGTATCGCGACTTCAGGATCATCCCGCAATATCGGGATGAAATCGCGGCGCTCGATAACCATGAGCTCACAATTGTCGATAGCGACGGCGTCAGCGGAGCGCTGCCCTCCGTCGAGAAAGGCTATTTCCCCGAAGAGTTCACCGGGTACGACCAGGTTGAAAATTGCGTCTTTCCCTTGTTCGGACGGTGCACTGATTCTCACGGCGCCGGCTCGAACCGCATAGAGTTTCGAGCCGATATCGCCTTTGTGAAATATGGCCGCGCCTTTTTTCACTCGTGTCGTAATGACACGTGGCGCGATCCGATCGATGATCGTATGGCCCAGATCCTTGAAAAATGGGTGGGCGCGAAGCAACGCATGCTTGTCGAATGATTGCGTTTGACTATTCTTGCTAGCGCCCGTTGCCATCTTACATTTCGCCCCACCAGAAGCTCTCAAGACGAAACATACGACAAAATAGCCCGACAGGCAGGCTATCTCGTCAATGAATATTCAAATCTTACTTTGGCTGTTTAACTCTAACAGTGAAACAATTCGACTAAGTTCTCTAAAATACATCCATTTTCAGGGCCGGTCTGAAATGCACCGCGAATACCCTATTTTCTGGCCCGGCTGGGCCGCAGTGCCATGTGCAGCCGGAATTTCCGGCTGGCCTGCGGGCCTATCGGTCACGTGAGTTAGCCCAACCGTGACGGAGCGGACGGTCGGCCACCATTCACACTGCGTGCTTGAGACCGTACACTAGACCTCATTCCGGGTTTGGAGGGCAAACATGGACGGGCCGAAAAAAGTCGCCATCGGTTGCCAGGGCGGCGGAATGCACGCTGCTTTCGAGGTCGGCGTCCTCACCGAAATCCTCAAGGACATCCGCGACAACAAGCGCATGAAGACAACAAGCGCATCGAACTTGTCGGCTTGAGCGGGACGTCGGCCGGCGCCTTGTGCGCGCTGATGGTCTGGTACGGCCTTGCCCCGAAGCCTGGAAGCCTCGGCTCTGCCGACGAAGCGATCGAAAAACTCAACGACTTCTGGGACGACTTCGTTGCGAGCACGGGCGCCGAGACTGCGCTGAATTTTCTGACTTACGGCGCATTCTGGGCGGAAGAGAAAGAGATTCCGGTGCTAGGCGTAAACGCGCCAATCCTCGGTCTCAATCCGTACGGCGCGCTCTTTAAGGTATTCGGCGCCAGCCTGCCAAGTCTTGGCATACGCAAACAATATTTTGATCTGGAGGAGATGCTTGCCAAGGCTTGTCCGGATTTCGACCAGATCGCGTGGCAAGATTTAACGACGCGCGTGCTGATCGGCGCCTCGGAGGTCGTCAACGGTTTCGAGACGGTGTTTGACTCCGACGTCAATAAGAAAACGCAGCACGAAAATAAGGGCATGCAAGCCGTAAAAGTTACAAAGGACAGATCTCGTTACTGGCGCCAGAAATTGCCGCTCACTTTGTCCGGGGTCGCCGCATCGGGAACACTGCCCGCCTTGCGCGAGGCCGAACATATCAAGCCGGGTGGTCACTACTGGGACGGGCTTTACTCGCAAAATCCACCCGTGCGCGAATTCTTCGATCCGCCGGTGCACAAGTCCCCGGCAGGACCCAAACATGTCCCCGATGAACTGTGGATCATACGCATCAACCCGCAGCAATGGCCGGAAGTACCTTCATCCAACAAAGACATCCAGGACCGTCAAAACGAACTGATGGGAAATCTGTCGCTGAACAAAGACCTGGATTTCATTATGGCAGTGAACGCTTGGACCGAACACTACAAGGGGCAACAATTTGCGAAGGACCACAAGCCTGTGACGGTCCGCACGATCAAGATGGAAAAAAAGACTGCGGACGAGCTGTCTTATTCATCCAAGTTTGACCGCAGCCGCGCCTTCATGGACGAACTGCGCAAGGAGGGCCGCAAGGTGACTCGGGAGTGGCTTGACCGGTGGCGTAATGGCAAGGCCGAGTGCTACCCGGAGGACGCAGCGTATTGAATAATCAGATGACGTAGCCGGGCAAACGAACCCAAAGGACGATGGTGCTCAGATGCCGAATGAGAAAAAGAGCAGCTCAGACGACATTCAAGATTTCAAAGACAGCATATTCAGGAATTTTTCCTTGCTGGCGTTACCGTGGGTGTCCTTCCAGCGCGATATGCTCGCAATTGTGAAAAAAGGCATTGAAGATACCAGTCATGTCAAACCGGTTCAGAAACTGACATTGCTTGAACTGCACGCTCTGATGATGATCCTGGATCCATCGCGAACGTGGAGAAGCCCCTTTGACGCCGACTTTGAAAAGAGAGTGGAAGATACATACAAGGAAGCCTTCCCCAAGGTGCTTTCCGGTTCCATTCACTTTATCGAGGCCCAGGAGGCAATCTTGCAGCATATGAGTGACGCACTCATCACGCTAAAGGATGGCAACAAAACGAAAAGCCACGGCAAGTAGGTAGCGGACTCATCTGACTAAATCGACGCGGATGAGATTCCTGCATTAGATCATTTTGCGAGCTGACACTGATTTACAAGCGCTTGCGTCGGTCGAGGTGCCAATATGAGTGATGCACGGCGGAACGTTGACCTCGCGATCATCGGTCTTTCCTGTCGATTTCCCGGCGCGGCCACAGCCGAAGAGTATTGGAAGAATTTGTGCGACGGCGTTGAGTCCATCACGTTTTTTTCCGATCAGGAACTTATCGCAGCCGGCGTCGACCCGGCCTTGGTCGCTAATCCACGATACGTAAAGGCTGCGCCGATGCTGCGGGACGTCGAGATGTTCGACGAATCGTTTTTCGGTTACTCCCCTAAAGACGCGGCACTGATGGACCCGCAGCATCGCCTGTTTCTGGAGGTGTGCTGGGAAGCGTTCGAAAACGCAGGTTACGACCCGGTCGGCTACACCGGGAAAGTTGGTGTGCTCTCGACCGCCGGCGGCGTTGTTACAAGCTATCTTCTGGCAAAACTGCACCACGCAGAATTTCCCGGCCAGACAGCCAGCACGTCGCACATCAATAACGATAAAGATTTCCTGAGTACCCGCGTTTCCTACAAGCTGAATCTCAGGGGCCCCAGCTATACGATTCAGTCGGCGTGCTCGTCGTCTTTGTTGGCAGTCCACCAGGCATGCCAGAACCTCAGGTTCGATGAGTGCGATATGATGCTGGTCGGAGGCTCGGTGGTACGCGTGCCCCAGATCGAGGGGTATTTGGCCGAAAAGCGAAACGTTCATTCGCTCGACGGGCACTGCCGTCCCTTCGATTCGGTTGGCCAAGGGACCATTTTTGCGAGTGGTGTCGGAGCCGTATTGATCAAGCCCCTGCAGCGCGCTGTAGCCGATCGCGACCACATCTTTGCGGTGATCAAAGGGACTGCGGCAAACAACGACGGGTCGGCCAAAAGCAGCTACACCGCGCCGAGCCTGGGCCAGCAGTCCCAGGCGGCCGTTGATGCCTTGAATTTGGCTGGAGTCAGCGCTGACAGCATTGGCTATGTCGAATGCCACGCCACCGGCACGGCCGTAGGCGACCCGCTGGAAATCGAAGCCCTGAGCATGGCCTTCCGAAAGGAAACCGGCCGCAAGCAATACTGTGCCATCGGTTCGGTCAAGGCCAACATCGGGCATCCGGAACAGGCAGCGGGAATCGCCGGCCTTATCAAAACCGCGCTCGTGCTTCATCACAAACAAATTCCGCCGAGCATCAATTATCAAACGCCAAATCCGGCAATCGACTTTGCATCGTCGCCCTTTTACGTAAACACAAAGCTCCAGGACTTTCCTCGTGCCGACACGCCGCGGCGAGCTGCGCTGAATAGTCTTGGAATCGGCGGCACGAATGCGTTCGCCATCCTCGAGGAGGCGCCGCCGGCCGCTGCAAACGCGGACCAGTCGCCAGACCAATTCCCGTGCCTGGTCACCCTTTCAGCCAAAAGCGCCGACGCATTGGTGGCACGTGTCGAGCAGCTTCTGACCTGGCTCAACGACAATCCCGACGCACCGATTGGTGATCTTTGCTACACCACCAACGTCAGCCGAAGCCAATTCGCCTTCCGCTTCGCCGCGCCCGCCCGGTCAGTGGCAGAGCTGAAAAAGAATCTCACATCATGGCTGCGAGCGGCGGCCGATCGGGCGAATTTGCAGCGCACCAGTAGTGCGCCAATCGCTTTCATGTTTTCCGGCCAGGGCTCACAGCATGCCGGCATGGCCGCACAGCTCTATCGCACGCACTCCGTTTTTCGGGATGCCATGGATCGCTGTCATGCTCTGGCGAAATCGGATCTTGAGCACGGCTTGCTCGACGTGATTTTTGCCAAGGACAGTGATGCGGCGTTGGTCAACCGCACCGACTACACGCAACCCGCGCTGTTTGCCGTTGAATATGCCCTCGCAGAGCTCATGAAATCCTGGGGTGTCGCGCCGGATGCGGTGATCGGGCATAGCCTGGGAGAATTCGTCGCTGCCTGTGCGGCAAATGTCATGACGCTCGAAGACGCCATGCGTCTGGTCATTGCTCGCGGTGCCTTGATGCGCCAACTGCCGAGCGGCGGCATGGCCGCGATATTCGCGTCAGAATCCGTGGTGCGTGAGCTCATAGACAAGAGCGCCCCCGGTCTGGCTGTGGCCGCAATGAACGGACCGCAGAATACGGTCGTGTCAGGCGACCGCGATGAATTGAAAGCGCTATTGCAAGAGTTGGACCGGCAAAACATTGGCTATCGGGAATTACAGGTTTCCAACGCTTTTCACTCGCCAAGTACGGAGCCCATTCTTGATGATCTCGAAAATATTGCGAGCCAGATCAAGTACAATTCGCCCAAATTACCGCTGATATCCAACCTCACCGGCGGGCTGATGTCGGCCGCGCCCGATAAAATCTACTGGCGGCGGCACCTTCGGGAATCGGTGCGGTTCGGAGACGGGATGCATGCGTTGGCTGAGCTCGGGTGCCGGACGTTTGTCGAGGTCGGACCACACCCGGTGCTGCTGCCGATTGCACAGGTTTGCCTTGGACCAAAAGCCAGGTCCGCCGCCTGGGCTGCCACGCTCAACCGTCAAAAGTCGGACGCCGACTCTATGACCGAAATGCTGGTCGCATTGTACCGCGCCGGCCACAACATAAATTGGGCTGGTGTGCATGCCGACGCGTCGTGGCGCCGAATCCCGCTGCCCACTTACCCCTTTCAGCGCAAGCGCCACTGGATCGAAGACAATGCGATCCGTCCCGAACAAGTACGAACCGTTGCCGAACGACTTCATCCGCTGGTGGGCATGCGCATAAACTCTGCGGCTAGCGAGGTCTGTTATGAGGCGCGCTACGGCGTCCACCAGGCCGGCTTCCTTTCCGATCATAGAGTTGCAGGATCCATCGTCCTTCCAACCACCGTCGAACTGGAGGCGGCCACGGTCGTCGGCCGGATGCATTTCGCAACGTCGCAGATCAGTTTCGACGATGCGATGCATCACCAGGCGATGTCGTTTTTCAATGGTGAAGATCGGACCGTGCGGATGTTGGTCACTTCGCTGAAATCCGACAAAGCAAGTTTCAAACTGGTCAGCGCAGACACTGAGGACCCGACGGTCTGGCAAACCCACATGACGGGCACGTTGCGCAAGTCCGAGACGCCGTCCGGATTGGAGTTTTCCATGAAGGAGGTCCGGGCCCGTTGCCCGCAATCAATGCCTGTTGCCGACTTCTATGACCGGCTTGACCAGCTTGGGCTTGAATATGGACCGAGCTTTCGTGGCGTCCGCGAATTGCATCTCGGTCAAAATGAGGCGCTAACGAAGGTGCGGCTTCCGGAGGGTTTGGCAAATACGCAATACGTGATGCATCCCGCGTTTTTGGACGCGTGCCTGCACGCCTATCCTTTAATCCTTGAGGGCGCGGAGAAGGCCAAAAACGATCGCCGTCATTCCTACCTGCCCGTCTCGCTGGAAGGCTTCCGCTGCTACCAGGACGGGACCGACAAAGCGTGGGTGCACACCAGACTACGGAGTGTCGATAAAGACGATACGCAGGTGGTCGACATTCGGGTTTACGACGAGGCCGAGCGGCCGATCGCAGATCTGGACGGACTGACCGTCCGCCTGTTGCCCCTCGAGAAAGTGCAACCCTCGAGCGCTCGCACGGACAACTTGTTCTATCGGCCGGTCTGGCGAAAGAGCGTTAGAAATTCTACCAGCCCTGAAAAGGCGCACGCGCCCGCGAGCTGGATGATCTTTGCCGATGCAAAAGGTGTCGGTGTTGAGCTGGCCCGCCGGCTGGAAGCCGCTGGCCATCATTGCCACCTCGTCTATAGGGACGACGCATTCGCCCAACGAGGCAAACGAACATGGACCATCAATGAAAGGCAGCCGCGCGATTTCCGCCGATTGCTGGAGCAATTTACTGCGAGCGAGACACTGCGATGCGACGGCGTCGTCTACCTATGGGGCCTGGATGCCCCGTCTTTAGACGGCCTGACGCTTGCGCGATTGAAGAGCGGCAGCGAGATGATGTGCCGCGGGGCGCTTGCGGTCTTGCAGGCCCTTGCCGAAACCCGGTCGACCAATCCGATCGGCGGGCGCCTCTGGTTTGTCACAGCAAACACTCAGAAGACAGAAGGCGAGAACCAACTTGTTGATCCGGTCCAGGCCCCGCTATGGGGTTTAGGACGAACCGTTGCGATCGAGTACCCGGGCATTTGGGGAGGCCTGATCGACCTGCAACTGGATAGTGACCTGACGCCCAATGTCGATTTGTTGGCGGCGGAACTGTTCCACCCGGATGGCGAGACCCAGATCGCCATCTCCGCCGGCGGAGAACGCCATATCCAACGGCTCGTCACGCAATCGACTGACGCGCTGCCGGCCCAGCAACCGCGGGTGCGCGGGGACGCAACCTATCTTGTGACCGGCGGCCTGGGAATGTTGGGGCGCCGTGTCGCCCGATGGCTCATCAGCAACGGTGCGAAGCACCTTGTCCTGACGGGTCGAAATGCAAATCCGGAAGGTGCACAAGAACTATTCAGCACAGCAGACGCTAACGGCGTATCCATCAAGATCGTGGCCGCAGACATCAGCCGCGACGAAGACGTCAGTCGCCTCATCCGGACGATTAGCAAAGATGGCCCGCCGTTACGAGGCGTCGTGCACTCGGCCGGCGTATTGGATGATGGAATACTGGCTCAACTGGACTGGGATCGGTTCGCGCGCGTGTTCGCTCCAAAAATATATGGAAGCTGGCTTCTGCACGAACACACGAAATCGCTGGAGCTCGACTTCTTTATCTTGCAATCTTCTTTGTTGAGCCTGTTGGGCTCTGCCGGCCAGGCGAACTACAGCGCCAGTAATACTTTTCTTGATTCCTTGGCGGCTCACCGCCGCTCGGCGGGCTTGCCGGCCACGGCGATCAACTGGTCTGCCTGGTCAGAGGGTGGGTTGGCCACCCGTTCCGGCGCCCGCGGCGAGGAAATGTGGTCGTCGCTGGGCGTAAAATTTATTTCGCCCGATCTCGCAATGCAGGGATTCGATAGACTGATGCACCGCGATGTGGAGCAGATCGCGGTCGCAATTGCCGATTGGTCTACTTACGCCGGCAAGGTGGGCAAACCACCGTTCCTCGCCGAACTCCTTCATGGGGACGCGGGATCTGGATCGTATCAATCAGCGCCGCGAAGGCGCGCTTCGGCTGGCCCTCCCGTTCCGGTGAACGGTGACGTACGCCAACAGCTTTTGACCAGATTGCAACAGCGTATCATGGCGGAGCTTGGCTTTGCAGAGCCGATCGATCCAGACCGGCCATTGAATGAAATCGGGCTGGATTCGTTGAGGTCGGTGACGCTCGCGAATAACCTGGAGGACGAATTCGGGATCCTGATTTCGATCTCGGAGCTCATCACCGGACCGACGATCAACCAGCTCTCGGAACATCTGTCCGGCCTGTTTGCACAACGCGCAAAGAACGACGCCGCGGATTTTGATGCGGCGGCGCACTCGGCAGAGGCAATTGCGGCCAATGCTCACGCGCCCGACGAAGCGGCAATCGAACCTGCTGAAAACGGAAACGGCGCGCTGGATTATTATGATGTCGGAGCAATTGGGGTGTCACCGCCGGCCAATGTGCCGGGCAACGGAGCCGGCGCGGTTACTCAACCAGCCGATGAGGCTGCATCGCGCAGTGCCGGAAAATGGTTGATTGCGCCGCGGCCCAATCCCGACGCCAAAGTCCGCTTGTTCTGTTTTCCCTACGCGGGCGGTGGCCTCGTGTCTTTTCGGTCCTGGGCGCAGCTGTTCGATGGCGCCGTGGAGGTGGTGGCGGTCGAGCCGCCGGGACGCGGAACCCGCATCAATGAAACGCCCGTCGACGACCTGGATAGTTTTGTCGAGGGCCTTTTGCCGGAAATGGCTCAATGGCTGGACAGGCCATCTGCTTTTTTTGGCCACTGCCTGGGCGGACTTACGATGTTTGCGACGCTTTGCGCGCTACCCGATGCGGGCGCACGCTTCATCAAGCACGCGTTTGCCTGCGGAGTACGGCCCACCGCATCTGTTGAAGCGCAGGCGAGAGTTCGAGGATAACCTTGTCTACGACATGATGCTGCGCGGCGAGTTCGACATAAGAATTCCCCCTTACGCCCAAACCGACGAGATCTTCGCGGATATCATCCGGCAATTCGATACTCCTGCTGCCAACAGGATGTTGGAGATACCGAAATTGAGGAAGGTATTGTTACCCACAATCCGCGCCGAGTTTGGAATGGCCTACAAATATGAGTTTGAGCCTGTCGAGCCCTTCGCCTTCCCGATCAGCAGCTTTGTCGGCGATGCGGACCCTTGGGTCTCGGAAGAAGACTCCGCTGGTTGGGGCGAGTTCACCCGCGGTGGATTCACCAACCACGTGCGCAAAGGTTCACATTTTCTGATGGCGGACGACGGAGAATACATTCTGGAAACAATCAACAGAGAGTTCGCAAATCTCGTTGTGCAGTAAGATTTGTTTTCTGATGATCGAAGGCGAAATCAGGCGCGATAGAAACTCTTTTCCAGCCTCGCCTTGGCTCTGACGAGATCAGCGGTGTCAAAACCTTCGCTGAAAGACCGGTAAATCTCGCCGAGTTGCGTGCGGCACGTGTCTGCGTCTTTTTGCAGATCGTGCAAATCGCACATGCTCAGGCAAAGTTTAAGCTCGAGGGACTTTGCTTTCTGTTCGTGCGCGATTGTAAGCCCTTTGGAAAAATAGTGCTGGGCCTGATCCAGATTCTGGTTCGATCGCAGGTAGGTTTCGCCGAGCAAACGATATATTTCCGCCGCATAGAAGCGCTCGACACTCTCTCCTTCGAGCCTCAATTGCACCTGCTCCAGAAATTCGAGCGCCTGCCCGAAGCGTTTGTTCTTGATGCAAACGTCGACCAGCAACCCCAGGGAGTACGAATCAAATAGCAACGCGCCCATCGCCCTTTCTTTTTCCAGACCTTCCTGAATTTCGGCGATGCCTTTCTCGAATTCGCCTTGCTGGGCGTTTGCCCAGCCGCGCAAAATCTGGGCCATGGCTCGATAGTGCACAAACTCATGCTCTTCGCAGAGTGCGATGGCCCCGTCAGCCTGGCTTGCCACGATCGCGGACTCGCCGCGAAGCTGGTGCACGCGCAGGCTTATTGTCCGCGCCATTGCGTCGCTGAATGGATGCCGGGAGTCATCGGCATAACGGCGCGCTTCCGCACATAGCCGCAACGCCTGGTCCGGATAACCGAGAAACCAAAGTGCCAGCGCGTCGTAAGACCTGACATGAACGCGCGGGTCCTGCGCAGACAGGTCGAAATATGCTGCGGCCTTGCCGTCCTCGCATAATTCCAGTCCGCGCTCCAGCTGCGTGTGGGCAGCAGAAAATTTGCCTTGCGCAAATGACGTAAACCCGAGGGCCTCGTGGGCAAGAACCCGGCAAACTGAATCGTCTATGCTCTCGGCCGAATTCAGCAAATATTCGGCAAGGGCTTGCGCTTCAGGAAGGGCCGCACGCAGGAAATTCCAGGTCCACATACCAAACACGGCCGGAAAGGTATGTTCATCAAGCCCACTCTCTTTGCACAACTGGAGTGCGCGCGTATACGCGCGCTTTACACTGTCGGAACTCCAGCCCTTTGTTGTCCGCAGGGAATTGCCGAGCGAGGTTTGAAGCAGCAGCTCAAGCTTGTTGCGCAGCATCGGGTCGTCGATGCCGGGAATCAATTTCAATCCCCGTTCCAGATGACCAACGGCCGCGTTCGCCGAGCGGCTCAGTGCGAGATTGCCGGCCTTTAGCCAGTAATTGATTGCGGGCTCAACGAAACCGGCTTCCGTGAAGTGGTGAGCCACGATTTCCGGTTGGCTTGCGACAATGTCCGGAAACCTTTCTTCCATTTTGCGCGCGATCTGGCCATGCAACTGCTGCCGCCGGCTCTTGAGCAGGCTCTCATAGGCCACGTCCCGCACCAGCGTGTGCTTGAAGCTATAGACCGCCTCCGGTGGCTCGCCATGGCGAAACACAAGTTCAGCCTCCTCAAGTTGAGCGAGAGCCTGTTTCAATGCCGGCTCTTTGCGCCCAGCCACCTCACGAATGAGGGAATAGGAGAACTCGCGACCAATGGCTGCTCCGATTTGGCCGATCTCTTTCACCGGCGCCATGCGATCGAGGCGCGCCATCAAGGAGTCCTGCAGTGTCGCCGGAATAGCGAGCGGAAGCAGCGCTCCACCGAGTCGGTAGCTGTCGCCGTCCTTGACCAGGATGTCCCCTTCAAGCACCGCTTTTGTGAGCTCCTCGACAAACAACGGGTTGCCGTCGGTCTTGGCGATAATCTGGCTCATCACTTCGGCCGGCAGCGCGTGGCCGTGGGTTACCTGCGTAACAATGCTTTCAACATTGCTACTGTCGAGGCGGCCGAGCTTTATGACGCCGACATTCGGAAGACCAACCCAGGGTGGCTCGAATTCAGGCCGAAGCGTGAAAAGGGCAAGGGCCGGTATCTGGCGCATTCGATCGATCATTAGATCGAGCAGCTCGAGGGAGGTGGCATCGGCCCAATGTGCATCCTCGAACAAGAGCAAGACCGGTTTCTGATGCGCGAGCCTTTCGAATTGATCGAGGAGTGCCGCCAGCGTGCGGCGAAGCTGCTGTGCGGGACTGAGCGCCAAAGCCGGATACCGGCCGCTCAATGGGATCGACAGCAGCGCAGCTAGCAGCCGGACTGTGTCCCGGCCTTGCGACCCGTTTTTGGCGAGAAGCGCTTCCAGTCTGTCGAGGCGCTGCTGGGGTGTGTCGTCCGCCTTGAATCCAGCCGCCCGCTCCAATTGTACAATGAACGGATAAAGTGTGCTGTTGGTGTGGTAAGGCGAGCATTGGTAACGCAAAACCGTGTGCGGTTCGTCGGCAATGCGCTCTTCGAGCGCTGCTGCGAGACGTGACTTGCCAATCCCCGGTTCGCCTGAGATCAGCACGACCTGCCCCTCACCTTTCCACGCGAGGCGCTGGCGCTTCTGCAGGAAATCGATTTCGTCGTCGCGGCCAATAAGATTTGTCAGGCCGGCCGTATGGACCGCCGCAAAGCGGCTCTCGGAGGCCGACACGCCATCAACCGTCCACGCGGCAATCGGCTCGGAAAAACCCTTGAACTTGTGCGGCCCAAGATCGCGCAGAAGGAACCGATCGCCGATCAGCCGGCGTGTGGAGACGGCGATCACGATCGTTCCCGGCTCCGCCAGGGCCTGAACTCGGGCCGCCAGGCTTGGCGTATCGCCAACCACAATATTCTCGCGCAAGGCGCCTTCACCACCCACCACCACCACACCGCTGGCGATGCCGATACGGACGGCGAGCGGCTCTTGAGCGGGCGTCTTGAGCTGCGCAACGGCGGCAATAATATCGAGCCCCGCGCGTATGGTTCGCTCGGCATCGTCCTCATGGGCGCGCGGATAACCGAAATAGGCCAGGATCCCATCGCCACGGAATTCGGCAAGGAAGCCGTCAGAGGCGAGCGCGATACGGGCGCAGGCCGCCTGAAAGGCGTCGATGACAGCGCCCATGTCTTCCGGATCAAGCCGCGCTGATAGCGCAGTCGAGCCCACGAGATCGCAGATCATCACGGTCAAGTGGCGTCGCTCGCCGCCAACCGTCGGGGCGTAGTCGCCAGGTGCATCTTTTACGGCTTCCCGCGCGGTGGGCGCACCGGGAACGCTGCCCGCCATCACTTTGATGGCCCTGATGAGCCGTTTCCTGTCGCCCAGCGGGATCCCGAGTTTTTCGAGATCGCCTTCTGTCAGCTCAGGCAGCACATCGGTGTCGATAGCGTTCTGGACGAACGCCGACTCATACCGTCCGAGTCCCAAAGTTCGCAGCCAGCCGCCAATGTCCATGGTAGCGCCTTGATCCCGTTCCGGACTCCCGGAGGCTGTCACCAACCCAAAATGCACGACCTAAGGGCCGCAGCGCGGCGTACCTTGCGTCGTCTGAACAAAACCCGACTGTAGTTAAAGCAGGCGCCGGGCGGGGGATCTGATGCCCCACTAACCGTTATTCTACTTTAAATACCGATTGAGCAAAATGAGCCAAGCGGCCGCCCCGACTCTCCTGAGCGGCTCTTTGGGCGTCATTGCTGCCCCGATCTGTCGAATTCCACGGATTATTTTAACTTCGGCAACGGCTGGCCGAAACGCACCATTGGTTGCGCAGGCTGGGAATTGTCCCTTCCCTCGCCGGCTGGTGCGTTGCGCGACTACATACTAAATCCGCAGCGTGGATATCGATAAAGCCCCGCATCCTTGAAACCATTCCGGCGCGCGCTCGCGACCGGGCTCCAAAATTGTTTTGATGCGAGTGTGAGTTAGCTCACCATCGAAAGCATGAGCCGGTGGTACCGACCTTCATAACGGAGGTCGACCATGCGTCACCGTACCCATGCTGACCGACAGAGGCCGCTCCGGCAAGGCGGCAATAGCAATAACCGCACTGACACCGTCGTGGCGACGGTCTGGCTTGTTTTCTACGTGCTGGCGATTGTCGTCGCTATTTCATCGCCGGCGATAACGCGGGCCATTGATCTGGCTGCTCGATAGTCGCGGACATGCGGGTGAAGACACACCAGATCAGCTACTTTCTCGCGCTGTGCGAGGAGCAAAGCTTCACCCGTGCGGCCAGGCGCTGCGGTGTCGCGCAACCGTCGCTGACGCGCGCGATCCAGGAACTCGAAAGCGAGTGCGGCGGCCCGCTGTTCGAGCGCGGCAGATCAAACGTCAGCCTGACCAGGCTGGGACACCATGTGAAACCTGACTTCGTGCGCATCGATCGCGCCCTCTCCGATGTCGCGCGCAAAATCTCGGAATTCAAAACCAAATCTGAAGTGAAAGTAAATTCTGAAACAAGGGAGACATACATGCGCATTGTAGCCGTTACGGTCCTGGCAATTGCGATCGTCGCAATGGGCCTGGCACTACGTCCAACACCGTCCGCGACAGCAGCGGTGACGGATCAGACGAGCAATCAGGTCGATCCCTACGCATTACAGTCGACAACAGACGCCAAGGAACTTCCTTGGCAAGCTCCAGCCAATCTTTTCTGATCCGGTTTTTCTGATCTTACGCGTCGATGGGAGATCGCTTGGAAGAGTGATCTCCCATTTTCGTTAGCGATACGATGAGTGGAAGTCGAGCAGACGCGCGCACATACGATTTACCATTGGCTATCAATCGAAAACCAGAACGATTGGGTGTGAGCCGCTTCACGCAAGCCGCAGGCGGCATGCGTTATGACGCACCACATCAAGCGGGACACACGGCGATGCTCAGAAACTTTTCCGAAAACTCCTTCTCTGACCGCGCGTCGAATTACGAAACACGCGGCCCTGACGTATCCGTGTGTGCGCGTTCCCCTGCTGCGGAATCACAAATGCTGATGGAGAGAAAAATGTCGTTGCAAACGCTCACCCACACCAATGACCACCGCTTCAGCCTCGCGGGCTCGGCACTGCTGACCTTTTTTCGTCATGTCACAGGTGGACTCTTGGCCTTTGGAACGCGTTTCATGAAGGCACTTTGCGAATCGCGGCAGCGTCAGGCCAATCAAGTCGTTCGGCAATACCGGCACTTGATCGATCGCTCCGATGATTGAACGGTCGAGGACTCCCCGGGCGGAAACGATGATCGGCGCGGTCTCCAGCCTTTTATTCTGCTTATGCAAACAGCGAGATTTGTCCGTTTTTCCGGGCCCGGCGGTTTCGCCCCGGCTCGTGGTGGGCAGCTTATGACCGCAGGAACCCAGCTATCATTGGCATTTCCGGCCTCCTCCGCTTGGGTGATGGTCAGGGCCCGTAAACCGGTCCCGGTCATGAATGAATTCTTAAACTTCATTACCTACCATCCGGATACCGCCAAATGGAATGGCCCAAGCCGGGCCGCTAAAGGCATCACAAGCCATGTCTTCTAGCGACGCGATCGACACTACTGCGCATTGTCCCCAGTGCCGGACGGTCATGGTGCATGTCGCGGTAACGCCGCATCCGGTCGTTCGGACCATGCAGCGGAACACTTTCGTCTGCTACACATGCAAGCGAACGCGGACTTATATGTTGCCTGGCACCGTCCAGTTCGAAACGCCCGCAACCGAAGTCGCTCAGCGCGCGTAGGTCATTGCCACTCACGATTATTGCCGACGATGTTTGATCGCAGACAAGATCCTCGCCCCTCGACCCACCTACGCGGCCTCATTAAATACGGCGCGGCCGGACAGCAAATGGCGTGTTCGGTTGAAAATCTGACATCGACCGGAGCCGGTCTACATGTCGGCACGACGTTCGGATTGCCGCGGGTATTTCAGTTGAGTGTCGATGGCGAGCCGCAGGCCCGGCACTGCCGGGTCGTCTGGACGGAAGGCAAAAGGCTCGGCGTCTCATTTGAGTAGGCGAAACGCCGGCGGCTACCGCACGATCATCCCATCATCACTCTGGCCCACGCAACGAATGCGTAGAATTGAGCCGGATAGGCGATGAAATAAAAGATCAACGCCGGTGGTGCCAACAAAAACAGCCATTCACGCATTGGCGGCTCCTGCGAACAGAAGCCTATTGTTCAAATTACTTACTTAGAAGTGCATAAAATGATGTATCGAGTTTTCGCCTAGCGTGATTCAATTTCACGGACAATCTTAGTCAAACGTGACGCCGATCTTGGTATCCGTTCTCCAGATCGACCGGCAGGCGCGGCGAACGCCTTCAATAATGACCTCGAAATTTGAGGGTATTCCATAGGTCGTCGACACCTGCAGGCAGGCCCCGGTGTCCGAAAGGTTGCGGACCGCGCAGTCGAGCTTCGGCGCCTTCTCGCTCAGAATGATTTGCGCATTCTTGAGGATGCGCTTGCGAAAGATGTCTTGTCGTTTTTCCTGCACAGCCCGGCGCCCAGAATCAGTAATGCCCTAGGTGACTAGGCACATTGCCCAAAGTCAACAATCTGCCCGCGTTGGAACCCACCAAGTCGGACTCGTTTATATTTTCCGCTCCATGAAAATGGGGCGCGGATGCAGGCCAACGGCTGGCCGGGCCGTTCCGGTGACATATCCTATCCTAAAGTCTATCCATCAAGCGGGCTTGTGGCCGAGCGCCGCGAGAGCTTCGTTCTTCCGTGCGAGCTCCTCTTCCAGCCGTTTGATGTTCTCGAACAGGCGTTCGCTGGTCAGCCGCAGAAAATAAAATCCGAATTGCGGGTTCTGGAAATAGAGCTCTTTGACCTGCTGGTAGCCCGCCGTCAGCACCTCGCCGTCTTCAAGGCATTCGATCGTCTGCGTTCGCCGGTTGCCCGGGGCGAGGAGACCGAGATCGCCGAAAACCTGACCGGCCGGAATTTCAATTCCGATTTCGGATAGCCGGTACCGGCCGCTCACGCTGTAATACATCGCGTCGGCCACGTCGCCCTTACGAAAGACGATATCGCCCTTGTGAAAGCCACGACGTGACATAAACGGTTTCAGCCAGTCGATCGACGTCTCGCCGTAAGACGCCGCCGCCTCCACGTCGTGAATCAGTTTCCGCATCTGGTGCAGGCGGACGGTATTCAGGGGTAGAAGAATCAAATTCAAAATCAGCGTCGGGTAAATTCCGCTAAAAAACCCGTAGATGATGAAGAGCGCATTGCAGGTCATGCTCACGACGCGCAGAGGGATCATCGTCTTCATCGCGCACGTGACGATGCTGGATGCGACCGCCGCGTAGCCGAACCACATCGGCCATTCGGTGTGCTTGAAAAATTCCATACTTATCCCCCAGGTCGGCTTCGTTCTTCCCAGTCCCCGTCGCCCCCGGCCATCAAGCCGGCATCAAGCCGTCGAAACCTAACACAGGCGTGACCACGGAAATAAGCGGGAAACAACACCAGAAGGCATAATAGGGATTATCGAAGCCGTTGAAACATGCTGATGCTATCGCGTGCGCACAACGTCCATTATGGAATATTTTTGTACATACGAGCGCGTGTTCGACCGAAGTTGCAATTACGAGCCGGGGCTCGCAAGGTCGTTTAGCGGCAACGCGGGCTGCGCTTCATATTTGGCAAGAGCAGCGTTAACCGCCTGTTCTGCTTCTGCGTAGGTCTGGTCCGCGTTCGGCTGCATCAGGGTGCGATCGATGGCTTGATTGAGATTTTCCCGAGTTAAGACAAGAATACCAAGCTTCTCAGTCGCTTCGATATCCGCCTTGACCTCGGCCGCGGTCTTAGTCGTGACAATCACCGGAAGGACTGGCCATGTCTTTCAAACATTACACTGGGTCGCGCCTGCTTGCCCTGTCTGCGCTCGCGACAGTCACTCTCACGACCATTGCCCACGCACAAATGTACGGTCAGGGCCAAGGTGGTCAGGGCGGCGGCTTCGGCAACATGATGGGTGGAAATTGGGGATGGGGAATGGGTTCGGGAATGGGCGGTTTCGGGGGGATCGGTCTGTTTTTGGTCGCCCTGGTCGTCCTGGGTATCGCTGTTATGGCTTTCCGTCGCCGAAGTTCGTGACGCGCGTTTTGGCGCAATCGAACTTGCGGTCGCCCTGCCACTCCCAGCTAAGTTAAGGAAGCCATGAAATACTACATTGCTAAGACCGTGGCTGGCGACTTCCCTGTCGTTGTCGAACGCGTCATTGATTTCCTCAAAGCTGAGGGATTTGGCGTTCTAACCGATATCGATGTCAAAGCGACAATGAAGAAAAAGCTCGACATCGATTTCCGGGATTATCGGATCCTCGGCGCATGCAATCCTCCGTTGGCGCACCAAGCGCTGACCGCCGATGACAAGATTGGAACGATGTTACCGTGCAACGTGATCGTGCAGGACCTCGGAGGCGGTCAGATCGAAGTTGCCGCCATCGACCCGGCCATATCCATGGAGCAAGTCGGGAATCCAACGCTTAAAATTATCGCCGATCCGTCACCGGAAAGCTCAGGCGCGTTATCGCGGCAATCTAACAATTGCGCCAATGCACAACGCAATTTTAGTGTGTGGATGTCGCCTATTGGCACAAAGCGGACATGCGCTTTTGCACCGCACATGTCTGCTTATGACCCAAAGCGGAAATGCGGCCTACACGCGGCGTGCGCGTTTTACCGCCTCACCCCAACGCGATTGACCCCGCCATCGCATTTGGCATCGTGCGTCACTCGGATCACGGGAAGGTCTAGACTGAAACCGTCGCTAACGCGCGAGCAACTCGTAGATGATAAACGACTCGATGACGATCGAATGCTCGTGAATGAGACGCGCGCTGGTATCCGGCCCGATCGATCAGCGTACCGAACAGATCGAGGTCGGAATTGACGAGAGCATGACATACAGCCGCCCTCCGGGCTTAAGACGCTCGCGAGACTGGTTGAATAAAGCTGCTATGTCGCGATAGTTTGGACCGGCGTGCCAGCCGCGATCGGCGAGATTGCGCGGTTCGCCCGCATGTTTGGGCGGGCTCGACAGGATCACATCGAAGAGCGGGCGGGGCGCAAACGCCGAGAGGAGGTTTGTGCACACGGCGGTTACGCGGTCACCCATACCGTTGGCGTGGGCGCTCTTGCGGCTGTGAGGGCGGCGTTCCAGGATTGATGTCGGTTGCTGTCACGTTTTTGGAGCCGGCGCGTGCCGCCGCGAGCGCGAGAATGCCTGACCCGGTGCCGATGTCGACGACGTGCTTGTCGCTTCAGGTCGAGGCCGCCAATGAACTCGGCAAATACTCACTGCTGATGAAATACCGCGGGTGGAAGCCCTGTCGGGCGGACAGTGAGGCGAAAGCCGGCTGCCCGCGTGACCCGGGTGCTCTGCCGGCGAGAATCAAGTGGTGCAGGAAAAGAAGTGAATAAAGCCACGCAGAAATCGGCGGAAGGGCCGTGCGGGGTGTTTACGGCCGGAACTGAAACCGTCCGCGACGCTTCTGTCCCCGCGACCTCGACCGGGTCGCCTGCGCGAGGCATTTGATTTATGACTGGCTATGATCCTACAGAGAATTAGCAGATCGCAAAACGACTATGAGTTCACATCCGGCATTTTCGTTTCCAATTCGACGCCCACCGGCCCGTGTGCGCTGCATTTTCAGGTAGTGCCAAAGTGACCGCCTATGCGCGGGCTGGACGTGAACGTGGGCATCGTGCGAGCACGGCTCAGTCAGCAGGCCGCGCAACTTAATCATCTGCCAAGCCAACGGGTTCCAGTCTCGCCAAACTTGTTGGGCCTCCTGCACCAGGATGCCGCTCAGGACCTCCGGCACGGCACCAAAAATCTGCGGTATGCGGCCGACACATCTTCGTCACGCAAAATGTTCCATTTTGACAGGCCGCCCATGGACTGGAGAGCCGAGGGCATAGGCCACCCGGCCGACCTCGGCCTCGCGAATGCAATAGGAGCACATCGCGCACGGCTCGATATTGGTATAGGCGTGCTGCGGAAAAGCTGCTTCCGGCCGATTGTCTTCTGCGCCTGCGACAGGGCAATGACCTCCGCGTGACGTGTCACGTCACCGTCTCGGATGGTGCTATTGATCGCTTCCACCACGACTTGTCCCTCCATAGCGATGACGGTGCCGAAGGGATATTCACCCTTGCTCAGCGCGATGCGCGACAGTTCGATGCACCGCGCCATCATCGCTTTGTCCGAAGCCCTTTGTGAATAATCCATGTTGAGGATGCCTCGTTGTTTCGCGCGCATTCTATTCCCATGGGTGGTATTTTGTCGTCGATCCTGATGTCCGATGCGAAGCTAACCTTCACGTCGAATTTGTCCCGAATGTGAGCGCCGCTGGGAGTGGGGGCGGCGTGCGATGACCGCTTTGGGTCATTAGCGGACATTTGCAGTGCAATCGCGATGTTCGCTTTACCCTCAAGAGCGGACAATTTGGCGGGTAGGGCAGATCGGACTGCGGCGCGTAACGTAAGGTTTAATCGTTGGAGGCGTAGCGGTAGTGCGTCCGTGCCGCTCGCGGGCGGTGAGCGAAGGCTTAGTCCCGAGATTTGCCACACAACTAGGCGGTCGACCTCGCCCCTAAATAGGCGTTCAGGAACTTTTGATAATCCCTGAAAGGAAACGCATCCATTCGACTGGCCGCTAGGACCCAACATGTAGGTATGCGCGAGCATACCATCTCGACCGAACATCTTGCCGTCGTGACCCGATTAAGGCGAATCGCCCGAATGCCATGGAAGAGGCTACTCTCGCAATGTAAGCTCGATAAGACATTCGGCGGCGTCGGACCGCGCAGTTCTTCGACGTGGACGTAGCGAGTATCGTCCAACTTGTCGCCTAGGCCCGAATGCGCCTCCAGCCTGTCTCCGTTGGGCAAATAGACGGCGCGTGCGGCGATGTCATAAACCGCGGTACGGCGTTCGGGCAGCGGCAACGACTTGTTGTGAACCGGTGCAACGCGCTCCCTCGAGGTGGACGCCGGCGGCGGCACGGGCTGCGGCGGCGAAGGCACGTTGTTCGCGCGTTCAACGAGGCGCTGCGGCACGAGCAGGACGACGCTGGCTGGCGCGGAAGCTGTCGCGCGAGTCCATCTGGCCTCAAAGGTCCCATCCGAGGAGCTATGGGGCGCTGCGGCCAAAGCGGCACGACGCTACTTGGCGCGGAAGCCGTCGCGCGAGCCCATCTGGCCTCAAAGGTCCCATCCGGAGCACCCGCGGGACCGGTGGAAACGGGGACCCGCCCGGACACATCCGCGGCACTGGTCAGGATTGGGTCGTATTCGGCGATCATCCACGCGGCCGCCACTGTGGACAGTCGTGATGAGCAGGCATGCGGTGGCCACCGGAGGGAGACCCCGACCGCCGAAAGTGACGTCATTTAACGTCGCGGTCGCATGCATCATAGTCTCCCCTATTCGCAATAGATGGCTGACATCGACGAAATGGCCGGTCGCAGCGGTTGAAGCGCCTCGACCGGGCTTGACTGCTTGAAGACAGGGATTGGCCCCCGCCCCCGGGGCCGGCGAATAAAACCGAGACGCGCGTTTTGAAGGCGAGAATTAGGCCATTACTTGACGAGTGCTA
>CAWFPY010000001.1:0-594084 GCA_963817815.1 uncultured Alphaproteobacteria bacterium | reverse complement strand
CCCGGCCGATCGATGCCGTTTGGGTGACGGAAGACGGTCAGCGCCCTATCGCGTAGATATGGCAGGGCAAACCGGGCGACCGACGAGTAGTAGCGGATCAGGTCCCTCTTGACGATGCCATCGGCGGGCCAGAGAGGCTTGTCCAGGTTGCTGAGCTTGAGCTGGCGTCCGGCCACGGTCCAGAGGCCGCCGGTCGCCGGCAGGGCCTCGAGTTCGGCAAGCTCCTCAGGAGAGGCTGCCGGAGAGTCGTGGACCTCCGCGCCCGGGGTGGAGCCATGGTCCATTCCCGGGGCGGACTCGCGGACCTGGGCTGGCTCGCCGGCCTCGGCTGCGCGGACTGCTCGTTCGGTGGACGAGGACGTGTTCTCGGACCACCCTGGCCGGATCGGCATCAAGATCCTGGCCCTTGTAGGAGGGCGCCCGCAGCAACCCGCCTGCGGGCCATTCGGCGTACTCGACCCGCGCCACCAACCGCGGTTCGACCCATCTGATACCCGGCTCGTTGGGCGTCGGGCGCAACGGCGAGGCGGACCTTCGCAGCGGGGCCATCAGGGCCAGCAGCCGCCGCCGCTCGCGCGCGTCGAAACCTGTCCCCGCCCTCCCGGCGGACCGCAGTCCGCGTGCGTTCTCTTGGATGCCCAGGATGAGGGCTCCCAGATCGTTCTCGGTCCCCGACCAGGTGTCCAGCCGACGATGACGAACTCCTGCTCCTTCCGGCACTCCACCTTCAGCCAGGACGGCGAGCGGCGCCCAGGCGTATAGAGGCCCCGGCGGAGCTTGGCCACGAATCCCTCCAGGCCTCGCTCGGAGACTGCGCGGTAGAAAGCTTCGCCGTCGTCCAGATGACCTGCGTAGCGAACCGTCGGCGACTCCAGCAGCACGTCGCGGAGGAGCCGTTTGCGGGACTCGAGGGCGACCCCCAGCAGCGAGACGCCCTCGAGGAAGAGGAGGTCGAAGACCTCGTAGACCAGAGTGGCCTCGGCCGCACTCGCGCCCCCCGCACCAGCGGCCCCCGCGCCCGCGGCCCCCGCGCCCGCGGCCCCCGTCCCGCCAACGGCCTGCTCGCCGGGGTCGTCTCCCTTGGTTGGTCGTGCGGCGGCTTTGCCACGCCCACGCGCCGTGGCCGGCCGAGCTTGCAGCAGCCGGAAGTCGGGTTCACCGGCCGCGTTGAGCGCGACCACCTCGCCGTCCAGGATAGCTTCGCCGGCCGCGATCCATGTCGGCGGCCCGGCGAGTTCAGGGAAGTAGCCGGCGGCGTCGAGGCCGCGCCGCGTGAAGAACGCAGCGCGTCCGTCCCGTACGTGGGCCTGGACCCGGTACCCATCCCATTTGAGCTCGTACAACCAGGCCGGGTCGCTGAAGGGTCGATCGGAGGGCGTCGCCTTCATTGGCTCGATGAAGTCCGGCATCCGAGCCAGTCGCGCTCCCGGCAGCTCCGCCGCAACGGTCGCAGCTCTGGACCTATCCCTCGGATCCCCGGGCGTCGCCGCGATCGGCGCGCGCCCGGCGGAGACGGGCGGCATTCCTGCCGCGACCTCGTCGTTCGTTCTCCCCGACTTGACGGAGAGGGGGAGCGAGTCTATGTCCCAGCCGGAGAGAGCGACCCCGTCCCGTTTCTTGATCAGGAGCCATTCCTCCCGCTCTGAGTGTCCGGCCGAGCCGGCCCCGGCGTCTCGAGTTGCGCCGCCACCGCGGGTTCTTACGATCGTGAACCGGCCGCGCAGCTTCTCTCCGTCCAGCTCGAACTTCAGCTCGCCGCTCTCCAGGGCCCGCCGCGCATCGTCCGTCAACTCAGCCCGATATGTCCCCCAGTCCCAGACGATCACGTCTCCGGCGCCATATTGCCCGGCGGGGATGACTCCCTCGAAATCGAAGTACTCGATCGGGTGGTCCTCGACACGAAAGGCGCCGCGACGAATTGCCGGGTCGAGCGTCAATCCCTTGGGAACGGCCCAGCTGACCAGCACCCCGTCGATCTCGAGACGGAAATCGTAGTGGAGGTTGCGGGCCCTGTGACGCTGAACGACGAAGCGCGCGACCGGTCCGTCCGATCCAGTTGCGGCCTTCGCGCTGGGCCTGGCGCCTGTCCGGGCAGCTGGACCGGCCTCGCTCGAACCGAGCTCGCCTGCCGGCTCGGGTGTGCGGGTGAAGTCGCGCTTGCGTTTGTACCGCTCGAGGCTCACGTCACACGCAGATTAGCGGGCCGCGCTCGCATCGGTGTCCGGCCGGGCGACCGGGGACTACGCGGTGGCTTCCGCCCCGACGTTGGGCGGGGGTCCGTCCGAGGCCCTTTCCGCGGGTGGCTCCCTGGGCGGGAGCATGTCCAGGTAGACAAGCGGCGCGGTGAGCCAGTGCCGCAGGCCGTCCCCGTTCCTCCGCCACCGGTCGGTGAGATCCCTCAGCCACAGCGGCCAGAGGCCAACCAGAACCGCCAGGCGCGTGAGCGAGAAGATCGGCATGGTCGCGGTTGCCGCCACGAACGCCAGCCAGTCGAGCTGCCAGCGGATGGCGACAAGGATCGCCGCCGCCCCGAGGGCAAGCCGGATGGCCAGGTCCAGACCGCCCTGGTTGGGGACGATCGCGTAGCACGAACATGGCCTGCATCTGCGAGGAGGCCTCCCAGCCGAAGGTTCCCGCGTAGTCAAACCACAGGCCGGGCGCCACCGCGAAAGAGACGAGGCATGCGGCGGCAAAGATCGCACAGCTGGTCACTATCGGCCGGCGAGTCTCGGGCCGCGTCATCCACAGGTAGGGGATCAGCAGAGCGGGTCCGAACTTCATCCCCGCGAACCACGGAAGAAGGTACGATGCCGGCGGTCGCCACGCGGCCGCGACAAAGCACATCAGGAGACGACCCCGAGCTGCAGAGTCACGTTGCCGAACCCGATTTCGGCGAAGACCGGCCACTGGAGCGCTGCCAACACGGCCAGCTTCCAGGACCCCGCCAGGTAGCGGAGACACAGCACGCCGCCACGCGCCAGGCCAGGAGACGATCATTCGGGGACAAAGCCGATCGGGAGCACGAGCTGGGCGTAGACGGGCGGGTACTTGTAGGCTCCGGCGGTCCATGATCTCGGCCTGCGTATATAGCGGGCTGCCGTCGACAGGTGGCGGGCGGAAGCCAGTAGGCGTTCGTGTCGTAGCGGGCCACCATTTGAACCTCACGTTGTCGATGACGTGGCGGCGACCTGCACGGCGATGGCGACAGCACGAACCACGCCACCAGAAACCCGACGGCTCGGCCGTCGAATGGTCGGCACGAACCGGCTCCACCCGAGATCGGCCGCGCTCGGTCTCCCGCTGCCGTGACCGCCGGGCATCGCCGGGCGCCCCGGGTGCCCCGGGGCTGACGGACGGACTGCCTGCTTGCTTCACCGCGGGCCTGCGTCGATGGGGGCGAGGTCCGACAAGTCTACCGGCGCGACGTGGCCCGGGCAGGTCTCAGCCGGCGATCGGCGGGCCCCACCAGACGCTCGCGGCCAGGATGACGTACAAGCCGATCAGGGCGATCCCTCCAGCCAGGTCGACTCGCCGTCGATGACGACCAGGGCGGCGAGAAACGCCGTTAGTCGCGAGTGCGATCACCAGGAGCGGCGAGACGACCAGAGTCAGCGTGGCTCCACCCATAAACGAGGCTCACGAGAACCAGGACGGGTGCAAGAGCCAGAGCCACCTGCAGACTCGAATTGAGGATCACGCTGATCGCGAGGTCGCCCTTGTCGGCGAGCATGGCCTGGACCCCGACGACGTTCTCGACGGCGTTGCCGGCGATCGCGACGACCACGAGGCCGGCGAACGTCTCGACATGCCGAGTGAACTCATGGCGGGTCGCAGAGAGTCGACGAACCAGTCCGACACGAAGGCGGCACCCATGCCGCAGGAGAAGCGAGCCGACGGCCAGTGTCATTGGCCAGGCCGGCCGCCGCCCGGGATCGCCAGTCCGCCAACGGCCGACCCCTTGCCGATGGCGTACGGTACGCTCGCGGCGAAGACGACGAGGAGAACAATCGAGACGAATACGGACAGCTCCGTCGCGTGCCCGTATGCGGGGCCCCCCGGAGGAGGTCGCGATCGTCGGAATGGCAAGGGCCGCGACGGCCAGGATCAGTAGCGTGGACATCAGTCTCGTCTGATCTGTCCCGAACCGTTGTGGGCCGTGACGCAGGCCGCCCAGGAGAAAGGCAAGCCCGAGGACCAGAAGAGTGTTCGCCAGGATCGAGCCGACCAGGGCGGCGCGTACGACGTCGAGCAGCCCTGCGCGCAGCGCGAAGATGCCGATGAAGAACTCGGGCAGATTGCCGAGACCCGACTGCAGGACGCCCGTCGCTCTTGGTCCCAGCCGCCGGCCGAGCTGCTCCGTCCCTTCGCCGACCATAGCCGCGAGGCCGGCCAGCCCGACCGCGGACGCGGCGAAGACCGTAACGCCGCCGGCGCCCATCAGCCGCAGGGTCAGCGCGGCCGGCTGGCGCCAATGGCTACGAGCGCGATGATCCGGGTCCGGGTCTCCAGATATGCGAGCAAGGCCGATCCTCCTGAGCGGATTGTGCCGGAGGGCGCACGGCCGCGTGGGCTGGGTGTCCAGGCGGGGCGTTGCGGGCTGCCGGCCGCTCGCAGGACGCCGCCGGAACGTCAGAAGGTCAAAGGCGGCCAAGGGATGGCGGGCCTGTCTGCGGTCGGGGCGGGGGAGCCGGCCCGAGTGCAGCAGTGCCTCGACGCGTCGCGACGTCGCATGTACCTCGATCGGGGCGAGGAGCCGCCTCAGCTCCTCGCCGAGCGGCCGTCGAGCTCGTCGTGGAGCCGCTCGAGAACGGCGCGTTCCTCACCGGTGAGGGGCTGGCCGCGCCAACGCCAGAGGACGGTGCGCAACTTGGGCTCCACTGCAAAGCACAGACCGTTGTCGCAGCCCTGAATCCCGTCCGTCGGGGAGCGGCAGGAGATGCCCGCCTTTCCGATCGGCGTTGTTGAGGATCGCGTCCAGGACCGCCATCCGTCGCAGGGCTGGATTGTCCGACCTGATCAGCTCAGCCAGATCGACCGACTCGTCCACCTCGACCCAGAGCTGGACCATCCCCTCGCCGAGGGGCCCGTCGCGCAGGACGGTAGGCGGGATGACCTCCCAGCCGCTCGCCTCCGAGACCGGCATGGGCCGCGACTTCCCGGCATGCGAGAGTGCCGTCGGGGAAGTCGTACAGGGGCCGCTCGCCGCGGATCGGCTTGTAGACGCAGCTGGCTGCCACCGTCGATCCGGCCTTGCCGCCGGGCCCCTCACCACACATAAGAAGGTCGCATTCGAGGCGGCCATCAGCCTGCCCACGACGCTAAGCTCGCCCTCGCGGAGCAGGCGGAAGGCCGTCTCTTTGTCGAGATGGCCGGCAATCTGGCGGCCTTCGATCGCCGCGGCCTCGATCTCAGCTCGGGTCAACCCACCCACGGTGCGCTCGACCGGCTGTCCGTCGCCGGCGCGAAGGGAGGCAGAGGGGGCACCGTCCGCGCCCTGTTCGGCCATGTCGCTCAGTGCATGAATCCGTTGCGGCGGGCGCAGATGTGGCCTTCCGGATTCAGCGGCTCGCCGCAGAACGGGCAGGGCGGCCGGCCCGCGGCCACGACCTCGAGAGCGTGTTGGACGAAGGCCAGGGCCCGTGCCGGCTGAAGGTGGACCCGGACGACATCGGAATCGTCGTCCGCCTCGTCGGCCGCTTCGGCCGCTTCGCCGGGCTCCTCATCCTGGTCCGTAATCTCGCGAGCCTCCACAAGAATCGTCTCGTCCTCGCCGTCCCAGACGATGGCCATAGTGCCGACGCGGAAGATCTCGGCGATCGGTTCGTCGAGCGCCGCCGAGTCGATGTCACTGGCGGCCGGCTCCTCCGGGACGTTGGCCCCGCGCTGCCGGACTTCAGCAAGGAGCTCGCGCAGGCGTTCGGCAAGAAGCGTCACCTGCACCTTCTCGAGGGCCACCGACACCAGTCGGTCCCCGTCGCGAGCCTGCAGGTAGAAGGTCCGGTTGCCCGGTTGGCCGATTGCGCCCGCCACGAACCGATCCGGATTGTCGAAGTTGTAGATACGTCCTGCCATCTGGCCTCCAGCCGGACGACGCGCACCGCGTCGCATCTCGAAATCTATACCCACTCGCGATAGCGGTCCTGGCAGGCCGCGAGGGGGGCGCAGGCCGATCTGGCGGCCTTGAGGAAGAGACGGCCCCGCACTCTCATTGGGTCACCTGGCCGCATCGCCCGAATCTGGTCTAGCGGCGATTCAGGCCGGCATCTCGTGACCGTCCCTGATTTGATCGGATCACATATTGTAAGGTCATCATTGACAAAGCGAAACCCAGTATGTAATAGTAGTAACCAGAGATAGCAATGGTCATCCGGCGAGGCAGAAGGCCTCCGGTTGGCCAGTAGCCCCCAAGAGGCCGGAGCCGAATGTCCCGAGACGTCATCTCAACCTGTCCCGTCTGTGCGAGCGAGCTGTCGATAACGCGTCTCGTATGCCGTGGCTGCGGAACCGCGATCGAAGGGGACTTCAACGTCGGCCGTTTCGGGCGCCTCAATCGCGAGCAGCTGGCCTTGCTCGAAAGCTTCCTGCGGGCTCGCGGCAACGCCAAGGAGCTCGAGCGTGAATTCAAGGTGTCCTATCCGACCATCAGGGCGCGAATAGATGCGCTGGTGCGGGCGCTTGGTCTAGCGGACGCCGCGCCGGCCGGAGATGAAGGTGACGGCGGGTCGGGCAGGTCGGGCGAAGCGGCCGAGTTCCGCCGGGACGTGCTAGAGCGCCTGGCGCGCCACGAGCTCACGGCGGACGAAGCCGCGGCCCTGCTTCGCGGTCGGAAGGAGTAGGAGATGGGAACGCTGGAGCGCACGGAGACGCTCGCCCATCGGCTGGGAACCAACGGTCGTGTCTCGATCAAGACCATTGGCGGCCTGCTGAGAGTTCGCGGCATCGAAGGCGATGAAGCCCGAATGACTATCGCGTACCGGATCCGCGCCGCGGATCACGCCGCGGCGGAGCGAGCTCTCGAAACCGGGCGAGTCCTGGTGGATCGGGGCCCGGGGTCGCTCGAGGTCGAGACACCGGAGCGTCGTCTCTCCACCGGGCTGGCCTGGCTCTTCGGAGGCGCCCGGGTCAGCGCGGACATCAGCATCGACGTGCCGTGGGGGACTCAGGTCCGGCTCGAGACCATGAGCGGCTCAATCGAGGCCGTCTCCCTTATCGGCGACCAGAAATATCGCACCGTCTCCGGCGACATCCGGCTGTGGGGGCTGGGTGGGCTCGTCGAAGCGGGCGCAATCTCCGGATCGATAGCGCTCGACCGCGGCGGCGATATCCGGCTCCGCTGCAACACCATCTCGGGCTCCATCAGGGCGCTTGCCGGCCTCTTCCATGGGATGGTTCTGTCGTCTACGAGCGGGGGCATCGCGGTCGTCGGGGCGTTCGATCCGTCTGGCGACTACCGGGCCAAATCCATCTCCGGCACGGTTGAACTCACGCCCCTCTCCGGGGTCACGGCTGAGCTCCGCACCGTTTCGGGCTCGATCGTCTCGGAGGTCGAGCATCGAGTCGAAGGCGGCCGGGGCTTCTGGAGATCGATCGTGGGCGACGGTCGCTCCGTCTTCCGCGTCAATTCCACCTCCGGCGGCCTGCGCCTGCGCGCTGCGAGGCCGCAGGACGGCGCAGTCGCGGCGGCCGCCCCGTCCGCCTCGGGCTCCGAATCCGCGTCGCCGACCGGTTCAACTCCGGCCGAGGCCACCGGGCCGAGCCCGACCGCGGAGGCTTCGGAGGAACCGGCGCAGGTCGGGTCCGTGGAGAGCTGGACCTCCGAGGAGACGGCAGACGTAGGACTCGATCGCCCGGAGGAGGAAGAGCTGGCAGTCCTGCAGGCCCTCGAACGAGGCGACATCGGCGTCGAAGAAGCCGCCGAGCGCCTCGACCGGTCGCGGAGGTAAGACGATGCCAGGTGAGCTGGAGGCCCTGCTGAAACTCGTGTCGGAGGGCCGTCTATCTGCCGACGAAGCAGGCCCGATCGTGGCCGCCCTCGAAGAGAAGGCTCGGCTCGACGCTCGCACCTCGGCCGCAGGGCCGGAAGGTGCGGGGACCGTCGACGCACAACCCCGCGGCGGTAGCGGCGAATCGAAGCAGGCCGCCCCAGCCGGCCGGCGAATCCGGGTGTTCGTGGCCGAGGACGGCCGTCCAGTGGTCGATCTCCAGATCCCCCTGGCAGCGGCGGGCTTTGCCATCGATCAGGTGCCCGGTCTCTCGCTGGACCACAGGTCTCGCATCGTCGAGGCCATCCAGACCGGCATGACCGGGCCGATTCTGGAGGTCTCCGACGGCGGTGATGAGGTTCGCATAGTCATCGAATAGCCGTGCGGCCGCAGGCCGCCAGTCACTACCAAACCATCCATTCCGGGACGCGGAAATCGCCCCGGCCTGGATAGCCATTGCCGGAAACAGGTTTCGACGGAGGAGGCGGACCCTTGGGCCCGCCGGGAAAAGGGGACGACCGTGTTGGTGCAGATCGAAGAACTGACGAAGGTCTACCGGACCGGTACTCGGGCCAACGATGGGATCAGCCTGGCCGTCGCCGAGGGCGAAGTCTTCGGCCTGCTCGGCCACAACGGCGCCGGCAAGACGACGCTGGTCAACCAGGTCATCGGGTTGTTGCGGCCGACTTCCGGCAGCATCCGCGTCGACGGCCGTGACCTGGTCGCCGATCCAGGCCTGGCTCGCAGGTTGTGCTCGTTTCAGGCGCAATCCCATGTGCCGATAGACGGACTCACGCCCCGCCAGGCGATCGACCTCCTGGGCCAGCTCCGCGGTGGCTCGCACAGGGAGGTGCGGCGCCGCCGGGAGCTGCTGGTCGATGCTCTGGACATCGGCGCTTGGCTGGACGTCGACGCTGCCAGCCTGTCTGGCGGCGTCAAGCGGCTCGTGGCATTCGCCATGGCCGCAGTCTGGCCCGGACGCGTCGTGATGCTGGACGAACCCACGAACGACGTGGATCCGCTGCGTCGCCGCCTTCTGTGGAAGCACGTCCGAAGACTCGCCGATGATGGCGCCGCAGTCCTGCTGGTGACCCACAACGTGATCGAAGTGGAGCGTTCGGTCGACAGGCTGGCGATCCTCGACGGCGGCCGGGTCATCGCCGAGGGGACCCCGGCCGAGCTGAAGGCGCGCATCGGCGCTGCCCTTCGTCTCGAGCTCGTCCTCGATCCGGGCACGGCGGGCGCGCCGGTCTCGCCGTTCCCGGGATCGCCCGTGGCGGTGGGCAATCGACTGATGGTGGCCATTCCGTCGGACGGTGCCAGCCAGGCCGTGGCCTGGGCCGAATCGCTCCAGCGGTCCGGTGTGATAGAGGAGTTCGTTCTTGGGCCGGCCACCCTCGAGGATGTCTACGTGGCGCTGGTCGGCGACGTGGCCGCCCGGCCGGAGGAGACGGAGGAGGCCCTGCATGCAGCAGCTGCGTAGCTACCGGTTGCTCCTGACCTGGCAGGCGCTGCGCAAGAAGGAGTACCTGCCGCTGATGATGGCCGTCCAGGCGCTCTTCTCGTTGGGCATAGTGCTCGGATACCCGCTGCTGTTCCCGATGCTGGACCGGACGTCCATATACCTGATCGCCACGGGGGCGCCCGCGATCACGATGATCTCCGTCGGTCTGGTTGCTCTGCCTCAGACGGTCGGCGAACAGAGGTCCGAAGGCAGTCTCGACTACATGCGATCGCTGCCGGTGCCGCGGCTGGCCTATCTCGCCGCCGACCTGACCGTCTGGCTCGGGATCGTGATCCCGGGCGTGGCGCTCGGCGTTCTTGTCGGTGCCTGGCGATTCGGCCTGGACCTGCAGGTCAGCCCTCTCGTCGTTCCTGCCGTGCTGATGGTCGCCCTCACCGCGGCGTGCGTCGGGTACGCCATCGCCTCGGTTCTGCCCTACATGCTGACCGTGATCGTTACCCAGGCGCTCGTGATCTTCGTGCTCATGTTCTCTCCGTTGACATTCCTGCCGGAGAAGCTGCCGGTCTGGCTCGAGGCGATCCACCGGGTGCTCCCCATTCAGGCCATGGGCGAGCTGATACGAGGGACCCTCGCGCCGAACGAGTTCGGACTGCCATTGGGAGCCTTCCTGACGTTGGGCGTGTGGTGCATCCTCGGATTCGGCGTGACCTACCTAACCATGACGCGGCGTGGTTGAGGCTCGTCGTGGCCGGTCCGGTGGGGGAGGCGCACTCCGACGCGGCCGGCGCGTTAGGCTGTGGCAGATGACCACACCAGCCGCTCTTCGGCCGAAGCCGTGACCGGGCAGCCGGGCAGGCTGCCCGCCCGTGACTTCGAGGAGATTCGGCTGGCCGAGGCCGTGGAGCATGGTCGGTGCCCGGTCTGCGACGCCCGCGAGGAAGCGGCCTACGCGGCCCTGCGTGGTCTGGCTCGCGAAGGCGCCACGGACGTGGGCCTGCGGGCCAGGATGGACAAAGGCCTCGGATTCTGCCAGCCGCACAGCGTCGGCCTGGCCAGGATGGAGCTGCTGCAGACGAGCAGCCAGCTCGCCACGGCGGTGCTCCTGGACGCCGTCCTGCGCCGGCGCCTTGCCGCTCTGAAGGGACTCGCCGGCAAGGACGCCGCTGCGCAGGGCCGCGGGCTGGCTGACCTTGTAGATCCGCGCTGCCCCATCTGCGCGCAGATCGCCGACGCTTCGAGCGCTGCCGTAGCGCGACTCCTCGATCTCTCGACCGACGCCGCCTGGTTGGCCCGCCTGGGTTCGGCTGAGATCTGCTTGCAGGACCTCTACGCCCTGTGGGCGGCCGCTGCCTCTGGGCCCCGGGACGTAGGGCAGCGCTGGTCGACGATCCTCGTCTCCCAGCTTGAGCGCCTCGAGGCTCTCCAGAAGGGGCTTGCCGCATACGCCCACAACAGCACCCATGACCGGCGCCATCTGATCACCCACGAGCAGCGGGAAGCCGGCGCCGCCTCCATCCGCTTCTTCGGCGGCTCGCCAGAGCGCGACCGGACTCGCTGAGGCCGCCGGCCGAACCCAGGCTTGATGGGCGGCAGTATCCCGACAGACGGGAGTAGCGCCGGACTCCGTACAATTCGGGCAGCCATCTGTTTGGGTCTCGCGCTCGGAGGTTCGAATTGCCCGCGCTGCCGTACCCGGTTGCCCGCCTCATCGATGCCGCCCTGGTCGCGGAACTGACGGTCATCGGCGCGGACGGTCGGCCCATCACCTACCCGATGATTCCGCTGCTCTGGGGCGATCGCATCTTCATGACCTCGAGCGCGCTCGATAGCAGCAAAGTGGCGCACATCAAGGCCAATCCACGGTCCAGCTTCTCCATCACCAACCCCGACGCGATCGGAACGTTCACTGGCAAGGTGACGATCCAGTGCGACGCCAGAGTTGCTGAGGATGATCTCCATGCCGGCTGGGAACGGCTTCTGGACAACTGGAAGCGGAAGGATCCGGCCGTCATGGGTTTGCTCAAGTCGCGCCTCGGGTTTCCACTGCTCTTCGAGCGAGTGCTGATCGAGCTCACTCCCCGGCGGACCTGGTTCTGGCCTGACGGCCGAGCGGATCGGGCGCCGCAGGTGACGATTGCGGCCGAGGTGGCCCGGTGAGCCCAGCTCTGCGGCGGCCGAGGTTCGGCGTAGCCGGGGCTGAGCGCCCCGGTGGCCCCCGGCGAGACCAAGAGACCAGAGAAGGTCCCTACCGCCGCCCCTGAGCTCGAACCAGTCGCTCGCCCTACGCCTGCCGAACCGGCCCCGACCGCTGAGCCTGCCGCGACCGCCGAACCACCCGAGCCTGCCGCGACCGCCGAACCACCCGAGCCTGTCGCGACCGAGAGCACTCCTGGCGGAGCACGGACGAGCATAGCGGACGGCCTGACGCTGCTCGCCGCGTTCAGCCACGCCGTCCTCAGCTGGGTCGCCGAGGACGGTTATCCCGTCAACGTGGACGTGGAGGTCGACGTCAAGCCGGATCAGGGTACGGTCCGCTTCTCCGAGCCGCCCGGCTTCAAGCTCGCGTCCGGAGCCCACGTGGCGCTAACGGGCAGCCACATAAGGCCACTTCCCGGTGGTGGATTCGACGAGCGCAGCCACGTCACGATCTGGGGGGTCCTTGGGGCAAGGCCGCGCGGTCGCTTCGTCGTCGCTCCCGATCGCACCTGGGCCTGGGATGAGCGCGACCTGCCGCTGCCCGCCGCGTACGAGCGCAGCCTGCCCAAGGCCCGTCGCTATTTCGAGGCGCTTTCCGCAGCCCGAGGTGTGCCGGTCCGGCCGCGCCTTTCGCCCGCCCTACTCCTGTTCCGAGCCACCCGAGCTCCGTTCCTCAGCGCCACCTTCGCTCCGGTCCTCCTGGGTTTCGCGGTGGCCGCCCGAGCAGGCTCCTTCGACCTCCTCACGGCGCTGATCACCCTGGCGGCCGCGTCCGCCGTACATCTGGGCCTGAACGTGGCCAATGACGTGTTCGATACGCTGCAGGGCGCCGATGATGCCAACACGACGCCGACCAAGTTCAGTGGTGGCTCTCGGGTCCTGCAGAACGCCCTGGTCTCAATCCGTGAGATGTCGCTACTGGCAGCCGGCTGCTATCTGGTCGCGGCCGTCCTGGGTCTCGTCCTGCTGGTCGTGCGAGGTTCGCCGGCGCTGGTGGTGATCGTCGCTGCCGGGTTCTTCATCAGCCTGGCCTACACGATGCCGCCGTTCAAGCTCGTGTATAGGGGAGTGGGCGAGATAGCGACGGCTATCGGGTTTGGGCCGGTCATGCTGCTGGGTGCGTTCACCGTCCAGTCGCGCGGCACGGTCACGCTCGAGGCCTTCGTGGTTTCGATTCCGGTCGCTCTTCTGGTGGCTATGATCCTGTACGTCAACGAGATACCCGACCGGACCGGGGACGCGAAGGTCGGGAAGAGGACGCTGCCGGTCCGCTGGTCCAAGCAGGCCGTGATAGGTGGCTTCGATGTGGCGGTCGCTGCCAGCTTCCTCGTTGTCGTGATCGGAGTGGCCGCGGGCGTCCTGCCCATTCCCACCCTGCTCGTACTGTTCGCGATTCCGCTGGCGACCAGGGTCCACGATGGCCTGGGCCGCTTCTACGACAGCCCCTACGCCCTGATGGGTACGATGGCCGCCAACATCCAACTTCACATGACCGTGGGATTGCTCCTGCTCGCGGGCTACATCTCCGCAATCGCGGACCAGCAGCTGCTGGGGCTGCGACCTTTCCTCTGGTAGCTGCGTCGGGCTGCGACACAGCTCCGCCCGGCGGTCGCGACGCCTCGATCTCAGGTGCGTTCTGCGAACCAGCTGTCGAAACCAGGCGTCCATGTCAGCCGCGCGTTCGAGCCGTCCGGGTCCGCCGTCACGGCGCAACCTTCGTAGCCCGGTCGGCCGGCTACCCAGGCCAATCCTCTGGGGCCCATAGCGAAGGCGGCTGTGGCGTACGCGTCTGCGAAAGTCAGGCTCGGTCCCACGATCGTAACGCTCAGCACTCCCACAGGCGGGAGGCCCGTGAATGGGTCGCGAACGTGATCGCCTCGTTCGTACGCGCCGGAGGTGGCCACGCAGCCGTCTGTCACGGCCAGCACCGCGGCCAGCTGGTCGGCGATGACGGGATGGCGTATCCCAACGCGCCAGGCCTGCCCTGACGCGGCCTCTCCTCGGGCGACCACGTCGCCGCCGCCGTTGATGCAGAAGTTGCGGGCCCCGGCGGCGTCCAGGATGCGGCCGGCTCTGTCGAGCGACCAACCCTTGACCAGACCCGTTGGATCCACACTGCCGTCGGTCCTGTGGGCCCGAATGTCGAAGTAGCCTTCGCTGTCACGACGGACCCTCTCGCATAGCTCGAGAACCTCGCGCAGCTCCGGGCTGCAGTCGATCTCGCGGAGCTCTCCGCGGCCAAGGCGGCTGACCTCGCTCTCGGGCTTGTACGTGCTGAAATCGGCGGTCGACCTGGCGCAGGAACTCGAATGCGTCGTCCAGGGCAGCTGGCTCAACGCTCCCGTCGCGGACATCGAGGCTGATTGCCGTTCCCATGATCTGCTCGACCCGGCGAAGACCCGCTGCGGGAGCTGCCGCCGGAGCGTTCGTTTCCGGCGCCACCGCCAATGGCACGGGCTTGCGATCCGGACTACGCTCAGGCATGGCAGCATTATCGGCGCTGCGGTCAGCAGCGGGCCGACCTCTCGTCTGCCCGGGAATCGACGCATTAGTGGCGATTTATCATGTCGACCATCGCGAGCTGTGCGCGCACGAACGCGACTGGCCATTCCGTATCATCAACATTCTCGACATCGTGGGCGCCAGTATGGGCCTCCATCACGACGACCATTTCAAGCGCCTGAAGATCATGCAGGACGCCGATGCGATCGTGGCCGACTGTAAGGATATGATCGACGCTTACCGGATTGACCCGGTGATGGCGCGTTCAGTGGTAGTCAAGGCGATGCTGAATGAGCAGCCATTGCCGCTGGTTGGGCAGCGGCTTGACCGGGCAAAGGATGCAGCCTATATGCCCCGGTCATGACGATGCTTTTTGCAGCAAAGACGCTTCGCCGCCGCCGTGCCACCACGGCACGGGCGTAGCATCGTCGTTTCCCGTGCCGCCGGATTTGAGGCCGCGGCACAATCCCCAGACTAAAACCGCTGTTGGCCTTCTTCCGGTAGTTCTTTAAGACTTCTGGATAAGGATCGAGTCATGGCCACGAAAGCGAAGATCGGCGTATTGGGGGCCTCGGGCTATACCGGGGGCGAGTTGGTGCGCGTGTTGCTGCGCCACCCGCGCGTCGAGATCGTTCTTCTCACTGCCGAGCGCAGCGCCGGCAAGGCGATGCGCGATGTATTTCCGCAGTTCTCGCCGTTTCCCTTGCCACAGCTTGTCGCGGTCGACGGCCTCGACTGGAGCAAGATTGCGCTCGATGTCGCATTCTGCGCCTGCCGCACGCGACCACGCAGAAGGTCGTGAAGGAGCTGCTCACGCAGTCGCCGGCGACAAAGATCGTCGACCTGTCTGCTGACTTTCGGCTCGCGGACACGGCTGCTTATGCGAAATGGTACGGCCACGAACATCACGCACCTGAGCTGCAAAAAGAGGCGGTCTACGGTCTTACGGAAATTCACCGGCGCGAGATCAGGAAGGCGCGTCTCGTCGCCAATCCTGGCTGCTACACCACTTGCGCGCAGTTGCCGCTCATTCCGCTGATCAAGAACAAGGCGATCGAACTTGACGAAATTGTCGTCGATGCCAAGTCGGGCATGACGGGGGCGGGGCGCGCCGCGAAAGAGGCCATGTTGTTCTCTGAAGTCTCCGAAGGCTTTCACGCCTATGGCGTCGGTCATCACCGGCACATGGCGGAGCTCGACCAGGAGTTTTCGTTGGCGGCCGAACGGGAGGTCATTGTGACCTTCACGCCGCACCTGGTGCCGATGAACCGGGGCATCCTTTCGACCATTTACGTCCGGGGACGGCGTGGCCGGACGCCCGAGGACCTTCATGCAATACTTTTAAAGTCGTACATGAAGGAACCCTTCGTGCATGTGCTGCCGTTCGGCGAAACGCCGCAAACCCGGCATGTCCGCGGCTCGAACATGACCTTCATTGGCGTTGCCAAGGATCGCATCCCGGGTCGGGCCATCGTCATTTCAGCGCTGGACAACCTGGTGAAAGGTGCCTCCGGGCAGGCCATCCAGAACATGAATCTCGTCATGGGCTGGGCCGAAACCATGGGTCTGGAGCAGGTGGCCTTGTTCCCCTGATTCGGCTGGTACAATGCAGGGCTTATGTCGGAGACCTACGGCCGATGTTCGAGGTCCAGAACCAGCCGCCGCCACTTGAGCCCTACAATCTGTTTTTGAGCGACCGCGCGCTACGCGAAGCCGTGGGGCGCGAAGCGGCGGGTTGGGCCGATAGCGAACTGAGTGCGCTCGGCGCAACGCTTGGCAAGCCGGAAACGATCCAGCTCGGCTTTGACGCCAACAAGTTCACGCCACAGCTGCGTACGCTCGATCGTTATGGTCACCGTATCGATGAGGTCGAATTTCATCCGGCCTGGCACGCGTTGCTCGAACTAGCCCTCAAAGCGGGACTTCACTCCAGTCCATGGGCCGAACCGAAGCCTGGCGCCCACGTGGCGCGCGCAGCCGGCACCTACATGCTCGGGCAAATCGAAAGCGGGGTATATTGCCCGGTCGCGATGACCTATGGCTCGGTGCCGACGCTTCGCAACGCACCCGCGATTGCCGCGGAGTGGTTGCCACGGATCTTTTCGCGCGACTATGACCGCCGCTTCCGCCCGGCGCGGCTCAAGAGTGCCGCCTTGATCGGCATGGGCATGACCGAAAATCAGGGCGGCTCCGATCTGCGAACCAATACAACGCGGGCAGAGCCGGCCGGCGACGGGACCTTCCGCCTGTATGGCCACAAATGGTTCATGTCGGCGCCCATGTGCGACGCGTTCCTGGTTCTTGCCCAGGCGCCGAAGGGCTTGAGTTGTTTTCTCATGCCGCGCTGGACGCCCGAGGGCGAACGTAATGGCATCCATATTATTCGTCTCAAGGACAAACTCGGAAACCGCTCGAATGCATCGAGCGAGGTCGAATTTCATGGGGCCTATGCGCAGCTTGTTGGTGAGGAAGGGCGCGGAATTCCGACCATCATCGAGATGGGAAACTACACGCGGCTCGACTGCTGCATCGGATCTTCGGCGCTGATGCGTCAGGCGGTGACGCAAGCGATCCACCATGCGCGGCATCGCATGGCATTCCAGAAAAAACTGGTCGACCAGCCGCTGATGACGAACGTATTGGCCGATCTCGCGATCGAAGCTGAGGCCGCGCTCGCACTGACGATGCGCCTTGCTCGCGCTTACGACGAGAACGACGAGGTAGCGCAGGTCATCCGTCGCGTGGTGACGCCAGCAGCGAAATTCTGGATTTGCAAGCGCACGCCATTCGTTACTTACGAGGCGATGGAGGTGCTGGGTGGTTCCGGCTACATCGAGGAAAGCATCATGCCGCGGCTCTACCGCGAGGCGCCGGTCAACTCGATCTGGGAAGGATCGGGCAATGTCATGTGCCTCGATGTGTTGCGCGCGATGGGCCGTGCGACGAATTTACCGGACGTCCTGCGGAGCGAACTGGGTGGCGATGCACGCCTGAAGGGGTTTGCCGATCGCTTGTTAAAACGCATCGGTGCGCCTGAGCACAACGACGAGGGGCAGGCACGCGCGCTGGTGCGCGAGCTGGTGCTGGCGTTGCAGGCCGCTCTACTGATCAAACACGCGCCAGCCGTGGTGGCGGACGCGTTTTGCGCCTCCCGCCTCGATGGCGAGGGCGGGTCAGTGTTCGGGCTATTGCCGCGAGGAGCGGACCTGCATGCAATCGTCGAACGCGCCGCGCTCGTCAGCTAGAGTTTTCCGAATACGGCCAGTGCGAGTGTTACTTGCGCCACAAAGCCAACGGCAAAGGCGAGGGTGCGCAGAACCGGCACGCCCATCGTGTAGACCACAGCGTGCGCGAGCCGAGCCCAGAAATAGACTGCGCAGGCAATCACGGTGCCTTCGGTCGAATAGCCTTGCGCGTCGAGGATCAGCACGAGTGGCGCGAAGATAATGAGGTTTTCAACGGCATTGGTGTGCGCAAAGTAGAGCCGCTGTGCCCAGGGCGATTGCGGCTTGTCGTTGCGGGCCGGGTTGGCCATGGCTCCCATCAGCCCGCGCACCACTATGCGATCGAGAATGTAGGGTACCCACATCACGCCGGTCAGGATGACGGTTAGCGTCAGCCAGAGCAGTTCCTTGGACATTGCCATTCCTCCCTCGTTTCCCGCGGGCGGGAGATTAGGCGAAGCGGCAGCCTTTGTCGCGTAGTCGCAGCATCAAGAACCCGTCATCGATTTGACAACGACGTAAAGTCCGACGGCGATAACAATGGCGGAAAAGGTGAGGGTGAGCGCGTGCTTGTGGCCGGCGAGATGGCGCGCGAGCTTAATTCCCAGAAAACCGCCGAGCACGCCACCAAGTATGAAGAGACCGGCCAGCCGCCAATCGACCAGCCCGGACCAAGCGTAGCTCGCTGCGGTGGTGAGCCCAAAGGCTGTCACTGAAACTAGCGATGAGCCGATCGCATTAATAAGCGGCATCGCCGTCGCGCCAATCAGTCCTGGCACAATCAGAAAGCCGCCGCCGATACCAAAAAAACCCGACAGCGCGCCAACGGCAAGGCCGACGCCAATCAGGAGCGGCAACAAGCGCGGCATGCTTTCGCGGGTGAGTTTGACGTCAGAGTCGCCGCCGGATTTGCGTGGCCGCAGCATCAGAATGCCGACGGCAATCATCAGCGCACCAAACATCGATAGGAGGCGGCCGCCCTCTATCGTCTTTCCGAGCTGGGCGCCTGCGGCAGCACCGATCATGCCGGCGATCGCAAATGTAATTGCGCAGGGCCACTTCACGGTTTGTGCGCGGGCGTGGCCGGCGAGATTGGCCGCGGCGCTGACAGCAACGGCGATAGCGCTCGTGCCTATAGCAACGTGCGGAGAGGGCACCCCTACCACGTAAACCAGCAAAGGCACCGCCAAAATCGAACCACCGCCGCCGACCAAGCCCAGCACGAAACCGACGACGCTGCCTGAGGCGACGGCCAACAAATCATGCAGGATTGTCATCACGCTGCGACAGTCTTGCGCCGGTTCCATGGCATCAATGCCAGCAGCCGCGCCATGCCGCAGAATCCGGTGGTGCCGGCGAACAGCAATCCGGCCCCGACAATTCCCGAGAGTGCGTAGAAGACAGGAGCAACCAGCGTGCCGAGAACAACCCCGACAAGCACCAGACTGCCGGCGCCAATTTGAACCTGGCGCATGATGTCGATCGGCTGACTGCGATCGAGTGTGACCGGTAAGCCGGCCTTCTTCCATGCCTCGATGCCGCCGTCGAGAACATAGGTTTCGCAGTCTTGAGATGCGCCGGACAGGCGCGCAGCGTTGCCCTTGGTCCGCGCGCCGGAGCGGCAATGAAATACCAACACATCGTCACCGGGCCGCGCGGGGGCTTCGGCGTCGATGCGGCTCAGCGCGTGATGGCGCGCGCCGGGGATGCGCTCGCGCGCGTGCTCATCAGCTTCGCGGATATCGATCAGCACGGCGCCCTTGCGCACGAGTTCGGCGGCGCGCGCTGGGGAAATTGTCTTCAGATTAGTCATCGTCACTCTCCATTTTTTCTTGTTTCGTTGGCCCGGTCACCGGCAATAGATGCTCTTAAGCAGGGCAAGCAATCGCGCCGCATTCGGGTCTGCGATACGATAAAAGACAGCCTGCGCCTCACGTCTCGTGGCGAGCAGGCCGTCTTCGCGCATCTTGGCGAGATGTTGCGATAGCGCCGACTGGCTCAAGTCCACCGCATCTGCGAGATCGCCGACCGACATTTCGCCGGCGACCGCAAGGCGGCACAGGATCAACAGCCGATTTTCGTTGGCGAGCAGCTTGAGCAGTCCGGCGGCCTCCGCAGCCTTGCGCTCAAGCTCAGCTATGCCCGTAGTCCCCGCAGATTTCGATCGCGGGAGAGTTTGCAGCGGCATGTCCGAAGCTCCGTAAATTAGCTATTGCTAAATTAGGAGTTGCTAATATATAAGTCAAGTCAGAAATCGAACAAAAGACGGGAGCACTGCCATGACCGCTGCCAAGCTTGAAATACGGGCATTTTTTGATGAGCCCACCAATACCGTGAGCTATCTGGTGTGGGATTCCGCCACCAAAGAGGGCGCGGTGATCGATCCGGTGCTCAATTTCGACCATCGCAGTGGTAATGCGACGGTGCAGTCAGCCGACGCAATGCTTGCAGAGGCGAGAAAGCTTGGCGTGAAAATCGAGCAGGTGCTCGAGACTCATGCGCACGCGGACCATCTGTCAGGCGCCCCCTATATCAAACTGAAAACCGGCGCGAGGGTGGCGATCGGTGACCGCATCAAGGATGTGCAACGAATTTTCCGTCCGGTATTCAACGCCATCGATGTTTCAGGCAATGGGTCGGAATTTGACCATCTGTTCAAGGACGGAGAACACTTCAAAGTCGGCAGTATCGACGCTGAAGTTATTTATACGCCGGGCCATACACCGGCCTGTATTTCCTACAAAATCGGCGACGCGGTGTTCGTCGGCGATACCATGTTCATGCCGGACTACGGCACTGCACGCGCCGATTTCCCGGGCGGCAACGCCCGCGATCTCTATCGGTCAATTCAGCGCATTTTGTCGCTGCCGAGTGAGACGCGGTTATTTATGTGTCACGACTACAAGGCGCCGGGCCGTGACCAATACGCCTGGGAGACAACTGTCGGAGAAGAAAGGGCGCGCAATGTGCACGTGCACGAAGGCGTGAGCGAGGATGATTTCGTCAAAATGCGTGACGCGCGAGATGCCACGCTGGCGGCGCCGCTTCTTCTGTTGCCTTCAATCCAGGTCAACATCCGTGCCGGCAAATTTCCGCCCGCAGAGGCCAATGGCGTGCGCTATCTCAAGGTGCCTGTAAAACTGGCGTCGTGACGCGCGCTCATTCCCAGCTTTTGACTTTAACGTAAGAGCCGGGCGCGTCCTCCAGCGGCTTGAGCTTGCCGCCGCCAACCTTGCGCGCCGGCACCGTTTCGGGAGCTTGGCCCTTGAGCCAATCCAGCCAATCGGGCCACCACGATCCCGGATGCTCGGTTGCGGTCTTGCGCCAGTTGTCGACACTGGAACCCGTCGGCTTGTCGCCGGTCCAATATTGGTACTTCGGCTTGGCCGGTGGATTGATCACGCCGGCGATATGGCCGGAGCCTGCCAGCACGTATTTCACCGGGCCGCCGAAATATTGCGAGCCGAACAGCACCGATTTAGCTGGCGCAATGTGATCCTCGACGGTCGCGAGATTGTAAACCGGAACCTTCACCTTGTGCAGATCGAGCGTGACTCCCGCAATTTCCATTTCGCCCTTGGTCAGCCTGTTTTCGAGGTAACAGTTGCGCAAATAAAACGAATGATTGGCCGCCGGCATGCGTGTGGCATCTGAATTCCAGTACAGAATATCAAACGGCAACGGCATCTTGCCGCGCATGTAATTGTTGACGATATAGGGCCAGATCAGGTCATTCGAGCGCAACATGTTGAAGGTATTCGCCATGCGCGAGGCTTCGAGATAGCCTTGCTTCTTCATATGCTCTTCGAGTTGCTTGACCCGCTCTTCGTCGACGAAAACCATCAAATCGCCGGCGTTGCTGAAGTCGACCTGTGCGGCGAACAATGTCGCCGACTTGACGCGGCTCTGTTTTTTCGCAGCGAGATAGGCGAGGGTGATCGACAATAGCGTTCCGCCGACGCAATAGCCGATAGCGTTGACCTGTTTTTCGCCCGTGGCGGCTTCGATCGCGTCGAGTGCCGCGATCACGCCTTCTCGCATGTACTCTTCGAAGCTTTTTTCCGCGAGCTTTGCGTCGGGATTAACCCAGGACACGACGAAAACTGTAATGCCCTGATCGACACACCATTTGATGAAGGATTTTTCAGGCGTGAGATCGAGGATATAGAATTTGTTGATCCACGGCGGCACGATCAGCAGGGGTATTTTTAGTACGTCCTTGGTCGTCGCTTCGTATTGGATGAGCTGCATCAGCTCGTTCTGGAAAACAACCTTGCCCGGTGTGAGCGCAAGGTTGCGGCCGATCTCAAACATCGACGGATCGGATTGCCGAATTTTGAGGTTGCCGTGGCCAGCCTTGATATCTTCCGAAAGCATATGCATGCCGCGGACGAGATTTTCCGCATTCGACGACAAAGTTTCGCGCAGCAACTCCGGGTTTGTCAGCACGAAGTTTGATGGCGAGATCGCATTGGCGATCTGTTTGACGTAAAACTCCGCCTTCTTGCGCGTCAGCTCGTCCACGCCGGCCGCGTCCTTGACCAACCGGTCACCCCACTGCGCTGTGAGCAGATAGACCTGTTTTAGAAAATCGAAGAACTGGTTTTGCGACCACTCTGGATCCGCAAAACGTTTGTCTTTCGGATCGGGTTTAGCGATCGGCGCCGTTTGTTCTCCGGCCATGCGTTTGACTGCGCCGGCCCATAGCTCGAGATATGCGCGGCCGAGGCTGGTCTGAACTTCGAGCGCACGGCGTGGATCGGACAACCAATATTCAGCGACACGGCCAAGCGACTTCACCGCATCGGTGACATCTTCGGAAAGTTCGCCGGGAATCTCGCCTTGTTCGCGCGGTTTTAGATAGGCCGCGAGCGCCTTGCCGCCTTCCTCAACCATGCGAGCAAGGTTGTGCGAGAAGGCCTCGATGTCGACCTCCCCGATGCTTGCTGGGTCTTTGGTTGGCTTGTCCATCCGAATTCCGCTCGATCCCTGCCAACAGAAGTGGCCCGGACGGCGTTCCATCGCAAGCCGGGTTTCGGCGCATGGTTTCGCCGGTGTTCAGCCAATCGGTTAGCGCCGCGTGACCTTGCTGCGGCCATATTAGCCGGGTAGCAGGACTATGTTACAATTCATTGAGTTTACATCGATTTCCCGTTCAGCCGGCAGGGCCTCGCGGACGCATGCGTGTATTTGAACGTAGACGATGGGCCTCCGTGTGGCTCGCCGCCGGGCTCAGCGGCTGCTCGCCCGGCCCGATCATTGACAAGATCCCGGCGGATATAATGGGCCTGCCTGCGGGTGCTCCGGCGCGTCCGGAGGCGCCATACAACTATCCTGCAGTGCACGACATGCCGCCGGATCGTGCATCGGTCCCAATGACCGACGAAGAGCAGCTCAGGCTCGAAAGGGACCTGGCGAACCAGCGCGACCGACAGGAAGGCCGTCCGCCGCCCGGGAAAAAGCCCCCTTTGACTGCCAAAAAACCGCCGAAAGACGTTGATGATGGGCAAAATACTGGCGCGAAGGCGAACCCGTGATAAAAGCCAGCCGGGGTAATGTCTGCCGGCTTGAGAGGGCAGTCAGCGCTCGGTTTTGAAAGGCTGAAACTGGTTTTCGGACAACCGTGCGCAGGCAGACCGTAGCCTTTAGGGTTTGAGCGATGGAAGAGTTTTACCGTATTCGCCGTTTGCCACCTTACGTCTTCGAAGAGGTGAACAAAGCCAAGGCGAAGGCCCGCAACGCGGGAGCGGACATCATTGATCTCGGCATGGGCAATCCAGATTTGCCGGCGCCCGCGCATGTGATCGAGAAGCTCAAGGAAACGCTCGGCAAGCCTCGCACGGACCGTTATTCGGCCTCGCGCGGCATTCCCGGATTGCGACGTGCGCAGGCGGCTTATTACGAACGCCGTTTCGGCGTGAAGCTCAACCCGGATACACAGATCGTCACCACGCTCGGATCGAAGGAAGGTTTCGCGAATGTGGCGCAGGCCATCACCGCGCCCGGCGATGTCGTGCTTGTGCCGAACCCGAGCTATCCGATTTATGCCTTCGGATTTCTGATGGCGGGAGGCGCGATCCGCTCTGTTCCGTCGGAGCCGACAGCAAATTTCTTCCATACGCTTGAACGCGCGATTGTGCATTCGATCCCGAAGCCCACCGCGGTTGTCGTCTGTTATCCGGCCAACCCAACGGCCTATGTTGCGACGCTCGATTTCTACAAGGATCTGGTTGCCTTTGCGAAGAAGCACGAAATTCTCGTGCTCTCCGATCTCGCCTATGCCGAAGTTTACTTCGACGACCATCCGCCGCCGTCGCTGCTGCAGGTGCCGGGCGCCAACGATATCGTCGTGGAATTCACATCGATGTCGAAGACGTTCTCGATGCCAGGGTGGCGCATCGGCTTTGCCGTCGGCAACGAACGCATCATCGCGGCGCTTGGCCGCGTGAAGTCCTATCTCGACTACGGCGCGTTTACGCCGGTGCAAGTGGCGGCAACCGCCGCGCTCAACGGACCCGACGATTGCATCAAAGAGATGCGCGAGACCTACAAGCGTCGGCGCGACGTCCTGGTCGAAAGTTTTGGACGTGCCGGATGGCACGTGCCGGCGCCGCGTGCGTCGATGTTTGCGTGGGCACCGATCCCCGAGCCTTTCAAGAGCCTCGGCAGCGTGGAATTTTCCAAGCTACTGGTGGAGAAGGCCGATATTGCGGTATCGCCGGGTATTGGGTTTGGTGAATACGGCGAAGGTTTTGTGCGCATCGCGCTGGTCGAAAACGAGCAGCGCATCCGCCAGGCCGCCCGCAACGTCCGGCGCTTCCTCGACAACGCGCCGGAACAACTGCACAACGTCGTTCCGCTCGCCACGCGGCGCTAACCACGGACGCACACGTTCATGGCCGCAGCGCTGAAAGTGGGAGTCGCCGGTTTAGGCACAGTCGGCGCGGCCTTGGTCGCGCAGGTGACGCGTCAGCGCGATGCGTTAGCTGCGCGATGTGGCCGCGCCATAGAGGTCGTCGCGGTCTGCGCGCGCTCGCGCGGTAAGGATCGTGGTGTTGATCTCAAGAAACTGAAATGGTTTTCCGATCCGGTTGCGCTCGCGCTTGAGCCAGGCATCGATGTGTTTGTCGAATTGGTCGGTGGTGCGGGAGATCCGGCGAAGAGCGCTGTCGAGGCCGCTCTCGCCTCCGGCAAATCGGTGGTGACGGCCAACAAGGCGTTGCTCGCCAGGCATGGCGGCAAGCTTGCGGCGCTTGCCGAAGCCAAACATGTCGCACTCAATTTTGAGGCTGCGGTGGGCGGCGCCATTCCAATCGTGAAGACTTTGCGCGAAGGAATGGCCGGCAATTCGTTTGAACGCATCTACGGCATCTTGAACGGCACCTGCAATTACATCCTCACGCGGATGGAGCAGGAGAAAATGGCTTTTGCGGAATGCCTGAAGGAAGCGCAGCGACTGGGTTATGCGGAAGCGGACCCGAGTTTTGACATCGAGGGCCACGACACCGCGCAGAAGCTTGCGATTTTGGCGAGCCTTGCGTTTGGCACCAAAGTCGACCAAAGCGCGATCTACGTCGAAGGCATATCATCAATCACGCCTGCCGATTTGACCGCGGCCGACGAGCTCGGCTACCGCGTAAAGCTGCTAGGCGTGGCGGTCAAGACACCGAAAGGGATTGAACAACGCGTCCATCCGACGATGGTGCGCAAGGACTCCGCAATTGCCCAGGTGATGGGTGTCACCAACGCCGTGACAATTGACGCGACCGATATCAACCCGCTGACCTTGGTCGGTCCCGGTGCCGGCGGTGCGGCGACCGCATCTGCCGTCCTCTCTGACATTGGTGACATTGCGCGCGGTGTTCGCACCGCGCCATTCGGGCGGCCAACCGCAAGGCTAACAAGCGTGCGCAAGGCGCCGATGCAGCGTCACGAAGGGGGCTACTACATCCGTCTTGTCGCGCGGGACAAGCCGGGAACTGCGGCTACGATCGCAAAACGTCTTGCGGAGCAGGAGATTTCCCTGGAGTCGATTGTGCAGCGACACGATCCGGCCCACCTTGGCCGCGATACCAAGGCGGGTTCCGTCCCCGTTATTCTCATTACCTATGCGACCAGCGAGGATGCCGTGCGCAAGGCCCTTGCGGCGGTGGGTCGCGATAGGGTGATCTCAGGCCGGCCGCAGGTGATCCGGATCGAAAAGAACTGAGCGGCCCGCTGTTGCGAGATCCGCGTTTGTGAGGGGAGCGTCTAATGGCGAGTATTACCGTCCAGCCAGAATTGGTGCTGGAGCGCATTCTCAGCCTCGAGATCGTGCGTGTAACTGAACGTGCGGCGGTCTCCTCGGCGCGTTTGCGCGGCCACGGCAAGGACAAAGCTTCCGACCAGGCTGCGGTCGACGCCATGCGGCGCGAACTCAACAAGCTGCCGATCGACGGCACGGTTGTGATCGGCGAGGGCGAGATCGACGAAGCGCCGATGCTGTTCATCGGCGAGAAGGTCGGCACCAAGATGGGGCCGAAAGTCGATATCGCAGTCGATCCGCTCGAAGGCACCACGCTTTGCGCCAAGAACATGCCGGGAGCGATTGCCACGATCGCCATGGCAAATGACGGCACGCTATTGCATGCACCCGATTGCTACATGGACAAGATCGCCATTGGTCCGGGCTATCCGAAGGGCATCATCGATCTCGATGCTCCGCCCGACGAAAATATCCGCAACCTCGCCAAGGCCAAAGGTGTGAAGCCGAGCGAGATCACCGCGATCCTGCTGGATCGGCCGCGCCACGCCGACATTATCGCGGCAGTGCGCAAGACCGGGGCTGCCGTTAGCCTGATCAGCGATGGCGACGTGGCCGGTGTGATCCATTGTGCCGAGCCGAAGACCGGCATCGACATCTATCTCGGCATTGGTGGCGCGCCGGAAGGCGTGTTGGCCGCCGCAGCGCTGCGCTGCATCGGCGGTCAGATGCAGACACGCCTGATCATCGATACCGAGGAACTGCGCGAGCGCACGCGGACGATGGGCATCAAGGACCCGAAGAAGAAATATTTGATTGAAGACATGGTGCGCGGCGATTGTCTCTTTGCAGCGACCGGCGTCACCAGCGGCGCCATGTTGAGTGGTGTCAAATTCGGCAAGGATGTCATTGAGACTGAAACGGTAGTGATGCGGTCGGTGACCGGCACCGTGCGTCGCGTCGTGGCCGAACACCGGCAATTTGAAAAATTTCACCTGGACTGACGAATTGATGCGCCACATTCATCTTGTCGGAAGCGTGCCGCTTCGCGATGCGCGCGAAGTCTTCACGACCGTTAGCGCTGCGCTCGCACCGCGCTTGAAGCGAATTCCCGATGGCGAGACCGGCGAGCGCTCGGACTGGATCACGTGGCTGGAGCCTGCCTTCGCCAACAATCCGGCACTAGAAAAATCCGACGAACTGTTCCGCATCCATGCGACGGGTACGGCGCGCATCCGGTATCGACTGCGCGCGGGCAAGAGCGTGTGTGATGTGCGATTCGACAATCTTTTCTATGCCGACATCGCCAAGGCGTCCTACGCTGAGTTTGCCGAACTGAAGCGGCAAGGTTTGGTCCCGCAAGAGTGCCGTTTCCAGATCGACCTGGTTCCCGCGCATTCGGTCATCTGGCTGTTCCTGCAGGACGATCTTCATCAGCCGCTCGATCCGGTCTTCAACGAGGCGCTCAAGCGCGAGATTGACAAGATTGCGGCCGCGCTTCCGCAAGATCAGATAGCCATCCAGTTCGATGTGGCTTCGGCAGTGTTCGCGCGGCTGCAGCGTGGCGAGCCAAATGCGTACGGCAAGACGCGGGCGGAGATGCTGGCCACGTTCTCGCGCATTCTGGCTGATCTAGCGGATCATGTACCCGGCGATATCGAGCTCATGTTCCACTTCTGTTATGGAGATTCTAACCACAAGCATGTGGTCGAGCCGACCGACATGGGGGACATGGTTGATGTCGCCAACAGGTTGTGTGCGGATATCAAACGTACAATTCAACTCATCCATATGCCGGTACCGCGCGACCGCAGCGATGACGCTTACTTTGCGCCTCTCAAGCGTTTGCAAATGAAGCCCGAAACGGAGCTTTGTTTGGGCCTGATACACTACACCGATGGCTTCGCTGGGACACAAAGGCGGTTGGCCACGGCAGAAAGACATACCGGACGCTTTTCGATCGCCACCGAATGCGGATTTGGCCGCCGGGATCCATCGACCATCCCGGATCTACTGCGTATTCACGCGGAAGCGGCGAGCTAATCGGGGCTGGCATGCCGGCGCGGCCTTCGTCACTATATATGAGGCTTCCGCAATCCGATTCCCCGGGGCTACAACGGTCCCGCGCAACGACCTATGGCAATGGCGTTCCCCGCAACTCCTCTGAATTCAAGCGACCGCTTTTTTCTTGGCGTCGAACGTTCATTCAGTGGGCGCGCCTGGAAAGACCGTCTCGACGAGCGTGGATCGGCACGTGCGCTGACAATTGCGCAACGGTACGGGCTCGATGAATTGCTCGCGCGCGTTCTCGCCGGCCGGAATGTCGATGTCGATGACGTCGAGAGCTATCTTGATCCGACCATCAAGCGGCTGATGCCCGATCCCCATTCGGTCACGGACATGGCCGCTGCGTCACGCCGCATTGCCGAGGCGGCGATCCGCGGCGAGAGCGTTGCCATTTTCGGTGATTACGACGTCGATGGCGCCACCTCCGCAGCACTGCTTTGTAGCTATCTCCGGCAATGTGGGCTGGATCCGATCGTCCACATCCCGGACCGGATCTTCGAAGGGTACGGGCCGAATGTTGATGCCATCCGATCGTTTGCCGAACGCGGCGTGAAATTTCTGATCACGGTCGACTGTGGCGTCACGAGTCTTGAACCCCTTGCCGAAGCAAAAAAACTTGGCCTCGATACCGTGGTCATCGACCATCATCAGGCCGACGAGAAACTTCCCGATGCGGCAGCCGTCGTCGATCCAAACCGCGCCGACGATTTGTCCGGCCTCGGCTACCTGGCCGCCGTTGGCCTGGTCTTTCTCACGTTGGTCGCGGTCACGCGCGAGTTGCGCCGGCGTGACTTCTGGACCAGTTCGCGCCCTGAACCTGATCTGCTGTCGCAATTGCATCTTGTTGCGCTCGGCACGGTTGCCGATGTGGTGCCGCTCAAAGGTCTCAATCGTGCCTTCGTCGCCAAGGGGCTTATTGCATTACGCCGCCGCGAGCATCTTGGGCCCACAGCCCTGATGGACGTGGCGCGCCTCAGCGGCCCGCCGGAGCCGTGGCACCTCGGATTCCTGCTGGGCCCGCGCATCAATGCCGGCGGCCGCATCGGCCGCGCCGATCTCGGCGTGCGCCTCCTGCTCGAGGGAGATCCGAGCGAAGCGGCGCGTATCGCCGCCGAACTCGATCGGCTCAATCGCGAACGTCAGCAAATCGAGCAGGCGACAGTCGCCCAGGCGGAAGCCGAGGCATTGGCCGCGCTCGGGCTGGAAGAGAAGGGGGCCGTTGTCGTTACTGCATCGGAAGGTTGGCACCCCGGTGTCGTTGGGTTGGTGGCGGCGCGTTTGAAGGAGCGATATGGGCGTCCGGCTTTCGCGATTGCCCTGGAGCCTGGCGGCATTGGCACCGGCTCGGGCCGCTCGATTGCTGGCGTCGACCTTGGCGCCACGGTGCGACAGGCGGTGCGCGACGGCCTGTTGGTTAAGGGCGGTGGTCACGCCATGGCTGCGGGAGTGACGATCAAGAAGGACGCATTGAGCGCGTTCCGCGCATTTCTCGAAAATGCATTGGCAGCGCCGGTCGAAGCTGCCCGGCGAGACCGTGCATTATTGATTGACGGCGCGGTTTCAGCCGGCGGGTTTAATCTTTCGCTCGCAGAACTGCTGGCGCGCGCCGGGCCGTACGGTGCGGGCAACCCCGAACCGGTATTGGCACTCCCGGGGCATACGCTCGCTTACGCCGATCCGGTCGGGGAGAGCCATATCCGCGCGCGCTTCCGTTCCGGGGATGGCAAGTTCGTCAACGCCATCGCTTTCCGCGCCGCGGGGCAGCCGCTCGGCAAGGCGCTGCTGGAATACCGTGGCCGCGCTGTGCACGCGGCCGGCCAAATCGCTATCGATCGCTGGCAAGGCGAAGAGCGCGTGCAGTTCCGGCTCTCGGACCTCGCCGCCGCGTAGCAGGCGCGACGAAATTCCAACTGTCAAATTAGTGTAATATTACTCGTCTGGGCGATTCGTGCGCCCGAGTTCGCGTCGGCGTGCTCGTGCACCATCGAAACGATGCCATCGGGGGGCGCCCATGACACTCAAGACCCAGTCAGGCTCATCGGAGGAATCGATCGGATTCCAGGGAGTCGGGCGACTGGTCGATCGGCATGAACAGCTGATCACCATCCTCGCGACGTCGCTCGGCGTGATGATCGTGGCGGCTATCGCCGTCTTGATGGGAATGGCCTGATCGTTTTACCTCGACGACGCGCCGGGGCGAGCTCTGCCTCGAACGCCTTGCGCGCATCGGAGGCGAACTGCCGCCGCCACATAACGATCACCACTCCGGTGGTGGTGAGCGCGAGCGGCAATGGTCCGAGAAACCACCCGAGATAACCCAGAGCGAAAAAGAACGCGCGTTGGCCGCGGTTGAAATGACGGCCGGCGTCGGCGCAGAGTTTCGCAGCGCGATGAGCAAAAGCCTGCGCGGCAGCCGTATCTTTTTCCCTAGGCGGCGGCGCGGCGCCGACCATGATCGCAAAATAATTGAACAGCCGGTAGGACCAGGCGAATTTGAAGAAAGCGTAGACGAAGATGATGATCAGTCCCATCATCTTCAAATCCCACAACCCGCGCGACGGCGTTGCGCCGAACGGCAGTAGTGACATCACCGTTATGATTTCTTCGCTGGAGCGCAGCAACGTCAGCGCGCCGCCGATGGCGATAAGGCTCGTTGACGCAAAGAAGGCGGTACCGTTTTGCAGAGCAGCCGTGACCTGGGCATCGACCATGCGCATGTCGCGCATGAGAAGCTGCTCCATCCATTCGTCGCGATAGGCATTCATCAGCGCGTTGAGGCTGGTGCGACCCTTTGCACTCTTTTCAATCACGATCGAATAGACAATCCACGCGCCGGAAAACCAGGCGAAGGCGGCGAGATCGGGCAGGGAGAGGGCTGTCATTGGCGTCGGCATTCTCCACGTCGGCGATGGTGCCTGCTTGCGTGGCAGGCTTCAACCGGTCGGCTTGAGTGCGGCGCGGGGCTCTGCCAGCATGCCGGCCCGCAAGGAGACGTGGAATGGCCCAGACCATATCGATCGGATACAAGGACTTGTGCGAGGCTGCCGAGCGGGAAATCGAGACCCTGCCGGCTGAGCAAGCTGTCCAGCTGGCCGGCCGCGACGACACGGTCCTCGTTGATATCCGCGACATCCGCGAATTGCAGCGCGAGGGGCGCGTACCGGGTGCCTTCCATTGTCCGCGCGGCATGCTCGAATTTTGGATCGATCCGCAAAGCCCGTACCACAAGCCGGTGTTTGCGGCGGACAAGAAGTTCGTCTTTTTCTGCGCCGGCGGCCTGCGTTCGGCCCTTGCCGCCCAGACGGCGCAACGGATGGGCCTAAAGCCGGTAGCGCATATCCAGGGCGGCTTCGGTGCCTGGAAAAAAGCGGGAGGTGCGGTGGATGTACCGGATCCCGCGCCGGGCGAGGCGAAGAAGGCGTAATACGTCGCTCATGACCCTCACGCTCATTATCGGAAACAAGAACTATTCGTCGTGGTCGATGCGGCCATGGATCGCCATGAAGGTCGCCGGCATTGCATTCGATGAAAAGGTGATCCCGCTCTACGAACCGGGGAGTCGCGAGCAGGTCCTGCAACATTCGCCGGCCGGCAAGGTGCCGGTGCTGATTGACGGCGACCACCGCGTCTGGGAATCGCTCGCCATTCTTGAATACCTGGCGGAGAAATTTCCCGAGGCAAAGCTGTGGCCTGATGACGCGCGTGCGCGCAGTCATGCACGCGTTGTGGCGACCGAAATGCACGGAGGCTTTCAGGCCTTGCGCAAAAACTGTCCGATGAATCTCTGGCTGCCGGTGAAATCGCGGCCATTGCCGGAGGACGCGATGGCCGATGTGAGGCGGATCGCGATGCTGTGGGCCGATTGCCGGAAGCGCTTCGGACAAAGAGGGCCCTTTTTGTTCGGCGACTTCGGTGCGGCCGATGCGATGTATGCTCCGATCGTCGCGCGCCTGCACACTTACGGCGTCGATGTTGACGGCATGACGCGCAGCTATATGGACGCGATCATGGAATTGCCGCCGTGGAATGAATGGCTTGGGGCGGCGCTCAAGGAGCCCTGGATCATGAAAGGCAACGAGCCGGACTGGCCGCTGGTGCGCGGGGTCTCGGTGTCATAGCGTGCCTACTCATCAACCGTTTCCCTTTTCTCCTTGTCGAAAGCGATGAACGACAGGTTAGTCGCGCGGTACTGTGAGGTTCGATCGACGACTACCAAGGACGTTCGACCGAATTTGTAACGTGCTCACGGTCGGGCGAGGTCAGGCAGATGCCCACGCACAGGTAAGGTAACTCCGGGTGCGGATTATGGCCCCGGTGGAATTTGGCGATTGGCTCGGCATAGCATTCGCCGGCCTTTGCCTTGACCAGGATGCCCTCCTGAAAATGTGCCTCGAACAGACCCTGCAGCGCCACAAAAAAAGCCGCGCCGTTATGGCAGTGCCAGTTTGTATAACCGCCCGGCACAATCTCGGCGTTGTAAATCTGCACCTTCACTTGCGGATCGCGCGGGAGCGACGCGTAGAGTGTATCGAGCAGCAAATTCCGGTGGAAACCGTGCCCTGGCGGCACAATCCCGTCGAGTTTCAGCTTGAGTGATTTGTAGTCGCCGAGGGCGGTCTGCATATTCCTCTCCGCAGTGGATGCAGCGAGCCTAGTACAACACCGGCGCCAAGGTGAAGCGCACCAAAGAAAAAAGCCCGGCGCTTGCGCCGGGCTTTTTGTATTCGATGTGTGAAATCGTCAATCGTCAACGGCTTCCTTTACGGCGTCCTTCATGCCGCCGATCGTATTCTGAATTTTGCCGGCGGCTTTCTCCGCCTTGCCTTCACTTTCGAGCTTGGCATCTCCGGTGACCTTACCGGCGATCTCTTTTACTTTGCCTTTGGCCTGCTCGGCGCTACCTTGAATTCTATCTTTGTTCATAGCGTCCTCGTTGTTTTGGTTGTTGGGGCGTTGTGGAGTCAACGCTGCGGCACGTAACATCGTTCCACGCAGCGTATCCTGCGATGCATTCAGTGCAGGCCGGCAATGCCGGCGAATGCGTCAAAGCCCCGCGCCAGTCTGAACGGCGCGGGGCATCGTCACTCGTACTAACGCGTTACTGCTTGGAGCCGGTAGTGCTCTTGTTCGGGTTCGGCGAACAATTCAGGTTTTGTGGTTTCGCATCCTTCTCGCAGGCGGCCATGCTGGCGTATTTACAATTCAATGCACCGCTCGCGGACGTATTGATGCAAAACGGTGAAGATCCGATCGTCTGCGACTTTTGCATGCTGCTGCCCGATGAGGGCGAGCCCATCGTGCCTTGAGCCTGGGCGAAGGAAATACCCGCGACCAGCGCGGTAACGGCGGTAAGCGTGGTCAAAAGTTTCATCGTCTGCCTCCTTATTTTGGGATGCCGGCGTGTGGCATTCCGGACAACAGAGCGGGAGGAACAGTGTTCCCGGAACCCGGTCGTTTTTTGGGAAAAAGTTCTAGAATTTGCGCGGGAATGGCAAACGGCCGGGAAAGTTCCCGGCCGTCGGCTCAAGATCATCGTACTGAGAAGTTACGCCTCGACGATTGCGACGATCTCATGCGTACGCGGATTGATGATCACGATCTGATCACCCACCAGGATGTAGTCGTAGCCGCGCCAATCCGGATAGACCGCGATGACTTCAACCGGCAGCGGATACACGTGCACGCTGGTCGGAATGCGTGTTCCCACGCTCACCGAGACATTGAGGTGAGCCGGTTCGACCTTGTGCTGCCGAATGACGGTCGTGATCTTCGTGCGTTGCTCGGTCGTCAGCTTTGCAGAGCCGGCAGCGGCGCCCTGACCGGTCGTCGCGCGGTTCTGCTCGGTGGTCGTCTGGCTTGAACGTGACGATGCACCGCTTTCCTCGCTCTTCGAACGGACGTCCGATTTGCCGGTGGCCGCGGCACCCGACTTGTCCTTATCCATGGACTTATCCTTGTCCATGGCGCGGTTCGGGGTCGAGGCCTTGTCCGCCGCATCCGACTTTGGCGACTGCCCAGTCGTCTCGCGCGGCTTTGCGGCCTTCGAATCCGGTGTTGCCTGGCCGGTGGTCTGTGGCGCCTTATGCTCGCCAGGCTTTACGGACGGCGCAACCTTTTCCGCCGGCGCATTCTGCTGCGCTGCGGGGGCCTGCTGCGGGGCTTCCTTATTCATGCCTTGTGCCGATGCGGCGCCGGCGCCCAACAGCAACACGGCCGCTACCGTCGACAACAGTTTCGCTTTCTTCACGGAACGTCTCCTCTGGATGCCCCCGAATTCCCGACGATGCCGGGACCTGATGACCACAAACGTTCCGCCAGACCCGTCGGTTCCACACATTGACGAAGCGTAACGTCGCGGGGCCGCCATTGCCTTCCGGGTTCCACCAAGGCACCTTTTGGCTCAATCGGGGAGGGACCCTTGGCAATTCTTGCGTCATCGATCGATCGCAATGCTGCCGAGTTCCGCACTAATGCGGAGCGCATGGGCGCGTTGGTCGCCGAATTGCAAGCGCGCCGCGGCGAAGCGGCTTTGGGCGGAGCCGAGCGCGCGCGCGAGCGCCACGTTGCCCGCGGCAAGTTGTTGCCGCGGGATCGTGTGATGAATTTGATCGATTCCGGCTCGCCATTTCTCGAGCTATCGCCGCTTGCCGCTAACGGCATGTATGACGACGCCATCCACGCTGCGGGAATTATCACGGGCATCGGGAGGATCGAGGGCCGTGAATGTGTGGTCGTGTGCAACAACTCCACGATCAAGGGTGGCACCTATTTTCCGATGACGGTGAAGAAGCATCTGCGTGCGCAGGAAATCGCGCGCGAAAACCGGTTGCCGTGCATCTATCTGGTGGATTCCGGCGGCGCGAACCTTCCGCATCAGACCGAGGTGTTCCCGGACAGGGAGCATTTCGGCCGCATCTTTTACAATCAGGCGACGTTATCCGCGCTCGGGATTCCTCAGATCGCAGTGGTGATGGGTTCATGCACTGCGGGCGGCGCTTATGTGCCAGCGATGTCGGACGAAACGATTATCGTGAAAAATCAGGGCACTATCTTTCTCGGCGGGCCGCCGTTGGTGAAGGCAGCAACCGGTGAGGTCGTCAGTGCTGAGGAATTGGGTGGCGCCGACGTGCATGCGCGCAAGTCCGGGGTTGTCGACCATTACGCCCAGGACGACCATCATGCACTGAGCCTGGCACGCCGGATCGTCGCCAACCTGAACAGGTCGAAGCATACGGATGTCTCGCTGCGACGATCGCGTGAACCCGTCCTCGACCCGGCGGAACTCGACGGAATCGTTCCGGTGGATTTGAAGAAACAATACGACGTGCGCGAGGTGATCGCGCGGATCGTGGATGCGTCCGAGTTCGATGAGTTCAAGGCGCTCTACGGATCGACGTTGATCACAGGTTTTGCGCACATCCATGGCATACCGGTCGGCATTCTCGGCAATAACGGAATCCTGTTTTCAGAAAGCGCCCTCAAGGCTGCACACTTCATCGAATTATGCTGCCAGCGGCGAATTCCATTGCTGTTCTTGCAGAATATCGTGGGCTTTATGGTCGGACGCGACTACGAAGCCGGCGGAATTGCCAAGGACGGTGCAAAAATGGTGACTGCGGTCGCCTGCGCGCAGGTGCCGAAGGTCACCGTCATCATCGGTGGCTCCTACGGCGCCGGAAACTACGGGATGTGCGGGCGTGCCTATGGTCCGCGTTTTCTATTTACCTGGCCCAACGCGCGCATCTCGGTGATGGGCGGCGAACAGGCCGCAAGCGTGCTTGCAACCGTCAAGCGCGACAATATCGAAGCTGGCGGCGGCAAATGGTCGGAGGTCGAGGAGGAAGAGTTCAAGCAGCCGCTGCGCGACCAGTTCGAAACGGAGGGCAATCCATTTTATGCGACGGCGCGGCTTTGGGATGACGGCATCATCGCGCCCTCCGAAACGCGCCGGGTGCTCGCGCTGGCGTTTTCCGCTGCACTGAACGCGCCAGTGCCGGACACGAAGTTCGGCGTATTTCGAATGTAGCGGTGGCACGCTTGAAACGGTGCAATTGATATAGAAGAAAAAGCGCGGGGTGAGTAAAGGTGCTGAACGCCATATGAATTACATTTCCGCTCTCATCGTCGGTGCCGGTTCCGGTCTTTCGGCCTCGCTCGCGCGCGCGTTTACCAAGGCCGGCATGAAAGTCGCGCTTGCCGCGCGCTCGGCTGACAAGCTGGCGACGTTGACGAAGGAGATCAACGCGAAGAGCTACGTCTGTGACGCGACCAAGCGCACAGACATCGACAAATTGTTCGGCGATCTCGACGCCGCGGCGGCGACGCCGGATGTTGTTGTCTACAACGCAAGCTATCGCACGCGTGGGCCGTTGATCGACCTCGATCCCTCCGAGGTCGAGAGATCGATCCAGGTCTCGGCCTTCGCAGGGTTCCTGGTGGCTCAGGCCGCCGTAAAGCGCATGCTGCTGCGCAAGCACGGTGCGATTTTGTTCACCGGAGCTTCTGCCAGTATCAAAGGCTATGCGCAGTCGGCGCCTTTCGCCATGGGCAAATTCGCTTTGCGTGGGTTGGCCCAAAGCATGGCGCGCGAACTATCTCCGCAAGGAATACACATCGCGCATTTTGTGATCGATGGCGGCATTCGCAGCGCACGTCGTGCCGAGCCGCCGGAGCAGCTGGACTCATTGCTTGATCCCGATGCCATCGCGCAGAACTACCTTCATGTGCTCAATCAGCCGCGAAGCGCGTGGTCCTGGGAAATTGAGCTGCGGCCGTGGGTTGAAAAATTCTAAGCTGTGTCAACGCGCCAACATTCCCATGACAGTGTCCCAGTTCACGAAGGGCTGTTTTGGGCCCGCGCGTATGACCCCTTTGTCGTGCAGGAAGGCGCTGCCGAGCATCAGCGCGGCGCCGACAAAAACTCCGAAAATAAACCTCATGAGCAACCCTCCCGGCACCTATCTGTGTAATTCAAACACTAAATAGACGTGCGCAGTTTTGCCACCACCGAATATCGAATTAGACAAATTCCAATGTTTTATCGACGACTTGCGCCAGTCGGGGCGTGGTGACAGAGATGCATTGATACGCAACGTGAGGCGAGGCCGATCCATGATCCGGATAGTTGTTTTGCTTGTTGCAACTCTAGTGCCGTTCATCGCGGCGGCACAGCAGTCTGCGCCGCCAAAAGAACCACCCAAGCCGACCGGGAAGGAAGTGTCGAAGGTCTATGTGCCCGGCCTTGAGCAGTTCATGAACGTGATTTTGATCGAACACAACAAGCTCTGGTTTGCCGCAAAGGCGCGCAATTGGGCGCTCGCTGAATATCAGCTTGGCGAAATCAAGGAGATTATGGGTGACGTGCAGGATTTCGTGCCGATCTTCAAAAATCTCCCGCTGGCCGACATGCTCGATGCGGTAATCACAAAGGAGATCGCTGCGCTCGAGAAGTCGATCGAGGCAAAAGACTATCGAGGCTTCACCGCGGGCTACGACAAGCTCACGCAGGCTTGCAACGCCTGCCATCAGAGCACCGAAAATGGCTTCGTTGTGATCAAACGGCCGACGCAGCCTGCATTCACCAACCAGGACTACCACCCCCATAGGTAGGCGCGTCACGCGGGCGTGATCGGCCAATTCATCAACCGTTTACGGACCGGGCTTATGAGAGTGCTGCGTAGGGGTTGCCTTCCATATGATTTCCATCGTCAACGGCTATGTCTGCACGACGTCCTGTGAAGTGGCCAGCGCCAAACAGGGCAAGGACCCGAGCGCGCCACCCGGATCGCCGCCGGGCGTATCGGGCAAGAACAGAAGTTCGGGGTTCGCGGACCAGCCGGCGAGCATTCTCGACGGAGCGCTCGCAACCACAAAGGCTGTAAGTCTGGCGGACAATGCCCAACTGCCGCGGCTCGATCGTCTCGCCTGACGCGGTAGCCCGGTTCGTTGGCGCATGCTAAATGCGTGCGCTATGACCGGCCCCGACGACCTCAAACAGCTCGCACCTACCGGAAAATTGCGCGGTGGCATCGTCGCCGCGCCCGCAGCGTCGGCCTTTTTCGCCATCAAAAGTGGGGGCGGAGACGTGAAGGGTGTAACCGTCGACCTGGTCCGTGGATTTGCCGCTGCGCTGAAGTTGCCGCTCGAGTTGAAGGTCTACGACAATTCGGGCCAGGTTACAGAGGCGGTTGCCAAGGGCGAATGCGACATTGCCTTCATGCCGCAGGATGCGGAGCGCGCGAAACGGGTGGATTTCGGCCCGGCCTATTACTTCATCGAAAGCACGTACCTCGTGCCGGCGGGCTCGACCATAAAAACGATCGACGAGGTCAATCGCCCCGGCCGTCGCATCGTGGCTATCTCGAACACCACGACCGCGCGCAGCGCGCGACGAACGGCTCCCAATGCGAGCGTCGAAGAGGTGCCGAGCGTCGATCAAATGACCGAGATGGCGGGCAAGGGGCAGGGTGATGCTTTTGCCCTGTCACATGACTCCTTCGCCGGCCTGTTGCCGAAATTGCCGGGTGCGCGCGTGCTGTCTGGCAATTTTCAGCAAACCGGCATCGCCGTGGCGGTGCCAAAGGGTCGTCCCGTCGCGTTGAAAATTGCGAGCGAACTGCTCGAGGTTGCAAAGACGTCTGGACTGGTGCGCCGGGCGCTCGACGCCGCCGGCTTTCCGGATGCGGTTGTGGCGCCACCGGCGGTCTAGCGCTCATTCGTTACAATGACATTGCCCAGTATGCCGCGCTCGACTGCTTCGTGAGCTGCGACGGTATCGGCCAAGGTATAAGTCGGCTGCGCGACCCGATTGAGCAGTTGGCCTGCTTTGAGCATGTCATCGATTGCAGAAATGGCCCGTTCGCGTTCAGCGGCGTCGAGTTCATAGACCAGAAAAAATTGCAGGCGGATCGAATTGACCAGACAGAACGCCGCCGGCAAGGCGGCCTCGGGTCCAGTCCCGTAGATGATGACACGACCTTTGGGCCGCAGGACGCCTGGGATGAGTTTGGCGTTGGCGGTGAGATCCATTTCAATGATGGCGTCGACGCCGTGTTTTCCGGTGATGTCCATCACCCGCTCGCCCACGTTTTCGCGCCTGTAATCGATGGCGTGATCGGCGCCGGCTTCCAGGGCTGCTTTGGCTTTCTCGGCCGATGAAATCGTGGTGACGATCTTCGCACCCTTTTTCTTCGCGAATTGTATGACGTATTGGCTGACGGCGCCGGCACCGCCGGACACAAACAACGTCATGCCTTTGGTGACGTCCGCCAGAGCGACGGCGTGAATAGCGGTCATTGCCGGGATGCCCAGGCAGGCGCCGGCTTCGAAACTGGTTTTGTCAGGGAGCGCTACCGCCTGAGCGGCAGGCACCACAATAAATTCGGCCGCCGTGCCGAACGGCCGCTTCCATTGGCCGTTCCAGACCCAAACGCGCTCGCCGACACGACTTTTGCTCACACCGGCGCCGACCTCATCAATGACGCCGGCCCCGTCGCTATGCGGGATCACCCGTGGGTAAGCGATTTTCCTGGTCGTTCCCTGGCGCGATTTGACATCGGAGGGGTTGACGCCAGAGGTTGCCAGCTTGACGCGCACTTCACCGGCGCCAGCATGAGGCGTTTCGACTTCGCCGACGCGCAGGACATCGCGTGCGGTTCCATTGCGTTCATAATAGACGGCTTGCACGGTGCACCTCCGGAACCGGACGATAGCATGCCGCAACGGCCGGACTATCAGGCTCTGAACCGCAAAGACGCTTAGGCGTTGTGCTGGTGCGTAATCGTGAAAGTGGGCATCGCGGGGTGGGGCAGCAAAACGAGGCCTACCATGACCTACCGTGTGTATAGCGGCCCGAAAGGGTCAGCCGAAGTTACTCCGATCGAGAAATCGCAGTTATTGTTCAAGCAATTTAACGTTCTCGACGAGGCGCTTTCCTGGGCGCGGCATGTCGAGCGTACCGGCCGCATTCCACTGTTGATTGAAGGAGATGACGGCACGCGCATGAATCGCCGCGCGCTCATCGACGCTTTGCGCGTCGGCGAGCGCGTGCAGGTTGGCGGGCTCGTTGACGAGAACTGATGTCAACTGGTCAGCCGGGTCCATTCCACGCGGGCGCGTTCGGTAAGGTGGTCCCACTTGGAATTGACGACGTCCCAATTCACCATTGGGCGCTGCGCCCCGGCCGCGGCAAGCGCGTTATGGGAGTCGTAGAGATAGGCGCCGCCGATGGTCAGGACGGCACCGAGAATGATTCCGATAAGGACGCGCATGACGAATCTCCATCCCCCTAGGCTCAAACGCAACCGCGGCGACGCTGTTCCACAGGAGAGGGTGACTTTTGGGGAGTGATTGCGGCCCGGAGCTGCCCTTTTTGGGGCCTTCGCGTTAACCTTGTGCGCTTACCAAACGCATTCTAACTTATTGAAAATGCTATAGTTCTGACCGGAAAAACTTTGCCCGCAAACAAAATTTGCTGCTATATTGAATATATGAGCAGACATTCAACAAAAGCCGCGGGACGGTCTGGCAAGACCGCCACGCAAACCGCCAAGAAGAGCGAGAAAGCCTCGCGTGTGGCGGGAAAAAAAGCATCGAAATCAGCACGTCTCCCGGTTGGCAAGACGACCCGCGCGGCGCGGGCGGGTGCTGCGACGAAGACAACGAAAATGATCCGTACGTCGAGCCCACCGGTGCAGCCTGTGGCGGCTCACGAAATTCCTGTGCGCTTGCACAAGTACCAGGTCGGCGAGACGGTCTACTACACGTCGCCGACGTTCGGCCGTGCGGCCGCGACCGGTAGCTACATTGTGGTCAAACTGCTGCCATCTGAAGGCGACGACTACCAGTACCGGATCAAAAGTTCCGGTGAGGCCTTCGAACGCGTCGCGAAGGAAAGCCAACTCGACCGCGCCTGACGGCCGGCGGGTTGCTGTCGCTATTTCGCCGTGGCCGCACTCTATGATGCTCTGAACCGCGCGGGTATCGCGTCGCAGGAGATCAGGGCATGCCGATTTACATCACACAGGGGCGTTATACGCGCGATGCGATCAAGGGCATGATTGTCAAGCCGGAGGATCGCGCCGACGCCATTGCGCGCCTTTTGTCGAAAATAGGGGGGCGATTGCTGGGTTACTATCTCACGTTCGGTGAATACGATTTCCTGGCGATCGCTGAAGCGCCCAATGACGTGCAAATGGCGGCAGCGCTACTGGCGGTGGGTAGTGGTGGCGGTGTCACTGGCTTGCGCACGACGGTCGCCATGACATCGATCGAAGCAAAAGGTGCTTTTGCCGCGGCGAGCGATCTTGCGCCCGGCTTCAAGTCGGCGGGCGGAGCCTAGCGTCCGGACCGAAGGAATAAACAAGAGAATTGCGGCGTTATAAACAACCTGAACAGAAGCGAACGAAAAGGGAGAGAATTCATGCGCGCGTTTTTGCGTCTGGCCACCGTCATACTGCCGGTTTTTCTGGCATGGCCAGCTGCGGCCCAGACCTATCCGAGCCGCACCGTCAAAATGATTGTTCCGTTTGGCGCGGGTGGTCCCGCCGATGTTTATGCGCGCGTCCTCGCTCAGCATCTGACCGAGGAGACCAAGCAATCCTTTGTTGTTGAAGATCGGCCCGGCGCGGGCTCCGTCATCGGTACAGATGCAGTCGCAAAGTCGGCGCCCGATGGCTACACGCTGCTGGTGATGTCGAACACGCATACGACCAACGAGTTGTTGTTGCCCAACAAGCCGTATCAACTGATGCGCGATTTCGTTCCAGTCGCGACGATCAACTATTCCGACCTGTTGATGGTGGTACACCCGACCGTTCCGGCCAAGACGGTCAAGGAGTTCATCGATTTGGCGAAGAAAGAACCGGGCAAGCTCAATTATGCGTCCTCCGGTCCAGGCACTCCCTATCATATGGCGGGCGAGCTATTTAAGGCCATGAGCCATACAGACATCGTGCACGTACCGCACAAAGCCTCCGGTGATGCACGCAACAGCACGATCGCCGGCACGGTTCAGATGATGTTCGATGCCGTGACAACCATGTCCGCGCTGGCCAAAGGCGGGCAGGTGCGGGCACTCGCCACCACGGGTGTTCAGCGCAATCCACTGACGCCGGATCTGCCGACCGTCGCCGAGACGGTTCCCGGCTATGAGGCGACCATCTGGATAGGCGTCATGGCGCCGAAGGGAACGCCCAAGGAAGTCATTACTTTCCTCAACACCGCCATCAACAAGGTCATCAATCGGCCTGACGTTAAGGAAGCCTGGCTCAAGCAGGGCGCAATTCCGCTGGTGAAGACGCCCGACGAATTCGACGCCTACTTGCGCAAAGACATCGAAAAATGGGCCAATGTGGTAAAAGTATCGGGAGCCAAGATCCAATAGCGCGCGATCTCGAAAAGCCATAATCGGCTTCGAAAAAAGGTCCTGCGCAAACTTATCGAAAGCCGATGCCAACCATCGATGGCGCGTTCATAAACGGCCTGCTTTCAACGCCGCTGGTGCTGCCAGCCTCTTTGGCGGGTGCGCTGGCGGCGTTGTTCGTCGTGGTCATCGTGATCGCGGTGCGGCGCGCGGCGCGCGGCGGCGGCGCGCGGCTGCTAGTTCCGCTGACCGCAATTGCGGTCGCCGCGATTGCAGTGATTGGCGTGCTGGAGCGCCTGGCAACCAACGAGCGGATGGCCGAGCAACGCGCCCTGCTTTTGCGTCACACGCAGCTCAGTTTGAGTGCCGTGGCGCCCGGTTCGGCCCTGGCCTGTCTTGACGGGGCCGCGGGCGAGCAGATCGAGACCGCGTGTGAGAAATCCGTGTTCGCCGACGCACAAAGCGCTGCGAGTGCGGTCGCCTATATCGGCGCGCGCCTGTCGCTGCTGTCCGACGTATTTGCCGCCGCCCAGCACGGCGGCCCGGATCTGCAAGCCGTGCTCGCGAGCACGCGCCGCGCCATCGAGCTCGACCGCTATGGCATTGCCGCGCATGTCCTGGCGGAGCGCGAAGGGTGCACCGCCGAACGCTGCGCCGCATTCGCCATGTTCCAGGATACCGGAGCGCTCAAGGCTAACCTGAAGGTGCATGCTTTCGATACTTACGTCGGCCGATATGCCGCTGATTGGGGCAAGAAGGATCCCGCCGCGGACAAACAGCCGCAAGCGGCCGTTCCTACGCCGTCGCCGGTTGCCAGCGCCGGCCCCGAAGCGCTCCCGACCGGTCATCCGGTTGATCCGCGGTACGACTTTCCGTCGGCCGCTTCGATCCCGCCCGTCAGCATCATGAATGCCGAGCCGCCGGTCCCGAAAGATCACGTGGCCGGACCTGCCGGAGCGGCACCTGCGGCCGCTGACAAGGCCGCCGACAAGCCCACCGGCAATCCGCCCGTGCCGCCGAAGCGTCCACAGGCCCAAGCGGCGACGCCGCCCGCGCGCTAGTATCGGGTCCGACGTAACGCGGGCCCTCATGTTCAAATCCGTCCTGATCGCAAATCGCGGTGAGATTGCTTGCCGTATTGCCCGGACCGCCCGGCGGCTGGGGCTACGCACCATTGCAGTCTATTCGGAAGCGGACCGGCACGCGCTGCATGCGCGCGTATGTGACGAAGCGCATGCCATCGGGCCGGCGCCTGCCGCACAAAGTTATCTGGTGATCGACAAAATTATTGCGTGCGCCAGGGCCACGCGTGCCGACTGTATCCACCCCGGATACGGATTTCTTTCAGAAAATGTCGAATTTGCTCAGGCCTGTCTTGATGCCGGCATTGCGTTTGTCGGCCCGCCTGTCGATGCGATCCGCGCCATGGGGCTAAAGGACCGCGCCAAGGCGATCATGGAGAAGGCCGGGGTTCCAGTCGTCCCCGGCTATCACGGGGAGATGCAGGAACCAAAATTTCTCAAGCAGAAAGCCTACGAGATCGGCTACCCGGTCTTGATCAAGGCAGTCGCCGGCGGAGGCGGCAAAGGCATGCGGCGTGTCGATCGCCATGCCGACTTCGATGTGGCGCTGGAAGGCGCTCAGCGCGAAGCCAAGGCGTCATTCGGCGATGGACGCGTCCTTGTCGAGAAATTCGTGCCGAGCCCGCGCCATATTGAGCTGCAGGTCTTTGCCGATAGGCATGGCAACACGATTCATCTTGGCGAGCGCGATTGCTCCCTCCAGCGTCGGCACCAAAAGGTCATCGAGGAGTCTCCGGCGCCGGGCATGAGCGCGGATTTGCGGGCGACGATGGGAGCCGCAGCCGTCGCAGCGGCGAAAGCGGCTGGATATGTCGGCGCCGGTACGGTCGAATTTATCGCCGACGGCTCGAACGGCCTCAAAGCCGGCGGCTACTGGTTCATGGAGATGAATACCCGGCTGCAGGTCGAGCACCCCGTCACAGAGGCCGTCACAGGGCTCGATCTGGTCGAATGGCAATTCCGCGTCGCCTCCGGCGAAAAGCTGCCACTGACGCAGCAACAGGTGAAATTTGACGGTCATGCGGTGGAGGCGAGACTTTACGCGGAGGATCCGGAGCACGGTTTTTTGCCTTCGACCGGCCACGTCATAGCGCTGGAATTTCCCAAATCTGATGGCCTGCGCGTCGATAGTGGCATCGAGGCGGGCGGGGAAGTTACGCCGTTCTACGATCCGATGATCGCGAAGTTGATCGCCCATGGGAAAACCCGCGGCGAAGCGCTCGATCGTCTGGCGGGCGCGCTCGATAAGACCATCGTTATCGGTCCGCGGAGCAATGTCGGATTTCTTGCGAAGCTTTGCCGGGCGCCGGCTTTCCGTAAAGGCGATTTCGATACCGGATTTCATCGATCAGAACCTGTCCGGCCTCGGCGCAGCGCCCCAAGAACTCGACCGCGCCGCCGTGGCGCTTGGCGCGAGGGAACTCTTGGCGCAGGAGCAGGCCCGTCTTAATGAGACGCAGGAGCGCGGGGCCGACGAACCTGTTTCGCCAGGGAATTCACCTTGGGATGCCACCGACGCGTTCCAGTTGTCAGTTGCACGGCGGCTTGCCCTCCCGATCACCGCTGAAGGCGAGACGCTCGTCGCCGAGATCATTTACGGGCCGCAAGGGCCTGTCCTTTCGGTGGAGGGCGTGGGGCCGGCTCCCGACGCGGTGGCGATCGCAGACCAAAGCGCGGTCTATGTCTTGCGCCATGGCCGTCAGACAAAAGTCAAATTGCGGGACGCAACGCTTGACGAGGCTGGGGATCAGGACAAAAGCGGACTTGTACGCGCGCCGATGCATGGCAAGGTGCTTTCCCTCCTGGTGGAGCAGGGCGCGGATGTCGTACGCGGCCAGCGGGTTGCTGTCATTGAGGCCATGAAGATGGAACATACTTTGGTGGCGCCGATCGACGGCACGGTCGCGGAGATCGCGGTTGCGCAGGATGCGCAGGTGGCCGAAGGCGGCAAGGTTATGGTCATCGTTGCGGCGCCTAGCGAGTAGTCGGACATGCCGCTTCATCTCATCAAACTATGTGTTGGCTGCGATTCGGTTGCCGATCTCGAGGATTGGATCAAACAAAAGCTGAAAGAAAAGAAGAGGCGCGGGCAAAAAGCGGAGCACATCCATACAACGCGGATGGTGCCCAAGCGCGCCGCGGAACTTACGGACGGCGGGTCGCTCTATTGGGTTGTCCGGGGCCAGATCGCTTGCCGCGAGCGGATTCTCGATATCCGGCCTTTTACCGACAAAGACGGTATCGGCCGCTGCCGCGTCGTCCTCGACGGGAAAGTCGTGCTGGTTGAGCCGAGACCACGTGCCGCATTCCAGGGCTGGCGCTACCTTGAGGCCAAAGAGGCGCCACGCGACCTCTCGCGAGCCGCCCCGGGCGCAGCCAAAATGCCGGAGGCCATGCGGCGAGAGTTGCAGGAACTGGGTCTGCTCTAGGCCGCGATATTGTCGATCAGCCGCGTTTTCCCGAGCCTGGCGGCCAGCAGCAGCCGGACTGGGCCGTCTTTGCTCGACTCGATAGGCATCAACGTTAGCGCGTGGCGCGCTTCGAGGTAGTCCAGAGTGAATCCGGCGAGATCAATTTCGATCCGTCCAACCTTCAACACGCGGTCAATCTTCTCGCCGTTTTTGATACGGCCGGCGCAATCCTTGAGTACGCGGTAGAGCATGGGCGCAACAGCACGCTCGCCGGCCGAGAGATAGACATTGCGCGACGACAGCGCGAGACCGTCGGCTTCTCGCACGGTTGGAACTCCGATCACCTTCACCGCGAGATCGAGGTCAGCCGCCATCTGCGTAATGACGCGGAGCTGCTGGTAGTCCTTTTGGCCGAAAAGTGCGAAATCCGGCGAGACTTGCGTGAATAGCTTGGCCACGACTGTCGCGACGCCGCCAAAAAAATGTGGCCTGAATTCATCCTCCAGACCGACTTTGGCGGCGCCCTCGGGGGCAATCCGCGTCGCAAAGCCGGCCGGGTACATTGCTTCCACCGACGGAGCCCAAACGAGATCGACATTTGATTCGCGCAAGGCCTTGAGATCGGTTGCGAAGCTGCGCGGGTAGCTTGCGAAGTCTTCATGTGGTGCAAATTGGGTCGGATTGACGAAGATGGAAACGACAACGCGCTTTGCGCGCTGTCGCGCTTCGCGCACCAGTGCCATGTGGCCGCGGTGCAATGCGCCCATGGTCGGCACCAGTGCAATTCGTTCCCCGGACTTTCGGTAGAGTTCCAATGCCCGGCGCAGCGAAGGAACCGTGCGCACAACTTTCAGGCGGCTTGCCATGATTTGGAGCCTTGTCGGCGGTTTGTCGCAATTCCGGACTACGACCTAGCAAGGCAGGTCGGAGGGGGCCAAGCAAATTGGTGACGAAGCCGGGATTAACTTGACTAAAGTACACTAATATCTTGAGATTTGACGGTCGTGGGGGGCGGCATGCTGATTCAACCGATCCCGGAAACTGTCCAGTCTGCGCACGTCGTCGTGCTCGGTAACGAGAAAGGCGGCTCGGGCAAATCAACGACCGCGTTGCACATCGCGGTTGCTTTGCTGAAAGCGGGTCAACGCGTTGCCACTATCGATCTCAACTCGCGTCAACAGAGTTTTACACATTACATCGACAACAGGCGCGCCTGGGCATCGCGCGCGCGCATCAAACTCGAACTGCCAACGCATTATTGTATCGCGCGCGCCGAAGGCAATTCGCTGGAAGCGAACGAAGCGGAAGAATTCACCAACTTCTCTGCGGCGATCAGCGCGATCGAACACAGCCACGACGTGGTCGTGATCGATACGCCGGGCGCGGATACATATCTAATGCGACTTGCGCATTCGATGGCGGATACGCTGGTGACGCCGCTCAACGACAGCTTTCTCGACTTTGATGTGCTGGCAACGCTGGACCCGACCAATTTCAGCGTGACCGGTGAGAGCCATTACGCGGAGATGGTGCGCGAAGCACGTCGGCAGCGACGCCTGGTCGACGGTCGGCTCACCGACTGGATCGTCGTGCGTAACCGACTTTCCACCCTTTCGTCGCGCAATAAGCGCCTGGTCGGCGACGGCATCAACGAATTGTCGAAGCGCATGGGCTTCCGGTGTATCGAAGGCTTTGCCGAGCGCGTCGTCTATCGTGAGTTTTTTCCGCGCGGTCTGACCGCACTTGATGACCTCGATGAGGAAACACTCGGCACGCGTCCGAACATGTCGCATCTGACCGCGCGCGAGGAAGTAATCACGCTGCTCAATTCGCTGAGTCTGCCGCTGTCGGAGAACGGCAAGCGGCGCGCTGCCGCGCGCGCGGAATGGTACTCGGTCATGGACCAGCCGCTGCAGGTTCACGATATTATCTTATAAAACCCGTTAAGCTTGAATACGGGCGTAAATCTTATCACCTGATGCCGGGTGGCCGCCAAGGTCGCGCACGCCACGGCGTTTCAGTGTACAATTTTCCCATGAGCAAGGACCCACACCAGACGCCGGCGCCGGTCTCGTCGAAACCGGAGATCGAGGCATTCGTCGAGCGCGTTCGCGGATTGGGGCCGGCGACCGCTTCGGGAACACGCGGCCGGTTGATCTTTGCGCTCGATGCCACGATGAGCCGGCAGCCAACCTGGGACTCAGCCTGTGCGTTGCAGGCCGACATGTTTCGGGAGGCCGCGAGTATCGGCGGTCTCGATATCCAGCTGGTTTATTTCCGGGGCTTGAGCGAATGCCGCGCGTCCGGTTGGGTTGCCGGCAGCGAACGGTTGGCCGAATTGATGTCGCGGATCGATTGCCGGGGAGGGCAGACCCAGATAGGCAAAGTTTTAAGTCATGCGCGACAGGAGCACGCGCGCCAAAGAGTACAGGCGCTCGTGTTCGTTGGGGATGCCATGGAAGAACCAATCGACCATCTTTGCCAGGCTGCCGGCGAATTGGGCCTCCTTGGTGTGCGGACTTTCATGTTTCAGGAAGGCAATGATCCTGTGGCGGAAAATGCTTATCGTGAAATTGCTCGCCTTTCGCACGGCGCCTACTGCCGCTTTGATGCGGGATCGGCGCATCAGCTCGGCGAGCTATTGCGTGCCGTCGCCGCCTATGCCGCGGGGGGTATCAAGGCGCTTGCAGATCTGTCGAAGAAACGCTCGTCTGCCGCGCAGATGTTATTGACCCAGTTGAAGTAGCCATGCCGACCCTCATTTTCGGTGCGCTTGCGTTGGTGCTCGTGCTGTGGGCACTCAGCGTTATTTCCAAAGTCGACCCGAAGGTGGCCGCGCGCGTCACGAAAATTGGCGGCGGCCTGCTTGCGCTCGGCTTTGGCGTATTCCTCGGATTGCGCGGTGAAGTCGGCATTGCCATTCCGCTTGGCGCGTTTGGACTAGGGTTGCTCGGATGGGTGCCGTTCGGACCGTCCGGCTTCTCCGCTCGCACGCAGAAGAGTGGTGGGCAGACCTCGCGCGTGCGCTCAGCCTATTTCGACCTGGAACTCGACCATGACAGCGGCGCGATGCGTGGACGTGTGCTCGCAGGCCGCCATCAAGGCGCGGAGCTTGAACGCCTCGACGTCAAGACGCTGATCGAAATGCTGAATGAGATCGACGAGGAAAGCCGCGCGCTACTTGTGGCTTATCTTGACCGCCGGGATCCCGGTTGGAGTGAGCACGCGCAAGCGGACGCGACAGCGGGGCGGCATGCCACGAGCACCGGAAAAATGTCGGAACAGGAGGCCTATCAGATCCTTGGCCTGCAGCCCGGTGCGAGCGCCGACGACATCGGCCGCGCGCATCGCACGCTGATGAAGAAAATGCATCCCGACCAGGGGGGCTCGACGTATCTCGCGGCCAGAATCAATGAGGCCAAAGAAATCCTTCTTCGCAACCATCGCTGAGGTACTCCACAAACTTGACCATCAGCGGCTCCTGGTAGGCGCATCCCTATTATTATTTTGTCCGTCAATTCTTCAGAAACATGCACGGAATTTCGTTGCGTTTTAGTTGCTTGCAAACGGCTTCGGCCCGATCTTTTTCCAGCCCCGCAAAGCGGGCGCGGAACATGGTCTTCTCGCCCTTGCTAGTTTTTTCGGTGAAAGGCTCAGCGCGGGCGAGCAGGTCCTTGGCTTTGCTTTGAGCCAGGTCCAGCCGTTGTTTGGCGTCCTTCTCGTCGTCGAAGGCGCCAACTTGTACGAGCCAGCCGCTGCGTTTAACCACGGGTTCGGCAGCGGCTGCGACCGGTACCGGGACGCTCTTGCTCACGGACGCGACTTTCGCCGGTAGCGTGCCGAGGATGCCGGGTCTGGCACCCGGCGGTGGTGGTGCGGGCGCAGAAACTTGCGGTGGTTGTGCCTGCGGTGGAGGCAGCTGAGGCGGCGGCAATTGCGGGGGAGAAGACTCACTTTTCACGGTGTTGATCGTCGTGATGTTCGGCGCAGTGGCGACCGCAGGGGCCGGGGTGAGCTGCCGGTTGTCGGACGGCAACGGCGACAGGGATGCCGTCTGCATGCTGCCCGGATGAACGATGACGGTTTTTACCGTGTTCGGTTTGATCGGTTCGGTGGATCCCGGCGCAGGCGCATCGACGGCCACCGCCGTCGGCGTGACCGAGGCGACACGCACGGGCGCTGAGCCTGTGCGATCGTCCTCCTTGCTCTCTTTGATATCTTTGCGCGCAATATCTTTAGCAGCTTGCGCGGTTTCCCAGCCCTCAACGACCAGCGGAGCGGTTCGTTTTACCGCCGCGACATTAACATTGCTTTCGATCAAGCCAAGCACGCGCGCATCGCGAGCGCTGGCTGTGCGGCCGCCGAAGACGACCGCAATGATGTGATGGTTGGCGCGGCGCACCGACGTGACGATGTTGAAACCGGATTCGTGGATATAGCCCGTCTTGATGCCGTCGACGCCGTCAACCGTACCGAGCAGATGATTGTGGTTGCGGATCGAATTGCCGCGATAATCGAACGTACGCGTGGAGAAATAGCGATAGTAGTTCGGGAAGCGATCCTGGATCGCCCGGCCGAGCGTCGCCTGGTCGCGGGCCGTGGTGATCTGCTGCTCGTCGGGCAGGCCGGAGGCATTGCGGTAGATCGTCTGCGTCATGCCGAGCGCGCGCGCCTTCGCGGTCATCATCTTGGCAAAGTTCGGTTCGTCGCCGCCGAGCGCTTCCGCCACGATGACGGCGACATCGTTGGCCGATTTTGTGACGATGGCGCGGATCGCGGTCTCGACGCGGATTGAATCTCCTGGCTTTAGTCCGAGTTTGGACGGAGCCTGCACGGCGGCATGGGCCGATACCGGCAGGTCGGTGTTGAGCGTGATCTTGCCCTGCTCGAGGCGCTCGAACAGGAGATAGAGCGTCATGATTTTGGTGAGCGAAGCAGGATGACGCGGGCTGTCGGGATTGCTCGACTGCATGACCGCGCCGGAATTCACGTCAACCACGATCGACGCGTAGGCGGGGTTGTAGCTTTCGCCCGTGTCCGAGCGCAGTCGAAATCGCCTGCGGGCGTCTGCATTGTCTGTCAGGGACGCGACGGCGACACAGGCCATCAGGCCCAGGATGCCCCAGCGCAGGCCACGACGGCCAAAAACTCCCCCACGCGGCATTCGCTCTCCCCAAACCCCGTTTTGTGGTGGCGGTCCCCTAGGCCGCTATCGTGGCCGTTTTGTAGCCTGTCGGCGCCGCGACAATTTATGACGGTAGGAGAACGCGGTTTACAAATTATTAAGGCAATCCCCCGGATTCTAAAGGGGTTTTTGCACTGCGATAAAATCTCTTGACTTATTGTGCAGTGCAATATAAGTTAATTCTATTCCCGGGAGAGGCCGGGTTCAAATTTCAGCACATTGGCACCGCTTAGCGGGCCGGGAAGGGATCCAATGGTCAAGAATTTAGAGGACCTCCAGCAGGTCAGCAAAGACAACGTTGACGTCACCCTGAAAGCCATGGGCGCTCTGTCGAAGGGCACGCAGGCGATCGCGGTTGAGGTTGCGGACTATTCGAAGAAGGCTTTCGAGGACGGTTCCGCGGCTCTCGAGAAGCTGTTCGGCGTCAAGTCGCTCGACAAGGCGATCGAAGTTCAGACCGAATACGCCAAGACCGCCTACGAGGGTTTTGTAGCGAAGGCTTCCAAGATCGGTGAGCTTTATGCCGATCTGGCCAAAGAGACCTACAAGCCGTTCGAGACCATCATTGCGAAGGCGAAATAAGTCGCGTTGCGTCGCGTGGTTTGTTTGTTGGTATCTGTAGCGTAAGTTCGTTCGCGTATGCGTTGGAATACAAAGCCCGGCTTGTCGCCGGGCTTTTTGTTTGCCGAGCGCTATTGCGCGATGCGTAGTTTCGTCAGCTCAGTCCCGATCTTGTCGAACGTTGTGATGATCTGGTCGGCCGAGGTCAGAAGGGAGAACTTGCTCGGATCCGGAAACTTCCGTGCCACGGTTTCGGTCGGCGCGGTGCCGGCGCAGTTCTTGAGCAGTGTCGATGTTGGATCGCCGCCGGTGTTGACCTGGATGGTGTAGAGATTGATGTTGGCGGCGTTGATATTCGCGCAGGTCCCGTTGCCGCTTGAGTCGCGCATGCGTGCGTCGACCGCGGTGCTGGTGTTCGAACCGTTGCCGTCCCAGCGGTTCTGCGTATTCAACCCGTCCGATAGCAGGATGATTGCATCGACATATTGATAGGCGGCATCCTTCGCTGGCGCAGTGAATGGGCCCCCACCGACGAGTGATAGCCACCCCCACACCAGCCCGATGGGTTGATTGGTGCTGCCGTTGGTGCCAAGGCCGTCAACGAGCGTTTTCATTGCCGACCAATTGTAACTCAGCGCCATCATTGCCGGTGGGCACGTGACTTTGTCATCCGGTGGATATCTGGATGTGTCGTCGCTCAAGCTCGGCGGCCTGAGGGTTTGATCAAACGCATTGCCCCCGGAAGGCGGCTTGACAGGTGGGAGCGGCCCACGGTCGGTCGTGCAACCGGACCAGTTTTTGCGGGATAGAAGATCGGGCGTCCATACGGCTACCGTCCAGACGCCTGGCGTCCACACGCCCGCGGTCCACACGCCCGCGGTCCAGACACCGAAGGTCCAGATTCCGCCTTTCTGGGAACACTTGCTTTGCGTCGTCCATGCCGGCAGCGAGCAAACGCCCGCCGAGGTGCATGCGGATCTGCTTGAGTAGCCTGAAATCGAGCAAGTGCCTGCGGACGTACATGTGCTCTGGCTGTTTTTGCCCGATATCGAGCAGGTGCCGGCGTTCGTGCAGGTCGACTGTGTCGAGTAGCCGGAAACCGAGCACGTTCCCGCGGCGGTACAGGTGCTCTGCGTCGTGTAGTTCGAAAGTGAACAAGCACTGACGCAGTTGCTCCTGAGCAGGATGCTGCCCGAAGTGTTGCATTTTCCATGGGTTGCATCCCAGGAGTTCGGGTCGGATTTTGCTTGGTTGTCCCAGTAGATCCAATTGTCCCAGGTCGCGTCGTAGTTATTTTCGATCCTCACATCCTTGGCGAACGGTATGATCGACACATAAACATCGCCGTCGACCGAGGCGGCGGATTGCAACTGGTCCACCAGCTTTTTCGTAGCCGTGATGAGCGCGCCGATCTTGCCGTCGCTCGCCATCGATCCGGTGGTGTCAAGCACCAGCGCCACGCGCAGTCGCGACGCGCCCCATTTGGCGGTGGATGTCGCCGTGAGATTTACTGTTTTGAAGCCAAGGATGCTCATGAACTGAGTGTCCATGTCGGCGGAGCCGCTGACGACGACCTGGGAGCCGGCGGTCGTTGAATAGCTGGCGGTGACCTTGGCGTTCGTGGCGTCCGGGCGTTTGAAAAGGCCGGCAAAATAGGTCTCCGCCAATCCCTTCATTTCATCGCTGGTGGCGCTTGCTGCCTTCTTCGACAGCATCAATGCGGTCGCGTCGACCGACAGTTGTAACGAAGTCCTGACCGAGTTGGCGCGGCTCAAATCGACGGCCGCGCCGACCAGAGCGAGAAGTGGGATGAGCGAGAACGCGAAGGTGATAGCGACATTCCCGCGGCGCGCGCGCATGAGCCGAAGCCACGCACGCACGCGTTTCTTGGGGCGTCTGATGATTTTCCGCATTTGATTTGACTGACAGCAATTGATCCAGGTGCTGTCGTAGGCCTCGTCTTTGACGGGGCGTATAATTGATTGCCGACAATGAGATGAGCATCGTCAACCACGGCGCCTGCACGGCGCGGGATGCTCAACGGTGTCGGTGGTCTAGGTAGTTAATGGCAAACCCGGAATACCACCCAACTTGGAAACGCAGCGCGCAATTGTCGCGGACGAAAGTGGTATTTAGAGATGACGAGCGGGCAAAATCTTGCCCGCTCGTCGTAATTGCCCCGGTCAGTACGCCACCCGCAACTTGGTCAGGTTGGTGCCGATCGTGCCGAACGTTGCTGTCATCTGATCCGCCGATGTCAGCAAGTAGAACATGCTGGGGTTGGTCGCGCAGTTCTGTAGCAGCGTCGACGTCGGATCGCCGCCCGTGTTGACCTGGATCGTGTACAGCTGGATCGTGCTGCGCCTTGATGTTGTCGCAGGTCATCTGCTCGCGCGTGTCGATCGAGTTCTGATCGGTGTACCAGCGGTTCTGCGTGTTCAAGCCGTCGGTCAGCAGAATGATGACTTGCGTGTACTGGAAGGTTTGATCGAGTGGCGGCACCGAGAAAGGTCCGCCGCCGACCAGCGACATCCAGCCAAGCTGCAATCCGATGGCCTGGTTGGTATTGCCGGCCGGTGACATGTTGTCGACCAGCGATGTCATGCCCGACCAGTCATAGCTCAGGCCCTTAACCGCCTGCGGACACGAGCTGTATTGCTCGGCCGGATAGAGCGACGACCAGCGCGGTGTAACCGGATCCGGCGAGACGGCATTCGTATCGTAGTTGTAGGTTGAGTCCGGCCCGTTTTGGCCGCCCAGATTGTTCGGGGAGGCTGGATAGCCACGGTCCATCACGCAGCCGTTCCAGGTGTTGTGATTTTTGGGCGTCCAGTTGCCGTGCGTCCAGACAAAGGCCGTGAAGGTCGCGGGCGTCCACACGCCGGCCGTCCACGTTCCCGGCGTCGAGGTCCAGACACCGGCGGTCCAGGTGCCACCGTTACCCTTGCACTGATTTTTCGACGTGTACTGGGACTTTGAACAGGTGCCGTTGCCGGTGCAGTTGTTCTGCGTTGTATATTGCGAGAGGCTGCACGTTCCTGCATTGCTGCAGCCGGTCTGTGTGCTGTATCCCGAAAGGCTGCAAGTGCCTGATGACGTACAGGTGCTCTGTGAGGTGGGACCCGAAACGCTGCACGTTCCGTTGGAATTGCAGGTGCTTTGCGATGTCGTGCCGCCCACGCTGCAGTCGCCGTGACCCGTACACTGGCTTTGCGTGGTGTAGGTCGTGTTGGTGCAGGTGCCTACGTTAGCAAAGCATTTGCTTCGGGTGTTCTGGCTGTTGTGGGGCGTCCCGCCAGCGTCAGTGCATACGCCGTTCGTGGCATTCCATGAGACGTTGTCGGTGCCCGGCGCATCCTGAATCGGGTCGGCGGCATTGTTGACGTTACTGTCCACCGAAGAGGTGCCCCAGTAAACCCAGTCAGTATTGTAATTCGCGGGCCCAACGTTCACGTCCTTCACGAACGGTATGATAGAGACATAGACGTCGCCGGCGGTCGTCACGGCATTCTGAAGCTGCGTGAGAAGATTCTTGGTCGCGGTCTGCATGGCGGCCATTTTGCCGTTGTCAGCCATCGACCCGGTGTTGTCGAGCACGAGCGCAACGCGCAGCCGCGTGATGCCCCATTTTGCAGTTGACGTGGCCTTCACCGTGAATGTGTCGAAGCCGAGCACTTGCACGAACTGGGCGGGTAGCTGCGCCGAGGCACTGAGAAGGATTTGGGAGTTGTTGCTCGGATCGAAGGTCACCTCGACCTTGATGTTGTTCGCGTCGAGCTTGGCGCCGGTCACCTGCGGAGGATCGAACAGCTTGGAGAAATATTTAAGAGCGTTGTCATTGCGTTGGGTGTCGGTGTCGGTCGCTGCTTCCTTTGACAGCATCAGCGCGGTCGCGTCGAGCGCCGCCTGCATTGAGGCCTTGACCGAGTTGGCGCGGCTGTAATCGACGGCGGCGCCCACGAAGGCGATGACCGGCAATGCAACGACAAGAAAGGTGAGGGCGATATTGCCCCGCTGATCGGCCCCGAAGGCCGACAATTTCTGACGAAGATTCTTCCAGGCGATCATCATGGCGATCCACCAAACGAGAAATGAGTTGAACCCGAGTACGTGATAGGCCGCGTTGTTAAAGGGCTGGTGTACGGTTAGGGGCCAAATCCGGTTGCAGCGGTAAGGCTTTTCGGCGTCTGTCCGGACTTAGTTGCGTTATTTCAGGGACTTCGCTGGTAAACGTCACTTGCTGAGAATGCCGCGAATGCCACACAGTTTGTTATGCGCGTCGTTAACGTGCGGTTGGCCGAACGCGCGAATCTGGCCCTTGAGACAAAAAGCAGCGGCGCCGAGGCATCCCGTGTCGGGATTCCTCGGCGCCGCGGTATGGCTTGTTACATAGCCAGGCGAAGTTTCGAGAGCGACGTGCCGATCTGGCCGAAGGTGGTCACCATCTGGCCCGCCTCCGTGAGCAGGAAGAACTTGCCTGCGTCAGTGGCGCAATCCTGGAGCAGTGTTGAAGTCGGGTCGCCGCCGGTGTTGACCTGCACCGTGTAGAGAGTGATGCCTGCCGCCTTAATGTTGTCGCAGGTCTTCTTTTGGCGGGCGTCGATCGAAGATGCGGTTGAGTACCAGCGGTCTTGGGTATTGAGACCGTCGGTCAGCAGGATGATGACCGTCTGGTATTTATAGTCGCTATCGATCGACGGCACCGTGAATGGCGAGGCCGTCAAGGTTTGCCAACCGAGTTGCAAGCCGATCGCCTGGTTGGTATTGCCCGCCGCCGTCATGGTGTCGATTTTGGCATTGAGGTTATCCCAATTATTGCTCAACCCCATCACGGAAGCGGCCGGGCAAGATGAATATTGCTCCGCCGGGTACAACGTGGCGCCCGTGCCCGGCGCGTCGTTTGTCGTGTCGAAATTCTGGTCACGGTCGGTAATGCAACCGTTCCAGGTGTTGTGGTTCGCCGGCGTCCAGACCTTGGTGTGCGACACGCAGCTCGACCTGTTCTTATAGGTCGTATTGCTGCACTTGCCGTTGACCTCTTCCCAGAGATCCCATCTTACCCAAGGCTTGTCGTAGTTTGCCGGATCGACGTTCACGTCTTTAACGAACGGAACGATGGAGACATAGACGTCTTCCGGATGGACCGCCGCAGCATTGAGCTGGCTCAGCAAATTGTGAGACGCAGTCTTGAGCGCGCCGATCTTGTCGTCGCTCGTCATCGAACCGGTGTTGTCGAGCACGAGCGCCACGCGCAGCCGCGTATTGCCCCAGGTCGACACCGACGTTGCCGAGATGTTGACCGTGCTGGCAATGACGCTGATGAAGCTCGTGTTGACGGTGGCCGTGCCGGTCATCGTCAGTTTTGATCCACCAGACGTGGTGTACACCGGCGTGACGTGAACGGATGCCGGGACCACGTCCGGATGGCTGAATAGTGCATTGAACTTCTCGGTGGCTTCGGTCTGAAGCTCATCCTTCGTTACGATCGCCGCATCCTTCGAGAGCATCAATGCGGTCGAATTGAGGGCGACCTGGAACGCCGAACGGGCGGCGTTCACTTTCGAATAGTCCATGGCAACGCCGACGCCGACCATCAACGGGAGGGCAACGACAGCGGCGAGGGGGGCTACACCGCCCCGGGTGTTGTCGAGAAAACGGGCTAACATGCGGATTCACCCAATTATTGTGGAAACTACCTACGACCAAGTTCCCCCATATGGGGGTACCCGCCTTGAGAAAACGTGAGAAGGACGGCGCGAATTTGGGGGAAAGTCGCTTCAATTTGCCCGCAAACGGGTTGCGATCGTTTAAGCAATAGCTATCTGGATTTGGCGTGCAAAACGGCGAAAGTGTGGGCCCTTGTCCCGGAACGGGGCACCCTTAGGCGAATTGTCGGCTTGGAATCGTTGTCCGTGCGTCTCTATGATGGTGCATGGCCACGCGCTCGCGCGCCTATGGTGCAACGTCAAGGAATGTCATCACTGCGACGGCCCGTCATGAAGTCTTCAGACCATAAGATCGGTTCAGCCTCTTCGGCCTTGGTGTGCGACGCCGGGCCGCGGATGGCGGATGACGACCGCAAGCGCAAGAATGAACCGGGCGGGCCCGGCACCGCGGTCATTACAAAGACCAAGCCGCAGACCAAGCGGCCGAACCTGTACCGCGTGCTCATTCTCAATGATGACTACACGCCGATGGAATTCGTCGTGCACGTGCTGGAACGATTCTTCGGCAAGGATCACGAAGCCGCCACAAGAATTATGTTGCATGTCCACCACCACGGGATCGGCGAATGTGGCGTCTATACGTATGAAGTTGCAGAGACCAAGGTGACACAGGTGATGGACTTTGCGCGCAAACATCAGCATCCTTTGCAATGCGTGATGGAAAAGAAGTGAGATTCGGAAGCGCTCAATACAAATGAACTGGAAGACCTGAATGCCGACATTTTCCCGCAGTCTCGAACAATCGCTACATCGTGCGCTTGCGCTCGCCAACGAGCGGCATCACGAATACGCGACGCTTGAGCATCTGCTTCTGGCGCTGATTGACGATCAGGACGCCTCGGCGGTCATGCGCGCCTGCAATGTCGACCTCGACAAACTGCGGCGTAGCCTGACGGCGTATCTCGAGTCGGAACTTGAGAATCTGATCACCGATGGCGCCGAGGACTCAAAGCCGACGGCCGGCTTTCAGCGCGTGATTCAACGCGCGGTCATTCACGTGCAGTCATCGGGACGTGAGGAGGTGACCGGCGCCAACGTGCTGGTGGCAATCTTCGCGGAACGTGAAAGCCATGCGGCCTATTTCCTGCAAGAGCAGGACATGACGCGCTACGACGCCGTCAACTACATCAGCCATGGCATCGCCAAGCGGCCGGGCCTGTCGGAGTCGCGCCCCGTGCGCGGTGTTGAGGAAGAATCCGACACCAAAGGCGGCGACGAACCCAAGAAGAAGGGCGACGCGCTCGAGGCCTACTGCGTTAATCTCAACAAAAAGGCCAAGGACGGCAAGATCGATCCGTTGATCGGCCGCGATGCCGAGATCAACCGCACGATCCAGGTCCTGTGCCGGCGGCAAAAAAACAATCCGCTGTTCGTCGGTGAAGCCGGGGTCGGCAAGACCGCGATCGCGGAGGGACTGGCGCGACGCATCATCCATGGCGAAGTCCCCGACGTGCTCAAGGGTGCGACGGTGTTCGCGCTCGACATGGGCACGCTGCTTGCTGGCACGCGCTATCGCGGCGATTTTGAAGAGCGCCTCAAGCAGGTGATCAAGGAGATCGAAGCCTATCCCGGCGCGATCATGTTCATCGACGAGATTCACACCGTGATCGGCGCCGGCGCGACGTCTGGCGGCGCGATGGATGCGTCCAACCTGCTCAAGCCCGCACTTGCTTCGGGCACGATCCGCTGCATCGGCTCGACGACCTACAAGGAATATCGCCAATACTTCGAGAAGGACCGCGCGCTGGTGCGGCGCTTCCAGAAGATCGACGTCAATGAGCCGTCAGTGCCGGACGCCATCGAAATCCTGAAAGGCCTCAAGCCGTATTTCGAGGAGTATCACAAGCTCAAGTATACGAACGAGGCGATCAAGGCGGCGGTCGAACTGTCGTCGCGCTACATCCACGATCGCAAGTTGCCCGACAAGGCGATTGACGTGATCGACGAGTTGGGCGCGGCGCAGATGCTGCTGCCGGAAGGCCGCCGCAAGAAGACGATCGGGATCAAGGAAATCGAGACCACGATCTCGACCATGGCACGAATTCCGCCGAAGACCGTATCCAAGGACGACGCCGAGGTACTCAAGCATCTCGAGCACACCTTGAAGACCGTGGTCTATGGTCAGGACAAGGCAATCGACGCGCTCTCGGCGTCCATCAAGCTGGCGCGTGCAGGTTTGCGCGAGCCGGAAAAGCCGATCGGTTGCTACCTGTTCTCCGGCCCAACCGGCGTCGGTAAGACCGAAGTTGCCAAACAGCTTGCGGCCTCGCTCGGTGTTGAGCTGATCCGCTTCGACATGTCGGAATACATGGAGCGGCATACGGTGTCGCGCCTGATCGGTGCCCCTCCGGGCTATGTCGGCTTCGACCAGGGCGGTTTGCTCACCGATGGCGTCGATCAGCATCCGCATTGCGTGCTGCTGCTCGACGAAATCGAGAAGGCGCACCCCGACCTGTTCAACGTGCTGCTCCAGGTCATGGATCACGGCAAGCTGACCGACCACAACGGCAAGTCGGTCGATTTCCGCAACGTGATCTTGATCATGACCACGAATGCGGGCGCATCGGACCTCGCCAAGCAGGCCTACGGCTTTACGCGTACCAAGCGGGAAGGGGACGACCAGGAAGCGATCAACAAGATGTTCGCGCCTGAATTCCGCAACCGGCTCGATGCCACCATCACCTTCGCGCATCTGTCGCAGGACGTGATCGCCAAGGTGGTCGAGAAATTCGTGCTCCAGCTCGAGGCCCAGCTCGGCGACCGCAATGTTACGATCGAGCTCTCGGATGAAGCGAGCCGCTGGCTGATCGCCAATGGCTACGACGAACTGATGGGTGCGCGGCCGATGGCGCGCGTGATCCAGGAGCACATCAAGAAGCCGCTGGCCGATGAGGTTCTGTTCGGTCACCTCAAGAACGGCGGGCATGTCCGCGTCGTCGTCGACAAGGATGAGGAGGGCCGTGACAAGCTCGGCTTCCAATACCTTGACGGGCCAGTCACGCCCAAGCCGGAAAAGTTGCCGGCGCGGCCGAAAGCCAAACGGCGCCCGCCACGGCCAAAGCCGAAGCGTGGTTCGGTGCCGAAGGTGCCACTGGCAAAGGTCTAGGCGGCGCAAGCATCCGATATCGTCCAAGGCCGGGCCATGTGTGCCCGGCCTTCGCATTTTTGCGGGGGGCGCATGCACTGGCTGCGACCCAGTTGCGGCGATGATCGCGCTATGGGACAGCCTTTGCTCATGGCCGCGCCCGCCATCCCTCGATTCGAATTCCGCCGCTTTCTTCGGCGGCGTCAAATCGGCCTGGACCTCGGCATTCTTCCTCGTGCTGGCCGGCACCTATATCGGCATCGGTGCCCTGGCGCATAGTTTCGGGGTCGGCGCGTGGTGGTTCGCGCTCTCGACCGTGCTGGTGTGGGCTGCGCCGGCACAGGTGATCCTGATCAGCGCGCTCGGGGGCGGCGCGCCGCTGCTTGAAGTGGCGCTGGCAGTGACGCTGAGCGCAATCCGGCTGTTCCCGATGGTGGTGGCGTTGCTGCCTTTGCTGCGCGGGGAGGGCACGCGGCTGCGCGATCTCCTGCTGCCGACGCATTTCACATCGGTCAGCATGTGGGTGGAGTCGCTACGGCTGTTGCCGGCCGTCCCGCGCGAGCGCCGCATCGCATACTGCAACGGGCTATCGGTCGGCTACATGAGCACGGCCGCGGGTTTCGGCTTCGTCGGCTATCACCTTGCGGCCGAACTGCCGCCGCTGCTCGCCGGCGCCCTGCTGTTCCTGACGCCCATGTCGTTCCTGATGTCGACCGCGCGCAACGCGCGGCTGATGGTGGACCGGCTGGCGCTGGTGGTCGGCCTGGTGCTCGGGACCGTGCTGGCCGCAAAGCAGGTGCAGTTCGATTTGATGTGGACGGGCTTCGGCGGCGGCACGTTTGTCTACATTGTCCATCGCTTGCGTGAGGCCGCCGCATGAGCACCGTCTGGAACGAGCTGTGGCCGTATTTCGTGCTGATCCTCGTCGGCTATCTGCCGAACGAGATCTGGCGTGTGCTCGGTCTGGTTCTGGCGCGCGGGCTCGACGAGGATTCCGAGGTCGTCGTGTGGTCGCGCGCGGTGGCGACCGCGATCCTTGCCGGCGTCATTGCCAAGCTGATCCTGTTTTCGACCGGTGCACTCGATACGATTCCGTTATCGGTGCGGGTGGGGGCCGCAGTGTGCGGCTTCCTTGCCTTCCTCGCGTGGAAGCGATCGGTTTTCGTCGGAGTCGCTGGCCGGCGAACTCGCGCTGCTGCTCGGCGGCTTTCTGTTCGCCTCCTAGACGTCAACCGTCGGCGATGGCGGCGGTAAGCTTCTTGGCGTTCTCGGCCAGCACGTCCGGTTTTTCCTTCTCGCTCGCCGGCGGTTTCATCGCCGTGCCGGCCTTACGCGGGATAACGTGGAGATGCAGGTGGAACACAACTTGTCCGCCGGCACCCTCGTTGAACTGCTGGATGGTAATGCCGTCAGCGGAAAATGCCTTGATCGCGGCTTTGGCGACCTTTTGCGCGACGGTTGCGACATGCGCGAGGTCGTCGGTACCGATATCGAGGATATTGCGGGCAGGGGCCTTCGGCAGCACCAAAGTGTGACCCGGCGCGCGCGGCATGATGTCGAGGAACGCAAGCGTCTTATCGTCCTCATAGACCTTGTAGCATGGCAGCTCGCCACGCAGGATCTTGGCGAAGATGTTGTTGGGATCGTAACTCGGCATCGGTTCCCCCGGTCACTCTTGTTCGACCAAATCCTTACGGAATGGCGCGGCCGCCGCAAGCTCTTCGGCGGCGGCTTGCACATAAGCGCGCTCGCGCGCGAGATAGTCGGCGACAGCCCTGCGCAGAGCCGGATTGGCAATATAGTGCGCCGAATAGGTGGTGTGGGGCAGGTAACCGCGCGCGAGCTTGTGCTCGCCCTGGGCCCCGGCCTCGACCCTTTGCAGCCGGTTTGCGATCGCGAAGTCGATGGCCTGATAGTAACAAACCTCGAAATGCAGGAAGGGGTGATGCTCGATCGCACCCCAATTCCGGCCGTAAAGCGTATCGGCGCCGATGAAATTAATGGCTCCTGCGATCCAGCGGCCGGCGCGGCGCGCCATCACGAGCAGGATCTGTTCGCGCATTCTTTCACCGACAATCGAAAAGAATTCGCGGGTCAGATAGGGACGGCCCCATTTGCGCGAGCCGGTTTCCATGTAAAAAGCGAAGAAAGCGTCCCAGATGCCCTCCGTCAGGTCGCTGCCCGTCAGCCAGTGGATTTCTATACCGGCACTCAACGCTTCCTTGCGCTCCCGGCGGATTGTTTTGCGCTTGCGTGACGCAGAGCGCCGCCAGAAAGTCGTCGAAGGACACTGTACCCACCATTTTCCCAATGAAATTGCTGGTCTGTCCGCTGCAGAAAATTGCGTGGGCCGAGTGCGCGCCACTCCGGCTCCGTGAGAAACGTGACGTGCGCAGACGACAGTTCGTTGGAGGAGGTCAGTTCGACCAGCGCGTCGGCGAGCCCGCCACGCACGGCGTCGGCGTTCGGGCCGGGACGGGCGAGCAGGCGAGGACCAGTCACCGGTGTGAACGGCACCGCGACCTGAAGCTTGGGATAGTAGTCGCCACCGGCGCGTTCGAACGCCTCGGCCCAGCCATGGTCGAAGACGTACTCACCCCGCGAATGGGTCTTCACGTAGCAGGGCGCCGCGCCGAGCAGGGTGCCGTGGGCGTCTTCCGCCAGCAGGTGGCGCGGCAGCCAGCCGGTGCGGCCGCCGACCGATCCGGACGCCTCCAACGACGACAGAAATTCATGGGAAACAAATGGGTTATGAACTTGTTCTCGTGTGCATAAATCCGGGGACAAGTTGTCCTCAGATGTTAGTTTAATTTCATGTTTTGCTTTAATTGCCTGTGCGACTGCCCCGCGGGCGCAGGAATTCCACGCTTCAGCCGGTACATCGGTGAGCGATTGCACAATGCGAATGCGGAGTTCGATTTCTGCCATAGGGGTTGCGGCTTCTAGCCGGACTTTATGCCCAAAATCGTTCGAAATTCCTTGGCCTTTCGCTCCATTCTAGGGCCGCCAGCCCTCGAAAATAATCTGATCGGCCCAGCGTGCCGCGCGCTGGCGATCATCGTCGCTGCGGACCGTCCAGGTGAGCAGCGGCAGCCCGAATAGCGTGCGGGCGAGCAGCGCGGGGGCCGCCGGCAGGTCGTGCACTGAATAGGCGAGAAATTGCGGCCGGCTACGGGGCGTGTGCAGCAGCCAGGCCAGGCTTTGCTTCCGCGCGAGCGGTAACTGGTCCCATTCGGGATCGGAATAATGGCGCTCGGCCACGATACCGCGCGTCAGGTCCGGATTGGTCTTCCTGACCGCCTCGATCAAGTCCGGATCGAACGACATGATCGCCGCGCGCCCCGAATAGCGCGCGATCAGGTCCGCGGTGCGCTTTGCCAGCCGCAGATCGTTGTCAAACCGGCTTTTGAGCTCCAGCAGCAAGGTTGACCGGCCGGCAACAAGTTCGCACAGCTCGCCAAGGGTGAGGATACGCGCGCTGCTGCCCTTGAAACGGACAGCCTTGATGTCCGCGGCGCTCAGGTCGGCCAGGCGAGCAGTGCCTTCGGTCAGGCGGCCGAGCGCATCGTCGTGATGCACCATGGCCTCGCCATCGGCGCTGATTTGCAGGTCGGTTTCGATGCCATATCCGGCAGCCATCGCCGCCGCGAAGGCCGGGGCTGTGTTCTCGATCACGCCATTCGAGGCGTCGTGCAGGCCGCGATGGCCGAATGGTCGGTCGGTGAGCCAATCGAGGTCAGGCATCGGGCCTTCATTTGCCGGATATTTCGAACAGCCCTTCGACTTCCACAGCTGCGTCCGCCGGCAGCGCCGCAACGCCGACCGTGCTGCGCGCGTGACGTCCCTTGTCACCGAAGGCTTCGACCATCAGATCCGATGCACCGTTCATGACCTTCGGGCCGTCGGTAAAGCCGGGCGCCGAATTGATGAAGCCCCCGAGGCGCACCACGCGCGCCACGTTGTCGAGATCGCCAAGCGCGGCCTTGATTTGGGCCAGCAAATTGATTGCGCAGGCGCGCGCTGCTTTTTGCCCATCTTCAATGGAAACGCCGCCGCCGAGTTGGCCTTTCGCGATGAGTTTGCCGTCGGCGCCGAAGCAAAGTTGGCCGGAAACGACGAGGGTATTACCGCTGCGGACGAATGGCACGTAGTTGGCGACGGGGCTGGCGGGAGTTGGCAGACTGACACCCAGACTTGCGAGCTTCTTTTCGACCGAACCGGCCATGTTTTCCTCCGCGGCGTGACAACCGGCGCGATCCTTGGCCGCGATTCTTGGCCGATTGGCCGCTGTGGCGCAAGCTGGGTTCCGGCCATGGTTGCCGGAATCTGCTGCGGCCTCTATCTTGCCCAGATCTTGCACCTTTCTGCTGTGGCGCGTCGCAACTATGGGGCGACGGAGAGGCCCGGATTCATGAAAACTACGACTGGCGCCAGACTTTGGATTCTATCCGTTCTCGCCTTAAGTGTGGCCGCCGCGGCCGCCGACTGGCCGGCTTTGGCAGCGCCTCCCGCCGATCAGGTCCTGCTTACGCCGCATCGGGCGATCTACGATCTCAAGCTGTCAAAGTCCCGCGGGAGCCGCGGCATCGAAGGGGTGCGCGGACGCATCCTCTATGATTTTTCCGGGAATGCCTGCGAGGGCTACGAGCTGCAATTCCGTCAGGTCTCCGAACTCGATTCCGGCGAAGGTAAAGCGGCGCTGAGCGACTTACGATCCACCACCTGGGAAGATGGTGAGGCGACAAAATTCCGTTTCAATTCGGAAAATCTGTTCAACGAGCATCAGACCGATGCCGTGGATGGCCATGCCGAGCGCAGTACAAAAACAGTGGCGGTGAGCCTGAGCAAGCCGAAAGCGAAAAGTTTCACGGTGCCTGTCGGAGCCGTATTTCCGACCGAACACATGCGCCGCATCATTGCGGCTGCACGCGAAGGAAAATCAGTTCTTGAATTTCCGGTCTACGACGGCTCGGAAACCGGTGAGAAGCTTTACAACACGCTCACCGTGATCGGCCGCGCCATTCCTCCAGGCGAAAAAACGCCGAGCGACGCAACGGCGAAATTGCCTGCGTTGGCAAAGCTGACGCGCTGGCCGGTCACCATCAGCTACTTCGACAAAAAGGACGAAAAGACCGAACAAAGCGGCGAGCAAACCCCGGTCTATTCGATCGGCTTTGAGCTGTACGAAAACGGCATCTCGCGCGCGCTCGTACTCGACTACACCGATTTCACCATCAGCGGCGAGATGACTTCGCTCGAACTGAAAAATGCGAAGCCTTGTCCATAGGCCTGGGCGGTTCTTCGTCGAGCGCCAGACCTTTTATGACTGCGTCGCGGCCAAACTTCGAACGTAGCCTGTCGACCGCGTGTTCGGCTTCCGCCGCGCGACGATCAAGGAGATCGGCAAATTCGTCGCCTTCGACGTCTTCCAGATTACTCACGCCGATCCCGATCAGGCGATAGCGCGTCGCACCGACTTCGTGGGCAAGCAGATCGCGGCCGGCGGCGAAAATGCGCGCGGCGAGCTGCGTTGGACTTCCCAGTGAGCGCGCGCGCGTGCGGGTCTTGAAATCCGAACTCTTGAGCTTGAGCGTCACGGTCGCGCCAGCGAGCGCACTCGCCTTGAGTCGCATCGAAACGCGCTCGGTGAGATCCCACAGATGCTGTTCAAGGGGGCGAAACTCGCCGATGTCCTGCTCGAAAGTGGTTTCCGCCGAAACGCTTTTGGTGTCGCGTTCAGGATCGACCGTGCGGGAATCAAGGCCGCGGGCGAGCCGCCAAAGCCGCGCGCCTTCCTCGCCGTAGCGCCGCATGAGGTCGCGCTCGTCCGCTCGTTGCAAATCGGCGATCGTGCGAAAACCGTCGGCGGCAAGCTTGGCCGCGCTGATTGAGCCAACGCCGTAGATAAAACCGACCGGCTTTCCGGCGAGAAAGGCCGGAGCTTCGTCTTGTCCAAGCGCCGCGAAGCCGCGTGGCTTGTCGAGGTCAGACGCAATCTTCGCCAGGAATTTGTTGGCGGACAGGCCAATCGACACCGTAATGCCGAGGTCGCGTTCGACATTGCCGGCAAAGCGCGCCAGCGCCTTCGCCGGGCTCATACCATGCAGGCGTTCCGTGCCCGAGAGGTCGAGAAAGGCTTCATCAATCGACAGTGGCTCGACCAGAGGCGTAAGTGCAAACATGGCCTTGCGGACTTCGCGGCCGACCTGGGCATATTTCGCCATCGTCGGCTTGACGACGACGGCATGTGGGCAGCGGCGCTTGGCCTCGAACATCGGCATCGCGGAACGAATTCCGTACGTGCGCGCGACATAACACGCGGCGGCAACCACGCCGCGCTTGCCGCCGCCGACAATGACGGGCTTGTCGACCAGCGAAGGATCGTCGCGTTTTTCGATGGTTGCGTAGAAGGCATCGCAGTCGACGTGCGCGATGGTCAGCGTATCGAGTTCCGGATGGCGTGCCAGCCGCGGCGAGCCGCAAGCCGGACAGCGCGGAGCGGTCTCCGGCGTGTCGGCCAGGCAATCGCGGCAAAAGCTCATGGCAGCTCGCGCTCCCAAGGCTGGCCGCCAAGCGCCGCGCGGGCTTTGCCGACGTCGCCCGGATCGAGGCCGTTTTCGTCCGCGAAGGCGCCGATCAGCCTTTCGTCTGACGCCATGTATTCGAGCACGCCCGCCAGAAACCCTGGTTCACCCGCGGCGGCGCGAATCTCGGCCGGACCGATTCCGGTGACGGCGAGGAAACGCCCAAGCCGTTCGCTGTCGCTGGCGATGAAGGTAAGCGCCTGAATCGCAAGCGCTTCTGCTCGATCTTGCGTCAGCCGCGGGGCCTGCTTCATCGGTCAAATTTGCCTTTCCGTAACACATCCGCACTACCGTGCATCATGCCCGAGCGCGCATGACCTGGCGACGCCGCAAGCGCGCTTTGTGCGCATCATTGGGGACAAATGGGCGGGGAGGGGTATGCCGAAGACCGTCCTGATCGTGGAAGACAATGAGCTCAACATGAAGCTCTTTCACGATCTCCTCGAAGCACATGGTTACCAAACCGTCGGTACGCGTAACGGGATCGAAGCGCTCGATCTCGCCCGCAAGCACCGGCCGGATCTGATTTTGATGGACATCCAGTTGCCGGAAGTCTCGGGGCTCGAAGTGACAAAGTGGTTGAAAGACGACCCCGAGCTCAAGGCCATTCCAGTGGTGGCCGTGACGGCCTTCGCCATGAAGGGCGACGAGGAGCGCATCCGCGAGGGTGGATGCGAGGCCTATTTGTCCAAGCCGATCTCGGTGGGAAAATTCATCGAGACCATCCGCCATTTCCTCGGGCCGGCGTGATGGTGCAGCAATGACCGCCCGTGTCCTGGTTGTCGACGACGTCCCCGCGAATGTGAAGCTGCTCGAGGCGCGGCTGTCGGCAGAATATTTCGACGTGACGACGGCGAGCAACGGCATCGAGGCGCTGGCGCTATGCGAGCGGGCCGAGTGCGACATCATATTGCTCGACGTGATGATGCCGGAACTGGACGGCTTCGAAGTCTGCCGCAAATTAAAATCCAATCCGCTCACGCACCATATTCCGGTTGTGATGGTGACGGCGCTCGATCAGCCCTCCGACCGTGTTCGCGGGCTGGAGGCTGGCGCCGATGATTTCCTCACCAAGCCCGTGACGGACATCGCTCTGATCTCACGCGTGCGTTCGCTCGCGCGACTGAAAATGGTGACTGACGAATTGCGCATGCGCGCGGTCACCTCCAAGGAAATCGGCCTGCAGAGTCCGGAGCGCGAGGCGGTACTGGACACTGGCCGCAGCGGCCGCGTCCTTATCGTCGATGATCGTCCAAGCTCCTACGAGCGCATCGTGACGACGCTTTCGGCGGAACATACCGTCGATGTCGAACCCAATCCGAATGAAGCCTTGTTCCGCTCGGCGGAAGGCAACTACGACCTGGTCCTCGTCTCGCTCAATTTGCAGGAATTTGACGGCCTGCGTCTATGCAGCCAGATCCGCTCGCTTGAGCGGACGCGCAATCTGCCAATTCTCGCGCTCGCTGAATCCGACAGCACGGCGAAGCTTGCGCGCGGTCTCGAAATCGGCGTGAACGACTATCTCGTGCGGCCGATCGACAAAAACGAGATGCTCGCGCGCGTTCGTACCCAGATCAAGAAGAAGCGGTACACCGAGCGGCTGCGCGACAACATGCAAATGTCGATTGAGCTGGCGATCACCGATGGTCTCACCGGCCTGTTCAATCGCCGCTACATGGAAACGCATCTCGGCACCTTGGTCGACCAATCGGCTGCTCGCGGCAAGCCGATTACGGTGCTTGTGCTCGACATCGATTATTTCAAGGCCATCAACGACAGCTACGGCCACGATGCCGGCGATGATGTCCTGCGCGAATTTTCGCTCCGCATCCGCAAGGCGACCCGCAATATCGATCTTGCCTGCCGCTATGGCGGCGAGGAATTCGTCATCGTCATGCCGGAGACGGACATGGCGGTTGCCGACCGCGGTGGCCGAGCGGCTGCGCCGGCGTATTGCGACGGAGCCGTTTGCAATCCAGAAAGGCGCGCGCCACCTTGAAGTGACGATTTCGATCGGAATTGCCGCTCTGTCCGGCGTCGGCGACAACGCCGCGACCATTCTCAAGCGCGCCGATCAGGCGCTTTATCGCGCCAAACGCGACGGCCGCAATCGGGTGGTGCCGGACGCGGCCTGAGTTCGCGTCGATTGACCGGCCAATGAGGCTTGCGCCGTCTCACAACCCGCGCTTTTCAAAAGCATGGCAGGCGGATTGGTCGGCGCGCACGCTTGGTCTACTTTTACCGATAACCCAACTGATTCGGCGCAAGAGACTGTCAGCGCCGGATTTAACGCGTCTACCCTGCGGAGTGCTCAGGTCCGCCGCATCTCCTGGGTCCGTGGGGTTCGGCCGGCCGGGGAGTGGTGCGCGTGGCCTCACGTCGCCGCTTCCGGCCGGCCACCTTATTTTCTTGAAACCTCGAATGTCATGGCCCGACTTCTCATGCCATCCCGCGTCGGCGGGCACGGCCTTGACTCTCCTGTGCGAGGTCACCGGGACAAGCCCGGTGACGACGAACTCATTACGGCCGGACGACGTTGGCGGCGACGTTGAGCGCGACATTCATTTTCGCCGCGTCGTCGTCGCTGATCTGCAATGCGGGCAGATTTTCCGATGGCGCTCGCGGGCGTCAGAGCGAGCGACGGCCAGTCAGGACAGTGCGAACAAAAAGGTGCGAAGCCCGCTGGCGACTACTTGATTTTGGATTCGGAATACTCGACGTGCTTCTTCGCGATCGGGTCGTATTTCCGCTTTTTCATCTTGTCGGTCTGCGTGCGCGAATTCTTTCGGGTCACGTAGTAGTGGCCGGTACCGGCGCTGGAGACGAGCTTGATCTTGAGACTGGCGGCTTTAGCCATGGAATTTTCCCTTAAAACTCAATGTGCGGCGGCGAAGGTGCCTTTGGCGCGGAACCTAGCGCCGAGGCGGCAAATGTCAAGAAATGCGCTGCTTTTCCGCATTTACAGCAGTTCCCGGCGGAATTTCTGGTCGGCCATGAAATAGAAGGGCACTGGCAGGTCGTGTGCCATGCCGGCCGCGACGCGCGCCAGCAGCTCTTCGAGCACGACGCCTGTGATCGTCGGCATGTCGAGTTGCGTTGCTTCTTCGATCGGAACCCAGGTGAGCTCCACCAGCTCGGAATCCGGCCCCACAACGCCTTCGATCGTGTGCGCAATTGCCGAAGCATCGGCAGTCAAGAAACGCGTATCGAAACGCCGCGGCCGCCGCGGTGGCGTAATGGCGCGCGCGATGAAATGGATTTGGCCAAGGTCGGGATGGACGTTGGCTTTGGCAAACTCGGCCCAGATTTCACCCGGCACCTGCGGCGGCTGATCGCGCTTCACGCCCAGCAAGAGGCCGGTTTCTTCAGCCGTCTCGCGCACTGCAGCGAGCGGAAACGCACGCGCAAACTCCACGCTTGGCTGCGCCACCCGTTCCATCAGTTTGCCGAGCGCGTGGGGGTGCAGTTCGCTCACCGAAGTCATCATGCGATCGAGCGGTTCGATGCGGCCACCAGGGAACACAAACTTGCCCGGCATGAACTTGTGATTGGCGTGGCGGCGGCCGAGCAGAATTTTTGGCCTGGGTCCGGATCGGTCAATCAGCATCAAGGTCGCCGCATCGCGCGGCTCACTGTCAGGAAACGACGTGTCGCGCTCGGCAGTCGTCATGCGTTCGGACATAAGTTTTCCGAAGTCTTTCGTCATCATGTCTTCCGTTGCTTGCGGCGATGCCGGTTTGGAACATAGCGGTCATTCGGTCGGGCTTCGCGGGGCGTGCCACGGCCGGGACGTCCGGCCCGGCCTTCCGACAAAAGTGCGAAGCGGAGCGCACCGGCAACCGGCGCCGCTTCCACCAGCTTGACGGTTACCCGGTCGCCGAGCCGGTAGCTCTCGCCGGAGCGCGAACCGACCATCGCGTGGCCTTTTTCGTCATAGCGGAAATACTCGTCACCGATCGTACGCGCCGGCACGAAGCCATCGGCGCCGGTATCACGCAGCTTTACGAATAGTCCGGCGCGGTGAACGCCTGAAATGCGACCATCGAAGGTCGCGCCGATGCGATCGGAGAGGAAATGCGCGATCAGCCGGTCGTTGGTCTCGCGTTCGGCGAGCATGGCGCGGCGTTCGGTGGCGGATATCTGGGCGGACACTTCCGCCAATGCTTTTACGTCGGTCGCCTCAGGCAATCCGTCGCCGCCCAGCTTAAGCACACGGATCAGACCGCGGTGCACGATCAGATCGGCATACCGGCGGATCGGCGAGGTGAAGTGTGCGTAGCGGCGCAGGTTCAATCCAAAGTGGCCATAATTTTCCGCGGCATATTCAGCCTGCGCCTGCGTGCGCAGCACGACATCGTTGATGAGCTGTTCGGCATCGCGGCCTTTGACACGCGCGAGAACGCGATTGAAGGCTTCCGGCTTGAGCACGCCGCCCTTGGCGAACGGGATGTCGAGCGTTGCGAGAAACTCACGCAGTGCGTTGACCTTTTCGATCGAGGGCTCGTCGTGCACGCGATAGATCAAGGGGATGCGCGCCTTCTCGAGCGTTTCGGCGGCCGCAACGTTGGCCATGATCATGAATTCCTCGATCAGCCGGTGTGCCTCCAGCCGCTCGGGTGTGATCACGCGATCGACGGTGCCGTCGCCTTTCAGCAGGATCTTGCGTTCGGGAAGGTCGAGATCGAGTGGCTGGCGTTCGGTACGGGCGCGCACCATCGTCTCGTAGGCGGCGTAGAGCGGCGCGAGTACCGGCTTGACCAGCGTGTCGGTGTCGTCGTCGGTGCGACCGCCGATCGCGAGCTGCGCCTGCTGATAGGAGAGCTTTGCCGCCGACCGCATCATGATGCGATGAAAGGTGTGCGTGCGTTTGCGGCCGTCGGCACCGATGACCATGCGCACCGCGAGCGCCGCGCGGTCCTCGCGCGGGCGCAGCGAGCACAGGTCATTCGAAATGCGTTCAGGCAGCATCGGCACGACGCGATCGGGGAAATAGACGGAGTTACCGCGCACAAGCGCTTCCCGATCAAGCGCAGAGCCGGTTTTCACATAATGCGCCACGTCGGCAATGGCGACGTTGACGATAAATCCACCGTGGTTGTTCGAAGCGGGATCAGGCTCGGCCTGAACCGCATCGTCATGATCCTTGGCGTCGGGCGGGTCGATGGTGACGAATGGGACGTGCCGCCAATCCTCGCGGCCTTGCAAGGTGGCGGGCTTCGCAGCATCGGCTTCCTGTTGTGTCTCGCGGCGGAATACGGACGGAATGCCGTGGGTGTGGATGGCAATCAGGCTGACCGCGCGCTCGGATCGTAGCGAGCCGAGGCGCTCGACCACGCGGGCTGTGGGCAGTCCGAGCCGCGGCGCGCGCGAGGTTTCGACCGCGATCAGGTCGCCGTCTTCGGCGTCAGCTGTTGCCCCGGCGGGGATCGCGAGTTCCTTGCCCAGCATCTTCTTGTCGACCGGTTCCAGGCGGCCGCCGCCGTGCGGATTTCCGCGGAATATTCCGAGTACACGGTGCTTGGGATGATCGATGATCCTGATGACGCGGCCACGGTGACGAATGCCATCTTCGTCTTCGGTCTCTTCGACCCGCAACAAAACGCGGTCGCCGATACCGGCGGCTTCGCCAGGCCGCATCTTGGGCGGCACATGAACCCGGATTTTCGGCGCTGGCCCATGAGCGTCTTCGTCCCATTCGTCCGGAGTGGCAATGAGGTCGCCGTCGCTGTCGCGCGACGTCACGTCGGCAAGCACGGTTGAAGGCAGGACGCCGGGATGATGCAGCTTCTTGCGCCGCTTCTCGATTGAGCCTTCGTCGGCGAGCTCGCGCAGCATGCGCTTGAGGTCGGCGCGCAGGGCGTTTTTCAGGCCGAAGGCGCGGGCGATTTCACGCGTGCCAACTTTGCCCGGCTGGTTGCCGATAAAGGCGAGAATGTCGGCCTTGGAGGGAAGGGAGGGTGTTTTCTTAGATTGGGTTTTCAAAATAATAGTCCTGCGCCGCGCGCATGGCCTCGAAAACCCGCTGGCGGGTTTCGGACAAGGTCATGCGCCCATAATGGGGCGCCATTGAATGAAATGTAATGGTTGAAACTCAGCTTCGCCAGTTATTCGGCGGCGGTGATTTTGCTGGCCTTTTTTGCCGGCTTCTTGCGTGGCTTGGCGCTTTTTTCGGCCGTGTCGCCGGCATCGGCCGCTTTCTTCTTTCGACCCTTCGGCGCTTCCGACGGCGCACCGGCTTTCTTGCGGCCGGCCGCGCGGCGCGGCTGTGAGCCGAGCTGTTCGGCGCGGGCATCAAGCAGCACGACCGCCTCGGTCAACGTGATTGTCTCCGGGGTTTTATCCCCAGTGATAGTGGCGTTGATGCCGTTGTGGCTCACGTAGGGACCATAGCGTCCGTTCTTGACGACAACCGGGCCGCCTTTGTCAGGGTGCTCTCCCAATTCCTTGCCAGGATCCGCACCGAAGCGCCGCCCCTTCTTCGGATTGGCTTTCTTCTCGGCGATCAAGGTGACGGCGCGATTGAGACCGACGGTGAGGACATCATCGCCGTCTTCCAGACTCGCGTAAGTCTTGCCGTGTTTAACGTAAGGACCAAAGCGCCCCATGCCTGCGAGGATCGGCTCGCCGTCCTCCGGCGACAATCCGACTTCGCGCGGCAGCGCGAGCAGGCCGAGCGCCTTTTCGAGATCAATGTCGTCGGGCGTAACCCCTTTCGGAACGCTGGCGCGTTTCGGCTTCTCGACTTCCTGTTTCTTTTCGCCCTTCTTCGGCTTCGGCGGCTTGATCTGTTCGCCGAGCTGCAAGTAGGGCCCAAATCGGCCGCCACGCAGCGTCACCTCAAGACCGGAGACGGGGTCTTCACCGAGCACCTTCTTGCCCTGAACGCCATCAGCACTGGGCGTGATCTGCCGCGTGAAATTGCAATCCGGATAGTTTGAACAACCGACGAAGGCACCGAAGCGCCCTGTCTTCAACGAAAGCTGCCCGGTATTGCATTGCGGGCACTGACGACGCGGCGTGCCATCGGCGTGCTCAGGAAAAATATGCGGCTCGAGCAAATCGTTGAGCGCGTCGAGCACGACACGGTTGCGCACTTCCTTGATTTCGTTGACCGCACCGATGAATTGACCCCAGAACTCGGCGAGCACGGCGCGCCAGTCCATCGTACCGGCGGAAATTTCGTCGAGCTTTTCTTCGAGGCCGGCAGTGAAATCATATTCGACGTAGCGGGTGAAAAAACTTTCCAGGAAGGCGACGACGACGCGGCCTTTGTCTTCCGGAATGAGGCGCTTCTTGTCGATGCGGACATAGCCTCGGTCTTGCAGCACCTGCAGGATGGAGGCGTAGGTCGAGGGACGGCCGATGCCGAGCTCTTCCATACGCTTGACCAGTGCGGCCTCTGAAAAGCGCGGCGGCGGCTCGGTGAAGTGCTGCGACGACTCAATCGCCTGCTTGGCGAGGGTTTCACCCTCGGACATTGCGGGCAGGCGGCGCGATTCATCGTCTTCGGAGGTCTCGTCCTGGCCTTCCTGATAGAGCGTCAGAAAGCCGTCGAATTTCACCACCTGACCGGACGCGCGCAGTTCGATATTGCGCGAGCCTGCCTTGGCAACGATGTCGACAGTGGTGCGCTCAAGCTCGGCGGATTCCATCTGGCTGGCGATCGCGCGATTCCAGATCAATTCGTACAGCCGCGCCTGGTCGCGATCGACGTATTTGGCAACTTCCGCAGGAGTGCGGCTTGCGCTGGTCGGGCGCACCGCTTCGTGCGCCTCCTGCGCGTTCTTCGATTTGTTGTGGTATTCGCGCGGCGAAGCCGGCACGTATTCCTTGCCGTAGTTGCGTCCCAGCATCGCGCGCACGTCGGCAATTGCCTCCGGCGCCATGTCGATACCGTCGGTGCGCATATAGGTGATCAAGCCGGTGGTCTCGCCGTCGAGCTCCACGCCTTCATAGAGCCGCTGCGCAAGACGCATGGTGATCGCCGGGGCGAAGCCGAGTTTGCGGCTTGCCTCTTGCTGCATCGTCGAGGTGGTGAAGGGCGGCGGCGGATTGCGGCGGGCGGGCTTTGCCTCGACGCTGGTAATCTTGAAGTTTGCGTTTTCGAGGTCGCGCGTAAAGGATTCGGCCTCGGCGCCCGAGCCGATGTCGAGGCGCTGGATCTTTTGCCCGTCGGCGCCGACCAGGCGCGCCTCGAAGACTTCGTTGCGCGGGGTCGCCAGCTTGGCAACGATCGACCAGTATTCCTTGGCGACGAATTTTTCGATTTCGAGCTCGCGGTCGCAGACCAGACGCAGCGCCACCGACTGCACGCGGCCGGCCGAGCGTGCGCCCGGCAGTTTGCGCCAGAGCACCGGGGAGAGCGTGAAGCCGACGAGGTAATCAAGCGCGCGGCGCGCGAGATAGGCATCGACCAGCGCGCCATCGATCTCGCGCGGATGCTGCATCGCTTCGGTCACCGCCTGCTTGGTGATCGCATTGAAAACAACGCGCTCGATCTTGTGATCCTTGAGCGCTTTCTTTTCCTTCAGCACCTCGAGGACGTGCCACGAGATCGCTTCGCCCTCACGATCCGGGTCGGTGGCGAGGATCAGTTTGTCGGCACCCTTGAGCGCGCGGGCGATGTCGTTCATGCGCTGGTTCGACCGGGCGTCAACTTCCCAGAGCATGTGGAAATTGTTGTCCGGATCGACCGAGCCATCCTTTGGGGGGAGGTCGCGGATATGGCCAAAAGAGGCCAGGACCTCGTACTCGGAGCCGAGGTATTTATTGATTGTCTTCGCCTTGGACGGCGACTCGACTACGACAATATTCATTGAAATCCAGTGGGTTATCCGCCTGTAGTCGTAAGAATCAGGGCGGAATCGGCCGCATGATTGGCCCGGAACATGGGGAAGGCGACCCCTAGTGTCAAATGAGCGGGTTAAGAACCCGTGTCAGATCAGCCAAATGGGGCACGAAAGAGACGGCCATTCTTTGCAATCATAACGTGTATTCACTGTTTTCGCTATCAAAAAGTTAGCTCAGCGGCAGGGCTAGGGGATGTTGATCCCGAGTTTTTCCAAAAGTTGGGCGGTCGGATTGCCGTCGGGCAACATTCCGAACTTTTTTTGCTCGCTGCGGATGTTGTCGCGAAGATCGAAATCGACGTGGCCTTCGAAGTCAGTCACCTTGTAACCGAGTGCCGATAGTTTTTTCTGCAGGGCGATGCGGGCGTCGCGCGACAACTGGCGGTCGTCTTTCGGCCAGACGGCCCTGATCAATCCGCCGCCGTGTATGCGATCGGCCAAATGGCCGACGGCGATCGCGTAGGCATCCGAGTTGTTGTATTCCTTCAAGACCGCGAAGTTTTCGGTGACGATAAAGCCAGGGCCATTTGCGCCGCTCGGGAAGAACAGGATTCCAAGGCCGGAATCCGGAAACGGCTTCCCGTCGGCGCGGCGCACGCCGAGCTTTTGCCATTCCGCGAATGTGGCGCGGCTGTGCATGTAGTCGAAGTCCTTCGGCACCGTGACTTCGAAACCCCAGGGGAGTGCCGGGTTCCATTTCCATTTCTGCAGGTAATTTGCCGTGGAGCCGAGCACATCCGGCACGTTGGTCCAGATGTCGGCGCGACCATCGCCGGAGAAATCGACGGCATAATCGACGAAATTCGACGGCATGAATTGCGTCTGGCCCATGGCGCCGGCCCACGAGCTCACCATCTTGTCGCGCGAAAAATGATTATCCTGCATGACGCGCATCGCGACAATCAATTCGTTGCGGAAATAAGGATCGCGGTATTTCACGTAAGCCAGTGTGGCGAGCGACCGGAAAACGTCCCAGCGGTCCTTCTCGGTGCCAAAATCGGATTCCATGCCCCACAGGGCGAGCAGTACCCAGCGCTCGACCTGATATTTCTTTTCGACGGCGTCGAAGGTCTTCGTCCATTCACGCGCCTTGAGTTGCGCATCGGCGATACGGCGGTTCGAGACGATCGCGTTTACGTAGTCACCGACCGGCTTTCCATATTCGGGCTGGCGCTTGGTGGCAGCGATCACGCGTTGGTCTGGTGTGACGCCTTTCATGGCCGCGTCGAAAGTGGCGCGGGTCACGCCCTTGGCTTGGGCGTCGGGCCACAGGCCATTCGCAAAAGCCGCAAAGGACTTGTCCTGGGCGTGCGAGGGCGCGGCCTGAAACGTCAGCAGGAGCACAAGGAAAAAGAGAGTGCGGCTGAACATGGAAAGATCCGCGAGAATTCCGGGTGGAGGAAGCCATATCGCACGTTACAGAAGCGATACCAACCCTGCGCCGTGGCGCGTAAGCCGCCCCGCGATCTCGAGTTCCAGCAGCACGGTGCGCACAATCGTTGGCGACGCCCGCGACAACCGCACCAGGTCGTCGATTGAGACCGGCGTCGGCCCAAGGAGAGAAATGAGGCGTGCGCGCTCGTCCGTGCCCGGTTCGGTGGCCGCCGGCGCGAGCGGTTCCTGTGCCGCTTCCCGCACCGACGGCAGATCGGGCCCGCGACCGAGGATCGGCTCGATCACCGCAATGACGTCAGCGGCCTCGGTGACTGGTATCGCGCCTTGCTTGAGCAGCCCGTTGGTACCTTCGTTGCGGGGATCGAGCGGAGAGCCCGGTACGGCAAACACTTCACGGCCTTGCTCACCGGCGAGCCGCGCCGTGATCAGCGAACCCGAGCGGCGTGCGGCTTCCACGACAATGACGCCGGCGGAAAGCCCCGAGATGATGCGGTTGCGGCGGGGAAAGTCGTGTGCGCGCGGCTCCCATGAGAACGGCATCTCCGATATAGCCACGCCTTCGATCAGAAGTTTTTCCAGCAAGCCAATGTGGTCTGGCGGATAGATGCGGTCGTGCCCGCCGGCGAGCACGGCCACCGTTCCGGTCGCGAGACTTGCCCGATGCGCTGCGGCATCGATGCCGCGCGCCAGCCCGGACACGACCACAAAACCTGCGTCGCCGAGATCGCGCGCCATGCGTTCGGTGAATTTCACGCCGGCCGCCGAAGCATTGCGCGAGCCGACAATCGCAACGAGTGGCCGTTGAAGAATTTCAAGCTTGCCGCGCATTGCGACGACCGGCGGCGGGTCGTCGATCATTTTCAATCGCTCGGGATAGTCCGGCTCGCCCAATACGAAAAATTCGACGCCCGTCGCGCGCGCTGCCTTTAATTCGGTTTCAGCTTGCTCGCGCGAACAGATTCGGATTGGTCGCGCGGAGCCGCCGCGCCGCGCCAGGTCGGGCAAAACTGCGAGCGCCGCGCGCACGCTGCCGTAATATTCGACGAGATCATGAAAGGTGCGCGGGCCGATATTGTCGCTGCGAATAAGGCGCAGCCAATCGAGCCGTTGCTCGTCACTGAGTTTCGTCCGGTTGCTCAACGCGCTACCCGCTCTGCCTGACCCGGCGCAGAGGGCTACAACCGATTTCGTTGAAATACAACCCTGAGTTTAGTGAGGGCTGGCGGCGTTCGCGCCAATCTTGCCTTCGCTGCCATTGAGCAGACGGGCAATGTTGGCCCTATGCATGACCCACAACAGAGTGGTCAGCAGTAAGAACAGTGCCGCGACCTCAGGCCGGCCCAGGAGCCAGAGGCCTAAGGGGGTGAGGGCGCTTGCGATCAAGGCGGCAAGCGACGAGTAGCGGCTTGCAGCGGCGACCGCGAGCCAGATTGCACAGAAGATGAGCGCGGCCGGCCAATGGAGGCCGATCAGCAGGCCGATGTAGGTGGCCACGCCCTTGCCGCCTTTGAATTTCAGCCAGACCGGAAAGAGATGACCGAGGAATGCGCCGAGGCCGGCCGCGAGCGCTGCATCCGGGCCGTAACGCATCGCGGCGAGCACAGCGACCGTTCCCTTGAGCATGTCACAGAGCAAAGTCGTAGCGGCGAGTCCCTTGCGGCCGGTTCGCAACACGTTTGTCGCGCCGATATTGCCGGAACCGATCGTGCGCAAATCGGGGCCGCCGGTCGCGCGCGTGAGCAGCACGCCAAACGGAATTGAGCCCAGCAAATAGCCAAATGCGAAGGCGAGTGCGAGGATCATACGTATTCGTAGACCGTGCGCCCGGACACGATCGTGCGCACGACGCGACCGGTGAGCCGGGCTTCATCGAACGGCGTATTCTTGCATTTCGACTTCAATTCGTTGGGGTCGAGGACCCAGGGCAAGTCCATGTCGATCACGATGACGTCGGCAGGGGCGCCGCTCTTGAGCGTGCCGCCGGGCAACCCGAGCAATTCGGCAGGCCGTGTCGACATCGCGCGCAGCAGCGTCGCCAGGTCCATCTCGCCACTGTGGACGAGGCGCAGGCCGGCGGTGAGCATTGTTTCCAGGCCGATGGCGCCCGGGGCTGCTTCGGCAAAAGGCAGGCGTTTGGTTTCGACGTCCTGCGGATTGTGATCCGACATGATCACGTCGATGAGGCCGGCGCTCACCGCCAAGACGAGCGCTTTGCGATCGTCCTCCGCGCGCAGTGGCGGCGTTACCTTCAGGAAGGTGCGGTAGGGCCCGATGTCAATTTCATTGAGCGTGACGTGATTGATCGAGGCCGACGCTGTGACATCCAGTCCGGCATCTTTGGCGCGGCGCAAGACATCAAGCGACTCGGAGCAGGTCACGGATGCGGCGTGATAGCGCCCACCCGACAACGCGACCAGGCGGATATCGCGCTCAAGCATCACCGTTTCCGCGGCCTTGGGAATTCCGAGAAGACCCAGGCGGGTGGCGTATTCGCCTTCATTCATCACGCCGTCGCCAATCAGGTTTGGATCCTCGGTGTGATGCACAATCATCGCATCGAAATCGCCGGCGTAGGTCAGCGCGCGCCGCATCACCTGCGCATTGACGACGCTCTTTGCCCCGTCGGTGAATGCAACGGCGCCGGCCGCCTTGAGCAGGCCGATCTCCGTCATCTCCTTGCCTTCCAGGCCTTTGGTGATGGCGGCCATCGGATGCACGTGCACGATCGCATTGTCGCGCGCGCGGCGCAGGACGAAATCAACGGTCGCGGGATTGTCGATGGTGGGCGATGTGTCGGGTTGGCAAATAATGGTGGTGACGCCGCCGGCCGCTGCCGCCTGGCTTGCAGAGCCGAGGGTCTCGCGGCTGGCCTCGCCGGGTTCGCCGATGAAGGCGCGCATGTCGATCAGGCCCGGTGCAATCACCTTGCCGCGGCAATCGATGACGTCGGTGCCTTCCGGTACGCCGGCCGCGCCGATACCTTTCTTGGCCTCGCGGATCACGCCTTCCGCGATCAGCAGATCACCGACAATATCGAGGTCGCGTGACGGATCGACGATCCGGGCGTTGGCGAGCAGGATCGGGCGGCGGTCGGACAACATCATGTCATGCGTTCGGTAAGTTTCGGGAGAGTGCTTCCAGTACCGCCATGCGCACGGCAACACCCATTTCGACCTGTTCGCGGATCAGGGATTGCGCGCCATCCGCAACGATGGAGTCAATCTCAACGCCGCGGTTCATCGGCCCGGGGTGCATCACCATTGCACCCGGTTTTGCATAAGCGAGCTTCTTTTCGTCCAGGCCGTAGTAGTGGAAATATTCGGACATCGACGGCACGTAGGAGCCGTTCATGCGCTCGCGTTGCAAGCGCAGCATCATAACGATGTCGGCATCGGCGAGCCCCTCGCGCATGTCGCGCGCAACCTCGACGCCGAAGCGTTCTATGCCGGGCGGCAGGAGCGTGGAGGGGGCAACAACACGCACGCGCGCGCCCATGGCGTTGAGCAAGATGATGTTCGAGCGCGCGACGCGCGAATGCAGGATATCGCCACAGATCGCGACCAGAAGGCCGTCGATGTGGCCCTTGTTGCGGCGGATCGTGAGTGCATCAAGCAATGCCTGGGTCGGATGCTCATGCGCGCCGTCGCCGGCATTAATCACCGAGCAATCGACCTTGCGCGCCAGCAATTCGACCGCGCCGGAGGCGTGATGGCGCACCACGATGATATCGGGATGCATGGCGTTCAAGGTGATCGCGGTATCGATCAGGGTCTCGCCTTTGCGCATCGAGGACGAGCTCGTCGACATGTTCATCACGTCGGCGCCAAGTCGCTTGCCGGCCAGTTCGAACGAGGCCTGGGTCCGCGTCGACACTTCAAAGAACAGGTTGATTTGGGTGCGGCCGCGCAGCGAGGTGCGCTTCTTTTCGACCTGTCGATTGAGTTCGACGAATTCTTCTGAGAGGTCGAGGAGCCCGGTGATGTCCTCGTGGGAAAGCCCTTCGATCCCCAACAGATGCCGCCTGCTGAGTACGAATGAGGGTTTCGGCGCAATGGTCATTAAAGCCAGTCGTATAGGCGCAACTGGCTTGTCCGGCAAGAGTTTTACCGGTTGATCCACAAGGCCATGATTTTGATCGTTAATGGCGGGTGCAGGTAACGGCCTCCCGGATTTGTGTCGGGTTCAAGTCAAATTTAGCGACAGCGCACCGGGTAGAGCCTGCGCTTCCTTAACTACATAACCGCAATCGTGGTTTCCCGGATTGCGGGTGCCGGCCGGAAGGCTCAGCTTTTGCCTGCCACGGTGCGCCCGCCATCGCGGCAAATTCCGAAAACTTATCGATCCGCGTAATCGGGCTGGGCAATATGGATGGAGTGTAGCATGCAGCAGAAGAAATCTTTCTTCGCATACGCATTGGCGATCAGCATTGTCGGCGTCCTTGTGCCCGTGTCAGCCACGCCCGGCTTCGCGCGCCAAGCCAAAAATGCAACTCAAAACAGCAGCTATCAGCTGCAATCGGCATCATCTTCTTATGCCTATGAGCCCCAGGCTGTCGCCATGACGGCCCGGCGCGGCCCATGCTGGATAGCGACGGACGCAAGCCGCCCATTCGGCTACACGGGCAGCTGTGCGAATCCGTTGGCGTATGATCCGGCGCTCAGCCCGACCTACAACGGCGAACTGCATGGTGACTAAAGAAACCACTCGCAACGTGGCAGGGGCGGACCGTGGTCCGCCCCTTTTTCGTGAGCGAAGTTTTTTGTTCCCACCACATGTTCGTGATCGCTTCAAACGCCGCAACCGTATTCCAAACGGAACCGTCGCCCCTGTTCCCGTGTTGAACACCGATAACTCGAAAGCCGGCACGGAAAAGGAGACTGACACCATGAAGACGATCATAAAATACGCCGCAACTGTGGCGCTCACCAGCGCGCTTGCGCTGGCTGCGGCTGCGCCGAGTGAGGCGCGCAATGGCCGTAACGCCGCCGCCATCGGATTTGGCGTTGGTGCAGTAGCCGGAGCAGCGATCGCAAGCTCCGCCTACAACAACGGCTATTACGCGGACCCGGGTTATGCTTACGCGCCGGGCTACGTGGACTCGGGCTATGCTTACGCGCCTGACTATGCGTATGAGCCCGGTCCGGTTGACGGCTCGTATGCCTATGGGCCCGCGCCACGCTACCGCTACTACGGTAACCGTTGGTCCAGCCAGCACAACACGAACAACTTCTCAATCGACTCGCAGCGCTAAACTTGAGTGATACGTTGTGAAGAAGAGGCCGCTCTTATGAGCGGCTTCTTTTTTACAGGTTTGCCAGCCGGTCGAGCGCGCCCTGCAGGATAAAAATTGCGGCGTGCTGATCGATAACGGCGGCGCGTTTGGCGCGGCTGACATCGGCGGCGATCAATTCGCGCTCGACCGCAACGGTCGAGAGCCGCTCGTCCCACAATGCAATCGGTAGTTCGGTCAGTTTCGCAAAATTGCGCGCGAAGGCTCGTGTCGATTGGGCGCGCGGTCCTTCACTGCCGTCCATGTTCAGCGGCAAGCCGAGTACAAAGCCGACCACCGACCGTTCGGCCGCGAGTGCCAGCACGCGGTGGGCATCGGCGGTGAAGGCGGTGCGAGTGATCGTCTCGACTGCCGTTGCCAGTTTGCGGTCGGGGTCACTGACCGCAACACCGATCGTCTTGGTTCCAAGATCGAGGCCGATAAGCGCCCCGCGCGCGGGCCAGTGCGCGGCGGCTTCAACGAGCGGCAGGATAACGGGCATGCTCAAGGACTACCACACTTCAAGGCACGGTCCCTGGTGGAAGCGTGCCGGCGCAGGCTGCGATGTCGCCGGCAGTCGCAAGCCATACGCGATCATCCGCGCGGTGCACGATGTGCTTGAGCGCGCGTGCCAGGTGCTTAAAGCGGTGCGGCCAGCCGACAATGTAGGGATGAAGTGCGATGCCCATCACCAGCGGGCGCCTGGTGCATTCTTCATGCATGACTTCGAAAGCATCGACGATCATATCAGCGAACTCGGAGCCCTCGCGCTTGCGCGCGACGATCTGCGGAATGTCATTGAGTTCCTGCGGATACGGCAGTGACAAGATGCGGCCTTTGCGAGTCTTCATCCAGACCGGTTGGTCGTCATGGCACCAGTCGAGCAAATAAGCTGTAGCCGGCTTCCTGCAGGAGATCGGGCGTGAGGTGAGATTGCGAGATCCAGGGCCCGAGCCATCCGCGCGGGCGCTTGCCGGAATGCTTCTCGATCGCGGCGGTCGTTTCCTCGATCAGCAATTGCTCCTTATATTCGGTGAGTTCGCCCTGACGTTCGGAATTGCTGCGGCCGTGCCCGACAATTTCGGCGCCGGGAAATGCAGCAACGGCTTCCGGCGCATGGTCATACATCTGCGAGTTCACGAGCAGCGACACCGGCAGCTTTAATTCCGCAAACAAGTCGGCAAGGCGGAAGACGCCGACGCGGTTGCCGTAGTCGCGCCAGGCGTAATTGAGGACGTCCGGTTGCGGTCCGCCGGGCGCCAGTTCGGCTCCCAGGCCTTCACCGAACGAGAACCATTCGAGATTGAGCGCAATATAGATTGCCAGCCGTTTGCCGCCAGGCCAGTCGTAGACCGGACGGGCGGCGATGGGAGAGTAGGGGTAGCGGTTGTGGCTGCGGGCCGGCATGGGGAAATGTTAGCCGGTTCCGTGTTTACTTGCCTGCATTTTCGTCGCCCTTGGACGTGGCCTTCGCCGCGACGGTGATACTCGGTCAAGGCTTTGCGAATTCATCGGTCATGCTAGACGAGATAGGCTGACCCTCTCGCTGCCGGGATCAAGCCGATGTGGCCGGACCATCGACTGCTCGATCTGTTCAAAATCGATCATCCGATCCTGCTGGCGCCTATGGCCGGCGCCATGGATGCGGAGCTTGCGATCGCAGTGGCCAAGGCGGGCGGTCTTGGCGCACTTCCGGCGGGCATGCTCAGCGCAGAGCAGTTGCGTGCGCAAGTTACGCAATTTCGCGCCGCCACCGGCAACAAACCCCTCAATCTCAATTTCCTGGCACACAAAATGCCGGTGCCGAACAATGCGCGCGAGCATGCGTGGCGAGAAACGCTCAAGCCTTATTATGTCGAGTTCGGCATCGATCCGGCCGCGCCCGTGACGACAGCCAGCCGTATCCCGTTCGATGCCGCGACGTGTGCGGTTGTCGAAGAGCTCACACCGGACGTTGTGAGTTTCCACTATGGCCTGCCGGAGCCGGCATTGGTTGCGCGCTTGAAGGACGTGGGCTGCAAGGTCATCTGTTCGGCCACCACAGTTGCCGAGGCGCGTTTTCTTGAGGCGCATGGCTGCGATGCGGTGATTGCGCAGGGGCTCGAAGCCGGTGGTCACCGCGGCATGTTTCTGACCGACGACCTCGACACGCAGGTGGGATTGTTCGCACTGTTGCCGCAGGTTGCGGACGCATTGAAGGTGCCGGTGATCGCCAGTGGCGGGATCGGGGATGCCCGCGCGATTGTAGCGGCGTTCGCGCTGGGAGCTGCCGCTGTGCAGATGGGTACGGCGTTCCTGTTCTGCCCGGAGTCGAAGACGCTGCCGCCCCATCGTGCAGCGTTGCGGGCCGCGCGTGACGACAGCACCGTCGTGACCAATGTACTGAGCGGACGGCCGGCACGCGGCTTGATCAACCGGGCGATCCGCGAACTTGGCCCGATCAGCGAGGTTGTTCCGGAATTTCCGCTCGCCAGTGGTGCATTGGCGCCCCTGCATGCCAAGGCGCAGGCACAAGGGTCGGGAGACTTTTCGCCCATGCTTGCGGGACAGGCTGCTTCCCTCGGCCGCGAGCTGCCCGCCGGCGAACTGGTCGCAAAATTGGTCTCGGAAACGCAAGACGTGCTGCACCGGATCAAGGCATAAGGCACTTCTTAGGAGCCGGTTGTCGCCGAGAAAGGGCGTCTGCTATAGGCTGACGCCAAGAGAACGCCGGTTTGGAAATTCAATGTCCGTTGACGCCGATACCGTCCGCCGCATCGCGCACCTCGCCCGGATCGCCGTGGCCGAGAATGAGGTCGAGCACCTCAAGGGTGAGCTCAACACCATGCTCGCTTTCGTCGAGCAGTTGTCGGAGGTCAACGTCGACAACGTCGAACCGATGACATCGGTGACGCCGATGGCGATGAAAAAGCGCGTTGATGCGGTAACGGATGGCGGTCTTGCCGAGGATATCGTCAAGAATGCGCCGATGAGCGAAGAAAACTTTTTCCTTGTGCCGAAGGTGGTGGAATGATGGGCGCAGCGCATCATTCCACCATCCCCGGACGAGCATCGCGAGCTCCGGGGATCTCGTGCAACAGGACTTGGATGTAGCCAATGTGCATCGCCTGCGAACTCGGATACTGGTCCATGGTCGACGCTCTCGAAGCGGAGCGAAACGCATTGCGGGAACAAGAACAGACGGCGCCCACGGCCGCGCGGTTTGTGTGCGAACCTGGCGCCGAACCGGCCGTGCGCGAGCAGCCGCCGCAAGCCGCGGATGAGCCCACGCCGTGACCGAACTGACTTCGCTCAGTTTGACCGAGGCGCGCGACGGGCTGAAGAAAAAATCCTTCTCTGCCTCGGAATTGACCGCCGCGCATCTGAGCGCAATCGAGAAGGCGCGCGCGCTTAACGCCTTTGTGCTTGAAACGCCGGATCGTGGCGCGGAGATGGCGAAAGCGTCTGATGTGCGTATTGCCACCGGCAAGGCCGGGCCACTCGAAGGCATCCCACTCGCCGTGAAGGATATGTTCTGCACCGCCGGCGTGCGCTCGACCGCGTGTTCGCACATCCTCGATAATTTCGTGCCGACTTACGAGTCGACGGTGACATCGCAGCTCTGGCGCGACGGTGCGGTGTTGCTCGGCAAGACCAATTGCGACGAATTTGCCATGGGCTCGTCGAACGAGACGTCGCACTTTGGACCGGTTCATTCGCCGTGGCGGCGGAAGGGGTCCAACACGCCACTCACGCCCGGCGGTTCGTCGGGTGGATCGGCTGCCGCGGTGGCTGCAGGGCTCTGTCTTGGCGCGACCGGCACCGACACCGGCGGCTCGATCCGCCAGCCGGCGGCGTTTACGGGCACGGTCGGTATCAAGCCGACCTATGGCCGGTGCTCGCGTTGGGGCATCGTCGCCTTTGCGTCGTCGCTCGACCAGGCGGGGCCGTTTGCGCGCAGCGTGCGTGACGCGGCCATTTTGCTGCGCTCGATGGCGGGGCCGGATGCGAAAGACACGACCTGCGCCGATCGCACCGTTCCGGACTATGAAGTTGCGGTCGGGAAATCGGTGAAGGGCCTGCGCATCGGCATCCCGAAAGAATATCGCCTCGATGGAATGCCGGCCGAAATCGAAAAAATCTGGGAGCAGGGGCGCGCCTGGCTGAAAGCGGCCGGTGCCGAGCTGGTCGAGGTGTCGCTGCCGCACACCAAATATGCGTTGCCGGCTTATTACATCGTGGCGCCGGCGGAGGCCTCGTCCAATCTCGCCCGCTATGACGGCGTACGTTACGGCCTGCGCGTGCCCGGCCAGGACATCATCGAGATGTACGAAAAAACGCGCAGCGACGGTTTTGGCGAAGAGGTGCGACGGCGCGTGATGATCGGCACGTATGTCCTGTCGGCGGGCTACTATGATGCTTATTACCTGCGCGCGCAGAAAGTGCGCACGCTGATCAAGAAGGATTTCGAAGATTGCTTCAAGGCCGGCGTGCACGCGATGCTGACGCCCGCGACGCCGTCGGCCGCGTTTGGGCTGGGCGAAAAGGGTGGCGCCGATCCGGTCGAGATGTATTTGAATGACGTGTTCACGGTGACGGTGAACATGGCGGGGTTGCCGGGGATTGCCGTGCCCGCGGGCCTCGATGGGCAGGGACTACCATTGGGCCTGCAGCTGATTGGCCGGCCGTTCGATGAGGAGACGCTCTTCTCGCTCGGTGCTGTGATCGAGCAGGCGGCGGGGACATTTCGCCCGCAACCTTGGTGGTGAAAAGAGGTCTAGTCGCCGGACGATGAAACCGGTGGCAGGTCCTGATCGCCCTGGATGGTTTTTTTGCCGCCGAGTTCGCCGCCGCTGAGGATGAAGATCGCCGCCATGACGGCGACGACGCCACCAATGATGATGCCGAATGTACCGTTGCTGTCTTTATTCATAACGTTATTCCAACGCCTGTCGCATGTATGCGTTCCGATTTTGCGCGGGAGTGCGCCGCGAATTCGGCAAAAACCGTCGCAGAATTGGGGCCATTTCGAGGAAATGCACGCGAGTGCACTTGCGGTGCGGACAATGCAGCGTTGCGCGAATGTCCGGGCTGCGCCGATCTATTCCGGAAGGTTCAGTCCGGCCACCTCTCCGGGCGTGTTGGCGGTCCTGGGGCCGATGCTTGGATATCCGTACACAAAGAATGTGCCGATCAGCGCGGTGGCGACGAGGGCTTCGAGCAGCAGCGCTAAGACTGGGCGGTCTTGGTGGTCACCCATGGTGATGACTCCCGGCTGGAACGAAAGCGTGAGAATGTTGCTTGGTCCCGCCGCGTTCTCGAAGACGGCTTGCGGCGGACGGGTGCGAGCCGCTACGAAATACCAAAGGGCGGCCCTTGGCAGCCTCAAACATGAAACAGGGTGATATGGCTGTTCACGCCAACACTAAAAAGCTCCTAAAAGGCGCGACCGGCGACTGGGAGGTTGTCATCGGCATGGAGGTCCATGCGCAGGTGACCTCGCAGTCGAAGCTGTTCTCCGGCGCGTCCACGGAGTTCGGCGGTGCGCCCAACAGCCATGTTTCGCTGGTTGATGCGGCCATGCCCGGCATGCTGCCGGTGATCAACGAGGAATGCGTGCGCCAGGCGATCCGCACCGGCCTCGGCCTGAAAGCTAAAATCAATCTCAAATCTGTGTTCGACCGGAAGAATTATTTCTATCCCGACCTGCCGCAGGGCTACCAGATCAGCCAGTACAAATCGCCGGTGGTTGGCGAGGGCGTGGTTACAGTTGATCTCGACGGCGGCGAGAGCGTCGACGTGGGCATCGAGCGCCTGCACCTCGAGCAGGACGCCGGCAAGAGCCTGCACGACCGTCATCCCACGTACTCTTATGTCGATCTCAACCGCTCCGGCGTGGCGTTGATGGAAATCGTGTCGAAGCCGGATCTGCGCTCGGCCGAAGAGGCCAAAGCGTTTGTTTCCAAGTTGCGGTCGGTCCTGCGCTACCTCGGGACCTGCGACGGCGACATGGAAAAGGGGAGCCTGCGCGCCGACGTCAACGTGTCGGTGCGCCGGCCAGGAGAGCCGCTCGGCACCCGTTGCGAAATCAAAAATATGAATTCAATCAGTTTTATTGGCGACGCCATTGAGCATGAAGCGCGGCGTCAGATTGAAATTCTCGAAGAAGGTGGCGTGATCGAACAGGAGACGCGACTCTACGACCCCAACAAAAGAGAAACACGGCCGATGCGCACCAAAGAAGAGGCGCACGACTACCGTTATTTCCCCGATCCCGATCTGTTACCGCTGGAGTTCGATCAGGCTTACGTCGATGCGCTCGCGGCCAAGCTTCCCGAACTGCCCGATGAGAAAAAAGCGCGGTTCATGCGCGATTTTTCCCTGTCCGCATACGATGCCGACGTGCTGGTGGCTGAGCGCGAGACCGCGAACTACTTCGATGCCGTTGCCAAAGGACGCGACGGCAAGTCGGCCGCAAATTGGGTGATCAACGAGTTGTTCGGCAGGCTGAACAAGGAGGGTGGAACCATCGCATCCTCTCCGGTTTCGGCCGATCAGCTTGGTGCGGTGCTTGATATGATCGCCGACGGCACAATCTCCGGCAAAATCGCCAAGGACCTTTTCGAGATCGTCTGGACCGAAGGTGGCGATCCGCGCGCCATCGTCGAACAGCGGGGGATGAAACAGGTCACTGACCTGGGTGCAATCGAAAAGGTCGTCGACGAAATCATCGCAAAGAACCCGGACAAGGTCGCCGACGCAAAGACCAATCCGAAGGCGATCGGCTGGTTTGTCGGCCAGGTGATGAAGTCATCCGGCGGCAAGGCAAGCCCTCAGGCAGTCAACGATCTTCTGAAAAAGAAGCTTGGGCTTTGACACGCGCGTGTCGCAGTGACGTTGCGCGTTGATCTGCCAAACTCGATTGATCGAGCGCCAGCCGCGAATATTTCGGCGCACGCCGCGTCGGAATGCTCGACTTCGTCCTTCGTTCAGGCGACGGGAGTGGTGAGCTGGAGAGACGAATCACCCCGAATCACCTGGCACTGATTCGCTCGATTTTGATCGATTCAGGCGGTCAGTGAGCCTTACATATCGTCATCTGTGCAAAAAATTTTCAGCGCATTGACGCGCTTGCAGCAAACAGAGTTAACGCGCAACACATTGCGCGCGGCGCGAAAAACTTGCCGCAAAAACACGCGCTCAGGAAATTACCGTCGACGCAAAAAGCCTTATTTCATCGGATGTTTTTAAATTTTTCAGACACGCGCACGAATGAATGTCGCGTGCCGTTCATGCGTGCAATCAACTTCGATTTTGATCGCGCGACGATGCAAAGTCGTGTCGCATCGTGTGCGCATACACGTTTCGTTAAGCGGTAACGTTCTTTTTTCCGTCGTGCTGTAGTAAATGGAATGCAGTGCGTGTCGATTCGCGACGCGTGCTGATGCGACACCCGCCATGACTTCATGGCTAGGAGGGCAGCAATGGCTAAACGTAGGAAGAAGGCAGCGGCGAAAGCAGCGAAGAAGACGAAGCGCCGGAAGCGGAAGCTCTAGTCTGACGCCGCTTCCCGATCTTCGGCCTTACGTGTCGGAGATTGAGTCATACGGGCCGGTGTGCGTCATGGAGTAATCTGCGCTACGCGGTTGTTCCGCGGCGCCCCGGTTCCGGATGACAATCGAGGGCGTCGGCGAGACCTAGAGTCTCGCCGACGCCCTCAATCATTTTAAAATCCGTTTCTGTTTGCCAACGCAGTTTGAAGTTTGCGCGCGCTATTTGGCCGCCGACTTCAGACGCTTGTTACAGGCGCTCCAATATTTCGGCCAGGTCGTATCCTTTTCAACTTTGCCGCCGGCCTTTGCTTCCTTCCATTCAGCAGCGCATTTCTTTTGCCGCTCGCGTGCGGCGATCTGGCCCGCGCTCGGTTCTTTTTTTGTTTTGGCATCCTTTGCCGGCGCGCTCGCCTGCTGTTGCGCAACGGCGGTCGGAATGAGATGCGGCATTGGCGCCGTGATCAGTGCGACGGCGAGCGCTGCAGAAAACACAACTTTGTACATGACGTCATTTCCTTCGTGGCTTCCAAAGGCGCGGGCGCCAGCGGCCGGCAATCGGCCGCAGTCCGCAACCTGCAGCGCAGAATAACCCGCATAGGTTGTAGGCTCCATCCTGCAATCGCATGAGGCCCGGCGCGGATTGCGGCGGTTGCGGATTAAGATCGTCAGGCCTAGGTCTGGCTGGTTGTCCGGAAAAAACAATTGGGAATGGAGCAGGGCATGGCGCGCGCGAAGAAACGGTCGGCCTCGAAGGCCGCCAAATCGAAACAAAAGAAGAAGAAAGTGGCCAAGGCCGCAAAGCCGATCGAGCTTTATTACTGGCCGACGCCGAACGGCTTCAAGATTTCGATCATGCTGGAAGAATGCGGCCTGCCGTATGTCTTGAAGCCGGTGAATATTTCCAAGGGAGAGCAGTTTAATCCCGACTTCCTGAAGATCGCGCCGAACAACCGCATGCCGGCGATCATCGATCCGCAGGGACCGGGCGGCCGGCCCATCTCAATCTTTGAGTCAGGCGCAATCCTTCAATATCTCGGTCGCAAGACCGGAAAGTTCTATCCGGCGGACGAGCGTGCGCGCGTTGAGGTGGATCAGTGGCTGTTCTGGCAAATGGGCGGTGTCGGGCCGATGGCCGGCCAGGTGCACCACTTCAGGAACTACGCAGTGGAGACGCTGACCTACGCGATCAATCGCTACATCAACGAAGTGAACCGGCTCTATGGCGTGATGAACATTCGCCTCAAGGACCGACCATTTATTGCCGGCAAATATTCCATCGCCGACATGGCCTTGGTGGGTTGGGTGAACGGCTGGGAACGGCAGGGGCAGGACATGAATGAATTTCCGAACCTGAAGCGCTGGCTCGAAGCCGTGAAGGCGCGTCCTGCGGTCAAACGTGGCATGGCGCTTGGACTCGAATTGCGCCAGGGCATCGATATGAAGGATCCGAAGGTGCAGTCCGTTCTGTTCAATCAGCGCGCTCGGACGGGTTAAGCGTAGCGCAGGTCAATTCGCGCGCGTCCAGGTGTGGGTCTTGCACAGCACGGCAAGAACGCAGCCTTTGACCTTCGCGACGCTTTCGGTCTCGACCTTGAGGTTTGCTTTGTAGGTGTGGCCATCGTCGGCGTTATAGATGAGCCCCGACCAGGTGTTGGGACCGCTTGGCGCCAGTGCGTGCACGACCTCGAGACCGATGAGCGGACGGTCGCGCTTGGCCGGATCCGGATTGAGCTTGTCGGTCTTCGGCTTGCCGGTTGAGGGATCAACCGGATGATTGAGCCACACCAGCCTGGCGCACAGCTTGTTGCCGGCGCAGCTGGAGATATGGACTTTCGTACCGCCATCCTCGGACATCCAGTTGCCTTCGGGTGAGGCGGCCAATGCAGCATTCGATAAAAGAAAAAGTCCGGCAGCGGATAAAACCAGAGACTTCATTTCAACATCCATCCGTTTGACGCACGCGCGGAAATACGAAACGCAGGCGAAGCGTGGCTAGATCATGGCGAGATCGTTTGGTGGTTATTTACCGCTGAACGAGCGCGGTTACCGATCTCTCAACGGGCACCGAAACAGCCCATTTGCGGCGGTAATGCGACGTTCTCGCGAGGAAAGCGCGCGGCCGCCGTCACACGTTCATGTTCGATTCATCGCATCATTTAAACTGCCATTCAAATTTAGTCCCGATGATCGCCCCGCTCGGACGGGAAGAGTCCGCGCAAGGGACGTAACGACCGGTCGCTTGGGGCGCACCGGCCGGAAAAATAACGGGGAGCAAAATGACGAGCATGGAGATTGCTGCAGGGGGCGCAGAGCCTGCGAACGCCGAAGACTGTTTCGGCCTTGGCATGGTCTTCTCCGCAGGCGCGGGCGTGGCTGTTGACCTGGTGCAGGCGCACAAGTGGTTCAACATCGCCGCCATGCGCGGTCACGCTGATGCCGCGCAGTTGCGCCGTGAAATCGCTGAACAGATGAGCGATGCCGAGATCGGCTGCGCGCAGCGCGCGGCGCGCGATTGGCTCAAGGCCCATCCGCAGGCGCCGGCTCCGGTCCGCGCTATCCGCGTCGCGGCCTGATCGGCCGGATCATTCTGCTGTGGCGATGCGCAGCAGCGCATCGCGCGTTGCCGCAATCACGCTTGGCCAATCACCTGGCGCGGGCTGACGAAACAGCCGCGCCTGCGGATACCAGGGGCTGTGCGTGCCGGTGAGTGTCCATCGCCAGTCCGGCGAGAAGGGCAGCAAGACCCACACGTCGCGTCCCATGGCGCCGGCGAGATGAACCACCGATGTGTCGACCGCGATGGTCAGATCGGCAAGCGCGACGACCGCAGCGGTATCGGCCATGTCCGCAAGTCCGGCGCCAAGGTGAGTGACGTTTGCGTGCCGCGCAAGCAATGCAGCATCGTCGTCGCGCAGTTCGCGCTGGATGCTGATGAAGGACACACCTTCGATCCCGAACAGCGGCTCCAGTAATTTCAGATCGATCGAGCGATTGCGGTCGTTTGGATGCCGCGCATGGCCGGCCCAGGCGAGAGCGACGCGCTTTCCGGGAAGCGCCTCGATGGCTGGCCGCCATTTTGCGACGTGCGCATCATCCGCGCGCAGATAGGGGATGTCCGCCGGAATCGTCGACGGCTCAGTCTTGAGTGCCAGCGGCAGGCTGCCGAGCGGACAATAGACGTCATAAGCCGGCAGCGTTTCGCCGCGCGCATGGCATGACGACGATGCCATCGATGCCACCGAGCAAAGTCTTGAGTTCGGGTTGTACCTCCAGCGCGACCTTTGCCCCGGCGCGTGCAAGCAGCGGTGCATAACGCACGAACTGGATCGTGTCGCCCAGACCCTGTTCGGCCGACAGCAGGATCGTGCGCTGGCCGAGAGGAAATTCGCCGAGCCATAGCCGGCCGCGGTAGCCGCGCCGCGCGTCGGACATGCCGGCGCGTTTCCAGCGCCATTCATATTCCGCAAAGCCGCGCCGCAGATCGCCGAGCGTGAGCAGTGAAAGCGCCAGGTTGGAACGGGCGTCGGCATAATCTTTGTCGAGCGCGATCGCTTTCTCGAAGCTTGCGACTGCATCGTCGTGCCGGTTCAGCGTTTGCAGCGCGCGGCCGCGATTGTTCCATGCGCGCATGTGTTTTGGCGCTTGCGACAGCGCGCGATCGAAGGCTGCCAGCGCCTCGATCTGCCGGCCAAGCTCAAGCAGCGCCGTTCCGCGATTGTACAGAGCTTCGATATGGTTCGGCGCCTGCGCGAGCACGGCGTCGAAATCGCTGAGCGCTTGCGCGTGGCGTCCCATGGTCGCGAGCACGGTGCCGCGATTGAGACGTGCGTCGCCGCGGCCAGGGTCGCGCGCCAACGCCGCATCGAAGCACGCAAGCGCGTCCTGCGGGCGATTGAGCGCGCTCAACGCATTTGCGCGGTAGAGCAGGGCCTCCAGATCGCCAGGTCGCGCGGCAAGCGCCTTATCGAGGCACTCAAGAGCCTCGGTATCCCGCTTGAGCGCGTGCAACACGTTGGCGATATTGATCAGTGCGTCGGGGGCGTTCGGGTTGATCTTCAGCGCTGCCGACATCAGGCGATAGGCTTCGCCCATCTGGCCGCTTTGCGCCTTGATCAATCCGAGCAGATGCAGCGCATCGAAATTGTCAGGCGCGGCCTTGAGCGCGCGCGTGTAGAGCTTCTCGGCATCGCGCAGGCGTCCCTGCTGATGCAGGCTCACCGCCTCCTGCAAGGTTTGCGCAATATTGAAGGGCTTTGACTGCACGGCGGCGAAATTGCGCATGCCCGCAACGGCCAGTCAATGCGAGCAGCGCGCCCGCGTTACTTGTGCTTGCGCGCGCGTTTGGCCGGCCGCGGATTATAGAATTGATTGGGCGCGCAGAAGCCTCCGATCCCGCTGACCGTATCTCGGCATTGCTGGATCGTGAGGAATCCGCAATTCGATGCGCCACCGCCACGCCCGCCATAGACAGCGCACCAAGGATAAGGATCGTATGGCATGTCGTAGGCGTGCGCGGGCGCTTGTGCCAATACCGCCGGGACAAGACCGTGGCGAGCACGATGTGTCGAAACCGCATCGCACATCTCCGCTTGTTTTGTCTTGCGGCTTCACAGCCAAAACGCCGCGCGCAAGATATTAATCCACTCTGCGTGTACTAACGCACGGCGCGCGTTTCAAAACCCCGTGAACGGGCCTAATGCCGGGCGGGACGTCGCGCGCGTTCAGCCGGTCGCCCCGGGTTATAGAATTGATTGGGCGCGCAGAACCCGCCGATACCGCTAACTGTCGCCCTACATTGCTCGATTGTCAGAAATCCGCAGTTGGTGCCGCCTGTGCCATCCCCGGAGTAGACCGCGCACCACGGATAAGGATCGTAAGGCATCACGTAGGCACCGGCGCGCGAAGGCATCAACGCGGCCGTCAGCGTAAACGCCGCGAGGACCAAAGGTACAAACCGCATGGCGAATTCTCCTTGTGTGTCCCTGGGCAGAATAACCCCAGGTGGCACGCTTTGGCTTCACGCGGGACGCGCGATGCCTGCGCCTTCTGCACCCAGAACTGATACATGCCGGCGAATGTGTCGGGGGACTTCATTTCAAACTCATGCCAGCGATCGAGGTCGATCAACGACCAGCCCGATGCGGCGAAATGATTTCGATAATTGCTGCATGGCCGGTGCATCGAACTCAAAACCGAGAAATTTCAGACCGATGTTCGCCAATAAACGTGTTGATAGCGGGAATTGTCATGCGCGCTTCATGCACATGAAACAAAAGGTCACGGCATTCGCTGGTGCTGAAAAAATCGGTAAAGCGTGTCACGCTGGCCAGCGGCGTCTTCAGCAGTTCCTGCCGGCAATGGCGGATCTCGGGCGGCGTTGAACCAAAGCCACGCTCGGCGATGAACGAACGCGCCGCGGCCACATCTTTGCGGCCGGCCTCGCTGTAGAATCCGAGATGCAGGAGGCCGCCTGGCCGCAACAGCGTCAGCAAGATGCGCCAGCCTTCGAGCGGATCCGCCATATGATGCAGCACGCCGCTGCAATCGATGACGTCGAAGCTGCGTCCGATCGTTGCAAGCTTGAGGATGTCGGCTTGCGCGTATTCGATCTGCGCGGCCAGTGACGGCGGCGTATTGCGTTTGGCGTAACACAGGCTGCTCAGACTCAAGTCGACCGCGAGCACGCGTGCGCCGAGATATTTCTGTGCGGAGGCGATGGCGATTTGGCCGGTGCCACAGCCGGCGACAAGGATTTCGAGCGCATCGGTCTTGCCGAGCGGGGTATGAGCGCCGGCGGGACATTGTTCACGGACGTACTGGTCGATCGAAACAGGCGTTACTTGCCCGGCGGCGTGGACCCAGCGCGGGTAGGGGTTCTCCTCATATTGTTGCCGCACCTGCTTTGAAACGTCATCCTCGATCGTGGTGAGACGGGGGATTGAATCACGCAGTTCGATCTCGCGTACGGGCGCGCGCACCTGCTGCGTCAGCACGTTGTCGAGGGCGGGAATCCGATCTTCGGGCGAGCAATGCGGGCGTGAACGCCTGCGCATGCAACGGCTCGTACATGGCGAGTACCGCAATCTGCATCGCATCGACCGCACCATCCGATGCGAGCGCGTCACCAAGTGCGCGCCTGAGGTCGTTAATCCAGGTGTCCTCTTCCGGGGTGGTCGCAAAAACATATTCATTGATGAAGCACTGCTGCGCGAGGGCGCAGGCAAAACCGGTCACAGTGTCGGAAGTCGCTTCCCGGGTGTGCGCGGCGCTCAATAGCCACCGGCGTAGCGCGGTGAGGAGACGCTCGAACGCGATATCCTGCACCGGGATCGATTGCATCACCTGCAGCAGCAACGGATTGTCCGCGATCGCAGCGAGTCCGGCGTCGCCAAACAGCTCGCTTTCGGTCAGCTGCTTTGGCCAGGCCTCCGATCTGTTTGCGCAATGCTTCTCCAAACGGCGGCAACAGGGCGACCAGCGTCGCGCATATGCCGGCGTATTGCTTCAGAAGCTGCGGCATCAGCACGAGCGATCGCGCGAAATACGCGGAAGCGTCCTTCGGCTTGCCTTGCGCGAGCAACACGCGGCCGAGATTGTTGCAAGCCTCCGCGTGATCCGGCTTGAGCTGCAACACGCGTTTGTATGCGCGCACGGCGTCGTCGAACTTGCGCAGGCGTTCGCACTCGGCCGCGTCGACGAGGAGCTGCTGAATTTGATCGCCGGCAGAGTCAGCGGGGAGGGAACCGGCCGGCCGCCCATGCTTGTGCGTGGCGCGCCGTTGTTTTCGATTCATCGGCCGTGAGTTCCTCGGAAGCTGGTCTCAAAAAAATCAGCTGCGCTGGAAATTTTCAAATCCGCTGTTTGACCACAGTTTGTGGATTCTATACGCCTTCCAGCTTGCGGAGCTGTGGCCGAGTGGCTGAAGGCGGCGGTTTGCTAAACCGTTATACGCTCCAAAGGCGTATCGAGGGTTCGAATCCCTCCGGCTCCGCCAGTTTCAATCCGCAAAGTGTCCCGAATCGGTATTCGGCGGCCTGCCTGAAAATTAAGCCGAGCGACCGTCAGTTAATGCCGCCGAGGGTAACGCAGTCCTCCAAATAGGCGGCACAGTCTGCACCAAAAAGAAGAAATTCTGCCGAAATATCGACGTCAGGTTGTTGCGCCTGCTGTCCCCGTAAGCCATTGAAAACTATTGATACTATAGCAGGATGACATCGGCTGGACCAGCTGTCTGCGCGGCCACTGAGATGGGTGCGTGTTTTTTGCGCAACACTCGCTCGAAAAGCGCCCTGACGGCCTGTGAAAAGGGTCGCTTCTTCATTGCTTAGAGGGGTCCTTCCGTTAATGTCACAACTGCGACGGAGGGGGGCATCCCCCTGTTGTGCTGCTCGGGTTTCGGCCCGGCCAGCGGGGAGCAAGGGGAAGTTCCAACAGGTGCTGTCGCACTGGGCGGATACGGAACCCTCTCAAGAAACAATGTTTTGGAGGTTCAAGATGAAGATGGTGAAAAGTCTTCTCCTTGGTTCGGCGGCGGGTCTCGTTGCTGTAGCTGGGGCGCAGGCAGCCGATCTTCCCGTCAAGGCCAAACCGGTCCAGTACGTGAAGATTTGTAGCCTGTACGGCGTCGGGTTCTATTACATCCCCGGCACCGACATGTGCATCAAGATCGGCGGCTGGGTTCGCGCCGAATACGGCTACGGCCAGAACGGCAACTTTGCCTGGGGCTGGGCCAACGCGAACGTCAACAACCGCACGACCAACAACAGTGATTTCCGCGCTCGCGGCTACATCACGGCCGATGCGCGTAACCAGACCGAGTACGGCACGGTGCGTGGCTACATCGCGGTCGGCCTGTCGGAAAACGAGCACGGCGGCGACGTTGCGCAGTCGAACTCGTTCAGCGCGAACCGCGCCTTCATCCAGTGGGCGGGCTTCACGTTCGGTCGTGCGCAGTCGTTCTTCGACTTCTACAGCAATCCGGCGACCTCTTACTGGGGTGCGTTCCCGGGTTCTGATACCGGTGACGGCGGCTGGTTCGTGATGGGCTACACCGCGCAGTTCGGCAACGGCTTCTCGGCGACGCTCGCCGCGGAAGCAGCCGCGCAAGACGCAGATCATCGATGGCGTTCCCGAGTCACTGGCTCGTCAGCGGCCCACCGTCTGCGGCGTTCGCGCAACACCTACGGTGGCTTCCAGGTTCCCGACGTCGTCGCCAACCTGCGTGTCGACCAGGCATGGGGCTCTGCCCAGATCATGGGTGCGCTGCATCAGGTCAATGCGACTTACTACAATCGGCACTGGCGTTCCGTAGCCAGCTTGGCCAGCGGTCATCCGGATGACAAGCTCGGTTGGGTCGTCGGCGCGGGCATCAAGCTGAATGCCCCGATGATTGGCCAGGGTGACTACTTCCAAGCTCAGGTCAACTACACGGAAGGTGCGCTGCGGTATATCTTCCAGACCACGAACTCGAACTGGGCGTTCAATGACAACGGCGCCACGGCCGGCTTCGGCCTCCTGACCGATGCCGTGTACAACGGCACGCTAACGGGTACCGGCACAGGTCGCCGCGACCGATCTCGAGCTGACCACGTGCATGGAACGTCAACGCGGCCTACGAGCACTTCTGGAACCCGCGCTGGCGCACGTCACTCTACGGCGGCTATGCGGCTGTCAGCTACGGCAGCAATGCGAACAGCATCTCTGTGCGGCTTTGGCACCGGACGGTGTTGTCACCAACGGCTGCGACAACGACTGGAACACCTGGTGGCTCGGTACGCGCACCCAGTGGAACGTCACCAAGGACTTCTACATGGGTCTGGACGTGCTGTACTCGAAGCTGCAACAGCGCGACTGCGCGGTTAGCCCGACGCTCGGCGCTCTGGCATCTCGCCGAATCTCGGGTCGTCCAGCGACGGATCCGGACAACTGGTCGTTCCGCTTCCGCGTCCACCGCGACTTCTATCCCTGATCGGTTGATCATGGATGTCTGAACAAAGCCCCCGGCGGGAAACTGCCGGGGGCTTTTCGTTGCCACATGGTCGGCAGCGCAGTGGCAATCCATTGTCCTGCCGGGTCGCGGTGCAAATTTTCAGAAATATTGCCCGTTACAATTGTTGATCTGTTATTAGCCCACGCATGTGCGGACCGCGTATCGTAGCGTGACACGCAAACGCCCCCCAGATGGAGTTGCCCGGCCATTGCCAGCGGCTGCGACGCAGATTTTTCGGCAGGCTATGGCGGCGCATCAGGCGGGCAATCTCGCAGAGGCGGAAAGGCTTTATCGCCGCGTTCTTGACGTCGACGCGCGACAATATCCAGCGCTGATGATGCTTGGCATTCTGTACGCGGAGCAAGGTCGCTACGTGGATGCCGAACGCCTATTGCGCGAAGCAACCCGGCTCAGTCCGAACGACCCCAGAGGTCATTTCAGCTACGGCAATGTGCTGCTCGGCCTGGAACGTTTCGACGACGCATTCACGGCATTCGGCAATGCGCTGACGCTCAATCCGGCATTGGCTGAGGCACACCTCAACCGTGGCAACATCCTGATGCTGCGGAAAAGCTTCGCGGAAGCTATCGCCTGCTTCGATGCGGCCATCGGTGTCAATCCGAATTATGCCGAGGCGCACTGCAACCGGGGTCATGCGCTGGAAGAGGTCAAGCAATTCGACGAGGCGCTCGTGAGCTGCGACGCAGCGCTGGCGCTTAATCCGCAAAATGGAGAATTTCATGCCAGCCGTGCAAACATTCTGCATCGCTTGGGACGCGAAGACGAGGCGCTCGGTGAACTTTCGACTGCGCTGTCGCTGCAGCCCGGAAACGCCAGCTTTCATTTTAATTGCGGAAATATTTTATTCGAGCGCAAGCGTTTTGCCGACGCGTCGGAGGCATACGCCAGCGCTTTGGCTCTAGAGCCCGAACTCCAATATGCGGAAGGCGCTCGACTTCACGCAAAAATGCACATTTGCGATTGGAGCAATTATGCCGCTGAATGCGCGCATTTGATTTCATCCATAGGCAAGGGGATTGTAAGTCATCCCTTTGCGCTATTGGCTGTGTTGCCATCCCCTGAGGTGCAACTCCAGACCGCCAGATTGCTCAGCGAAAAGATATACACCACCACCGAGAAGCCAATCTGGCAGGGAAAACGCTTCGACCATGGTCGAATTCGAGTTGCATATTTGTCGGCTGATTTTGGGGCACATGCTGTAACCACGTTGCTGGCCGGCATGTTTGAGCGCCATGATCGCGCGCGTTTTGAGACATTTGCCATTTCATTTAAATCGCACGATCCCAGTGAAATGCTCGCGCGGCTAAAAGGGGCGTTTGATCGGTTTATCGACGTGGAACACCAAAGTGATGTTGATGTTGCCCGACTACTTCATACACTTGAGATTGACATCGCTATTGACTTGATGGGCTATACAAAAGGTTCTCGTACTTCAATTTTTGCGCTTCGTCCGTCGCCTATTCAGATAAATTATCTTGGCTATCCAGGCACAATGGGTGCGGACTACATCGATTATATCTTAGCGGATCACTACGTTGTTCCGGATTTGCAGCGCGGGTTCTACAGTGAAAAGATAATTTATCTGCCGGAAACGTTTCAGGGAAACAACTCCAAGCGCAAAATGGACAGCACGCCTATCTCGCGCACCGATGTTGGTCTGCCCGAAAACGCTTTCGTGTTTTGCTCATTCAATAGCAGCAATAAGATCACGCCGGATTGCTTCGATATTTGGATGCGCCTTCTCCACCAAAAAGAAGGTAGTGTCCTTTGGCTCCTGGGAGGCGACAGCCATCTCGAGCGCAATCTGCGCAATGAGGCAATAACCCGAGGCGTCAATCCTGAGCGAATAGTTTTTGCATCCCGGACCTCGTATGCCAAGTATCTTGCCCGATACAGGCTGGCTGATGTGTTTCTGGATACCTTTCCGTTCAATGCCGGTACAACGGCCAGCGATGCACTCTGGGCCGGATTGCCAATTGTCACCCGCTCAGGGAATACTTTTGCTTCACGGATGGCCGGGAGCGTGCTGACCGCCGCTGGAATGCCCGAATTGATTACGCAATCCTCGGCGGATTACGAGCTCCTTGCGTCAAAGATTGCTTCGGATCCTGCCCTGGTGGCTTCGTTAAAGACGAAGCTGTCGGGTAGCCAGGCCAATTGTGCTCTCTTCAATACCCAATTGTTTACGCAGCGCATCGAAGAGGCATATGCAATCGTATTTGATCGTCATCAGGCGGGTCTTCCTCCGGCTGACGTCGATATGAGGCAAGGTACCGGTTCGTGAAACAGGAAATTTGCTATGCTCCCGGTCACGGTTTATAGGGATTCGGACGCTTAAACTGAGGTTTTCTCGATGCCTGCCCGCATCTACAAGCCATCCAAGACTGCCATGCAATCGGGCTTTGCTAATACAAAAGCCTGGATGCTCGACTTCGAACCTGAGGTTCCGCGTCAGGTCGAGCCATTAATGGGCTGGACGTCGTCGGCCGATATGCGCCAGCAGTTGCGTTTGCGCTTCGGCAGCAAGGAAGAGGCGGTCGCCTATTGCGAGCGTCACGGCATTGCCTATCACGTATTTGAGACGGCTCCGCAGAAACGGCGCACAATGTCCTACGCCGATAATTTTTCCTTCAAGCGTCGCGACGCCTGGACCCACTAAAGCAATTGCGCGCAAATGCGCCGCTGATCAGCCTGGCTGCTTCTCGGTTTTCGGGGCGGTTGCGTCGAGGCTTCGTCCTTGCGTCGCCGCGCGCTGGCGCAAGAGCGAAATAAAGCGCTCTTCAGGCATGGGCTGGCCAAGCAGGTAGCCCTGGCCGTAATCGCAGCCCATGCTGACAAGGGCGAGGGCGTCGGCGGCCTTTTCGATGCCGACGGCGACCACGCTGCGACCGAAATTGTGAGCAAGATCGATCACCGTCTTGCACAGCGGCGCGTTCACTTTGTCAGTCCCGCAGTCGGCGACAAATGTGCGGTCGAGCTTGAGCTCCTCGAAAGGCAGTTCTTCGACCTTGGCCATCGCCGAGTAGGCGCGGCCGAAATTGTCGATCGCGATGCGCACGTTCAGCGGTTCCAGTTTCTTGCACTGCTCGGTCGCAAGCGCGAGGTCGGTGACGATCTGCTCTTCCGGTACGTCGATAATCAGTCCGGGCCATTTGTCGTCGGCCGGGTGGTGCGCCTTGATGATGTCGTCCATGGGCAGCTTGACGAGCGCCGGCATTGGAATGTTCACCGCCAGCCGCAGGTTGACGCCAAGCTTTGAAAAGTGGGCGCCGGTCTTGAGCGCGCTTTCGAGCGCCAGCTCCGATAATTTAAGTGTCGCGGTGTCCGAGGCATCGGCGGTGAAGGCGCCCGCGAGAACGAGCCCGTGTTGCGGGTGACGCACCCGGGCATAGGCTTCGGCGCCCGCCAGCTGCTTCTTACGAAGTGCGATTTTCGGCTGATACCAAAATTCAATCCACTTGTTCTTGATGCAGTCGTCGAGCACAAGACGCGCTGCAACCGCGGGCGGCATTCCAAGTTTGAGTTCCTGGATGATCTTGATGATCGTATCGGTCTCAAACGGCTTTTTGAGCACCGGCATCATGTTGAGCTTGTGCTGGGCGCCGATGCCTTTGACATGTTCGAGGACCGCCGCGCCGCGCGCGCTCATCAGCTGTACTGCGCCGCGATATTTAAGCCTGCCAAGCGCAATCACCGATTCGATTGCATCGGTCGATTCGAGCGAGATGTTGTGAAACACCAATGCGGGAGGCCGCGCTTCGACCGCCTTTCGCATCGTGCTGCCGTCGGGAAATTCGACTGTGTCAACGCCCGCGCCGTGCAGAATCAACGACAGGAAATGCCGGATGCTCGGCTCTTCATCCACGACATAGCAAATCGGCGCTCCGTCCGGAGCGAGCGGTGGCGCTTCGACGGCAGGTGTGCCGTCGGCTGTGGTCGACGATTTGGCAGGTGGCTCGGTCATGCGTTACGGGCGCGCTCAAACCGAGGGAATAGAAGCAGTCCCCCAACACCTATTCGTGTGCCAAACTTGTTAATTATGCGTTTTTCATAATTGATTGCGTTCCGACAGGGCGCCATTCAAAAAACCAGCGGTCAAATCGGCACAATTCACAGAAGATGATTAGTGCAGTAAAATCAGCTATTTAATGCCTTTATTTGCTTTTGATCTGTTGAAGCAAATCAGTTCTTACGGTCGCAATGACGTCATCCCAATTATCCGGTTCTTTCTGTTTATATATTTTCGTCCCCGGATACCAAGGAGAGTTGGGAAGCCAACGCCAATCGATATCAAATCGATTGAGTACCCAAACGGGCTTCGCCATTGCGCCAGCAAGATGCGCTGTTGAGGTATCAACAGATATAATCAGATCAAGATTCTCTATCAGCGCCGCCGTATCCGAAAAGTCATTGAGCTCGTCGGTTAAATCAATAATTGCAGGTCCATCCCAATGGTTGCTTTGCAACGTTTTCAGTTCAGAAACAGCAGCCTCACCCTTTTGAAGACTATAGAATTCTGCGTCGATATCCTTTAGTGGCGAAAATTTAGTGAGTGGCATTTTTTTTCGCTGGCTGACAGCCCACATGTCAGGCTGGTCGGGGCGGAAGCCCCCCGACCAAACAAGGCCGATCCGCGGCTTTGCTTTTTTTCCAAGCCTGTTTGACCATTTCTCAATTTTGTCTGTTCCGGCGAAAAGATAGGGGACACGCGACGGTATACTTTCAAGAGTTGTCTTAAATAGATGCGGCAAACTCATGATCGCGCAGTGATAGTCGAACGCTGGAACGGGCTGTCCAGCCTCAATAAGCTGAGAGACGCCATTTAATGATTTGAACATTTGGAACAAGGCTTTGGGTGACTCCAGAATAACTTTGGCGCCTTGCTCTGCGAGCAGAGTAGCGTAACGACAAAATTGAATACAGTCGCCGAGTCCCTGTTCGCCATAAATAAAAACGGTAGCTCCCTTTACGTTTTCTATTCGCGATAATTGAGGCTGACTAAATGTCCTGACCCCGATTGGGACGGGTAGCTTTTTTCTCCATTCATACTCCTCCCATCCTTCGCTATATTGGCCAAGGGTCAGGAGCGTTAAACTTCGCTTGAAATGTGCGCTTGCCTTTCTGGGGTCGAGCTCGACAGCTTTATCATGCGCTTTGAGGGCGTCTGCATCGCGCCCAAGAGTGCGAAAACACATAGCCCATGCTTGTGTAGGCTGCTGCAAGATCGGGCTTGATAGACAGGGCCTTGTCATAAGCAGCAAAGGCTTCGTCGTATCGTTTGAGATCGGTGAAAACATTGCCACGACCAAGCCAGGCTTCAGCTAACTCAGGCTTGATAGACAGGGCCTTGTCATAAGCAGCAGAGGCCTCGTCGTGGCGTTTGAGATTGTTGGAAACATTGCCACGACCAAGCCAGGCTTCAGCAAAATCAGGCTTGATAGACAAGACCTTGTCATATGCAGCAAAGGCCTCGTCGTAGCGTTGGAGACTATCGAAAACATTGCCACGACCAAGCCAGGCTTCAGCTAAATCAGGCATGATAGACAGAGCCTTGTCATAAGCAGCAAGGGCTTCGACGTAGCGGTTGAGATCGGTGAAAACACTGCCACGACCAAGCCAAGCCTCTGTTAAATCAGGCTTGATAGACAGGGCCTTGTCATAAGCAGCAAGGGCCTCGTCGTAGCGTTTGAGTAGCGTTAGTGATTTTCCTTTATTGGTGTACGCTTCGCCATACACGCTATTTAATGCGATCGCCTTGTCGAAGTCCGAAATCGCTTGGTCGAACTCCTTAAGATCGTTGAATACAGTTCCTCTATTATTCCACGTTTCCGCTACATTCGGGTTCAAGCCGAGAGCCTTGCTGAAGTTTTCTAATGCTTGTCGTGGCTTATTTAGATGTTTGGAAATTAGCCCGTAGTTATAAAACGATATATCAGAGCTCTGATTTAGCGATGTCGCTTTTGCGATAAACGGCTCTGCCTCATAAAAGCGCTCCATCTTCATCAAAACGACAACGAGTAAGTTGAGCGCGGGGACATTTGAGTTATCATTTTCAATCACACGATTAAAAAGTTCTTCAGCGCGTTTTAGCTCTCCACTATTGAGCGCTGCAATCGCGTCATTAAATGTTTTTGCGATATTTGACATTGAAGGAAACGACGGGCTACCGCGCATTGTTGGTCGACGGAGTAGTGGCACGACGAGTTGCGGATTGTGTGCCGGAGTTCGATATTTTGACACAGACGCCGCCGGTTCGTGTGATACGGAATACTTCGCCCGGCTTACATTTCGACTGAGCCACCGTGTCAGATACGCCCAGTTCCGACCAGTCGCGCGTCCCGGCCCGCCACGGGTCTCCGCAAACGTATTGAAAAGGTGGCGACCCCGGCTGGATTCGAACCAGCGACCCTCAGCTTAGAAGGCTGATGCTCTATCCGGCTGAGCTACGGGGTCAGCGCGTCCTTGGTTTAGCTGTCCGGCACTATCGGCGCAAAGTCGTAACAGGGGCTTATACAGCCCGGCCGCGAGCTTCGGCTTGACCAACACTTTGCACAGCGAGGTCGGCTTTTCCTTGTTAAATTAAAGTGTTGGAGCGATTTTTTAGCTTAGCTCACGTTAATTCTGAGGATATTGGCCGAGGTTTTTGATCAGTGTGCCTATTCCGGCCTAGTCTTGGCCCGCCAAAATTGCCTCGCGGGCTCGTTGAACCTGCAAGGACATGTCCTCGACACCATCAAGGACTGAACTGATTATCGCCTAAGCCTGCTGCCTCCGGAGGTCTCGCCCCATGCGTTGCGTCGTCCGCGTCGGCCTTATTGCCGCGCTCGTTGCTCTCGCTTTTTTCCCGGCCGTGAACGTCGCATTGGCAGCCGACAAGCCATTCAAGCAAGGGGAACTCGACGAGTCCGCGATCAAGCTCGAGGCGCAGATCAAAAGCGATGCCGGGACCGTCAACAAGCCCGCGGCGACACTACGGCGCGACGCTGACGCCGCCTTCCAGAAGAACGATTTCCGCACCGGCATGCTGGTTCTCGGCCAGCTTGTCACGGTTGCGCCGACGGACGCCGCGAGCTGGCTGCGGCTCGCGCGCACGGTCCTCCAGATCAAGCCACGTGACGACCGCGAAAAAGCCTTGCTGCTCGATCGCGCCTCGACGGCGGCGTACATTGCTTACGAACGCGCGAGCGACCGCAATCTCGAGGCGGACAGCCTGTCTGTGCTCGGCAAATCGCTCGGCGATCGCCAGCAATGGCGCGCGGCGCTCGATTCGTTGCGCCTGTCGCTTGAATTGCATGAAACCGCCGACCTCCGCGGACAATATGAAAAGCTGAGGGCCGAACACGGTTTCCGCTTGCTCGACTACACAATCGACTCCGAACTCGATTTCTCCGCGCGTCTGTTTCCAGTTTTCCGAGGAACTGCCCGGGCGGCGCACCGATTTCTCGCCCTTTGTTACTGTTGCGGGCATGGATCGGCCGGCGACGTCGGCAAATGAAAAGCAGCTTTGTGTCGAAGGCCTCAAACACGGCGAACGTTATTCGGTCACGCTGCGTGCCGGCCTGCCGTCGGTGGTCAAGGAAACACTGGCGAAGTCGGCCGACTTCACCATTTTCGTGCGCGACCGCAAACCTTTCGCGCGCTTTTCCGGCAAGGCCTATGTGCTGCCGCGCACGGGTCAGCGCGGCATTCCCGTCCTGAGTGTCAACACCAAGGCCGTGGCGCTGTCTATTTATCGCGTCGGCGACCGCAATCTCGTGGACACGCTTCTTGGCTATGACTTTCAACGCAATCTGAGCCGCTACCAGGCTGAGCAACTGGCAAATGAGCGCGGCGCCAAGATCTGGAGCGGCGAGCTGGCCGTTGAGCCAAAACTCAACACCGAAGTGACAACGGCGTTTCCACTCGATCAGGCCGTCAAGGACCTAGGCCCCGGCGTCTACGCCATGACGGCGGAAGCCAAGGATGCTGTCTCCAATGAATATGGGCAGCAGGCGACGCAATGGTTCATCGTTTCCGATCTCGGTTTGACCGCCTATAGCGCGCACGACGGGATCGACGTCTTCGTCCATTCATTGGCGAGTGCCGAGCCGCGCGGCAGCGTCGACGTCCGCCTGATGGCGCGCAACAACGAGGTGCTTGCGGTCCGGCAGACGGATCGCAACGGCTTCATCCATTTCGAAGCCGGGCTTGCGCGCGGCGAGGGGGGCGTGGCGCCCGCTGCAATCGTCGCCAGCGAAAAGGCCGACTATGCATTCCTCAGCCTGAAATCTCCGGCTTTCGATTTGTCCGACCGTGGTGTCGCCGGGCGGCCCGTTCCCGCCGGCCTTGATGCCTTCGTCTATACGGAGCGCGGGGTCTATCGCAGCGGAGAAACGGTTGCCGTGACCGCCTTGCTGCGCGATGCGCGCGGGGTTGCGGCGCCGAATGCGCCGCTCACCATGGTGGTCGAGCGTCCCGATGGCGTCGAATACCGGCGGGCCGTGGTCGCCGACCAGGGCCTCGGCGGCCACGCATTGAGCATTCCGCTCGTTGCCTCGGCCGCGACCGGCACCTGGCGCGTGGTGGCCTATACCGACCCCAAGCGCCCGCCGGTCGGCGAGACCACCTTTATGGTGGAAGACTATGTGCCCGACCGCATCGAGTTTGATCTCACCGCAGCGGCCAAGGAAATTTCCCGCAGCACACCCGCGCAACTCAGCGTCGACGGACATTTTCTTTATGGCGCGCCGGCCTCCAACCTGGAGCTTTCCGGCACCGCGACAATTGCCGCTGCCAAAGAGCGCTCGGGTTTTCCAGGCTACGCGTTTGGCCTGTTTGACGACGAGGTGACCGCGGTCCGGCAAACGCTCGATGACCTGCCAAACACCGACGCCGGCGGCAAGGTGACGTTCCCGCTAAAGCTCGACAATGTGCCCGCAAGCAGCGGGTTGCTGGAAGCGCAGGTGACCGTGAGCATGGCGGAATTGGGCGGCCGCGCCGTTGAACGAAAGATCACGCTGCCGGTGACGGCCGACGCTCCGATGATTGGCGTCAAGCCGATGTTCTCCGGCCGCTCGCTGAGCGACGGCGCCAACGCCGAATTTGACGTGGTCCTGGCCGCGCCCGACGGCAAAACGCTCGCAAAGTCCGGTCTCCACTACGACCTGCTCAAGGTCGAGAGCACCTACCAGTGGTACCGGCACAACGGGCAGTGGCAATACGAACCGGTCAAGCGAACGGAGCGTGTTGCCAATGGGGTGCTCGATGTCGCTACCGACAAGCCGGCGCGTCTGTCGTTACCCGTAAAATGGGGCCGCTACCGCCTGGAGGTGTCGACCGGTGAGCCGAATGGCCCCGTGACCTCGCTAGGCTTTGATGCCGGCTTCTATGCGGAATCGAGCGCCGATACGCCCGACCTGCTGGAAGTCGCGCTCGACAAGCCCGACTACAAATCCGGCGAGACCATGAATGTCGCCGTGACAGCGCGCGCCGCTGGCCGGCTCACGGTGAATGTCTTCACCGATCGCCTCGTTGCCAGCCAGTCGCAAGACGTAAAGCCAGGCGCGGCGCGTATCAGTATCACTGTCGGCAGGGACTGGGGCACCGGCGCTTACATGGTTGCGACGCTGCGGCGTCCACTCGATGCGCCGGCGCAGCGGATGCCGGGACGCGCCATCGGCGTGCAATGGTTCTCGATCGACAAGGCTGCGCACACGCTTGCTTTGGATATGAAGTTGCCGGCGGCAATGCGGCCGAGCTCGAGGTTGAGCGTGCCAATCAAGCTGGCGGGACTGACGTCGGGCGAAGAGGCGCGCGTCGTTGTGGCGGCCGTCGATGTCGGTATTCTCAATCTTACAAATTATAAGCCGCCGGCGCCCGATGACTATTATCTCGGCCAGCGCCGCCTGACGGCGGAAATCCGCGATCTCTATGGCCAATTGATCGACGGCATGCAGGGCACGCGTGGCCAGATCCGTTCTGGCGGCGATGCCGGCGGCGCGGAATTGTCGGGGTCACCCCCGTCGCAGGCGCCGCTCGCGCTTTACTCTGGCATCGTTACGGTGGGGCGCGACGGCACGGCGCAAGTTGACTTCGATATTCCGGCTTTTGCCGGTGCCGTCCGTGTGATGGCGGTGGCCTGGAGCAAGGATAAAGTCGGCAAGGCGTCAGGCGATGTCGTGGTGCGAGATCCCGTCGTGCTGACCGCCACGCTTCCGCGCTTCCTGCGCACCGGCGACAAGAGCTCCGTCCAACTTGAGCTCGACAATGTGGAAGGTGCTGCCGGCGACTACAATGTTGCCGTCGTCGCGGATGGCTCGATCAAACTCGACAATGACAAGCCATCGACACTGAAACTCGCCGCCAAGCAGCGCGATCGCGTTTCAGTGCCAGTGGCAGCGGCGGGAGCCGGGCCGAGCACGGTCACCGTGAAAGTGAGTGGGCCCGATAACTTTGCGCTTGAGCGGAGTTATCCGCTGGATGTGCGGCCGGCGACACAGATCCTCACGCGTCGCAGCGTGCGGGCGCTGGCAAAAGGCGAGACGCTGACGCTCTCGAATGACCTCTTCGCCGATTTCGTGCCGGGCACGGGACGTGCAGGTCTTTCAATCGCGGTGTCGACATCGCTCGATGCCGCGACCTTGCTCAATGCGCTTGATCGTTATCCGTTCGGTTGCTCGGAGCAGATCGCCAGCCGCGCGATGGCCATGCTCTATGTAAACGAACTCGCAGCGCAGGCGCGGCTCGCGCCTGACGGCGAGATTGACCAACGCATCAAGGATGCGATTTCGAGATTGCTGGCGCGGCAAGGATCGAACGGTTCGTTCGGTCTGTGGTCGGTCGGCGGTGACGATGCGTGGCTTGATGCCTATATCACCGACTTCCTGACGCGCGCGCGTGAACGCGGCTTCGACGTTCCGGCGGTGGCCTATACGCTTGCCGTCGATCGTCTGCGCAATTTTGTCGCCGCTGCGCCGGAACCCAGCAAGGATGGGGGCCGCGAACTTGCCTATGCGCTCTATGTGCTGGCCCGCAATGGCGCCGCGCCCATCGGCGACTTGCGCTACATTGCCGATGTGAAGCTGTCCGACGTGGCGACGCCAATCGCGAAGGCGCAAATTGCGGCAGCCCTAGCCATGGTCGGTGACAAGGCGCGCGCCGACAGCGTGTATCTGGCGGCGCTCAATGCCATTGCCCCGCAACCCAAGCTCGATATCGGCCGCGCCGATTTCGGCTCGGCGCTGCGTGATGCGGCCGCGCTCGTGACGCTGGCCTCGGAAGGCCGCGCCCCGCAGAAGACCATCGACGACGCGGTGTTGCGTATTGACTCCGCGCGGGCTCTGAGCGCCAGCACGTCGACACAGGAAGATGCGTGGCTCGTGCTTGCCGCGCGTGCGCTGAGCAAGCAGCTCAACGCAATCTCGCTGGCGGTCAATGGCGAAGCGCGGAAGGGCGCCTTCTATCGCAATTTGCGCCCGGACGATCTCGCCGCGCCAATCGCGATCGCCAATAATGGCGACGGTAACGTGCAAGCGGTGGTGTCGGTAAGCGGTTCGCCGTTGACGCCGGAACCCGCTGCCGAGCAAGGTTTCAAGATCGAGCGGACTTATTACACGCTCGATGGCGACAAAGTTGACGCAAGCAAAGCCAAGCAGAACCAACGCTTCGTCGTGGTGCTGAAGATGACGGAGCCAAAACCGCAATTTGGCCGCGTCATTGTCGCCGACTATTTGCCCAGCGGCTTCGAGATCGACAATCCGCGCCTGGTGTCGTCGGGGGAGACAAGTACGCTGTCCTGGATCACGGACGCAGCCGATCCCGTGAATACCGAATTCCGCGATGATCGGTTCAGCGCGGCCTTCGACCGCAATCAGGAGTCCTCGCCAGTATTTACTGTGGCCTATGTCGTGCGCGCGGTATCTCCCGGCACCTACGTGCTGCCGCAGGCAAAGGTGGAAGATATGTACCGGCCTGACCGGTTCGGCCGGACTGCAACAGGCACAGTCGAGATCGCGCCAAAATGAAGCGCAGATACATTATTCCTGCGAGTTTGGGCGCCGGCGCGGTCGTCGCGCTGCTTGCCGGCGTGATCTGGGCGCAGTCGCTCGGACCCGCGCCGCTCGGCCAGAACCTCGAATATTCTCACGTCGTGCTCGATCGTGAGGGCAGGCTATTGCGGGCTTACGCGACCAATGAAGGCCGCTGGCGATTACCGGCCACGCGGAAGGACGTCGACCCCCGGTTTCTCAAGTTGCTCTTTGCCTATGAAGATAAACGCTTCCCCACGCATTTCGGGGTCGATCCGCTTTCGCTTGGCCGTGCCGCGTTCCAGTTCGTGGCCAATGGCCACATAATCTCCGGCGCGTCCACGATCAGCATGCAGGTTGCGCGGTTGCTGGAGCCGCGCGAGCATCGCAACCTCGGCGCAAAGCTGCGGCAGATTGTGCGGGCGTTCGAGCTCGAACACGCGCTCGGCAAAGAAGGCGTTCTTTCGCTCTATCTGACGCTCGCGCCCTACGGCGGAAATCTTGAAGGCATTCGCGCGGCCTCGCTGGCATACTTCGGCAAGGAGCCACTCAAGCTGTCGCTCGCCGAGGCCGCGCTGCTCGTTGCCTTGCCGCAATCGCCCGAATTGCGCCGGCCGGATCGTTTTCCCGTGGCCGCGCGTGATGCGCGCGATCGCGTTCTTGATCGGGTTTTATTGGCAGGGGTGATCCCGCGCGACGAGTGCGAGCGCGCCAAGCTCGACCCAATTCCGCGCGAACGCAAGCAATTACCGATGTTGGCGCCGCACGCGGCGGACCAGGTTGTCGCTTTAGAGCCAGGCCAACGGGTTCATCGGCTGACCATCGATCTGCATTTGCAGAAAATTCTGCAGGATCTCGCACGCGAACGCGCGCGGGCGTTCGGCCCCGATATGTCAATTGCCATTCTTGCTGTCGACAATGCAAGCGGTGAGGTGAGGGCGCGCGTGGCCTCCGCCGATTATTTCGATGCGCGCCGCGCCGGCCAGGTGGATATGACGCAGGCCTTGCGCTCGCCGGGATCGACATTGAAGCCATTCATTTACGGACTAGGCTTTGAGGATGGCCTGATCCATCCGGACACATTGATTGACGACAAACCGGCGCGCTACGGCAGCTACACGCCGGAAAATTTTGATCTGACGTTCCAGGGCACGGTGACTGTGCGCCGCGCGCTGCAATTGTCTCTCAACGTTCCGGCGGTCGCGGTTCTTGGCAAAGTTGGCGTCAATCGGCTGAGCGCACGCCTCTCGCAAACGGGAGCTGCGCTGGTATTGCCGAAAGGCGAAGAGCCCGGACTGGCCATGGGTCTGGGCGGCGTCGGTGTCCGGCTTTCCGATTTGGTCATGCTTTATACCGGTCTCGCGCGACTCGGCGCCGCGCTGCCGCTTGTCGAGCGCGGCGGGGTGTCTGCGGAGAGTCCGCGCCGGCTGCTTGATCCCGTCGCGGCCTGGTATGTCGGAAATATCCTCATCGGTGCGCCGCCTCCGGAAAATGCGCCGCACGGCCGCATCGCCTTCAAGACCGGCACGTCGTACGGCTATCGCGATGCGTGGGCCGTCGGGTTTGATGGACGGATGACCATCGGCGTCTGGGTCGGGCGGCCGGATGGTGCGCCGGTGCCGGGCCTGGTTGGCCGCGCATCGGCAGCTCCAATCCTTTTTGATGCATTCGCGCGCTCCGGCTTTGCGCCCACGCCGTTGCCGCGCGCACCGAAAGGGGCCGTATTTGCTGCCAGCAACAAACTGCCGCCACCGCTGCAACGGTTCGGCGCCGCTGCGGGACCCGCGGAAACCGTCGAGCCGCCGCGCATCATGTTTCCGCCCGATGGCGCGCGCCTTGAACTCGCAACGATGAACCAACCCGATGCCATTGCGCTCAAGATCGCAGGCGGACGCGGCCCGCTCACGGTGATGGCGAATGGCGTGCCGCTGGCACGGCAAGACGGACGCCGCACCTTGTTTTTTCAACCGGACGGGCCTGGCTTCGTGCGGCTGACGGTGATGGACGCCCGCGGCGCGACCGACAGCGTTACCGTGCGATTGCAGTAGGTGCAGGGCCTAGGCGCAGGGCTTTTCCTGCACCCCGCCTCAGACTAATGAGCACCAGGGGCGCCCAATGACAGGGCAGGGCCCAGAGCCTATTGTCCGGCAAAACCGCGGGTTCAAGGCGCACAAGCGTGAGCACGACCACAGACCGCACACGGCCCAGTTTTGTCCCGGCGCGCGGGCTTGCCGCCGCGCTCGACTTTGCTGTCGGGTCGCACCGGCGCGCCGCGGCGTTCCTCGTGGCGTTCTCGCTGATCGCGTTCTTGCCTGGGTTCTTCCAGATACCGCCGGTAGATCGCGATGAAGCGCGGTTCGCGCAGGCTACCAAGCAGATGCTGGAGACGCGCGAATACGTCGATATCCGCTTTCAGGACGAGGTCCGTTACAAAAAGCCGGTCGGCATCTATTGGCTGCAAGCGGCGGCGGTGAAAGCGGGCGAAGCGGTGGGCGTGCCGCAGGCCCGCACGACGATCTGGCTCTACCGTCTGCCCTCGCTTGCAGGTGCGACATTCGCGGTCCTCATGACATATTGGGCAGCGCTTGCCTTCGTTGCGCGCCGCGGGGCCCTCGTTGCCGCGATGATGATGGCGAGCTCGGTGTTGCTCGGCGTCGAGGCGCGACTTGCCAAGACCGATGCAATGTTGCTGCTCACCGCGGTCGCGGCCATGGGTGCGCTCGCTCGCATTTATCTCGCCAGTCGGCGTACGCCTGAGACGAAAATCGGCTGGCGGGAGCCCGCAATCCTGTGGACCGCGCTGGCAGGCGGCGCGCTCATCAAGGGGCCATTGGTCCTGATGTTTGTGGTGCTGACCGCGCTGACGCTGTCGATCGCCGATCGGTCGGCGCGCTGGATATGGTCGGCGCGGCCATTTGCCGGCCTGGCATGGCTGATACTGCTCGTGCTGCCCTGGTTCATCGCCATCATCGCGAAATCGGGCACCAGTTTCTTCGCCGAGGCGATCGGTCACGACATGCTGGACAAGGTCACCAGCGGCCAGGAAGCGCATGGCGCGCCGCCGGGATTCTATCTTGTGCTTTTCTGGATCACATTCTGGCCGGGCTCTTTGCTGGCGGGTCTGGCGGCGCCCGCGGTGTGGAAATCACGCCGCGAGCCCGGCGCGCGCTTTCTGCTCGCTTGGCTCATTCCATCGTGGATTATTTTCGAAGCGGTGATGACCAAGCTGCCGCATTACGTGCTGCCGTTATATCCGGCCATTGCAATCCTGATTGCCGGCATTCTCGGCGCCGGTGGTTTGTCGAAAACGCGGTGGATGGTGCGCGGTACGATCGGCTGGTTCCTCTTCCCCAGCGCGGTCGCGGTCGCGGTGCTGGTAGCCTTCATCATGCTTGGCGACGACCTCGGTTTGATCGCGTGGCCGTTTGCCGCCGTTGCATTGATTTTCGGATTATTCGCCTGGTGGCTTTACGACGTCGATGGCGCGGAACGCGCGTTGCTACGCGCCATGCTGGCGTCCGTTTTTGTCGCGGTGACCGTCTACGCGGTGACCTTCCCGTCATTGCCGTCGCTGTTTCCGAGCGCGCTCGTTGCCGATGAGATCCGCGGCAGCGACTGCCCGGATGCGCATGTCGCGTCGACATTCGCCTACCAGGAACCGAGTCTGGTGTTCCTGGTCGGCACAGAGACCCGCTTTACCGATGGTGCGGGTGCTGCTGATTTCCTGCGATCCGGGCCGTGCCATTTTGCGCTGATTGATCCACGCAGCGAACGCAGCTTCGTCCAGCGCGCGGAATCGATCGGCTTGCGATATTCGCGCGCGCAACGCCTTGAGGGCTTCAATATCAGCATCGGCAAACCCGTCACTCTGACCATCTTCCGCTCGCAGGAAAACCCATGAGCCTGGCGAACGGCTTCAACCGCACCGAAGGCGAAGGTGCCGCAATAGCGCGGCGCTGCCTGGCCAATGTCAGGACAGCACTGTTGATGCTGACACGCCCTGCGCGGTTGCATGCCGCCTGGCCATGGATGTCGACGTCGCGTCAGATCGCCATCGTGGCTGGAATTGGCATTGCGGTCCTTTTGTTTTTGATGGTGACGATCGATGCGGCGGCCATCCGTGGTGCCGGTCATTTGCCGCGCTGGATTATTTCGGCGTTCGACGACATTACGGATTTCGGCAAGTCGGGTTGGTTTCTTTGGCCGCTTGGCGTGATGTTTCTCGCGCTCGCGGCTTTGCCGCCAATGTTGACATCGTTTTCGCAGCGGGTCCTTGCGGCGATCATGGTGCGCATCGGGTTTCTGTTCACCGCAATCGCGGTGCCGAGCCTGTTTGTCACGATCATCAAGCGGCTGATCGGGCGGGCGCGTCCGCTGGTCGGCGGGAGCCTCGACCCGTTTCTGTACAGTCCATTTGTCTGGCGCGCAGATTACGCCAGCCTGCCATCGGGACACGCGACCACGGCCTTCGCCGCGCTGGTGGCTTTCGGAACGCTGTGGCCGCGCTCCCGCACGCTGTGGCTGGTCTATGCCTTGCTCATCGCCATGAGCCGGGTGGTGGTGACCGCGCACTATCCGAGCGATGTGCTGGCGGGAGCGTTGGTCGGGATAGCCGGCGCGGTCATGGTACGCCATTATTTTGCGCAGCGGCGGCTGGGCTTTGCGATCGGCCCTGACGGCACCATTCATCAATATGCCGGCCCCTCGCTCAGGCGCATCAAAGCGGTTGCCCGCGGGCTTCTGGCCCCATAAGACATCGCGCCATGAGCATGATTGATCCGGCGATTTCCATCGTAGTGCCGGTGCGCAATGAGGCAGGCAATATCGCGCCACTGGTGGCCGAGATTGCCAAGGCGCTTGATGGGCAATGGCCCTTCGAGATCGTCTACGTCAATGACGGATCGACCGACGGTACGGATGCCGAGCTTGCGCGGCTGATTGCACAGCATCCGTGGCTTCGCCGCGTGCGCCATCTGCAATCGTGCGGGCAATCGTCGGCCGTGCGCAGCGGCGTGGCCGCGGCACGCGCACCTCTTGTGGTGACGCTGGACGGCGACGGGCAAAACGATCCGGCTTTCATTCCGGCGCTTGTGCGCGCCTTGGAGGCAGGCGCGCCGCGCGTTGGGCTGGTCGCCGGGCAACGCGTTGGACGCAAGGCGAGTGGCTTCAAGAAATTCCAGTCGCGCGTCGCTAACGCCGTGCGCGGCGCGGTGTTGCGCGACGGGACGCGCGATACCGGCTGTGGGTTGAAAGCATTCCGTCGCGATGTATTTTTAAATTTGCCGTATTTCGATGGCTTGCATCGTTTCCTTCCGGCGCTGGTGCGGCGCGAGGGTTATGACATTGCCTATGTCGATGTGGTCGATCGCCCGCGCGCCCATGGCGTTTCCAACTACGGGATGTGGGACCGGCTCTGGGTCGGCATTCTTGATCTCGCCGGCGTGTGGTGGTTGATCCGCCGCAAGAAGCGAATTCCGGAAATATCGAAGGAGTAAGAGTCCATGCTGATCGACATCGCGCACGCCGTCGGCGGCTATCTGCACGACGTATTTGTCGGTAATGCCGACTGGGGAATCCTGATCGGGTATTTTGCGCAAATCATGTTTGCCATGCGCTTCGTCGTGCAATGGATTGCATCGGAGCGCGCCGGAAAGAGCGTGGTGCCGACGGCCTTCTGGGTTTTCTCGATCGGCGGCGGACTGATGCTGCTCGGCTATGCGCTCTACCGCAAAGACCCGGTGTTTATCATCGGGCAGGCGTTTGGCGTCTTCGTCTATCTGCGCAATCTGCAATTCGTCATGCGCAGCGGTGGAACCGCGGCTGCGGCCTGATTTATTTGGCGGCGGCCAGCGCGGCGAACCCACGCTCGAGATCAGCAGTCAGGTCTTCGGGATCCTCCAGTCCAATGTGGAAGCGTACCGTCGGCCCGCCCGGCGCCCATTTGGTCGCTGTGCGATATTCGGCGCAGTCGAACAGGATCGCCAGAACTCTCAAAGCCGCCCCACGAGTAGCCGAGGCCGAAGAGCGAGAGTTCGTTCAGGAAGGCGTGCACGGATTTTTCGCTGGTCGGTTTGAACACAATGCTGAACAAACCGCAGGCGCCCGTGAAATCCCGTTTCCAGATGGCGTGTCCCGGATCGCTTTCGAGTGCCGGGTGCATCACGCGCAGGACTTCCGGCCGCTGCGCAAGCCAGCGTGCAATCTGCAGTCCCGATTCATAGTGACGGGCAAGCCGCACGCCGAGCGTGCGCAGGCCGCGCTGGGCGAGATACATGTCGTCCGGTCCGACACAGAGCCCCATCGTGTAGACCGTATCTTTGAGCCGCGCGAGCGTGGCGGCGTTCGCTGATACGCAGCCGAACATGATGTCGGAGTGTCCGCCGATATATTTGGTGCCAGCCTGGATCTGCATGTCGACGCCTTTCTCGAAGGCGCGGAAATAAAGTGGCGTCGCCCAGGTATTGTCCATCAGCACGATTGCCCCCTTTTCGTGGGCGACCTTGGCGATGGCGGGGATATCCTGCATCTCGAAGCTTTGCGAGCCGGGCGCTTCGGTGAACACAACCCGCGTGTTTGGCTTGAACAGTTTCGCGATGCCGGCGCCGATCAGTGGGTCGTAATACGTTGTTTCCACGCCCAGCCGCTTGAACACGCCATTGCAGAAATTGCGCGTTGGCCGGTAGACGCTGTCGGTGACAAGGATGTGGTCGCCGGCGCTCGCGGTGGCGAGCAGGGCGGCGGAAATGGCCGCCAGTCCCGACGGGAGCAATGCGACGCCGGCGCAGGCCTCTCCATCCAGCTCGCGCAATGCATCTTCGAGTGCTTCCGAGGTCGGCGTGCCGCGCCGCCCATAACTATAGCGCGCCCGGTGGGCAACCTGATCTTCCGCGGTGGGATAGAGCAGGGTGGAGGCGTGGTAGACCGGCGGGTTGACGAAACCGTGATAGGCCTGTGGATCGCGGCCGGACGTGACCAGCCGGGTGGCCGGCTTGATCGGGGCTTTGATTTTTTTCGTCATGCGCCTTTAGATCGCTGTTAGAACCGCGCCTGCTGCGGCGACGACATATACGTCCGCATAGGATGCGAGCGTCAACCCCTTGACCCAGCAAGCTGATCGTTCTGTGATATGAAAAGTTGAGGGGTCTTCGGGATAGAAGGGGCCGGAAACGGCTTGTATTGCCGCCGCGCGTCGCTCCGACGGCGGACGTGTTTAGAGAATCCCGCCGGGCCGCCCAGTCAGAGTTCGTATTGAAGGAAACGCATATGAAGCGATTTGCCACCGTTCTCGCGCTCACCCTCGCCGTTGCCGTGCAGGGCGCGTCCGCTCAAACGCTCAAGGCCGTCAAGGATCGCGGCATGCTGAATTGCGGCGCCAATGGCACGCTCGCGGGCTTCGGTCTTCCCGATGCCCAGGGAAACTGGACAGGTCTCGACGTGGACTTTTGCCGGGCGATCGCCGCGGCCGTGTTGAATGACGCGAGCAAGGTCAAATTCGTCCCGCTATCGACCAAGGACCGCTTCACGGCCTTGCAATCCGGCGAAGTCGACGTGCTGGCGCGCAACACGACGTGGACATCGTCACGCGACACTTCGCTCGGCCTTAACTTCGTGGGCGTCAATTATTACGACGGCCAAGGCTTCATGGTGCGCAAGACCCTCAAGGTCAATTCGGCGCTCGAACTCAACGGCGCGGCGGTGTGCGTGCAGCAAGGCACCACCACCGAACTCAATCTCGCGGATTATTTCGGCGCGCACAAAATGCAACTTAAGACCGTAACCTTCGCAACTGCCAATGAGGCGGTGAAAGCTTACGATGCCGGCCGTTGCGATGCTTATACCACCGACGCTTCTGCGCTCTATGCCGAGCGGTTGCGCGTCGCCAATCCGAACGACCACGTCATTCTGCCCGAGATCATTTCGAAAGAGCCGCTTGGGCCGGTGGTACGCCACGGCGACGACCAGTGGTTCGATGTCGTGAAGTGGACGCTGTTTGCGATGATGGACGCCGAAGAGTTGAACATCAATTCGAAAAATCTCGATGAGGCGATGAAGTCCACCAATCCGGAGGTCAAGCGGTTCGTCGGAACCGAAGGCAATTACGGCGAGCAGCTCGGTTTGAGCAAGGATTGGGCGGCGCGCATCGTCAAGCTGGTGGGCAACTATGGGGAGTCGTTCGAGCGCAATGTCGGGCAGGGCTCACCGCTGAAGATCGAGCGCGGCTTGAACAAATTGTGGAACAAGGGCGGCATCCAGTACGCGCCGCCGGTTCGTTAGTAGCACGATAAAACGGAAGCCGCGGGCATTGAGACCCGCGGCAATCCGCCGGGAGGACGTCTCCGCGCCGCAGGCCCGACGAGGGGAAAATGTCGAGTGAGCTTCCGGCCGCGGCGCACCCTGCAAGGGTCGTTTTTTACAACGACCCCAAGGTCCGCAGCATTGTTTATCAACTCGCGCTCTGCGCGGCTGTCGCCTTTTTGGTCTATGGCGCTGCCAGCAACGCCATTGAAAACCTCGCCCGTGCACACATCGCGTCCGGATTCGGTTTTTGGGAAAACACCGCCGGCTTCGATATCAGCCAGACGCTGATCGAATATTCCTCGCGGGGCTCCACCTACGGGCGCGCCTTCTGGGTTGGGTTGCTCAACACGTTGCTTGTGGCCGGGGTGGGCATCGTCTTTGCGACCATCATCGGCTTTATCGTCGGCATATCGCGTCTGTCGCGCAATTGGCTGGTGGCGAAAGTTGCCGGCGGCTACGTCGAGATCATCCGCAACCTGCCGCTGCTGCTGCAATTGCTGTTCTGGTACAACGCGGTGCTCAAGGCGTTGCCCGATATTCGCGATAGCGTGGTCCTTGGCGGCGGCCTTTTTCTCAACAATCGTGGCCTGTTTTTGCCGGAGCCGGTTTTCAAGGCCGGCTTCGGCGCCGTGCTGATCGCATTGCTGGCCGGGCTTGTGGGAGCGGTTGTCTTCTATATCTGGGCGCGCAAGCGGCAGGAGCGAACCGGGCAGCAGGCGCCGGTGCTGCGCGTTGCGCTCGCGCTGGTGGCCGGGCTGCCGCTGGTTACATTTTTTTTCGCGGGACGCCCGCTGGGATTCGAATTCCCGCAAGCCGGGCGCTTCAACATCACCGGCGGCATCGAGATTCTGCCTGAGTTCGCGGCGTTGCTGTTCGGTCTTTCGATATACACCGCCGCGTTTATCGCCGAAGTCGTACGCGCAGGGATCCTTGCGGTGTCGCGCGGGCAGAGCGAGGCGGCCTATTCGCTCGGGTTCAAGCCAGGACCAACATTGCGGCTTGTCGTGGTGCCGCAGGCCATGCGCGTGATTATTCCGCCGCTGACCAGCCAGTATCTCAATTTGACCAAGAACTCCACGCTGGCGGTCGCGATCGGCTATCCGGATCTGGTGCAGGTTTTCACCGGCACGGTGCTCAACCAGACCGGCCAGGCGGTGGAGGTCGTCGCAATCACGATGCTTGTGTATCTGTGCATCAGCCTTGGCACGTCGTTGCTGATGAACATTTACAACAGCCGCATGTCGTTGGCGGAGCGGTGAGGGCGCGCCCATGACCATGTCCGAAGGCGATCTCGCCGTCACCGAAATAGCGTTCGTGCGCCATTCCACGATTGCGCCGCAGCCGCCGCCGATGACGATGACCGGAATTGTTGGTTGGCTGCGCGAAAATCTATTTTCGTCGCCGTTCAACATCGCGCTCACGATCCTGCTCGCGCTGTTGTTCGCCTGGATTGTCCCTGATCTGATCAGGTTCCTGCTGATCGACGCGGTGTGGACCGGTGCTGACCGGGACGCCTGCCTGGAATCCGTACAGCACCGGGACATCGGCGCGTGCTGGCCGTTCGTGTGGGAGCGGCTGCCGTATTTCATTTACGGCTCCTATCCGATCCCCGAACGCTGGCGCGTTGATGTTTTCTTCGCGCTGTTGGCCATCGGCATTGGCTGGATGCTGTGGCTCAATGCGCCACGCCGCGAACTCGGCGCCGTCTATTTCTTCGTCATCATGCCGATCTCGTCATTCATCCTGTTGACGGGCTGGAGCGCGATCGGCCTGCAGCCGGTGGACACTGTGCTGTGGGGCGGCGTCCTGGTGACCATCGTGGTTGCCTCGGTTGGCATCGTGTTCTCGTTGCCGATTGGAATTCTGCTGGCGCTCGGCCGCCGCTCGCGCATGCCCGCGGTGCGAACTCTGTCCGTCATCTTCATTGAATTTGTGCGCGGCGTTCCGCTGGTGACAGTGCTGTTCATGGCCGGCGTGATGTTGCCGCTGTTCGTGCCGGAGTCGCTGTCGCCCGACAAACTGGTGCGCGCGCTGGTCGGCATCGCGATCTTCGCCTCCGCTTATATGGCGGAGGTGGTGCGCGCGGGCCTGCAGGCCGTTCCGAAGGGTCAATATGAGGGCGCGATGGCGGTGGGCCTGCGCTATTGGCAGATGATGCGGTTGATCGTCTTGCCGCAGGCGCTGAAGGTGACGATCCCGAATATCGTCAACACTTACATCGGCTTGTTCAAGGATACGACGCTGGTTTTCATCGTCGGCATCTTCGATTTGCTGCGCACGATCGAGGTAGCGCGCATCGATCCGAAATGGGCAACGCCGGTCACCAGCACGACCGGCTATGCGGTGGCTGCAATGTTCTATCTGGTCTTCTGCTACGGCATGTCGCGCTATGCGCATGCGATGGAAGCGCGCCTGGCCAAGAGCGACCGACGATGAGAGGGGTCAAATGACCGATGCCGCAAACTCGGGATTGCTCAAGCCCGCCAAGCTCAAGACGGCGACGGCGGTCGAGCTCGTCCGCGTGAATAAATGGTACGGCGATTTCCATGTCCTGCGCGACATCGATCTCAAGGTCATGGGCGGCGAGCGCATCGTGATTTGCGGCCCGTCCGGATCCGGCAAGTCGACGATGATCCGTTGCATCAACCGCCTGGAAGAGCACCAGGCCGGTCGTATCGTCATTGACGGCGTGGAATTGACCGCCGACCTCAAGAAGATCGACGAGGTGCGGCGCGAAGTCGGCATGGTGTTCCAGCACTTCAACCTGTTTCCGCATCTCTCGGTGCTCGACAATTGCACGCTGGCGCCGATCTGGGTGCGCAAGATGCCGAAGAAACAGGCGGAGGAGGTGGCGCTCCATTACCTGAAGCGGGTGAAGATCCCGGAACAGGCGCAGAAATATCCCGGACAGTTGTCCGGCGGCCAGCAGCAGCGGGTCGCGATTGCGCGCGCGCTCTGCATGAACCCGAAGATCATGTTGTTCGATGAGCCGACCTCGGCGCTCGATCCCGAGATGGTCAAGGAAGTGCTGGATACGATGGTCGCCTTGGCCGAGGACGGCATGACCATGCTGGTCGTCACCCACGAAATGGGTTTTGCGCGGCAGGTCGCAAACCGCATTGTGTTCATGGACGAAGGGCAGATTGTCGAGGCCAATGTGCCGGAGGAATTTTTCGCCCATCCGCAGCACGAACGGACCAAACTGTTCCTCGGCCAGATACTTCGCTAGTGAGAGAGCGGGCCCTGCGCCCGCTTCCAGGCGTCGAGGCCGCCCTCGATGTGGATGGCGGACATCATGCCGGCATCCTGCGCCGCCTGCACCGCCATGGCCGAGCGCTCGCCGAAGGCGCAATAAAACACGATCCGTTTGTCGGTCGGCGCGCGCGAGTTCGCGCAAAATTCCGCCGGCGCGGATGTTGTCCTGCAGGTCGCCGTAGGGGGCATGGAGCGAACCCGGAATGCTGCCGTGCTTGTTGCGCTCGCTGGTTTCACGCAGGTCAACGAAGGCGATGTCGGGTCGACCGACAAGCTTGAGTGCCTGCGTTGCGTCGAGCGCCCAACCGCGCCGTGCGATCTCCTGCTGCGCCAGCCCGATTTTCATGTTCGAGGGCACCGCCACGTCCATCATCTTCGGATTTGGCAGTTTCAGGTCCGCCATCAGCGCGACGTAGTCGTCCGCCGATTTCACCTGCAGGCGCGGATTGTAGCGCCGCTCTTCGCCGATGGTGGAGACGGTGTCGCCTTTATAATCGTGCGCGGGAAAGACCATGGTCTCGTCGGGCAGCCGCAGCAATTTTCCGAACAGCGATTCATATTGCGCGCGTGCATCGCCATTCTGGAAATCGGTGCGCCCGGTGCCGCGGATCAGCAGCGTGTCGCCGGTGAATACCCGATCGCGCATCACGAAACTGTAGGAATCGTCGGTATGGCCGGGGGTGTAGAGCACGTCCATGCTCACACCTTCGATGGTGAGCTTGTCGCCTTCGGCAAGCCGCATCGACACCACGTCGGCTTTGGTATTCTCACCCATCACCGTGATGCAATGTGTGCGGTCGCGCAGCGCACCCAGGCCCGTGATGTGGTCGGCGTGCAGGTGTGTATCGACGGCCTTGACCAGTCTCAGATTGAGCTCGGTGATCAATTGCAGGTACCGATCGACCTTCTCCAGGACAGGATCGATGATCAGCGCCTCGCCGCCGCTGCGGCTCGCGAGCAGGTAGGAGTACGTGCCGGAGACGCTGTCGAATAGCTGGCGGAAGATCATCGGCTGCCTGCGCGGTCGCGACCAGTCATATGCAATATTTTATATACTACAGAGTGATCGCGGCAATAAAAGGACTTCGTCCTTGGCTAGTCCTTGGCAACCTGCAGGTCGGGGCGGGCGCCCCATTCGGCCCATGAGCCGTCATATACGCGAGCGGGCTTTTTACCGAGCGCGTCGAGGCCAAGTGTGAGGATGGCGGCGGTAACGCCGGAGCCGCAACTGGTGATCACAGGCTTGTCGAGATCGACGCCTGCCTTTTTGAAGGCCTGGGCGATGCGCTCTGGCGAAACCAGACGGCCGTTTTCCACGATCTCGGTGAAAGGGACATTGAACGCGCCCGGCATATGGCCGGAGCGAAGGCCGGGCCGCGGCTCTTTTTCGCGTCCGGCAAAGCGCGCCGCCGAGCGCGCGTCGACTACCTGTGTACTCTGATCGTTCAGCGCCATCTGTACGTCGCCGAGCATTGCGACCGCGCCGGTGTCCATGCTGGCATTGAATGCGCGCTTGTCTCGTTTGACCTGGCCGGCTTCCGTCGGCCGGCCTTCAGCTTTCCATGCCGGCAGGCCACCATCGAGAATGAAGACGTTTCGCGCACCGAAGATGCGGAATGTCCACCACACGCGCGGCGCGGAATAGAGGCCGGTCCCGTCATAGACGACGATCGTATCTTTCTCTGAAATTCCAAGCGCGCCGGCCGCAGCACCGAACTGGTCCGGGCCGGGCAACATATGCGGCAAGTCGGTGGAATGATCGGCGACCGCGTTGATATCGAAAAACACAGCGCCCGGGATATGCGCCGCGAGATATTCAGCCTGGGCGTCGCGGTTCTGCGTGGGCAGGTAATAAGAGCCGTCGACGATCACGAGGTCCGGCTTGCCGATCTGGCCTGCCAGCCATTCCGGAGATTTAAGCCATTGGCTCGCCGATTTCAGGCTTGTGTTTTCTGCGTTCATGATTTTTCCCAATCGATCGAGTTAATGCGCACCATCGCTCATGAGTTCCTGATGTGCAACACGGCAAGGCGCGCTCCGTCTCCCCTTTGGGGAGAGGGTTGGGGTGAGGGGGTTCGTGACCTTCAAAGTTTGTAACCCCTTACCCGGCGCGCTAGCGCGCGCCGACCTCTCCCTATGGGAGAGGTGAGGCGGAGTGCGCAACTATGCAAAGGCGAGCCGAACGCGGCGGTTCTGCTTACCCTTCTTTTCAATCTGGGTGACACGCACCGCGCCGATTTCTCCGGTGGCGCGGACGTGGGTGCCACCGCACGGCTGCAAATCGAGGCCGGCGATTTCAATCAGCCGCACGCGGCCGGTCCCCATCGGCGGTTTGACCGACATTGTTTTGACGAGGCCCGGATTGGCGTCGAGCTCGGCGTCGGAAATCCAACGGCTGCTGACGGCGGCATTGGTCGCGATCATCTCGGAAACTTTCGCAGTGATCGCGTCCTTGTCGAGGCCGGCTTCCGGAATATCGAAGTCGAGGCGGCTTTCAACGTCGCCGACCGAACCACCGGTGACGGCATAAGGCAGAGCGGCGGAAAGAAGATGCAAGGCCGTGTGCATGCGCATGCGCGCGTAGCGTTTATCCCAGTCGATCGCTACGGTGACGGCGTCACCGATTTTTGGGGCCGCCGAGCCCGCGGCCGGGACGTGGGCAATCTCGCTCTTGGCGGCGTCCGTATAGACAGCGTTTTCGATCGCAATGCGCGCTCCGTCAGCAGCCGTCAGCGTTCCGGTGTCGCCGGGCTGTCCACCGGAGGTCGCGTAGAACACCGTGCGGTCGAGCACGATGCCGCCTTGTTCCGTCAGGGCAACGACGCGCGCGTCGCAGCTTTGCAGATATGAATCGTCGCGGAACAGGCACTCGGTCGCCATCGTCAGCCCTTCTCGAACGGCGGCTTGATGGCCGACTTGCGCTCCAGCCATTCCGGCACGGGCAACTTCTTGCTGCGCAGGAAGTCCGGATTGAACAGCTTGGATTGGTAGCGTGAGCCGTAATCGGCAAGGATCGTGACGATCGTTTTTCCGGGCCCCAGATCTTTCGCCAGCCGGATGGCTCCGGCGATATTGATGCCGGAGGAGCCGCCGAGGCAGAGACCCTCGTGCAGCAGGGTGTCGAAGATGAGCGGCAAGGCTTCCTCGTCGGGAATGAGATAGGCCTTGTCGACGATCATCTGCTTGACGATAGCGGTCACGCGCCCGAGCCCGATGCCTTCGGTGATCGAGCCGCCATCGGTGACCTTCGCCTGGCCGTCCTTGAACAGATGGTACATCGCCGCGCCGCGCGGATCGGCGACGCCGGTGACGATGTCCTTGCTCTTCTCTTTCAGATAGCGCGATACGCCGGCGAGCGTGCCGCCACTGCCGACCGCGCAGATGAAGCCGTCAATCTTTCCGCCGGTGTCGTCCCATATTTCGGGCGCGGTCGAGACGTAGTGGGCCTTGCTGTTGTCGAGGTTGTTCCACTGGTCGGCGAAGATGACGCCGTTCTTTTCGGTCTTCTTTAATTCTTCGGCGAGCCGCCGCCCGACATGTTGATAGTTGTTGGGATTGGAAAAAGGCGCGGCGGGCACCTCGACCAGTTCGGCGCCATAAAGGCGCAGCGCATCTTTCTTTTCCTGGCTCTGCGTCTCCGGAATGACAATCAGCGTGCGGTAACCGCGGGCGTTGGCGACAAGCGCCAGGCCGATGCCGGTGTTGCCGGCGGTCGCCTCGACCACCAGGCCTCCGGGCCGCAGGTCGCCGCGTTTTTCCGCCTCCAGGATCATCTGGCGGCCGGCGCGGTCCTTCACCGAGCCGCCGGGGTTCATGAATTCGGCCTTGCCGAGAATGGTGCAACCGGTCACCGCGGATGCACGCTCAAGTTTAATGAGCGGCGTGTGGCCGATAGCTTCAATAACGCCGTCGCGGATATGCATGCCCGGTTCCAGGCTCATGGGGGACATTTGAACCTAGTGGAGGCCAATTCGCGCCACAAGACCGAGATCGCCTCTGAATTGCCGGCATTCGCGCCCGAAACCGGGACATCGGGGATTCATTTCGCCGCAGTTTGGAAAGATTCACGAAACCATAGCGGTGCTTTGCGTGGGCGGAAGCTGCCGCGTTCACCAGTTTTTTCCCGCGCAGCTCTATTCGTGAAACTACGGATTCCGCGCCCCAGGACAGGGCCCAAAGGACCGGTCGATGGACCGGTCCCCGGCGCAGGTTGGCTACGGACTTATGACCCTCGACGTCCACACGCTGTTCTTGGTGACGGTTTATGTCGAGGCGATCCTCGGCTTGATGTTGCTGTTCGTCTGGGCGCAGAACATGGCGCTTCGCGCCGTCTGCTGGTGGGGTTTCGCGTATCTGATCCGTCTTGTCTCGATCTGCCTCTTCGGGATGTACGGGGAGGTGCCCGACGTCGTCAGCATCGATCTCGCCAACGCGTTGCTCTTCACCGCCTTCGCGGCGACCTGGACCGGTGCCCGCGTCTTCGATAGCCGCCCGGTCGAACCGGTCTACCTGGTAACCGGCGCGGTGCTCTGGTTGCTGATCTGCCGTCTGCCGATCCTTGCGGACAATCTCGACGTGCGGGCGTTGATCGCCTCGGGAATCATCACCGCCTATACCTGGCTCACCGCTTATGAATTCTGGCGCGGACGGAGCGAAGCCTTGGTGTCGCGTTGGCCTGCGATATTCATGTTCTTCGCCCATGGCGCACTGTACATTTTGCGCACGCCACTCATCGCGATGCTACCGTCGGCGGCGACAAACGATACCTTGTTCGCGAGTGTCTGGATGACCGTGCTCAGCACGGAGTCTCTGCTGCTGACCATCTCCAGCGCATTCATCCTGCTGGCGATGGCCAAGGAGCGCGCGGAGTTGCGTCACCGCACGGCGGCGATGGTGGACCCGCTCACCGGCATCGCAAACCGTCGCTCGTTCATGCAGGATGCCGCGCTGATGGCGAAACAGCATATCGCCGATCCGCGCCCGACTGCGGTTCTGTTGATCGATCTCGATCACTTCAAGTCAATCAATGACCGCTTTGGTCACGCACTCGGTGACCGCGTGCTGGAAATTTTCACCGATGCGGCGCGCAAGTCCACGCGCGGGTCCGATCTGATCGGCCGGCTCGGGGGCGAGGAATTTGCCGCCATGCTCATCGATACCAACCGCGACAAAGCGGTCGAGGTGGCGGAGCGGATCCGCGAGAGCTTTGCCCAGATGGCGCAGGAGGTCGACGGGCGTGCGGTTTGCGCGACTGTCAGCATCGGGCTGGTTCATACCGGGGCGCCCGCGCTCGACCTTCCGGAGCTGCTCGCCCAGGCGGACCAGGCGCTCTATGCCGCCAAGGAGCGCGGTCGCAACCGCGTCGAGGTCGCGTCGCTCGACATGATCGTCGCACGCCCCACGGCTGCCGACGCGGCGGCCGCAATCGGCGCCAAAACCGCCTCAAAGAGAGCGGCCAAGAGCGCCGCTTAATCCAACCCACACTGCCGTAAAGTTGGGCGAACTGCGTTGCGGCGAGACGTGTTGCCGCGCCATTCCCGATTGACCAAGGGCTTCGACTTAGTCCAGTTTAGGCCGAATGGGCAGCGCAATGCCGGCCCATGGATTAGTGGGATTCCAAACTAATTCAAAGATGTAGGGAGGATACGATGCGTATGATTGGATGGCTGGGCCTTGCGGCTCTCGCCTTCACAGTGGGCGGCGCCGCGCAGGCCGAGACCGTTAAGGTCGGTGTCGTGCTGCCGTTCAGCGGCGCCAACGCCGACCTGGGTCATCAGATCGACAAGGCGTTCGATCTGTACGTCAAGCTTCATGCCAACGACATCGCGCCGCACAAGGTCGAGATCATCAAGCGTGACGAAGGTCCCCCGACCGGGGCGGTGGCCAAGACTGTCACCACGGAGTTGATCACCAACGACAAGGTGCAAATTGTCACCGGCTTTGTGTTCTCGCCGTCTGCAATTGCGCTCGCGCCGGTGATTACGCAGTCCAAGATTCCGATGGTGATCGCGAATGCGGGCACCGCCTGGATTACCAACCTGTCGCCCTATATCGCGCGGCTGTCGTTCAGCATGTGGCACCACGGTTATCCGATGGGCGCCTACGCGCATGACAAGATCGGCTGCAAGACAGCAGCTCTTGCCTACACCGATTTCCCGCCCGGCAAGGATTTCGACCGAAGCCTTCAAGACCGGTTTCGAAAAAGCCGGTGGCAAGATCACCGATTCGATTCCGATGGGCAGCCCGGTGCAGGTACCGGACTTCACGCCGTTCTTCACGAAGGTGAAGGATGCCAAGCCCGACTGCATGTACGTCTTCATTCCGTCCGGTGCGCATGCGGCCGGCGTGATGAAGGCCTATGGCGAACTCGGCATGCGCAAGGCCGGCGTCAAGCTCATTGGCCCGATGGACCTGATCCCCGACAACAAGCTGCAGGACATGGGTGATGCCGCCATCGGCACCATCGTGATGGGGAACTACGCGGTCGATCTCGATAACGCCGAGAACAAGGCGTTCAACGCCGCGTGGCACAAGGAGTACGGAAAGGATTCATATCCGGACTTCATGTCGGCGGCCGGTTGGGACACCATGCACGCGATCTTCGACACTATTAAGAAACTCAATGGCAAGGTCGATGACGGATCCAAGGTGATCGACGCCATGAAGGGCTGGTCTGCCAACGGCCCGCGCGGCAAGGTCTCGATTGACGCGGCCACGCGCGACATCGTGCAGGACGAGCGCGCGATGGAAGTCATTCGCAAGCCGGACGGCAAGCTTGGCATCAAGGTGCTCGGCACCACCACCGCGGTGAAAGACGAGTGCAAGGTGCTCAAAGTCGGGCGTTGCGGTTCCTGATCGTCAACGACGTTTGACAGTGAACGGCGCCGCCGCGCATAAAGGCGCGGCGGCGTTTTCGCGATAACGGGGTGGGGCTCGTGCCGCATTTTGCCAATATAGCTGTCAGCATTCTGTTCGACGGCCTGGCCTATGCCATGTTCCTGTTCATCACCTCGGTCGGCCTTTCGGTCACGATGGGGTTGATGGGTTTTGTGAACCTGGCGCATGGCGCGTTTGCCATGGCCGGTGGCTATATTGTTGTTTCGCTCACGCGTTCGCTCGGCATCGATTTCGTTCCTGCGCTTGCCATCGCCTCGGTGACGATCGGGGTGGTGAGTATTCCGTTCGAACGGTTTCTCTATCGCAGGCTCTACCGGTCGACCGATCTCGAGCAGGTCCTGCTGACGATCGGGCTGGCGTTCATGGCGATCGCCACCGCCACATATTTCTATGGTCCGATTCCGAAATCGGTGCCTCTGCCCGAGTGGCTGCAGGGCGACATCAATCTCGGCTTCCGTCTCTTTCCGAGCTATCGGGCCTTCCTGATCGTGCTGGGCGCGGCGCTGATCGCGATCCTTTGGTACGCGTTCGAGCGCACCAATATCGGCGCCAAGATCCGCGCTGCGGTCGACAACAGGCGCATGGCGGAATTGGTCGGCATCAATGTCGACCGGCTGTTCACGCTCACCTTCGCGGTCGGGTCGGGACTGGCCGCGCTTGGCGGTGGCCTGGCGATCCAGTTGTTCGGCCTCTCGCCGAGCTTTGCGGTGATCTATCTCGTGCTCTTTTTAATCGTGGTTGCGGTCGGTGGGTTGGGCAGCCTGAAGGGCACGTTGCTCGCCGCGCTGGTGCTCGGCGTGTTCGACACCGGCGGCAAATATCTGCTCGCCGATGCGGGTGGCTTCTTCATCTATGCCGTGACTGTGGCGGTCCTCCTGATCAAGCCTGCGGGGTTCTATGGCCGCGAGTGAGACCAAGAGTCAGCCCTTGGACACGACGGCTCGCGAACGCGCGCGCGAGCGTGCGGCGGAATATCTACTGCGGCGGCACCGGTTCCGTCCGGCCGAAGCATTGCCATGGCTGATCGCCATCGCCGCCTTCTTCATTTTCCCCGATCGCATGACATTCGGCAGCCAGGTGCTGATCATGGTCATGTTCGCGCTCTCGCTGGACCTGATCCTCGGTTATGCCGGCATCGTGACGCTGGGGCATGCGGCGTTTTTCGGGATTGGTGCCTATACGGTCGGCCTGGCGGCGGCGCGCTTGCAATGGAACGAACCGATCAGCGGTCTGTTTGCGGCCGCGATCACCGCCGGCATTGTCGGCTTCATCACCGGCTGGTTCCTGCTGCGCTATCGCGGGCTGACGCTCCTGATGCTGACGCTGGCGACGGCCATCATGCTGCAGGAAACCGGGAACCTGCGCTCGGATATTTCGGGCGGCTATGACGGCCTGCCGGGCCTGACGTTTGATCCGCTCCTTGGAAAATTCGACTACGACCTCTACGGCCACACTTATTATCTCTATGTGCTCGCCGTGCTGGCGGTCGTGTTCTTTTTCGTCCGGCGGATTGTCTATTCGCCGTTCGGGCAGGCGCTGACCGGTATCCGGGAAAACGTGCGGCGCATGCACGCCATCGGTTCGCCCGTGCATCGGCGGCTGGTGACGGTGTACACCATCGCGGCGGCCATCGCCGGGGTTGCCGGCGCGCTGTTCACCCAGACGAATGCCTACGTCACCTTGACGGTGTTCGATTTCGACAATTCCGCCAAGGTCATGGTGATGCTGATCCTCGGTGGTACCGGACGGCTCTACGGCGCGTTTCTCGGCGCGGTCGTCTACATGGTGCTGGAAGATTACTTCTCCAAGCTGAGCCCGACCTTCTGGCAATTCGGCATCGGGTTGATGCTGGTGCTGGCGGTGCTGTTTGCGCGCCGCGGTGTGCTCGGCCTGTTCGAGAGTGCCTGGCAATATTTCGCCGAAAGGAAAAAATCGTGACCGCGGCGCTGCAAGTCGAGGGATTGAACCGGGCGTTCGGCGCGCTGCCGGTCACGCGCGACGTCAATCTCACGCTCGAGCGGGGCGCGCGCCGCGCGCTGATCGGCCCCAACGGGGCCGGCAAGACAACACTGGTGAATTTGATCACCGGCGCGCTGAAACCGAATTCCGGCCGAGTTCTACTCAATGGCGAGGACATTACCACATTGAGCCAGGCAGAGCGCGCGCGGCGAGGGTTGGCGCGCACCTTCCAGATCAATCAGCTGTTTCGCGGGCTGACGGTGCTGGAAAATCTCTGCATGACCATCGGCGAGCGCGACGGCAACTGCAACAACCTGTGGCGCTCGGCCGGCGCCAAGCGGTCTGTGATTGACGAGGCCATCGATCATCTGGAATTGCTGCGGCTGGTCGACGATGCCCTCAAGCTGGTGCGGGAGCTGCCGTACGGGCGTCAGCGGCTGGTCGAGATCGCGATTGCGCTTGCGCAAAAGCCACGCGTGCTGCTGCTCGATGAACCGGCGGCCGGCGTGCCGTCGTCCGAAAGCCATCTCATTCTCGATGTCGTGGCGGCGCTCGATCCCGACATCGCCGTGTTGATCATTGAGCACGACATGGACGTGGTGTTCCGCTTCGCCAGGGAAATCACCGTGCTGGTGCAGGGCGCGGTGCTGACGCAAGGCACACCCGAGAAATCATGAACAACGCGCAGGTGAGGGACGTCTATCTCGGCCAGGAAGGCCACCGCGGAGGCCATCATGGCTGAGCCCGCGCTCGTGCTGGACAATGTCCGCGCCGGTTACGGCGAGACCGTCGTGCTGGAGGATATCCGCTTCAATCTCGGTGCGAGCGAGACGGTCTCGATCATCGGACGCAATGGCGTCGGGAAGACGACCTTGCTCGCCACCATCATGGGGCACACGGCGCTGCATGGCGGACGCCTGTCGCTTCACGGCAAGGACATCTCGGCGCTCCCGACCTATCGCCGGGTGATTGCCGGGCTTGGCTACGTGCCGCAGGAGCGCGAGATTTTTCCCTCGCTCACCTTACGGGAAAACCTCGAAGTGGCGACGCGGCCGGGGCCATGGACGATGGACAAGGTGTTTGAGCTATTCCCGCGACTGGGCGAGCGCGCCGGCAATCGCGGCAATCAGCTTTCGGGCGGCGAGCAGCAGATGCTGGCCATTGGCCGCGCGCTGATCGGCAATCCGACCGTGTTGCTGATGGACGAGCCGTCTGAGGGCCTTGCGCCGGTGATCGTCGAGGAACTCGCGCGCGCGGTGAAGCGGCTGACCCAGGCCGGCGGACTGGCGACGATTCTGGTCGAGCAGAACTCGCGCCTTGCGCTCGATATCGCGTCCCGCGCCGTAGTGATGGATCGCGGCCGGATCGTTTATGACGGGCCGAGCGAAACCTTGCGCAACGATCCCGCCAAACTCGAGCAGCTGATCGGTGTGGTGAAGGCGTAGTTCTCAATCCGTCATCCTGAGGTGCCCGCGCGTAGCGCGGGCCTCGAAGGATGACGATGACAGGTCCGGGCCGTCGCCCTTCGAGGCTCGGCGCTTCGCGCCTCGCACCTCAGGGTGACGGGGATAGGCAATGGGCCATCGCCCATGCATTGCGTTCCATGCGCGCCGGAGGCATAGAGCGCCCATGAAACGCAGCAGCAATCGCATCCTCACCACCCATGTCGGCAGCCTGATCCGTCCCGCGGCATTGCAGGAGTTCCTGCGCGCGCGGCAGAGCGGCAAACCCTATGACGAGACCGCCTATCAAAAATGTCTGACGGACTCGGTCGCCGAAGTCGTGAGGCCAGCAGGCCAGATCGGTGTCGACGTCGTCAGCGACGGCGAATTCGGCAAGTCGATCAGCTGGTCGCAATATGCGCTCGAGCGGCTGTCCGGTTTCGAGCGGCGCGCCATCAAGAGCGAGGCCGCCAATCCATTCAAGCGTGGCGCCGACCGTACGCGCTTTTCGGAATTCTATGCCGAGCTCGATGCACGCGAAGGCGTTGCGACCACAACCGAGGCCATTTGCGTCGGCCCGATCAAATATACCGGCCAGGCCGAATTGCAGCGTGACATCGACAACTTCAAGGCCGCGCTCAAGACCGCAAAAGTCGAGGAGGCCTTTTTGCCGGTTGCCGCGCCGGCGAGCGTGATCCCGGATCGCAAGAACGAGTACTACAAGAGCGAAGAGGAACTGCAAGCCGCGATCGCCGGCGCCATGCACACCGAATACAAGATGATCATCGATGCCGGTTTCCTGGTGCAGCTCGACGATGCGCGCAATGCGGTCACCTATGATCGCATGGTGCCGCCGGCGAGCTTTGCCGATTACAAAAGCTGGCTGGCGCAGCAGGTCGACATCATCAATCACGCGATCGAGGGCCTTCCGCAGGACCGCATCCGCTATCACGTATGCTGGGGCTCCTGGCCGGGCCCGCATGTGAGCGATGTGCCGTTGAAAGATATCGTCGACTTAATTCTGAAGATTAAAGTGGGTGCCTATGTGATTGAGGGCGCGAACCCGCGCCATGAACACGAATGGCAGGTGTGGAAGAACGCCAAGCTCGGGCCCGGCCAGGTACTGATCCCCGGCGTCATCAGCCACGCCACCAATGTGGTCGAACATCCGGAACTGGTGTCCGAACGTATTGTTCGACTGGCGAAAATCGTTGGCCGTGAAAACGTCATTGCCGGCACCGATTGTGGCTTCGCGCAGGGACCTTTCCACCGCCGCGTTCATCCCTCGATCATGTGGGCGAAACTTGAGGCGTTGGTCGCCGGCGCACGGCTTGCGAGCAAGGACCTCTGGTCTTAGGCTGACGGTTCACCGCCGGAGCCGATGTCATGAACGTCAATACGCAGTCCGCCAAAGGTCTCGCTATCCCGTTTGACCACGCGCGCCTCGACCGATTGATGGAGGAGGCGGGTATCGACGTGGTGCTCGCGACCTCCAAGCATAATGTGCAGTATTTGCTCGGCGGACACCGCGCCAATTTCTTCGACTACATGGATGCGACCGGCGTCACCCGCTATCTGCCGGTCTTTGTGTATCCGAAGGGCCAGCCGGAGAAGTCGGCCTACATCGGCCATCGGCTGGAGACTTTCCAGCATCAGGAGAAGCCGCTGTGGACGCCGGAGACGCAGACCAACACGGCGGGCTCGGTCGATGCGATGCAGAAGGCGGTCGATTACATCCGCAAGACGGGCGTCAAGACCAAACGCATCGCAACCGAATTCGGCTTCCTGCCGTATGACGCGTCAAAAGTCCTGCGTGCCGGGTTTCCGGACGCCGACTGGGTCGATGCGCTGTTTGTGCTCGAGCGCCAACGCGTGAAGAAATCCGCCGCCGAATTGAAGATGTTGAAATTTGCGTCGGAGGCGGTGCTCGAGTCAATGAAGGCGACGATCGCCGCGACTCCGCCGGGCATGACCAAAGCCGACGTTGTCGAGACGCTGCGGCGCGAAGAGACTAACCGCGGGCTGACGTTCGAATATTGCCTGATCACCTGCGGTACCAGCATGAACCGCGCACCGTCCGACCAGAAATGGCAGAAGGGCGAGATCATGTCGATCGACAGCGGCGGCAACTATCACGGTTATATCGGCGACATCTGCCGCATGGCCATCCAGGGCGAACCGGATGCGGAGCTCAACGATCTGCTGGCTGAGATCGAGCAAATCCAGCGCGCGGGGTTCAAGGCAGTGCGTGCCGGCGCCATGGGTCGCGAACTTTATGCGGCCGCCGAACCGCTGGTGAAAAAATCCAAGCACCACAACAATCTGGAATTCCTCGCGCACGGCATGGGCCTGGTCAGCCACGAAGCGCCGCGGCTCACCGATCACGGGCCGGTGCCATATCCGGCCGACGACGCCAATATTCCGCTCGAGGTAGGCGAGGTGATTTCGGTCGAGACCACGCTCAAGCATCCGGCGCGCGGCTTCATCAAGCTCGAGGATACCGTCGTCGTGACCGAAACCGGGCACGAGATCTACGGTGAAGGCGCGCGCGGCTGGAACCGGGCGGGGAAGTAACGCGCGTCGTTCAGGCGCGCCGTCGCTTAAGGGACGATGGATAGCGATTTTTCCGGCACAGAACGCACCCGATCATTTTGCCCAAAGAACCGATATGCGTTGCCGCCTCCGGCCTTGGCGCGATACAGCGCGACGTCCGCATTGTTCACCAGAGCCTCCGCGGTCGCGCCGTCAGCCGGCGCCATAGCAATGCCGATGCTCGTCCCGATCAATGCGCGAATGCCTTCGAGGTCGTAGGGCGCGCTGACACTTCTGATGATGCGATTGGCGAGCACTTCGGCGTCGATTTCGCTTGCCGCCTCCGACAGGAGAACTGGCGAACTCATCGCCGCCAAGCCTGGCAACTGTGTCTGTCTCGCGAACGCTGTCAGACAATCGCCCTGCGATCGCCCGCAGGAGAGCGTCTCCCACGGTGTGACCGTGTGCGTCGTTCACGGACTTAAAGCGATCGAGATCGAGGTACAGCACTGCAAAACCCTCGCGCTGCCGGCGCAATCGCGATAGCGCGCTTTCCAGACGCTCGTTGAAGAGCGCGCGATTGGCCAATCCAGTCAGTTGGTCATGACGCGCCATGTGATTGATCTGGAGTTCCTTGCGCTTTCGCTCGCTCACGTCGGTGAAGGTGCGGACGATGCCGCCGTCCGGCAATGCGGCAGCGCGGACTTCGAGCGTGACGCCGTTCGGCCTTGTGCGCTCGTACACCGGAATTTCGGCAGACATTCCGCCGGCCAGTACTACGTCGCGAATTTTTGGATCGACCGCGGCACCGTCCTTGCCGTATTCGCCCGCCGCCCACATATGCGCCAATGCCTCGTCGACCTTGACGCCCTGAGGGACTCGGTCGAGAAGTGCCTGCGGCAGCCCCAGCAATTCCACGAGCCGCCGGTTCACGACCACGACATCACGATTGGCATCGATCATCACGATGCCCTGGTCCATGTGTTCGAGTGTGACCTCCAGCTCATGCGATTTGCGGCGCGCCTGCGCCTCGCTCGCTTGCATCGCCTCTTGAGCGGTGTCGAGCTTCTTGCGGTAACGGAACGCGACTGTAACAACGATCAAAATCAGGACGGTCGCGGCTGAATCAATCGCGTAGTACCAGCCTCGATTTCGCCAATACGGCGCCAGAACCTCGCGCTCGGCCTCGCCCGCATAAACGATCAGCGGATATCCCTTGACCACGCGATAGGACACAAATCGCTTCACAGTGTCCTGAGTGCCGGCCGTCAGAAACGAGCCTGCGTCTGACGCTTTTATCTTGCTGAACAGCTGGGATCGTTTCAGCGAGTTGCCGACGACATCGCCTTTGAATCCCGCCGACGCCCGAATAATGCCGTCGAGTCCAACCAGAACGATTGCGCCATCTTTCCCGACATCGATCGATTTGTAGAAATTGGCCAGGTAGTCCGAATCGATCGTAGCGAGGACCACGCCCTCGAATGAACCGTCGGCGCCACGGATCCCGCGCGAAATTTGAATGACTTGCTTTGTTACGACTCGTCCGAGCGTGGGCACGCCAATAAACAATTCGTCTGTTGATGCGTCCCGTTGGGCACGGAAATACGGCCGGTCGCTCAAATCGATAATCGACATCACCGGCCCAAGACTCGACAATGAAAGGACGCCGTTGGCATCGACAATCGCGATATGCGGAAACAAATCAGTTTGAAGGTCGCGATTGGCCAGCAGCTTCGTAAAATCAAGTTCCGATCGGCCGGTGAGGTAGGCCGTTCGCACCAACTGCAGCGTGCTGTCCGTTTCCTTGAAGATGCGCTCGATGTGCTCTTCGAACACGCGCGCAAGATTACTGCTGTTCTTGATCGCGCCGGATTCCAGCCGATCGCGCTCAATGGCCAGATGATAGGCAGAGCTCACCCAGATGATGGCAATCATCGCCAGACCAAAATAGGTCGTCGGCTGCCGCCATGCGTTTCGCCAGCTGCGCAATGTCCTGTAAAATTTATCCATCCAACGCCTTTCCAGCAAAGTTGGAGGAGCGTCGGGACAGTTCGCCTTCTTGATTTCGATCGGGTTAAATAGTGTCTACGCATTTATCCTGATAAGCACTCCAGCGGCCAATTTGGCCTCCCGAGAGTGGCCCAAATGTCGGTTGGCGTTGTTATTTCCGCATTATTCCCTGGCGCGCACATGCGCGTTTATGCGTCCACGTCCTAGCGACCTCCGACGTCCGTCTGCGCCGCCAGCGCCTTGAGCTTGTCTGAAATGGTCACGCGGTATTCGATCCCGCTTTTGAGCTGGCGCAGCGGTTCGGGCAGGCGCGCGAGTTCGCGCGCCGCGCGCTCGCGGATTTGTGCAAGGCGTCGGTGCCGGCGCAATCCGTTTTCCGCCGCGCATCACCGGCGCGACCAGCGTTTCACCGGGCAGTGTGTCATTTTCCAGTGAGAGGACGTCGCTTGCGATGCGGCCGTTGCCGTCAGAGGTCCGCCATACCTGCTTGCGTCCGGGCCAGGTGACCTTGCCTTCGGACAATTTGCGGCGCGGCGTGCCGGCGTATTCCTGCAGCTTGTAGGCGCAGTCGAGCGAGGGGGCATCGATCGATGCGTCGAGGTTGACGCCGATGCCATAACCGTCGATCGGCGCCTTGGCCGCCATCATCGTCTGCAAGACATCTTCATTAATACCGCCACTCACCAGGATGATCACGTCCTTCAGTCCGCCGGCATCGAGGATGGCGCGCACTTTCTTTGCCATGGCGGCGAGGTCGCCGCTGTCGATGCGCACACCGCGGATCGCAATGCCGTCCGCCTTCAGTTTCGGTGCGAGTTCGACGACTTTGCGGGCGCCGGCTTCAGTGTCGTAAGTGTCGATCAGCAGGATGACGCCGTCGGGCCGCGCGCGCGCAAAATTCTCGAACGCCGTCATCTCGTCGCCGTGCACCTGTACGAAGGAATGCGCCATCGTACCGACGATCGGTATTCCGTAACGCTCGCCGGCGAGCACATTGGCGGCGCTGGCGAAGCCCGCGATGTAGCTCGCGCGCGCCGAAAACAGGCCAGCCTCGGCGCCATGCGCGGTGCGCAGGCCGAAATCGGACAGGATTTTTCCGGGCGCCGCCAGCACCATGCGCGCAGCCTTCGAGGCAATCATGGTCTGGAAATGCAGGATGTTGATCAGCCGCGTTTCGACCAGTTGCGCCATTGGAAGAGGCGCGGTGATGCGGATCAGCGGTTCATTGGGAAAGCAGACGGCGCCTTCCGCAATTGCGTGCACGTCGCCTGTAAAGCGGAAGCCCGCGAGATAGTCGATGAGGTTGCCGCGAAAACGTTTTGTGCTCTTGAGCCAATCGATCTCGGCATCGGTGAAACGTAACGTCTCAAGATAAGTGAGCGCGTCGTCGAGACCGGCGGCCAGCAGAAAGCCGCGCCGGGCCGGCAACCGTCGCACGAAAAATTCGAAAACGGCCTCCTTGTCCTCGCCGCGATCCAGATAGGCCTGGATCATGTTGAGCTCGTAGAGGTCGGTGGTGAGCGGGCTGGTGACGGGCGTCATGGGGGCGGGATATTTCCCTCAATCCGCCTGCGGCGCAAGCGAGGGTTCCGGTCGCCTACAAGACGAGAAGTGTCCCTGCGAACAGCAGAACCACGAGAACAGTGCTGCGGAACCAGGCGTCGTTCACACGGCGAAACATGATGACGCCCAGCGCCGAGCCGGCGGCAAGCGCCGGCAGGCTGATGGTCAGATTGAGCAACGCCTGGCTGGAAAAGCTGTGGTGCGCGAACAGCAGCGCCAGTGCGAATAGCTGCATGGCCGTGATGTAGGGCTGTACGAGGCCGCGCTGGCGGTCCTTGGGCATGCCGCGCAAGTCGCACCACATCGTCGGCAAGGCGCCCGGCATTGCAGTCAGGCCGCCGACCAGTCCGCCGCCGAATCCGACAACGGCGTCGCGCAAGCCACCGGACACGTCGCGCGCGCGAGCCGCGGCCGGGCGAAGCAGCATGAAGGCGGCGTAAGCGACGAGAAATATGCCGAATCCGATCCGGAAAATCGCGGCATCGATATGATGAAGCAAATAGAGCGCGGGCAGGACCCCCAGCGCGCCGGCAGCGATGAGGATACCGCTGTTACGCCATTCCATGCTGCCCCGCAGTGCGACCAGCGACACCCCTTGCGTCACGATGCTGCACGCCATCATCAGCGGCACCGCCTCGGTCGGCGGCAGGACGTGCAGCAAGATCGCGCCGGCCACCGCTGAAAATGCAAACCCAACGAGGCCAGAGACCACAGCGCCGGCAAATATCCCGGCGCTTACGATGGCGAACGAATGCGGATCAAACAGGCTCACGACTTTCTCCTTCACGGCGCGCGTCGGTCGAACGCGGTCGCGGCTTTGACAAGAGTTGCTGTCTGGACCCGCACGGCCCTTCGGGCAGGCCGGGTCAGTACCGGGTGCGGAATGCCGCCTCTAGGACTATGGCGACAAAGATAAGGACTATGGCGACCGACCGTGTGTGAGGCCGTTCACTGACAGCGGAATGTCCTGCTGGAATAAGGGCTTCGTTATTTGCGCCGGCAGGGACGTTGACCTCTGGCGACATCAAACGCCGGAGAGTGTGCTTGCGACGACAATCTCAATGCCATATCAGGTGCCCGCAAATTGGAATTGCGTGCCACGGGACATTTAAGCCGAGGTGCCGGTCATGCGCGATTTGAGCAAGCTGCCGTCGATTACGCCTGAAATGCTCGCCAACGCGCCGCCTCCCGGCGCCTCCGGCGCATTCCGCTTTTCGCTCGACAGCGTGCCCGAGCATGAGAAGGCTTTTTTAACGCGCGAGTTCTTCGGCCGTTCGGTGGTCAAATATGATGTCGAGCGTGCGCGCGACGCCGCCAAATTCGAAATCGACGTCACGCTGCAGATGATGCCCGGCCTGATGATGATGTCGGGACGCTCGCACGGTTCGTGCAACCGACGCACGCGCGAGATGGTCGCGCTGGAGAACAGCGACGACGTCGGCATGGTCGTGAATATGCGCGGTGAGCACCGCGTGACCCTGGGTCAGAGAAGAACTGGTGCTCGGCGACGGCGAGGCTGTGCTTCATGTCCATGGCCGAGGTCTGCAGTTACACGCATCGTGCGCCCGGCGACATTCTGGCGTTGCCTTGCCGCGCGCCAGGCTCGGGCCCTTGCTGAATGCGGGCGTGGACGATTGCCTGTTCCGCCGCATTCCGGCGGGCACGCCGGGACTGAAGCTCTTGACCAACTATGTCGCGATGTCGCGCGATGATCAGACCATCGTCGGACGCGACCTTCAGCATCTCGTTGTCAATCACGTGTGCGATCTGCTGGCCGTGGTCGTCGGAGCAACGCGCGATGCCGGCGTTGCAGCCGAGATGGGCGGCCTGCGCGCGGCGCGGTTGCAGGACATCAAGCAGGATATCGACCGGAACCTCGAGCGATCCGACCTGTCCGTGCGGAGCTTGCGCAACGCCACGGCTGCACGCCGCGCTTTGTGCAAAGGCTGTTCGAGGCGGAAGGCACGACATTCACCGAGTATGTTTTGGCGCAGCGGCTCGCGCGCGCCCATCGTGTGCTGATCGATCCGCGGCGCGACGGCATAAAGATCACCACGCTCGCGCACGACTGCGGATTTGGAGACGTCTCTTATTTCAATCGCGCATTCCGCCGGTTCTACGACACGGCGCCGTCCGATGTACGGGCGCAGGCAAGGCAGGGATCCTTCGGCGGTTCGAACGTCGTGCCATTGTCGTCGACGCGCTTTGGTAGGCCAAAGATAGCCCGCGCCGCGCCATGGCGTTGCGCGATGATGGATTAGTTAAAGTGGCTCCCGGGGCCGGGATCGAACCAGCGACCAACCGGTTAACAGCCGGTTGCTCTACCACTGAGCTACCCGGGAACACTGCCGGCGCTTCAGCACCGGGCCTATAACAAAGCCAGCCTCCTTTGCAAAGCGTGAAGGACCGCCTTCGGGCGGCCCGCCTTCGCCTCCGGGCTACGGCGCGGCAGCCTTCGCTCGAGAGGGCTTGCCGAGCCGAAGCTGCGGAGCAGCGAAGGGTGGAGGCCACGGCCGGAATTGAACCGGCGTGCAAGGATTTGCAGTCCTCTGCGTAACCACTCCGCCACGTGGCCAACCGTAGGTAATAAAGGGCGTAGGGTCGGCCTCAGCCTATATAGGAGCGAAAGCCTTACGACAATCGCAAGCCGAACCTTGCCGATCCTTGCCGGGCCGCGCGTCGAGCCTTGAACCGAGCCTTGCGTTTTGTGCCCCGTTGCCGCACAAGAACCGCGCCTTCCGGGTTTTCTTCGAGGATCGCGATGACCGATTTTGCCACCGCACGCCGTCATATGGTGGATGGCCAGGTCCGCACCGCCGATGTCACGGACCTGCGTATCATCTCCGCCATGATGGATATTCCGCGCGAGCAATTCGTGCCGCAGGCGTCCGCAGGGCTTGCCTATCTCGACCTCGATTTGCCGGTTGGCGACGGCGCGCGTCGGCTGCTCAAGCCGATGGTGTTCGCCAAGTTGATCCATGCGGCGGACATTGCATCCAGTGACCGTGTTTTAGATGTCGGTTGCGCGACCGGCTACGGCGCCGCCGTGCTTGCGCGGCTCGCCGGCCAGGTGACCGCGCTCGAACAAGACGCCGGCCTCGCGCAGGCCGCCCGTACGTCACTCGCCGCACAGTCCAAGGTGAGCGTCGTTGCCGGGGCGTTGACGGCCGGTTGGCCGCAAAGCGGGCCCTACGACGTAATCGTTCTGGAAGGCGCGACCGAAGTCGTGCCGCAGGCCTATCTGAGCCAGCTCAAGGAGGGCGGGCGGCTGGTCTGCGTGCTGGGGAGTGCTCCCGCCGCCAAAGCCATGCTTTATTGCCGTAGCGGAGACGATTTGGGCGGCCGGCCGATTTTTGATGCAACAGCAGCCCTGCTGCCGGGCTTTGTAAAAGCGCCAGCGTTCGCGTTCTGATTGCAATCTGTTCCGATCGTTGCGTAAATACCCCAGTTCTCAAGCAATTTGTCGGGGGACAGCCGGAGGGGGTTTTAACAGCGGGCCGGCCCGCATATGGTTCGCGGTTCGTTGCGGCGGTGCGAATTTGGCAGGATGCCGGTCGCGCTATGAACGGGATGTGGGGATGACGGGTTGGGGTCTCGGTAGGTGGGCGCGCGGGCTAGCGATCGGTTCGATCGCGTGCGCCGCATGGCCGATTGCGCCTTTTCTAGCCTCAGCGGACACACTCGAGGGTGCCCTGGCGCAGGCGTACCAGAACAATCCGTCGTTAAATTCACAGCGGGCCCTGGTGCGCGCGACTGATGAGGCCGTTCCGCAGGCGCTGTCAGGCTATCGCCCGCGGATATCCGCGAATGCCTCGATCGGCACACAATATTGGGACACGACCTCAAGACTTACATCGTCTGCGCTGGCTGGCGGGGCTGCCTACCTGCAGCAATCCGGCACCATGACGCCCTACGGCTACGGTGTGACCGCGACGCAGACGCTCTACAACGGCTTCCAGACCTCCAACAAAACGCGCCAGGCGGAAAGCCAGGTGCAGGCCGCGCGCGAGACCTTGCGCACAACCGAGCAGACGGTGCTGCTTAGCGCGGTGACGGCTTACATGAACCTGTTGCGTGACGGCGCGATCCTCGATCTGCAACGGCGCAACGTTGAGGTATTGCAGGAGCAATTGCGGCAGACACGCGACCGCTTCAATGTCGGCGAAGTGACGCGCACGGACGTCGCGCAGTCGGAGTCGCGGCTGGCATCGGGGCGTTCGCAGGTGCTCAGCGCGGAAGCGACTTACAAAGCATCCTTGGCGACCTACCGACAGGTGATCGGGGTTGAACCGGGCAAGCTGACGCCGGGTTCGCCGGTCGACCGTTTTTCACCTGGCAATTTGCCGACGGCGATCGGGGTTGCGACTGCGACCCACCCGACTGTGACCAGTGCACAATACAATCTCGATGCCGCGCAGTTACAGGTGAAGGTGGCGGAGGGGGCGCTCTACCCGACGCTGTCGTTGCAGACCAGCGCGCAACAAAGCAATGAGAGCAGCCTGACCTCGCTCAAGAGTTTCAACGCGGCGGTACTCGGCCAGCTCAGCGTTCCGCTATACCAGGGCGGAGCGGAATATTCGCTGATCCGTCAGGCCAAGGAAACGCTCGGACAGAAGCGGCTCGATCTCGATACCGCCCGTGACCAGGCGCGGCAGACAGTCGTGCAGTCATGGGGTCAGCTCGAGGCGGCCAAAGCGAATATCGATGCGACCCAGGCGCAGGTGCAGGCCTCCGAGATCGCGCTCAACGGCGTGCGCGAGGAGGCCCGCGTAGGTCAGCGCACCACGCTCGATGTGTTGAATGCGCAACAGGAACTGGTCAATGCTCGCGTGGCATTGGTCAGCGCGCAGCGCGACCGCGTGGTGGCCTCCTATACGTTGCTTTCGGCGGTGGGGCGCCTGGCGCCGCAGGTGCTCGGGCTGCGGGCGCCCGTCTATGACTTCAATGTCCACTATCAGCAGGTGCGTGATAGCTGGGCCGGCGTGCGGACACCCGACGGGCGCTGATTCGTTTCAGACGCGGCGCAATACGGCCATCGTGTCCACAGTTCATTGCGCATTGCTGAGTTTCCACCTGCCACTCCAGCGGTTCTCTGGCGTATAAAAGGTATACGAGAGCGATTCGCGCCGGCGAGAGTTCCTTGCCCCGCGGAACGTAGGGAGTGTGTCGGGATTTTCAGGGAATGACCCAGGCGGCAAAGGCGCAAGAACCCTCAATGGAGGAAATCCTCGCCTCCATCCGGCGGATCATTGCAGACGACGACGTCAGCAAGCCCGCCAAGGCGCCTGAGCAGGCTTCGGCGGCCACGACGGCGGCCGCGGCGTCTGGGCGACCGTCACCGACGCCCGCGGCGCCATCAAAGCCCACCGTTGCAGCGGCACCATCGCCATCGAAACCCGCTCCGTCACCGGCCGCCGCCGCCAATAGTCAGGACGAAATCGACGCCATGCTGGCCGAGCTTGATGCGCCGCCCAAGGCGGCCGGCAAGTCTGGGCCCATTCCTTCGTCAATGCCCGCGCCATCGTCGACACCAATGCCGACCGCGTCGTCGACACCATCGCTGCCTGCCGCCGACGTTCTCGATTTGACTGAATCGATGACGTCGCCGGTTGCGCCGCCGCCGAAACCCGCACCGAGCTTCCAGACGATTGACGGAACGTCCGATGTGGTTTTCACCACCAAGGCACCCGAGCCCATGCCTGAACGTGCTCTGATCTCGAACGAGACCATCGCGGCCGTCGACAGCGCCTTCAATTCGCTTGCGCACACGGTGATCGGGCAAAATGCGCGCACGCTCGAAGATCTCGTGCGCGAAATGTTGCGGCCGATGCTCAAGTCCTGGCTCGACGACAATTTGCCGGGCCTGGTTGAGCGCATCGTGCGCGCAGAGATCGAACGCGTCTCCCGCGGTAGGCCGTAAGCCGGCATGTCGCCACACATTCCGCTCACCCCCGCGTAAGCGGGGGTCCAGAACCATTTTATTTCATTGCGCTGGGTTCCCGCTTACGCGGGAATGAGCGGAGTTTGTCTCGCGGAAAATATGCCGACCTCAAACTCCGCTTTCGCGTCTCTGTTTAAGCGCGCGTGCGAACCACAAGCCAAGCGCTGTCAGGCCCACCGCAGCGATCAAGAACACCGGCACCGCGGTGTAGCGGTCGAAGATCGTACCGTTGGCGGCAACGCCCACGGTCTGTCCGAGATAAAGCGCCGACGAAAATATCGCGACCGCGGTGCCGCGCGCTTCCGGCACCATCTGCGTGGCGTTGGTCTGCAATGTGTTGTGCAGCATATAAAAGCCGAGACCGATGGCGGTGATCGCAACTGGCGCAATGTAAGCATGCGGCTCGAACGCGAGCGTCATGAATGCCAGTCCGAGCAGCGCGCCGCCGAGTGTCGCTAATCCGATCTGGCCGAAGCGCGTGACCAGCATGCGCACCGAGAGACTGTAAATCAGGCCGCCAATGGCGAAGGCTGCAACGTAGAGTCCCACCAGCGTGAAGCTCACGCCGAATCGCAAATGCAGATCGGCGCCGACGTAAGTGAATGCGCCGAACATCAGGCCGCTCTCGATGAAGGCGACAATGATCAGCGCGCGCGCCCAGGACGAACGCAGCACCGTGGAGTAGTCGGCGATGAATCCGCGGCCCGGCTGCGCGCTGGCGTGGCGCGCATGCGTGATCGGATTGCGCAGAAGTTCGTACCAGAGGCCGGCAGCGGCGACTGCGAGCAGGCCGGCGAGCAGGAAGAAGACATTGCGCCAGCCGAACCAGTCGCCGAGCACGCCGCCGGCGGCCTGGCCAAACAGCTGGCCGAGGATTTGCCCGGACAGGAAACGCCCGATCACCTGTTGTCGTCGCTCATAGGGGATGACATCGCCGACAAAGGCCAGCGCCAGTGGAATGATCCAGCCGGTGGCGAGCCCGCTGCCCAGCCGCGCCGCGATCAGGACCGGCAGCGATGCCGCCAGTCCGCAGATCGCCACCATGACGGTCGACACGGCAGCGGCGAAGGCCATGCAGCGGTATTTGCCGAAGCGGTCGCCGATCGGGCCGATCACCAGCTGGACCGAACCATGGGCCAGCAAATAGACCGTCACCACGATCGAGGTCGCGCCCACCGTCACGCCGAAATCGGCGGCGATTTGCGGCAGCAGCGAATCCGTGACCCGCACCATGGCCTGCGCGGCGAAGGCGACAATGGCCAGCAAAGTGATGGCGGAGGTGGCGCTGCCGCTGGACACTGGTGGGTTGGGGGGCAAAGTTGACTCCGGCAGGCTCGGCAGGCTTTCTACCGCGCGAACGATTTCAAGCAAAACGCCGATGATTGATAAGACTTACCAGCCCTCGGAGGTCGAGGGCCGCATCTACCGGACTTGGGAGCAGGCGGGCGCCTTCCGCGCCGGCCGGCCCGAGCGCGCCGGCGCGAAACCATACTCTATCGTCATTCCACCGCCGAACGTCACCGGCTCATTGCATATGGGCCATGCGCTCAACAACACGCTGCAGGACATCCTGTGCCGGTTCGAGCGCATGCGCGGCAAGGACGTGCTCTGGCAGCCGGGCACCGACCATGCCGGCATCGCGACGCAGATGGTGGTCGAGCGGCAGCTGATGGAACGCCAGCAGCCCGGCCGCCGCGAGATGGGCCGCGAAGCCTTCCTCAAGCGCGTGTGGGAGTGGAAGGCCGAATTGGGCGGCACCATCGTCAACCAGCTCAAGCGGCTCGGCGCATCGTGCGACTGGTCGCGCGAGCGCTTCACGATGGACGAGGGGCTTTCCAAGGCCGTTCTTAAAGTTTTTGTAGAACTTCATCGTGAGGGGCTCATCTACAAGGACAAGCGGCTGGTCAACTGGGACCCGAAGCTGCTGACCGCCATTTCCGACCTCGAGGTGGTGCAGGTCGAGACCCGCGGGCACCTCTGGCACCTGCGCTACCCGATCGAGGGCAAGACCTTCAATCCGGAAGATCCTTCGACTTTCATCGTCGTTGCCACCACGCGGCCGGAGACGATGCTGGGCGATACCGCGGTGGCGGTGCATCCCGAGGACGAGCGCTACAAGAAACTGGTCGGCAAGAACGTGATCCTGCCGCTGGTCGGACGGAAAATTCCGATCATTGCGGACGAATACTCCGACCCCGAAAAGGGCAGCGGGGCGGTGAAGATCACGCCGGCACACGACTTCAACGATTTCGAGGTCGGCAAGCGGCACAAGCGGCCGCTGGTGAATGTTTTCACCACCGAAGCGAAACTCAATCTCTCGGGTAATGAGGAATTCCTCGACGGTGTGCCGAAATCCGCCGACCTCGACGCCACTTTGGCGATGCATGGTGTCGATCGTTTCGCGGCGCGCAAGCAGATTGTCGCGCGTCTCGAAGAGAAAGGCATGGTCGAGAAAATCGAACCGCATTCCAACGTCGTGCCGCACGGCGACCGTTCGAATGTGGTGATCGAGCCGTTCCTCACCGACCAATGGTATGTCAACGCGCAGGAACTGGCGAAGCCCGCGATCGCGGCGGTGCGCGCTGGCAAGACCAAATTCATTCCGAAGAATTGGGAAACGACCTACTTCAACTGGATGGAGAACATCCAGCCCTGGTGTATTTCGCGCCAGCTCTGGTGGGGTCACCAGATTCCGGCGTGGTACGGGTCCGACGGCAAGGCGTTCGTCGCACTCAGTGAGGCTGACGCCCAGCGGGATGCTGACAAGCATTACGGCAAGGCGACCAAGCTGACGCGCGACGAAGACGTTCTCGACACCTGGTTCTCATCCGCGCTGTGGCCGTTCTCGACGCTGGGCTGGCCGGACAAGACGCCTGAACTCGCGCGCTTTTATCCGACGGCGACGCTGGTCACGGGCTTCGACATCATCTTCTTCTGGGTCGCGCGCATGATGATGATGGGCATGCACTTTATGCCCGACATCCCGTTCCACGACGTCTACATCCACCGCCTTGTGCGCGATGCGTCCGGCGCCAAGATGTCGAAGTCGAAGGGCAACGTTGTCGATCCGCTCGGCGTCATTGACGAACTTGGCGCCGATGCGCTGCGCTTTACCCTGGCGCGCAATGTTGCGCCGGGGCACGACATCAGGCTCGGCCCGCAGGACGTCGAGAACAATCGCAATTTTGCGACCAAGCTGTGGAATGCGGCTCGCTTTGTCGAGTTCAATGGAGCGGCGCGCGTCGAGGGCTTCGATCCGAAATCGGCGAAAGAAACGCTCAACCGCTGGATCGCGCACGAGACGGCGAAGGCCGCCGCCGAGATCACGCGCTCGATCGAAACTTACGCTTTCGGCGAGGCCGCCGGCGCGGCCTATCGCTTCGTCTGGAATGTCTACTGCGACTGGTATGTCGAACTGTCGAAGCCGCTTTTGACCGGTCCCGACGGTCCCGCAAAAAACGAGACGCGCGCGATGGCGGCGTGGGCGCTCGACGAAATTCTCAGGCTGCTGCATCCCTTCATGCCCTTCATCACCGAAGAATTGTGGGCTGTGACAGCAGAGCAGGGGCCGAAGCGCTCCCAATTGCTCGCGCTCAGCGATTGGCCAAAGCTCGAAGGCCTTGCCGACGAGAAGGCCGAGGCCGAAATCGGCTGGGTGATCGAACTCATCACCGCCATCCGCTCGATCCGCGCCGAGATGAACATCACCGCGGCGATCCCGCTGGTGCTCGCCGGCGCATCCGCCGAGACCGCGGCGCGCGCCGAACGGTGGGCCGAGTTCATCAAACGGCTCGCGCGCGTGTCGGAGATTTCCTCGGCGCCGGCTGCACCGCAAGGTTCGGTGCAGCTCGTCGTGCGCGGCGAAGTGGCGGCGTTGCCGCTCAAGGGCGTGATCGATCTTGCCGCCGAGCGTGCGCGTCTGGCCAAGGAAATGCAGAAGGCCGAGGCCGACATCGCGCGCACCGATGCCAAGCTGAACAATCCAAAGTTCATGGAGCGCGCGGCGGAAGATGTGGTCGAGGAAGAAAAAGAAAAACGCGAGGAGGCGGTCGGCCGCAAGGCCAAGATCGCCGAGGCGCTGGAGCGGTTGAAGGGAGCGGGGTAGAGTCGCACCCTGAGGTCGTCGCCGGCCGAAGCCGCGCCTCGCAGCGAGGGCCGGGACTCCAGATGGCTGCAGCCTTCGAGAGTGCTAGAGCTATGGGTCCCCGCTTTCGCGGGGACGACGGATGAGGGAACGGATGCGCACATGAAAATATTTCTCGCCGGTGCAGGCGGGGCGATCGGGCGCAAGCTCACGCCGCTGCTGCGCGCGGTCGGACACACCGTGATCGGCACCACCCGGTCGGCCGACAAGGCCGATGGCGTGCGTGCCCTTGGCGCCGAGCCGGTCGTGGTCGATGTTTTCGATGCGGAAGCGCTCGCGCGCGCTGTCAGCGCGGCGGCGCCTGACGCAATCATCCATCAGCTCACGGATCTGGCCTTTGCGCCGGGCACGCCGCAATACGACGAAGGCGTTGCGCGCAATGCGCGCCTGCGTGTCGAGGGAACGCGCCAATCTCGTGGCGGCCGCGCGGGCGGCGAACGTGAAGCGCATGGTCGCGCAAAGCGTTGCGTTCGCCTACGCGCCTGCTGACGGCACGCGCGTCGAAAGCGATCCACTGAATCTCGGCGCCGAGGGCACGGCCGGCCGCAGCGCCGAAGCAGTCGCTGCGCTGGAGCAGGCGGTGCTCGGGCTTCCGGAAGGGATCGTGCTGCGCTTCGGTTATTTCTACGGACCAGGGACCTGGTACGACACGCCTTCGCGGGCGCCATCGATCCATATCGAAGCCGCGGCACGCGCAACGATGCAGGCGCTCACCAAGGGAAAACCGGGTGTCTACAATATTGCGGAGGATGGCCCCGCCGTGTCGAGTGAAAAGGCCAAGCAGGACTTTGGTTTCGATCCTCAGTCCAGAATTAGGATGAGGGCCTGAACGGCTTGCTCAGAAATTTTGAGCCCTTCAGCCCGTAGCGCCAAGGCTTCTCGACCGCCTTGGTGATGCCGATGCGTGCGCCAGTCACGATCTGCGGCGTTTCGCTGCGCGCGCGCAACTCGAACGGCGCCCGGTCGAGCGGCAGGCCATTGTGCTTGTGCGTGACGGCCAGCGCTTCGCACAGTTTTCCTGGACCCGAGCACAGCGCGCGCTCGTCTTTGAGGCCGCGCCGACGTCGCATGGTCGGCGAGCCCTTCGGTTGGCGCGATGGCGCGGATCAGCACCGCGCTCGCGCTGCCGGCTTCCTCGCATACAAAGTTGAGACACCAGTGGATGCCGTAGGAGCGGTAGACATAGACGTAGCCGGCCGGGCCGAACATCACCGCGTTACGTTCCGTGCGTCCGATGTAGGAATGCGCCGCCGGGTCGGTGTGATGATAGGCCTCGAGCTCGACAATGATGCCGCCCACGCCGTCGACCAGCAGCGTCGCGCCGATGAGTTCGGGCGCGACCTTGAGGACCGGGCGGTCGAAAAAGGAACGGCGGAGGCGAGGGGGCATAGTTGATACTGACGGCGAACCTTGCTCAGCGTCATGCCCGGGCTCGACCCGGGCATCCTGATGCGCCGCCCCGCCTGCGAGCCTTACGAAGTCTGTCGCTGCTGATCGTCATCATGGATTGCCGGGTCACGCCCGGCAATGACTAGGGAGAGGCCGTGCGAAAATTCCGCCCGTGCGTCCTTCGAGCCTCTTGACTTTAATCCGATGAAGACTATAATCCTATCGTTGATCCGCCAGAGGGCGCTCTCATGAGGCGTCATGTGGGTGGGGTCGGATGCGGCGCCCGCGGGCGGGAGACGAACGCTCCTCCCGCACCCGGCGGCGCCGGGGCTCCGCCCGGCGGCCACGGGCGCCTGCCAGGAGCTTGGCTGACGGCGGCTGTCATGCGCGATAGCCCCCGCAAAGCGCGGCCCGGCGCCGTAATGAAGACGCTCGCGATGGCGCGCCGGGAGGCGCCCGCATTCTCGAGAGGGGATGCGGCATCACAAGAACAATGGTTGCGCCACCTGGCGCGCCACTCCCTCGTATTTGCGAGTGACCGAGGAAGGGCTACGGCGTACCCGGCGCCGCGAAGAAACAGTGCGGCGTACGCTATGAAAAATGGGGTGAGCCCGACGCGCGCCAGCCACACCTGTGTCCGCCGCGCAACACTTTTAGAACATTTAAGCCATACCCTCCGATGACCCTCGCCGCGCCGCGATTCGGCCATACCCTTCAACGACATCGAGGACCGCCCGGCCGGGTGATCGCCTCAATGAGCCAGCCGGGTCCAATCCGGTGGCGGTAACCGGGGGCGGGGGCGACAAGGCACTATGGACGCAAAGACCAGTTTGAAGTCGAAACTACCGAGCCGGCACGCCACCGAGGGGCCGGACCGCGCGCCGCATCGCGCTTTCTATTACGCGATGGGTCTGACCACGGAACAGATCCACCAACCATTTGTCGGCGTCGCGACCTGCTGGAACGAAGCCGCGCCCTGCAACATCGCGCTGATGCGCCAGGCGCAGGTGGTCAAGAGGGGCGTCGCTTCGGTCGGCGCCACTCCGCGTGAGTTCTGCACCATCACTGTCACCGACGGTATCGCGATGGGCCACGCCGGCATGAAATCGTCGCTGCCGTCGCGCGAAGTCATCGCTGACTCCGTCGAACTCACTGTGCGCGGCCACGCCTATGACGCGCTCATCGGCATTGCCGGCTGCGACAAGTCGCAACCCGGCATGATGATGGCGATGTGCCGTCTCAATGTGCCGTCGATCTACATCTACGGCGGTTCGATTTTGCCCGGCACGTTCAAAGGCAAGGAAGTCACGATCCAGGACGTCTACGAAGCGGTCGGCAAACATTCCGTCGGCACGATGTCCGACGAGGATCTCGACATTCTCGAACAGAATGCCTGCCCCTCGGCTGGCGCATGCGGCGCGCAATTTACCGCCAACACCATGGCAACGGTATCGGAAGCCATCGGATTGGCGCTGCCATATTCGGCGGGCGCGCCGGCGCCTTACGAAATTCGTGACAAGTTCAGCATGCTCGCCGGCGAGATGATCATGGATTTGATCGTCAAAAACATTCGCCCGCGCGACATTGTCACGCGAAAGGCGCTGGAAAATGCTGCTGCCGTGGTTGCCGCGACCGGCGGCTCGACCAATGCCGCGCTGCATTTACCGGCGATCGCGCACGAATGCGGTATCGAGTTCACGCTGTTCGATGTCGCCGAAATCTTCAAAAAGACTCCTTATGTCGCAGATTTGAAACCAGGTGGCCGTTATGTCGCCAAGGATATGTTCGAAGCTGGCGGCGTGCCCCTTCTGATGAAAACCCTTCTCGATCACGGCTACATGCACGGCGATTGCCTGACAGTCACCGGGCGGACGATCGCCGAGAATATGAAAAACGTGAAATGGAATCCCGACCAGGACGTTATTCGTCCGGCAGACAAGCCGCTGCTGGCAACCGGCGGCGTGGTCGGGCTCAAAGGTAATCTCGCACCCGAAGGCGCCATCGTGAAAGTCGCCGGCATGAAGACGCTGAAGTTCAGCGGCCCGGCGCGCTGCTTTGACGGCGAGGAAGCCTGCTTCGACGCGGTCAAGCACCGCAAATACAAAGAAGGCGACGTGCTGGTGATCCGTTACGAGGGTCCGCGCGGCGGCCCCGGCATGCGCGAAATGCTGTCGACGACGGCAGCGCTTTACGGGCAGGGCGCCGGCGAAAAAGTCGCCTTGATTACCGATGGCCGCTTCTCCGGCGCGACGCGCGGTTTCTGCGTCGGCCATGTCGGCCCTGAAGCCGCGATCGGCGGGCCGATCGGGCTGATCCGCGACGGCGACATCATCGAGATCGATGCCGTGAAAGGCACGCTCGACGTCAAGCTTTCCGCCGACGAACTCGCCAAGCGCAAGAGCCAGTGGAAAGCGCGCGAGAGCGAATACGGTTCAGGCTATCTGTGGAAATACGCGCAGCAGGTGGGACCCGCCGTCAACGGCGCGGTGACCCATCCCGGCGGCGCGGCCGAGAAAGAGTGTTATGCGGACACTTGAGACCCTGTTGCGTGTGGTGCTGATCGGTGCCGGCCTGATGGCCGCGGCGCCGGCCTTCGCGCTCGACGGTAGCAAGACCGAAGGCAGCATGGCGCCGCCGCCGATGACGCCGGTCGAGGCGTTCCGTTCGGGCGCGCATTGGCTCAAGACCGGCGAAACCGTCAAAGCGGTCAACTCGCTCGAATACGCTGCCGAAAAAGGTCACGCGCTGGCGCAATGGAAGCTCGGCCGCATGTACGCCGAAGGCGACGGCGTTGCGCAGAACGATCTCAAGGCTTTCGAATATTTCCGCCGCATCGCGGACGGTCATGCCGAGGACAATCCCGACACGCCGCAGGCGCGCTTCGTCGCCAATGCCTTCGTTGCGCTTGGTCACTATTATCTCGAGGGCATTCCGAAGACCGAGGTCAAGCGCGATCCCGATCGCGCGCGCGAAATGTTCGCCTATGCGGCGTCGTATTTCCGCGACCCCGATGCACAATATTATCTGGCGCGGCTCTATCTCAAGGGCAACGGCGCGCCACACGATCCGCGCCAGGCCGCGCGCTGGTTCGGTCTTTCTGCGCAGAAGGGCCAGTGCGAGGCGCAGGCCATGCTCGGTGCCATGCTGTTCGAGGGCGATCATGTTCCGCGTCAGGCCGCGCGCGGCTTGATGTGGCTCGCACTTGCGAAAGACAGTGCGCGCGCCGATCAGGCATGGATCACGAAACTCTATGACAGCGCCATGCAGCAGGCGAGCGAGGACGAACGCGCTTTGGCCGCCGTCTATCTCCGCCGCTGGCTAGAGACGCGAAGAGAGTAGAGGCGCGTCAAGGATCCGCGCGGAAGTTGTTGTCATGGCCGGGCTTGTCCCGGCCATCCACGTCTTTGGACTGGCGCAGCTGTTAAGTCGTGGATGCCCGGCACAATGCCGGGCATGACGACGAGGAGCTACCGCCCCTCAATATCCAGATCGATATAAACCGGGACGTGGTCAGACGGCTTGTCCCAGCCGCGCACATGACGGTCGATGCCGGCGTCGGTCAGCCGGTCGGCGGCTTGCGGTGACAGCAGCAAATGATCGATGCGGATGCCGTCATCCTTGGGCCAGGCGCCGGCCTGATAGTCCCAGAACGTGTAGAGGTCGGAGGCATCGCTCACCGCCCGCACGGCATCCGTCAGCCCCAGATTGATCAGCGCGCGGTATTTCTCCCGCGTTTGCGGCAGGAACAATGCGTCGTTCTTCCAGGCCTCCGGGCGGCGGACATCGGCGGGCGTGGGGATGACATTGTAATCGCCGGCCAATACCATCGGTTCTTCTAGTTTAAGTCGTTCATGTGAGAAATTAATCAGCCGGTTCATCCAATTGAGCTTGTAGTTGTATTTGTCGGTATCGGGCGGGTTGCCATTGGGCAGATAGAGGCTGATCACGCGCAACGCGCCGGTTTTGGTGGAAACGATCGCTTCCAGAAAGCGCGCCTGCACGTCGCTCTCGTCGCCGATCAGCCCGGGCGCCACCTCGTCAAATGGCAGCTTGGAAAGCAGCGCCACGCCGTTGAACGTCTTCTGGCCATGCACCGCTACGTTGTACCCGAGCGCTTCTATCGGCTCCCGCGGGAAAGCGTCGTCCGTGCATTTGATTTCCTGCAGGCAAACGATGTCGGGCTGCCGTTCCTTGAGCCACGCTTGCAGGTTGTCCATGCGCTGGCGGATTGAGTTGACGTTCCAGGTGGCAATTCGCATGAAATTCGGGGTCCGGGTGGGCGAATAACGCTTTGTTTTCAGTGTTTACCAGAGAGCCGCAGGGATATGCACTCCGTAACGTTTATATGCTAGGTAAGCCGCTAACGCGGCCCCAAAGTGCTGTGTGTACAAGCCGTTTCGCGGATTAGGGAAAGTCCGGGCAAGCGCACCATGAGTCCGGACCAAATATTGCAGATGACCAAGCGCAAGTGGCTCATTGGGGGGGCGGTCCTCGCCTTGATCGCCATCGCCGTGCTCGTGCGTGGGTTCTGGACGACGGACGGTGTTGCCGCCCGCCAGGTCCATGCCCGCACGGTTCCGGTTGAAACCGCAGTTGCCGAACGCAAAACCATGCCGGTGCGCCTCAGCGCGCTCGGCAATGTTACTCCCATCGCCAGCGTCGCCATCAAGACGCAGGTCGATACGACAATCACGGCTGTCCATTTCCGCGATGGCGCCCACGTTGAGAAGGGCGATTTGCTGTTCACGCTCGATTGCCGGCAGATCGAAGCCGACATGAAGCGCGTCCAGGCGGTGATCGACGGCGCGCAGGCGTCGCTCGAGCAGGCGCAGCGCGATGTCGAGCGCTATACCGATCTCGCGGCGCGTAATGCGACCCCGATCGTCACGCTCAACAACGCGCAGACCGCTGTCAATATTTCCCGCGCAACCGCGGAATCAAACCGCGCGCAGCTTGAAAACCTCAAGGTCCAGCTTGGCTTCTGTGGAATCCGCGCGTCAATTTCCGGTCGCATCAGCATGGCCAATGTCAAAGTCGGAAATTTTGTGCGCCAGGCTGATACCTCGCCGATGGCGACTATCATTCAGATGGTGCCGGTCTACGTGAGCTTCACGGTGCCGCAGAAAAATCTTCCCGACATCCGGAAAGCCGTCGCCGCTGAAACGGCGACTGTGGAGGCGATCATTCCGGGCGACCAGAAACGCGCCAGCGGCCAGGTCACCATGATCGAGAACACGGTCGATTCGGCGACCGGTATGGCGACGGTGCGCGCGACGATGCCGAACAAGGACGAACTGCTCTGGCCCGGCACATTGGTCACCACCGATATGACTTTGCGGAGTGAAGAGGGCGTGGTCGTGCCATCGAACGCCGTGCAGGTGAGCCAGACCGGGACCTTCGTATTCGTCATCAAGGACGATGTCGCCCAGATCCAGCCAGTCAAAGTTGAGCGCCAGATCGGCACAGAAAGTGTGATCGAGTTGGGTCTTAACGGCGGCGAGACCGTCGTGACCGAGGGACAGTTGTTGTTGTCGAAAGGAACTCGCGTCAACGTACGCCCGCCCAAGGTCGCCGGTAGCTGAGCCATGAATATCTCGGAAACCTGTATCCGCCGCCCGGTGTTGACGACGCTGATGACGGCGTCGTTGATCGTTTTCGGGGTCTTCGCCTATCGACTTTTGCCGGTCGCGGCTCTACCGGCGGTGGATTTCCCGACCATTCAGATCACGGCGCAATTTCCGGGCGCGAGCCCGGAAACGATGGCGTCGTCGGTCGCCTCGCCGATCGAGCGCCAACTGTCGACGATCTCCGGCATCTCCTCGATGAATTCGTCGTCTTCGCTCGGTCTGGCGCAGATCACTATTCAGTTTGATCTCGGCCGCAATATCGACGGCGCAGCGCTCGACGTGCAGACCGCGCTCGCGACAGCAGCGCGCCTGCTGCCGGTCGAAATGACGATCCCGCCGTCGTTCCGCAAGGTGAACCCGGGCGATTTCCCGGTGCTCTATATCAGCTTGCGGTCCGACACCGTACCGCTGTCGACGGTTGACGATTATGCAGAAACCGTTCTGGCACCGCAGATTTCACAATTGACGGGCGTCGCGCAGGTGCTGGTCTATGGCGCACAGAAATTCGCAGTGCGCGTGCAGGTCAATCCGACGGAGGCCGCATCCCGCAATATCGCGCTCGAAGACGTGCGCAGTGTCGTTGCCAAGGCCAATTCGAGCACGCCGGTCGGGGTCCTGACCGGACCGAAACAAAGCGTAACGCTGGCAGCCACCAGCGCGATGCCGCACGCGACCGATTATCGCGACGTGGTCGTGGCCTACCGCAACGGGTCCCCGATCAAGCTGAACCAGATTGCGCATGTGATCGACAGCGTCGAGAACAACAAGATTGCCACCTGGTTTAACGATGAGCGCGCGATTGTGCTGGCGATCCAGCGCCAGCCGGATGCCAACACCGTGCAGGTCGTCGACCTTGTTCGCCAGGGCCTGCCGAATATGCGTGCGCAGGTGCCGCCTTCGATCCAGATGCAGCCTTTGTTCGACCGCTCGCTCTCGATTCGCGCGGCGGTAACCGATGTTCAGGAAACGCTCGCGATCGCAGTCACGCTCGTTATTCTGGTGATCTTCCTGTTTCTGCGCAAAGTTTCGGCGACCATCATCCCGGCTCTTGCGGTGCCTGTCTCGCTGGTCGGTACGTTCGCCGCGATGTACGCCTTCGGCTTTTCCATCAACAACATGACCCTGCTGGCGCTCACTTTGTCGGTCGGCTTCGTTGTCGACGACGCCATCGTGATGCTGGAAAACATTGTGCGCCATGTTGAAGGGGGGATGCGGCCCTTCGAGGCCGCGTTGAAAGGCTCACGCGAGATTGGCTTCACGATTGTATCGATTACGTTCTCGTTGATTGCGGTATTCATTCCGGTCCTGTTGATGGGCGGCATGGTTGGCCGCGTCTTCCGCGAATTCGCTGTATCGATCGCGGTTGCGATCGTTGTCTCAGGGTTTGTGTCTCTGACGCTCACGCCAATGCTGTGCGCGCGCGTTCTCCGCAGCCACCATCCCGAGGACGAGAAGAAGCAATTTTTTGTGCTGCGCATGTTCGAGCGGCTCTTTGAAATCATGCTCAACACATATCAGTGGACGCTAGACCGCGTGCTTGCGTTCAAATCAATCATGTTGATGGTCACGCTGGGCACGTTTTTCGCCACCATCATTCTCTACGTCATCGTGCCCAAGGGTTTCTTTCCGCAGGAAGATACCGGTTACGTCATCGGTATCACCGAAGGCGCGACCGACATTTCGTTCCCGGAAATCTCGCAGCTCCAGCGCAAGGTCGCTGACGTCGTGCGTGCGGATCCGGCGGTCGCCTACGTGAACTCCACGGCCGGGGCTGGTGGTCCTAACACAGTCGGCAACAGTGGGCGCATGCTGGTAGCGCTCAAGCCACGCAACGAACGTGACAGCCTGCCGAAGATCCTGGCGCGTCTGCGCCAGACGGCCAATGTCGTGCCGGGGCTCGCGATCTATTTTCAGCCGATTCAAAACATCAATCTCGGCGGTAAACTCGCCAAAAGCCAATATCAGTACACGCTGCAATCCAATGATACCGCGTCGCTCTACCGGATTACGCCGGAACTGCGCGAAAAGATTTCCAAGATACCCGGCTTGCTCGACGTCACCACGGATCTTTATGTGACCAATCCGCAGGTGACGATCGATGTCGATCGCGAGAAGGCGGCGGTTTACGGAGTGACAGTCGATCAGGTCCGGCAGGAACTCTATAACGCCTTCGGCGCGCGACAGGTTGCGACCATTTATAGCCCGGTGAACTACTATCAGGTCATTCTCGAAACCGCGCCGGAGTATCAGGTCGGCCCGGATGATTTGGCGCGCGTCTATCTAAAGACGACAAGCGGCACGACTGTGCCGCTCTCGGCGGTCACCCGTTTCGAGCGCACCGTCGGTCCGTTGCAGGTCAATCACCAGGGTCAGCAGCCGGCGGTAACGATCGCTTTCAATCTCGCGCCGGGTTTCGCGCTTGGACAGGCCGTCGACGCCATCCAGAATCTGGAACGCGAAGAGCGTTTGCCGGCAACCATCACGACCGGATTCCAGGGCACCGCTCAGGTATTCCAGGAATTGCTGCGCGGGCAGGGCATTCTGATCCTCGCCGCGATCTTCGCTGCCTATGTCGTGCTCGGAATTCTTTATGAGAGCTTCATCCATCCGATCACCATCATTTCCGGTCTGCCATCAGCCGGCATCGGCGCAATTTTGACGCTGATGCTCTTCCGGATGGATCTATCCGTGATCGCCATGATCGGCATTGTGATGCTCGTCGGCATCGTGAAGAAGAACGCCATCATGATGATCGACTTCGCGATCGAGCGCAGACGCGTTGGATTGTCGGCGGAGGCCGCAATCCGCGAAGCAGCGGTGCTGCGCTTCCGCCCGATCATGATGACGACGTTCGCGGCAATCTTCGGCTCGCTGCCGATTGCGCTTGGAACGGGCGCCGGCGCTGAATTGCGTCAGCCGCTCGGTGTTGCAGTCGTGGGCGGGCTGGTGATGTCGCAGCTCCTGACGCTCTACATCACGCCGGTGATCTATGTTTACCTGGATCGCTTCGACCGGCTGATCAAGCGCCGTCTCGAGCCGCAACTCGAAGAAGTCGCGGAAGCGCCGCCGGCGGTTGCCGCAGAATAATCGATCAAAGGGCGAAGCTGGTGCCGCACCCGCAAGAGGCCTTCGCCTGCGGGTTGATTACTTTGAACGACGCGCCGATAAGGCTGTCGACAAAATCGATTTCCGAGCCTGCCATGTAGTTGACCGACACCGGGTCGATCAGGACGACGGCGCCGCCGCGATCAATGACGAGATCGTCGGCCGCCTTCGCGCGTTCCATATCAAATTTGTATTGAAATCCCGAGCAGCCGCCGCCTTCCACGCTGACGCGCAGCATGGTGCCGCTCGGCTCACCTTTGAGGATTTCGCCGATCCGCCTCGCGGCCCGTTCGCTAACCGTAATGCTCGTGCTCATCATGCGCCTTTTCGAGCCCATCCTATTGGCAGATGGCCCAACGGATAGTTAAGTGCGCGGACCAGTGAGGTCAATGCGGCTGGCAGAGTGGAAATGGTGATCGAAAGCCCCATCGCGAGGGCAGTTTATGCCACCAATCCGGCGCAAAGCCGCGGCCGCCGCTATGCGGAGCCGGCAAGCCCGACCCGCAATGCCTTCCGCCGCGACTGTGACCGGATCATCCACTCCGCCGCGTTCCGCCGGCTGGCCCACAAGACGCAGGTGTTCGTCTATCACGAGGGCGACCACTACCGCACGCGGCTGACGCATACGCTTGAAGTCGCGCAAATCGCGCGCTCGCTGGCGCGCGCGCTTGGCCTCGATGAAGATCTCAGCGAAGCGCTGGCTCTGGCACACGACCTTGGTCATTCGCCTTTCGGTCACGCAGGCGAACGCGCGCTCGACGATCGTTTGGCTGACTTCGGGGGCTTCGATCACAATGCCCAGGCGCTTCGTATTGTGACCGATCTTGAACGACGCTACGCAGCCTTCGACGGTCTCAATCTGAGTTGGGAAACGCTTGAAGGGTTGGTCAAACACAATGGACCGATCATTGATCGCGAAGGCATAGCTGTTGGTCGCTATGCCAGGCTCGGCGCACCGGCACCGATCATTGCCTATTCTAGAATTCAGGACCTGGAATTGTGGACTTACGCCAGCGCGGAAGCGCAGGTTGCGGCATTGTCCGACGACATCGCGTATGATGCCCACGACATCGATGATGGCCTTCGCGCCGATCTCTTCAGGCTCGATGACATTGCCAGCATTCCGCTGGTCGGCAGCATCCTGAGCGCGATCGACGCGCAGTATCCCGATATCGAGCCAGCGCGGCGGGTGCATGAGACCGTGCGCGCACTCATCACGCGCATGATCGAGGATGTGATCGCCGAAACCGGGCGTCGTGTCGCGATGCTCAAGCCACAATCGGCAGCCGACGTGCGCGATGCGCCGCGGCCCGTGGTTGGGTTCTCACCGGCGATGGATAAGGCCGATCGCGAAATCAAGGGATTTCTCTACCCGCGAATGTACCGCCATGACCGCGTGATGCGTGTGATGGCTGATGCCGAGCGCGTGGTGCACGATCTCTTCGAGCACTACACGGCGACACCGGCCGATTTACCCGCGGAATGGGGCGAAGGGCTGGATATTACGGATACGTCCGCGCGCGCCCGCCGCATTGGCGACTTTATCGCCGGCATGACCGATCGATACGCGCTCATCGAGCATGCGAAATACTTCAAGGGAACGCCGGAATTACGGTGAGAGTCGGACACCAATGGACGTTAGTGGCGACCTTGAAGTTGATCTTCTGATCGCGGGCGCTGGACCTGCCGGCATGACGGCCGCGCTCGTCGCCTCGCTTGAGGGGCTCGATGTGCTGTTGTGCGAGAAGTCCGATCAGGTCGGTGGCACCGGATCGACGTCGGCCGGCACGCTGTGGATTCCGGGCAATAGTCAAAGCCGGGCTGCGGGGTTCACCGATAGTGCGGCGCAGGCCGATCGTTATCTGGACGCGCTGATCGGGGAGAGAGGCAATCGCGAAGTCAGGGACGCGTATCTTCAAACCGGGCCGACTGCGATTGATTACTTGTGTGAGCGATCCGACGTGCAGTTCCTCGCTTGCGGAACGCACCCGGACTATCGCAGCAACATGACAGGTGCTGCGGTCGCCGGTCGAGCCATCGTGCCGGAGCCGTTCGACGGACGCCTGCTCGGTTCGGAGTTTTGGCGCATTCGCCCACCGGTCCCCGAATTCATGCTGTTCGGCGGCATGATGGTCGGCAAAGCCGACATTTCCCGGCTCCTTGGCCGCTTTCAATCATTCGGCAATTTCATTTACTCGGCAAAACTTCTTGCGCGCTACCTCGTCGACCGCGTGAAATATCCGCGCGGCACACGTCTCATGATGGGCAACGCGCTCGTCGGTCGGCTGTTCTACAGTTTGCGTCGGCGTAGAGTGCCAATCATGTTCGACGCGGCGATCGTCGATCTTGTTGGTGATCAGAATGGCGTCAGTGGTGCGCGGCTCACTAGCGGGGGCAAAGAAATCCTGGTCAGAACTCGCAGAGGCGTCGTGCTTGCGACCGGCGGTTACGGACACAACAAAGGTTTCCGCTCGGCCTTCATGCCGCAGCCGGTTCCTGAATATTCCATGAGCTTTGAAGGAAATCAGGGTGACGGCCTCGACATCGGTCGGCGTTTGGGTGCGGCGCTCGCACCCGAGCAATCCACGAGCGGCCTATGGACGCCGGTGTCGATCGTGCCGCGTTCAGACGGCACAAAGGGCCTGTTCCCGCATCTTGTGCTCGACCGCGCCAAGCCGGGATTGATCGCGGTGAATTCGGCTGGCCACCGCTTCGTCAATGAAGCCGCGTCATATCATGATTTCGTCTTGGCAATGTTTGAGAGCAACAAAGCTGTGCCTTCGATTCCTGCCTGGCTGGTCTGCGACGCGGCTTGCATCGCAAAATATGGCCTGGGCGTTGTCTATCCGGGGCACCGCAATCCGGTGAAGTTCGTCGAGAACGGTTATCTCGTGAGTGCTCGTTCGCTCGACGAGCTCGCCCGGAAGATTGACGTTGACGCGGTGCAATTGCGCGACACGGTCGCTCGTTATAACGGCTTTGCCGAAACCGGTGTCGATGTCGATTTCGGCAAGGGCGAGACCGAGCTCAACCGCTTCAATGGTGATGCAGACCATAAGCCCAATCCTTGCATTGGACCGGTGATAACGTCGCCTTTCTATGCGCTTGCGGTCTGGCCGGCCGACATTGCGGTCAGCACCGGGCTGGCAACCAACGCCGATGCGCGCGTGCTTGGCGACGATGGAAAACCGATCCCCGGACTTTACGCATGCGGTAATGATATGGCTTCGGTGATGGCGGGGAGCTATCCGGGGCCGGGTACGACGCTCGGTCCAGCCATCGTATTTGCCTATCGCGCGGTGATGCACGCCAAGAATGCGCTGAAATAACGTAGTTTGCGCCGGCTGAATTCCGGTCAATAATTGAGGGGAGGTTTCATGGGGCGGCTCGCAGGAAAAGTTGCATTCATAACGGGCGGTGGCGGAGGCATTGGTCGTGCCACGGCCGAACGCTTTGCTGAGGAAGGCGCCAAGGTCGTGATCGCGGAAATCGACGCCGTGCGTGGCGCCGCCGCGGCGGACTCTGCGCGTGCGCGCGGCAAGAATTCCGGCGGCGATGCCCAGTTCATCGAATGCGATATCCGGGAGCAAGCACAGGTCGAATCCGCCTTCGCCGAAACCATCCGGCGCTTCGGCGGCCTGCATATCCTTCACAACAACGCGGGCGGTTCATCGCCAGAGGACGGTCGGGTAACGGAAGTTTCCGAGGACGAGTTCTGGCGGGTGATTACGCTCGATCTCTACGGCACGTTCCTGTGTTCCAGGCTCGGCATTCCGCACATGATCAAGTCAGGCGGCGGGTCGATCATCAACATGTCGTCGATTGTTGCGCTGCGCGCGCTGCCTGGGCGCGACTGCTACACCGCGGCTAAAGGCGCCGTCGCCGCCCTGACGCGCTCAATGGCGGTCGAATACGCGCCCGACAAGATCAGGGTCAACGCGATTGCGCCCGGCGTCGTCCTCACCGAGCGGGTGAAGAAGCTTCTGGAAGGCTCGAAGGATATCGAGAAGTTGGCCGCGACGCATCTGCATGGGCTTGGTCTGCCGATCCACATGGCCGACATGGCGGTCTATCTCGCGTCCGATGAGGCGGCGATCACCACAGGTCAGATCTTGTCAGTTGATAGCGGTGCGACGATCACGTGAATGCCCCGGCCGCCGCCTAATACAAACTCGATTTGCCAACGACTTTTTGACTCCCCACCCGAATTACGTTAGCCGCAGCGCATAATGTCGAGCCCGTCCAAGCCACAGCATCTGTTTGCCGATATGCTTGAGCGCGTCTGCGCCGCGGCCGCGGCTGTGCTCGGTTCCGGCGCCGATCTTTCGCGCGTGGTTGTCGAGCCGCCGCGCGATGCGACGCATGGCGACATGGCGACCAATGCCGCGATGGTGCTCGCCAAGGATGCCGGGAAGAAGCCGCGCGAGCTCGCCGAAGCCATCGCCGAAAGACTGCGCGCCGACGACAAGATCGCTAAAGTTGACGTCGCAGGGCCCGGCTTTATCAATCTCGCGCTCAAGCCGCATGTCTGGGCCGAAGAACTGCGTCTCGTATTGGAGACAGGCAAGGACTATGGCCGCAGTGCGATCGGCAAAGGCGAAAAAGTAAACGTCGAATATGTCTCGGCCAATCCAACAGGGCCGATGCACGTCGGGCACGGACGCGGCGCCGTATTCGGTGATGCACTGGCAAATTTGCTGGCCTTCGCCGGATACGATGTGACGCGCGAATATTACATCAACGATGCGGGCGCCCAGGTCGATGTGCTCGCCCGTTCGGCGTTCTTGCGCTATCGCGAGGCGCTTGGCGATAACATCGGAGCAATCCCCGAAGGACTTTACCCGGGTGACTATCTTCGGCCGGTAGGTGGCGAGCTTGCCGCCGACTACGGGGCCAAGCTCAGCACGATGAAAGAGGCCGAATGGCTGCCGATCGTGCGCGCCAAGGCCATTACGATGATGATGAACACGATCCGCGACGATCTTGCCGCGCTCAATGTTCATTTCGATGTGTTTTTCTCGGAGCGCGCACTGATCGAAGGCGAACGTGATGAAGTCGGCACCACCATCGAAAGTCTGCGCAAAAGCGGTGAGGTGTATGAGGGCCGTCTTCCACCACCCAAGGGCGGCAATCTGGAGGACTGGGAAGATCGTGAACAGACGCTCTTCCGCTCGACGGATTTCGGCGACGACGTCGACCGGCCGCTCAAGAAGTCGGATGGAAGCTATACTTATTTTGCCTCCGACATCGCGTATCACCGATCGAAGGTTGCACGCGGTTTCCTAAACCTGATCGACGTGTGGGGCGCCGATCACGGCGGCTACATCAAGCGCATGCAGGCGGCGGTGAAGGCGGTTAGCGGCGGCAAGGCCGAGCTCGACGTGAAACTCGTGCAGCTCGTGCGCCTTCTGCGCGCTGGCGAGCCAGTGAAGATGTCAAAACGGGCGGGCGAGTTCGTGACGTTGCGCGAAGTCGTTGACGAAGTTGGCCGCGACGCCGTGCGCTTCGACATGCTCTATCGCAAGAACGACGCCGTGCTGGATTTCGACCTCGCCAAGGTGATCGAGCACACGCGAGAAAATCCCGTTTTCTATGTCCAGTACGGTCATGCGCGCGGGCAATCGGTTTTTCGCAATGCGCGCGAGGAAATGCCGGACTTGCCCGAAACATCGACAGCAAGGGCGGCGCTACTCAAGTCGGCGCAGCTCGATCGGCTTAGTGATGCAGGAGAAATTTCCTTGCTGCGTCGGATTGCGCTTTACCCACGCACCATCGAAGCCGCTGCGCTCGCCCACGAACCCCATCGGATTGCATTCTATCTGTATGAATTGGCAAGTGAATTTCATGCGCTGTGGACGCGCGGAAAAGACTTGCCTCATTTACGCTTCATTATCCAGAATGATCGAGAAACGACGGCGGCCCGGCTTGCTTTGGTGGAGGGGATAGTCACCATACTGGCGTCGGGTCTCGCCCTTCTTGGGGTCAGGGCGCCGGAAGAAATGCGATAAATCTCGTCCGCGGCGATCTGCGCCTGACATGGATCGCAAGCGACCATACGAGCGGGGCAGGGACGAGTTCAGTAACCGGGGACCGAATGGCGGACGACCAAAGCCAGCGACCGTATCGTGCAAGTGAACCGCCCGTGCGTAGTGCGGCCAAGCCGTCCGGCAACGATCCGCTCGCGGAACTTGCGCGCCTCATTGGCCAGACTGACCCATTCGCGGAATTCGGCCGCGAGAGCGCGCGCCGTGCGTCTGCGCCGCAACCGGGCGAGCGCAGTGACTGGGACACACAGCCGCTTGGATCTCCCTTCGCGTCACAGGGTGGCACCGCACCGCGTGCTCCGGCGGCCACGCCGAAGCTCGGTGGGAATGGTTACTTCCCTGCGAGATCGGAGCCTGTTGAACAACCTGTGGGCGCCCCGCAGAACTACGCGGGCCAGAATTACGGGCGCCAACCCTATGCGGGCGCGCCGTTGCCGCATGGCGATGAGGACTATCAGGCCGAGCAGGACGCGCACGGCTACCCGCCGGATCAGGCCGGTTACGAGCAGGACGGCTATGAGCACGGCGCGCACCAACAGATTGAAGAGGAATATTACGAGGACGTGCCGCCCTCACGCAGACGCTTAGGCATCATGGCGATTGTCGGCGTGTTTGCTTTGGCGGTGATCGGGACGGCGGGTGCGTTCGGTTATCGCGCGTTGTTTGGGTCATCTGGGTCAACGCAGCCCCCGCCTGTGATCAAAGCAGACGCCGGGCCAAGCAAAGTCGTACCCGCGACGACCGGCAAAGACGCTCAATCGAACAAGCTGATTACTGATCGGATGAACGAGCGTGGCCAGAGCGAGAAATTGGTGTCGCGCGAGGAACAACCGATCGACAAGCCGGCAATGGCCGTGCTGTCGCAATCCGCGCCGCAGGCGGCACTCGGCAGCGGCGTGGTTGCGGGGGAGCCGAAGAAAATTCGTACGATTGCGATCCGCCCGGACCAATCCGCGACCGCCGACGCTATGCCGTCATCACCGCTCGGAGCAGCAGCGCCGGCGCCAGCTCGCGCGGTCCCGGCGCCGCCACCGCAAGCGCCCGCGTCTCGGTCTGCGCCGCCGCTCGCGCGTGCGTCTGCCGATACGGCGACGGTTGATGCGGAACAGGACAAGCCGCCGGCTCCGGCAGCGCGTCCGGCACCGCCCGTTCGGCAGGCCGCGCCAGCCCCCAATAGCAACGCGCCACTGTCCCTGAACCCGAACGCGGCACCGGCACGCGTAGCGCCAGCGCCCGCCGCGCCGGCGCGCACCGCGTCACTACCGCCGCCAGCCGCCACCAGCCGCCCCGCCGTCGGCGGGCCTGGCAGTTACGTCCAGGTGTCCTCGCAGCGCAGCGAATCCGAGGCCCAATCGGCCTTCCGAGCGTTGCAGGCAAAGTTCCCCAGCCAGCTCGGTAGCCGCCAGCCGCAGGTCCACAAAGTCGATCTGGGTGCGAAGGGGACGTTTTACCGGGCCATGGTCGGGCCCTTCGCCAATGCCAATGAGGCGGCCGAACTGTGTTCGAGCCTCAAGGCGGCTGGCGGTCAGTGTCTCGTCCAGAGAAATTAACAGGCCCAAACTTGACCCATGCGGCGAGCGCGGGCTAATCCGCGCCGATGGCGGCACGCGCATTCATTACCGGATTGGCGGGGCTGAGTGTTTCCGCCAATGAGAGAGCCTTTCTCCGCGATGCTCAGCCCTGGGGCCTCATCATCTTCAAGAGGAACGTGAGTACACCTGCTCAAGTGCAGGAACTTATTCAGTCTTTTCGCGATGCGGTAGGGTGGGAAGCGCCCGTGCTGGTCGATCAGGAGGGCGGCCGCGTCCAGCGGCTCGGTCCGCCACATTGGCCGGCTTACCCACCCGGGGAACGGTACGGCGAACTCTACGACCGTGACCCGACCTCGGGCCTCGCAGCAGCACGGCTCGCCGGCCATCTGATCGCTGCCGATCTCAAGCCGCTGGGCATCGACGTGGACTGCTTGCCGATTGCCGACGTGCCGGTTGCAGGCGGGGATCCGGTGATTGGCGACCGTGCCTACGGTCATGAGCCGGGAAAAGTCGCGGCAATCGCCGGAGCTGTCGCTGACGGCCTGGAGGCGGGAGGCGTACTTCCGGTGCTAAAGCACCTGCCGGGTCATGGCCGCGCCACAGCCGACAGCCATCACAAGCTGCCGGTGGTCGATGCCGATCGCGCAACCCTGGAACGCACCGATTTCGCTGCGTTCAAGCCACTGGCCGGCCTGCCCATCGGCATGACCGCACATGTTGTGTTTAGCGCTATTGATCCAGTCGCACCTGCCACCACTTCGGTCACAATAGTCAGGCAAGTGATTCGCGGACTGATCGGATTCCAAGGTTTGTTGATGAGCGACGATGTTTCGATGAATGCTCTGTCCGGCACCATAGCCGAGCGAAGCCGCGACGCGCTGGCGGCGGGCTGCGATGTCGTGCTTCACTGCAATGGGGATTTGGTTGAAATGTCCGCCGTTGCCGGTGTCGTACCGGAGCTTTCGGGCGATGCAGCCAGTCGAGCCGATGCAGCGCTCGCAAGACGCTCGGCGCCTGAAGAATTCGATACCGATGCCGCGCGCAGAGTGTTCGCACAAATGGTTGCCGACGAACGAACGCAACGGAAGGCCGGGTCATGAGCAGCGAGGAATTCGACACCACTATTGGTGCCGATCGCGGCGCTACCGAGCCCGCGATGATCGTGGACGTGGAAGGCTTCGAAGGTCCGCTCGATCTTCTGTTGATGCTCGCGCGCCAGCAGAAAGTGGATCTGGCAAAGATTTCGATTCTTGCGCTGGCCGACCAGTATCTGTCCTTTATCGAAGCGGCACGGCAATTGCGGCTCGAGCTAGCGGCCGACTATCTCGTGATGGCCGCCTGGCTCGCGTACCTGAAATCGCGCTTGCTTCTGCCTGATTCAGGGCCAGGCGAGGGCCCGAGCGCTGAAGATATGGCCCTGGCGCTGGCCAATCGGCTGCGCCGGTTGGAGGCGATCCGCGACGTGGCAACCCAGATGATGGAGCGGCCACAGCTCAATCGCGATATTTTCGCGCGCGGCCTGCCGGAACCGATCGAAGAGATCAAACAGCCGGAATGGTCGGCAACGCTCTACGATTTGCTGTCATCTTACGCCACCCAGCGCTCGCGCAGTGCGCTCTCGCGCGTTCGGTTCAAGCAGCGCACTGTGTGGTCGCTGGCGGAAGCGCGCGTCGCGCTCGAGCGCTTGATTGGTCAATCGGCCGACTGGTCGCGCATCGATCAGTTCCTGATCAGTTACGTGGTCGAGCCGGCGCTCGCCGCGACCGTGTTTGCGTCTTCGTTTGCCACCGCGCTGGAGTTGGTGCGCGAAGGGATTGCCGAGATCCATCAGAAAGAGTCATTCGCGCCGATCTACATGCGCAAGCGTGTCGGCGCGGGTGGAAATGCTGCGACGCATGACGCACAAGAAAACGCATAAGGGGAAGAATTCCATGCCGAGCGTGGCCAAGAAGCTCGTGGTGGTGCAAAACAATGAGCCGGCGCCAGAGGCCGCGCCAGCACCAGCCACGCGTCCTGAAGAATTACGCTTACTCGAAGCTTTGCTGTTCGCGGCGGGCGAACCGCTGGACGAAGCGCAGCTAGGACGCAGGCTGCCGAACGGTGTCAATGTGAAGGCCACACTCGCGCAGCTCAAGGATGAGTACGCGACACGCGGCGTCAATCTCGTGCGCGTCGGCAAGAAGTGGACATTCCGCACGGCCGGCGATTTGTCATGGCTCCTGACGAAGCAGATCGTCGAGACGCGCAAATTGTCGCGCGCTGCAATCGAGACGCTGGCAATCGTCGCCTATCATCAGCCCGTAACGCGCGCCGAAATCGAAGAAATTCGCGGCGTTGTTGCCGCGGCGGGCACGCTTGATGTGCTGCTCAAGACCGGCTGGATTCGCCCACGCGGCCGGCGCAAGGCGCCGGGCCGGCCGATTACCTATGGAACAACGGAAACCTTCCTCTCGCATTTCGGGCTGGAGGAGGTTGGCGACCTGCCGGGGCTCGACGAGCTCAAAGGTGCCGGATTGATTGAGGGCAATCTGCCTCCTGGATTTGCGGTCCCGCTGCCGTCCGATGATTTAACGCTGCGCGAGGACGAGGATCCACTCGATCCGGGCGACCTCGACCTCGGGCTGGCACCACCATCCTCGCGTTCCGAGAAGTGAACGCGCGCCAATTAGGGTAAATTCCCTAAATTCAAGGTGCTGCGCGGCTCTTTGACCGGGCCTAAGTCCTTGTTTTTGCCGCTTGCGGGGCCTAGTTTCTCATCCAAATCATGGCGGGACGAGCCAAAAAGCCCGTCGCTGCGGAGGATTTGCCGATGGGTTCCCTAAGTATATGGCACTGGATCATCGTTCTGCTGGTCGTGATGGTCCTGTTTGGAGGCCGTGGAAAGATTTCATCGCTTATGGGTGACTTCGCCCAGGGCATCAAGGCTTTCAAGAAAGGCATGTCCGAAGACGAGAAGTCGGCGGACACCAAGAGCGAGCCGGTCAAGACGATCGAAGGCAGCGCAACGAAGACGGAAGCCGAGCGCCGCGCCGAAGGCGTGCGTTCCTGATCGCTGCGCCGGCGCGCCGGGCTATGCCCCGGCACAATCGTTGCAGCGGCGCCGGTGCTTGAGCGACTTGGAGTTGACTAATCCATGTTCGACATTGGTTGGGGCGAGCTCGTCGTCATCGGCATCGTCGCGCTGATCGCGATCGGGCCGAAAGAGCTGCCGACTGTGTTGCGCACGCTTGGCCAATACATGGGCAAAGTGCGGCGCATGGCCAACGAATTCCAGGGGCAGTTCCAGGAAGCGATGCGTGAGGCCGAGATGGCCGATCTGAAAAAGCATGCCGAGGATATCAAGAGCTCGGTCGGCGATCTCGCCAATTTCAATCCGATGGCAAGCACGCAGAAAGACATCGAGAGCGCATTCGACGTAGTCGACAAGGGAACGGTGAGCGAGGCGCCTGCCGAAACGCCGGCCGCGCCATCGCCCGAACCCGTACCGCAAGTTGAGATAGACGTGCCGTTGCCGGATTTGCCGTCGCCGGTCACTGAAAAAGATTTTGCTCCCGCGGAAGCGCCGCCGCCCAAGCAGGCCGGGGGCGGCACATGAGTCACGAGGACATCGAGGCAACCAAAGCGCCATTGATGGACCATCTGATCGAGCTGCGGTCGCGGCTGATCAAGGCGCTGATTGCTTTCGGGATCATGTTCGCGATCTGCTTTGTCTTCGCCAAGGACATTTACAATGTCCTGGTGTGGCCGTTCGTGTGGATTGCCGGGCCGGAAAACTCCAAATTCATTTACACCGCGCTGCTCGAATACTTCGTTACGCAACTCAAGCTCGCGATGTTCGGCGCCGCGTTTCTGTCGTTTCCGATCGTCGCGGCGCAAATCTACATGTTCGTGGCGCCGGGACTGTACAAGCATGAGCGCAGCGCATTCTTGCCGTATCTGATTGCGACACCGATTTTCTTCAGCCTCGGCGCGGCGGTTGTCTACTTCCTGGTGCTGCCGATGCTGGTGCGCTTCTCGCTTGGCATGCAACAGACGGGCTCGACCACCGAGGCCTCGATCGCGCTCATGCCAAAAGTCGGCGAATATCTTTCGCTGATGATGGCGCTTGTGCTTGCATTCGGCGTGGCGTTCCAGCTTCCGGTAATCCTGACGCTGTTGGGACGCATCGGCATCATCACTGCCGAGCAGCTTAAGGCCAAGCGACGCTATTTCATTGTCGGCGCCTTCGTGCTGGCCGCCGTGCTGACGCCTCCGGATGTGATCAGCCAGATGTCGCTCGCGGTGCCGTTGCTCATATTGTACGAGGGCTCGATCTGGTCGGTGCGCATGGTGGAGAAAAAGGCGCAGGCCGAGGCCGCAGCCAAGGCGGCCGCCGACGCGGCCGCGGCGACCGCGAAGCCGGCGGAGTAAGCCCAATCCCGGTTCGTCCCCGCGGAAGCGGGGACCCAGCGCTTACGCGGCACATCTAAGAACTGGATGCCCGCTTTCGCGGGCATGAGCGGAGAGATACCTTTGCTTTAAATTCCTCGCGATTCCGACTAAGACACGCCCGCCATGTACGACATCAAATGGATTCGCGAGAACCCGGACGCCTTCGACCGCGGCCTGAAGCGCCGCGGGCTGGAGCCGTTGTCGAGAAAGCTGTTGGCGCTCGACGAAAAGCGGCGGGCGGCCATCACCAAATTCGAGCAGGCACAGGCGCGCCGCAATGCCGCCTCCAAGGAAATCGGTGACGCCAAGAAGGCCAAGGATGAGGGCAGAGCGAACACCCTGATGGCGGAAGTGAACGACCTCAAGGTCACCTTGCCCGCACTCGAAGAAGAGCAAAAAACGTTGGGCGCCGAACTGGACAAGGAGCTGGCGCAAATTCCCAACATGCCGCTCGACGAGGTGCCCGACGGCGCCGACGCGAGCGGCAATGTCGAGCATCATGTCGTTGGCAAAAAGCGCGACTATGCATTCAAGCCCAAACAGCATTTCGAATTGGGCGAAGCGCTCGGCATGATGGACTTCGAACTGGCCGCCAAATTGTCCGGTGCGCGCTTTGTCGTTCTTCAGAAAGGTTTGGCGCGTCATGGAGCGTGCGCTGGGCCAATTCATGCTCGATGTTCATACGGGCAAGGAGCATGGGTACACAGAAGTCAATCCGCCAATCCTGGTGCGCGACGAGGTCATGTTCGGAACCGCGCAACTTCCGAAGTTTGCTGATGACCAATTTCGAACGACAAATAATTTTTGGCTCATCCCGACCGCTGAGGTGCCTCTTACCAATCTCGTGCGCGAATCCATCGTCGAGGAAGCGCAATTGCCGATGCGGCTGACGGCGTGCACGCCGTGCTTTCGCGCGGAAGCAGGCGCTGCCGGCAAGGACACGCGCGGCATGATCCGTCAGCATCAATTCACGAAGGTGGAGCTGGTGTCGATCACGACGCCGGAAAAATCTAAGGAAGAGCACGAGCGTATGCTTGCTTGCGCGGAAGAAGTCCTCAAGAAACTCGATTTACATTACCGTGTGGTCACGCTTTGCACCGGTGACATGGGTTTCGCCGCGCAGAAGACGTATGACATCGAGGTCTGGCTGCCGGGCCAGAACATGTTTCGTGAAATTTCCTCATGCTCTGTCTGCGGTGAATTCCAGGCCCGCCGCATGAATGCGCGATATAGGGCCAAAGACGGTGTGCGGCATGTGCATACGTTGAATGGCTCGGGCGTCGCGGTCGGCCGTGCGCTGATCGCGGTGATGGAGACCTACCAGGACGACAAAGGCGCGATCGTGGTTCCGGAAGTGCTAAAGCCCTATATGGGCGGCATCTCGAAAATCGAGAAGGCGACGTGATGGCGGTGAGGCACCCGCTGTTCGTCATTCCGGGGCGCGTGCGAGGCACGCGAACCCGGAATCCAGAACCAAATGCCGTGCTTGCATCTGGATTCCGGGTCCGACGCTGCGCGACGGCCCGGAATGACAGGAAAGCGTAATGCGCATCCTCATCACCAATGACGACGGCATTCATTCGCCGGGGCTTGAAGCCTGCGAGAAAATCGCGCGCGCGCTATCCGACGACGTGTGGATCGTGGCGCCGGAGTCGGACCAGTCGGGCGTGTCGCATTCGCTGTCGCTCAATGATCCGCTGCGCATGCGCGAGGTCGGCGAGCGGCACTACGCGATCAAAGGTACGCCAACCGATTGCGTAATCATGGGCGTGCGTCATCTGATGAAGGAAAAGGCCGACCTCGTGCTTTCCGGCGTCAACCGCGGCCGCAATTGCGCCGAGGACGTCACCTATTCCGGCACGGTTGCGGGCGCGATGGAAGGCACGGTGCTCGGGATTCCGTCCTTTGCGCTCTCGCAGGCTTATGCATTCACCACCAAGCATCATCCCTATTGGGACACTGCAATCAAATTTGCTCCCGATCTCATCAAGCGTGTTCTCGATACGGGGATGCCGCGCGATGTGCTTGTGAATATCAATTTCCCGGATTGTCTCCCGAATGAAGTCGCCGGAGTTTCGGTCGCTGTGCAGGGAAAGCGCGATCAGGAGCTGTTACGGATCGAAGCGCGGCACGACGGTCGCGGCAACCCTTACTACTGGATTGCATTTGGACGTGGCGGCATCATTGGCGCGGCGCCGGGAAGCGATCTCGCGGCGTTGAACGAGAAACGTATTTCGGTGACGCCGTTGCGGCTCGATCTCACCGACGAGCCGTTCATGACGAAGCTGGCGAGCGTGTTAGGCTAAGCCATCAATCCGGCGAGCGTGGTCTTGAGTTGCTCCGGCCTGGAATGGCTTCTGAAGGGCAGGGCGGCCGCGATAGGCCTCCGGCAGGCTGCGTTCGCCATAACCGGTGACGAAAACGAAGGGCAAGCCACGCCCGGCCAGAATATCGGCGACGGGATAAATCTCCTGGCCGTCAAGATTGACGTCGAGAATGGCGGCGTTGAATTCGCCGTCGGTGGCAAATTGACGTGCTTCCGAAATGGTGCCGACGGCTGCCGCGACGCCATAGCCAAGCTCATCCAGCATGTCCTCGAGCAGCATGCGGATCAGATATTCGTCCTCGACCACGAGGACGCGTCGCGTTGTCGAGGAATCTGCCATTGATATCTCCCGCCCCTACAACTCAGCGAGGGCACCAGAGTTCCATCTTACCGTGACTCTCAGCAAACATGCTAATAACGCCCGAAAGGGGCCTAAACGTGTCTAAAACACCGCGCGATCAGCAGGACGACGTCCGGATGGAATTCCTGCTGACGTTGCGCCGCCGCGGCATCAGCGACCAGGGCGTGTTGCGGGCGATGGATGAAGTCCCGCGCGACCGTTTTGTCGAGGCCTCGTTTGGGGAGAGTGCCTATGCCGACCAGGCTCTGCCCATCGCCTGCGGGCAGACCATCAGCCAGCCCTACGTCGTGGCCTACATGACCGAGCAGCTTGCGGTGCGGTCACATCACCGCGTGCTCGAGGTGGGGACCGGCTCGGGCTATCAGGCCGCCGTATTGTCACGGCTGGCCCGTGAAGTGGTCAGCGTCGAGCGCTATCGCACACTGGCCGACGCTGCGCGCGAGCGACTGAAGTCACTCGGTTACAACAACGTGGAGGTGGTCGCCGGCGATGGTTTTGCCGGCATGCCGGGCAGGGCGCCATATGACCGCATCATCATCACCGCCGCCGCCGAGACTTTGCCGCAGGCGCTGCTCGATCAACTCGCCGACGACGGCGTCATGATCCTGCCGCTCGGTCCGCATGACGGCTCGCAACATCTAATCAAGCTTACCAAGTCGCAAACGGGAACTCGGCGTGAAAATCTGATCGCGGTGCGTTTTGTCCCCATGTTACCGGGACAAGCTGAAGAACTGTGAGATTTTGACCGCCTTGAATGCGTCCTGAAGCGACGTGTGCGCCGGTTTCCGCGCGTTAATAATTAAAGCCTTGTTTACTCGCGGCTGCTTTATTTCAAACTCTACGTTTCATGCGTACGAGTGAGTAACCACATGCCGCGCCCCCAGGTGCAATCTCGCCCGCTTGCTTGGCCGCGCGTCGTTGTTCTCGCGCTGGTTGGTATTTCCGCCGCCGGTTGTGCGGACTCCGCGCGCTTCGACTCCAGCTCATACGACGCCGGCCGTCCGGCTCCGCCGCAGAATGTCGCCACCGCCGCTCCCGCGCCGGCGCCGCAGTCATACGGGCGCGTCGAGGCGCAGCCGCTCCCGGCGCCGAGCCAGCCTGCGACCGTCCCGGCTTCGCCCAACTACAGTTACAACTCGCAAGGGACGGGCGCGTATCGCCCAAGCGGTCAATACTCCGACATCACCGGTTCGGTTGCGGCGCCGAAGGCGTCGCCTGCGTCACACGGTCATTGGACCTGGGACGGGGGCTCGCCCGTGACCGTCGGTTACGGCGAAACCGTCGATAGCATCGCGCGCAAGCACCGTGTGCCGGTGGCGGCGCTGATGCAGACCAATGGCATCCGCGAGGCGGGGCAAATCAGGCCCGGCCAGCGTCTCGTCATTCCACGCTACGTTTCGGGCGGATCGCAAACGGCGGCCGCGCCTGCCGCGGCGCCGGCCCATGTCGCGGGCGGCAGCAATGTTCACGTCGTTCAGCACGGCGATACGCTCATGAGCATCTCCCGCCACAACGGCGTGACGCTCGCCGCGTTGGCGCATGCGAACAAGCTCCAGACCACCAGCAAGCTCGCCATCGGTGACCGCATCACGATCCCGGGCGGCGGCCATCAGGTCGCAGCCGCGCAGCCTTCGCCCGTGCGTCCGGCGGCCGCGCCGCAGGTTGCACAGCCACATACCGTTCCGGCAACCAAGGTTGCAAGCGCCGCTCCGGTGCAGACCGCGCGCGTTGCCAAGGAAGAGCCGCGCACCACCGAAACCGTGGTCAAGACCGCCGAGCCGAGCGGCGCCATGCCGTCATTCCGCTGGCCCGTGAAAGGCCGCGTGATTGCCGGCTTCGGTAGCAAGCCGAACGGCACGCAGAACGACGGCATTAATCTGGCGGTGCCGGAAGGCACGCCCATCAAGGCCGCTGACGACGGCGTCGTCGCTTATGCCGGCAACGAGCTCAAAGGCTACGGCAACCTGGTGCTGATCCGCCACTCCAATGGCTTCGTCTCGGCCTATGCGCATGCCAGCGAACTGATGGTCAAGCGTGGCGACACGATCAAGCGCGGGCAGGTGATTGCGCATGCAGGGCAGACCGGCAACGTAACGTCGCCGCAACTGCACTTTGAAATCCGAAAAGGCTCGACCCCGGTCGACCCGGCGCAATATCTCGGCGGCGCCTAATTCTTCAACGCAACGCCGAGACGTCCGGCCAGATCCTGCACGAACTGCCACGCCACGCGGCCCGAGCGCGAGCCGCGCGTCGTTGACCATTCCAGCGCCTCACGATGCAACGCGTCTCCATGCGCCGGAATCTTGAAGTGGGCGATATAGCCGTCGACCATCGCGAGATATTCATCCTGGCTGCAGCGGTGGAAGCCGAGCCAGAGCCCGAAGCGATCTGATAGCGAGACTTTTTCTTCCACGGTCTCACCCGGGTTGATCGCAGTCGAGCGCTCATTCTCCATCATGTCGCGCGACATCAGGTGCCGGCGGTTCGATGTGGCGTAGAAGATGACGTTATCCGGCCGCCCCTCGATGCCGCCTTCCAGGACGGCCTTGAGCGATTTGTAGGTGGTGTCTTCGGCGTCGAACGACAGATCGTCACAGAACAGGATGAAGCGATGCGACGAACCGCGCGTGAGCGACATCAGCGCGGGCAGGCTGTCGATATCCTCGCGGTGGATTTCGATCAATTTGAGCGGTCCGTTCTTGCTGTTGCGTGCGAAGACGGCATTGACGCCGGCATGTGCGGCCTTCACCAGCGACGACTTGCCCATGCCGCGGGCGCCCCAGAGCAGCGCGTTGTTGGCGGGCAGGCCCTTTGCAAAGCGCTCGGTATTCTCCACCAGCACGTCCCTGACGCGGTCGATGCCTTTGAGGAGCGACATCTCGACGCGGTTGACGCGCGCAACCGGAGCAAGCCGGCCATCCGGGTGCCACACGAAAGCATCGGCGGCGGCAAGGTCGGGGAGGGCCGCGCGTTGCGGGGCCAGCCGTTCAAGCGCGGTGGCGATGCGCTCGAGCAGGTCGCCTTGGCCGGTGGGACGGTCGCCCGTTTTTTTCGGTTTCGGCTTAGGTCGACGCGTCGATCGGGACTTTGACTTGGCCATCTGGGTCTTTCCGGAAATCGCGCTGCTCTTAGCGGGGCGGCGTTGCCCCCGCAAGCGCCTATGCGGGGAAATGGCTGAAAATGGCTGGTTTCAGGGGTAACGTAGCGTTGCAATTGGGTGGGCGGCCGCTATAGTCCGCGCGAAATTCAAGCGCTTTCGGGGCGCTCGGCAAACCACGCAAGGAAAGCTTCGATGTTCGTTACGCCTGCGTATGCGCAAGGGTCTCTGGGGTCTTTATTCGGCGGCGGCGGTGCAGGTGGCGACGGCGGTATGCTGATGTCGCTGCTGCCGTTCGCGCTCATTTTCGTCATCATGTATTTCCTGATCCTGCGCCCGCAGCAGAAGCGGGTGAAGCAGCATCAGGAAATGGTCAAGAACGTTCGGCGGGGCGACACGGTCATCACCAATGGCGGCCTTATCGGTAAGGTCACAAAGGTGATCGACGACGACCAGATTGAAATCGAGATTGCGGACGACGTACGCATCCGCCAGATGCGGCAGATGGTCTCCGACGTTCGCGCTAAAGGTGAACCTGTCAAGGAAGAGGCTGCAGCCGGCTAAACGTCGGCAGCCTCGGCCTTCGAGCCGCAAGTCGGGACCTCATGCTTTATTTCACGCGGTGGAAGGCGCTGGCGATTGTGCTGACGGCATTCGTCGTTTGCCTGTTCGCCGTCCCGAATTTTCTGCCTGACAAGTGGGTGCAAAGCTGGCCGAAGTGGGCGCAGCGCCATATCGTGTTGGGTCTCGACCTGCAGGGCGGTTCGCACATTCTGCTCGAAGTCGACACCAATGCGGTCCGCAAGGAAAAACTAGAGACCCTGCGTGATGATGTTCGTCGCGTCCTGCGCGACGCGCGTGTCGGCTACACCGGGCTGGTGGTGCGCGGCAACAGCGTGGAAGTCCGCATCCGCGAGGGTAGCAATTTTGATCAGGCCGTTACGAAGCTGCGCGAGTTGTCCCAACCGCTTGGCGGAATTCTGAGTGGCACCGGCCAGACGACCCTCGACATCACGACCGAAGGGGGAAGCCTTGTGCGGCTCGCCGTCACCGAGCCCGCGCTCATTGATCGTGTGCGCCAGTCCGTCGAGCAGTCGATCCAGATCATCGAACGGCGCGTCAACGAACTTGGCACTGTTGAACCCCTGATCCAGCGCCAGGGTACCGACCGCATATTGGTGCAAGTGCCGGGATTGCAGGATCCGACACGACTGAAGGAGTTGCTCGGCAAGACCGCCAAGCTCGATTTCCGCATGGTCGATGTGTCGATGCCGGCCGAGCAGGCTGCGCAGGGACGCCTGCCGCCGGATGACGAAATTCTCTACAGCACCACCCAACCCAAGACGCCTTATTTGGTCGAGAAGCGCATCCTCGTTTCAGGCGGCGACCTGACCGATGCGCAGCCGGGGTTCGACCAGCGCACGAGCGAACCCATTGTGTCCTTCCGCTTCAATACCTCGGGGGCGCGCAAATTTGCGCAGGTCACGCAGGAAAACGTTGGCAAGCCTTTTGCCATTGTCCTCGACAATCAGGTGATCTCGGCGCCGGTTATCCGCGAGCCCATCCTTGGTGGCTCCGGTCAGATCTCGGGCAGTTTCACCGTCGAAAGCGCCAACGATCTTGCGATCCTGCTGCGGGCCGGCGCGTTGCCGGCGCCCTTGACCATCATCGAGGAGCGAACGGTTGGCCCTGGGCTCGGCCAGGATTCGATCGCCAAGGGCAAAATCTCGTCTTACGTCGGCGCGGCGATGGTGATCGTGTTCATGTTGGCGACCTACGGATTGTTTGGCCTGTTCGCCAATATTGCGGTGGCTATCAACGTCGCGATGATCTTCGGGGTATTGTCGTTGCTAAATGCGACGCTCACGCTTCCCGGTATTGCTGGCATCGTGCTCACCGTCGGAATCGCCGTCGACTCCAACGTGCTGATCTACGAGCGCATCCGGGAAGAAGTGCGGGGTGGCCGCACCCCGATCAACGCGATCGACGCAGGATTTTCGCGCGCGCTTGCCACAATTCTCGACTCCAACATCACCACCTTTATCGCTGCGGCGGTGTTGTTCTATATCGGTACCGGTCCGGTGCGCGGTTTTGCCGTCACGCTCGGCATCGGCATCATCACCACGGTCTTTACCGCCTTTACGTTGACCCGACTGATCGTGGCTTATTGGGTGCGCTGGCGGCGCCCGCAACGCGTGCCAATTTAGGAACCGCGCCCGTGCGCCTGCTTCGCATCGTTCCCGACGACACCAAATTCGATTTCATGCGCTTTCGGCGCATCAGCTTTCCTGTATCGGCCCTGCTGTCGATCATCGCGATATCGCTTTATTTCTTTCACGGACTGAATTTCGGCATCGACTTCAAGGGCGGCACGCTGATCGAAATTCAATCCAAGGCGCCGTCAGCCGATCTTGCCAGAATGCGTGCCGCGCTCGGGGAGCTGGGTCTTGGCGAGGTGCAATTGCAGCAATTCGGTGCGCCGAACGACGTGCTGATCCGGATTGCCGAGCAGCCGGGCGGAGAGGTGGCGCAGCAACAGGCGGTCAGCAAAGTTCGCGGCGCGCTCGGCACCGAGGTCGATTACCGGCGCGTGGAGGTGGTCGGGCCGCGCGTGTCGGGCGAACTGCTATCCTACGGTGTCGTCGGATTGATGCTCGCGATTTTCGCAATTCTGATCTACCTCTGGTTTCGCTTCGAATGGCAGTTCGCCCTGGGTGCGATGATCGCCAACGTGCACGACATCGTGCTGACGATCGGCTTTATGTCGGTTACCCAGATTGATTTCGATCTGACCAGTATCGCAGCGCTCCTGACGATCCTTGGCTATTCGCTCAATGACACCGTCGTCATTTATGATCGTATCCGCGAAATGCTGCGCCGGTACCGGAAACTGCCGATGCCGGAACTGCTCAATGCGTCGGTCAACCAGACGCTATCGCGTTCGGTGATTACGCACGTGACGGTTTCGCTGGCTTTGCTGGCGCTGCTGCTTTTTGGCGGCCAGGCCATCCATAGCTTCACGGCAACCATGATGTTCGGCGTTGTCCTGGTCGGCACCTATACATCGGTCTTCATTGCCTCACCGATCCTGATCTATCTCGGCGTTGGTACAGGCCGCGATGCACTGACCGCGCCGGACCGGGATAAGAAGTAGATGGTGCCCGGCGGGCGGGCAGACGCTCCGCATCTGCCGCGCCCTGCGCTCATCGATGCCTATGGTGACGGTGGTTTTCGTTTTGGCGGCATGTCGCATCGCGGCTCGTTGCTGTGTTTCCCGGACGGAATCTGGGCGTGGCCCGTCAACAGTATTGCCGAGCTATCCGCGTCCGCCCTGGAAGCGGCCTTCGATCGCGCGGAGAGCCTGGATTTTTTCCTGATCGGCGCGGGCCGGGACCCGTGGGTCCTGCCGGAGGTGTTGCAGAGCCGCTTTCGGGAGCTTTCACTCTCGGTCGACAGCATGCCGACCGGTGCGGCGGTGCGGACATACAACATCTTGCTGGCGGAAAACCGCCGGGTCGGCGCGGGGCTCATTGCTATCGCGTGATCGACGCTGGATTGTGTCTCATGCAGAGTTATTTCGCCCATTGCGCTGCGCTCGTGCGGGAGGTCGACCGGGACCGCTATCTTGCGGCGCTGTTCGCTCCGGCGGACCGGCGCGACGCGCTTTTTGCGCTTTACGCGTTTAACGCGGAAGTGTCCCGCATCCGCGACCTGGCGCGCGAGCCGATGCCGGGCGAAATCCGGCTGCAGTGGTGGCGCGAAGTGCTCCTGGGGGAACGGACCGGTGAGGCGGCAGCCCATCCGGTGGCGAACGCGTTGCTGGAAACGATTTCGCGTCATGATTTGGGTCGCGAGCGCCTGGCCGAACTGATCGAAGCGCGGCGTTTCGACATCTACGATGAGCCGATGACAAACCTTGCGGAGCTTCAGGCCTATGCAGCCGCGACCTCGGGCACGATCTACGACTATGCGATCGCACATTCTTGATCGCGCAGGTAGACGCGCTTGTCGATGTCGCGAATGATGCCGGACAGGCCGAAACAATTGCCGAATCTGATTGCGCGTTTGCCGCGCCACGCGGCGCAACATCAGCTTTACTTGCCCTTGGAGGTTCTTCAGCACTACGGCGCCGAGGGAGTCGACGTCCATGCCATGCGCGCGACGCCGGAGTTGCGTGCGGCGCTTGCTGAGTTGCGTTTGCGCGCGCGCCGGCATCTTTCGAAAATCGCGGATGCGGATATTTTCGAGAATGCTCGCCCTGCTTTTTTGTCGTTGGCGCCGTTAAGACAATGGCTGTTTGCAATGGAGGGGAATGATTATGATCCGTTCCATCCGCCGGTGGTGCCGCAGTGGCGGCGGCAATGGCAGATTTGGCGCGCGGCAAAGTCGCTGCGGCGGCTTGCGGGCTAACGCTTACTCGGCAGCGACCGCAGGCGGATCGCCAGCGATCCAGCGTTCGAGATCGACAAAGCCCGGCGCGACAATGCGCTTTTTCGCGCCTGCGCTCTCGCGGCGGCTCGGCTGAGCTTGCTCGGCTTGTCGTATGATGGCGCTTCGTGCAATGGCGGAAACAGGCCGAAGTTCACGTTCATCGGTTGGAACGATGCCGGCCCGGCATCAATTGTCTCAATATGCCCGCCGGTAATGTGAGCGAGCAACGCGCCATGCGCGGTTGTTGCCGGCGGCGGTACGATTTTTTCGCCGCGGCGCTCGGCGGCCGCAAAGCGGCCCGCAAGCAGACCAATGGCCGCCGATTCAACGTAGCCCTCGCAGCCGGTGATCTGGCCGGCAAAACGCCAACGGGTATTCGCCTTAAGCCGTAGCGTTTCGTCGAGCAATTGTGGCGAGTTGAGGAACGTGTTGCGGTGGAGGCCGCCGAGGCGGGCGAATTCCGCATTTTGTAATCCCGGAATTGTCCGGAATATGCGGACCTGCTCGCCGTGTTTGAGCTTGGTCTGGAAACCGACCATGTTGAACAGCGTGCCAAGCTTGTTGTCCTGCCTCAATTGCACAACGGCGTATGCTTTCGAGTCCGGCTGGTGCGGATTGGTCAGGCCGAAAGGTTTCATGGGACCATGACGCAGGGTTTCTGGGCCGCGTTCGGCCATGACCTCGATCGGCAGACAGCCGTCGAAATAGGGCGTGGATGATTCCCATTCGTGAAAACTGGTCTTGCCGCCGGACAGGAGCGCCGCGACGAAGGCTTCGTATTGTTCGCGCGAGAGCGGACAATTGATGTAGTCGGCGCCGGTGCCGCCGGGGCCGACTTTGTCGTAGCGCGACTGAAACCAGGCTTGCGTCAGATCGATACTGTCGCGATGCACGATCGGCGCAATCGCGTCAAAGAACGCCAGCTGCTGTTCGCCCGTCAAAGTGGCGATCGTTGCAGCGAGGTCGGGTGAGGTCAGGGGGCCAGTCGCGATGATGACGCTGTCCCATTCGGCGGGCGGTGGCGCAATTTCGCCCCGCGCCAGCGTGATCATGGGATGGCCGGCGAGTGCGGCGGAAACCGCAGCGGAAAATCCGTCGCGGTCGACCGCAAGCGCGCCGCCGGCGGGCACCTGATTTGCATCCGCGGTGTTCATGATGATCGATCCGAGCCGGCGCATTTCGGCGTGCAGGAGGCCGACGGCGTTGTGTTCATGATCGTCGGAACGGAACGAATTCGAACAAACCAGCTCGGCATAACCGTCGGTTTTGTGGACGGGCGTCGCACGCAAAGGCCGCATTTCATGCAGGACGACCTGAACGCCGGCCTGCGCCAGCTGCCAGGCCGCCTCGGAACCGGCGAGGCCGCCCCCGACGACATGAACGGCTTGAAATTGGCTCTTTGTCATTCGATGATCATTAGGCTGGTCGGCAGCGGGCTGCAATGGTGGTAAAGGGTTCCATATGCTCAGGAAATTGATGGTCTGCGCAGTTGCAGGCGGCGTTGTCTATGCGGTGGGCGGGGCCATCGCGTTTGCGGCAACGAGCCCCAATGTCGTCGACGCGGCCTATGGCGGCCTGTCGGTCAGCCCGCCGACACCGAGCACGGTTTTCATCTGCCACGGCTTCGGATGCAAATACCGTGATGAGGTGGATTTGACCGCGGGGGATCGCGCGAAGTTGACGCAAATCCTGGCGGCCGGCCGGGCCTCGCCGGCGGCTGAGCGCAAGGCTGTCGCCGCGGCGGGTGCCTGGTTCGATCGTCGCGTGGGTCCGGTCGCTGGCACCCAAAATCACGTGGCGCGCGCCGGCGCGAAATACATGTACGACATCCACCAATTCGACTGCATCGACACAAGCCGCAATACCACGAGCCTGCTTCTGGTGCTCGATCAGCTCAAATTGCTGCGCCATCACGACGTGGCTGCGCCCGAGGCGCGGGGCTTTTTCATCGATGGACGCCCGCCGCACGCGACCGCAGTCTTGGTTGAAAAGGCGACCGGCACGAAGTGGTCGATTGACTCCTGGACGGTGGGTTACGGCCAGGCGCTCGAAGTCATGCCTTTGGATCGCTGGAAGGCGATCGACTAAGCCGACGATCTAGTTTTGGCCGGTGTGCTAAAGCGAAACGCCCGCGGGATCACCGCGGGCGTTTTCAGTTCAATCCGTGACCGATTGAATTAGTGTTCGTGCGCGGCGTTCCAGGCAACCCGCGGAATGTCCGAGCGGCTGATGCCGATATCGGCGAGTTCGCGATCGCCAAGGCGAGACAGTTCGCTCAGGCTCTGGTTGTAACGCTTCCACTCCTGGATGAAGCGGGCGAGTGCGGCAATCATGGTGTCCTTCTTTCCTTCGTAAGTCCGGCGGCGGCGCCGGTCGTTCGTGTCGAGAGGAAAATAGGCATTTACGGCCATTTGAAAAGCAATAATGTTGCGCTGCAGCTAGGTGAAAAACGCATGGCTTAAATAACTGGATATTAACGAAGAAATGGAAAATCGGCCTGTTTTTGGCCAGTATCGCCAGCGCATAATTGCGGCGGCGCACAAATCCGATGCTTTCCGGCGAAACAAATGGACTTCGTGTAGGTTAGGCTCCGAAATCTGGAGACCAAGCCTCATGAATTCGCATATCTGGCGCACTCTCGCCGCCACAGCGTTGCTGACTTCCAGCGCCTTCTCGCCGGCCCCTGCCGCAGAACTCAAGGTGCTGACCGCCGGAGCCTTCAAACAGGTCGTGGTGGCCTTGGTGCCGGCCTATGAAAAGCAGACCGGCAACACGGTCGTTATCGATAACGACACCGCTGGAGGCCTCAAGACGAAGATTGAGCGCGGAGCGGCCTTCGACGTCGCTGTCATCACGCCTGCGGTGCTCAAGGAGCTAACCGCCAGCGGCAAGATCGCCGCCGGAAGCACCGCCAACGTTGCAAGCGTCGGTGTCGGCGTGGTCGTCAAAGAGGGTGCGGCCAAACCGGATATCAGCTCCGTGGATGCCTTCAAACGCGCGCTGCTCGCGGCCAAGTCCGTTGCCTATATCGACCCTGCGAGTGGCGGCTCCAGCGGCATCTACATCGACAAGCTGCTCGAGCGGCTCGGCATTGCCGACCAGGTTCGGCCGAAAGCCAAGCTCAAGAAAGGCGGTCACGTTGCCGACCTCATTGTCAGCGGGGAGGCCGAACTCGGACTGCACCAGATCAGTGAGATCGTGCCGGTGAAGGGTGCAGTGCTGGTCGGTCCGCTGCCCAAGGAGATTCAGAACACCACGACCTATGCGGTGGGGTTGAGCGCGTCCACGCAGAACAAGGCCGCCGCGCAGGCGCTCATGCAGGTGTTCTCTGGTGCCGAGGCGGCTGCAGTGCTCAAATCCAAGGGCATGGAGCCGGCGAACTAAGGACGCCACCCTTTGGAATTAACGGCAGAGGCGCGCGTACTTGACCGCCGCGTCGTCATTACCGCGCTGGGCATCGCCCAGATCCTGGCTTGGGGGACGTCGTTCTATTTTCCCGCCGTGTTCGCCGAGCCGATTGTTGCCGAGACCGGCTGGTCGCTCGGTTGGGTTGTCGGTGGCACATCAATCGGCTTGCTCACTGCTGGGCTGATCTCACCCCAGGTTGGCCGCGTCATCGATGCGCGCGGTGGACGTCCTGTCCTGCTGGCCAGCTCCACATTCTACGCCGCAGGCCTCGCCGGTGTAGGCCTTGCGCCGGCGCTGCCGTTTTATCTGTTCGCCTGGGTGTTGATCGGCATCGGCATGGGTACCGGGCTTTACGATGCAGTCTTTGCAGCACTCGGCCGCATGTACGGCAGCGAAGCACGCGGCCCGATCACCAATCTCACGCTGTTCGGCGGCTTCGCCAGCACCATCTGCTGGCCGCTCAGCGCTTTCATGATCGAGCATGTGGGCTGGCGCAGCGCCTGCTTCATCTACGCAGCCCTGCACGTGCTTGTGGCGCTGCCGCTGCAAATGTCGGTCGTGCGACGCGTCCCGCCGCGCGCGGACAAAGATAATACAGATGGCGGCACGATCGAATCCGCCGGTGCTCCAGCGTCCATCCACAACGAAATGCTGATCTTCGGGCTGCTGGCCGTCGTGCTTTCGATCGCGGCCGGCATCGGCTCGATCGTTGTGGTGCATTTGCTGATTTTTCTGCAGGCGAGGGGACTGGACTTTGCAACGGCGGTGACGCTCGGCACGCTGTTCGGCCCGGCGCAGGTTGGCGCGCGTATCGTGGAACGCCTGTTCGGCAACCGCTATCACCCGATCTGGACCATGATTGCGTCTTGCACGTTAATGGCCGCCGGTCTGCTGCTATTGTTTGGTGCCGTGCCTGCGTTGCTTTTGGTGATCTTGCTCTATGGCGCGGGCTACGGAATTTCGTGGATCGGACGCGGCACGCTGCCGCTGGCCTTGTTCGGGCCCGTGCGTTTTCCGCGCTTGATGGGCAAGCTCGCCTTTCCAAGTCTGATCGTACAGGCGTTCGCGCCGTCGGTTGGCGCGTTGCTGATCGAAGCCAATGGCTCTGACTGGACGATCGGTGTGCTGACGCTGTTTGCGCTCGGGAACGTGGCGCTGATCGGTGTGCTGTGGTGGCTGTGCCGCAAACCGTCTATTGACGCGTAATCATCACGGATTCGGCAGAGGCGGGACCTTGCTCGCTTTGCACCACATTTAGCGAAAATGCCGTTCCGAGGAGCATCAATGCGAAGATGCTGATGGCGAGACGAATGAGTATCATGGCACGTATGGTTTCCAGAAAATAACGGTGCGACTTCAAATTTAATCACCGGGGCCGGGCCGTAAGTTCTTTCAAGATCATCCAACTCAGCCGCCACCCCTCTAACTCGCCGGTCGAGGAAACGTTGCGCATGTGGATGCTTTATTTTACTGGCGCCGAGTCCGGCAAGACGGGGAAATACTGATGGGCGGGCAGGCCGCGGTCGGCGCAGGTGCTGAAACGTACGGACGGAGCTTGGCAAATCGATAAAGGACCGGCAGAATTTCAGCGACGGGGGACCTATGAATTGGAAACTGGGGTTTTTCAGGCTTTGGATCGTTGTATCTGCGTGTTGGGCGGTTGTTGTCGGCTGGCTTTTCTACAGTGCCGTCGTCGCGCCGCGATCTCTGGCGGCGATCCAGGATGCTTGTGTTGAAGCGCGCAGGGCCGAGCCGGCGCTCGGTAGTCCCTTTGATTGTTTTGCGAAGGGACTGAACTTTGATTACGTCCTTCCACTCGGGCCGATCGTTGCCAAATATATCGCTCTTGCTGTCGGGCCGATGCTTGCCGCGTTTCTGTTCTGGTTTGTGGCGGCCTGGGTCGTGGCGGGATTCTACCGCCGCCGTTCCAAACGCTAGCCGTCTGTCGGCACGGCCAGGCAACGCGATTTGTCCGCGTTGTTGTGATGGTGAGGTGGCCTTAAACCAGGCTTTTAGGCCTCGCTATTCGACGGGGGGAGGCGCACTGTCATCGCTATGGATCAACCCCCAATGGCGACGATCACTCCCGCGCCGTCGCTGATCGTGTGTCCGCAATGCAAGCTGGAATTATATTTGGTCGGGATCGAGACCGAGCGGCCAGGCCGTGACGTGTTTACCTTCGAATGCCTCAAGTGCCATCACGTGGACGCAAGAGGTGTCGCTGTTGGATAGCCTCGGCAAAGCCCGCTGAGACACTTCGGCAACGAGGACATTGTGATGGTTATGCGAACGAAACGAGTGACGCTGACGTTTCAGCATCCATTTTCGCTCAAAGGAGTCGATCGGCGCCTTGCGGCCGGCGATTACGAAGTGGTGACGGACGAAGAACTGATCGAGGAAGTGTCGTTCCCGGTCTATCGTCGTGTTGCCACATTGATCTTCCTGCCCGCCGACGCCGGCGAGCCGTCTTCGATCGAAATGGTCAATGTGGATCCGGTCGATCTTGCCGCGGCCCATCAGCGGGATCAGGCGGCGTGAGTCGCGGAGAGACGAGGCCTCCGTCGTCACATGATTTGCTTACTTATCGTTTCAGGAAAATACGCTGACCGAAAGCGTGAGATCGCTTTCCGGTGCAACCCGCTCATATTTTTCGACGGTACTCTTGATGCGGTAGCGGGGTTCTTCAGGATCTCGGTCCGAGGCAGGAATGAGATGTCGAATTTCATAGGGGCCTTGGGCCGTTGATCGAAGTATATGAGGCGCAAGTTCGACGATCTGGCCGATTTTGAGCTTATGTGCCATCAGGTGTTCCTTTCGTCACTTTTTTAGAAACGCACCAGACAGAACTTACTTCATCTTTTTGTTTGTGCAGAAAGCGTGCAATTTGCGCTCGCAGCTCCGACGATTTCAATACGTCGCCCACCGAACCCGCAGTGTCGAAGAGCTCTCGCTGGAGCTTCGTCGGAATTGTGTTCCACTGCATGATAACGGCGGCGCCGAGACAACGCAGAATACGCTCTTCGACATCGGCGTCGGCTACGTGCGCCACAAGCGTTCCGGCGCCGTCATCGGCAGGCGGTGTTCGAGGCGCGTGGATGATCTTGTCGAAATTTGTCGCCAGCCAATCCTCGTTTTCCGCCAACGCAGAGAAGCTTTCTTTTGATCGCTCGAGTTTGCGGATCTCGCTCGGAACGTCGGTGTGCTTGAGCGATTCGGCCAATTCTGCCGCTTTCTCGCGGAATTTTTTTGCCGTGAACATGGCATTCTCCCTGCGCGACAGGCGCCGAGCGCTTTATCGCTCGACGGCGTCGTTGATTCGGCCTGTCGGATGTTGGTGATCGTATATGGGGACGATCAGGCCGAATTGCGACGTTTATCGCACTGTCTGATGACTTGGAGGGTTAATCGGCTCCGTACCACGCGTACCTGCAGGAGAGGTTTATTTCACTCTGACGAGCGTCTGCCCCTGTGCTTATGGCAATTCGTCGCCACATAAAGGCGTTGTTTTGAATGAGACCCATTCTTCAGGTGTTTCTGCTTTAATCGATATGTCGGACAGCAAACATGGCGATCAATTTTCCAAATCGTAGCCGCAGCTACGATGCCACGCGGCGGGCGGTTCGCTTCTGGGGATATGACCGCTCCATGGAGAACTCGTTCTTTATCATGGCGGATACGTTGAAGCAGATGCAGCCGAACCTCCGGTTCGATGCAATCGATATCCTGCAAGCCTTCGACACAAATCGCGAGCGTATCTATTCGATTGCCGCGAAGGTCTACGCCCGGGGGCGAAGGGGTACGTACGATCTCAATGTCGAAGATATTTGAATTTCATTGTGTGGCGCCGACCCACACCTAAAAGGAATAGGCGATGAGCGAAGAAGCAAAGAAACCAACAAACCTTCGTACGAACGCGATGCCAGTCGACGGCTTTGTCCTGACCGTCGATGGCAAGTCGAAGGCGCGATACGAGACGGAGGCGGAAGCCCTCGCTGCGGGCTCAAAACTCAAACAAACCTATCCCGCGATTCGGGTTACGGTGTTTGAACCGATCACTCGCGTGTACACGCCAGTCGAGTTACCGGAGACGGAAGCAAGCACATAGGCGTTACGCCTGCTTTTTCATCCGCCACAATTGGAAGCCGTCACTGGTGATCGACGCTTCAATCAGGTCGCGGTTTAAATTGTGAGGAGGCGCTGAATCCGCCCGGACAACACCGACCGCGTGCCAGGGCCGGAATTGCGCCGGCAACTTTTCGCCTTCCTGGTCGTCCGAAAACGCACGCAAGTTCGGGCTTTTATCCGACTTAAAAATGAAAATGCGCATAAGTGCCTTTCTGCGGACCTTGTCCGCCACGCGGGCAGATTAGCATGATTTCCTCTCCCGCGGCGATAAAAAGCCCGGCGCTAGGCCGGGCCTCCATTTGTGAATAGTCGCGCAGCCTACTTTTGCTGCTGCTGGCCAGCCGGCTTGTCGGTATTCGGCTTCGGGTCACCCTGCGTCTGCTGCTGCGGTGTCGGAGCAGGCGTTGCGGGCTTCTGGGGTTCATTGGATGAAGTAGGATCCGTCATAGTATGTATCCTTTCAAATGACCTAAATACAAATTAGGTACTTATTGTAGCTGTGTACTCGGGCGGCAATAACAAGACGCTGCCGTACGAGCCCTGAGATGGTTTTCATAGACTCAGTGAGTTGATGCGCCCATAGGTAATGCCGATGGGGACTCGGTCGGCCAAGTTAATGATCGCTATCGCCGTCGCTTATGTCGTGCCGGCAGGCGCGCAGACACTGAAGAAAGAACCCGACACGAACCAATTATCTTGCGGACAGAAAGTCCTTGTTGAGAACAACACGTGTCCAGCCGATCAAATTTTAGAAGTTACCGGCAGTTGTCTCAGTGCGATACCGTCGATTGATGTCGTGCAAATGCCAAGGGGACGGCAATATCACTGTATCAAACGAATTCAAGACTAAGCGGCCCGACCAGTTTTAAGTCACGAGCACATGCCATCGTTATCTGTGCCGCATGCGGACGCGGCGCCGCATGCTCAAATGGAGCCGGGAGCCTTTTTGTCGTCAATCCCGAGACACTTTTGCGCGCCTGCAGGCATCATCGGCACCCGTAACTGACGGCCCATGAATGTTACCCATGGTTTTTCGGAGATCGGCTGGAGATGCGCGAAATTCCAGAATTGTCGTTCGCTCATCTCAATCTCGGTGACCTCATTCTCAAGCACCCAATTGCGAAGCGTCGTCAATCTGGATTGATCGTCGTTGAACATTTTCTCCGGCACCGCTTTTTTCATGGTCGCCCCTCCTGGTTTGTTTGATTGAATAGGTCCTCAAATTCTGCGTCCTGCGGTTCAATGACCCGGGTCATCGAAAGCGCGGCAGGCCGGATTTTGAGAACGGTCACCTTCAGAGCTGTAGCCCTTGCGGCTTAACAAGGTCTGACACCCCTAAACCTCGGGTTTCCGTGCTATAGATGAGGTTGAGATGCCGAATGGAGGGCGCTGAAAATGGAACTAAGCAATTGGGCATTTGCCGCGACGTTTGCAGCCGCCATCGTTGGCTGCCTGGTGGTTCTTGTGGTCGTGTGGGTCCGGCGTCCCAAGCCGGAGCCCTAGGGACGTGCAGAGATTCAATTGAATCCACTGGAATTACGCCTCTTATGTTTTGAGGACCTCTCGGTCGGCATGACCGAGACGCTCCATAAAACAATCGACGCTGCCGATGTCGTGGGATTTGCCGCGGTCACTGGCGACCGCAATCCAATTCATTTGTCGGAGCATTTTGCCGCCAAGACACCGTTCGGCACGCGTATTGCGCATGGCCTTTATACCGCCAGTCTGATTTCGGCCGTGCTGGGCACCAGGCTTCCGGGCCCAGGCGCTATCTACATTTCGCAAACCTTGAATTTCCGCGCACCGGTCAAGATCGGCGATACGGTTGACGTCAATGTCGTGGTTGCCGAGCTGCTGCCCGAAAAAACCCGCGCCCGGCTGACATGCACCTGCTCGGTCAGCGGCGATGTCGTGCTCGATGGTGAAGCCTGGGTAAAGGTACCGTCGAAAGTGGCCGGTGGCCGGCCGCTGCCGAGAATTTAAGTCAATTATGCGATGATTCTACGTCACGGTCTGTAAGGAACCGGAAAACGATACTTGCGTTAAATCAAAGCGGCACGGAAATTGCGTAGCAGAATGCTGGGTGGGGGTCGCAGCAACCATGGAGACTTTGCGATGCCAATTCAGTTGCGGCCAAAGGCGCGTGCCGAGACCGTGCGTCCTCGCAAGCATGAAACGATTGAAGCGATCGACTGGCTCGGCCTCTGGGGTGTGTCACTCGGGTTCTGCGCTATTGTCCTTGCCGCGATTGCTGATTTCGTTGGTCACGACAATGTAGGGGCTGCTTTTATCCTGATTGGGACAGCCGGTATCATCGCGCTGATATTGCAAAAGGGCGCTGAGCCCGTCGATCGCGAATGATCTGACAAACGAATGGGTGAGTGCGCACCGTGACCCGGCGCGCACGTTCCTGTTTGACAAAATCTCCCTTACAGCCCGGGCTTTAGTCCGAAAACGCAGCGCCGCGTTCCGTCAGGCCGCCGGCATATCGTCAGCTGGCCGTCGGGGGGTGCCACCGGCATCGCTTCATCGAACGGCACCAGTTCGCCCTCGATCATCCAACCCGTGGCTGTCGAGGACGTGCGCGTGTAGCTCTTGCAGTCGTAGTCGCCGCAACACCATTCGCCCGCGGTGTTCTTGAACCCACCGCGGTTGATCCAACTATCGTGCGCGAATGTGACAGTGGCGCTGACGAGAACTGTGGTGCTGACAAGAAACGCGAGCGCAAAGACAAGCAGCGAGCGAAACAGTGTTCGCGACATCGGTGGCCTCCATTAAAACCTCCCGGCGCAGCGTTGCTGTGGCGTCTTGAACTGCTCCTCGTCCGTCTCCCGAAATTGGCGGCCCGCCGGATGTTGGTCCGTTGCGATGCCTTTGTCCGCAAGCACGCTTTTGATCGATTGTGACGAATCAAAGCGACTGCAAAATGCTAGCACGAACGCTGCGGTTGTATAGTTAGATTGTGCGGTGCGGTATACCCGTTATGCAGCGGATGGAATTGGTAAAACTACGCATGCAATGAAGGTTTCGATGGCGGCTACAAGGGTGGATTCCTGGCAACTTTGGCGCGACCGGCGCGGGCGGCTATCGCCTTTGCGCGTCGCGACGCTTGCGATCCTGCTGCTGCCGCTCGCCAAGGCGATGCTAGAAGCGGATGCAATCGCGCATGGCGCACGCCCGCTCAACGATCTGATCCATCGCGCCGGATTCTGGGCGCTGGTCTTTCTGGGCCTGACGCTGGCCGTGACGCCGTTCCGGCGCATTTTTCGCTACGGCAATCTGATCGATATCCGGCGCATGCTCGGAGTAGGGGCCTTTTGCTACATCGCGGCGCATCTCACGCTGTTTTTCGCCGACCAGAGCTACGATGTCGGCAAGGCCGTGCACGAAATCACCCACCGCGTTTATCTGATCATCGGCGCAACAGCGTGGCTCGGCCTTGCGACGCTCGCGGCCACATCGACCGACGGCATGGTGCGCCGCCTCGGCGCGTTGCGCTGGCGGCGGCTGCACCAGATTATTTACGGGATCGCACTGTTCGCGCTCGTTCACTATTTCCAGCAGACCAAGGCCGACGTGACAGTGCCCACTTTCGCCGCCAGCCTGTTTTTCTGGCTGATCGCCTACCGCCTGCTGGCGTGGTGGCAGGACACAAGCGAATTGTCGACGCAAAGCCTGTTGATGCTCACTGTTGTCGTATCAATCATCACATTCATCGGCGAAGCGGTTGGCATCGCCATCGCGTTTCATGTTTCTCCGCTGCTGGTGCTTGGCATGATCTTTGACTTCGGCATCGGTATCCGGCCCGGCTGGCAGGTGCTCGGTGCCGGGCTTGCGGTTGTCGTCATCGACGCGGTGATGGGGCGTTGGAAAGTGCGCTCAGTACGAACGCGCGCCTTTGCCGCGGAATAAGGACGTCAAATCTTTCGACTGTCATACGCCCAGTGCAGCAGTGCCTGCCGCTGGCGGCGACGGCATAGCAAGTCGCCCGGCTCGCAATGTTTCTGTACCTGGCGCACGTGCCGGCGGATCGCCTTCCAGCGCTTGATCTGCCGCTGGTCTTCGTTCGGTAGGCGGCGGCCCAAGTAGTAGCGGCAGTACCATTGAAACCAGCCGCGCGGATCGTCGGGATGGATCCAGCCTTTGCGTTTCCATTCCGACAGAGGCTGACTGGCATCGATGCCGAAGAAATTGCAGTCGATATCGTAGCCACGCGGCGACAGTTTTGCTTTCATGAACCAGGATTTTGGAAATTCGCGCCGGCAGTCGGTCATGTACTTTCCGCCGAACACGCCAAGCCTGAGCATTTGCGCCGGCGTCAACTGCGGCTTGAATTCCGCATCGAAGGCGCGGCCGGGCGGCGCGCTCAGGACATAGCGATAGCCCTTCTGCATTTTGTCGTTGACTGTCACCAACCGTCTGCGCATCGGGCGTGCTGCGCCGCCTATGCCTGCAAGTCGGCGTATTCGGCGTGGCGATCGAGATAGGCTTTCACGAAGGGGCACACCGCGTGGACCTTGAGGCCTTGTGCGCGGGCCATCTCGAGCAGGCCGCGCACCAGGGCCGAGCCGATGCCGCGCCCCTCGAGTTCCTTGGGGACTTCGGTATGCAGGATCGTCAAGAGCCCCTCGGAACGCTTGTAGTTCGAGAACGCGACATGGCCGTCAGCATCGAGCTCGAAGCGATGGCGCTCGGTGTTGTCGCGAACGTTATTGGACATCGGTCATTTTCCCTGCACATTTCCGCGGTATCGCTGACGTTCGTTTGAAATCCAATGTTTGACAAGGTGTTGCATGGCCAAAATCACGCTCTATCACGCCTCGCCGTCGCGTTCCTCCATTGTGCTGTGGATGCTGGAAGAAATCGGTCAGCCTTATGACATCAAGCTGGTGACCCTGAGCAAGGGTGAAAATCTGAAGCCCGAATACCTCGCCATCAATCCGATGGGCAAGGTCCCCGCGCTCAAGCACGGAGACACGGCGATCACCGAGGTGGCCGCCATTTGCACTTATCTCGCCGACGAATTTCCCGACAAGAAGCTTAACGTGCCGGTGGGCACGCCGCGCCGTGGCGAATATCTCAAGTGGCTATTCTTCGGGCCGAGCGTGATTGAGCCGGCGATGACCGACCGTGCTTTTCCCCGCAAGGAGGATCCGCGCGCGGCCGCGCTTGGGTGGCGCGATTTCGACACCGTGCTCGACATCGTCAGCAGGGCCGTCGCCAAGGGTCCCTATCTGATGGGCGAGCAATTTACTGCTGCGGACATCGTCATCGGCTCTGGCCTGCGCTACGGCATGATGTTCAAATTGATTCCGGAGCGGAAGGAATTCCAGGACTATATCGGCCGCTTCGCGACGCGGCCGGCGGCGCAGCGCGCGGCAGAGAAGGACAAGGAGCTTTCCGCGCAGGCGGCGTAGCGTTTGCTGTCGTCCCCGCGAAAGCGCGGACCCGATTCGCCACAGCCTATCTCCGCCTCATCCTGAGGAGCCCGCGTAGCGGGCGTCTCGAAGGATGGGGCGGGGTCCATGGTTCGAGACGCGCTGCTACGCAGCGCTCCTCGCCATGAGGCCGAGGGCTGTGCTTTGCGCGGACGCGTTGCTCGGCCGGGACGACGGCTGAAATTGCTGCGAGTTCACGACGCCTTGCGCAATCGTTCGCCGCCGCCACGTAAATCGCCGAGGATGGCGAGGGCCCGCGCCATGGAAAAATCGCGCGTCTGCTTGCTGTAAGCGGCGCCGGCATCCGGCATCATGTAGGCGTGCTTGACGCCGGGAAAAATGTGGAGCTCCACATTGCTCATGCGGGGCGGCACCTTGCGATAGGCTTCAAGCACGTCCGGCGGAGCCTGATTGTCTTCGTCGCCCCAGATGATGCAGATCGGCGCCGTAACGCCGTCGAGCTCGCCGATGTAGTCCTGCATGCGGGTGCCGTGGCATGAAATGCCGGCGGCATAACCGAGCCGCTTCGGCCCGATGATGGCGTAGGGGCCGCCATAACAGAATCCCATGGCGGCGGCGCGCCCATTGAACTCCGGTAGCTTGCGCAGCATGTCGAGCGTGTCGGCGATGTCGGCTTCGCCGGTCTTTATTTTTTCCGGCCGCGGCTGCGAGCGTTTGCCAGTGAGTTCGCCGTCGGCGCGCGTGAGCGGCCCGGGGATCGTGCGCCAGAACAGATCGGGCGCGGCTGCGATAAAGCCATGCGAGGCAAATTCATCGGCGAGATCGCGCAGGTCCTTATCGACGCCATGCACAGCGCTGGCGAGCACCACTGCCGGCACCGGGCCGGGGGCCTGCGGCATTGCGAGGTAACAATCGAAATCGCTGCCCGCGCGCCCGTGGATCTGGATGGTCTTGCCCGCCATGGTGTTTTGCTCCCGTTTGTTGGGCGGAGTTTACGCTGTGGGCCGCATTGAAGGCGAGGGGTAGGCGGTACTTCTGCTTGAGGGGGTGCTTGGTTCCGACCCCCGCCAGTCATCCACAGAAGAAAACGCCGTGATGCATTTGTGAGTGGATAACCGCTTTGCGGGCGGGGGTCGGGGATTATGATTGAGCCATGGTCAAGGCGCCCCTCAATGTCGATCTGGCCCGGCTGAGGCAATTTCTGAAGTCGCTGGAGACCGACGCTCAGATTGCGGTCGGTGACGTCGACCTGAACGGCGAGGAAATCGAAATTCTGAAGCGTGAGATCGCCGATATCGAGGGCGTGCTCAATGGCAGTCCCGATCACGGGACGCGCGCGCTCCTGTTCCAGATTGATATCGACTACGGCGTGGACCACCACCAGAAGAGTGGACACGATCACGCCCGCGATGAGGCCGTGGCGCAAGCCGCCTGACGCCGGCCCTACCACCTCGTGATAGGTCTCTTGGCAAGCGAGGGTTTGCCCCGCTACGGTCGATCGCAATCACGCAGGGACGATCGCTTTGGCCGACACCACACTGACCGCGCCGCCTGTTCGCGCCGCCAATCCATTACGGCCTTGGTATCTCGTCGCAGCGGCGGCCGCGATTGTCGCAATGATTGCCGCAATCCTGAGCCCCAGCCTGTGGTTTCTCAATTTCGTGCATGTGATGACCGGCGCATTGTGGACCGGCATTGATTTGTTCATGGGCTTCATCGTCGGCCCGGTGCTGCGTAGGGTGTCGTTCGAAACGCGGCGCGCGATCATCGCAGGGCTTATTCCGCGTACGCTGATTTTGATGCCGACACTGTCGACCATCACCTCAACAGCCGGCTGGTTCCTGGCGGTGCGGATGGGATTTCTCGACGTGTCCTATCCTGAGTTCTGGTGGGTGATCGCCGCGCTCGCCATCGTCACCGTGCTCACCGTGCAGGGGCTGGGCTATCTGCTGCCGACCAACCTGCGGCTCTATTTTGAGGTGCAGAAGCCGCAGCCGGACGCGGAAAAAATCGCGCGCTGGATGAGAACCTATGTGCGTGTCGTGGCGGTGCAGGGTACAATGCAGGTCGCGATTATCGTCGTGATGGCGCGCTTCGCGACCGGGCTATAGTAAAAGGGAAAACTCGCAATGAAAAACATCGTTCTTATTCTCGGCCTGGTGCTGATTGTGATTGCCGCAATTTATTTCATGATGCCGGCGGATGCATTGCCGAGCTTCTTCCCCGGGCACGAAGCGGGTCTCGCGCGCATCCGCGTCAAGCATGGTTTGCTGTCGGGTGGCCTCGGCGTTGTGTTGATCATCGGCGCCTGGCTCATGGGGCGGAAATAATCCGCCAGGTGCGATGCTGGATCTCGTCCGCACGTCGAAAAATCCCAGCGGCGAATGGTCGGCAGACGATTACGATGTATTCGATGGTAAGGCGCAGGTCGGCCGCATCACGCTGACCTCGCAGGCGCCACCGGGAACGCCATGGTTCTGGGTCATTACCGCGCGCGATCCCGGCAGCACGCAAAACCGCGGTTATGCGGTGAGCCGCGAGCAGGCGTTGCGGGAATTCAACGCGCGCTGGCGCAACCCTGCGCGATTTTAGGGAGCCGACCGAAGATTATTTCGCCGCGACGCACTTTTCGATGAAGCGTAGCCGTTTCGCGAAATGGAGTTTCTGGTCGGCAGCCTGCTTCTTGCAATCGGCGCGTTTGACACGCTCCTGTTCGATTTGTGCGAGCCGCTCCTTATTCAAGGCCTGGTGCTCTTTCACAGTCTTCTCGAAATCCTGCGTGGCCTTTGCCCGCTTGGCGGCGCGCTCTTCGGCGGCCTGGTTTTTCGCGGCTGCCTTGCGCGCGGCTTCGCGGTTCGTCATGCATTCGAGGAAAAGGTCGGCCTGATAGCGGGTAACCTGCTTCGAGCACTCGACGCGGTCCTGCTGGCGCAATTCGCGCTTGGTCAAAGGTGGGGATGTGGGCGCTTGGGCCAAAACCACATCGGCGGCAAAGACGAGCAGGGCAGCGGAAATTGCAGCGATTGAAATCGAAGTGCGCATTGAATCCCCCCAGAATAGAAACGCTCTTCAGGCTGATTTTTGCGTTCCGCTAAGTGCCAAACTAGCAGACCGTGTAGACGCTGTCTTTTGGCGCAGGCTGCTATGTGACTAGCTACTCCGCCGCCTCGATCCGCCCCTTGCGCCGTGCCGGACGCCCGAGCACCGGCGCCAGGAATTGCCCGGTGTAGCTGCGCTTGGCCTTCACAATATCTTCCGGCGTGCCCGACGCGACGATTTCGCCGCCGCCGTCGCCGCCTTCGGGCCCCAGGTCGATCACCCAGTCGGCAGTTTTGATGACTTCGAGATTGTGCTCGATCACCACCACCGTGTTGCCGGTGTCGGTGAGTTCGTGCAGCACATCGAGCAGCTTGGCCACGTCGTGGAAATGCAGGCCGGTGGTCGGCTCGTCGAGAATATAGAGCGTGCGGCCGGTCGCACGCTTTGACAGCTCCTTGGCGAGCTTGACGCGCTGCGCCTCGCCGCCGGAGAGCGTCGTGGCCTGCTGGCCGACATGGATGTAGTCGAGGCCAACGCGATGCAGCAGCGCCAACACGTCGCGTACGCGCGGCACCGCCTTGAAGAATTCGAGCGCCTCTTCGACCGTCATATCGAGCACGTCGGCGATCGACTTGCCCTTGAACAGCACTTCAAGCGTCTCGCGGTTGTAGCGCTTGCCCTTGCAGACATCGCAGGTGACGTAGACGTCGGGCAGAAAGTGCATCTCGATCTTGATGACGCCGTCGCCCTGGCAGGCCTCGCAGCGGCCACCTTTGACGTTGAACGAGAAGCGTCCCGGCTCGTAGCCGCGCGCCTTGCTCTCGGGCAGCGCCGCAAACCATTCGCGGATCGGTGTGAAGGCGCCGGTATAGGTCGCCGGATTGGAGCGCGGCGTGCGGCCGATCGGCGATTGATCGATGTCGATAATCTTGTCGATGTGCTCCAGCCCCTCGATGCGGTCATGCGGGGCAGGGGCGAGCGAAGCGCCGTTAAGCTTGCGCGCCACCGCGGCATAGAGCGTGTCGACCAGCAGCGTTGATTTGCCGCCGCCGGAGACGCCGGTGACGCAAGTAAACAGGCCGAGCGGAATGTCCGTGGTGATGTTCTTGAGATTGTTGCCGCGAGCATTGACGACCTTGAGCGCACGGCGCGAGCGCGGGCGCCGCTCGGGGATCGCGACAGATAGCTCGCCGGAGAGATATTTGCCGGTCCATGATTTCGGTGCGGCAATGAGATCATCAACCTGGCCCTCCGCCACGATCTCGCCGCCATGAATGCCGGCGCCGGGGCCGATGTCGAGCACATGGTCAGCCGTGCGGATGGCATCCTCATCGTGCTCCACCACGATCACGGTATTGCCGAGGTCGCGCAGGCGTTTGAGGGTTTCAAGCAGGCGCGCGTTATCGCGTTGGTGCAGGCCGATCGACGGCTCATCCAGCACGTAGAGCACGCCGGTGAGGCCGGAGCCGATCTGGGAGGCGAGCCGGATGCGCTGGCTCTCCCCGCCGGAGAGCGTGCCGGAGGCGCGCGAGAGCGTGAGATAATCGAGGCCGACGTCCACCAGGAACTTCAGCCGCTCGCGGATCTCCTTGAGCACGCGCGTGCCGATCTCGTTCTGTTGCGCGTTGAGCTGCTTCGGGATCTCGGCGAACCATTCGCCGGCACGCCGCACCGACAGCTCCGCCACCTGCGAGATGTTCTGTCCGCCAATCTTGACGCAGAGTGCTTCCGGCTTGAGCCGCGCGCCGTGGCAGGCCTTGCAGGGCACGTCAGTGAAATATTTCTGCAAATCCTCGCGCGCCCACTCGCTCTCGGTTTCCTTGAAGCGGCGCTCGAGATTGGTGATGACGCCTTCGAACGGCTTCTTCGTCGTGTAGCCACGCAACCCGTCGTCATAGATAAATTTGATCTCGTCCTCGCCGGAGCCATAGAGGATTGCATCCTGCGTTTTCTTCGGCAGATCCTTCCATTTGGTATCGAGCGTGAAGCGGAAGTGCTTGGCGAGCGCGTCGAGCGTCTGCGTGTAATAAGGCGAGCTTGATTTCGACCAGGGCGCAATGGCGCCTTTGCGCAAGCTGGCATCGCGGTCCGGGATCACGAGATCGGCGTCGATATGCTGTTCAACGCCAAGGCCGCCGCATTCCGGGCAGGCGCCGAACGGATTGTTGAACGAGAATAGCCGCGGCTCGATTTCCGAAATGGTGAAACCGGAGACCGGACAGGCGAATTTCTCGGAAAAGATCAGCCGTTCGGCGTTCGCATTGCGGCCGCGATTGGCGGTCGCGCCGCTCGCTTTGGTGTCAGCGAGTTCAACGACAGCGAGGCCTTCGGCCAGCTTCAGGCATTGCTCGAGCGAGTCCGCAAGCCGCGTGCCGATATCGCCGCGTACCACCAGCCGGTCGACTACAACATCAATGTCGTGGGTAAATTTCTTGTCGAGCGGCTTCACGTCGCCAATCTCGTGGAAGGCGCCGTCAATTTTCACGCGCTGGTAGCCTTTGCGCAGGAAGTCGGCGAGTTCCTTTTTGTATTCGCCTTTGCGGCCGCGCACGACCGGGGCCAGCACGTAGATGCGTGTGCCTTCCGGCAGCGCCAGCACGCGGTCGACCATCTGCGAGATGGTCTGGCTTTCGATCGGCAAGCCTGTAGCGGGCGAATAGGGGATGCCGACGCGCGCCCACAGCAGGCGCATGTAGTCGTAGATCTCGGTGACGGTGCCGACGGTCGAACGCGGATTCTTCGATGTCGTTTTCTGTTCGATCGATATCGCCGGCGACAATCCGTCGATCTGGTCGACGTCCGGCTTTTGCATCATCTCGAGGAACTGCCGCGCGTAGGCCGACAGCGACTCCACATAGCGGCGCTGGCCTTCGGCATAAATCGTGTCGAAGGCGAGCGAGGATTTGCCCGAGCCCGACAGGCCGGTGAACACGACCAGCTGGTCGCGCGGAATGGCGACGTCGACGTTCTTGAGATTGTGCTCGCGCGCGCCGCGAATGGTGATCTGGCGGGCGTCGCGGGTGGATTTGCTGGAGCGTTCGGCCATTGGATCTGCGATTTGGGACCTGTCAGACAAAGTAGCCCCCGCAGACCCGCAAACTACGGGGCCGTTCGGGCCTGTCAGAGGGAACGTAGTAAGAACGAGGTCGCTTTGCCAGTCCAACGCTGGCCGGAACTTGCGCCCGGCCTGTGGACAAAGTGCGGAAGCAATAGAGCCCGCGTCAGAAGTGGTAGTTCACACCGCCGCGGAAGATGTGGGTTCTGATGTCGCTGTTGAGCGTCCGGCTGATGGTCCCGGCGCCCGCGATCGTGTTCGTCAGGCCCAGCGAGGTGCTGCCCATGTCCATGTAGAGATACTCGGTCTTGGCGGTCCAGTTGCCCCAGATCGGCGCTTCAGCACCGGCGCCGAAGGTCCAGCCGGTCTTGGTCTCGTTTGCCGAGATGGTCGTGACGGCCCCCACGGGAGCAGGGATCGTTTCCGTGAGGCTCGTCTTCACCTCGCCAAACGCCAGACCGCCGGTGAGATAAAACAGCGCCGGTCCGGTCGCGTAGCCGAGCCGCCCGCGCACGGTGCCGAACCACGGAAGTTTTTGTTCGACGGACTTACCCAGAAAGCCGGCACCGCCACAGACGGCGACGCACGCAGTGTCTTTCATGCCGGTGGCCTGAATATCGGCCTCAAGACCGTACACGAAATTTGCCGATTGCCAGGCGTAGCCGATTTGCACGCCGCCAAAATAACCGCCTGGACTTCTCATTCCACCGATCGTCCACGAGCAGTGCGCCACCGGCTGTGACCGGCAGCTCGGACGGATTGCGCCCGACGCCGTAGCCGCCGTTTCCGCCGAGATAGAATCCGGCCCAGTTGCGGAAGGTTGGAGCAGGGGACGTCGACGAGCCAGTGCCGGTTGTCGGGCCGATGCGATAATTCAGGCCAGCACGGATAAAGCGGTCGCGGATGTCGCTGGTGGTGCTGAAGTGCACGCTACCCCCGACGGCGTTGAAGTTCGGCACATCCGTCGAGCCGAGCGACATGTACAGATATTCGACCTTCGCCGTCCAATTTCCGGCAAGGGCTGCTTCGAGGCCGGTGCCGATCACCCAGCCCGACTTGTTGTCCTGTATTGAGCCGGTTGCAAATGGAGTCGACGCGCTGCCGGCGCTCAAGCTGGTCTCGACGCGGCCATAGGCCCAGCCGCCGGTGAAATAGGACAGGATCGGCCCGGCCGCCCAGCCGATGCGACCGCGCACGGTGGCGAACCACGGCAGCTTTTGATCGACCAGGAAGGATCCGGTCGTCGCCGTGCAAACGAGGCAAGCAGAATCCTTTTGACCGCTACCCTGGAAGTCGGCTTCCACGCCGAATACCCAACGGTCCATTTGATAGTTGTAGCCAGCCTGAACGCCGCCAATCCAACCGGCGGGCGCAAGGTTCCAGCTGTCCGCGAGGAGTTGCGTGCCGGGAGGCGTGTTGGAGAAATCGAAGGTCGTGCTTGGGTTGCGTCCGACGCCGTAGCCACCGTTCACGCCGAGGTAGAATCCGGTCCAGCTATAGCCCGCGACAGGCGCTGCCTTGATCGGCATCTTGGCCGGCATATCGGCCGCGTAGCTCGTGCCCGCGAGCAAGCCGGCGGCAAAAAAAGTTGTAGCGAACGTCACGTGTCGCATAACAGGCCCCAGCAGAATCCCCCGAATGGCCTATATTGGCGGAGTCGGGGGTGCAGTAAGTCCAGCGCTGCCCCACCAAAACACACGAGATTGCTATTGGTTGTGACTTTCGTGTCACAACCCGGATTCCGCCGCCGGGACGGACTAAAGAGCACCAAAATTCATGCGCGAAAGGTTTGCATCCATGGCGATTAGCTGTTAGAACAAATAGAGAACACGTAGAGTGGAGCAGTCGGGACCGCTTTTGGCCTCTAAACGCTGTGGGAAAGGGGCAAACGCGCTTGCCGGTCCCGGGGTGAGGTCTAGGGTGAGTTGGGTTTTTCAACGGGGCTCGCGCGGCGCGCAGCCCTCAAACGGCGAGCGGTGCGGGCTCCAGGCGGAGTGCTGCGCACGCAAATCGCCACGCGGAGAGCATCATGGCGGGTAGCGTCAACAAGGTCATTCTCGTCGGCAATTTGGGAGCCGACCCGGAGGTTCGCCGGACACAGGACGGGCGGCCGATCGTCAATTTGCGGGTGGCGACCTCGGAATCCTGGCGCGACAAAAACACTGGCGAGCGGCGCGAAAAAACAGAATGGCATCGCGTTGTGATCTTCAGCGAAGGCCTCGCCAAGATTGCCGAGCAATATCTCAAGAAAGGCTCGAAGGTTTATCTCGAAGGCGCTCTCCAGACGCGCAAATGGCAGGATAAAGAGGGGCAGGACCGCTATTCAACCGAGGTGGTGCTGCAGGGCTTCAACTCCGCGCTGACCATGCTTGATCGGGCTGGCGGCGGTGGCGGTAGTGCAGGGGCCGATGAGGGTGACTTCGGCTCGGCCGGTCCGACGGCTTCGCGGGAGCGCAAACCGGCCATGGCGGCGGCCGGCGCTGGTGGCAAGCGCGACGACATGGACGACGAAATTCCGTTCTGACCGAAAGCGAACAGTCGCGTGCTCGTCAGGCGCGGCCTTGTGGCGGCCATGACCACGCAGAGCGGCCGCGGCCTATTCTTTCGACAACAGCACTGAAACCGTCAGCGAGCAGAAGGCGATGAATGTAATCGCCGCATTGACGGCGTGCGACGTTTCCCATTGCCAGCGTAGTTGCTGCCAGTTGGCCGGTGCGTCGGTCCAGTTATTGGTCACCTGATTGGCCGGGAACGTAAATGCGAAGAAAATCGCCAGCGTCGTGAGCAGACACAGCAGGCTGATCAGAGCGAACACAAACGGCGCGCGCTGTCCGCGGATTAAAATCGTCAAAGCGAAATTCGCCAACACGGCACCGATCAGCACGATTCCGAGCAAGGCCCAGCCGCGGTAGATCCCTTGGACAATGAAATAATCACTGACATTCAGATTCATCTTGTTCGACATGGCAAACAAATGCGCGCCGCCGGGCACCAGCGCCAACGCGGTCAGCACGATCGCGACGAATTGCAAAACTTTCACGGCCGGCGTTCTTCATTGCCAATGAAGGTGAGCCGTCAACGGCCAAAGCGAAGGATCGTTCCCGCTCAGGCCTTGATGTCGAGCTTGTTGTCCGAATCCGTTGCACCGACCTGAGCAATGCTGCTGATACCGTCGGTGTCGCCATCGCCATCAGGGTTGGGTGGGTTCGTGCCACTCGCGGTCGACGAATTCGATGATCCGGAAACCTCGCCGCCACCGCCGTGATGGTGGTGATGATGACCACGCGCCTGCTGGAGCGATGACATTACTTTTTGCGCGTCAGCGAGGCTCGATGCATCGCCCGACTGCAAATCCTGACCGATCTGCTGGATGGCTTGAGCGAACGGGCTGTTGCCCTGCGCCATCGGGGATGAAGCCAGCGTATTATAGGCACTTTGTGCCGCAGTCAGGTCGCCGGACTGCAAGGCGTTGGCGAGCTGATTGAAGGCCTGCCGGTCTTTTTGAATGGTGGAAACAAAGGACGCGCCGGACGAAGAAATTGCCGATATCGTCATGACACCCAATCCTGCCGGGAAAGCGTCCCGTGAATGAGCGTCGCCCCGCGCGCTGCTTAGCCGATTCCCGCTTACCGGGTGGTAAAAAGTAGCCGTTGCGGCACCGCGCACTGCCGATATTACGCGGAATTTATTTTGCTAGGTTTCCCTTACGTCGGGCACGGCGCAATGGACGCCATAACTATTTCCGCTCACCCCCGCGAAGGTGGGGGCCCAGGGCACCAGTCGCTGACTCTGTAACTGTTGCTCTGGATTCCCGCTTACGCGGGAATGAGCGGAGTAAATTTGGAGGCATCTATTTCACCCCGCCAGCGCGGCGCGGGCGCCGTCAATCACGAACTGAACAGCGAGTGCGGCAAGCAGCACGCCGAGCAGGCGCGATGCCACAATATTGGCTGTAACGCCGAGCGATTTTGCAATGTATGCCGCCAGTGTGAACACGACAAAGCAAAGTGCGATGACTGCTGCAATGACCGCAAGCAGGATTGCCAACTGCACGGGCTCGCCATTGCTGCGGCCTGCCAGCAAAATTGTTGCGGTGATAGCGCCCGGGCCAGCCATCAACGGAATGGCGAGAGGAAAAGCAGCGATATTGCGCACGTGTTCTTCGATCGCATCCTCGGCCTGCCGCGCCTGCCGCTCGATGCGAACGCCGAACACCATCTCGGATGCGATGGAAAACAACAGAAGTCCGCCAGCGATGCGGAAGGCCGGCAGGCCGATCGACAACGTGTGCAGCAGCCAGTCGCCGATCAACGCGCTGCCGGCCAGGATCGCCACAGCGATCAGGGCCGCGCGGAGTGCAACGCTCCGCCGGGCGCGTTTGGGCAAGCCCTGGGTGATTGCCAGGTACGAGGGGACAAGGCCGATCGGATCAACCACGACGACCAGTGTAACGAACGCGGATATGAGAAATTCGAGCGGCATGAGTAACGAGCAAAGTCGCCGTCGCCCCCGCGTAAGCGGGGGTCCAGTTTTTGAAGCTGGTCCCCGCTTTCGGGACGAACGGTAGTAAGGCGCTCCCGTACCGTTTGCGAGCGTTTTGGCCTAGGAAAACCACATCCACGCCGGGTCGGGTGAGGCCATGTAACATATTGAATTAAATGGGGATATTAGCCTGTATAGGGTCTGTTTTCGGGTGACAGACCGGGCCTGAATCAGCTACAAAACCGCAACAAAAATTCCACGCAGGACGTCGCCTTGGCCGACACCGAACCTCCGAAAACGGGGGACGCAACTCCATCCGATGTGCGCCCGGTCTCCATCACCGAGGAGATGAAGCGCAGCTATCTCGATTACGCCATGAGCGTAATCGTGTCGCGCGCGCTGCCCGACGTGCGCGACGGCCTGAAGCCCGTGCATCGTCGCATTCTCCATTCGATGAACGAGCAGGGCCACACGCCCGACAAGAAATACGTCAAGTCGGCGCGCGTCGTCGGCGACGTGATGGGCAAATATCACCCGCACGGCGATCAGGCGATCTACGACGCGTTGGTGCGCATGGCGCAGGATTTCTCCATGCGCCTGATGCTGATCGACGGGCAGGGCAATTTCGGTTCGGTTGACGGCGATCCGCCGGCGGCCATGCGCTACACCGAATGCCGCCTCGGCCGGCCGGCAATGGCGCTGCTCGACGATATCGACAAGGACACCGTCGACTTCCAGGAAAATTACGACGGCAACGAGAAAGAGCCGGTGGTGTTGCCGGCGCGCTTCCCGAATTTGCTGGTCAATGGCGCCGGCGGCATCGCCGTCGGCATGGCGACAAACATCCCGCCGCACAATCTCGGTGAGGTGATCGATGCGGCGACCGCGCTCATCGACAATCCTGCGCTCACCATCGATGACCTGATCAAGATCGTGCCGGGTCCGGATTTCCCGACCGGCGGAATTATTCTCGGCCGCGATGGCATTCGCTCGGCCTACAGCCAGGGACGCGGCTCAATCGTCATGCGCGGCAAGGTCGAAATCGAGACCGTCCGCAAGGAGCGCGAAGCCTTCATTATTTCGGAAATTCCGTACCAGGTGAACAAGGCGTCGATGGTCGAGCGCATCGCCGAACTGGTGCGCGACAAGAAAATCGACGGCGTGGCCGATCTGCGTGACGAGAGCGACCGCGATGGCTACCGCGTCGTGGTCGAGATCAAGCGCGACGCGGTGCCCGACGTTGTGCTCAACCAGCTCTATCGTTTCACGCCGCTGCAATCGTCGTTCGGTTGCAACATTGTCGCGCTCGACGGTGGCCGTCCGCTGGTGATGACGCTGAAGGACTTGCTGGTCGCCTTCATCGCCTTCCGCGAAGAGGTGGTGTCGCGCCGCACCAAATTCCTGCTCGGCAAGGCGCGCGACCGCGCCCATATTTTGGTCGGCCTCGCGATCGCGGTCGCCAATATCGATGAGATCATCAAGCTGATCCGCGCCGCCAAGGATCCGAACGAGGCGCGCGAAGCGTTGATGAAGCGCGAATGGCCGGCAACCACGGCGGCCACGCTGATTGAATTGATTGACGATCCGCGTCACAAAGTCAGTTCCAAGGGCACCGCACGGCTTTCGGTCGAGCAGGCCAAAGCGATCCTTGATCTGCGCCTGCAACGCCTGACTGCGCTTGGTCGCGACGAAATCAAGGAAGAACTCGACAAGCTCGCCGCCGAGATCGCCGACTATCTTGATATCCTGCGCTCACGCGCGCGCATCCAGACGATCATCAAGAACGAGCTCGCCGCGGTGAAGAAGGAATTTGCCACGCCGCGCCGGACCGTGATCGCGGAAGCAGCCGGCAATGTCGAGGAAGAAGACCTGATTACGCGCGAGGAGATGGTGGTTACCGTTTCGCACCAAGGCTACATCAAGCGCGTACCGCTCTCGACCTATCGTGCGCAGCGCCGCGGCGGCAAAGGCCGCGGCGGCATGCAGGTGCGCGAAGAGGATTTCGTATCGCGGCTGTTCGTGGCTTCGACGCACGCACCGGTTCTTTATTTCTCCTCGCGCGGCAAGGTCTACAAGGAAAAGGTCTGGCGGCTGCCGATCGCAGCGCCGCAGGCGCGCGGCAAGGCTCTCATTAACATCCTGCCGTTGCAGCAGACCGAGACTATCACCACGATTATGCCGCTGCCTGAAGACGAGGCGACGTGGGCCAATCTTGACGTGATGTTTGCGACCACCAGCGGCACAGTCCGCCGCAACAAACTATCGGACTTTGTCGATGTGCGGCCGTCCGGAATCATCGCCATGAAGCTGGAAGACGGCGAGTCGATCGTTGACGTACAAATTTGCACTGAGAAGGACGATGTGTTGCTCACAGCCAATGGCGGCCAGTGCATCCGCTTCGCGGTGCCGGAGGTGCGCGTGTTCCAGGGTCGCACGTCGCGCGGCGTACGCGGCATCACGCTGGCCGACAAGGATCACGTCATCTCTCTGTCAATCCTGAGCCATGTCGAGGTGACGGCCGAGGAGCGCGCCGCCTATCACAAGCGCGCCAGCGCGGTACGACGCGGCGTCGGTGACGAGGAAGTGCCGGCGGCGGCCGAAGCCGAGGAAGCCGTCGGCGCGATCGAACTGGGCGAAAAGCGTTACGTCGAACTCTCGGCGGCGGAGCAATTCGTGCTGACGGTGTCCGAGCGAGGCTACGGCAAGCGTTCCTCGTCGTATGAATACAGGACGACGGGCCGAGGCGGCAAAGGCATCGTCGCCATGTCGCTTACCAAAAAGACCGGAAAGATCGTCGGGTCATTCCCGGTCGAGGAAGCGGACCAGATCATGCTGGTCACCGACCAGGGCAAGCTGATCCGCACGCCCGTGTCGGGCATCCGCATCGCCGGCCGATCCACGCAAGGCGTGATCGTGCTCAATACAGCTGACGATGAGCGCGTAGTTTCCGTCGAGCGCTTGAGCGAGGAAGACGGCGAGTAGCGACGGGCCTATCAGCGCCCGCCGGCTGCAGTGAGCATCGCCACCATCTCGGTGTAGCCGCGGCGTTTTGCCAACGTGAGTGGCGTCGCACCCGAGCTATCGGCCAAATTGATGTTGGCCTTAGCGTCGATCAGCGCCTTCAACGTCGCGATATGCCGCTTGCCGCCGTCGCCAAGCACGATCGATTCGATCACTGCTGTCCAGCCGAGATTGTTCACGTGATCGAGCGGCGCCTTGGCCGCGATCAGCGTGCGCACAACTTCGTCGTGGCCGAGATGGGCGGCGGCGATCAGCGCGGTGCCGTGATAGGGGCTGGTGATGTTGGTAGCCTTGCAGCCGCCTTCGAGTGCGATCTTGAGCATCGGCACGTCGTCGGCGACAGAGGCGATCGTGACGATATCGTATTGTTGTGCTTCCAGCGCATTGGCGTCGGCGCCGAGTTGCATCAGGGCGCGCGCTGCATCATTCTTGTGCATGAAGGCGGCGACATGCAGCGGCGTGCGGCCGTGTCCATCGCGGGCATCGATCGCAGCTCCTGCCTTCACCAGTTTTTCGATTGTCGCGGTATCGCCCTTCGCAGCGGCCGCATGCAGGCTTTGATAAGCCTGAAGCTCGGCCGGCGCTCGGCGGAATCTGCGCGGTGGCGGGAATGACCAAGGCAAGAAATAAAAATTGGCAACAGACCAGTTGGGCGCACAGTGCCATCATGCGCGCCACGTGCAGAGCGCGCTCCCTCTCGCCAGCGGGAAGAGGGTCGGGGTGAGGGGGTCTCGGATTTCTCGATAGCCTGTAACCCCTCACCCGACTTCCTCGCAGCGCTCGGAAGTCGACCTCTCCCTATGGGAGAGGTGAAGAGCGTCCGCTGCATGACCGAAAAAATGCGCACGTTCAATCCACCTGCAAGTGCAGCGCCGTCACGATCGGCTTCCACTTAGTAGTTTCGCGCTGGATATGATCAGAAAGATCCTGCGGCGTGCCGCCGCGCGGTTGCGCGCCGAGCTTGGCGAGCGCATTTTTCATCTGCTCGCCTTTCAAAGCCGTATTGGCGGCAGCATTGAGCCTGGCGATGATAGCGGGTGGCGTGTCGCGCGGTGCCATCAGCGCGGTCCATGCACCGCTGGTGACAGCGGGAAACCCGACTTCGGGCATTGCCGGCACATCGGGCAATTCGGGTGCGCGTTTCGGTCCGACAATTGCGAGCGCACGTAATCTTCCATCCTGGATCAATTGCAGTGATGTACTGACCGTGTCGAACGTCATCTGAACTTCGCCGGCGACCACGGCGGTGAGTGCGGGTCCGCCGCCTTTGTAAGGGACGTGCAAAATGTTTGTGCCGCTGACTGATTTGAACAGTTCGGCGTTGAGATGGGGCAGCGTGCCGACGCCGCCGGTCGAATAGTTGAGCTTCCCCGGATTGGCTTTGGCGTAGGCGACAAGCTCAGCGATCGATTTAAACGGCAATTGCGGATTGATCACGAGCACCTGCGGGGTTTCGGCAACGAGAGCCACCGGCGCAAAGCTCGAGGCATCGTAGCCGGCGCTCTTGACGATCATCGGACTCATGATGAGGCCGCTCGCGGCCGAAACCATCAGCGTGTAGCCGTCAGGATCGGCGGCAGCCGCCTGGCGCGAGCCGATCGTGTTGCCGGCGCCGGGCTTGTTCTCGATGAAAACGTTCTGCCCGAGCACCGGCGGCAGGGCGTTGGCCAGTACACGCGCCATCACGTCGACTGGCCCGCCGGCAGGCGTTGGCACGATGATGCGGATCGGGCGGGTCGGGTAATCCTGCGCGAAGGCGCAAGCGGCCCACAGCAGTGCGGCAATGGCGATAGCAACCCGGCGCATGGCGCTTCCCCTCAGGCAATTGCGTCGAGGAGAGCCTAGCGTGCAGCCGCTAGGGATGACCATCCAATCTGTCATTCCGGGACGCCACACTGTGGCGGACCCGGAATCCAGAAACGGGCACTCTGCAGGCGTCTGGATTCCGGGTTCCGGCCTTCGGCCGGCCCCGGAATGACGTACTGGCTTAATTCTGGGCGACGCGATCGGTGACGATCAGCCGGACATGCGGGTTGCCGAATTCGGTACCGACGCAATTGAGGTAGGGCCAGGGCCGCTGTTTGCAGGCGGTGATTGCGTCGGCGGCGGGCTGCGGGAGCGGACTGGCGACGAGGTCCGCGACGGGCGCCGACAAAACGGTGATGGCGGCGGCGATAGTCGCAGCGAGCGTGATAGCGGCGAGAGACTTCAACATGACAGCCCCCTGTTTTGGCGTGTCCGCCGGAGCTTTTTTGCTCTCGGCGATGATCACCCTAGGGCGGGTCCCGGTCCGCCGCTGTGACCGAAGTCACAGAGAGGCGCATTTGGAGACCCCGCCCTCCAATCTTGGTCCAATCTTGGGTCGCGGCGGCCGGGGAAAAGGTTCAACGCCAAAAGGGCGCGGCCTTGCGGGGCCTTGAGGGGCGGGTTAGACCCCAATTTATGCCGAGAATCGCACTTTATGCCGGATCGTTTGATCCGGTGACCAACGGCCATCTCGACGTGGTACGCCATGCCGTGCGGCTGGCCGACCGGCTGGTGCTTGCGGTCGGCGTCCATCCCGGCAAGGCCCCGTTGTTTGCCACCGAAGAGCGGGTCGCCATGCTGGAAGAGATCTGCGGCCCGGTGGCGCGCGAAGCAAAATGCGAACTGTCTTGCGTTCCTTTTTCCGGGCTGGCGATCGAAGCCGCGCGCAAAGCTGGCGCGACGCTGCTGGTGCGGGGTCTGCGCGACACCACCGATTTCAATTATGAAATGCAGATGGCGGGGATGAACGAGGCCATGGCGCCGGGAATTCAGTCAGTATTCCTGCCGGCTTCGCCGTCGGTGCGCCCGATCACCGCCACATTGGTGCGTCAGATCGCCGGGATGGGTGGCGATGTGTCCGCCTTTGTGCCGCCATCCATCGCCGCGCGCCTGAAGAAAAAATTCGCGCGCTGACGCGCCGCATCCTGAACCGAGGGAAGCAATGACCGACCGTCGTACGATCCTATCGCTCGCATTGGCCGTCACCATGGCCGCGGTTGCAGCGCCGGCATTGGCGCAATCGGCGCTGGACAATCCGGCAGCGCTGCGCGAGCAAGCGCCGGCGACCTACAAGGCGCGCTTCGACACCAGCAAGGGCGTGTTCGTGATCGAGGTCACGCGCGCGTGGGCTCCGAAAGGAGCCGACCGCTTCTACAATCTGGTGAAGAACGGTTTCTACGACAATGTGCGTTTTTTCCGCGTCGTGTCCGGCTTCATGGTGCAGTTCGGGATCAATGGTGATCCTGCGGTCATGGCGCGCTGGCGCCCGGCGCAAATTGCGGACGACCCGGTCACCCAGAGCAACAAGCGTGGCATGATCACATTTGCGACAGCCGGACCTGGCACGCGCACCAGCCAGGTGTTCATCAATTTTGCCGACAACGGCAATCTCGACAGCATGGGTTTCGCGCCGTTCGGGCATGTCGTGTCGGGCATGAACGTCGTCGACGCGCTCAACGCCGAATACGGCGAAGGTGCGCCGCGCGGACGCGGTCCGGATCAGAGCCGCCTTCAGAACGAAGGCAATGCCTACCTCGCGAAAGAATTTCCGAGGATGGATTTTGTGAAGAAAGCCACCATCGAGCGCTGACGCGCACGAACGATTTGTGAAAGGGAGTACGATGGCCAAGCCAGAAGATACGCTGACGCTGGAGACCACCAAGGGCAACGTGACAATCGAAATGCGGCCCGATCTCGCGCCCGGGCATGTCGCGCGCATCAAGGAACTGGTGAAAGACGGTTTCTACGATGGCATCGTGTTTCACCGCGTCATCGACGGCTTCATGGCGCAGACCGGATGCCCGCAGGGCACCGGCACCGGCGGTTCCGGCAAAAAGCTCAAGGCCGAATTCAACAAGGAGCCGCATGTGCGCGGCACCGTGTCGATGGCGCGCGCCAGCAATCCCGATTCCGGCGATAGCCAGTTCTTCATCTGCTTCGACGACGCCGGTTTCCTCGACAACCAGTACACGGTCTGGGGCAAAGTGATCGAGGGCATGGACAACGTCGACAAGATCAAGCGCGGCGAGCCGGTCAAGGACCCCGACAAGATCGTCAAGGCGACGATGGGGGCCTAGGCCTGCCAACGATTCATCCGTCATGGCCGGGCTTGTCCCGGCCATCCACGTCTTTGAAACTTGCCAAACAGCAAGACGTGGATGCCCGGCATAAAGCCGGGCATGACGAAGGGAAGGCATGAAAACCGACCTTTTCGACTTCGATCTGCCCGCCGACCGCATCGCGCTGCGGCCGGCAAGCCCGCGCGACGCGGCGCGGCTGCTGGTTGTGAGGCCGGGCGGGGCGCAGGTGCTCGAAGATCGTTCGATCAGCGACCTCCCGGGCCTGCTGCGGGCCGGTGACTGCCTGGTGGTCAACGACAGCAAGGTCATTGCGGCGCGGCTGCGCGGCCGCCGCATCGGCCGGGGCGCCACGGAACCCGCAATCGAGGCGACGCTCCACAAGCGGATGGATGGCTCGCACTGGCGGGCCTTTGTGAAGCCCGCGAAAAAGCTCGAATTGGGGGACACGCTGCGGTTTGGTACTGAGGGACGCGTCTGTTTCCTCGGCGAGCTTGATGCTCAAGTTTCACATAAAGGTGAGGGAGGGGATGTAACCCTTTCATTTTCCTTTCATGGACCCGTTCTCGACCAGGCAATCGCCGAGCGCGGGGAAATGCCGCTGCCGCCCTATATCGCGTCCCGCCGGGCGCCAGATGATCAAGATCGCGCCGATTACCAAACGGTATTCGCCCATGACGAGGGCTCGGTTGCGGCTCCTACGGCCGGCCTGCATTTCACGGACAGACTGCTAGCGGCGCTAACGGAGCGCGCTGTTGCCCTTCACAAGGTCACGCTGCACGTCGGGGCCGGCACTTTTCTGCCCGTAAAGGCCGACGACACCGAGGGCCACCGGATGTATGCCGAATTTGGCACGGTTTCGGCCGAAGTGGCCGCGGCGCTTAATGCGGCGCGATCTAAAGGCGGGCGCATCGTGGCCGTGGGTTCGACCGCGCTACGGATCCTGGAAAGCGCCGCCGGTGGGGACGGGCAATTGCACGCATTTGCGGCTGAAACCGCAATCTTCATCACGCCGGGCTACAAATTTCGTGTCGTGGATCTGATGCTTACCAATTTCCATTTGCCGCGCTCGACGTTGTTCATGCTGGTTTCTGCGTTCAGCGGCCTCGACACCATGAAACGCGCCTACGCGCATGCGATCGAGGCCGGTTATCGCTTCTATTCCTACGGCGATGCGTGTTTGTTGTACCCTCGATCGTCATTCCGGGACGGCGCGTAGCGTCGGACCCGGAATCCATACTCCGCAGTGCTGCGGGTTATCGATTCCGGCTCGCGACCGGAGCCTGCCGTCGGGCCGGCCTTCGGCCGGACCCGGTGGGTCGCGCCCCGGAATGACAGAGAAAATTATGACCGAACCGTTCTCCTTCAGGCTGATCAAGACCGATGGCGCCGCGCGGCGCGGCGAATTCGTCACTGCGCACGGTCGCGTGCAGACGCCCGCCTTCATGCCGGTCGGTACGCAAGGCACGGTGAAGGGCCTGATGCCAGACGACGTGCGCGCGACCGGCGCCGAGATCGTGCTGGGCAATACCTATCATCTGATGCTGCGGCCGGGCGCAGAGCGGATCGCAAAGCTCGGCGGCCTGCACAAATTCATGAACTGGCCGCTGCCGATCCTGACGGATTCAGGAGGCTTTCAGGTGATGTCGCTCTCTGAACTCCGGAAATTGGACGAGCAGGGTGTGACGTTTCGTTCACATCTCGATGGCGCGATGGTCGCGCTGTCGCCCGAGCGCGCGATCGAAATTCAGGCGCTGCTCGGCGCCGACATTTCCATGCAACTCGACGAGTGCATCAAGCTGCCGGCGAGCGCGGAGGACATCGCGCGAGCGATGGAGCTGTCGCTGCGTTGGGCGGAGCGCAGCAAACGCAGTTTTGAAAGCCGGGCGCGCGAGGGCTATGCACTGTTTGGCATCGTGCAAGGTGGCGACGACCTCGCGTTGCGGGCAAAAAGCGCGCGCGAGCTCACCGGCATGGATTTTCAGGGTTACGCCATCGGCGGACTTGCGGTCGGTGAACCGCAGGACGTCATGCTCAAGGTCGTGGCCGAAACAACGCCAATTTTGCCGGCGGCGCGTCCGCATTATCTGATGGGCGTCGGCACGCCGCACGACCTCATGGAAGCGGTCAAGCGCGGCATCGATATGTTCGATTGCGTGCTGCCGACCCGCAATGGACGTCACGGCATGGCCTTCACGCGCTTTGGCGCAATCAATCTCGCCAATGCGCGTCACGCCGAAGATCCACGTCCGCTCGATGAACAAAGCGCGCATCCCGCCGCGCGGACCTATTCGCGCGCCTATCTGCATCATTTGACGAAAGCCAATGAGATCCTCGGCCAGGTGCTGCTCTCAACATCAATCTTGCATATTACCAAGAGCTGATGGCGGGTATGCGCGAGGCAATTGCCGGTGGAAAATTCGCCGAGTTCCAGGCAGCCGCGACGGCGCAGTGGGAGCGGGGCGATATTGCGACAATGTGAGAGACTATCCGGGGTTGTCTCAATGCTGCGCCTTGGGTAAAGCCAGCCTATGAACGTGCAACCATCATTCCTTGCCAAGCGCCGGAAACCCGATTTCAAAATGCCGGCGGGCAGTTGCGATGCGCACTGTCACGTATTCGGGCCAGGCGACAAATTCCCGTATGCCCCGAACCGGCGCTACACGCCGGAAGATGCGCCGAAGGAAATGCTGGCGGCGCTGCATGCGCATCTCGGCATCGATCGTGCCGTGATTGTGCAGGCGAGCTGCCATGGCACCGACAATGCCGCAATGCTCGACTGTATCGCGTCCGATCCCAGACGCTATCGGGGCGTCGCCATTGTCGACGACAGTTTCACCGACAAGGACTACGAGAAGCTCGATCGCGGTGGCGTGCGCGGCGCGCGCTTTAATTTCGTCAAACATCTCGGCGGTGCGCCGGATCTTCACGTGTTCAGTCGCGTCATCGACCGCATCAAGGGGCGCGGCTGGCACGTCGTGTTGCATCTCGATGCGCCCAGCATTATTCCGCTGTCCGACATGATCCGCAAACTGCCGCTGCCGTTTGTTATTGACCACATGGGTCGTGTGCCTTCAGCCGACGGCGTCGACCAGGCCCCCTTACGGGCGCTCATCGAGCTTTCGCGCCTGGAAAAGTGCTGGATCAAAGTCTGCGGGTCAGAACGCATTTCGATGCCGCCTTATGCCGCGGCTGTTCCGATCGCTCATGCGTTGGTCGAGGCAGTCCCTGACCGCGTGCTGTGGGGCACAGATTTTCCGCACCCGAATGCAACCCACGAGGCCGATGAGGCCGATCTGGTTGATTTGGTGCCGCAATTTGCATCTGACCCGCTGGCGCAGAAACGCCTGCTGGTGGACAATCCGGCAAGGCTTTACAATTTCAGTTCATAAAAAAATTGGTGGAGGAGACGCACATGAGTTTCGCGATTTTCGGACGCGCATATCGAAATGCACTACTGGCGGCCGCTATTTTGACGCTAGCGCCACTGAGTGGCGCGCAGGCAGCGTGGCCGGAAAAACCGGTCAAGATCATTCTGCCATTCGGCGCTGGCGGCGTTGCCGACGTGACGTCGCGTATCATGGCGGACAAACTCAGTGACAAATTCGGCCAACGGGTCGTGATCGAAAACATGCCGGGACCGGGCGGCATCAATGCCGCGCGCGCAGTCATCAACGCTCCACCGGATGGCTATACGATGGCCTTGGTCACCAACGGTACCGCGATCAGCGTGGCGGCGTTCAAGAGCCTGCCGTTCGATCCGGTGAAGGACTTCGAGATGGTGTCGATGGTCGGCACCTTCGATCTGGTATTCGTCGCCAACAGCCAGTCCGAGTACAAAACGCTGGGTGACTTTATCAAGGCGGCAAAGGCGCAGCCTGGAAAACTCAATATCGGAACCATAGCGGTCGGTGGCACGCAAAATCTCGGGGCCGAGCTATTCAAGTCGCTTGCAGGCGTGAATGTGCAGATCGTGCCGTACAAAAATTCGCCCGATATCGTGGTCGCACTGTTGCGCAACGACGTTCAGATGATGGTCGAGTTCCCGCCGGCCGTGCAGGGGCAGGTCAATGATGGCAAGTTGCGCATTCTTGCCACCTCAAGCCCGAAGGCCTCGCCGTTGCTTCCGGGTGTACCGACCGCCGATCAGGCCGGCGTCAAAGGTTATGAGGTGATTTCCTGGAATGCCGTCGGTGCACCCAAGGGCACCCCAAAAGCCGTCATCGACACGATGAACAAGGCTATTCATGACGTGCTCGCAAATCCGGACGTGAAAGCGCAGTTCGCGAAGGTCGGCGTGGAAGCCCATCCCAGCACGCCCGCCGAGCTGATGACGCGGCTGACGGCGGACATCAAGAAGTGGAACGAGGTCGTCGACAAGGCCGGCATTCCGAGGAAGTAAGCAGCCACGTGACGAGGATCGGGTGGTCCGCATGCCGGCCGAGGAACGAACAATGAGCGCCGCGCCGCGCGACTATCCCGATCTGCACGAACATCTCGCCGCGCTCGAGGAGCGTGGACTTTTACAGCGGATCGACCGGGCGATCGACAAGGATGCGGAAATGCATCCGCTGGTGCGTTGGCAGTTCGTCGGTGGCATCGACGAGTCCGAGCGCAAGGCTTTCCTGTTCACCAACATCGTCGATGGGCTTGGCCGGAAGTACGACATGCCCGTGGTTGTCGGTGCTATCGCCGCCAATGCGGAAATTTACAGCATCGGCATGCGCGCGCCGCTCGGCGAGATCCAGGCCAAATGGGATCACGCCATTGCCAATCCGATTGAGCCGCGGCTCGTCAATGATGCGGTGTGCCATGAGGTTGTGATCGAGGGCCCGGCGCTCAAGGAGGTCGGCAACGGTCTCGACCGATTGCCGATCCCGATCTCGACGCCGGGGTTCGACAGTGCGCCGACTTTGACCGCGACCAATGTGATTACGCGTGATCCGGAAACCGGCGTGCAGAACATGGGCACGTATCGCGCCGCGCTCAAGGCGCCTGACCGCCTGGTCGTGCGCATGGCGACGCGCGTCGGCGGCGCCGGCGGGTACCAGCATTACCTAAAATACCAGAAGCGTGGCGAGCCGATGCCTTGCGCCATCGTGCTCGGCTGTCCGCCTTACGTTGCCTTCATGGGGCCGCAAAAACTGCCGATCGGCGTCGACGAGATGACGGTGGCTGGCGGCCTAGCCGGCGGGCCGATCAATATCGTTCGTGCGCGCAGCGTCGACCTGACTGTGCCGGCGGAATCCGAAATCGTCATCGAAGGATTGATCGACACCGAATATCTCGAGCCCGAAGCACCCTTCGGTGAATCGCACGGCCATGTCGCGCTCGAGGAATTCAATATGCCGATGCGAGTGACGGCCATCACGCATCGCAAGAAGCCGGTGATCCCGTCCTACATCAGCCAGGTAGCGCCCAGCGAATTGAGCGTGATCAAGCGCGTCGCCTATGAGCCGCTTTTTACCGCGCATTTGCGCAATACGCTCGGTATCAAGGGCGTCAAGAAAGTGGCATTGCACGAGCCTCTGACTGGGCTGTTGCGGGTCACCGTGATCACGCTTGAGAAAGGCGTGCCGCGCACGGAGGTCTGGCGCGCGCTCAAAGGGGCCGCCTTCTTCAAGGGCGATTGCGGCAAGATTTGCATTGCCGTCAACGAGGATATCGACGTCGACAATGCCGACGCACTCCTCTGGGCCATGGCCTACCGGATGAACCCGGTCGAGGATGTGCAATTGGTGCCGCACCGCGGACAGGGCCACGGCCCCAAGCGTGAACACGATCACGAAGAAGACTCGACCATGCTCATGGATGCCACCATGAAAGGCGACCTGCCGCCGCTGGCGCTGCCGAAGCAGGAATACATGGAGCGCGCCAAGGCAATCTGGCAGGAGCTCGGCTTCAGGCCGCTGCGGCCGCAGGCGCCGTGGTTCGGCTATTCACTCGGCGACTGGTTGCCGCAGTGGGACGATGCGGCCAAACGCGCCGCGCAGGGCCGCTACCTCGACAACGGCAAGATCAGCGAAAAACTGAAACGCAAAGGCCTCAAGCCGGAGACCAAGTACCGGCCCGACAAGGATTCATCCAAATAGCGAAGCAATCTTGTTTCGCTACGGCCCGCCGTAAAGCCAGGCGATGCCGTCGAGCGCCTGCTCATTTGTGCGGCCGCCGACCGCCATGTCACGCAATTCCGCCGTCACGCCACGCGCATGGTAAAATTCGCCATAGACCCGCGCCATGATCTGGGTGCGCGCGGTGCGCAGATAGCGCTCCTGAGTGTAGGCTGTGAAAGCTGCCGCCGGATCATCCGGTTTCTGCGCGACCTTCTCCGCAAGGACGATGGCATCTTCGGTCGCCATGCAGGCGCCTTGCGCGAGATATTGCAGCATCGGGTGCGCGGCGTCGCCGAGCAGGGTGACGCGGCCCTTGTTCCAGTTCTTGACCGGCTCGCGATCGCACAACACCCACATGCGCCACGTATCGATCAATTCCAGCATGCGCGTGACCTGCGGCACCTGCATCTTGAAGTGCTGCCACATCACGTCTTTGGCGCCTTCGGCGTTCCAGCCTTCTTCGTAATGGTCGGAGTGGAAGACGGCGACCAGATTGTAAAGTTCTCCGCGGCGGAGCGGGTAGTGCACGAAATGGGTCCGTGGGCCGGCCCACAGCACGACATCGGGCCGCCAGAGATCCTTGGGCACCTCCTCGCGCTTGAGCACGGCACGATAGGCAATGTGACCGGAAACACGGGGCTTGCCATCACCGACGATCGTGTCGCGGATTTTCGACCACATGCCGTCGCAGCCGATCAATGCGCACCCCTCGACGGTTTCGCCGTTATTGAGTGTCACGCTGACGTGGCCACCGTGATCCTTGAAATCATCGACGCGCCGGCTGGTTTCGAGCGTGATCAGGTTGCTGCTCTGACACGCCTTCAGGAACACGCCATGGATGTCGGCGCGATGGGTGACGCCGTAAGGCTGGCCGAAACGCTCCATGAATTTGGCGTCGAGCGGCATATTGGCAATGAGGTCGCCGGTCAGCGCGTTGCGCATTTCCTGTGCCGGCGGGCGATGGGCGTCAGCCAGCACGGCATCCTTGAGACCGATCTTCTCCAGGACACGGAAAATATTGGGCCCGAGCTGGATTCCCGCACCGACTTCGCGGAATTCAGGTGACTGCTCGAACAACCGCACCGGGAAACCCTGGTGGGCCAGGGCATAGGCGGTGACTAAGCCACCAATTCCGCCGCCGGAGATCAGAAAGGGAGCGGAACCGCCATTCGTACGAGCCATAGGCGCAACCTCACTTCACGCAAACCATTATTGTCGCGACCATAAATCCTGGCAGCGCCCGAAGCAAAGAGGGCGTCCATAATTAAAAACCCGCCGGCAGGGCGCCGGCGGGCGGGTGTCGGGGGGTGTGGCCCTGGGTCCTGGCAGTGCCTACTTGGTGACCTGACCACGGATTTCGCCGCCTTTATTCGCGGCGGTATGAACGTTGACGTACCACTTACCGTCCATCAACTCGGTCGCTTGCGCATCATTGAGGGTCGCGGAGCCTTCAAACGACCCTTTGTCGGCTCCGGCAATCGGGACGACGACACCGCCGTTCTTGCCAGCTTCACCGGCATGGAAATGCGCCGCTGTGGCTGGACCAGTCAGGCCCGAGACGCTGCCTTTCCATGACAGTTTCTTGCTGGCGGTATCGAAGGTGGCCGTGACCGAACCGCTGCCTTTGCTATCGGTCGGCGGGACTTCACTGGTGGCTTTCAGGTCGGCCTTCAGGTTGACCGTGGCGGCCATCGCGGGGCTCGCAAGAGCAAACGCGACGGCGCAGGCGAGAGCGGTCAAACCAGACCGCACGAATGAGGTCGTCATACAGTTCCTCCCGTTGGAATATCGCAATATGCAAGACATTGAGGCGAACACTCAAATCTAGCACTTATTCCTGCGGCCGCCCTTCAATGTGACGTGAGTTGAATGAAGCTGCTGGAGAATTCGCCGCAACCGTCGCATTCCCAATGGTGACGGATCTCGCCGCCTTCAACGAATTCCGATGAGACAGGGGCGACCATCCAGTCCCCGCAATGGGGACAACGCATAGGGGCCGCGAAGGTGCGGATGGCTGAGAGCTTCGCCAGACGGCTATGAAGCTGCATGTCACGGCTCCTTCTGTTTCCTCGATTACGGCTCGGAGTAACGGCGCATCATGGCGCTGGCGCGACGCTTTGGTGAAACTGTGGTGGCCGGAACGCTAATGTTTTGCGACGCAACTTGGGTTGCATCTGCATGCGTTTTTGCCCGAAACGCGCGCGGTTTGGAGTTTTTCACGGATTTATGAGTAACGACGTGTGCGCTGCGGTGAACAAATTTTCGACGATTTTGTAAACCGGTCGCTGTGAATTGGTGAGCGCGGAGGGACTCGAACCCTCGACCTACTGATTAAAAGTCAGTTGCTCTACCGCCTGAGCTACGCGCTCGTCACCTGGCGCATGGCCCGTGCCTGACAACCGCTGCCGGTCGTGCAGGAGGCCTACGCTTGGCGCTGTGTAGGGGCGGCGGCCTGCCCGGTCAATAGGCGACCATCGTCTTCTTGAACTCGCGCAAGGTTCGAGATTTGCTAGACTATTATCGCGGCCCGATGCCGCCCGGAGAGCCCCATGCCTATCGTCAACCGCGTCGCCGACCTGCACAGCGAGATCACCGGCTGGCGGCGCGACCTGCATATGCATCCGGAGCTGATGTATGACGTGCAGCGTACGGCGGGCACGGTCGCTGAGAAACTGAAAGCCTTCGGCTGCGACGAGGTGGTCACAGGCCTCGGACGGACCGGCGTGGTTGGCGTCATTCGCGGACGCAAGGGTGCCGGAGGCAAGACGATTGGGTTGCGCGCCGATATGGATGCGCTGCCGATCGAAGAGGCCAACGACCTACCGTACAAGTCGACCGTTCCCGGGAAAATGCACGCCTGCGGCCACGATGGGCACACCGCCATGTTGCTCGGTGCCGCACGTTATCTTGCCGACACCCGCAATTTCGCAGGTACGGCCGTGGTGATCTTCCAGCCCGCCGAAGAAGGCGGTGCGGGCGCCAAAGCCATGCTCGATGACGGAATGCTTGATCGTTTCGGCATCGGGGAGGTCTACGGCATGCACAATTACCCCGGCATGCCGGTCGGCGCCTTTGGCATCCGTGCCGGCCCGGTGATGGCTGCCGCCGACGCGCTCACAATCGATATCGAAGGCGTGGGCGCCCACGCAGCGCGGCCGCATCTCGGAATCGATACCGTGCTCGTGGGTGCGCAGATCATCAATGCGATCCAGTCGGTGGTATCGCGCAATGTCGACCCGTTGAAATCGGCGGTGGTATCGATCTGCATGTTTCGCGCAGGCAATACCGACAACGTCCTTCCGCAAACGGTACAGTTGCGCGGCACTGCACGCAGCCTCGCGCCGGACGTGCGCGATTTGCTTGAAAAGCGGTTGCATGTCGTGGTGGAAAGCACGGCGGCCGCGTATGGCGCGAAGGCCACGCTGACTTATCGCCGCGGCTATCCCGTCCTCGTCAACCACGAGCAACAGGCGGAATTCGCTGCGTCGGTCGCCGGTGAAATTGCCGGTCCCGACAAAGTCGATCACGCGCTGCCGCCAATGATGGGCGCTGAGGATTTTGCTTTCATGCTCAACGCGCGGCCGGGCGCATTTATCTGGATCGGAAATGGCGATAGTGCCGGATTGCATCACCCGTCGTACAACTTCAATGACGATGCGATCCCGTTCGGGACGTCATATTGGGTCAAGCTCGTTGAAACCGCGCTGGCGGTTTAGCCTGGGTGACTACTGAACCAACTCGCCAGGCTCGGGTGCCGGGGTCGGACGCGCCGTTTCGGAAATTGTAGCGGTCCGCCGGGTGATCGGCAGCAGTTCGGCGACGCGGGCCTCGAGGCTGCGCCAATAAGCGAACTCGTTAAGCCGCGTGCGCTCGATCACGGCGAGCCCGACCGCCGCGATAAACGGCAGGCTTTGGACCACGAGGACGACAGCGAAAATATTGATCTCGTGGATTTCCTTGACGTTGAACGTATAGAGCACGGCCGCGCCGAGAAGCAGCAGGCCCGCCAGGATTGCTTCCCAGAACGCATGGAAATCAGCCGAGCGCCGCATGCCACCTTTGGAGGTGCGCACGAAGGGCAGGTGATCCTTGACCAGACCAAGGGTGACGGCGCGGGCGACGGTCCATTGGACCGACATGGCCGCAATCACCCACCCGAGCAGTTGGCCTTTGCGTGGACGCACGCGCAATTGATAAAGCGTCGTGAAATGCAAGACCGACACGGCAAAGCTCACGATGATCGGCGCGGTCAGGATCCGGTCAGGCACCGCGATGTCGAGAAAGGATACTACGGGCACCCACAGAATGTTCAGGATGGCCACGGCGACGCCGATACTTTCCGCGCCCAGCCAATTGAGCCAGCCGAGCGCAAACTCGCGCTTCTGCTCGCGCGTCAGCCGGCTCGCTCCCGGCAGGAAACGCCGCCAGTGCTTCTTCAGAATCTGGAATCCGCCATACGCCCAGCGATGACGCTGCTTCTTGTACGCCTCGAAGCTGTCCGGCAGCAGACCGTAACCGTACCGTTTGTTGGTGTAGTGCGCCTGCCAGCCAAGCTCGAGCAAGGTAAGGCCTAGATCGGTGTCCTCGCAAATCGTTTCGCTTGACCAGCCGCCGGCAGCCTCGAGGGCGGCGCGGCGGATCAAGCACATCGTGCCGTGCACAATGATCGCGTTGGCTTCATTGCGCTGGACCATGCCGATGTCGAAGAATCCAGCATATTCACCGTTCATGGCGTGGTGCATCACGCTGCGTTCGCCATCGCGGTGATCTTGTGGCGCCTGCACGAGGCCGACGGCCGGATCGTTGAACAGCGGAACGAGATCCCTGAGCCAGTCCTGATGGACCACGTAGTCGGCGTCGAGCACGCCGATCACTTCGGCGTCGGCCGCTGTATGGACTAACGCGAGACGAAGCGCGCCCGCCTTGAATCCCACGATATCGTCCGCGCGCACAAACTTGAAGCGTTCGCCGAGAGTACGGCAATGCTCCTCGATCGGCATCCACAATGCCGGGTCCGGAGTATTGTTGATTACGATCACGCATTCATAGTTCGTGTAATCGAGCCGCGCGATCGCATCGAGCGTCTGCTTCAGCATCTCCGGCGGTTCGTTGTGCGCCGGAATATGAATGGAGACTTTCGGACCCGCGGCCAGTGGGGCCAGCGGAGGGCTTGCGACCAGCCGCAAAGGTTTGCGGCCAAATGCAATGGCCGCGATTTCCTCGATGCGCGCGAGCGCGATCACGATTAGCGGAATTAACAGGAAAATGCCGAGGCCAAGCGCGAAGGCAGAACCTGGTACGAAATAGTGACCGTTCCAGAATCCGAATACCGCCGCAAACCAAGCGCCGACCACGTTGGCCGCGCCAGCGAGTATCGCTGCCTGCCACAAAGTCACGGTGCTCATGGCGAGCAGCGGCAGAGATAAAAGGATACTCACCAGGATCGCGATCGTGGCAAGGCGCCAGTGATTGGGGTCCGTGATCGGGCCGGTCCAGTCAAATTTTTGATGGCGCGAGGCGTCGAACAATCCCCAGTAAGGGCCGACGCCACCTTCGAATGTTTTCCAGGGCTGATCGATTGCTTCGACGATGTTGTAGTCGATGCCGTAGGCATCCGCGCGAGTTACAAAGTCACGCAGCAAAACGGCCTGCTCTATGCGGCCAGGATTCGCATTGTGCATGTTGTATCCGGCGCTCGGCCAGCCGAACTCCGCAATCACAATACGCTTGCCGGGGTATGCCTGACGCAGCTTGTCGTAGATCAGGATTGCCTGATCAACCGTCTGCTGCTCAGAGAAGCCTTCCCAGTACGGCAGGATATGCGCCGCGATGTAGTCGACGGCCGATACCAGTTCCGGATGTTCAATCCAAACGTGCCAAATCTCACCAGTCGTTACCGGGACGTTGGTCGAGCGCTTGACGCGCTGAATCATCTGGATGAGATCGCTGACTTTCTGTTCGCCTCGGAAGATCGTTTCGTTACCAACGATGACACCGTTGATATTGCTGTGCCGTTTCGCGAGATCGATGACGGAGCGAATTTCGCGCTCATTGCGATCCTGGTTCTTGTCGATCCACGCACCGGCCGTGACGCGCAATCCGAACTCGGATGCGATGCCAGGCACGAGCTCCACGCCGCCCGTTGCCGAATAGGTACGGACTGCGCGCGTCAACGGTGCCAGCATTTTAAGATCGGCGCGAATTTGCGTGGCCTGCGCCTTCCCGCCGGCGTCAGGATGCACCGAATCTCCGAATGGTGCGTAGGAAACGCTCGCAAGCTGGCCGTCGAAGTTGGGGGCGCGAACATTGTCGCGCGTTAATGCCCACAACCCGGCATGCACGCACGCCACGAGGGCGACGACGGCAGCAACGGTGCGCATAGAACTCAAAACCAACTGGGGCAGAATGGCAGACCCTCGAACCCGTCCCCTGGGCTCAGCCGATACTCCGTCTGCAAGGATGCAGCGTAGCGCGGCATAAGGTATTTATTCAAGTAACTAGCAGACATGGCAAATCCTAGGCAGACGCATGGCGCCCCGACTAAATTTTTATGATTGGCAACGCGGGTCAGCGCGGGGTGGTTCCGCCTGACGTTGCTGCCGGAGGTTGGGCGGCTTCCGCCGCCGGGGTCGGCTCCAGGCCCGGGTTAAGCCAGCAGGCATGCACCCGACCGTTAAGCGTCTCCTGGGCCTTGGGATCGATGTTTCCCTGGCGGACCAGACAGCGGAAGGTGGCCTGAATGTGGGCGCTCGGGCAGCCGAAACGATCGTATAGGTCGAGGTGCCGAAAGGCGGTATCGAGATCGTCGCGCCAGAGGAGGGTGACTACGCGACGGCCGAGCCAGACACATTCCGGGTTTCCCGCCGGCCCGGTCAGGAGCCGCGTCGCCTCGGCGATTTCGTCGATCTTTTTCTGGCTTTCCTTGGCAGAGTCAGCGGCAGGTTTTTGAGGTTCTGGCGGCTTGCCGTTACCGCCACTTTGCGCGAAGGCGGTGGGACCATTCAAACCAAGGGCCGCCATGCAGCAAAGCACGGCAAGAACCTGACGCAACTTGATAGTGAAACGCATTGTCCCCGTCGGATGTTTGTCTTGCCCGTACGCCCGTCCGTCGGCTCTGTGTGGGGCCCGATTGGGACGCTAATACGGCGGTGATTTACCTTGTAAATCCGCCCCCTTGATCCGGCGGCACGCCTGACGCGAAAAATCGAATTACGAGAATTGGCCCCAATTGCCGGACTTTGTCCAGCTTAACCGTTTCCCTTGCTTAAGACGCTCGGCAGAGGGTCAGCTTGGCAGGGGCGGCCACGCACGATAAGCCCGTCCTGCCGCCAATTGCTGATCGGGTCCTCGATGCGCAACGCGTTCGCCTGCTTTCTCTTTACGGCATTTGCCATAAGCGGGGCCTGGGCCTGGCTCGGCGGCGCAGTGCCCATACCGCGCACCCAGTCCGGACCGGAAAAGCTCTATTGCGTGTCCTACACCCCTTTTAGGGGCAGTCAGACGCCGCTCGATCCATCAACCATAATACCGGCGGCCCAGATCGAGGACGACCTGACGCGGCTCGCCCAAATCACGGAATGCGTGCGTACATATTCGGTCGATTTCGGCCTGGATCAGATTGCCGGCATAGCGGCAAAGCACGGCCTGAAGGTGATGCAGGGGCTTTGGTTATCAAGCAGCCTGCCGAAGAACTCTTACCAGATCGAAACTGCGGTCGCGCTTGCCAATAAATACCCGGGCACAATTCGTTCCCTGGTGGTCGGCAACGAGGTGCTGCTGCGCGGCGAAATGACGGCGACTGATCTCGCCAATACCATTCGCGCCATCAAGGCGCGCGTGAAAGTACCGGTGACATACGCGGATGTCTGGGAGTTCTGGCTACGCAATACCGAAATAGCGAACGTGGTCGACTTCATCACGATTCATATTTTGCCCTACTGGGAGGATTTTCCGGTTTCGGCCCGCGACGCTGTTGCCCACGTGGATGCAATCCGCCAACAGGTGGTCAACGCATTTCCGAGAAAGGAAGTGCTAATCGGCGAGGTAGGGTGGCCGAGCGCTGGTCGCATGCGCGAAGGTGCGTTGCCATCGCCGGTCAATCAGGCGCGCGTCATTCTGGACGTCTTGGCGTTGAGTAAGCGCGAGCACTTCAACGTCAATGTGATCGAAGCGTTCGATCAGCCGTGGAAGCGCGCTCTCGAAGGCACTGTCGGCGGGCACTGGGGTCTTCTCAAGGCCCGGACGCGTGCCCCGAAATTTTCAGGAGCGCTGGCTATTTCCAATCATCCACTCTGGCTCTGGCAGGCCGTCGGCGGAATCATATTCGCTGCGATGGTTTTTGGCGCGGCAATATTCGTGCGCACCAAGGACACGCCGCTTTCACTTTGGTTTGCGGTGAGCGTGAATGCTTTCGCTGGCGGAACCTTGCTCGGCTGGACAATTGAAAACATCCCCATTGAAAGCCTGGGGTTCGGCGGCTGGACGCGATCGGTGGCGCTTGCGGCAGTCGCCGTCGCCGCGCCGCCGGCAATGAGCTTGGCAATCATGCGCGGCATGCCGGCGCCGAGTTTCGCAGGCCTGCTCGGTCCGAAGAGTGAGCGGACGAGAGATCTCTTCGCGTGCGCGATTGGCGCAATTTCAATCGCCTTGTTCCTGCTTGCGTTTGTCGTGGCGCTGGGCCTCGTTTTCGATCCACGCTACCGCGACTTTCCGTTTGCCCCGCTGACCGCGGCGGTTGTTCCTTTTCTCATGCACAAGTTGTCGGTCGCGCGGCCAAAGGGTTTGCGGAGCGTTGCAGAAACTGCGGGCGCAGCCGTAATCGCGCTGTCAGTTTGCTACATCGTGCTCAATGAAGGTTTTGCCAATTGGCAGTCGCTGTGGACATGTGCGGCCCTGGCGGGGCTCGCGATCAATCTGGCTCTGGTGCACGACGCGCGAGGCTAAGCACCAGCAGCCCGGCGGCGAGCGCGGACAAGGCAATGTTGTAGAGGACAATTCCGCAGCAAGCGGCGGCGAGGGCCACTCCGAAAAGCATCAGCGATGGGCGCAATAAATTCAGCGCCGCAACGATCAGCGCAAACCAACCGAATACCGAGTAGGAGAACAGTGCAATGGTGATCTGCCGCGTGACGCAGAGCCATGTGTTCAATCCGGCCTGACAGGCGAGCCCGACGGGCGACTGCTCGACCGCGAGATAGCGCATGTAGAGTGCATAACCCAACGCGCAAAAACCGATAATTAGAAGCCAATTGGTCGCGCGCGCGCTCGGCAGGAACAATTTCATGAGCGCAGTATGCCGACGCGCCGGTGCCGCGGCAATCAATGCTCCGCGATCTGTTCGCCGTCGAATTTGACCGATTTGCAGGCAGTGCGGGCGGCAGCAAAATGCGCACAAAGGCCTGTCGCTGCTGGGCTGTTCGGCAGAGGCCCAACAACCAGACGATAGCCTGATGCTCCGGCTCGATGTTCACGGGCGGCGAGCGGATACATGCCGCTTAACAGAGGGCCAAAACTGGCTTTCACAGTGGTCCAGCGCTGGCGGATACCATCCAAAGTCGCAGCGCCGCCGAGATCGAGTCCAAATTCGTTTTGGTTGGTGGCAGGTGGTGCAGGGTCGTTCGCCGATACTGCGGCAACACGCGTCGGCGGCAAAGGTACAGCGGCGTTGGTTGGCGTATCAGCCTTCGACGCTGGCGCGGCGATCGGAGGCGGTGTTGTGGGGGCGGCCGGGGAAGCATTTGCCGCCGCCGATGGCGCAGTCGTCGCAGGTGCGCTCGGCGCCGGCGGAGTCGTTTTTGCGGCAAGGGCGGCGGCAGTAGCGGCTGCCTGCCGTTTGATGGCGCCAGTCATGTCGTCGATGCTGCTTTCGAGAAGCGCAATTCTCCCGGCCAGCCGGTCGCGCTCGACGGTGAGTGCGCGCACTTGTGCCGTCAGAAGGAGCACGTCCGAACTCAAGCTGGGTCACGCGTGGCGGCATCTGTGCGATGGCGGCGGGCTCGTTAATGGCAAAGACCTGGCGCAGGCGGTCGCCCGCAGTTTTGGTCTGGCTTGCAATCGCCAAAGCGGTCAGAGCGATTGCCGCAGCGCCTCCCCAGCCGCCCAGCCACAAAAGCGCGTTGAATTCACGGCTGCGCCGGCGCGGCTCGCGCAAATCGGGTTCCAGCGGCGTCTGTTCAGTCGCCATACGGCGCCTCGATGGGGCGAATCATTGAAAACGTTAGCAGAATCCGGCAAATCGTGCCTTCTGCCCGCTGAACTGACGAGGATCAGGCGGTGGTCTTTTGCCGATGCACTGGCTCGGCTATGGGATGCCCACAAATCCAGTGAAAGCGTGAGCCAAGACGGATGCCACGACGAACATGTCTTGCCATCGTGCTCGCGGCCGGCGAGGGCACGCGCATGCGGTCGGCGCAGCCGAAGGCATTGCATGTCCTCGGCGGGCAGTCGTTGCTTGCGCACGTGATGAAGGCTTTGAGTGCTGCCGGGACCGGTGATTTGGCTGTTATTGTTGGTCCGGACCACGGCGCGGTTGCCGAGGAAGCACTCAAGCGCGCGTCCAATGCGCAGGTTTTCGAGCAAAGGGAGCGGCGTGGGACTGCCCATGCGGTACTTTGCGCTGCCAAGGCGCTCGCGAGCGGCGCCGACGACGTTCTGGTGATTTTTGCCGATACTCCGTTGGTGCGCGCTGAAACGCTTTCAAAGTTGCGGGATGCGCTCGCGGACGGAATTGCCGTGGCCGTTCTTGGTTTCAAGCCGGCTGACCCGCACGGCTATGGCCGGCTCGTGATGCGCGGGGATGAATTGATTGCGATCCGGGAAGATCGCGACGCCACGCCGGAAGAACGAAAGCTCGGGTTCTGCAATGGCGGCTTGATGGCGCTTGCCGGCAAGCACGCGCTCGCCATTCTCAAACGCATCGGCAATAGCAATGCCAAAGGCGAATTCTATCTGACCGACGCGGTTGCCATTGCCCGGGAGATGGGCTTGAAGGCGGTTGCGATCGAAACGCTGGAGGATGACGTGCGCGGTATCAACACCAAGGCGCAACTCGCTGAAGCGGAAGCCGTATTGCAAAAACGACTACGTACCGCGGCGCTGGAAGCCGGCGTCACCATGATCGCACCGGAAACGGTCTTTCTCTCTGCCGACACCAAATTCGGCAAGGATGTGACGATCGAGCCGAATGTCGTGTTTGGACCCGGCGTCACTGTCGACGATGGCGCAACCATCCGTTCATTCTCGCATGTCGAAGGTGCGCATGTCGGCAAAAACGCGCGCGTCGGCCCGTTTGCACGACTTCGGCCCGGTGCAGACCTTGGGCAAAACGTTCACATCGGCAATTTCGTCGAGATCAAAGCGGCCAAGATCGAGGCGGGCGCCAAGGCCAATCATCTTGCCTACATCGGTGATGCGCGTGTCGGCGCTGATGCCAATGTCGGTGCGGGCACGATCACCTGCAATTATGACGGTGTCGCCAAGCACCACACCGATATCGGCAAAGGTGCATTCATTGGCTCGAATTCGGCGCTGGTCGCTCCTGTTAAGATTGGTGATGGCGCCTATATCGGCACCGGGAGCGTCATCACCAAGGATGTCCCTGCCGGCGCTCTGGCGATCGCCCGCGCCAAACAGGTAGTTAAGGAAGGCTGGGCAAAGCGCTTGCGGCAGGTGAAGGCCTTGGGCAAGAACCTCACCAGGAAGAAGCCGAAAAAGTAGCCAGGGCACATCCAAAGCTCGGGGTCGGGACGCCGCGGCGCTGTCACATTGCGAAACGGCTTTTGATTTCCTTGAGCGTGCCGATGGCAGCTAGAGCATGAGTAACGGGTAAAGGGGACATCCAGACGGATGTGCGGAATTGTCGGAATTCTGGGAACCAAGCCGGTTGCCGGCCAACTGGTCGACGCACTCAGGCGGCTTGAGTACCGCGGCTATGACTCAGCCGGCGTTGCCACGCTTGATCACGGCGTGTTGGGCCGCCGCCGTGCGCAAGGCAAATTGAATGCGCTCGAAGCCCGGCTCGCGCAGGAACCCCTCGGCGGGACCATCGGCATAGGCCACACACGCTGGGCGACACACGGACGTCCGACGGAAGACAATGCCCATCCTCATGCCACCGACCTGGTGGCGGTGGTCCACAATGGCATCATCGAGAATTTCCGCGAATTGCGCGAGCAACTCACCAAGCGCGGCGCCAAATTTGTCAGCGAAACCGATACCGAGGCTGTTGCCCATCTCGTCACGCAGGAATTAAAGAGCGGCAAATCACCGGAAGATGCTGTCGCAGCGTCGCTCAAACAACTGCGCGGCGCCTTCGCGTTGGTATTCCTCTTCACAGGCAAGGACGATCTGCTGATCGGCGCCCGCAAGGGATCGCCGCTGGCCATCGGCTATGGCAAGGGCGAGATGTATTTCGGCTCCGATGCGATCGCGCTTGCGCCGTTCACCGACATGATCAGCTACCTGGAAGACGGCGACTGGGCTGTGCTCACGCGTAAGGGCGCCGAGATCCGCGACGAACAAGGCCGCAAGGTCGAGCGGCCGATCGTGAAATCGACGGCCTCGGCGCAGATGGTGGATAAGGGCAACCACAAGCATTTCATGGCCAAGGAAATCCATGAACAGCCGGAAGTGGTTGGCCATACACTGGCTCACTACATTGACATGGTGAACGAGCGCGTTGCGCTGCCCGGCAAACTTCCGTTCGACTGGAAGAAAATAAAACGACTGTCGATCTCGGCCTGCGGTACCGCCTTCTACGCAGGGCTGGTCGCAAAATACTGGTTCGAACGTTTTGCCAAATTGCCGGTCGAGATCGATATCGCGTCGGAATTCCGGTATCGCGGCGCGCCGCTCGAATCCGGTGACCTCGCCATCTTTATTTCGCAATCCGGCGAAACTGCCGACACGCTTGCGACATTGCGTTACGCCAAAGAGAACAAGCAGCACATTCTCTCCGTGGTCAATGTGCCGACCTCGACCATCGCACGCGAGAGCGATGTGGTGATGCCGACACTGGCGGGACCGGAGATTGGTGTTGCCTCCACTAAGGCCTTTACCTGTCAGCTCAGTGTGCTCGCATGTCTTGCCATTGCCGCCGGCCACGCGCGTGGCGAGCTTTCGGAAGCCGACGAGCAAAAATTGGTACACGCATTAATCGAGGTGCCGCGGCTGATGGCCGCCGCGCTCACGCTCGAGCCGCAGATCGAACGGCTGTCGCACGATCTCGCCAAGGTGCATGACGTCCTCTATCTCGGCCGCGGAACGAGCTATCCAATCGCTTTAGAGGGCGCGCTTAAGCTCAAGGAAATTTCCTACATTCACGCGGAAGGTTATGCGGCCGGGGAACTAAAGCACGGGCCTATTGCGTTAATCGACGAAACCATGCCGGTGATTGTGATTGCGCCCCATGACCGCGTGTTCGAGAAAACGGTGTCGAACATGCAGGAAGTGGCAGCGCGAGGCGGCAAGATCATCCTGGTCACTGATCCGAAGGGCGCCAAAGAAGCGACCATCGAGTTGCTGGAGACGTTGACGCTGCCCGAGATGGCCTCGACGGTCACGCCATTGGTTTATGCCATTCCTGTGCAACTAATTGCCTATCATACCGCCGCCGCTATCGGCACCGACGTAGACCAGCCACGCAACCTCGCGAAATCGGTCACGGTGGAATAGACTGAGATCATGACAGAACTCGACCAGAGCCCCGGTGTGCCAACGCCGGTCGAGGCGACGAAGGTGGTGGCCTCGCAAACCAGTTTTGCCGGCCGCGTCCGTAATTATTTTCTGACCGGTCTGATCGTAGCCGGCCCGCTGGCAATTACTGCGTGGCTGATCTGGTCGATCATTACCTGGGCCGACGATTTCGTGCGGCCACTTATTCCACCGCCATATCGTCCTGAAAGTTACCTGCCCTGGCCGATCCCCGGAACGGGCCTCATCATTTCGTTTGTTGTTCTGACGCTGCTCGGCTTTCTCACCGCCAACCTCGTTGGGCGCACGCTGGTTGAGCTCGGCGAAGGCCTGCTCAATCGAATGCCGATTGTGCGGCCGGTCTACAACACGATGAAGCAGATATTTGAATCACTGTTTTCAAAAACAGGTTCAAGTTTCCGCAAGGTGGCTCTGGTGGAATTTCCCGCCCCTGGCATGTGGTCTCTGGTGCTTCTGTCACAGCCCCCGAGCGCGGACCTCGCGAAGAAACTGCCACAAGGCGAGTATGTTTCGGCCTTTATGCCTTGCACGCCCAATCCGACGACGGGCTTCTTCTTCTATGTAAAGCGCAAGGACCTCATCGAGCTTGATATGTCGGTCGAAAACGCGATGACGCTTTTGATCTCCGCCGGCATGGTGCAACCGGATGCCGAGGCACAAAAGAAGCTGGCTTCGCTCGCTGCCACGGCGAAGGCCGCGCGGGCGAAGCGCAAGGCTGCGCCGGTAACGTAGGCTAGCCCGCGCGGATCAATTTGATCGCCTCGTCTTTTCCGAAAAGATAGAGCAAGTGCCGCAAGGCCTCGCCGCGGGGCGTTGCGAGTGTCGCATCGCGTGACAGTATGAGTGCCGCATCGTCGCGCGCGGCCCCCAGATATTTACCGTGCACTTCGGGCCGCGCGATGTGGAAACCGGGCAGGCCGCTCTGCCGCGTCCCGAGCACGTCGCCTTCACCACGCAAGCGCAAGTCCTCCTCGGCGATGCGGAAACCGTCTTCGGTCTCGCGAAGGATGGCGAGCCGCGCCTTGGCAGTTTCACCGAGCGGAGCTCTGTATAAAAGCAAACAGGTCGAAGCACCGGGGCCGCGGCCGATGCGGCCACGCAGCTGGTGTAATTGTGCAAGGCCAAAGCGTTCGGCGTGCTCGATCACTATGATGGTGGCTTCCGGCACATCGACGCCGACCTCGATCACTGTCGTGGCAACAAGCAATTGCTTTTCGCCGGACGCAAAACGCGCCATCGCGGCATCCTTGTCGCTGCCCTTCATGCGTCCGTGAACGAGATCGACTTTGTCCCCGAATTTTCGGCGCAGCTCCTCGAAGCGCTCCTGCGCGGCGGCGAGATCAACTTTTTCGGATTCATCGACGAGGGGACAGACCCAGTAGGCGCGCTTGCCATCAGCAAGCGCGCGGCCGACCGCTTCTTCGACTTCTTCAAGGCGCGACAGGGGAATTGTGCGAGTATCGATCGGCTGGCGGCCTGGCGGCTTCTCGCGCAATTCGGAAATATCCATATCGCCGAAATAAGTGAGCACCAGTGTGCGTGGAATGGGTGTGGCGGTAAGCACCAGCACATCGACAGAGTCGCCTTTTTGCGTGAGTGCGAGCCGCTGGTGCACGCCGAAGCGGTGCTGCTCGTCCACGACCGCCAATGCAAGATCGTGAAAGGCGACGTCTTCCTGAAAAAGCGCGTGGGTCCCGATCAAAAGATCGATATCGCCGAGGGTTAGACGATCGAGGATCTCTTTGCGTCCCGGGCCACGCTCGCGGCCGGTGAGAATAGCCACACGGATGCCGGCAGCTTCCGCCAGAGGCACGATCGTAGCGAGATGCTGGCGCGCGAGAATTTCTGTCGGCGCCATGAACGCGGCCTGGCGGCCAGCCTCGATTACCGCTGCAGCCGCCGCGAGCGCGACGACGGTTTTTCCTGAGCCAACATCACCCTGCAGTAGCCGCAGCATTCTTTGCGGACGGGCGAGGTCGGTCGTGATGTCGTCGAGCGCCTTCTGTTGCGAATGGGTCAATGCATAGGGCAGCGCCTTGAGGATGCGCGCACGCAGGCGTCCCTCGCTGGCGCTGCCGCGGCCCGATTGCCGGCGCATATGCGCGCGCACCAGCGCAAGTGCGAGCTGGCCTGCAAGCAACTCGTCATAGGCAAGCCTGGTCCATGCCGGAGTCTCCGGCATGATGTCGTGCGGCTCGGCCGGCCGATGCAAATGCCGGAGCGCTGCGGAAAATGCCGGAAAGCGTTCGCGCGCGACCCAGGCCTCATCCTGCCATTCCGGTAAATCCGGCAACCGGCCAATTGCGCCATCCACGGCGCGCCGGACGTTCCCGAGCGCGAGACCCTCGGTGAGCGGATACACCGGCTCGACCAGCGGTAACGCGGCAAAGCCCGCCTCGTCCACGACGCGATCAGGATGCACCATCTGCAACATGCCGTCGTAGAATTCCGCCGTGCCAGAGACGTAGCGCGTCTCGCCCTCGGGCAGCAGTTTTTCCAGATAATCACGGTTCGGGTTGAAATAAGTCAGCGTGAGGTCGCCGGTGTCGTCGCTGGTGTAGATCCGATAGGGCGCGCGCGAACGGCGCGGCGGGCCAGGGCGGTGTTTTCCGATGGTGACGGCCACGGTGACGACCTGCCCGGGCTGGACGTCGCGAAGTTTCGGCCGGGCGCGGCGGTCAATCACGCCCGAGGGCAGGTGGAACAGGAGATCGACGACGCGGGGCGCCTCGCGGTCGAACAGGCGTGCATAAAGCTTTTCCAGCTTCGGGCCGACCCCGGGCAGGCTGGTGAGCGAGGCAAAGAGCGGATTGAGGACGGGCGGCCGCATGGGGACCCATGCTGGCTTGCACGCATTACCGGCGCAATGCGGGTCTGTGCAAAGCGCGGCTGACATCGCGTGGCCGCCCCTCTATATAAACCCTCGCCCGGCCCCGTCCGGGTTTTTGGCGTTGGAGACGCGTGGTGACCACCGGGACGAACAGGTCGAGTGAGGGTCTGGATGGGCGCCGCCGCCGGCTCCTGTTCCGGTGTTGGCATCGGGGCATCCGGGAGATGGATCTCGTGCTCGGGCGATTCGCCGATGAACAGCTCGCGACCCTGAGCGAGGCAGAGCTCACCGAGTTGGAAGGCTGGCTGGAAATACCGGATCAGCAGATGTTCGCGTGGGTGAACGGCATGGAGCCCGCGCCCCCCGAAATCGAAACCGGGCTGTTTCGCCGCTTGCGTGATTTCCGCGGGAAGGGCGTTGCGTGAGTCCGTCCGTGAAATCACCCGCCGAACAGCTTAAGCCGGGCAACGTGCTCACTTTGGCGCAGGTCGCTGACGGGGCTGAAGGCCTCGTGTTGGCCGACCTCGCGCGCGCCATCGCTGCGGGCAAAGACGCGCCGGCGATTTCGTTGGCCGTGATCTGTCGCGACGGTCAGCGCATGGCAACGCTGGCACGCGCGCTGGCGTTTTTCGGACCCGATATCGAAGTGATGGAATTTCCGGCCTGGGATTGCCTGCCATACGACCGCGTGTCGCCCAATGCGGCCGTGGTTGCCCAGCGGATGACGGTATTGTCGCGATTGACCCGCGTGAAAGGTCGCGACAAACCGTCTGTGTTCCTCACGACAATCAATGCCGCCCTGCAACGGGTACCGGCCCGCGAATTCGTGGCAACGCACGCACTTTCAGTTGCGCCCGGCAATGTGATCGGAATGCAGGGCGTGATCGAGTGGCTGGAGCTCAACGGTTATATCCGTGCCTCCACCGTGCGCGAGCCCGGCGACTATGCCGTGCGCGGCGGTATTCTCGATCTCTATCCGCCCGGATTGGATATGCCGGTGCGTTTCGATTTTTTCGGCGATGCACTCGAAACAATCCGCGCATTTGACGCACAGACGCAACGGAGCGAGGAGCAGCTGCGCGGACTTGATCTCGTTCCGGTGGCGGAATTCCAGCTTATCACCGAAACGATCCGTCGATTTAGAACGGGCTACGTTGCCGAATTCGGTGCGACGACGCCGGACGACCTGCTTTACGAGGCGGTGAGTGAGGGCCGACGCTATCCGGGTATGGAGCACTGGCTGCCGCTGTTCCACGGGAAACTTGAGACGGTTTTTGACTACCTGCCGGGCTCCGCGCTCGCACTTGAGCATCTGGCCGAAGACGCTGCGCATGAGCGCTTCACGCAAATTGCCGACTACTACGATGCGCGCGAAGAAGCGCTGAAACAGGGGGTGACCCCTCCCTACAAGCCGCTGCCGACGGAGCGGCTCTACCTTGGCGAGTCCGAATGGAAAGACCGGCTCGAGAGTTCGGCGATCGCCAGGCTGACGCCATTCGCTGTGCCGGAGTCCGGCGCGATTGACGTCCAGGCGCGGCAGGGCCGCAATTTTGCGGCCGAGCGTGCCGAGCCGAGTGCGAATGTGTTTGAAGCGGTGACAACGCACGTGCAGGCGCTGCAGGCCGCCGGCAAGCGCGTATCGGTGGCGTTGTGGAGCGAAGGCGCGCGTGACCGCATGGGTCATGTGCTTGCGGACCATAAACTTCACAATTTGACACCGGTCGGATCGTGGCCGCAGGCGTTGGCGCTTCCCAAGCCGACGGTGGCGCTCGCGGTGCTCGGCATCGAATCCGGATTCGAGACCGAGAACGCTGCATTCATCAGCGAGCAGGACATCCTCGGCGACCGGCTGGTGCGGCCACGCCGCGCGGCCCGCCGTGCCGACAACTTCATTGCCGAAGCAACCAGTCTCGCACCCGGCGATCTTGTTGTGCATGTCGACCACGGGATCGGCCGCTTTGCCGGCTTGCAGGCGATCGAGGCCGCCGGCGCGCCACACGACTGTCTTGAGATCCGCTACGCCGACGACACCAAGCTTTTTCTGCCGGTCGAAAACGTCGATCTGCTCTCGCGCTACGGCTCGGAAGAAACCAACGTCGAGCTCGACCGGCTTGGCGGCGGAAACTGGCAGGCGCGCAAGGCGCGCATGAAGAGCCGTATCCGCGAAATCGCGGGCGAACTCATAAAGATTGCAGCGGAGCGTCTATTGCGCGAGGCGCCGCGCTTAACTGTTGGTCCGGGCGCATATGACGAGTTCTGTGCCGGCTTTCCGTATGAAGAGACCGACGATCAGCTCGCCGCAATCGATGCGACCATCAAGGATCTCGGGTCAGGACGTCCGATGGACCGGCTCATCTGTGGCGATGTCGGTTTCGGCAAGACCGAGGTGGCGCTGCGCGCGGCCTTTCTGGCGGCGATCGGCGGCAAGCAGGTCGCGGTCGTGGTGCCGACCACGTTGCTCGCCCGCCAGCACTTCAAGACGTTTTCCGAGCGGTTCCGCGGCTTCCCGGTCAACGTCGCGCAGGCGTCGCGGCTCGTGCCAAATGCGGAGCTCAGCAAGGTCAAAGCCGGTTTGGCCGACGGCAGCGTCGATATCGTGATCGGCACGCACGCACTGCTGGGCAAGGGCATCACATTCAAGGATCTGGCTTTGCTGGTGGTCGACGAGGAGCAGCATTTCGGTGTCGCCCACAAGGAAAAGCTCAAGGCTCTGCGTTCAGAAGTGCACGTGCTCACGCTGACAGCGACGCCGATTCCACGCACCTTGCAGTTGGCACTGACCGGCGTGCGCGACCTGTCCATTATTGCGTCGCCACCGGTCGATCGACTGGCGGTGCGGACTTTCGTGTCGCCGTTCGATCCCGTCACGGTTCGCGAGGCTTTGTTGCGGGAGAAGTATCGCGGGGGGCAAGCGTTTTACGTGTGCCCTCGTATCGAGGATCTGGCGGGCTCGAAAGATTTCCTCGACAAGAACATCCCGGAGATCCGTGTCGCCGTCGCGCACGGGCAAATGCCACCGACAGTGCTCGACGACATCATGTCGGCCTTCTACGACGGCAAGTACGATGTGTTGCTTTCCACCACCATCATCGAGTCCGGCCTCGACATTCCGACCGCAAATACCCTGATCGTGCATCGCGCCGATCGGTTCGGCCTGGCGCAGCTCTACCAGCTGCGGGGCCGGGTGGGGCGGGCGAAGCTGCGCGCCTATGCGCTGCTGACGTTGCCGACGCAGCAGAAGATCACCCCGCAGGCCGAACGGCGGCTGAAAGTCTTGCAATCGCTCGATACTTTGGGCGCTGGCTTCCAACTAGCCTCGCACGATCTCGATATCCGCGGCGCCGGCAATCTGCTCGGCGAAGAGCAATCGGGCCACATCAAGGAGGTCGGCTTCGAGCTCTATCAGCAGATGCTTGAAGAGGCGGTGATGAGCCTGAAGGCCGGCATCACCGCGCCGGTGGCTGACCGCTGGTCACCGCAGATCACTATTGGCGCGGCCTTGCTCATCCCGGAGGATTATGTCGCCGATCTCTCCGTCCGCCTGGCGCTCTATCGGCGATTGGCTGAAATCGAAGACGAGGGCGAAATTGAAAGTGTCGCCGCCGAGCTGGTCGACCGCTTCGGTAAACTGCCGGTCGAAGTCGAGCAATTGTTGCAGGTCGTGGCGATCAAGGCGCTCAGTCGGCGCGCCAACGTGGAACGCGTTGAAGCCGGACCAAAAGGCATCGTGCTTGCCTTCCGTGACAACGTCTTCGCCAATCCGGACGGATTGATCGCCTTTATCCGGGAGCAGGGCAGCGGCGTGCGCATGCGCAATGACCCGAAAAATGCCAAGGGCCAGCAGCTCGTGTTCTTCGACGACTGGCCGCTGCCTCAGGATCGGCTGAAAGGCACCGCGGCAGTGCTGCGCAAACTGGCGTCGATCGCGGAACAGGCCAAGGCTGCCTGAGTGTCTTTGCCGCCGCAGGCAGATGGCCTGCTACGTATATATCCCTAGTCCAAAATTTCTTGGTTGTTAATTTCCCGCGCTCCAAGGTGCAAACGCTTGGAGTTTTCACAATGACTGAAAACAGAAAAACACAACGCCGTCGCGTCCTGAAAGCCGGTACAATTTCAATCAACCGAACCGCTGGTATCGACTGCACGGTTCGAAATTTCTCGGATGCGGGCGCCTGCCTCGACGTCGCCAGCCCGCTTGGCATTCCCGACGACTTTGAACTTATGATCGGCGAGGATCACAGTCAGCAGCCTTGCCACGTCGTATGGCGCAGCGAAAAACGCATCGGTGTTGCCTTCGGTTAGGCTGACCTAGTGCGGCATCCGCAAGACCGGCTTGATCGTTTTTCCGGCAGCTGAACTCGGTTGCGGCGCGGTTAATTTCAGCAAGCGGATAAAACGTGATCATACGATCGACGGCAAAGCGGCCGGCCATGATGTGATCGACCAATTGCGGAATGAACTCCTGCGGAACGCTGTCGCCCTGGATGACGCCGCGCACAGTGCGGCCATTTTGCAGGAACGGCGTTTCAAAAGAGACTTCCGTGCCCTTGCGGGCGCTTCCGAGCAGCACGCACGTGCCGGCCGGCATCAGGCAATCGACCGCCTCACGGAATATTTCCGGCAGTGCAGAGGTCTCCAGTGTGAAGCGCGCGCCGAGACCGGTGATTTTTCTGATCTCGGCGACGATGTCAGTCCGGCCACTGTGGTTGATGGCATGAGTAGCGCCGAGGCTGCGCGCGAGCGCAAGCCGATGCTCGTGCACGTCGACCGCGATAATCGGCTCACAGCCGGCAATCTTCGCGGCCATCAAGCCGGAAAGGCCGACTGCGCCCACCCCAAACACGACAAAGCTGTCGCCGCCGCGTGGCTTCATCACATTGAGCACCGCGCCGGCGCCGGTCTGGCCGCCGCAGGCAAGCGCGCAAACCTGGTCGATCGGCGCATCATTGCGCACCTTCACCGCGAACCGCTCGTTGGCGATGGTGAAATTGCCGAACGAGGATTGCTGGAAGAACGCGCTATAGATCGGCTTACCGTCCTTCGAATGGAGCGTCGAGCCGTCGGCACGCGTGCCGTTCATTTTGAGATCAAAAGCATGCAGGCAGTAACTTTGCCGCTGCGTCTTGCAATTCGGGCATTCGCCGCACCACGGATAGGCCATGACTACATGATCGCCGGTTTTGAATTTCGTCACGCCTGAGCCAACTGCGCGCACCACGCCCGCGCCCTCGTGGCCGAACACCTTGGGAAATTTGGTCGGGTAATAAGCGTCGCGGCCGTGCATATCGGTTGCGCACATGCCGGAGGCGACGACCTCGACCAGCAATTCATCGGCGCGCGGGTCGCAGAGGTCGACTTCCTCGACGTTAAACGGGCCCGAACGCTCGTGCACGACGGCGGCGGTGATCTTCATAGACGATGTCCGGGATTACTCTGCGGCGTTGGCGTCTTGCGCCATGCGTGCAATCGCTTCGGCAATATCTTCCGGCGCCTGCGCACCCGACACCGCGAATTTTCCGCCGAAGATAAAGCACGGCACGCCTTCAATTCCGGCTTCCTTGGCGGCCAGCGCTTCGCGCTCGATTTCGGCAACGTCCTGATCGCTTTCCAGCGCCGCGCGGACGTCCTCTGCTTCGAGGCCGACATCGGCTGCGGCCTGCACCAGCACGGCATGGTTGGTCAGGTCCGCGCCTTCGGTGAAATAGAGATCCATCAGCTTCTGCTTCATCTCGGCCGCCTTGCCGAGGCCTTCCGCCCAGCGGATCAGGCGGTGCGCGTCGAGTGTGTTGGGTTGGCGGCTGATCTTGTCCATTGCATACGTGAGACCTTCGGAGGCCGCCGCTGCCGCGACGCGTTGGGCGATGCCTTTGTAGCGCTCGGGCGAGCCGAATTTTGAGGTCAGATATTCCTCGCGCGAGATGCCCTCACGCGGAATCCAGTCGTTGAGAAAATAAGGCCGGTAATGCACCTCGACCGGAATGTCAGGATTGAGCGCGATGGCCTTTTCCAACCGGCGCTTGCCGATGAAACACCACGGGCAAACCACGTCGGAGACGACGTCGATACGAACGGGCTGGTGGCTAGACATGGCTGGCTCCTTTTCGGCGCCAGCCTAAGCCGCTCGCTATTCCGCCGCAACCATGCGGCTTCCCATCACGCGCATCATCAAGGTGTCGAGCGTATCGCCGGCCTTGAGCGTTGCGAGCGTGACATTGGCGGTGAGGGGCTCGGGGTTCTGCGCGGTCAGCATTGTATTTTTGAGCGCGCCGGCCAGCCGGCGGACGAACACATGCGCGCCCCGCAGATCGGTTTGCGTGAAGGCGACGAGAATTGCGCCTTCTTCGTCACGGGTCGCAAAGTCGATATTCCGGATCAGTCGCGTCATCAGGCGCGCGGCATCGAGGCTGCCACGCGCACCGGCAGCGCCGTCGAATGTAAATCGTGCAACCGACAGCGGGAGGCTACGATCGGCGGATTCCGCGGCGACCTTTCCAAGATCTTGCCAGAAGGAGTCGCGCGTCAGCAAACCGGTTTCGGGATCGAACATCCCCTCGGTGTCGAGCGACTTGAGCATGCGCCGGAGCCGCCCCTCAAATGCACGCATCCGCACCAAGGGCACCATACGTGCAACGAGCCGCGCCGGGTCAGCGGCAACCTGATCGATATTCGGCAGCGCCTCGGCGAATTCCGGAGGTGCTTCGCCGATCACTGCCACGGGCACGTCGCGGAAACGTGGCTCTTGTGCAAGCACTGTGAGAAACGCCTCGACCATACGCGGAGAAAGCCCATCTCCGACGACGACGCCGTCGATGTCGCGCGCATTGAGATGTTTGGCGGCGGCCTCGACGCTGAGTGCGCCAGCGATCTTGACGCGCTCTCCCATGGCCACGCTGAGCGTCGGGTACAAGGGCCCACGACCGACAATCAATACGGTCGCGTCATCCAGTGCATCACCCACTGGCAGCATCGGCAGTCGGCCATCGTGTGAGGCGAATAGTTCAATGCGACGCAAAACGGCGGCGTGGAGTGCCCTGACGCGCATGGCCGATTGCAGACGCGCGAGCATGCGTTCGACAGGCAGCGTGGCGTCAGTGGGCATCGCGATCGGGATGGCCGCATCTTCGTCGCCGCGTACGCGCGCGATCACCGGCACAATCGGGCCATTGAGCGTGGCAACCTGCAGACAGAGCATGCGCGCCGAGGCTGCATTGGCCGGTGGCCCAGGTTCGGCAACGATGATTGCCGACGGCTTGACGGTGAGAAAGGCGGCCGGCGCGTCGGCCCATGTCGCTTCGACGATGGGGAAGGCGCCGGCAGCGCTGAGCGCTTCGACCAAATCAGCCGCCGGTTGCTCGGCGACCACGATCAGTGGACCTTGAAGCGACATCGGGGCGCACGCACGGTTTACAGAATGTGCACCACCTTAGCCGTGTGCAATTAATACCTCGTCAATGACAGGGCTGAAATTACGCGGCTTCCGCAGCGCCACGGGCCCTAAAGGCCCCGCTAATCAGGGGATTGACGCCCCGCGCCTGCAAATCGGCGCACAGAGCCGAGCGGTTTGCCGCAGTGCCGGCCAGACGTTGGCCGAGATCCGCATCTGGCACGGCAATCAAGGTTGCCTCCGGATCGGATTGCGCAACCACAGCGTCGACATCGGATTGGCGAAAACGATAGCCGCCGGTCACCGTTATGCCGGGCGGGGGTGCGGTCACGTGAAGCGCGCGCGCATCGTGATCAGATCGGCACGGAAATCCCGTATCGATAAAACCAGCGCCGTCGATCTGAAGGTGCGGGACATGACCGCGTTCAACGCCCGGTGAAAAGTCATGGACCGGCACCATTCGGCCCCGCAAGGCGAGCATCCCGGCACCGTTGCGGTTGGTTTCGATCACAGTTGGCGCCCCCGATACCCGGCGCGATGCATTCACGATGCCAAGCGGGAGCGGGGCGGGCAGGTTATTTGCGCCGCGGCGAGCTGCCAGGATCCCGATTTCTCCGAAACTTGCCACGTCGACGATCGCCGACGGATTGTCCCAAACTCGTGCCGAAATCATTCGCTCGGGCGCGCGCCACAGGGCAACAGCGGTTTGTTGCGCGTCGAGCAAGCCGGCATCCGCAATCGCCGAGACGGTAGCGGCGGGCAACATGACGGCGGCGGCACCGGCTTCGCGGCACTGGGCAGCAAATGCCTCCGGATCAAAGCCGTGATGAAGATACAGCGATCCACCGGACAGCAGCCAATGCAGCAGCGTCAACGAGATGCCAGCGAATGAGCCGACCGGAATCGTCGATAGTGTCGGTGCCTCGGCAGCGGAACCGGCCTCGAGAAACGTTTCCAATCCGCCGGCGACAAGTTCAATGTGGCTTCGCGCGACCGGGAGCAAATCGCGATCAAAGGTGATTGCTGCAATGTGCGCGGCGGCTGGCCCCGGTCGGACTGAAGCGACCGGCATATCAATTGGGCCGGATCCGAACACATCGTCGAGTGGCACCATTCCGTCCGGCAAATCGCGCCCGAACCCGCACACCTGGCGCACAGGGAACAAGGCAGCCGCAGCCTGCATCGCGATTTCCGCATGAGCGGCCGACCCGATGCGCGACGAAGTAATAATGGCCTTGGCGCCGATGCGGCTGAGTGCGGAAACGATGTCCTGTTGGCGCCAAAGTAGAGGCATCGGCGCAGCGATCATGCCGGCGCGCAGCACACCCAGAAATGCAACGATACTCTCCACCGTATTGGGCAGCTGCATCGCCACGACCGCGTCGGTATGCATGCCAAGGGCGCGCAATTTGGTGGCGACCGCGGAAATTGCGCGGTCGGCTTGCGCGTAACTCAAGCGACGCAATGCGCCGTCCGTGACGTCTGCGCGGTTGGGCGGATCGGCGAGCGCTAGTGTGTCGGGATGGCTTACGCCCGCGCGGCGAAAAAGATCATCGAGTGTGGCGGCGGTGGCTGCCGTTCGGCTGGCTTCCCCGAGGATCATGGGCGAGGCCTCAAGACTTTTGATCCTTCTGCCACCAGGTCTCCGGTAAATAGCCGAACAGCGAGGTGCGTGAGGGATGCTCGATTCGTGTCCAACGCGCTACCCATTGAACGGGTGGAAAATAGAGAGGCACGACGTAAAAGCCCGAAAGCAAGACACGGTCGAGGGCGCGAGTGGCCGCGACAAAATCATCCCGGTCCGTTGCGCCGAGCATCGCAGCAATCATGGCGTCGACCGCCTTGGATTTCACGCCCATGTAGTTCCGGCTGCCCTGCTGGTCGGCCGCGGCCGAACCCCAATAGAACAGCTGCTCGTTGCCGGGCGACAGCGATTGCTCCCAGCGATAGTCGATCATGTCGAAGTCGAAGCTGATCCGGCGGCGTTCAAACTGTGTGGCATCGACTGTCCGCACGCGCGCTTCAATGCCGGCGCGTTTCAGGTTTCGGACAAAAGCGAGCGCAAGACGCTCTTGATCCCGCGTCGTCGTAAGGATCTCGAACGATAGCGGGCGGCCGCTTGTTGCATGAACGAGTTGCGTCCCTTTGAGTTCATAACCGGCGCTTTTGAAGAGGGTAAAGGCTTGTCGCAGGCCCGTACGGTCATGCCCCGAGCCGTCGGTGACCGGAGGCGACCATGTGCCGTCCATGATGTCTGCACGCACCGTGTTCGGAAACGGCGCAAGCAATTTACGTTCGCGTGAATTGGCCGGGACGCCATGAGCGGATAGGTCGCAACCGTCGAAATAACTCGCGGTGCGTTTGTAGAGGTCAAAGAAATAGTTGTGATTGACCCATTCGAAATCGAACAACTGAAGAATAGCCTCGCGCACGCGAATATCGGCAAACACCGGACGGCGGGTGTTGAACACCAGGCCTTGCATCCCCTTTGGTAATCCGTACGGCAGGTCCTCCTTGGCGACGCGGCCTTCGCGCAACGCGGGAAAATCATAGGCGGTCTGCCAGCGTCCCGGATCGGTCTCGACGCGCAAATCGTAGAGCCCTTTCTTGAAGGCCTCGAAATGCGTGTTGCCGTCCCGATAATAGTCGTAACGAATGGTGTCAAAATTCCAGAGGCCGCGATTGATTGGCAGGTTACGGCCCCAATAATTTGTATCGCGTTTGAAGGTGACATTTTCACCGGGCTTGACCGCGCTGACGATGTAAGGCCCGCTGCCGAGTAGTGGCTCGAAGCTGGTGTCCTCGAAGGTCGCGGGATTGATCGCGTGTTTCGCCAGCACTGGCATGAGGCCGATGATCAGCGGAAGTTCGCGATCGTCGGCGCCGGAAAGATCGAAACGGACGGTGCGTTTGTCGGTTGCCTTCGCTTTGGTGGCTTTGATGTAGTACGTACGAAAATTCGGCCGGCCTTTGTCGCGCAGCAACTCCCAGGAAAAAATGACGTCGTCGGGCGTTACCGGCTTGCCGTCCGAGAAGCGCGCCGCCGGATTAATTGTGAAAGAGACAAATGTGCGCGCGGCATCGGTTGTGACGCGTTCGGCCAGCAGTCCGTAGAGCGTAAATGGTTCGTCATAACCGCGCGCGAGCAAGCTTTCGACGACATAGCCGCGGATATTTGCGGCGGGCAGTCCCTTCACAATAAACGGATTGAGGCAGTCAAATGTCCCGAGGACGCCCTGGACCAGCTGCCCGCCCTTGGGCGCCGACGGGTTGGCATAGGTCGGATGGTCAAAATCCGGCCCCCATGCCGGCGCGCCGTGCATTGCAATGGCATGTGACGAGGTTTGAGCACCTGCGCGGGGGATGGCAATGCTGGAACCGGCCAGCAGCGCGCCAAGCATGACCGTGCGCCGGGACGCGCACCATTGCGTCAGTGCGGCGGAAGCAAAGTTGGGCGCGAGCAAGTGTCGGATGCAATTCGTTCCGGTTTTGCCTGAATTTACCACACGGCTTGATCATTAGCCGGGCTGCATTTTCGGCGCATTCGTGGCTTTATTGCAGGCGCGAATTGGGCTATCAGGCACCCATTGAGGGTCACGCTCCCGCCGTATTTCGCACGGAGAGAGCCGGTTATGAGGCGTCGTTCGGGGGCGGTGGGCCGCGAACGGTCAAGAACAAGGGACAATGCAAATGAATTATCGGATCGCATCGGCCCGGCCGTGGGGCCGGGCGCTGACCGCAACTTTGGCCGCCAGCTTTGCCGCCGCTATGGCAATGGGGTCGAGTGCGCTCGCCCAGCAGCCGAAGCCGGCCCCCAAACCGCCGGCGGCTGCTCAGAAACCGGCGCCAGCCGCGCAACCTGCGGCGCCGCAACAGCCCGGTCAGCAAGCCGGCGCAGCAGAGCAGCCACAGCTGATGTATTCGCCATGGATGAAAGTCTGCGGCAAGGGACCTGATACCAACAACAAACAGGTCTGCGTCATCACGAAGGATGGCCGGCTGGAGAACGGCATGCCGGTTGCAATCGTGCAACTGTTCGAGCCGGAAGGCGGCGCGAAAGTATTGCGTGTCACTGTTCCGCTCGGCATGCAGCTTGCGCACGGAACGCGTTTGCTCATCGATCAAAATCCGCCGGCACAATCGCCATACAGCATCTGCTTCCCGGTCGGCTGCATGGCCGACTATCAAGTGCCCGATGACATGATTGCCAAAATGAAAAAGGGGCAGAACATCATCGTGCAGGCGATTAATATGCAAGGCACTCCGATCAGCTTGCCGCTCCCGCTTGGCGACTTCGCCAAAGCCTATGACGGCCCCCCGACTGACCCGAAGGCATTTGAAGAGCAGCAGCGTAAATTGCAGGAAGAGCTGCAGAAGAAAGCCGAAGAGGCGCGCAAGAAGCTCGAAGGACAGCAGAGCCAGGCGCCAGGCGCACCGGCACCTGCCACTGCACCGGCGCCTGCGCAAAAGAAATAGCGCGCCGCGCGACCAACTCGAATGAGAAAGGCGCGGCTTCGAGCCGCGCCTTTTTTGTTATGCGCGTGGGTTCAACGTGCGCTCAGTGCATTTGGCTGTGACGCGGCCGATAGTCGCCGCTGTCGTCCCGTTCAAAGACGTCTGCAACATCGGGATGACGAATGGGTGTGCCGGACGTGTCGGGCAAGAGATTTTGCTCGGAGACATAGGCGATATACTCACTCTCCGCGTTTTCAGCGAACAAGTGATAGAACGGTTGGTCCTTATGCGGACGGATCTCGGCCGGGATCGCTTGCCACCATTCTTCAGTATTGTTGAATACCGGGTCGATATCGAAAATCACGCCACGAAACTCATAGAGCCGGTGCTTCACCACCTGGCCGATCTTGAACTTGGCGTTACGCATCTTGTCCATTTTACAATCCTCGTCGCGCGCCTTAGAGAGCGTAGCGCGCGGCCATCGCCGGGTCTTTGGCCGCAACCAGCCTGGCCAGATCGAGAAGCACTTTGGCCTGCTTCCATGTTGCGTCGTCTTGCATCTTTCCGTCGATCATGACCGCGCCGGCGCCGTCCGGCATAGCGGCAACGATCTTTTTGGCAAAGGCCACTTCGCCGGGATCGGGTGAAAACACGGTCTTGGCAATTTCGATCTGCGATGGGTGCAGCGACCAGGCGCCGAGGCAGCCCATCAGGAACGCATTGCGGAATTGTACTTCGCATGCCGCCGCGTCCGAAAAATCCCCGAACGGCCCATAGAACGGCTTGATGCTCGCGGCGGCACAGGCATCGACCATTTTCGCAATTGTGTAGTGCCAGAGGTCCTGCTGGGCAGCGGCGCGTGGTGCGGTGCCCTGAGGATCGGCAAGCACCTTGTAGTCGGGGTGGCCGCCGCCAACGCGCGTCGTTTTCATCGCGCGCGACGCGGCGAGGTCCGCGGGACCGAGACTCATGCCGTGCATGCGCGGCGAAGCAGTCGCGATCGCTTCCACGTTGTTGACGCCTTGCGCGGTTTCGAGAATGGCGTGGATCAAAATCGGCTTGCGCAGTTTATGGCGGGCCTCAAGCTGTGCGAGCAGCTGGTCGAGATAGTAGACGTCCCAGGGGCCATCAACCTTGGGCAGCATGATGACGTCGAGTTTGGCGCCAACCGCAGCCACGACCTCGGAAATGTCGTCGAGCGCCCAGGGTGAATTAAGCGCGTTGATACGAACCCACAAACCGGTTGAACCGAAATCAACGGCTTTCGCCATCTCGATGAAGCCGGCGCGCGCAGCCTGTTTGGCTTCGACCGGGATCGCGTCCTCGAGATTGCCGAGAACGACGTCCACCTGCTTCACCAGGTCCTGAACTTTCGCGCGAACCTTTTCGTTGTGCGGCGGTATGAAATGGATCATGCGCTCGAGCCGCACGGGCAACTCGCGCAGCGGCGCGGGAGCACCAATTGCGAGCGGGGCAAAGAACTGACGCGGCAGCTTCATGACACCTTCCAAAAGACAGTTCTGCCCTTTAGAGCAATGCAAAGGCCGCGCCAAGTAGGCCAAAAGTGGGGGCAGTCGGAGCCCGGAATGATCGATGTTCTCAATCTAGCGCTGCCGTATTTCGGGCTCATCTTCATCGGATTTGCCTGCGGGAAGCTCAAACAAATTCCTGATACGGCGCTGGCCTGGATGAATTTCTTCATCGTCTACGTCGCCCTGCCGGCCCTTTTTTACCGCATTCTTGCCCAAACTCCGCTGGAGCAACTGGCGCAGGTCGACTTCATATTTGCAACCACGCTGGCGACGTTTTGGGCCTTCGCCGTATCGTTCGCAATCGGGATGATGATCCGGCACGGGAACATCGGAGAATCCACTATCGCGGGCCTGGCCGGCGGCTACGGCAATATCGGTTACATGGGTCCGGGGCTGGCTTTGGCAACGCTTGGTCCCCAGGCCGCGGTGCCGGTGGCGTTGATCTTTTGCTTCGATACGTTGCTGCTGTTTTCGCTGGTGCCGTTCCTGATGGCGCTGGCCAACCCTTCGCAAAAGAGCATCGGCGCAACCGCGATCGATGTCGTCAAACGTATCGTGACCCACCCGCTGGTGATCGCGACGGTGGTCGGTGTTGCGTCTGCCGCTGTGCATTTTCAGCCGCCACTCGCGCTGGAGCGCTTATTGCAATTTTTGCAGAATGCAGCCGCGCCGTGTGCACTCTTTACGCTCGGTGTCACCGTCGCTTTGCGGCCGTTGAAGAAGATGCCGTGGGAGGTACCGTTCCTGGTATCAGTCAAACTCGTGCTACATCCAATTCTGGTATTCCTGCTGTTGTCGCTGTTCGGAGTGGCCGATCAAGACTGGGTCTATACGGCCGTGCTGATGGCGGCGCTGCCGCCGGCCCTCAATGTTTTCGTGTTCGCGCGCCAATACGATACGTGGGTTGAACAGGCGTCCGGTGCGGTATTGATTGGCACGTTGATTTCAGTGGTTACACTCACAACCGTCATGTGGACGGTGAAGACGCATACGCTGCCACCACTTTTGTTCAGGTAATTGCATGCAGCCTTTGGCCGGTCTTCTGGTTCTCGATTTCAGTACATTGCTGCCGGGACCATTGGCGACATTGATGCTCGCGGAGGCCGGCGCCGAGGTGATCAAGATTGAACAACCCGGCGGTGAGAATGCGCGGCGTTTCCCCCCACTGGTCGATGGCGAGAGCACGGCCTTTGCCATGCTCAACCGCGGCAAAAAAGCCATTGCCCTCGACCTTAAGAACGACGGCGACCGCGCTCAACTTAAACCGTTGCTTGAGCGCGCTGACATCTTAGTTGAGCAGTTCCGTCCCGGCGTCATGGCGCGATTGGGGTTGGGCTATGAGGACGTGCGCAAGCTGAACCCCGGGCTGATCTATTGCTCGATTTCGGGCTACGGCCAAAGCGGGCCACGTGAGCAGGAGGCGGGCCACGACATCAACTACATCGGCAATACGGGACTGCTGGATCTGCAACCGGGGTCACCTGATCGCCCGGTGGTGCCGCCGATGCTGGCGGCTGACATTGCAGGCGGAAGTTTTCCGGCGGTCATCAACATTCTTCTGGCCTTGCGCGCACGCGACCAAAGCAGACAGGGCTGTCGCATCGACATCGCGATGACCGACGCAATGTTCACGTTTTCCTGGGCCGCGCTGGCGCTCGGCGCGGCGACCGGACGTTTTCCAAAACCTGGCGAGATGTGGCTTGTTGGCGGCTCGCCGCGCTACCAGATCTATCCGGCAAAGGACGGCAAACTGGTCGCGTGCGGAGCGTTGGAGCCGAAGTTCTGGCACGCATTCACCATGGCGATTGGGCTGCCGGAACAGTTCATCAACGATATGCACGATCCGAAGGCGACGCGCGATGCGGTCGCCAAGCTGATTGCAGCCAAGACATCCGACGAATGGCGGCCGATCTTTGCGGCGGCCGATTGCTGCACAACAATCATTGTGCCGCTCGCGGACGCCATGCGCGATCCGCACTTCATCGAACGGGGGCTGTTTGCGCACCAGGTCGCAACGGCCTCGGGCAAAACGTTCCCGGCTTTGCCGTTGCCGATTGCGCCGGAATTTCGAGACACGCCGGGATCGAAGAAGGCGCCAAAGCTCGGTTAGAGCGCCTCGCCGCGCATCAGACGCGGCTGCGCGGCGGCAGGGGCCACGCCTTCACGCATCACCGCGCGTCGCAGCGGACCAATGCGATCGATCATATAGAGGCCGAGGCCGCGCGCGCTTTGAACTGGCAGAAAATCCGTGAGCAGTGTGCGGTTGAGCAGATCGATGGCGAGCGTGCGGCTACCGACGTCACTGCGACGCATACGATCGTAGCCGGCCATCACCTCGGGCCCGCCGATATCGTGATTGCCGCGATATGCGCGGACGGCGAGTTCGCCGATGGTGGCGGCGTCGCGCAATCCCAGGTTCAATCCTTGCGCGCCGATGGGCGGAATTACGTGGGCGGCTTCGCCGATCAAGGCGATGCGCTTGTCGGCAAATCGTCGCGCGGTGGCGCTGTGGAGTGGAAACAATCCGCGGCCGGGCTCGACGTCAATCTTCCCGAGGATAGAATGTGACGCTCGCTCGATCTCGCCGGAAAGTTCGCGGTCATCGAGTGTGGCTAGCTCGTCGGCTTTGGAGGGGTCGAGCACCCAGACGAGACTCGAACGAGGGCCGGGCAAAGGCACCAAGGTGAAGGGCCCGGTCGGAGTATGAAATTCGGTTGAGGTGTCGTGGTGCGGCCGCGAATGCCGCATGCATAGGGTGAGAGCGACCTGCGGGTAACGATGATCGTCGACGTGGATGTCGGCGGAATCGCGACAAAGAGATCGGCGGCCATCCGCACCGACGACAAGCGCCGCATGCAGTGCAACACCATCTTTGAACTTGACTGTTATTGTGTCGGTTTGCGGCATGACGGCGCTGACTTCGCCTTCGATAATTTGCAGTGTTGACAAACCACGGGCGCGCAGCTCGAGCGCTTCGACCAAATGAAGATTTTCAATATTGTACCCGAAGGCCTCGAGCTCGATTTCGTTCGCATCGAATTTGACTTCGGGCGCGCGCCAAAGCCGGCCGGTGTCATCGACGATTCGCATGATCTTGAGGGGTGCGGCGTGGACCGAGCAATGAGCCCACACACCCAAAGTTTGAAGTGCGGTGACGGACCCCGCTAGCAGGGCAGTGGTGCGGTTGTCCGGCTTTGCCGGCCGTTTTCCGGCGAGCACCGTGGGGATACCGCCTTCGGCGAGCGCGATCGCTGCGGTTAAGCCGGCCGGGCCTCCACCGACGACGATTGCCGTGCGGCTACTGTGCTGATTGTGCTGCATCAAAGCTCACGCGCTGTTTTCTGTTAACCGCACTAGCACGCATCGGGTGGCGCGGAAACCACGCGGTAGACTTGCGGTACCCCGCGCCCGCCCGATGCGCTATGCAAAGGCTGTCATGAGCGAAGCGGCCGGACACGATTTCAACCACTTGCCGCCCGGAGCGGCCGGGCTCGGCCATGTCTTTGCGCGGCCGAAGTTGGTGGCGGTGCTATGCGTGGTCGTCCTGGCGGTTCTCGGCTGGGTTTATCTTGCGCTGCTGCTGGCTGGGATGGGCGGATCGTTCGGTGGGTACGCGGCCGGCATGGTGCAGGCGCTTTGTCGGCCATTGCCTGACGGGACATGGACTGCCGGCAGTATCGCCATTGTCGCGTCGATGTGGGGCGCAATGACGCTCGCGATGATGTTGCCAAGCGCCGCCCCAATGATCATGACCTACGCAGGGATAGCCGACACGGCCGCCCACAAAGGCGAGCGTATTGTTTCGCCATTCGTGCTCGCCGCCGGCTACACCGCGGTGTGGCTCGGCTTTGCCATTATCGCAACGCTTATGCAGATTGCGATCACGCGTGCGGCGCTGCTCGACGCCGGCATGGCGTCCGCCAGCGGATTGTTCTCGGGCGCGATTTTTATCGGCGCCGGCATATACCAGTTTTCTGCGCTCAAACATGCCTGCCTCAAGCGATGCCAACATCCGTTTCCATTCTTCTTTGCGAACTGGACGACGACGTCACGGGGCGTATTCCGTCTCGGCGTGAAGCAAGGTCTTTACTGCCTCGGCTGCTGTTGGGCGATGATGCTGGTGATGTTCGCCGTCGGTGTGATGAATGTAATCTGGATGGCGGGGATCGGCATGGTCATGGCGGTGGAGAAAATGCTGACGGGTCGCCGTTTCACACACGCAGTCGGTGTGGTGCTGCTAGTTGCCGGCTTCGCAATTGTCGTGACGGCTCTGGCCAGCCATTGGCCGATACGGTCAAGTTGAGCTAGGAACTGGAAAAACGGGAGTGACGCGTTGACGGAAAGCTGGAGCATCAAAGGCGAGATGGCATTGTCATGCAGCTGTACGGTCTTCTGCCCGTGCGTGCTGTCGCTTGGTGACCATCCACCGACGGAAGACCGCTGTCAGACCTGGGCCGGTATCCGCATCGACGATGGCCACTTCGACAATATCGATCTGACTGGTCTCAAGGTCGGGCTGATGATGGACCTGCCGGGGATCATGTCACGCGGCAACTGGACGGCGGCGCTTTTTGTCGACGACAACGCGTCGGCCTACGCGGTAAAAGGACTGACCCGTATATTTACCGGCCGCGTCGGCGGCACCACCCATTTGCTGTCAATCCTGGTCGGCCAATTCCTTGGTGTGCGGCAGGTCCCGATCACGTACGAGACAAAAGGTGAGACGCGCATTGTGCGCATCGAGAAGTATGTTGATGGCGCTATTACACCCGTGCCTGGGAAGGAAGCAGGGCAGAACGTGGTGATCCGCAACAGTGAGTACTGGATCGGTCCCGATGTTATTGTCTCACGCGCGGACAAATCGCGCTTTCGCGGATTTGGCCGCAATTGGAATTTAGCGGGCCGCTCGGCCGAGATCGTCAAACTAGATTGGGGCAACAGCTAAGTGGCGAATTTCGAACGCATCCGCGCGTTTACTGTTCACATCTTTACAGCGACCGGCGCGGCGCTGGCATTGCTTGCAATGATTCTGGCGACCGGCGGTCATTGGGCGGCGATGTTTCTTTGTCTCGGCCTGGCTTTGGTCGTGGACGGCGCTGACGGGCCGTTGGCGCGTGCATTCGACGTGCAGAAGCTTCTACCGCGCTGGTCAGGCGACACGCTCGATCTGGTCGTGGATTTCACCACCTATGTGTTTGTTCCGGCCTATGCGATTTCCGCGAGCGGCCTATTGCCGCAATGGCTGGCGATTCCGGCCGGCATTGTCGTGGTGATCAGCGGGGCACTGTATTTCTCCGACCGCGAAATGAAGACCAAGGACAATTATTTCCATGGCTTTCCGGCCGTCTGGAATCTGGCGGCATTCTATCTTTATCTGCTCGAGCCGCCGGAATGGGTAGCGGCGATTGCGGTGGTGGTGCTGGCCGCGCTGAGCTTCGCGCCGATCAAGTTTCTTCATCCGCTTCGCGTGCAGCATTGGCGGATGTTCAACATCGTGCTGCTGGCGTTGTGGGCTGTGCTGGCCTTCGTCGCAGTGGTCCAGGACCTGTCACCCGGCATTTACATCACGCTGCCACTGTCGCTCATCGCTATATACTTTTTTGCCGTGGGTTTATTGCGAACGCCTGCCTGATCGTGTTCGATCTCCCTTCGTTTAATCTGGAGTAGCCGATGTCTAGACCAGTTCTGCTCGTCGCCGGCGGAAGCCGCGGTATTGGCGCCGCCACAGCAAAGCTTGCGGGCGCGCGTGGTTACGACGTCGCCGTGAACTACAAAACGAATTCGAATGCAGCGATTGCGGTCGTCAAAGCCGTGGAAAAGGCCGGTGGCAAAGCGGTGGCAATCCAGGGTGATATGGCGCTGGAGAATGATATTGAGCGGGTATTCGACACCACCGACAAAGCACTCGGTTCGCTCACCCATTTTGTACATAGCTCCGGCATCATCGGCGACAATTCGCGGCTCGATGACGCCAGCGCACAGACTATCCGCGAGGTACTGGACGTCGACACGTTTGGAGCACTGCTTTGCCTGCGGGCGTGCATGCGTCGCATGTCTACAAAGCACGGCGGCAAGGGCGGTGCAGTGGTAATGCTGTCGTCCATGGCGGCCCCGCTTGGCGGCGCTAATGAATGCGTCTGGTATGCTGCGGCCAAGGCCGGGGTCGACTCCATGGTCATCGGGGCCTCTCGCGAGGTGGCCAAGGAGGGCATGCGTATCAACGCGGTGACGCCGGGCGTCATCGATACCGATATCCAGCCGCCAGGTCGTATCGAGCGCGTGACGCCTATGCTCCCGATGGGCCGGGCGGGCCAGTCCGACGAAGTGGCAGAGGCTGTCCTGTTTCTGCTGTCCGATGCGGCGTCTTACATCAACGGTGCGAACCTGCGCGTTTCGGGCGCGCGCTGATCTGCCTTGCGCTTGTCGCGTGGCTGCCTATGATCGCCGCCGACGTCCATCCCCATAACAAAAGCAATCGTATTCAAGGAGTGAAACATGGTCGCGGCAGTGCGCGTTCACAAACCCGGTGGTCCTGAAGCCCTCATTTACGAGGATGTTGAGATTGCCGCACCCGGCCAAGGCCAGATCAAGATCAAGCAACACGCCTGTGGCGTCAATTTCATCGACGCCTATTTCAGGATGGGCATGTATCCATCGCCGGTCGGTATGCCATTCATTGCCGGCAACGAAAGCGCTGGCGAGGTTATGGCGGTCGGTCCTGGCGTGACTGACGTCAAGGTGGGCGATCGCGTCGCCTTTGTTGGTCCACTCGGCGGTTACGCGGCCGAGCGTCTGGTGCCTGCCGATCGCGCGGTGAAGCTGCCGGACAACATTACATATGAGCAGGCGGCCGGCATGATGCTGAAAGGCATGACCGTCCAGTATCTGGTCAACCGAACCTACAAGGTCGGAAAAGGCACGATCTGTCTCGTTCACGCCGCCGCCGGTGGCGTCGGCTTGATTGCCTGCCAGTGGGCGAACCATCTCGGTGCGACCGTCATCGGAACCGTTGGCTCCAAAGAAAAGGCCGAACTGGCAAAGAAGAACGGCTGTCACCACACGATCCTTTATCGCGACGAGGATTTTGTGGCGAAGGTGAAGGAATTCACCAGCGGCAAGCTCTGCGACGTGGTCTACGATGGCATCGGCAAAACCACGTTCCCGGCTTCGCTCGACTGCCTGCGTCCGCTCGGCTACTTCGTCAGCTTCGGCAGCGCCTCTGGCCAGATTGATGCCTTCAACATCAATATCCTGCAGACCAAAGGCTCGCTCTTCGCCACGCGTCCGACGCTCAACCATTACGTTGCCAAGCGTGACGATCTGATTGCCACCGCGGCGGACCTGTTCAAGGTTGTCGGCTCCGGCGCAGTTAAAATCCCGGTCAATCAGAAATATGCGCTCAAGGACGCCGGCAAGGCGCACAAGGACATGGAAGGCCGCGACACCACCGGCTCATCCATCTTGATGCCATAGCGAAGCGTTCGGAAATGTTGCGCGCGGTGGCGATACTCATGTTCCTCGCCACCGCGCTGCCGGCCCTTGCGGCCGGCATTTCTGATGCCGAGGCGCTGGCAATCGTGCAAAAACACTGCGTGATCTGTCACGCGGCAACGCCGTCACATGAAAGCTTTCGGGAGGCGCCGAAGAACGTCACGCTGGAAACAGTTGCTGAAATCAGGAAGCATGCGGCAACGGTCTATACCCAAACGGTGCAAACCAAAGTCATGCCTCTCGGCAATCAAACTGCCATGACTGATGACGAACGCATTGCCCTTGGTCTGTGGCTCAAGGAGAAGCCGTGAGCGAAGACGTAAAGCCGTGGGGTATTTTTGCGACATTCGCACTCGGCGCGATCGCGCTGCTTGTCGGCCAATTGTCCGGGGATCGTGGCGGTCAGCGGGCTTTATGGGTTCGATTTAAAACAGATAGGAACGATCAGCCGCGATGGCGGCGGCATTATCTTGTTCATCTGCATTTCCGCACCGGTGCAGGTGGCGTTGCTGGTGGCAGCGGCGAGATTCAAGGGTAATCCCGCTGCCTATCTTGGCTACAAGCTGCCCCGGCGGAGCGAAGTTCTCTTTGGAATTGCCGCGCTTGCAGCGCTAATCCTCGTAGGTGACGTCATCAGCCTGCTGGCTGGCCGAAGTATTGTCGATCCATTTCAGAGCGACATTTACCAGGCCGCACAAAAAGCGAATTTATTTCCGCTATTATTGTTTGCCATCTGTGTCTTGATCCCGATCGGCGAAGAAAGCCTGTTTCGCGGTTTTCTGTTTCGCGGCTGGCTCCAGTCTCCGCGCAGCGCCTGGCCTGTCATCGTGCTGACCGCAGGATTGTTCGCCATCATTCACGTTCAATATGACTGGTTTCTTATAGGCCAGGTGTTTGCTTTTGGTGTCTTGTTCGGATGGATGCGCTGGGTCACAGGGTCCACCCTTTTGACCATGGTGCTGCATGGCATGGTCAACCTGGAAGGCATGATCGAAACGTTATTGACTGCAAGCAGTTGAGTGACACGCCGCCACGGCACTTAAAGCAGCGCGGCGATATGGGCAATTGCCGGATGGTGATAGAGCCCGGCCGGCAGGCGCGGCAAACCTACGACTTCAACACCACCCGCAAAGCGAGAAATACTCGCAACCGTGTCGTCGAGTTCCACGGTGTCGCGTTCGTGTTCGCTCACAACGATGGCGGCGATGGTGAGTTTGCGTTGTGCAAGTACATTGAGTGCTGTGAGCGTGTGGCTGATCGTACCCAAATATCCGCCGACGACGAGCAGCAATGGAATATCGAGCGCGGCCATCCAGTCGAGGACCGTGCGGCGCGCGTCAAGCGGCACCATGATCCCACCCACGCCTTCGATGAACAGGGGCCCTTTCGCCGCAGCGATCGCGTCGCGGCTGAATGACACCAGTTTGTCAAAATCGATTGTTCGGCCCTCGCGCGCGGCGGCGATATCGGGTGCAAGTGGCGCGCGAAAACGCCAGGGCGCAATGCTTTCAATTTCGTCGGCGGTGACTTGCCGTCCCAGCGCCGTGAGGAGGACGGCGGGGTCGCTGGTTTCGACAACCGAGGAGTCGTAGCCGCTCACCACCGGCTTGAGCGCGGCAACCGGCTGGTTGGATTCACGCAGATATCGAATCAGACCGGATGTGACAAAGGTCTTGCCGACATCGGTACCGGTCGAGGTAACGAAATAGGAAGCCACTGGTTACGCCAATATCTTGTCGCGGACGATGTCGGCGAGCAGGTCAACAGCGTCATCCGGGTGTTGTGCCGTGAACGTCAGGCGAAGACGCGCGGTGCCAGGCGGCACGGTGGGTGGACGGATGGCAACGACAAGATAGCCTTCGCGTTCGAGGTAGCGCGAAGCGGCCATGGCCGTTTCTTCGTCGCCGATAACAATCGGTACAATCGGGCTCTGCGCCTCCGGTAGTCCAGCACGTTTCGTGAAGGCTTTGGCTTTTTGGACCGGCAGCGCCGCATAGGCCGGCTCGCGTTCAATCAGATCGAGTGCGGCAATCGCAGCCGCTACACAGGCAGGCGGCAGGCCCGTTGAATAGATGAGCGTGCGGGCACGATTGCGCATCAATTCAATCACAGGTCCCGATGCACATAGATAGCCGCCATAGGATCCCAGCGCTTTCGAAAGGGTGCCCATCTGGAGCGGCACCGGGATGTGCGTATTGCCAGCGAAACTCGAGCCGCGGCCACCGCCAACCACGCCGATGCCATGGGCATCGTCAGACATCAGCCATGCGTCGTATTCATTGGCGAGCACAAGCAACTCGGCGAGGGGCGCGAGATCGCCGTCCATTGAAAATACACCGTCGGTGACAATCAAAGCGTGTTCATATTCGGCGCGATGCGCCGCAAGCAATTCACGTGCGTGCGTTATGTCGTTATGACGAAACGTTATGACTTTGCCGCGCGACAGATGCGCGCCGGCATGGATGCAGGCGTGCGAAAGTTCATCGATTAACACCAGTCCATTCTCGCCGACCAGCACGGGGATGATGCCGGAATTGGCGAGATAGCCCGAGCCAAACACGCAGGCGGATTCGGTGCGCTTGAACTGGGCAAGGCGTGATTCCAGTTGGGCGTAAAGTGGGTGATTGCCGGTCACCAGCCGCGAAGCGCCGGAGCCGGCCCCATAGTCCTCGATTGCTGCGATCGCGGCAGCCTTGATTGCGGGGTGCTGGGTCAGGTTGAGATAGTCGTTGCAGGAGAAAGACAGGAGCTGGCGTCCGTCGCGCTCAAGCCAGATTCCGTCCTCACGTATCGTTTCGCTCAGCACCCGATGAAGGTGCCGGCGCTTGAGGTCATCGAGCTTGTCTTGCGCGAACCGGTCGAGCGAGTGCATGAGAAGACCTTGCAAGGTAGCAGGCCAGATGCTTAGCACGAACGGGGCAGGGACGAGTCAAATGGCGGGCGAGGCCAGCAAAAACAACGTGATGCCGGGCTGGCTTGCCGACGGGCTGGAGCACGTCTGGTTGCCCTATTCCCAGATGAAGACGGTGACACGTCCGTTGCCGGTCGTGCGTACGTTTGGCGCGCGTATTGTGCTGGCCGATGGCCGCGAATTGATCGACGGCATCGCGAGCTGGTGGACCGCGTGCCATGGATACAACCACCCGCACATCCGACAGGCTGTCGAAACGCAGCTTGCGCAGATGCCGCATGTGATGTTCGGTGGGCTCGTCCACGAGCAGCCGCTGCAGCTCGCGCAACGTCTCACGGCGCTACTGCCGGGCGATCTTACCCGTGTGTTCTTTTCCGAGTCAGGTTCGGTTGCGGTCGAGGTCGCGCTCAAAATGGCGGCCGAGTATTGGATCAATCGCGGCCAGCCGTCGCGAACCCGTTTTGTGAGTTTCCGGGGTGGGTACCATGGCGATACCGCGTGGGCGATGGCGGTGTGCGACCCCGAAATCGGGATGCATGGTCAACTGGCCAACCTGGCGCCTAGCCATCCCGTAGTCGAGCTGCCGCGCGATGAAGAAACAATGCATGCACTCGATCGCGTGCTTGATCGTTACCAAGACGATTTGGCCGGTATCATTGTCGAGCCATTGGCCCAGGGTGCCGGTGGCATGAACTTTCATGACGCTGCGGTGCTCAGGCGCCTGCGTGCACTCGCCGACAAACACGAGCTCCTCCTGATATTCGACGAAATTTTCACGGGCTTCGGCCGCACGGGCAGTATGTTCGCGTGCGAACAGGCGGGGGTTGTTCCGGACATCATCACGCTGTCGAAAGCCATTACCGGCGGCACGCTTCCGCTTGCGGCCACCGTTGCAACCCGGAAAGTCTTTGAGGCCTTTTGGTCGGACGATCCGCAGAAGGCGCTCATGCACGGGCCGACTTACATGGCCAATGCTTTGGCCTGCGCGGCCGCGAATGCGTCACTCGATCTGTTCGAGCGCGAGCCACGCGTTGAAGCCAGATCGCGAATATCGCCGCTGCGCTCGAGCGCGGCCTCGCGCCGTGTCGTGGACTGTCGGGCGTGAAAGAAGTTCGCGTGAAGGGCGCGATCGGCGTGGTTGAACTCGACCATATCAGCGACCTCAACGCGATCCGCGCGCATTTTATTGAACTGGGGTGTATTCGTTCGCCCGATCGGCAATGTTATCTATCTCACCCCGGCCTTCACGATCTCGGCCGATGAACTCAAAATCCTGACCGACGCAGTCGTCAAAATCGTGCGCGAAGCAAAATATTAGGGAGGCTGGGAATGGCGTATGGCGGACCGGTGATCGACACGCACCATCACATCTGGCTGCGCAAGGACGTGGCCTGGCTTGCCGACCCCCCAATCCCGCGGATGTTTGGCGATTATTTCGGGATTCGCCGTGACTATCCGGTCGAAGAGTTCATCCAGGACGTCAAGCCGCAGGGCGTTACCAAGTCGGTGCACGTGACCGCCATGTGGGGCCCGGGTCGCGCGCTCGACGAGTCCAGATGGCTGCAATCGGTCGCTGACCAACACGGTTTTCCGCACGGGATCGTCTGCAATGCCGATCTTACGGATTCAAATGCCGAAAACGCATTGAAGGCGCAGAAACAGTTTCCGAATCTGCGTGGCGTACGGCAGATGCTGTACTGGGACAGTGAATTGGTGCGGCAAGGCGCGCCGCGTCCGGATTTTTGCAACGATCCGAGTTTCCGCCGCGGGTTCGCGCTGTTGGAAAAGCACGACCTGCATTTTGAATTGCAGGTCTATGCTGGACAGGCGGCCTACGCCGTTGAACTGATCAAGGCGTTTCCGAATGTGCGTATGATCCTGGTACATGCCGGCATGCTAACGGCGCGTACGCAAGCTGCGATCGAGCAATGGCGCGCGGCGCTCACCGCCATGGCGGCGTATCCGAACCTGCATGTTAAGATTTCGGGCCTCGGCATGTACACAAACGGCATTACTTTGCCTCAGGCACGGCAGATGATCCGCGATGTGATCCAGATCTTCGGGGTTGAGCGCACGATCTACGGCAGCAATTTCCCGCTGGAAAAACTGCATGCAAGTTATGCGGACTTTCTTGGCATTTATCGCGCGGTGTTATCCGAATACACCGAGGTGGAGCAGCGTGCAGTTTTGCACGACAACGCGGTGAAGTTTTACCGGATTTGACGTCTAGAATCCGACGGCCGTCCCGTGCAGATCGTATTCATCTGCGCGCTCGATCTTGACCGTCGCGATCTCACCAACCCGCAGCGGGCGATGGCTGGCCGACGTAGACCGCACCGTCGATCTCCGGTGCATCAGCCATGGATCGGCCCTTGGCAACGCTCGGGCCGACTGTCGTCGATGATCACTTTTTGCCGGCTGCCGACCTTGCGCTTCAGGCGGCGTGTCGAAATCTTTTGCTGCGCCTGCATGAAACGGTGCCAGCGCTGTTCCTTGACCTCGTCCGGCACGGACGCTCCCATGTCGTTGGCGGCAGCGCCTTTGACCGGCTCGTACTTGAAGCAGCCGACGCGGTCGAGCGAGGCTTCCTCCAGCCATTGAAGCAGCATTTCGAAATCTTCCTCCGTCTCGCCGGGGAAATCCGACGATGAAGGTCGAGCGCAACGTCAGGTCGGGGCAGATTTCGCGCCAGCGCGCGATCCGCTCCAGGGTTTTCTCCTGAGCGGCCGGCCGCCGCATGCGCTTGAGGACCTCTGGCGAGGCGTGCTGAAACGGGATGTCGAGATAGGGCAGGACTTTTCGGTCCGCCATCAGCGGAATGACTTCGTCGACGTGCGGATACGGGTACACATAGTGCAGCCGTATCCAAATCCCGAGTTCGCCCAAAGCGCTTGCGAGGTCGATGAATTTCGCGCGTACGTCTTTGTCGCGCCATTGGCTTGCGGCGTATTTAATGTCGAGGCCGTAGGCCGAAGTGTCCTGCGAGATCACCAGCAATTCCTTCACGCCGGCCTTCACCAGTTTTTCCGCCTCACGGAGCACGTCGCCTGCGGGGCGCGACACGAGATCGCCGCGCAAGCGTGGAATGATGCAAAACGTGCACCGATTGTTGCAGCCCTCGGAAATCTTCAAATAAGCGTAATGGCGGGGGGTGAGCTTGATGCCTTCCGGCGGCACCAGGTCGAGGAAGGGGTCGTGTTTCGGCGGCAGCGCGCGATGCACCGCGTCGACCACGCTTTCGTACTGCTGTGGGCCCGTGATCGCGAGCACGTCCGGGTAGGCAGACGAAATGCTTTCCGGCTCGGCGCCCATACAGCCGGTGACGATCACCTTGCCGTTTTCCTTCAGCGCGTTGCCGATGGCCGAGAGCGATTCCGCCTTGGCGCTGTCGAGAAAGCCGCACGTATTGACGATGACAAGATCCGATCCCTCGTGCTGGCGCGAGAGCTCATAGCCTTCGGCGCGGAGGCGCGTGATGATGCGCTCGCTGTCAACCAGCGCTTTCGGGCAGCCGAGTGAGACGAAACTCACCTTTGGCGCGGCAATATCGTCGTTTTTTGCTGTGGGATCACGCATACCGGCATGGAGCTAATGGCGTTTGCGCCGAATAGCAACCCATGCGGTGTTCGACGCTAACCATTCCGCAGCGTTTCTGCTTCCTCGTAGAACTTCTTTTCCCAGGCCTTCTGGTTATCCATGCCCTCGCGGATAAAGGGCGTAAACATGGCCAAATGCAGCAACAGCCAGTTGATGGCATTGGCAGGAAAGCGTAGCGGCTTCCTGAAGTCGACGAACAATACCACCCGCGTATGGCGCGTTAGGTTCCAGGCTTCGTGTTCATAGGCATCGTCGAAAATGACGGCTTCGCCTTCACGCCAGCGGTAGATTTCATTTTCAACACGGATGCCGAGCTGGTCACGTGGCTCCGGCACGATCAGGCCGAGGTGCAGGCGCAAGACACCATTATAGGGCCCGCGATGCGGCGGCAGATGTTTGCCGGGCTCGAGGATCGAATACATGACGGTGATCAGACCCGGAATGTTCTGGCAGATGCGCCATGTTTCCGGGCACAGCTTGATATTGTTTTTGGAACGGAAGCCGTAGCCAGCAAGCAGGAAGGTCTTCCAACCGCGATCCTGACTGATGGTCGAGACGTCGGTTGCCAGTTCGTGGAATCCTGGCAACTCTTCCTTGCGGGTGAGCACGCGATCGAGCTCGGCCCGGATTGCGCCCCAGTCGCGTTCGAGTGCCCTGACCCAAGGGAAGACGGTCTTGTCGTAAATCGGCGGATTGCCGACCTTGGTCAGAGCGAGATTGAGGCGCTCCGCCCCAGCGACAACACGCATGAAGAAACGGGTGACCAGGCTGGGCCGCTCTAGCCGCTTTATTCCACTTGTGCCGAATTTTTGCGCCAGGTCGTCATCGTGGCGAGTTTGCTGCTCAACAACGCTACTCAAGACCGTTGTCCTCCGCGCCGCCCCGAAAAACCGAGCTTTCCGCCACCACAATAGCAATCGTACCCGGCGCACGGAAGCTCACACAGGTCACCGCAACATTGTTGGCGGTTTGGTGTCCGGGGCGTTATTGTGTCGTTCGGTGGTACAAATGAGCATGAGACGAATCATCTTCCTCGGGCTGATTTGTGTCGGGCTGCTGGCGGTGGTCGGGCCGGCGGCCGCTGTCGATACCAGGGCGCCGTCCTGGCGATTCAATTCGCACGGGACCGAACTGCCGTTTCCACGCAGCGAGCGCGCGGAGTCAGTTTGGGCTTCGGGCGCGTGCTGGACGGAATGCGGTTCTTATTGCGCTTGGGGAATGGCTGGCTGCCTCAAGGAAAACTCGCAGGGGCGCTGTCTGAAACTCACCGACAAATGCGATCGCTATTGTCAGCGTGAATGCAGGACCAGGGGTGGCCCTTATCTGCCGGTCGAATTTCCCTGGGACTAGCGGCTAGAGCCACAGGATCTTTTTGCGGTAGGCCAGATCCTCAAGCAGTGGTTTTGCCGGGCCCTCGTGGATGACCGCTCCGCGCTCCAGCGCAAAGACACGGTCGGCCAGCGCCAACACCAGATCGAGATTATGCTCGACAATGATGATCGACACATGTTGGCGCAATGCATCAAACACACGGAATAATTCGAGCACGACGGTAGGGGCCAATCCTTCGAACGGCTCATCCAGCAGCAGCAGCTTGGTATTTCCCGACAGCGCACGCGCAACGGCGACCATTTGTTGTTCGCCGCCGGACAGATAGTCTGCCGCTATGTTCATACGCTCCTTCAGTCGAGGGAAAAAGCTGAGGATCTTTTCTTCGCTCCAGACCACGCCGGTGTCGCCGTCGGTCTTTCGTGCCAGCCGGCCGAGCGCGAGATTGTCTGCGACTGTCATGCCGGCAAATAAGCCGCGCCCCTGCGGCACATAGCTCACGCCCATGCGGGCGATGTCAGGCGTCGGGAGGCCTGCGATATTTTTCTCCTCGAACTCAATGGTACCCGATGCCGGAGGCACGAGCCCGCAGAGTGCTTTGAGCAATGTCGACTTTCCGGCGCCGTTTCGGCCCAGCAATGCTACGATTTCGCCTTCGCGCACGTCGAGACTGGCGTCGTTGAGAATGTGGCTCTCGCCGTAGAATGCGTTGACCTTTTCGAAGCGCAAAACGCGGTTTTCTTTGGCCACACCCGCCGCACGCTCGGTCGCGGGCGGCGTGCCGGTTCCGGTGTAGACTTCCTGCACGCGGCGGTCGTTGCGCACTTCGTCCGGACTTCCTGTCATCAGGACTTCGCCCTGGTTCATCACGGTGACGTGGCGCGAGAACCCGAGCACGCGGTCGATGTCGTGCTCGACGATCAGGACAGGGATGTTTTTAACGATGTTCTTGATGAGGTTCGACACGCGCTCGCGTTCGGCCGCCGCAAGCCCGGCGAGCGGCTCGTCGAGTAACAGAACCTGCGGTTTCGAGCCAAGCGCGATGCCGAGGTCGACCAGCCGCTGTCCGCCATAAGACAATTCGCCGGCCTGAATATCCTCGATGCCTTCGAGCCCGAGAAAGCGGATCAGCTCGGCCGTTTCCGCGTTGATATCGTCGTAGCTGTCAATGTCGCGCCAGATGTTGAATCGCGCCGAATGGCGCGCCTGGAGCGACAGGCGGATGTTTTCGGTAATCGATGACGTCCGGAACAGACTGGTGATCTGGAAGGACCGGGTAAGCCCGCGCTGACAGATTGTCTGGACAGGAAGGCCGTGAATGTCCTGACCGCCCAGCCGGATCGTTCCTTGGTCCGGATGATACAAGACCCGACACCAGATTAAATAAGGTCGTCTTTCCGGCGCCGTTGGGACCGATCAAGGCGTGGATTTCGCCGGAGCCGAGCGAAAGGCTCGCGCCCGAAACAGCACGAATGCCGCCGAAATGTTTGGACACAGCGGCGACCTCGAGCACCGTCCCCTGCGCGGCGACCGGGCGCAGGAAGGCGGGGAGAGGCAGGCCCTCATAAATCTTACGCTTGCTCATGGCCGCCGCCTCTTCAGGCGGAGGGCTCCAACGCCTCCGGATCGTCGTCCAGATGCCGACGAGGCCGCTCGGCGAGAACAGCACGAAGCATACGAATATAAGTCCGAACCAGAGCAGCCAGTTCTGCGTCCAGATCGAAAACAACTCGCGGAACAAGATAAAGAACAACGCGCCGAGCGCCGGCCCTAGGATGTGATGCATGCCGCCGATCACAACCATGGCGAGGAGCTCGCCGGAGAACGGCACCGAGACCGCTTCAGCCGACACCAGGTAGGTCTGGAAGCCGAGCAGGGCGCCGGCAACGCCGGTCACGACAGCGGACAGCACGAAGACCGCCAGCTTGTAGCGATCGATCGCGTAGCCCTGGAACGTGGCGCGCAGCTGATTTTCGCGGATCGCTACCAGCACATGTCCGAACGGCGAGCGAACCACGCGAAGCAGGAGGTAAAGGAAGCTCAGCCCGATCAGAGCGACCACGATGTAAAACGCGAGACCATCGTCGAGGAAGATCGGGCCGACGGTGCCGCGCTTGAGGCCACTCAGACCATCCTCGCCGCCGGTCACCTCGGTCCAGCGAAACGACACGGTGTAGGTGAGAGCAGATAATGCCAGCGTCAGCAGCGAGAAGTAGACGCCGCGCCGGCGCAGGATGAGCATGCCGACAGCGGTCGACAGGACCGCGACGACAACCATCGACAGCAAGATCGGCAGCCAGATCTGGTTGTGAAACCAATGAAGCTGGATCAGGCCGGCCGCATACGCGCCGATGCCAAACCACGTGCTGTGACCGAAGGACACCAGCCCCGTGTAGCCGACGCACAAATTGAGCGCCATGGTCGCGATGGCGAGGATGATCACCATCGATGCCGTGTTCACCGACAGGCCGAGCACCCGCATGAGAAACGGCAACGCGATGAGCGCGAGTACCGCGATCCACAGCGGTCTGTATTTCGAATGAGACTGTGTCGCGTTCATTCGAATTTCTCGATGCGCTCGCCGAGCAGACCGCGCGGTCGGAACAGAAGGACCAGGAACATCAGCATGTAGATCGAGGCCTCGCCCGCGGCCGGCGCGAAATGAATGGTGATGCCGCGCACGACGCCGACCAACAGCGCGGCGAGCACAACACCCCAGAAGCTGCCGAGCCCGCCGATTACGACTACGACGAACGCGACGGTGATGATCTCGGCGCCCATCGCCGGGTGGACGATGGTGATGGGAGCAAACAGGGCGCCGGCAATGGCCGCCATTGCGACGCCGAGCGCCACAATGATGGTCATGTAGGGCTGCAGGCGAATGCCAAGCGCCGCAACCATATCCGGCCGCTGAATTCCGGCACGCACGACGCGCCCGAAGGACGTCTTCTGCAACAGCAGCCAGACGCCGAGCAGTATGGCCGCCACGACGGCGAGCAACATCAGCCGGTAGCGCGAAAACAAAAAGTCTCCGAGGAATACAGCGCCCTTGAGCCCTTGCGGCATCGTCTGCGAGAGCGGCGCGGCGCCCCATATAATGCGCAGCAATTGCTCCGCCATCATCGCAAGACCGAATGTCACCAACAAGCTGAGGATCGGATCGGCCGTGTAGAAGCGGCGCAGGATGAACCGCTCGAACAAAATCCCGAGCATGCCGACGGCAATGGGGGAGGCGACGATGGCCGGGCCGAAACCAATGCGGTTCGTGAGCTCCACCGCCACATAGGCGCCGAAGGCGTAAAACGCGCCGTGCGCCAGGTTCACCACCCCGCCGACGCTGAAAATCAGCGACAGGCCGAGTGCGATCAGCAGGTAGTAGCCTCCGAGGACGAGGCCGTTGACCACCTGTTCCAACAAGAACATGAACGAAATTCTCAGACCATCGCCGCTAAAGGGGAGCGGCGGCAGCTTATCGCGACTGCCGCCGTGCCGTCACCGGATGCGAGCGCCGTAGGGCGCCCGCTGCCAACGCCTGATCACGCTTTGAACGTGCAGGGGTTCTGCTGTTCTGTCGGGTTCAGTATCTCGAGCGGCTGGTTCGCATTGGGCACTGCGCCACCCAGCGCGAGGAAGTCCCATTTGTCCTTGGCCTCGCCCTTCTTCCTGACAGTGAAGGGATAGGCTTCCTGGATGAGCTGGTGGTCATACTTCCTGAAATACGCCTTGCGGGCCTTCAGGACGTCGAATTGGGTACCACTTTCGAAATAGGCGATCAGCTTGTCGGTATCGGTCGATTTTGTCTCGACGATCGCCTGCGCGACCATCTTGAGCGAGATGTATTCGATCCAGGCGTGGTTCTCCGGCGGCTTGCCGTTCTTCTTGATAAAATTGTCGACAAAGGTCTTCGACGCCGGCAGATCGAGTGTGTGATACCAGACCGTCGGCCAGGTGCCGCTCAGATTGCCTTCACCCGCCGCCCAGGCATCGGCCGTGTTCAGGTTAAACCCGACGATCGGGTAAGGAAGTCCGAACTCGGCATATTGCTTGATCAAGTTGGTCACCTGATTGCCGGCAAGGTTGGAGCAGACGATGTCGGGCTTGGCTTGCCGGATTTTCAACAAATAGGGGCTGAAGTCGGTCACGTCGGTTGCGACCAGTTCGTCGCCGATCAGCTGGCCACCATTGGCATTGAAGAAATTCTTGGCGGCGCCGGCGAGGTCGTGACCGAAGAGATAGTCCGCGGTCAGCGTATAGAATTTCTTGCCCTTCATCATGTTGTCGCGCACCAGCGCAAGGCCGACGGAGTTGACCATGACCGTGCTGGGGATATCGACGTGGAACGTGTAGCGGTTGCAGTTCTTGCCACGCAGCGCGTCGGAGCGGGCGCCGATCTGCAGAAAGAAGCGTTTGTTGCGCTCGGCCACCTGCATGATGGTCACGGCCACGGCTGAATTGATTTCGCCCATCAGGAACGCCACGCCATCCTGATCGAGCATGCGCTGGGCCTTGGTCGCGCCGGTCGCGGGATTGACCGAGTCTTCCGAGATGATGTCGAGCTCGCGGCCCATCACGCCGCCGCTCTTGTTGATCTCTTCCTGGGCCTGGCGAAGGCCGAGCTGGGCATAGGCACCGAGCGCGCCGAGAAAGCCTGTCAGCGGCGTCAGGTGGCCGATCTTGATCTTGTCCGTCTGCGCGCGGACGATCGCGGGAAAGCCGAGCGCGAGTGTGCCGGTGAGCGCGGCGCCGCCTTGCAATACGCTTCGTCGTGTCTTCTTGGTCATCCCTGGTCCCCTCCGATGTGCGGCGGCTAGCGCTGCCGGCTTGTTCTAGCGTTCCGGCTTTTATTGTTCTGCCGGATAGGAGGATAGCATCTCACAATGTCAGAACGGCTTTCAAGTCTTGAGATACGCCGTCCGGGGGCTTAGTGTCCTCCCGCTGCTGTTGAAGCTGCTGTGCCCTTAATATGTTGGGCCGTTCATCCCGCGAAGGCGGGCAGGGAGTGACTATGCCGAAAATGAAGGGCGCCGAGCTGATTACCGAATATCTGATTGCCAGCGATATTCCGTACGTGTTCGGCATTTGTGGCCACGGCAATGTCGGGATGCTCGACCCGCTGTATCAGGCGCGCGACCGCATCACGCTGATTTCGCCACGCCACGAGCAGGTGGCCGCGCATATGGCGGACGCCTATTTCCGCATCAAGCACAAGCCGGTGGCGACGCTGACATCGTGCGGGCCGGGATCCTGCAACATCATCATGCCGCTCGCCTGCGCATTGACGGATTCTTCTGCGATGCTCGCGATCACGGCCAATGTTCCGACCTCGCAATTCAACCGCAGCCCGTTTCAGGAAATCAACAAGCACTACCAGGCTGACTTCGTGAATATCGTGCGGCCGGTTGTGAAACGAAGCTTCCAGCCGACCCGTGTCGACATGTTGCCACTGGCGCTGCGCCAGGCGACAACGACGATGCTGTCGGGCCGGCCCGGCCCGGTAAATGTCGACGTGCCGTTCAACGTCTTTCAGGAAGAGGATGACGTGGAGGTCCCGCCGCCCGCGCCGCCGCTCAATACGCAGCGCAGCGGCGCTTCGCCGGAGGAGATTTCGACTGCGCTCGATATGATTCTGGATGCGCAGCGTCCGGTGATCTTCATCGGTCACGGCGTCACGTTGTCGGAAGCAAGCCGCGAGCTGACAGAGTTTGCCAAAAAACTTGGTATTCCGGTGATTTCATCGCCGAACGGCATGGGCTGCTTCGACATGACGGACCCGCTCTCGCTGGGATTCATTGGGCGCAATGGCGCGTTCCCGGCCAACGAAGCCGGCCGCCGCGCCGATGTGGTTATCGCTATTGGCGCGCGCTTTGATGACCGCTCCGCATCGTCCTGGATGCCCGGTTATTCGTGGAATTTTCCCACGACCAAGCTGATCCACGCCGACGTTGATCCGGCCGAGATCGGCCGCAATTATCCGCCCGACCTCGGCATCCTGGCCGACGCGCGTACGTTTCTGCGTCAGTTGCTCACGGAGTTGGAGCGCCGCCGCAACAAAAGCAGCAACACCAAAGCCTGGCTTGCCGATATCGCCACCTGGCGTGCCGAATGGGACAAGTTCACCAAGCCGAATTTCAATTTACACGCGTCTCCCATCCGGCCCGAGCGGATCGTCGCCGATTGCCAGGCTGTTCTGCCGGATGATGCCATTCTCGCCTGCGATGTCGGCGTCAATCACAATTGGTACATGCAGTTCTGGAATGCGCGCAAACCGCAGACCATGCTCAATTCGTGGGGCTTCTCCGGCATGGGCTTCGGCGCGGCGGGCGCGCTTGGCGCCAAGCTCGCGGCGCCAGACCGGCCGGTGGTGGCGATCGCCGGCGATGGCTGCTTCACCATGGTGCCGCACGTGCTGTGCACGGCGGTAGAATACAACATCCCGGTCGTCTGGGTGATCTGGAATAATTTCGGCTGGGTATCGATCCGCGACATCCAGCTCGGCATGTTCGGCGGCCGCGAGCACGGCACCATGTTCCATCAGGGCGAAAACAAGAAACCGTACAATCCGGATTTCGCCGCCTGGGCCAAAGCGACTGGCGTCGACGCAATGACCATCACCAAGTCGCAGGATTTCAAGGGCGCGCTCGAGCATGCCGTGAAGGCGAACAAGCCCTTCGTGCTCGACGTGCATGTCGACGCCGAGGTGCGCCCGCCTTCCACCGGCGCCTGGGAATTGCCGCCAACTCCCTACAAGGAGCCGGTGTTCGGGCAACGCTTTCTGCCCGATGCCGCGCCGGTGAAGTGAGGCCATCGATGTCGAAAGACGAGCGCCGCGCCTCCATCAAAAACGTCGCGGAAACACCATGGCGGCAGTTTCCCAATCACTTCGGCGGCGCGTTATCCAAGCCGCTTGTCATGCCGGAGACGATGCATTCGAAGCAACTCGACTACCGCATTTCGATGTATCAGCCGATGGCCTATGTCGAGAAGCACAGCCACAAGGTCCAGGAGCAGGTCTATCACGTGCTCGAAGGCGAGGGACTGATGGAGGTGGGCGACAAGACCCACGTCGTGCGCAAACACGACGTGATTTATCTGCCGCCCGGGGTACCGCACTCGATCAACAATACCGGTGTGGTCGACCTCGTCTTCATCGTCGCGACCTCGCCGGTGACCGACGAGCCCGTCTAAGCTCGCCGTGCGGCGCTATTGCATCGTTATCGTCAATCCGCTCAGGCCGAGGGAAGCCTGAAAACCGACCTGCCGGCCGCGCAGAGTAAGAACGACACCCCTCCCGTTCTGGAGCGTTGCTGCCTTGACGCCCCCAGCCACGGCTATCCCGGCCCCGACGGCTGAATAAGTTCCAGCGATGTCGGCCGCAGTGCGGAGGTGTGAAGCCGTACCGACAAAGTCGGTGCCGGCGATGCCGATGGTCCCGGCGCTAACCCCGGAGATATTGAACCGGTAATGCCTGCCGTGAAATGTCAGTGTCCCCGAACCACCGCCGACACCGAAGATAAAGCCGACATTGGTGACCCGAATTCGTACTGTTCCGGTCGCCGCGAATGATTGCGTGGGAATGATTGTGAGAAAGCTCGTCACTGCAACAACAGCTGCAGTAAATACGGATGCACGAAAAAGCCTGAACATTCACGCCTCCCTATTTCGTTTTCAGTCTTTACGATGGTTGTGCCTCATAGCTGCCCACGTTACGGCCATCGATTGCGCATGCAATGCGAATAAGCGCGATCGAACAGCGTAGAGCTTTGAATGCCGCGCGACGCGCCACCAATAAGTGCACCGGCGCCAGCGCCCCGGCCGGCTCCTCGGCCGCCATTCACGATGCCGCCAATGACGGCGCCACCGAGCGCGCCGCGCACAACGCCACCCATGGCGCCACCGCGCGAATAGCGGAGAGAGTAATCACGGGCGTACTCTCGACAGAAGTGGGATCGTGACGATTGGGCGAAAGACGTTGTAATCGGCAGAGCAACGCCAAGGGTTGCAAAACAGATCGCAATGGCGAGCTGTCGCCACCCTGAAAGATAAATAAATCGACGCATTTTAGTCCCTGCGATGTTGCCTGTAACGGGGTCCGATTGTCAGAACGCGATTCAGAAACAGCGCCCGAATGACCTCGACCTGGTCCCTTCAGATCTCGCAGGCATTGGCGGCAGCGGCTTAAACCGGCACGCCAAAAACGCTAATTCTCATCCCATTGCTAGCCTAGTGGACCTAGGTCCAATTCGAGAGAAACCTATATTGAATCAGAGTCCGGAGCTAGGGTGTCAGCCCGCGTTTCAGGTGGGGAGAATGCAGGTGATCGAGCCGGATTCAGGACGAACGGAAGGCCATATTCGGTCGAGACAATGGGTCAAATACGCGATTACTCTGTTTTTGCTCGCCGCCGTTGTCCTGGCAGCAGCGGTGTCATCCCGGTCGCGCGATGCATGGTGGGAAAAATACCTGAGCTATGTCGTAAGATCGTAGTCCCCGCTGCCGAGCCTATGGCGTTCTGAAGGACGCAGCTGATTGGATAAGGCGTGCAGAATACTGCTGAAGAAAGAGGTGCACCAGCGTTAGGCCGTAGCTCTTTAGCCAGAGTGTTCAGCTGGCTGACCAGAGCCATTTGGTTTCTGTGCGAAGCAATGCTCATCGCATGGTGCATCCTGGCCATTTTTTATTCGAATCTCCCCTGGGCCAACATGCGGCTTGCCCTGGCGGTTTGCTTTGCCGCCATCGCGATATGGGCAATTTGGTTGTCGCGACGGCGCCGGGCGCTCACGATTTTTGTCCTGCTGTTTATCGGCGTCGTTGCGTGGTGGATATCGATCCTACCATCGCACCACCGGGAGTGGCGGCCGGACGTTGCCGTAATGCCACGCGCAACGATCGATGGCGATCGCGTGCGAATAACCGGAGTCCGGGATTTTGACTACCGCAGCCGCACTGATTTTACAGTTCGCTATGAAGAGCGTGAGGTGCAACTGTCGCATCTGACGGGGCTTGATTTTTTCGTGTCGTATTGGAGTGAGGGCCCGGTAGCCCACACATTCGTGAGCTTCATTTTCGACAACGCCCCCCCGTTGAGTATCTCGATCGAGACCCGTCCGGAAGTAGGTGAGGGCTTTGATCCTCTCGCTTCTCTCTTTAAGCAGTTCGAGTTGATCTACGTGGTGGGAGACGAACGCGACCTTGTCCGCGTGCGCACCAATTATCGCAGGGAGACGGTTTATCTCTACCATCTCAACACACCGGTCGAAAGCATTCGCAGCCTGCTGCTGATATATCTTGACCGGGTTAACGAGCTTGCCGATCGTCCCGAATTCTATCACCTTCTGACCAATAGCTGCACGATCAACATCATCCGTTACGCGAACGCTGCCGGTCGAGGCGGCTCGTTTAACTTTCGTCATCTGCTCAACGGATTTATCGACAGCTACCTTTATTATTCCGGCCGAGTGAATACGACATTGTCGTTCGAAGAACTACGGCGACGTTCCCTCATCAATGAGGTTGCGCAGGCGGCCGATAACGCACCTGATTTCTCGGATCGCATTCGCGCAGCGCTGCCGCCCGCTCGTTGAGGTATAGCTGGCGGCTGTTGTTGTGAGGCGGATTGAATGATGCTCGAAAGTCCCAGAAACGGCCGCCGCGTGCTTGCATTCCTTGCGTTGACGGCGGCTTCGCTCGTTGGACTGCTGTTACTGCCGCCGATCAGCCAGGATCAGAACTATCATGACTTCGCTGATCAACGAACCATCCTTGGCATCCCGCATTTCTGGAACGTCGTCTCCAATTTACCGTTCATTTTGATCGGAGTGGCGGGGCTGCGGCGCTCTCATCGCGATCCTGCGATTTTCGTGCTGTTTTTGGCAATACTGATGACGGGATTCGGCTCGTCCTACTACCATCTTGATCCAAACGATCGGACGCTGTTCTGGGACAGGCTGCCAATGTCGATCGGCTTTATGGCCATACTTGCGCTCGCAATCGAGGAACGGCTGGACGCGAAGGCAGGAGCCATATTGCTGTGGCCCTTAATCGCCATTGGCGTGTTCAGCCTTTTGCTGTGGCGCTGGAACGGAGATCTTCGGCTTTATGGCTGGGTACAATTCTTTCCCTGCGTTGCGTTGCTGCTCCTGTTTCTTCTCTTTCCGCCGAAGTACACCGGCACATCTTATTGGGTGATTGCCGCGGCACTCTATGCTCTCGCAAAGCTCCTCGAGTTTTATGACAGTACGATCTACTCTGCCGGTGCGATTTTAAGTGGGCATACGTTGAAACATCTTGCTGCGGCCGGAGCTTGCTTCATGGTGCTCAGCTATTTCCGGCAGCGACACCGGATCCGAACACACCCGGAGCTCAGCATCGCTAGTCACAAATAAGTGTAGCTTCTGCGTACGTCGGGATGATTGAAAGAGGTGTTTAAGCGTCTTCCGTCGGAGCGTCTCGACGGTCTACATGTTGATTCTCGTACCGACGGGTCCTAGCATTTCCAATGGTGGGATGCTCACAGTGTGAGGTACCGACGATGGCAACCAAACGACGCCGTCTGAAGATACCCGGCCGTTGACAACAGGAAAGGATCTGCGCCGTGTCTGACGATCTAGAGTGGGACAGTCTTGATCGCCGTCATTTCATGGCTGCGGCCATCGGGGCATCGGCTGTATTGGCGGCCGACGTCGATCAGGCGAGTGCGCAAGGCGCTGGTCAAACCACCACCAAGCCGGGAGGGACCGCCTATACCGGAGACATCATAGACGGAAAGAAGATTATCAGTGCGCTGAACATTGACGATCTGGAGCCGGGAAAAAGGCACCATTTCTATTTTCAAGGTGCGCAGATGGCGACCGGGCAACATTGGTATGTGTCGACCATCGTCGCCAAGGGTGTAAGACCAGGCAAGCGTGTCGCCCTTGTCAGCGGCGTCCACGGCGATGAAATCAGTACGGTCCGTACGATCCAGACCGTGTTCGATCGTCTTAATCCGGCGGAAATGTCAGGCGCGGTATTTGCCGTCCTCGATGTGTCGCGTCCGGCCATGGAAAGCATGGTGCGTCGGTGGCCTAACTATGGGCGCGGCTTCGATCTGATTGACCTCAACCGTGAATGGCCGGGAAATGAGAATGGTTTTACGGCGCCGTCCCGGCATGCCGGATTGTTGTTCAACAGGCTACTCAGGCCGAATGCGAACTACGCAATTGATTTCCATACCTCGACGACCGGAATCGACATGACGTCACTTCACATCGCGCGGATGGATTTACCCGAAGTGCGGGCAATGGCGGAGCTTTTTCCCATCAAGCAGATTTTCGACAACCCCGCTTACCCGGGTATTCTGGCAAACGCATTCATCGATGCCGGCATTCCTTCGTTCACGCCGGAAATTGGCGCGGCCCGGATTCTGGATCACGAGATGATTCCACTATTCGTGGAAGGAACGCTGAACGTGCTGAAGCACCACGGGATCATCGCCGGACCTGTGGGGCGCACGGGTAAGGATTCGAATCTGTTTGTCGGCAACAGTGCGCACCCGGTGCTCGCAACCCGGGGAGGATTCGTCGAGTTTCTGGTCAAACTGGATGACAAGGTTGAAGCAGGACAAAAAGTTGCCATCCAGCGCAATACGTTCGGAGACGTTGTAGCGGAATATACCAGCGGCGTGGCGGGCAAGGTGGCGGCGTATCGAACGGACGTCACAACAGAGCCCGGCAATATGCTCATGACGGTTTTGTATAACCGCGCCCCGGCTGACAGCACGGACCCGCTCACTGAATAATTTCCGGTCCTATAGGAGAAGCGTCCCGGCCGTATCGATGGGCCGTTGTCCATTGTGACAACCCTAAGACTGCAGCATTCAAGCCATTCGTAGACGATGTTCGGTATATTCGATTGGCTCTATATTATTCGGCAAGAAGATTCCCACGATTGTCATAACGGCTTTCGACGATGTTGCAACTCGTGAACGGAGCAATGCGTCAGGAGCCAGTGCATTCCTGACAAAGCCGCTGGATGGGCCGACACTCATCCAGGCTATCAATGATGCAATGAAGAAGCCGGGAGCCGATCCGGTAAAATAACCACGATAAGTGCTGACGATGCCTTTGCAGCCGTCCTCGCTGCCGTTCACGATGGCGACTGCGCAGCCCGCTGGCCCGCCGTGGTTCCGGCGATCTTGCCGAACACGGAACCCGCCATCAGGCCGGTACCGCCCGGGTAATTGAAATAGAAGAGGCCACCGACCAGTTCTCCGGCGGCATGCAGGCCGGCAATCACCTGGCCGTCGGTATCCATAACGCGGCCCGACGTGTCGATCTTGAGCCCGCCGAACGTAAACGTAATGCCACAGGTGACGGCGTAAGCCTCGAACGGCGGCTCATCGACCGTGTTCGCCCAATTCGATTTGTTGATGGCGAGGCCTTCGGTGCGGCGGCCATCCTTGACGTTGGGATCGAACTTGACGTCCTTACGCACCGCCTTGTTGTAGGCCTTGATTGTTTCCAGCGCGCGCTCGGGGTTCACGTCGTCGAGCTTTTTCACCAGCTCTTCCAGCGTGTCCGCGCGCACCTTGGTGACCTGCTTGATGCGGTATTCATCGCGCAGCATCGGAATGATCTTCTTGTCGAAAACCTGCCAGGCAAATTGACCGGGCTGCATCAGAATGACGCGGCCGTATTTGGCATAGGTGTAATTGCGGAAGTCCGCGCCTTCATCGACGAAGCGTTCGCCATTGGCATTGATCATGATGCCCCATGGATACGAATGCTTCTGGAAATTATCTCCGACCGCGAGATCGCCGAATTCCGGCGCGTTGCGGTCCCAGCCGACCGCATGACAGCCGGACCAGTTGCCGGTCGGCATTGCGCCGATGTCGAGCGCCATGCGAATGCCGTCGCCGGTGTTGAAGCGGGTGCCGCGGATCTTGGCGAGCTCCCATGTGGGCCCGAGGTAACGCGTGCGCATTTCGGTATTGGCCTGGAAGCCGCCGGCTGCGAGCACCACGCATTTCGCCTTGACCTCCACAGTGCGGCCGTCGTGCTTCACACGAACACCGTGGACGCCGTCGTCGTCAGCAATAAGGGAAAGGGCACGCGCGTTGTAAGCAACCGTGATGCCGTTCTTCTTGGCGATCTTGGTGTGCGCCTCGACCAGGCCCGGGCCGCCACCCCAGGATTCGACGGTCAGGCCGCCCCAGAATTTGAATTTGCCGTCGATCTTGTAGGCCTGCCGCCCGTAGATCGGGATGAAGCGGATGCCTTTCTTTTGCAGCCAGCGCATCGTGTCCTTGCTGCGCGTGACCAAAAGCTCGCACAGGTCGGGGTCGGTCCGGTACTCGGTGACGCGCCCCATGTCGTCGAAGAATTTTTCCTGGGTATAGGTGCCGAAATCGGTGTTGGCGACCTCTTCGTCGCTCAGGTCGGGCATCAACGCGCGCAGGTCCTCGACGCCGTCGTACACACAGCGGAACGCGCCGGCCGTGAAACGGCTGTTGCCGCCCGATTCATCTTCCGGCGCGCGTTCGAGCACGAGCACGGAAACGCCGTGTTCGGCGGCGGCATGGGCAGCGCAAAATGCTGCATTACCACCACCAACCACGATGACATCACTTGAAGTAGGCAACATGCGTTTCGATCCGTTCTTTCTATTGCGTCGATGTGTAAAGGCCGTCAGCGATCAACCGTGGCTGCCGCAAACCCGAGCGCGGCCAACCTCTCGACGCTGTCGAGGATATCCATGTCAGCATCGCGGGAAATGATCTCGATCATCGGGAGCTCGCGATAGTCGACATCACGTAGCATGGCGGGAATATCGCGAAAAGGAACGCTGCCTTGGCCGACCGCGTCGTGACGATATTGCCGCTGCCCGGTATCGGAAAGATGCACGAGCCGCAGGCGTTTGCCGCAACGGATGAGGCCGGCGTGGATGTCTTCGTTGATAAAATGCGCGTTCGCCACATCATAGACGATACCGATATCGTCGTTGCCATAGCGGTCCAAAACGCGCATGAGCGCATCAATGCCCGGCAGGTATGCGAACGGCATGTTCTCGACCCACAGCGCCGTGCCGCCGGATTTCGCAAGCGGGCAGAGCACGTCAAGGGCTGCGAAAAAATGCGAGGTTAATTCCGCTTCATCGGCAGGGAACAGCGGGTTTGCCTTGCCCGGCCCGATGACGACGCCGCGGGCGCCGATTTCAGAAGCGAGCCGGACAATGCCCATCAGCATGGTGAGCGAGTACTCACGCATCCCGGGGGCTTCGGCGCCAATGTTGGTGTCGATATTCGGCATGTTGAGCGTCACGACCTCGAGGCCGCGCGTGCTCACGATCCGGCGCAAGTCGGCCAGCCCCTCGGCCGCCGGCCCCGGTGGCCACAGATGTCCCGGGTGCACCATCAATTCAAATTTACGAAAGCCGAAATCTGCGAGGCGTGCGATGCAGCTTTGGGCAGGCTCTGACCGGATATAGGAATAGGTATTACAGCCGAAGCTTTCCGCCTGCGTTTTCATTCCATCATCCCGGCACGCTTACGCGAAGTTGGGCGGCAGTTTATGGCCCGACGGTACCGAGTCAACGCCTATCCGACAATGTGAGCGATGATTTGCCAATTTGAAATCGTGGATGCTAACGTACGGCTTGTCGTGTTCAACAGGACCGGAGAAGCAGTTTGAGAAGCCGCGCAAAACCAAAAAGTCGCGTTAATCGTGCCCGGCCAGTTCGAGCGGGCGCCGAAATCGCGCGGGTGGCGGAAAATCGGCAGCCTGATATCGATGACGACGTTGAAGACCGGGCGCGCGGCGGTGTCCAATCGATTGGGCGCGCTTTCTCCATTCTGGAAGAGGTCGCACGCAACCGCGACGGGATCGGGCTTGCCGACCTCAGCAAGAAGGTCGGCCTGCACAACAGCACGACCTTTCACCTCGTCAAGACGATGGTCTCGCTGGGATATATCCGGCAGCTCAAGGACAGCAAGCGTTACCGGATCGGGCGTCCGTTGTTTGCGCTGGCGGCCAGCGCGCTCGACGAGATGGAAATGGTCAGCATGGCGACGCCGGTGCTCGACGATCTGTCGCGCGCGACCGGCGAAAGCAGCCATTTTGCCACGCGCATGAGCGACGCCGTCGTGGTGATGGCGCGCACGCCAGGGCCGGGCGCGTTTCAGTTGACCGACCGCGTTGGGGTCGTGCGGCCGGCCTACTGCACGGCGCTGGGTAAAGTCATCCTTGCCGCATTGCGGCCGGACCAGCTTGACCGCTACCTCGAGCGCGTCGAATTGAAGGCGCTGACATCAAAAACGATCACCAATGCGCAACGCTTGCGACGCGAGCTGCAGGAAATTCGCCGGACCGGAATTGCGATTGATGACGGCGAGCTTGACAATGAAATGCGATGCGCGGCCATGCCCGTGCATGATTTCAGCGGGCAGGTGGTCGGCGCCATAGGGATTTCCGGCCCGGTCTGGCGACTGTCGATCCAGGCCTTGCAGGCCAAGTCGCGCGACCTCACCGAGGCCGCAAAAAGTTTGTCGGAAGCATTCGGCGCTTCCAAGTCGCCTACCAGGTAAACCCCATGACACATGTGATCGTTGCCTACTGGCGGCCGCGCGCCGGCCAAACCGAAACAATCGAGGCAATCTTGCGCGAGCTCGGCGAAAAGATACGCGCGGAGCCGGGCAACCTGATGTTCGTCGTCAACCGGTCCAAGGACGACCCGAATGAATTCCTGCTCTATGAACAATACAAAAACGAGCAGGCCTTCACTGATCATCAACAGACGCCGCATTTCAAAAAGCTGGTGCTGGAGCGTGCTGTGCCGCTGCTCGAGCGGCGAGAGCGTGTCGCCTATTCAGTGATGACGTGAGACCGACCGCATCACGGCGCCGTACCGGTTGCGGGCTCTCATTCCTTACACAAGAAAAGACCCAAGGGGGACATGATGCAGTTGAGCGGTAAGAAAGTCGTCGTCATCGGAGGCTCGTCCGGAATTGGCTTGGCGACAGCCGAGCGCGCCAAGAAGGAAGGCGCCGAGGTCGTCATAGCCTCGCGCAATGCCGAGCGCCTGAAGGCTGCGGCAAACAAGATAGGCGTCACTGCGATCGCTTGCGACGTCACCAGCGACGAGAGCGTTGCCAGTTGCTTCCGGCAATGCGGACCGGTTGATCATGTCGCCGTCACGGCGGCGCAACTCAAGACCGGCCCCTTCAAGACCGTTTCGATGGATGACGTGCGTGCGACCATGGAAAGCAAGTTCTGGGGCGCGTGGCGTGTTGCGCGCGCGGCAGACATCCGCGCCGGCGGATCGCTGACGCTGGTGACCGGCTATCTGAGTTTGCGTCCGCGTCCGGGCGCGGCGATCGTCGGTGCGGTCAACGGCGCGCTCGAGTCCCTGACGCGAGGCCTGGCGCTGGAGCTCGCACCAATCCGGGTCAACGCGGTCTCGCCCGGCACGATCGACACACCTATTCGTGCCAGCATGCCGGAGGCTGCACGCCGCGACATGCTCGAGAAAACGGCGGCCGCGTTGCCGGTGCGCCGGGTTGGCGTTGGCGACGACATTGCGCAGCAGATTTTGACCTTCATGACCGTCGGCTTTGCCACCGGATCGATTGTCTACATCGATGGTGGCGCGCTGATCGTCTAGCCTTTTGCGGGCGGCGCCCATGGCCGGCGCGCGCGGTCTTCGTTTTTGAACGCCGATATTCGATCGCGGTAGCTGTCGGTCAAATCGACGTCGTCCCAGCCGTTCAGAAGCTGGTTGCGGCTCACGGGATCGATCGCGAAGGCATAGCTGCGGTTGCCGCAGGTGATTGTCTGCTGCTCGAGGTCGACGGTGACGGGCCGGTCCGGATGAGCCGTGACCGCCGCCGCCAGCTCCGCGACCTCGGCTTCGGGAATAATCGCGGTCAGCAGTCCGTTCTTCACGGCGTTCTGCGCGAAAATATCGCCGTACGACGGAGCAATCACGCAGCGAAAGCCGTGATCGTAGAGCGCATAGACCGCGGCTTCGCGCGACGAGCCGCCGCCGAAATTACGTCCGCCGAGCAGGATTTTGGCGTCGCGATGAACGGATTGATTAATTGGAAAGTCCTCGCGTTCCTTTCCTTCATTGTCGCGGCGCATATCATGGAACAGCACCTGGCCGAGGCCGCGCGAACGGGGCCACTTGAGGTAGCGCGCCGGGAGAATCTGGTCGGTGTTCAGATTGGGCAACGCCAGCGGGCAGGCTTTGGCGGTGAGACGGGTGACTTTTTCCATGTGCGCCTTAGATTTTCCGACCAGTAAGCAGTGGCCGCACATCGGCGAGGTGGCCCGTGACTGCGGCGGCCGCGACCATCGCAGGGGACATCAGGTGGGTGCGCGCGCCCTGGCCCTGCCGGCCGCGAAAATTCCGGTTGGTGGTCGAAGCGCAGCGTTCGCCGGCTGCCACCAGGTCTCCGTTGATGCCGACGCACATCGAGCAACCGGAATCCGCCCACTCCAGTCCGGCGTCGCGGAAAATGCGGTCGAGGCCTTCTTCCTCGGCTTGCTTTTTCACCAGCGACGATCCCGGCGATACAAGTCCCGGCACTTTGCTGACGCGGCCAACGAGAACGGCCGCCGCCGCACGCAAGTCTTCAATGCGGGCATTGGTGCATGAACCGATGAAGACGCGATCGACGGCAATATCGGTCAATTTGGTGCCTGCCGTGATGCCCATATAATCCAGCGCGTCGCGCAGATATTGCGCGCGCGTGGCATCGGCTTCGCGGGATGGATCGGGCACACGCGCATCGACCGGCAAGGCGTCGTCGGGTGTCGTTCCCCACGTCACGATCGGCGCGATCTGGCCGGCATCGATGGTCACCTCGCGGTCGTATGTGGCATCTGAGTCAGAGACAAGAGTTCGACCACGTCTCTTTCGCGCGCTCGAATGAGTCGCCCTTGGGGGCGTAGGGGCGGTCCTTGAGATAAGCGAATGTCGTCGCATCCGGCGCGATCATGCCGCAACGTCCGCCCGCTTCAATCGACATATTACAAAGCGTCATGCGGCCTTCCATCGACAGCGCCCGTATGGCGGTGCCGGCGAACTCGATGGCATGGCCCTGAGCGCCGTCGGCGCCGATCCGCGCAATGATGGCGAGAGCAATGTCCTTCGCCGCAATGCCGGCGGCGGTTTTGCCATCAACCACGATGCGCATGCGCTGCGGTTTTTTCTGCCAGAGCGTTTGCGTCATCAACACGTGCGCGACTTCGGACGCGCCGATCCCGAAGGCATAGGCGCCGAAAGCGCCGTGCGTGGAGGTGTGGCTGTCGCCGCACACGATCAGCAGACCCGGCAGGGTCAATCCCTGTTCGGGACCGACCACATGTACGATGCCTTGGCGCGGGTCGCGCAGGCCAAAATGCGTGATGTGATTGGCTGTCGCGTTAGCCTCGAAGTTGCTGACCATCGCCGCGATTTCCGGATTGGCGATGCCTTGCGCGCGCCCGCGGGTCGGGACGTAGTGATCAGCGACGCCGAATGTGAGCTGCGGCTCTGCCACGCTGCGTCCGCGCGCTTTCATCTGGCTGAAGCCGTGGAATGACCCTTCATGCACGTAGTGGCGGTCGACCCAAAGCAGGGCGGCGCCATCCTCGCGGCGCGCGATTTCGTGCGCCGACCACAATTTGTCGATCAGGGTCCGGGGTTCGCTCATGTCGGGTCGCGTTTGCCTCAGCCACGGCAGGCTTGTCGAGGGTCCGCAATATTGTATGCTAAAAAATACCAAGTAAAGCGCCAACCGGAAGGCGGCGCTCGGGGTAGGGGTACGCGGTCTTGCGTGACTGGCTGGGCGAAGCGAAGGCAAAGCAGGTCTATCTTGTCCTGCGCGACCGCATCCTGAGCGGCGCTGTCGGCTTCGGCACCAAGTTCCCGAATGAAAACGAATTGGCCGACTATCATGGCGTGTCGCGGGTCACTGTGCGGCGTGCGCTCGGCGAACTTGCGCGCGAAAGGCTGATCGAACGGCGGCGCAGCGCCGGCACCCGGGTTGTCTACCGGCCTTCGCCGGCGCCGATGAGCGCCGATATTTCCGGTGTGCTCGCCAATCTCGCGGATATGGGACGGCGCACCGCGGTGAAGCTTCTGTCCTTCGACTACGTGCCGGCGGAAGGCGTGGTCGCGGAGGCGCTTGGCGCTACGTCAGATCAGTTGCTGCAACGCTCAGTGCGTGTGCGCTCGGTTGACGGCCTGCCGTTTTCTTATCTGACCACGCACGTTCCCGAGAGCGTGTCGCTGACGTTTTCGCGGCAGGATCTGGCCACGCGGCCTTTGCTGGAGCTGCTTGAACGCGCAGGCGTGAAGGTCGAACACGCGCGCCAGCGCATCAGCGCAGGCCTCGCAACGCCGGATGTTGCCGAGGCGCTCGGCCTGCACACGGGCTCGCCACTGATCGAACTTGTTCGCGTCGTTTTCGACCAGTCCGGCCGTGGCGTCGAGCATCTGCACGCGCTCTACCGGCCGGATCGCTATGCATTCGAGATCGACCTTGTGCGGTCGGGCGCCGCCGATACGAAAGCCTGGGCGCCGGTGATCCATCAGCAGGCAAGCAGCCGAACTGCAAAGTTCAATTCGAAAATATCAAGCCACAAAGCCAAGCCGGCAGAGCCGGCGCGGCAACGATAACCAGGAGGGAAGTTACAATGTCAGACCAGAAAAAATCGTTTGATCGTCGCCAGTTTCTTGCCACGACCGCGCTCGGCGCCGCAGCGGCAGCAACTGGGACTGTCGCCATGCCGTCCATCCTGCGCGCCCAAGGAGCCGGGGTGAAACTTGGCGTGCTGCACCCGGTCACCGGCGCGCTGTCTTACTCCGGCCAGCAAGGCCGGCTCGGCGCCACGATGGCGATTGAAGAGATCAATGCCGCCGGCGGCATCAAGGGCCTCGGCAAGATCGATCCCGTGCTCGGCGATGCGCAGTCGACGCCCGAAGGTGGTACGGCCGAAGTCGAGAAGATGAATTCAGCCGGCGTTGCCTGCATCGTCGGCGGCTATGCCAGCAACATCTGCCTCGCCACCACCCAGGCGGCGGCGCGCTATGAGCTACCATATGTCGTCGACGTCGGCGTCGCCGATGGCATCGTCACGCGCGGCCTGAAGAACACCTTCCGCTTCGGTCCTGGCTTCGGCGTGATTTCCAAGACCGCGTTGGCCAATCTCACCGCCATCAACGACCAGGCCGGCAAACCAGCCAAGACCGTGATGATCGTGCACGAGGATTCGCTGTTCGGCTCGGGCCTTGCCAAGTTGCTCAACGCGCAGCTGCCGGCGCTGGGCTTTCAGATTCTGGAGACGATCGCGCACCCGACGCCGACGCGCGACTTCAACAACGTCGTGCTCAAGATCAAGGCGCAAAACCCCGATATCGTCATCCCGGCGAATTATTATAACGAATATGTGCTGCTCGCTCGCACCATGCAGCAGCAGCAGGTCAAGCCGAAGGGCATCTATTCGGTGCTTGGCGGCGCGGCGTCCTCCTACAAGTTCGTCAAGGAATTCCCCGAGGCCGCCAAATACATCATGGATTGCAATCACTGGTTCGATCCGCGCAACGCCAAGGCGCAGGCGCTGAAGAAGCAGGTCGAAAGCAAAGGCCAGTTCTTCACCTACGAAGTCTACATGAACTATAGCTGTATCCTGCTGATCGCCGATGCGCTCCAGCGCGCAGCCTCCGCCGACCGCGCCAAGCTCACTGCCGCATTGGCGAGTTCGACCTTCGCGGGCCACCTGATGCCTTATGGGCCGACGAAGTTCGTCAACGGACAGAACGAGGGTGCCGCGCCGGTCAACACGCAGGTGCTCGACAACGATATCAAGGTGATCCTGCCGGCAAGTTTCGCGAACGCGAAGCCGGTTTTCCCGATGCCGGCATGATCGTCATGACGTTGCCGGCGGCGCGTACAGCGCGCCGCCGGCAGCCGTGACTTTCCAGGCATTGTATCCGTGCTGTCGCCCGTTATCCTGATCCCCGCGGTCCTCAACGGCCTGTTGATGGGCGCCGTTTATGCGCTCGTGGCTCTGGGCCTGACGCTGATCTATGGCGTGTTGCACATCATCAATTTCGCGCATGGCGCCTTGCTGAGCGCGGCGCTGTTCGCCGCATTTTTCGCATTTAGATTGCTTGGACTTGATCCTTACGCCGCGGTCTTTCTGTTGGCGCCGTTGTTCTTTGTATTTGGTTATGCCTTGCAGCGCTTTGTCATCGGGCCGGCCTCGCATGGCGACGACCGCAATATGCTGCTGGTGACGCTTGGCATCGCTGTCGTCATCGAAAATGCACTGCTGTTGGCGTTTCGCGCCGACACACGCACCATCAACGTGCCCTATGCGTTCGAGACCATCAATTTCGGGTTTACGTTTCTCGCGGTGCCGCGCGTGGTCGGTTTTGCGGTCGTGTTTGCGGTCGCGCTGGTGCTCTGGCTGATCATGACTTTCACCGATACCGGCCGTGCCATCCGCGCAGTCGCGAAGGAAAAACTCGGCTCGGAACTGGCCGGTATCGACGTCGCGCATATTTATGCGGTGACCTTCGGCCTCGGCTGCGCCTGCGTCGCTATTGCCGCCTGCTTGCTGATCCCGACTTATTACGTCAACCCGACGGTCGGGAATGCCTTTGTCCTGATTGCTTTCACCATTGTCGTGCTGGGCGGCATGGGCTCGGTTCCGGGCGCAGTGGTTGGCGCCTTGCTCATCGGCGTGGTGGAAAGTCTCTCCGGCCTGTTCCTCGGTGAATTGCTTGGCCAGATCGGTATCTTCATCATCTTCATCGTGGTCCTCCTGGTGCGACCGAGCGGGCTATTCGGAGCGCGCGCATGAAGGGGTTTGCACCGATCGTTATCGTCACCGCAGTCCTCGCTGCCGTGCCGCTGGTCGTGCATTCCAACGCCACGCTCAATTTCCTTGTTGTGGCGTTGATGATCGCGCTGGCCGGGCAGGGCTGGAACATCCTGGGCGGCTACGCCGGACAATACTCGTTCGGGCACGCCGCTTTCTTCGGGACAGGCGCCTATGTCACGGCGATCCTGCAGGTGCGTTTTGGCGTCAATGCCTGGCTCGGCTTCGGCGCGGGCATCGTGTGCGGCGCAGTCCTCGGCGGGGTAATCGGGGCGCTGACATTTCGTTCAGGTTTGCGTGGCTCTTATTTTGCGCTGGTCACGCTCGCATTTGCCGAAGTACTGCGCATCATCGCCAGCGTTGCGCCGATCACCGGCGCGGGTGTCGGCACACTGATCAACCTCGACCTGGGCGCCCGCGCGTTCCAGTTTCAGAGCCGCGCTGTATTTTATTGGGTCATTCTCGCATTGGTCGCTGCATCGCTCGTCATCGCGCGGCTGATCAAGCAGTCGCGCTTCGGCGCCTGGTTGATTGCAGTGCGTGAAAATGAAGATGCCGCCAAAGCGCTCGGTGTCGATGCGAGCAGCGTCAAGACAACCGCCATGGTGATTTCCGGCGCCATGACCGCGGCCGCGGGGTGCTTTTACGCGCAATATTTTCTGTTTGTCGATTCCGGCATTGCCTACGGCACATGGATCTCGATCGAAGCTTTGCTGACGCCGATCATCGGCGGCGTTGGCACTGTCTTCGGGCCGTTGCTCGGCGCGCTCGCGGTCAGGTTGCTGGGCGAAGGCGCGAAGCTCGTGACCGGAGATGTGCCCGGGCTCGATCTGATTCTGTATGGCGCCGTGCTTGTGCTGGTCATCTGGTTTACGCCGCGTGGGCTGATCGGTGGCTGTGCGCAGATACGCGGATGGCTGACGCGGCGCGCCGCGCCGGCCATTCCCTCCATCAAGGAGGCGGGCCATGGTTGATCAATTGGCTGATCCGCTTCTCGTCGTCGATCGCGTCACGCGCCGTTTCGGCGGCCTGCTGGCCGTGAATGCCGCGTCACTCACGGCTGCGGAAGGACGAATCACGGCGCTGATCGGGCCCAACGGCGCCGGCAAGACCACGCTGTTCTCCATCATCTCCGGGTTCCTCAAACCGAGCGCTGGCGACGTCCGATATGCCGGCGAGGTCGTAACTGGCGAGCCGCCGTACCGGCTGGCGCGGCGGGGTATCGCGCGGACATTCCAGATCGTGCAGCCTTTCGGCGGCCTGACCGTGCGGGAAAACATCCTGGTCGGCGCGCATCTGCACCATCGTGGCCGCGCAGAGGCGCTCGCTGCCGCCGAAGAGGTCAGCCACTATGTCGGGCTGGACGGTCAGCTTGACCGGCCGGCCGATACGCTCACGGTCGCCGGGCGCAAGCGGCTTGAACTTGCGCGCGCTCTGTCGACCGAACCGAAACTTTTGCTGCTTGACGAAGTGCTGGCGGGCCTGAACCCCTCCGAAATCCGCGACATCGTGCCGGTGATCCGCGGTCTCTGCGGGCGCGGCATCACCATCGTGATGATCGAACATGTCATGCAGGCGGTGATGAGCCTCGCCGAACATGTCTTCGTGCTGGCAGAAGGGAAAGTCATCGCCGAGGGCACTCCGGCGCAGGTTGCCGCCGATCCCGTGGTCATCGAGGCCTATCTCGGTCATGGCGCCGCGGCCAAGCTGAGGGCATCACATGTCGACTAGCCCGATGCTCACGGTGCAGGACTTGCACGCCGGCTACGGTGAAACCGAAGTGTTGCGCGGTGTCGATTTCACGGTGAACGCGGGCGAGGTCGTCGCCGTTCTCGGGTCGAATGGTGTCGGCAAGTCGACACTCAACCGGGCGATCTCCGGCATTCTGCGCGCGCGGTCCGGAGCCATCGTCTTTGACGGCGTCGATGTAGTTCGCGAAAAGCCGGCTACCATTGTTGCGCGCGGTCTCATTCACGTGCCGGAAGGTCGGCGAATATTTCCGAATTTGTCCGTGCGCGACAATCTTGACCTCGGCAGCTATCGCCGCGCCGGCGCGCACCGTGCGCAGAACCGCGAGCGTGTTTTCGCGATATTCCCGCGTCTCTACGAACGCCGCACGCAACGCGCCGACACGCTGTCGGGCGGCGAACAGCAGATGCTAGCCATCGGTCGCGGTCTTATGGCCGAGCCGAGACTGATTATCCTCGACGAGCCTTCATTGGGGCTCTCGCCGTTGCTCGTTGAAGAACTGTTTGCGCTTGTCAAACGCATCAACGCGGACGGGGTCTCCGTGCTGCTCGTCGAGCAAAACGTTGTTCAAAGTCTTCGAAGTCGCCAACCGTGCCTACATTCTTGCCGAAGGAAAATTCGTCATGTCCGGCAGCGCCGCGGACATTGGCGCCAATCCCGAGCTCAAACGCGCTTATCTTGGATTATGACGCATGACCGATGCCACCTTACGCGCCCGTCTTGCCCACCCGCCCATCCTCGTGGCGCCCGGCGTCTATGATCCGCTCACGTCCCTGATCGCCGAGCGGGCCGGGTTCGACGCGCTTTACGTATCGGGCGCCGGTATCGCCTATACGCGGCTCGGCCGGCCCGATATCGGGCTGGTCAGCATGAACGAGGTGGTGGAAACCGTCACGCTGATCCGCGACCGCGTGCGCGCTCATCTTGATCGTCGATGCCGACACCGGCTACGGCAATGCCCTCAATGTCGAACGGACCGTCCGCCTGCTCGAGCGCGCCGGCGCCAATGCCATCCAGATCGAGGACCAGGATTTCCCGAAGCGCTGCGGCCATCTGGACGACAAGGTGCTGATCCCGGCCGCCGAAATGGTCGGCAAGATCAAGGCGGCGCTCGACGCGCGTCATTCCCGCGAAACTTTGGTGATTGCCCGCACCGACGCCATCGCCGTCGAAGGCTTCGATCGCGCGATCGCGCGCGCCGTGAGCTATCGCGATGCCGGCGCGGATATTCTGTTTATCGGAGGCGCCCAAGACACGCGCCGAGCTCCAGCGTATTCCGCCCGCGCTCAAGGGCGTGCCTCTGGTGGCGAACATGGTGGAGGGCGGCAGAAACGCCGCCGCTCGCGGCAGCAGAACTTGAAGCGCTCGGCTTTTCACTGGTCATTTTCCCCGGCGGAATTGTTCGCGCTCTGGCGCGCACCGCGAGCGACTATTACGCCTCGCTTGCCACGCACGGCACCACGGAACCCTTTCTCGATCGGATGTACGATTTTACGGCACTCAATGACGTGATCGGCACGCCGGCGCTGATCGCGCTCGGGAAGCAGTATGAAGCGGCGGCCGGGCCGCACGACAAAAAAGATCACGGCAAGTAAAGTCGGGTAAAGGAACGTCTCGCATGGACAAGCTTTTCGATACCGTCATCAAGAACGCCCGGGTGGTTCGCCCGAACAAGACCTCGGTCGATTGCCTCGATATTGCGATCAAGGACGGAAAGATCGCGCGGCTTTCGCCGGACATTCAGGCCGACGCCGCGAGGCAAGTTTTTGACGCAAAAAATCGCCTCGCGTTTCCGGGCTGCGTCGATGCCCACATGCACATCGGCATCTATGCGCCGCTCGCGCAGGACGCGGTGTCCGAGAGCAAGGCCGCGGCCATGGGCGGCGTGACCTCCAGCCTGAATTACCTGCGCACCGGGCACTATTATCTCAACCGCGGCGGCCCGTACCGCGAGTTCATGCCGGAAGTCTACAAGCAATCAAAGGGACATTTCTGGGTCGACTACGGCTTTCATCTGGCGCCGATCGAGGCGAGCCACATCGACGAGATGGAATATCTCGTCACGCAACACGGCGTGACGTCGTTCAAGATATTCATGTTTTACGGCGGCTACGGGCTGCACGGCGCCTCGTCGCAGCAAAATGATTTTCTGATGATCGGGCCGGACGAGCGCTACGACATCGCGCATTTCGAGTTCATCATGCGCTCGGCGCAGCGCCTGATGGCCAAGTTTCCCGAGCAGGCCCCCCACATCAGCGTCAGCCTGCATTGCGAACTGGCGGAAATCCTCACCGCCTACACCAAGATCGTGGAACGCGAAGGCAAGCTGACCGGCCTGCATGCCTATAGCGCGGCGCGCCCGCCGCATTCCGAAGGTCTGGCCATCTGGATTGCATCCTATCTGGCCAACGAGACCAATTGCCTGAACATCAATCTGTTGCACTTGAGTTCACGCAAGGCGGTGGATGCGGCCTGGACCATGCAGCAGGTGTTTCCGCACATTGCCTTCCGCCGCGAGGTGACCGTGGGCCATCTTCTGCTCGATACCGATTGCGAATGCGCGGTGCATGCCAAGGTCGATCCGCCCATCCGGCCGCGCGAGGACGTCGAGGCGCTATGGCCGGCGCGTGCTCGACCGCAAGATCGACTGGATCGTCAGCGATCATGCCTGCTGCTCGGCCGAGCAGAAGTCGTCGAAGACGATCCCGACAATATCTGGCTCGCCAAATCCGGGTTTGGCGGCACCGAATATCTTCTTTCGGGCGTTCTGAGCGAGGGCAGCAAGCGCGGCATGTCATACAACCATATGGCCGAGCTCTTAAGCTGGAAGCCGGCGCAACGTTTCGGCCTGCCGAGCAAGGGCGATATCGCGCCAGGTTATGATGCCGATATCGCGATCGTCGATCCCCACGAGAGCTTCGTGGTGCGCTCCGCTGAATCTGAATCGGTGCAGGGCTACTCGCCGTTCGAGGGATTTGAACTCAGCGGCCGGGTGAAGAGCACGTTCTTGCGCGGTGCGCTCGTTTACGACAACGGGAACATCGTCGGACCGGCGACCGGACAATATCTGCGGAGATCCGCCGTCAAACGCGCGCAATGAGCACGGTCGTCACTGGACTCGAACGAGATCTTTGGCACGCACGTGCCGGTCCTCATCGTCGGTGCCGGCGCCGCCGGGCTTTGCGCGGCGCTGGCGGCCAAGGAGGCGGGCGTCGAGGCGGTAGTGGTTGAGCGCGATGCCGTGCCGTCCGGCTCGACGGCTTTGTCGGCCGGGCTTATTCCGGCGGCGGGCACCAGGTTTCAGCGCGCCAAGGGCATCGCCGATAGTCCCGCGGTGTTTGCCGCTGACATTCAGCGCAAGGCCATGGACGAAGCCGATCCCGCCGTGGTCGAGGCCGTTGCGCGAGGCGCAGGGCCGCTCGTCGAGTGGCTGGCCGAAGCGATACGGGCTACCCTTCGATGTGGTCGACAATTTCAACTATCCCGGCCACTCGGCAATGCGCATGCACGGCCTGCCGAGCCGGACCGGACAGGAACTGATCGATCGCCTGCGCCAGGCCGCTGAAGCGAACGATATCGTCATTCTCACGCGCAGCGTCGTCGACCGGGTTCTGGCGGATGCGGATGGCCATATCCGCGGCGTCGATATCGTTCATCACGACGGAACCCGCGAAAGCATTGGCTGCGACGCGCTGATTTTGGCGTGCAATGGTTACGGCGGAAATCCGGAGCTCGTCCGCCGCTACATACCGGAGATGGCGGACGCACTTTACTTCGGCCACCCGGGCAACCGCGGCGATGCCGTCATCTGGGGCGACGCGCTCGGCGCGCAACTTTCCCACCTTGGCGCCTATCAAGGTCACGGCTCGGTCGCGACGCCGCACAATATCCTGATCAGCTGGGCGGTGATCATGCAGGGCGGCATCCAGGTCAACCGCGAGGGGCGTCGCTTCTGCGACGAGACGCACGGCTATTCGGAGCAGGCGGCAGAAGTGTTGCGGCAGCCGGGCGGGGTTGCCGGGATGTCTTCGACGGGCGTATTGCAGATGTGGCGCGGCAGTTCGAGGATTTCCGGATGGCCGAGCGCGCCGGTGCGGTCCTCACCGCAGATACGATTGCTGACCTCGCTAAGGCCATGCAGATTCCGGCCTCAGATTTCGCCGCGGAATGGAATGAGGCCGAAAAACTCAAAGCAACCGGCGCTCGCGATCGCTATGGCCGCACATTTATCGCGGAGCAGTCGTGCAAACCGCCATACCACGCGGTCAAGGTGACCGGCGCGCTATTTCATACCCAGGGCGGGCTCGCCGTCGATTCAAGCGGCCGCGTGAAGCGCAAGGATGGGACGACATTTCCGAATTTGTTCGCGGCCGGAGGCGCAGCCGCCGGCGTGTCGGGCTCCGTTGCGGCAGGATATCTGTCAGGCAACGGACTGTTGACCGCGACGGTTCTCGGGCGGCTGGCGGGCAGGGCAGCGGCGCTTGTCGCAAAGACAGGTACCGCGCAAGGGTCAAACTGACGCACGGAGTGAGTTTTGCACAATGCAAGACGCCGGTCCGGAGCCAAAACAAAGAATGCTGTCTAAATGTGAACCGCTTAAGCGGTGTTGCTCAATTCCACAGCATTTTACTTTGGAATACCTGCGGTTGAATGTCTGCGCTCAACTAGCGAAAGTAATGCAATTGCTTCATTTCAATTATCAATTGGCTAAGTGGGGGGTCTCGATGCGTCGCATATCCTTGGTGACACTCATCGCAGTGTCTCACAACTCAGCGCTGGTTCAGATTGCCGCGGCTGCCGACATACCGATGAAGGCTCCGGTGAAAGCTCCAGTCATGGCGACGGACTGGACCGGGTTTTATATCGGCGGGAATTTTGGCGGAATCATAGGCCATGGCCACAGCCAGGATGCGATCTCGCTGTTCCCGCCCGGCACTTTGGGAGGCATCGCACCCGGCGTGGTCAATCCAGTTTCGTCCGCGTCAGGGGCGGGACCGACAGGTGCGCTCGGCGGAGGGCAGATCGGTTACAACTGGCAAATCGGACGCTGGGTTCTTGGCGCGGAAGGCGACTTTGACTGGGCTGGAGCAAAAAGCGGTGTTCAATACCAGAACTTCCTTGCCTCGTCGGTAGTCGTCGCTCCTGCTCGTCTTTTGTACAGCGATGACGAAAAGCTGAAATGGCTCGCGACCGCGCGCTTGCGTCTAGGTTGGTCCACTGATTCCTTCCTCTGGTACATCACGGGTGGCGGCGCATGGGGTGGCGTTGACACTAGTTACACTTTCCAGGGCACGGGCTCCCCCACCTTTGCGACCAATCCGGCAGCCTTCAGCGCGAGTACGACAAAATTCGGCTGGGCTCTTGGCGGCGGCGTCGAGACGACGCTCGGATGGCTGGGTGCAAGCAATCATTGGTCGGCAAAACTCGAATATCTGTATGTTGATCTCGGCAACGTTACCAATACATTCACCGCTCCGCTCGCCAGTACAACAACCAGCGCGTATACCGTCAGCAACGACATCCGCATCCAGGAACACCTCGTTCGTGCCGGCCTGAACTATCGTTTTGGCGGCGGCCCCGAACGCGCTTATGCGAGCGCTGCGTCTTCTTATGCCAGCGCGGGCGTCAGATTGGTCCGGATTTTGACGCCGGCGCGAATTTAGGCGGCGGCATCGGCCACAACCAAACCGACAATTTCATCCGCTCTTTCCGCCGGGCGCGAACAACGCAGCTATAACGAACCCGCTATCAACTGTGTCGGCGACGTCTTCTCCGGCGGAGTTCTCGGCGGTGGCCAGATCGGCTACAATTGGCAAGCCGCGAATTGGGTGATTGGCGCGGAGGCCGATTCGGGACTTGGCAAGTCAGCGTTATCAAATTAATCGAACCAATTTCTTTGCCTCCACCATTGTTGTTGCGCCAAGCCTTTTGACCTACAGCGACGATCAAAAGATCAACTGGCTGGCCACGATTCACGCACTTGGCTTCGCGCAGGGAGGCTCCCTGTGGTACGTAACTGGCGGCGGCGCGCGTGCGCACATGCAGATCGTTACAATTTCTTCGGCAACTCAGTTTGTCGGTGGCGGCGTTTTTCCCGCTCAGGTGGCCCCGAGCTTCAGCACGACAAAGTGGGGCTGGACTGTGGGTGGAGGCGTGGAGACGATCGTTCCGTGGACGGATATTCCCGAGGCTGGTCTGCGAAGCTTGAATATCTGCACCGTGGATCTGGGCACGATCGACAATACGTTCACGGCGCCGGTCACTGCTGCTACTTCCGCGGCTTATAGCATCACAGCAGCACCCGCATTCAGACCACATCGTCCGCATCGGCGTAAACTACCGCTTCGGCGGCTAGCGCGGCGGACGCTGAAAAAATCAACATCAGACCCCGGCAATATCCAGTATTTCTTTATTCCCAATATTTGACTGCCCCAATTAGCAATAATCAAATGATTCGTAGCAAAATCCTGGCGGACACCCACTCGCTCACGATTACTGTGCCAATAATAATAAGCAGGATGAGCGAGACCTGGGTCAGTCGAGCTGCGTGATCGCAGCGTTGAGTTTGAGCCCGATGTCGCCGGCGCCGACCAGGCCTAGAACGGTCGAATTCACGGATATTGATATCCCAACGGAAAACCAGCCCCGCGGGGGGCGCGCGTCAGCCCTGCGCCACAGCAATTTCCAGCGGAAAGTCGTCAACGACCTCGTGACCGCTGTCGGTCACGATGAAGGTGTGACCGAGGAAAATACCGAACAGGCCGTCCGCGGTGATCGGATTGGGCTCCGCCATGATGACCATGCCGGGCTTTAAAACCTGTTCGAATGCTTCCGCCGAGACATGCTCGGCAACCACGTGCGGCTTGTCGGTGACGAGATCAATGCCGTGGCACTGTGTCGGTCGTGACTGGTAGCCTTTATCGCGGAAGAACTTGCTCGCGGTGCGCATGGCTTCGACCGGCTTGCCCGGCGCGATCTCGGCAATTATGCGTCGATAGCCCGGCAAGGTGATTTCATTCCAGAATTTCTTCACCATGTCGGTGGGCTCGCCGACGCAAATCGGGGAGCCGATCTGCGCGGTGTAGCCACGGTAGCCGGCGGCGAGCTCCATGTTGATGATGTCGCCTTTTTGCAGGACGCGGGCGGAGGGGCGTGGATTGCCGAAAACCATTGCCGGATTAGCCATCGGCGTCGACCCGATGATCAGAAAATCGATATCGCCGCCGCCGTCGAGGATGGCGGCGCCGGCCGCCGCGCGAAGTTCGTACTCTTTCACGCCCGGGCGGGCGCGAGCGACCATGGCGTCCATTGCATCGCGGCACAGCACGCCGGCCCTGCGGACGCAATCGAGCTCATCGGCGCTGTGGATCGACAGCAGCTCGTGCAAGAAACCCTTGGTGAAGATCAGTTCCGCGTCGGGAAGGTTCTCGCGCAACACATTGTATTGGTTGACCGGCAGGTAATCCGCGTGACGCGGATCGATCTCCATCAGGCCAATGCGACCACGCTCAAGTTTCAGTTCGCGGATGCGCTCAACCATGATGTCGGCGTAGCGGCCGTTTCGGCTATGGCGGACATCCTTGAGGGCGACATCGACGTGACGGCGCACTGCTTCCGCGTGCGTGCCACCCATCGAATAGATCAAGGTGGGATCGCCTTCGAGCGGAACGAGCACGTAGCTTGAAAGAGCGTGCCATTCCCAATGGCCGGTGAGCCACAGCATCCCGCCGCCGAAGCTCCAGTGGCTCGGCCCACCTGGCACGATCACCACATCGAGTTTGTCGTCGCGCATTTTATTACGCAGTGCGCGATAACGGCGCTCGTATTCAGCCTTGGAGAATTGCTCCCACACGGCATCGCGGTAATAGGGCGTGTCGCGCATATTGGCAAAGGGTAGCGACTGGTCGAGCTTTGTTCGCACGACATCCCACGGCTGCGGGCCGATACGTGGCGGGACGATGGTCATTGGAGGGCTTCCTGAACTAAAGACGGCGATACCTTGAGGGCATCCCGTCAAGACTGCACATCAGACACAGACTAGTCGATTGGTTTGATATCCGCCTGCCTGGCGAGATCGACGGTCGCGGCGAGATCATCTTTAAAGAATTTGACGAATTCTTCGATGGAGATCTGCATCGGCTCGACGCCAAGCTTGCCCAACTTTTCACGGAGAACAGGATCGTTCAGTGCCTTGAGAGTCACGTCGTGAATTTTTTGCACAACGCCGGGCGGGGTTTTGGCGGGTGCGGACAGTCCATTCCAGAAACGGAACACGGCGTCCGGATAGCCCGCTTCGACGATCGAGGGAACGTCCGGCAAGAGAGGCACCCGCTTCGGTGAACTCACGGCGAGGATCGTCAGCTTATCGCTCTTGAGCGCCGAGGCGGCTGCCGCGAGCGGAATGAAATAGAAATCGATCCGCCCGGCCATCACTTCCAGAAGTCCGCCTTCGCGGAACGGCACATGATGGACGTCGATCTTGGCGGCGAGGCGGAAGCGCTCGGCGGCCATGTGCGAGGACGACCCGATGCCAGCCGATGCAAAAGTGAGTGCGCCGGGCTTGGCCTTCGCAGCTGCGACGAGGTCGGCGACTGTTTTGAAACCACTTGCTTTGGAAGCAACCAAAAGATTTGGCGACGTGCCGATCAGGACGACCGGCACGAAACTGCGAACAGGATCGTAGGGCAGGGCCCTGTGCAGCACGCTTTCGGTTGCCATTGATGATGTGCTGGCCACAAGCGTGTAACCGTCCGGGTCGGCCTTTGCGACATAGCTGAAGCCGATGCTTCCTCCGGCGCCGGGTTTCGTTTCGATGATCATCGGCTGCCCGATGAGCTGTGATACCTGATCGACGACGACGCGCGTGACGGTGTCGGAAGCACTGCCGGCCGGGTATGGGCTGATCACCCTGATCGGCCGGGTCGGGAAGTCCTGCGCATAAGCCGACGCGGAGACCAAAAGGATTGCCGATGCAGCAATGCGGCAAAGCGCGCGCAAGGCTGGTGCCGCGGGAATTTTGAGATGACTTCATCATGGTTCGGCCTCGCTGCTCGTTGTTACTTGGCGGAAGGGGTGAGATTCGAACTCACGGTACCCTTGCGGGTACGCCGGTTTTCAAGACCGGTGCCTTAAACCACTCGGCCACCCTTCCAAGCCTGTCGTTGGACTAGCGCAACGGCGAATATCCCGCAATTTCAGCGATCTACCGGCGTCGCGCCCGTAACAGATCAGTAATCAAGCGGGACTATAGAATCCAGAGGATTTGTATAAAGCTGAACATGGGCGGATCCGACAAACGACGGTCGTTCCGGGTAGAACCCAAGGGGCTGGTCCCCCGGGTCGCCAAGATTTTGCTTGGCCCCAAGATGGCGCCGATCGACTGCCGCGTGGTCGATCTGTCGGCGGGCGGCGCCTGCCTCGAATTGCCCCGCGCCCATACTCTGCCGCAGCGGTTTGAAGTCCTGCATGGCAGCACCAAACGCTTCTGCACACTGGCCTGGACGCACGGCTACCGCATCGGGATTACCTACGACGGCAGCATCTCAAGGTCGTCGGTGTCTGGCGGCCTGAGCCGGCCCAAGAGCGGCTCCAGCCTGCTGTCCCGCGATCGCTAGCCCTTCACAGCCTTGAAAGTGCCCCTTGCGGCGTCTATGCCGTCCGCCTCGGTGGCGCCAAAGCCGTCATTGAAACTGACCTGAAAACTGACCTGGAACCAACCGTTTACCAGGCCAAGCGCTGACGGTTCCCGTCGCGTCTCCTGACGGGGTAATCTGGCGGCGTAATCGAGCGACTTGCGATCGGGGATCGAGCAGGGATGGGTCAATTGGGGGCTTACAGCGGTTTAGGCCGTCTTTTAGTCCGTGTTGCGCCCCTCGTTGGCGTATGCGCGGCCGGCCTCGCCTTGGCCAATTGCTCCGGCGGCAACATGGCCGGCCGGGTCGATCCGCGTTACGGCGTGGCGGCAAGCGCCCGCGTCGTTGAACCGGGCCAGCCGGTGCCGAAAGGCGGCGGCGTCTACCGGGTCGGCAAGCCCTACGAAGTCGCGGGGCGGACCTATGTCCCCGAAGAAAATATCAACTACAGCGCCGTCGGCATGGCCTCGTGGTACGGCGACGATTTCCATGGCCGCTACACCGCCAACGGCGAAGTCTTCGACATGAATTCCATTTCGGCGGCGCATCCGACGCTGCCGTTGCCGTCTTATGTGCGGGTCACCAACGTTGCCAACAACCGCTCGATCATCGTGCGCGTCAACGATCGCGGGCCATACACCGGCGGCCGCCTGATCGATCTGTCGGTCAAGACCGCGCAGCTGCTGGGCTTCCATGGCCAGGGCCTCGCGCGCGTGAAGGTCGAGTATGTCGGCCGCGCGCCGCTCGAAGGCTCCGACGATCGCAAGCTGATGGCGACCTTGCGCGAAGGCAACCCGGCCGTGGCGCCGATCCAGGTCGCCGCGAGCAAACAATTCGCGCCGGCCTATTTCGACGGCCGGCCGATGACGAAATATTCCTCGGCGCAAGTTCCGTCGCCGCCGGACCGTCCGTTCCGGCTGGGCGAGGGCGCCCGCGAGGTGCCTGGGGTTGAGCCGGAAACAACCGAACTCGCAGCCGCTGCCCGCCCGCGCAACGCCGGCAATGCGATGCGTGCGCCGATTGCCGATGCAGGGCCCACGGTCTCGCCGGTTTCGGCCTATGCGTCGGCCCGGTATAATGGCCGGACTGATTTCATGGGTGGCCGCGGCCTTTACTGAGCCGTATTCTGCCGCCACAGGTCCGGCGGTCGCCTGACGGTGTTATCGGCGAACGAGCTCCAATGATGATCAAGCGCATGTTTCCTACAGGGCGTTGGCTGACGACGGCTGTCGTGCTGGCCGGTTTCTGCGCGGGCGCGCTTGCGGCAACGCCGGCGCACAAGATCGTTCCTGGCCACAAGCCTGCCGCCACCGCGCCGGCGCCCAAAAAAGATGCGCCGAAAAAAGACGAACCCAACATCTCCGCGCCGCACGCCATCCTCATCGATGCCGAAAACGGCAGCGTGCTGTTTGAGCGCGATGCGGACCGGCTGATCTTTCCGGCCAGTCTCGCCAAGCTGATGACGGCGGAATATGTGTTCCATGAACTCAAGGAAGGGCGCATCAAGCTCACCGACGAATACATGGTCAGCGAGAATGCCTGGCGAAAGGGCGGTGCGCCGTCGCACGGCTCGACGATGTTTGCGGCGATCTACAGCCGAATCCCCGTCGACGACCTGTTGCACGGCATGATCATCCAGTCCGCAAACGATGCCTGCATCGTGCTGGCGGAAGCGCTCGCCGGCAACGAAACCGCTTTCGGCGCAAAATTGACCGAACGCGCGCGCACGCTCGGGCTCGAGAAATCGGTGTTCACCAATTCGAACGGCTTGCCCGACCCCGGCACGCAAGTCACGACGCGCGAACTCGCGATGCTGGCGCGCCACATCATCCACGACTATCCGGAATTCTATAAATTATTCGGCCAACCCGAATACACCTGGAACAAGATCCGCCAGCAGAACCGCAATCCGCTGCTGAGCATGGTGACCGGCGCCGACGGCCTGAAAACAGGATTCACCAAGGAAGCGGGTTACGGCCTGGTCGGCTCCGCCGTGCAGAACGGCTTGCGGCTCATCGTGGTGGTCAACGGCGTGGCCACCGCCAAGGAGCGCGCCGACGAAGCCAAGAAGCTGATCGAATGGGGTTACCGCAATTTTGAGCAGCGCGTCCTGTTCGCGGAGGGTCAAACCATTGGTGTGGCCAAGGTCTATGGCGGCGCCAATGGACGGGTGTCGCTGGTGGCGAATGGCGACGTGCGGGTCATGCTGCCCAAGTCGGGTGCCGAAAAGCTGATCGCGCGGATCGTCTATACTGGGCCGGTGCCGGCGCCGGTGAGCGAAGGCACCCCGATCGGCAATCTCAAGGTGTGGCGCAACGAAAACCTGATCCTCACAATGCCCCTGAAAGCGTCCGAAAACGTCCAAAAGGGGAATATGTCCCAGCGCGCCTTCGATGCTGTGACTGAAATGATAATCGCGCTGTTCCGGGCCGGAGCCGAGCGGCTATGATGATTGCTGCCGCCCATCGGCGGTGACCGGAAAAGGCTTTGGCTCGCTTGCGCGGACGTTTCATCACCTTCGAGGGCGGGGAAGGCAGCGGTAAGTCGACCCACGCCGCAACTTTGGCCCAACGCCTGAAATCGTCCGGCGTACCGGTTGCGCTGACGCGTGAACCAGGCGGCTCCGCCGGCGCCGAAATCATTAGGCACATCTTGTTGTCGGGAATCGCGAAACCACTCGGCGCCGAAACCGAGGCGATTCTGTTCGCCGCCGCGCGCGACGATCATGTGCGAAATGTGATCTTGCCTGCAATTCAATCCGGCACCTGGGTGATCTGCGACCGCTTTATCAATTCGACACGCGTCTATCAGGGCGCGCTCGGAAACGTCGACCAGCGCCTGATCCGCAGCCTTGAACGGGTGACCGTGGGGCCGGCGGTGCCCGACCTGACGTTCATCCTCGACGTGCCGGCCCAAGTCGGCCTGGCGCGGGCCAAGAGCCGGCGCGGACAGGAAGTCGCCGACCGGTTCGAGGCGGAGTCGCTGGAGTTTCACGAAAAACTTCGCCAGGCCTATCGTGCGCTCGCGGCCGAAGAGCCGAAGCGCTGTGTCGTTATCGACGGGCGCGCGCCGCGCGAGGTGGTGTCGGATCGCATATGGGCGCTCGTGCACGAACGGCTGCTGACCCGGAATGCGGGCGTGGCGGAGACCGTGGCGCCGTGAGTGACGATGACAATGGCAGCGACATCAAGCTGCCGCGCGAAACGACGGTACTCTTCGGCCATGATGACGAGGAACGGGCGCTCCTTGAATCCTACAAAAGCGGGCGCATTGCGCATGCCTGGCTGATCGGCGGACCGCCCGGCATCGGCAAGGCTACGTTGGCCTTTCGATTGGCGCGCTTCGTGCTGGCGCATCCCGACCCGGTGCTCCCGACGTGCAGAACGCAACGTCGCTCGCCGTCGACCCCGATCATCCGGTGGCGCGCCGGATGGCGGCGCAAGCGCAAGGCGACCTGCTCGTGCTCGAGCGCAGCCTCAACGAGCAAACCGGCAAGCTTTACACTGTGATCCGAGTCGACGACGTACGCCGGACGGTTTCGTTCTTCGGCTCAACCGCGGGCGAGGGCGGCTGGCGCATTGCCATTGTCGATGCGGTCGACGACCTCCAGCGTGAAGGCGCCAATGCACTGCTCAAGGTGCTGGAAGAGCCACCGCAGCGCTCGCTGCTTCTGCTCATCAGCCACGCTCCCGGACGCGAACTGCCGACCATCCGCTCGCGCTGCCGGCGCCTGCTGTTGCGGCCGCTCGACACATCGAACGTCACGCGCGCCATAACGGCCGCAACCGGTCTCGATGCGGAGGCGCCCGAGGTTCGGCAGGCGGCGGCTTTGGCGGAAGGCAGCGTTGGACGCGCGCTCGGTCTGCTCGATGGCGCCGCGATCGCGTTGCGCCAGCGTGTGCAAGACTTGTTCGCGCAGCTGCCCGACCCTGATCCACGCGCCTTGCATGCGCTCGGCGAAGCGATCGGCGGCACCGACCCGCGCACGCTTGAGGCCTTCATGGACATGGTCAATGGCTGGCTGTCGGCGCGGCTCGGTGACGGCGTTCAGCACAAGGCGCAGATGGCGCGCGTGGCCGAGACCTGGGAGAAGGTCAACCGCGCCGCGCGTGACGTCGAAACCTACAATCTGGAGCGAAAGCCGCTGGTCTTCACGGTGTTCGGGGCGCTCGCCGAGGCCGCGCGCAACTGACGGCGCGGGCCAATGGGCCGCGTGGGCAAATCAGGGGTTCCCCTGGCGCGCCGCGATATGATTGAATTCGTGACGATTGCATCACGTCTCAATAACCGGCCGCGCGCGTTTCCGGTCAGGCCGAGTAGGACAGCGTCTCGGGCTTGCGGTCCTTGACATACTGGTCGAGGCCCCAGCGCTCGACCTGCGCGAAGACTTCGTCGAACTCCGCAGGCGGCAGCGGCTGGTTGACGAATTTTTCGCCGCGGCCAAATTTGCTGAAATCCCACGCGTGGTAAGTCTCGAACTCGGCCGGGACCGCGAGCTTCCAGAGCGGCAGATATTTTGGCAGGTCCGCCTCGAGGGCCTGTTCGGCGCGGTTGAGCGCTCGCATGTAGCCGTGCACCACGTCCGGTGTCGCGCTGTCCGGTACCCACCACAACGTCTTGAAGCGATCCTCGATGATCTTGCGCAGCCCAAGCTGCTCGGCCATCGCGATCTGCGGGGGCAGCAGGCTCGCAGCCTCGACCTCGCCGTCGAGCAGCGCCTTCAGCCGCGCGCCGAACCCGCCGGTGTTGACGGTCTTGATATGCTCGAGTGGCAGATATTGTCTCGAGACGATAGGGGACATTGAAATGGCTGCCCGCGCGCATGCCGACAGAGATCGGAATGTCTTTCAGGTCTTCCGGCTTGCGAATTTTCAACTCCGGCCGAACGAAGATCGCCCAAGGTGAATCGCCGTAACCTTCGGTGACGACGCGCCCCATGCCGGCGCTGGCATTGCAGATGGTGCCCCAGAGGCACGCGCCCTGCACAACGTCCTGCTTGTCCTCGGTATAGGGGCGGTCCTGCGGACGCTGGAAATATTCCAGACCCTTCCAGCTCGATTGCGTGCCGCGAAATGTTTTCCAGTCGAACTCGACGTCGAGACCCTCGGCGGCGAAGTAGCCTTCCTGCATCGCGACGAAATCATTGAGACCCATGCCCTTGGGCGCGACCCTGACGCGGTTCAGATTGGCGGCCATGATGAACTCCTCCCGGCGACGAGTTTGGTTGACCGTTATTTACCACGAAGAGGGTCCGGCGCGAACGGCCAAGACCGGTCGGTTCGCCCACTGTCGGCTGCCCACCGCGAGCTGCGTTGCCGCGCGGTGTGTCAAATTTTATGGAATTGCAAAGCAAACCGTTCCGGAACCGCGGCTATGACAGAAACCCATGAGTATCGCGAGTACCATCGCCGTTTCCGGCCTGAACGTTGCGTCGCTGCGCCTTCAGGTGGCGGCGAGCAATATCGCGAATTCGCTGTCGGATGGCCCGCTGCCGGGCGCCCCCAATCCGGAAAATGCGCCGCCGGCCTACACACCCTTGCGTGTCAACCAGACCGATGTTGTCGGCGGCGGCACCAGCGCGACCGTAAGTTCCATTTCGCCCGCGACTGTCTCCACATTCGATCCCACGGCGCCCTTCGCGAATGCCGATGGTTTTGTGGCGAGCCCGAACGTCGATCTCGCCAATGAAATGATCCAGGTTTTGATCGCCCGCACCAGTTATGCCGCCAACGCCCAGGTCATTCGTGCAGACGCGCAAATGAGTAGCGCGCTGTTGAATATCACCGCCTGATAGGCGACTACCTCCCGTCCTCGCTCAATCCAGCAACGACCGGTGCATTCACGCTGAGTCTTTAGTTGTTTTTGGAACCTTCGCCGCCGCCCAGGCATTGTCGAATGCCTTGGTGCGGAGGATGAGATGGTCAGGACGGTCACAAAAAAGGCGAAAGACGCGATCGTCGATGCTGCGCAAGGTGTGAGGACGATGGCCGGCGAAGCATTCGGCGCGGCCACCAAAGCCGCTGCCGATGTCGTGTTCGAATCAACCGCCAATGCACTGGAAGCGGGCCGCGTCCGCCTCCGCCGGGCAACCCCGGCGATGGAAAACGCTCTGGGCAATGCGGCGCGACGAAGCGTGAGCAAGAAAAAGCCGGGCCGCCGCAAAACAGCCACTGTGCGAAAGCGCGGTCGCCAAACGAAAACCGGCGTCCAGGAAAAAGGCGCCCAAGGCACGACGCGCTGCAAAGCGGCGCCGGTCTCGCTAGGACAATCAGCGCATTTTGCGGCTGGGGCCGCGGCCTCAGAGCGCGCTTGTGGCGCGCTGGAACCAGAGTTCGTATCTGCCGTTAGTGCGATGACGTCTGGTAGCGTCCGGAGGACGTATGACGGAAACTGTGACACCGGGAGAACTGGACGTGCGGCGGCCTCATCGCGCCGGTGTGAAAGGCATTACCGATCTCGCAGCCGATATCCTGCGCGACATTGCTGACCTGTTTCGCGCCGAGTTGCAGTTGCTGCAGGCGGAGGTGTCCGAGAAGCTGACGTTCACCGCACTGTCGCTCTGCATCATCGCCGCCGGCGCTTTGTTTCTCGTGGTCACAGTTGTTTTGCTCCTGCAGGCCGCCATCGCCGAACTGGTGGCGTATGGAGTGTCGTGGTCGGCTGCGAGCCTGATCGTTGCCGGATTAACGTTCCTCGTCGGCGGCGGTTTGACCTGGTACGGCCTGAACCGCTTGGGCCTAGGCCGGATCGCGCCAACCAGGACACTCGATCAGCTGCGAAAAGACGTCAACATCGCAAACATGGGGCCAATGAAATGACATCGTCTTCGGCACAACTGCAACGAAAAGCAGAACAGGCGCGCGAGCGTCTGTCAGATCGACTGGAAGATCTCCGCGAGCATCTGTCGCCCTCGATCGTCATTGACGATCTGCTCGATGCCGGCTCCCGGATATGGAAAGGTGATGAGATCGTGCCTGTGCTGATGCGGCAGGCCAAAAACAATCCGATGGCTTATGCCCTCATTGCGGCCGGCCTCGGATGGCTGATCTATTCAGAGACGCGCGGGACACCGTCACCGGCCGCTGCCGGCAAGCGCCGCTCGACCGCCAAACGCCGCACGCGCCGCGGCAAAGTCGCGGCCGCTCAGGCCATGCCGGCGAGGCGAAAACCTTCGAGATAGTGCTGGCGCTCTATATCGTGCTGGAACGGCATTTCTCGCGCGATCCAATCGATCGAAATGTTGGGCTGCACGCGGCGTAGATCTTCCAGCGCGGAAGCAGCGATCTCCTGATGTCCTGCCATCGCCGCTGCCGCGGTATACACCCGGTGGCCACCGACAAAATCGGCGCGTTGCCGGATTGATTCGCGGGCCAGCTGCATCGCCTCCTCATAATTTTGGGCGACGTATTGCGAGTATGCGGCGACCCCGCAGTAAATTGCTGAAAACGGATCACGCGGGCTCAGGCGCATCGCGCGGCGGGCGGCCACTTCGGCCTCCTCACAGCGTCCGCAATACGCCAGAACCAGGCCGTAGTAGCCCTGTGCCAGTGAAAAATTCGGGTTGAGTTGCAGCGCAAGCTCGAATTCAGCAAGCGAGTTTTCGAAGCGACGCGTAAACAAATAGACATTGCCGAGCGCAAAGTGTGCCCAGGGGTCTTCGCTGTCGGCCCTGATTGCAGCAAGCGCGCCGCGCTCCGCAACGGGTACGACTGCAGCCATGTCTTCCCATCCCATGTGGGCGCTGAACGTGTGGCTGGTGGCAAGCAAGCCATGCGCCTGGCCGTAATTGGGATCGATGACGGTCGCTTTCTCCAATAAAGCCTGCGCGACCACATTGTCCTGTCGTGTCACCCGCCAGTAATGCGAGAGAGCCCGCATCACCAGATCCCAGGCATCCATGCTGTCCGGCGCCTTGCGCTGGGCATGAAAATTCTCGGCGGCGTAAAGCTGTGGTTCAATCGCGGCGACAATGGCCTCCGTAATTTCATCCTGAACGGCGAACACATCCGCGATATCGCGGTCATAACGTTCAGCCCACAGGTGACTGCCGGTCACGGCATCGTTGAGCTGTGCGGTGATACGCACGCGGTCACCACCTTTGCGCACGCTGCCTTCGACCACATAGCGAACGCCCAGCTCTTCCGCGATCTGCTTTAAAAGGACGGCTTTGCCCTTGTAGGTGAACGATGAGTTGCGCGCGATTACGAAGAACCAGCGCAGCTTCGAGAGCGCCGTGATGATGTCCTCGCTGATCCCGTCGGAGAAATACTCCTGTTCGGGTTCGCCACTCATATTCACGAAGGGTAGCACCGCGATCGCAGGGCGATCGGGCAGGGGCAGAACCGCTGGCGCAGGATCCTGAACGTCAGCCTTCGGCTGCGCATGACTATCGCCCGCATCCTCGCTGTCGAACCGCACTTGCACGTCGCCAACAAACCGCAGTCCCTTGCGGGCGATGGTGCGGATTACTTTCTGGCTTCCGCCGCTGTCACCCACCGCCTTGCGGGCGGCATTGATCCGGCTGGTCAGGGTCGAATCCGACACAATGCGGCCGCCCCAGACCGACGCGATGAGGTCGTCCTTGCTCACCACGCGGTCGCGATTCTGCACGAGGTAAATCAACAGGTCGAATACCTGTGGTTCCACGGCAATCAACTCCGCGCCTCGGCGAAGCTCGCGGCGGTCGTCGTCAAGCGTATGATCACCAAAGAGAAACTGCACGCCGGTGCCCCCACCGCGGTGAAAATCTGGTCTCAGGAAATAATCAAGCCCGTCTCAAGAACAAATCAAGCTCCCGGCAAAGTCTTACGGGCTCCGGTCCGGTACTCACATCCCAATCATGTTGGAAATTGGACAGGAGCCTTTTATGCCCACCGCATCCCTTGTTGCAACCCGATCCGCCAAGCCGGAACCGGCGCCCGTATCACCTGATCTTGAGGTCATCAAGACCCGCCAGCGGGTGGCATGGTCGTCGGGGAACTACGCGGTCGTCGGCACGACGTTGCAAATTGTCGGCGAGGAGTTGTGCGAAGCGCTCGATCTGCGGGCGGGCCGCAAAGTACTCGATGTGGCCGCAGGAAACGGCATGGCGAGCCTCGCCGCGGCGCGCCGCTGGTGCGACGTGGTCTCGACCGATTACGTGTCGAGCCTGCTGGAGCGCGGCCGCGCGCGAGCATCGGCCGATGGCCTGCCGGTCGAGTTCAAGGAGGCCGATGCAGAGGCGCTGCCCTTTGGCGACAATTCGTTCGATACCGTGATCTCGACCTTCGGCGTGATGTTCACACCCAACCAGGACCAGGCCGCAGCGGAGTTGCTGCGCGTCTGCAAGCCGGGCGGCCAGATCGGACTCACAAACTGGACGCCGGACGGATTTATCGGGCAGGTCTTCAAGACGCTCGGAAAATATCTCCCACCGCCGGCCGCCGCAAAATCGCCACTGCTATGGGGAACGCGCGCACGCCTCACCGAAATGTTTGGACCAGCAGCGACCTGGATCAAGACCGAGTCTCGGCACTTCAGTTTCCGTTATCGTTCGGCGGAGCATTTCGTAGATGTTTTCCGCAACTACTACGGCCCCATGCTCAAGGCCTTCGCAGCCCTGGATGTGCCGCAGCAGACCAAACTTGAGAAGGACCTGTACGACCTCATCGCACGCATGAACAAAGCCGATGACGGCACAATGGTTGTACCGAGCGAATACCTCGAAGTGATCATCACAAAACGATGACGGAACCGCGGTATTCGCATCCCGCACCGCAGCGTTTGCAATCAAAAGGTAAGACCAAAAGGTAAGATCATGAGCCGGATTATCGCATTTTTGTACGGCATTGCCTCGTACGCCTTCGCCTTCGTCACTCTTCTCTACGCTATCTGTTTTGTCTCTGGTTTCATCGTGCCGAAGACGATTGACAGTGGCGCGGCGGGGCCAGTCATGGAGGCGATTGTCGTCAACCTCGTGTTGATGACCATCTTTGCTGTCCAGCACAGCGTGATGGCGCGCCCGCAGTTCAAGGAATGGTGGACACGCATCGTGCCGAAATCGGTCGAGCGCAGCACCTATGTTCTCTTTGCGTCGCTTGCGCTCGCGCTGCTGTACTGGCAGTGGCGTCCGATGCCCGCGGTTGTTTGGCAGATCGGCAATCCGGAGATCGCAAAGGCGATCATGGCGATTTCGTTGATCGGCTGGTTCATCGTTTTCACCAGCACTTTCCTCATCAATCATTTCGAGCTGTTCGGCGTGCATCAGGTTGTCAACAATCTCTCCGGCCGCCCGATGCCGACGCCACGCTTCCGCACGCCGCTGTACTACAAATTCGTCCGGCACCCGATCTATCTCGGCCTCATCATTGCGTTCTGGGCGGCTCCGGTTATGACAGCGGGACACCTGCTGTTTGCGGCGGTCACCACCGGCTACATTTTCGTCGGCATTCTCCTGGAAGAACGCGATCTGATCGACGTCTTTGGTGATGAGTACCGGCGCTACCGGAATCGCGTTTCGATGCTGGTTCCCTGGCGCAAGTCCGTCTAACCGATCCATATCGCGCGGATTCCCGGCCTTGCATCGGCAAGGCCGGGACATTCATTGGGCCTCGTTTTATAAAAGGAGAGTAGCAATGGTTTCGACGACCTATGAAGACTATCGCGTTACGCGCGCCAATAGCGCCTCGGATGAGCGGTCACAATCACGCAGGGGAGTTTTCATCCGATTAATGGACGCGCTCGCCGAGTCAAGACAGCGTGCAGCGATGATCGAGATCGCCAAACACGTAGACCTGCTGTCGCCATCGTGGTGCGAACAGATGGACGGCGACGCTAGTTCGCGCGCGCGGCGCGGTCAGGCAGGCGATGAAAGTCCAGGATCTGTTGCGCGGTCACCTGCTTGAGGCGATTAAATGACGGCATGACCTGATCGATCCCACTCGTCGAGCGCCGGTAGCGCTTCGCCGCCAGCACCATGATGCTGCGGGTCGTTTCCCACGACAGGCCAACCGCCTTCGCCAGCACCAAGAGCGACTGCGCATGGGTATCGCGCATATTGCGTTCAATGGTCGCAGTCGGAACGTTCGACAGAATCGAAAGGGCCGTCACCAGCTCCTCGAACCGGCCGTCGCTGGCGAATTCCTCGAGCTTCGTCGGAGTTAGCAGGCCGGCCTGGTGCATCGATTCAACAAGCACCTGGGCAGCCGCGTAACTCAATGGCTGATCGTTTGCGACGGCATGGATGCGGCCGGTTACGTCGCCAACAATGCGCTCGACATCCGATACCGCATGCTTGCGCTCCGCCACGAGTTTGGCGCGGACAGTTTCGGAAGCGGCTTCGAGCAACTGCTCGAACAGCTGAGGCGGTATATCCGCGCGTGCTCCCACGCAAGCGGCAAGCTGATCGTCGCCGTGGGAGCGCTTGATCATAATACCGAAGCCCTTACCCGAGAATTTTGCACCCGCGTTCTTCGCGGTGCTTAACACCACCTGTTGGTCGCCGCGCTCGACGAGGACGTCCGTCAATGCCTCCGGCAGTATCCTGCGGCGGGATATCGCAAGCAGATGTTCCTGGTGCTTGGTGCGCGCGCACTCAATCAAGGTTTCGGTATCAAGACGCTCGGCCTGGCTCAGGACGGGGGAGGCAACCTCGATGGCATCATCGCAGGCGAGCAGGCGCAGGATCTTCGGAGGCGCGCTCGATACTGGTCCAAGCCGGATCGCCAGCAGCGCCCGCGATGAACTCTTCAATGGTTGCGACCAACCGCACGAACACGTCGTCGATCAGATCAATCTCGGCGTCGGAATACTGATCGGAGCCGACCAGGAACAGGTCGGTAAGATGCCGCAGCATGGCCGAGCGCCGCTCGTCCGAACTGCTGGAAATTGAGCTTTCAAGCTCGTGGATAAGGGTGAGCGGAGCGCCCATGTGCCCTGGGAAACCGTTCTGGTTGGCCACGGATCTGGCAATCTGCCGGTGGTTAACGTCCGTTCAGAGTGTATGCGAGGTGGGATTAGGAATTCGTAAAGGCCGTTGGCGGTGACGCCCGAGCAATTAGCCGCGAGGATCAAGGCCAGGAGGCCCTTGATTGGCGCCAGGAAGTGCGGATTACTGCTTCAAGAGGCCGCAATACTTTTGGACACCGCTGTCCCAGCAGCCAGTTTTCATGCAGAGCGATTGCCGCAAACCGCAATTGGTGACGCAGGTCGAAATTGAGCCTCGGTCGAGGCTCTTGTTGCAGACCGCGATGCAGGTTTTTTGCTCGCCACTGCACCGCATGGGCGCCGCGACCGCGGCCTCGCTGCAGAGCAGGCCAAGACCAATCAATCCTGCGGCGACGAGCGAATCAATGACCGGCTTCATGCGGCTGTCGATACCACATTTCACGTTGATTCTTTTCGACAACTACGCGCGCGCTGATTTTGCGCTGAATCAAATCCAGGTTTCGCAATGGGGCTAGTTTGCCCTCAGAATGGAGGCGAAAATGAAAATAGGGCAGGTCTTGGGTGCCGCGGGACTGGCGGCATCCGTTTCATTGATCAGTCACGGCGCTTACGCGTTCGACTTCAACGGCGCGTGGGCAACGGATGCTGCCGCGTGCGGAAAAATTTTTCAAAAAAACAAGGATGGCGGGCTCTCGATCGCGCCGGGCTCGGACATGTATGGGAGCGGTTTTATTGCCCGCAAGGACACGATCGTTGGCAACAACGCCACATGCAAAATTGTGTCACAAAAAGTCGCCGGACCGGTGACGCATCTGGTGGCGCAATGTGCCGCCGAAAATGTCGCATTTTCGACGTTTCAGTTCAGCTACCGGGTCAAAGACGACAACAACATCGTTCGCATATTTCCCGGGATCGAAGAGCTCAACGTCAATTACGGCCGCTGCAAGTTTTGACGTTTCACCGTCCCGATCAATGGCATCGGCGCCAGCAGTACGTACCGGAATAGGCGCAGGCCACGTATGAACCGAAACCGCAGAACTGGCCTTCGCCCGCGTCGTAGCCGGAAACATTGAATCGGCTGGGCATGTACGGAAAGTCGTGCTGACGCTGGCGGGCAACGGAATAAGCCCGGCGATGGCCAACCGAAAGGTCCGATACCAGAACTGTCTGTCCGCTTTTTATTGATTCAAATCGCGAGACAGGCATTGTTTGGGCGGTTGCCATGCCGGCAATGATGAAGCCGGCGGCGAGGGCGGATGCAAAAAGCTTTTTCATCAACACACCTTTACGCGGTTACTGACAAACACGTGGTGCGCCGACCTCGAAGCGGGCGCCTGCCGGCATAACCACACTTTCTATGCCTGCAAGGATGGTATCGATTTCGCTCCTGCTTGAAAACGCTTGCAACGCAACTGGGTAAACGAGTCCTATCGCGGCCCAACGTCGTCTGCGCCGCGGGATTCCGCCCTTTCTCAGTTCTTTTTCCTTAGCTTGCCCCCGCCGCCTGTGATTGATACCTAATCCCGGACTCGTCATGGCCGGGGCTCCCCGGCCATCCACGTCTTTGAATGCACAGGCAAAATGCCGGACAAGACGCCGTATTACATCACGACCGCGATTTCCTACCCGAACGGCCCGCCGCATATCGGCCACGCCTATGAGGCGATCGCCACGGATGCCATCGCGCGCTTCATGCGGCTGGATGGATACGATGTTTATTTCCTCACCGGCACCGACGAGCACGGCCAGAAAATCCAGCAAACCGCGGCCAAGGAAGGGCTGACGCCACGCCAATTGCTCGATCGCAACGTCCCGCGCTTCGAGGCGATGGTGAAGCGGATGAATTGCTCGAATGACGACTTCATCCATACAACCGAAGAACGTCATCATCGCTCATCGGAGGTCATCTGGCAGCGGATGGAGCAGAACGGCGACATCTATCTCGACAAATATGCCGGCTGGTATTCGGTGCGCGACGAAGCCTATTACGCCGAAGATGAAACGCATCTCAACGAACAGAAGGTGCGCGTCGCAATCAAGACCGGCACACCGGTGGAATGGGTGGAAGAGGCGAGCTATTTCTTCCGGCTTTCCGCCTACCAGCAAAAGCTGCTCGACCTCTACGCCCGGCCGAATTTCGTGTTGCCGAAGGAGCGCTTGAACGAAGTCGCCAGCTTCGTGCGCGGCGGGTTGCAGGACCTCTCTATTTCCCGCACGACCTTCGATTGGGGTATCCGCGTGCCGGGCGCTGACGGCCACATCATGTATGTGTGGGTTGACGCACTCACGAATTACATTACCGGCGTCGGCTTCCCCGATACCGGCAGCGAAAAATTCAAGCGCTACTGGCCGGCAGCGTTGCACGTCATCGGCAAGGACATCGTCCGTTTCCACGCGGTTTATTGGCCTGCCTTCCTGATGTCGGCGGGCATCGCGGTGCCGCAGCGCATCTTCTCGCACGGGTTTCTGTTCAACCGGGGTGAGAAGATGTCGAAGTCGGTCGGCAACGTAATCGACCCATTCACAATGGCCGATACCTACGGTGTCGACCAGTTTCGCTATTTCTTCTTGCGGGAGGTACCGTTCGGTCAGGACGGCAATTACAGCCATGAGGCGATCGTCAACCGCATCAATGCGGATCTGGCGAACGACCTTGGCAACCTGGCGCAACGCTCGCTGTCGATGATCGGCAAGGCCTTCCTCGGCAAGCTGCCGGAGCCGGGTGTTTTCAGCGACACTGACAAGACCATCCTTGCCGCCGCCGACGCGATGATCGGGACCGCCCGTGAGCACATGAAGTCGCAGCAACTCCACCAGGTCCTGACTTGCGTCTGGGCGGTCGTGGCCGACGCCAATCGCTATTTCGCATCGGAGGCGCCGTGGGCGCTCGCGAAGACCGATCCGAAGCGCCAAGGCACCGTTCTCTACGTGACGGCGGAAGTGCTTCGGCAGGTTGGAATTCTGGCGCAACCCTTCGTGCCTGCCTCCGCGGCCAAATTGCTCGATCTGTTGGCGATTGGCGCAGACGAACGGGGTTTTGCTGCGCTTGGGCCACAAGGGCGTATCAAGGCTGGCGCCACCCTGCCTGCGCCTGCGCCGGTGTTTCCACGCTATGTGGAAGCGGAAGAAAAGGCGTGAATCATGCTGGTGGACAGCCACTGTCACCTCGATTTTCCGGATTTTTCCGCCGAACGCGATGCGGTCGTGGCACGGGCGCGCGCGGCCGGCATCGGCCGTATGGTGACAATCTCGACCCGGGTGAAGAAACTTCCACAGATCATTGCGATTACAGAACAATTCCCTGAGATCTTCTGCTCGGTTGGCACCCATCCGCACAACGCGCATGAAGAACTCGACATCGACGCCAAAGCGCTGGCCGCGCTTTCCAAGCACCCGAAAATCGTGGCGATCGGCGAAGCCGGGCTCGACTATCACTACGACAACAGCCCGCGCGACGCGCAGACGCAAAGCTTCCGGCAGCACATCGCCGCAGCGCGCGAAACCGGATTGCCGCTGGTGATCCACTCGCGCGACTGCGACGCGGACATGACTGCGATTTTGCGCGAAGAAAGCGGGAAGGGCGCCTTCCCCGCTGTGTTGCATTGCTTCACCGGCGGCCGCGATCTCGCGTTCGCCGCTATCGAGCTGGGACACTACGTATCGTTCACCGGGATATTGACCTTCAAGCGTTCGGAGGATTTGCGCACAATTGCGGCTGCCTTGCCGGCCGATCGCATCCTGGTTGAAACCGACGCGCCTTACCTGGCGCCGCTGCCATTTCGTGGAAAGCGTAATGAACCGGCCTACGTAGTCGAAACGGCTAAAGTTTTAGCTGATGTTCGGGGTCTCTCGGCTGACGAATTGGCGCACCAGACCACAGAGAATTTTTTCCGCCTGTTCAACAAAGTGCCACGCCAGCTCGCCAGCGCCGCATGAGCCTGACATTCACCATTCTCGGCTGCGGCTCGTCCATGGGCGTTCCGCGCGTTGCGCTTGGCTGGGGTGAATGCGATCCGAATAACCCGAAGAACCGCAGGCGGCGTTGTTCGCTTTTGGTGGAGCGCGCAAATGCACAGGGCCATCGCACACGTGTCCTGGTCGACCTTTCACCCGATTTACGCATGCAACTGCTCGACGCCGATATCGATTGGATCGACGGTGTCGTCATCACCCACGAACACGCCGATCACACCCACGGCATCGACGATCTACGCCCGCTGTTCGTCCACAAGCGGAGGCGAGTCGATGTCTACCTTGATGAACCGACATCACGCGCCATGCACGCCCGCTTCGGCTATTGCTTCATGACGCCGCCCGGCAGCGAATATCCGCCAATGCTCAATGAGAAGCGGCTGGTGGCCGGCGAAACCGTTAATATCGAGGGGCAGGGAGGATCGATCGCAGTCCTGCCTGTCCTGCAGAACCACGGTGACATCCCCTCGCTTGGCTTTCGCTTCGGCAACGTGGCCTACTCGGCAGACATCAAGAAGCTGCCGGCCGAAAGTATCCGAGCGCTCGCGGGGCTCGACGTCTGGATTGTGGATGCCTTGCGCAAGACGCCACATCCGAGCCATTTCAATCTCGACGAAGCCTTGGAGTGGATCGCCCTGATCAAGCCGAAACGCGCAATCCTGACCAACCTCCATACCGACATGGATTACGCGTCGCTGCGCACCAATTTGCCATCCGGGGTCGAACCCGGCTTTGACGGCATGAGCTTTTCGGCGGGTTAAGGCGCAATGGGCATGATCGCTTCCAGCGCATCGACACTTCAAGTTTTATCGATCATTTCGCCCGGGCCAGATACCTCTAAGCCCAAGTTTAAAGGGCCATATAGAAATATTCCATAATATGTCTTATGCAAATCTTCGGTACATGGTCGCGGGCGCAGTCGTGCTTTGCTAGCCTCTCATCATCTGCCGCAAACCCCAACCCACACAAAGCCGCCCGTGAAGCCTTCCCGCGACATTTCCCGCCTGATCGAGATCATGGCGGCGCTGCGGACGCCCGGTAGCGGCTGTCCGTGGGATCTCGAACAGAACTTCCGGACCATCGCGCCTTACACGCTCGAAGAAGCCTACGAGGTGGCCGACGCCATTGCGCGTGACGACCTCGTTGGGCTGAAGGACGAGCTCGGTGACCTTCTGCTGCAGGTCGTTTTCCATGCGCGCATGGCCCAGGAGCAAGGCGCCTTTGATTTCCCGGACGTCGTAGAGACCATCACCGCGAAACTGATCCGTCGGCATCCGCACGTATTTGCCGATGCCGATGGCAAGACCGCCAAAGCCGTCGAGGGATTGTGGGAACGCATCAAGACGGAAGAAAAGGCCGAACGCGGCGAGGCGGCGAATTCCGGTGCCAATAACGGGGCCTTGGCAGGCGTGCCGGTTGGCCTTCCCGCGTTAACCCGCGCACTCAAGTTGCAGACCAAGGCCGGTCGGGTCGGTTTCGACTGGAACGACCCGCGCGCCGTCCTGGCAAAAATCCGCGAAGAAGCCGACGAGATCGAAGCCGAGCTCGATCGTGGCGACAAGCCCGCGATGGCAGCCGAAGTCGGCGACCTCTTGTTTGCGATGGTCAACCTCGCCCGTCATCTCGACGCCGATCCGGAAGGCGTTTTGCGCGACACAAACCTCAAGTTCGAGCGGCGTTTCGCAGCGATCGAACGCGCATTGGCAGCCCGGGGCAAGACGCCACGAGACTCCAGTTTGGCCGAAATGGACGCGCTCTGGAACGAAGCAAAGGCGGCCGAGAAGGCCGCCTCCGCCAAAGATTAACGCAGCAGCCTACTCCGCTGCCTGTCGCGCCGCGCCCGACGGCAGTCGAGCCGGACCCGACGCGTTGCGCTGGATCGCCGCCGCCGATGCAGCGCTCACCAGCGCGGCGAACACGACGTAGCCGCAAAGGTACCAGGGCTGGTTGCCATTGGCGGCGATCAGATAGGTCGCGATGATCGGCGTGATCCCGCTCGCGAAGATTCCCGAGAATTGATAGACGAACGAAATCCCGGTGTAACGCACACGAGCATCAAAGAGATCGCAGAACAGCGCGGCCTCGGGCCCGTAGCACATGGCATAGATGATTCCGAAGGGAATGATGAGCGCGGCAAAGATTGCAACGACGTTACCCCCGCTCATCATCCAGAATGCCGGGAATGTCGAAATCGCCAGCAAGATTGAACCGATCGCGTAGGTGCGGCCCCTTCCCCATTTGTCGGAAAGACTGCCGAACAACGGGATGAAGAAGATCATCACGAATGCGGATGTGCACACCGCCCATAAGGCTGTGGTACGCGGCAGATGCAGCGTGTTCACGATGTAGGAGATGCTGAACACGGCGAACACATTGAAGAACACGCCGTCGATATAGCGCGCCCCCATCCCAAGCAGGATGTTGCGCGGATACTCGCGGATCATGTTGACGAACGGGATCGCGACCTCGCGCCGTTGCGCCTTCAGTTTGGTGAATTCCGGAGTCTCCATAATGCGCAGGCGAATATAGAGGCCGACCGCCACGAGGATGATGCTGGCGACAAACCCGACCCGCCAGCCCCAGGCTAAGAACTGTTGTTCGGGCAGGCTTGAGGCGATGGCCACCACACCGGCTGACAGGCAGAGGCCGATCGACAGACCGATCTGCGGCAAGCTTGCGAAAAGACCGCGCTTGTCCTCAGTGGCGTACTCGTAGGTCATCAAAACCGCGCCACCCCACTCACCGCCAAGACCAATGCCCTGGAGAATGCGCAGCACCAGAAGAATGATCGGTGCCGCGATCCCGATTTGCTGGTAGCTCGGCAACAAACCAATCAGGACGGTAGCAATTCCCATGATCATCAACGTGAGAATGAGCATGCTCTTGCGGCCGATGCGGTCGCCGAAGTGTCCAAAGATCACGCCGCCAAGCGGACGTGCGACGAAACCAACCGCGAATGTAGTGTAGGCAAGCAGGATCGAAATCAGCGGATCCTGCACCGGAAAAAACAGCTTGTTGAAGACGATGCCGGCCACCGTGCCGTAGAGGAAAAAATCGTACCACTCGATAGTCGCCCCGATCAGGCTGGCGATAACGACACGCCTGAGATCGCGATCCGATATAGCTGCGTTTGCCATTGGTCCCTGCCCCTTTTTCGCGTCCGATGATTTAATTCGACGGTTTGCTTTCCGTCGTTCCCGGATATTTGTGCTTCACCATCTCCGCATTCTTCGGATCGGCCCGCACACTGACTGCCAGACGTCCATCCTCTCGCATCTCGCGCGACAGCACTTCCGAATGGCGATAGAGCCAACTCAAACCCGCCCCATCGGAGGGATCGATCGACAATTCGAGAGTCTGACGTTTTTCACCGAGACGCGCTTCGATGGCGACGAGCAGACTGTCAATCCCTTCCCCACTCAATGCTGACACGAGAAGCGGCCGGCGTCGATTCTCTTGCCGCTCGGCCAGGTTGAAAATGCGCGTGCGCTCATCCGCATTCAGCCGATCGATCTTGTTCCAGACCTCAATCACGCGCGTGTCGACGGTCTCGATACCAAGTTCGGTAAGAACTTTTCCCACGTCGTGAGACTGCGCCTCGGTGTCATCGTGCGACACGTCACGCACGTGCAAGATGACGTCCGCTTCGATGACTTCTTCGAGCGTTGCGCGGAACGCGGCCACGAGCATCGTGGGCAAATCCGAGATGAACCCGACGGTATCGGACAAAATAGCGCGGACGCCCTTCGGCAGCTCGATGGCGCGCAACGTTGGATCGAGGGTTGCGAACAACATGTCGGCGGACAAAACTTTCGCCGCTGTCATCCGATTGAACAAGGTCGATTTGCCGGCATTGGTGTAGCCGACCAAGGCCACGATCGGATAAGGCACGCGCTTGCGACTGTCACGGTGCAGCTTGCGCGTGCGCTTGACCTTGTCGAGCTCTGTCTCGATGCGCGCGATACGTTCCTCGATGACACGACGATCGGCCTCGATCTGTGTTTCCCCGGGACCGCCGAGAAAACCAAACCCGCCGCGCTGCCGCTCAAGGTGCGTCCATGAGCGAACGAGCTCGGCTCTTCTGGTAAGTAAGATGCGCGAGCTCAACCTGCAGCGCGCCTTCCCGCGTGCGCGCACGTCGCCCGAAAATCTCAAGGATCAGACCGGTCCGATCGATGACTTTTGCATTCCAGGCCTTCTCGAGATTGCGTTGCTGGACCGGAGAAATCGGGCAGTCCATCACGACGACTGACGCCGACTGGCTTTTGGCGAGCCCGGCGATTTCGTCGACTTTCCCTTTCCCGATGTAAGTCGCAGGGCGAATGTCGCTCAGCGTAACCAGCCCCGCTTCGACAACCGTTAAATCGATCGCGCGGGCCAACCCGACGGCTTCTTCAAGACGTGCCTCTGGCGTACGCGTATCCGCCGGCGCGCGGACAGCACTCCGGCGCGTCGGGCTTTTGATCCAGGGTTCGATAACAATCGCACGGCCCGTCTCCGCGCCCGACGACGTTGGGCTCAGGAGATCGGCGCGTTGATCACGGCGACGGACTTCCAATCAGACCTTATCTCCGGCCGGCGGCTCCTCGGCGCCTTCAAACAACTGGATCGGGTGCCCGGGCATGATGGTAGAGATTGCGTGCTTGTAGACGAGCTGGGAGTGCCCGTCCCGCCTTAACAGCACGCAAAAATTATCAAACCAGGTCACCACGCCCTGCAATTTGACGCCGTTCACCAGGAAAATGGTGAGAGGTATTTTGCTTTTGCGGACATGATTGAGAAAAGTGTCTTGCAGGTTTTGCGCACGATCGGCTGCCATGGCCGTGTTCCATTTTTTTGCTCGCGTCTAGCGCGCGAGACCTTCTTTGCCCGGGTCCTCCGCATGCGAGTTCCGAGTGCATGCGCCCGCTTTGCCCCACGCAGAACGGTACGAGGCCGGGAGATGACTATTAGATGGCAGCTACTGGTCCGGCGCAAGCAGAAGTTCAGGTCGGCTGCCCCAAATCACTGAAATCATTGGCTGTTTACTTCTCGCGTGTCGGTGCGGCCGCGTTATTCGGCCGGACGCAATCCCTATTCGCTGACCTCGGCATGACGATGATAGTCCCGGCGCAGGGCCGTCGCGACGAGCCCGGGCGCGCCATTACCAACCGGACGGCCATTGATGCTCACGACCGGCAGCACAATCTGACTGGCGGAGGTGACAAAGGCCTCGCGCGCCGCATAGGCCTCCTCAACGGTAAAGGCCCGCTCTTCATATGCCAGTCCTTGTGCCTTGATCACGTCAATCACAACGGAGCGCGTGATCCCTGGCAGAATGTCGTGACCCAGTGGATGCGTAATCAGCTTGCCTTCGCGGTTCACAATCCAGGCGTTCGACGAGGCGCCCTCGGTGATGCGGCCCTGGGCGTCGGTAAGCCAGGCCTCGCGCGCGCCCTGCTCACGCGCAGACTGTTTGGCCAGCACGTTCGGTAACAGGGCGACAGATTTGATGTCGACGCGTTGCCAGCGTATGTCAGGCACGGTCACAACGGCTATCCCATCGCCGGCAATTTGCTCAAGACGCTCGAGATCGCTGCTACGCGCGGTTACGACCAATGACGGGCGTGTTCCAGCGGCCGGAAATGGAAAATCGCGCCGGGCTACGCCACGGGTAACCTGCACATAGACGATTCCGTCCCGCACACGGTTACGCCGAACCGTTTCGCGCAACACGATTTTCAACGCCGCGGGCGACATCGGTCTTGCGATTTGCAACTCGCCAAGCGAGCGGTCGAGTCGCGCCATATGGCGGCGCTCATCAATCAGGTGGCCACCCCTTACCTCACAGACTTCATAAACGCCGTCCGCGAATTGGTAGCCACGGTCCTCCACGGCGACTTTGGCGTCGTTGCGCGGCAGGTAACGGCCATTGACATAAGCGATGCGGGACATGGGGAGTCATTCCTTGCGCATGATCTTTTTGGAACACTGGATTCCACTTTTTCGCATCATGCGCTAATCGATACCAAGCGCCTTGAGCTTGCGGTGAAGCGCGGAACGTTCCATGCCGACAAATTCGGCGGTGCGCGAGATATTGCCGCCAAAGCGGCTGATTTGCGCCACGAGATACTCGCGCTCGAACACCTCGCGCGCGTCTCGCAACGGCAGGCCCATTAGGTGCTCTCCGCCATTTCCGTTTGGCATGCTTGGGACCATGGAGCCGACGTCCGGCGGCAACATACTGGCGTTCATCACCGCCTCGGGATCCCCGCCGGCAAGGATCATCAGGCGCTCGATGTTGTTACGCAATTGCCTGACATTACCAGGCCAACTATGCGATTGCAGGACCGCCATCGCATCTTCGCCGATACGACGTTTTGGCAGGCCCGTGGCGTGCGAAATCTGGTCCATAAAATATTCGACGAGATCGGGAATGTCTTCGCGACGCTCGGCCAGCGGCGGAACCCGGATCGGAACAACGGCAAGACGATGATACAGGTCCTCACGGAATTTGCCTTCGACAATCAGGGCTTCGAGATTGCGCGCCGTCGACGATACGATGCGCACGTCGACGGCGATCTTGGCGCTGCCGCCCACACGTTGAAAGGTTTGATCGACGAGTACACGCAGGATCTTGTTTTGGGTCTCCCGTGGAAGGTCAGCGATATCGTCAATAAACAGCGTACCGCTGTGGGCTTCTTCAAGCGCACCGGGTTTACGGCCTTCTGAACCATTGGATTGGTCGACACCGAATAATTCGATTTCCATTCGCTCTGGTGTAATTGCTGCGGCATTTATGACAATAAAAGGTCCATTCGCTCGCCCAGAGAGCTGATGGAGTGTGCGCGCAGCAAGCTCCTTGCCCGCTCCCGATGGTCCGACGACGAGAACGCGGCTGTTCGTTGGTGCTACGCGCTCAATTGCCTGGCGTAGCTGGCCAATTGTCGCGGAGCGGCCAACGAGCGTAGATGGCACCGGCGCCAACTGCTTGAGCTGCTTGACCTCACGTTTAAGACGCGAGTTCTCCAATGCACGGTCCGCGACCAACACCAGCCGGTCTGCCTTGAACGGCTTCTCGATGAAATCATACGCGCCATGTTTGATGGCGGCGACGGCGGTTTCGATATTGCCGTGGCCCGAAATCATAACGACCGGTAGATCCGGGTGCTCCTGCTTCACGGCATCCAGCAGCTGAAGTCCGTCCAGCTTGCTGCCCTGCAGCCAGATATCAAGAAAGACAAGGTTTGGCCGGCGTGCTGCAATGGCCGCCAGGGCGTCATCGCTATTGCGCGCCGTGCGTGTGCTGTAATTTTCGTCCTGCAGGATCCCCGCCACGAGATCGCGGATATCGGCCTCATCGTCGACGATCAGGATTTCAGAGGACATTGTTTTACTCGCTCGCGACCCGTGGTTTTTCGGATTCGGGGATTTCGGTCTTGCCTGCTGCGGTAAACCGCACCCGCACCCATGCGCCACGCTGTCCGGAAATTTTCTCCGCAGCGTCACGCAACTCGATTGACCCGCCGTGCTCCTCGATAATTCGCCCCACGATCGCAAGACCGAGGCCTGTCCCCTTTTCCCGCGTCGTGACATAGGGCTCGAGCAAGCGGTTGCGGTTCGCTTTCGGTAGGCCAATGCCGTTATCAACGACGTCGATCACAATATCCGTGCCGTCACGCGCTGCGTATAGGTGGATAACGCCCTTGCCGAGCTCATTGGGCGGCACTGCGCCAATCGCTTCAGTCGCATTCTTGATAATATTCGTGAGTGCCTGAGAGATCAGACGCCGATCAAACCGTGCTGGCATTGGATCTTCGGAAATATCGACTTCGATATCGATTTCTGAATTGCCAACGCGCATCAGGAACGCGGTCTGACGAACCGCATCGGCAACATCTTCCGCGGCAATGACCGGTTTTGGCATCCGTGCAAAATGTGAGAATTCGTCGACCATGCGCCTAATGTCATCAACCTGGCGAACAATTGTGTCGGTGCACTGCTCAAATATTGCGCGATCCTCAACGATCATTTTCCCGTATTTGCGCCGGAGCCGTTCGGCGGACAGCTGGATCGGCGTGAGCGGATTCTTGATCTCGTGCGCGATACGCCGTGCTACGTCCGCCCATGCAGACGTGCGCTGTGCCGTTACAAGTTCGGTAATGTCGTCGAGTGTGACGACGTAGCCACGGTCGGACTCGCTCGACTGCTCACTGGTGACCCGCACTGATAAATTGCGTTCGCGGCCGTTGCGGCTGATTGTGACCTGATCCTGAGTTCTTGCGCCCGATTCGGCCGCCGCCATGGTGTCAGCAAGTTCAGGCAAAACTTCGGTCAGTGGCTTGCCAAGGGCTTCGGCTTCCGTGCGCCCGATCAATTTCTCCGCCGACCGATTTAAAATACTGACGGCGCCGTTACCGTCGACACCGATCACGCCCGCACTTGCGCCCGCAAGCACGGCTTCGGTGAAACGTCGGCGGCTGTCAATAAGGTCGCGCGCGTGCATGATGTCGTCGCGTTGCGTGCGCAGTTCCTGGGTCATGCGATTAAACGTTTCACCCAGGTGAGCCAGATCGCCTTCGGCCTGGCGCACAGGAACACGAACGTAAAGATTTCCGGTTGAGACGGCGTTGGCGGCACCAATCAGTCGCCGGATTGGCGCAACCAGCCGGTTGGCAAAATTCAGCCCGATCCAGACCGCCGACAGAAGTACGATCAACGCGATGACCGTATACATCAGTCCAAACGCGACCTGGACGCCCAAGCGGCGTTGCTCGATGGCGGCATATTCGCTGACGCTCGCCCGGGTCGCCTGCAATTGCGGTACGACGCGGGGATCAAGCAGTCTCGTTACATAAAGATAGTAATCGTTGTACTGCTCCAGCTTGATGATTGCCGCGACATAATTCGTATCCGGCAACAAAACGATTTGCGGGTCCTTGTCGCTGATTTGCGCAAGCGCTTCACGCGGCGGCAGCGCAAAGGTCTGATTGATGTTGACATCAGCTCGCGACACGACCTTGAGATCTTTATCAAGGACAATCGCGGCAGCCAGACCGCGAACGGAGGCCTGGAAGGTCAGAAATTGGCGGAGCTTTTCGGGGTCCTGATCAAACGCGGTTTTGTTGCGCGCAATATCAAAGGCCATCACCATGATATCGGAACGCGCAATCTGGGCATGATCGCGCAGATACGCTTCCGCCACGATCAGGGAGTTCTCGATCGCTGCGCGAGTGCGCGTCGAAAATAATCGGTCGAGACCGCGATCGAGCGTAACGCTGGCAACAATCGCCACCATGATCGCTGGTGCGGCAGCGATGATCGAGAACAATCCGACGATACGGACATGCAACCGGGCGGCCGCGCGGCCACTGCGGCGGGCCTGCACCACTTGCCAGACCTCGCGGACGATAATGCCAAGCAGCAGGAGCACCGTCACTGCGTTCGCAAGCAGCAGTGTCACCACCACGTAGTGCGTCGGTGAAATTGGCGTCAGATCCGCAAGAACGACGAACGTAACGAAGGCCGATAGCAGGGCCAGCCCAACCGCCAGCGGGCCAAGAATGCGCGTCCCCCCGCGTCGCCCGGGCGAGCCTGCAAGCGCTGTTTCGGCGGTGGCAGCCTGTTCGACGCTCATAAACCCCTGGCGGCGGAAAATGGGGGCTGCGCTGCCCCGTTGGAAAGGCGCGCCAAAAAGGGCTCAGATGCCCTCCCCGGCACTGATGCTTTTATACAACAATGTTGCCGAATTGCGACAAATCCGCGGCGCAAACGCGCGAATTTGGTTACCTGGCGTCAGCTGCCGCGGAAGACCTGGATGTCGAGGTCGCGGATCTTCTTGCGCAGGGTGTTGCGGTTGACGCCGAGCAAATCCGCGGCGCGGATTTGATTGCCGCGGGTCGCGGCCAAGGCTGCCGTCAGCAGCGGAAGCTCAACCTCGCGCAAGATCCGATGATACAGCCCAGCCGGCGGCAACCCATCCTCAAAACCGGAGAAATAATTCGCCAAATGTCGCTCGACTGCCGCACTGAGATTTTCATCGGACCGGGGCTCTTCGCCACCCGCTGGAAGCGACGGCTGTGACAATTCCGCGTCCATCACCGCGGCAGAAATCGTTTCTTGCGGGTAAAGCGCGGCCAACCGGCGTGCCAAATTTTCCAACTCGCGCACGTTCCCAGGCCAGCGATGCCGCTTGAGCCGGTCAACCGCCGTCTGATCAATCTGCTTCGGCGGCAAACCTTCGCGTTGGGCCTGCGTAAAGAAATGCCGGATGAGATCGGGAATGTCCTCGGTCCGCTCACGCAATGGCGGCAGCCGCAATGGCACAACGTTCAATCTGAAGAACAGATCCTCGCGAAACAGCCCTTGCTGAATCAGCAGCCGGAGATCCTTGTTCGTGGCCGCGATAATGCGCACATCGCTTTTGATGGGCGTGCGACCGCCAACGGTTGTGTATTCGCCCTGCTGGAGGACGCGCAACAAACGTGTCTGCGCTTCCATCGGCATGTCACCGATTTCATCCAGGAATAGCGTGCCGCCCTCCGCCTGCTCAAAACGCCCGGCGCTGCGGGTGTTTGCACCGGTAAAAGCACCCTTCTCGTGGCCGAATAACTCCGACTCGATCAGATCCCTAGGAATCGCGGCCATATTGATCGCAACGAAGGTGCCGGCGCGCCGCTTGCCGTAATCGTGGAGCGCGCGCGCGACCAACTCTTTGCCCGTGCCGGATTCGCCCGAAATCATGACTGTCAGGTCGGTCTGCATCAGGCGCGCCAGCACCCGATAGATCTCCTGCATGGCCGGCGAGCGACCGACCAATGGAATTCCTTCGAACTCATCGGGCTTGGCAGTCGCCGGCCGCGGCTCTTTTGGTTCTGACAATGCACGCCCGACGATCGCAATAAGCTCCTTGAGGTCGAAAGGCTTCGGCAAATATTCATAGGCGCCGCGTTCGGACGCGCGAATTGCGGTCATGAAGGTGTTCTGCGCACTCATCACAACGATGGGCAGATCGGGGCGCGCCTTCCGGATGCGCGGAATCAGATCGAAGGCATTTTCGTCCGGCATGACGACATCGGTGATGACCAGATCGCCGTCGCCCTGCGTGACCCAGCGCCATAGCGTCGCGGCATTGCCGGTCGATCGCACTTCATAACCGGCACGCGACAGCGCCTGATTAAGGACGGTGCGGATTGCTGCATCGTCATCGGCAACCAATATGCTTCCCGTTGGCATGTTTTATCTCACGGGCTCTGGACGGACGGCGCATCATCGGTGATCGCGCCGTCTCCAATGTAAACCGGCATTAAAACGCGAAAGATCGTTCGCCGCGGTTGCGACTCACACTCGATGATGCCGCCATGATCGCCCACGATTTTTGCCACCAGCGCGAGACCAAGGCCGCTGCCGCTTTGCTTTGTGGTGACAAAAGGGTCGAACAAGTGTGGCATCAAGTCTTCTGGAACACCCGGTCCATTGTCCTTGACGCAGAACTCCAACGGCAATGAAACGCGCGCCTTGCTGCCCGGTACAGAAAGCCTTACGCCCGGACGGAATGCCGTGGTGAGCTGTATTTCGCCGTCGATTGCATTTTCACCGATCGCCTCGGCAGCGTTTTTCAGAAGATTGAGAAATACCTGAACGAGTTGGTCGCGGTTTGCCAGGACTGGCGGCAGTGAAGGGTCGTATTCTTCAGTGAATTTGATGTGACGTCCAAATCCCGATTGTGCCAACCGTTTTACGTGGTCCAGCACAACGTGAATATTGACCGGCTCCCGATCGATGGGACGCTCGTCTGCGAATACTTCCATACGATCGACGAGCTTCACAATACGGTCCGTCTCGTCGCATATCAGTTTCGTAAGTGACCGATCGTCGTCATCTGCGGATTGCTCGAGCAACTGCGCAGCGCCGCGTATACCCGACAACGGATTTTTAATTTCGTGCGCAAGCATGGCCGCCAGGGCGATGACAGAGCGCGCTGCGCCACGATGGGTCAGCTGGCGATCCATCTTGTCGGCGATGGTTCGTTCCTGCAGCATCACCACGACGTGTTCGGGATATTCCGGCAGTGGCGCAACGTGCAGATCGACCAGGCGTTCGCCGGGATTGCGCGGGGTTGCAAGATCGACTTTGTATTCGTTGACCGCGGCGCCACGATGCCGCACCTGCTCGATCAATGTAAGGAGCGGCGAGCCAAACGGCACAAGTTCACGCACCATGTGCCTGCGCAGCATCGGAATCGATGCTTCGAAAAATTGTTCGGCCGCAACATTAGCGTCGGCGATCTTGCCATCAGGCGATACCATGATCACTGGATGCGGCAATGCATGCAGCATCGCGTCAGCGGGTGAATTGACGATTGCCGAGACCGCCTGTGCGCGTGTCATGCCGCGGCCCTCCATGCGAAATCGTCATAAGCATCGGCGAGAAAACGACGCGCTTGCGACGGCTCGTTGGCCGTCAGTACACGCATTCGGTGATCTTTGAGCAGTTCGATCGGCGCTTTGACTGTTGCCGCGGCGGAATCGAGCGCCCATCCGAGATGCTTCCTGGCATGGCGCCGGCCGATGGCCATACCGTGATGGCCAAGCATTTCGTCATACAGCGAATCGATGATTTGGAACTGTTCACTAAGCGGTGGCGTGCATTCGCGGGCGCCGGTCGCAAGAAATCTTGCCACCTGTCCCGGCAGCCACGGACGGCCCTGCGCGGCGCGGCCAATCATCACTGCGTCGGCGCCGGAAATGTCGAGTGCACTCAGGGCATCCTCGGACGAGCGGATGTCGCCGTTCACGACCACCGGAATTGAAACGGCTTGTTTGACTGCGCGGACGCCGTTCCAATCAGCACTGCCGTCGTAAAACTGGCAGCGCGTGCGACCGTGGACAGTAATGAGCTTGATGCCGGCGGCTTGCGCGCGGCGGGCAAGTTCCGGTGCATTGATCGTGGATGCATCCCAACCCAAGCGCATCTTCAAGGTCACCGGCACCTGGACCGCGCCAACGGTTGCTTCGATCAACGTCAACGCATGATCAACATCGCGCATCAGCGCGGAACCGGCGGCCCCGTTGGTGACCTGCTTGGAAGGGCAACCCATGTTGATGTCGATGATGTCGGCACCTTGCGCCTCAGCAATGCGGGCGCCCTCGGCCATCCAACGCGCCTCGCAGCCGGCAAGCTGAACGACGTGGATGCCGACGCCGCCTCCCTCGCTGCGAACTGCTGCTTCGCGCTCGCCCCGAACCAGGCCTGCGCACGCCGTCATCTCGGAAACGACCAAACCAGCTCCCAGCCGCTCCGCCAGACGGCGAAAAGGAGCATCCGTAATGCCGGACATCGGGGCCAAAATCACTCGATTGGGCAGCGCAATCGCACCGATCGCGAGGGAAGAGCCCCGCCACTCGTTCGTTTCGTCCGATCCTGACCCTTTGCCTATCATTTAGGCTGCCCCTTTTCGATGCTCATAGTTTAGCCATTTCGCGAAGCCGCGCAAGTGCTGCACTGCAAAAAACCTGTTTATTCTTAAAGGTGCGGCGGCCTTTTTCACGCGTTTGCGCCGCGCCAGGAACGCGGTAAAGGCTGATCGGGAACAGGAGCAAGAGCATGGCGCAAGTTGCAGCCGTCGTGGTCGCCGCCGGTCAAGGCGCGCGCGCGGGCAGCGATTTGCCCAAGCAGTTCAGGCGCATCGCCGGCGAAACGCTGCTCCGGCGCGCGTTATCGCGCTTCGTCGAGGCCCCAACGGTGAGCTTCGTGCAGCCTGTGATCCGGTCAGAGGATGCCGACCTCGTGCGCGTCGAGACCGCCGGCTTGAACATACTCCCCCCGGTCTTTGGCGGCGCGACCCGCCAGGCCTCCGTACGCGCCGGTCTCGAGGCGCTGCTTCCGCGCAAGCCGGACATCGTACTCGTTCACGATGCGGCACGCCCATTCGCCAGCGCAGATCTGATTGCGCGCGCGATCGCGGCGGCGGAAAAAACCGGCGCAGCAATTCCCGGGCTGCCGGTGACCGACACAATCAAGCGTGTCGACGATTCCGGTACTGTGGAAACAACAGTCGATCGCACATTGCTTCGTCTGGTACAAACACCACAAGCCTTTGCCTTCCCTGCCCTGATCGCGGCGCACCGGCGGGCAGCCGAACAAGGCCGTGAGGACTTCACGGACGATGCCGCACTCGCGGAATGGGCCGGCATGAAAGTCAGCGTGTTTCCTGGCGAGACCGGCAATATCAAGTTCACAACACCGGAGGACTTTGTGCGCGCGGAAGCCATACAGTCGGCTGCGTTGGGCGATGTACGAATCGGATCGGGCATGGATGTACACGCATTCTGCGCGGGCGATCACGTCACCCTTGGCGGAATTCGCATTCCGCATAGTCAGGCTCTCACCGGCCACTCCGACGCAGACGTTGCGCTTCACGCACTCACCGACGCGATCTTGGGCGCACTTGCGGATGGCGACATCGGTGCGCATTTTCCGCCGAGCGACCCGCAATGGCGTGGCGCATCGTCCGACCGGTTCCTTGTCTTCGCCGTCGATCGGGTACGCGCACGCCGTGGCCGCATTGCTCATCTCGACCTCACCATCGTGTGCGAAGCCCCTCGCATTGGCGAACACCGCGACCGCATGCGCGCGAGCATTGCAAAGCTCGCGGGCATCGATATCGAACGCGTGGCGGTCAAGGCAACCACAAGCGAGAAGCTCGGTTTTACCGGCCGCGGTGAAGGCATCGTCGCCTACGCCACTGCGACAGTTCGTCTTCCGTGGGAATGAGCGATGCCCGACCAAGCCGCAATCGGTGCCGCAAAGATCCTGCTTGAAATCTGCGCGAAGAAAAAATTGACGCTTGCGACTGCTGAATCATGCACCGGCGGCCTGGTCGCGGCGGTCATCAGCGAAATTCCCGGCTCATCGGCAGTGCTCGACCGCGGCTTCGTCACATATTCGAATAAGGCAAAACAACAAATGCTGGGCGTAACTCCCGCAACCATTGATGTTTATGGGGCGGTCAGCAGCGAATGCGCCGAGGAGATGGCCAAAGGCGCCCTCGCTCATGCGTCGGTCGATCTCGCTGTCTCCATAACCGGCATCGCAGGACCGACCGGCGCTGTGCCGGGAAAACCGATTGGCCTTGTTTATTTCTGCGCGGCCTCGCGTAGTGGCCGGGTCATCGCGCATGATCGCAAGTACGGCGATATCGGCCGAGCCAACGTCCGCCGCGAATCCGTGTTGCAGGCTTTGGCCATGCTCAGGGAACTGGCAGAAAAAGAAGAACCGCGGCCACCCGCCGGAAAGAGCTAGGCCCTCTCTGCGAAGTCCTTCGATCAGTTCTCCGCGATTCGGTACCCGATGCCCGGCTCAGTCAAAATGAACCGTGGGTCATCGGCATGGTCTTCGACCTTTTGGCGAAGCTGGCCGATGTAAACGCGCAAATATTGGGTGTCCTCGGTATGCGCCGGTCCCCAGACCGCCGTGAGAATCTGTTTATGAGTCACGACACGCCCTGCATGCTTTGCAAGGAATGAGAGCAATTCGAATTCCTTCGGCGTGAGCCTAAGCTCAACACCGGAGCGGCTGGCGCGATGACGCACCGCATCGACCTCGAGATTGCCGACCCGCAAGACCGGGATTTCCGCCTTGCGTTGCATGCGGTGTCGTAGCGCCGTGCGCATTCGCGCCAGGAGCTCACCAATATTGAATGGCTTGTTGACGTAATCGTCAGCCCCGAAATCGAGCGCTTCGATCTTTTCGGCTTCTCGTTCGCGCGCGGAGAGTACAACGATTGGAATATCCGACCATTCGCGTGCGCGTTTGATCACATCCTTGCCGTCGCCGTCCGGCAAACCGAGGTCAAGCAATACGATGTCCGGCGTTTCGGCAGCGATGCGCTTGATTCCTTCAGCAACTGTACCGGCACTCGCCATCTCATAATTATTGGCCTCGAGCGCCGGCTTGAGAAAGCGCAGGATCGCCATTTCATCGTCGATAACCAGCACGCGGATTTTAGAGCTCATGCGGGCTGGCTCTCGTGCGGGAAAGTCATGATGAAGCGTGCACCTCGGCCTTTTTCGACCGGGCTCTCCCCTTTGATCGTCCCGCCATGGGCTTCCATGATGCCCTTCGCAATAGCCAGCCCTAATCCAGTGCCCTGACCGCCGTCCGCGCCGGATAACCCGGACTGGGGGCCTTTGACAAATTTTTCGAAAATATTCGGCAGCCGGTCGGCCGGGATGCCAGGCCCATTGTCGGTCACGCGCACAGCGATGCCATCCGACATCACGACGGCATCCAGAACAATGCGCGTCTCAGGTGGCGTATGAACAATCGCATTTGCAACGACATTGCCGATCGCCTGTTCAGCCAAGGTGGCATCCGCCTGCACCAGCGGGATCTCGGGTGGCAGGCTGATTTCAATAGGCTGCCTTGCGCCATGCCGCCGTGCCGCACTGACGACGCGCTCGGTTACTTCCCGCAGGTCAAGCCAGTCGCGGCGCAGTTCCAGCGCCCCCGCATCAATGCGAGTAATCGCCAGAAGATTGCGGACCATCTCATCAAGATCCTCGGCTTCTTTTTTGATTTGGCCGAGCAGATCCTTCTTCGCCGCCGGATCGAGCTTGTCGGCGTAGTCGATGAGGCTGGTCGCTGAACCGAGGATAGACGACAGTGGCGTGCGGAAATCGTGCGAAACCGATGCCAGCAGCGTGTTGCGTACACGTTCGGTTTCTGTCGCGGTCCTTGCACTCACCATTTCACGGGCGAGAGAGGCGCGTTCCAGCGCTGAGGCAGTCTGCTCAACGAGTGTATCGAGCAGAGCCCGCGCCTCGGAGTTGAGCGGCGAGGTATCCTTCTCTTTGGAAACACCGATCACCCCAAGCGCCTTTGCGCCGACGCGCAACGGTACGAAGTACCACGGGATAATCGGCAATGTGTTGGTGTCAGCGCCCGCAGGCTCGTCGTGACTGTAAGCCCATCGGGCCGCCGTAATTGCCGCAGCGTCCAGGCTATCCTCCGGTGGCCACGCCGCAGTCAGAGACAGGTCGTCGCCATGGGCCAGCAGCACGACGACCGGACACCCGAGACTTGCATGGATTTCGCTGGCAGCGCCTTCCGCCACCGAGTCAACTGTCGCCAGCCCAGACAATCGCCGCGTAAATTCATACAGCCTGCGCATGGCGCGCATGCGGCTCGCGGAAATTCGTGCTTGTTCGCGCACTCGACCGGCCAATGCGGAGCTGATCACCGCGACGACCAAAAAAATCACCAGCGCCAGCAATTCATATGGTTCGGCAACGGTGAACGTATAGATCGGCGGAATAAAAAAGAAATTATAGGCGAGGAAGGACAAGACCGAGGCATAGATTGCCGGCCAGATGCCGAAGCTCATGGCGGTTACGAGGACCGCCAGCAGGAATACGATCGATAGATTGGGGATCGGCGTGATTTCAGTCAGCACTTCACCAACGGCAAGCGCCCCCACAACAGCAAGTGTCGCGTACAGGAAAGGCAGCGGTGCGAGGACCAGATGTTTTGGCCAACGCAGCAGAGGCGCCCTCGCCGGCTGTTCCGCTTCTCTCGTAACAAGATGGATGGCGATATCTTGCGTCCGGCGCACCAATTCGTGCGGAAGAGACCGACGCAGCAATTCGCTGAAGAAGCCGCTGGGTGATCGACCGATCACGATCTGGGTAACGTTTTCGAATTTTGCAAAGCGAAGTAATTCCGCCGGTAAATCGGCTCCCGTAAGCGTTTGTGTTTCGGCGCCCAGGCTCTGCGCCAGTTTCATCGCTTCATCGAGGCGTTGACGAGGCCCATCTTCAAGTGTCGACCCCGGGCGCTCGACCGTGACCGCAATCCATGGCGCATCCATCAGATCGGCGAGACGCTTGGCGGCGCGCACAACGGTGGGAGATATCGGGTCAGGTCCGATACAAGCGAGAATGCGTTCACCGGCCGCCCACGGCCCCTCGATTGCGTGCGCCTGCATGCGCTCGATCAGGTCGGCGTCAATCCGTTCAGCCGCGCGACGGAGGGCAAGCTCGCGCAACGCGGTGAGATTTTGTGGTTTGAAGAAGCTCTCCACGGCACGTGCAGCCGTGTCCTGCACGTAGACCTTTCCCTCTGCCAGGCGCCTGAGCAACTCGTCGGGAGGGAAATCGACCAGGATGATCTCGTCGGCCTTGTCGAACACCATATCGGGCACGGTTTCGCGGACCCGCACCTTGGTGATCTTCAGCACAACGTCGTTGAGGCTCTCGAGATGCTGGATGTTCAGCGTAGTCCAGACGTCAATTCCGGCTCGCCAGTATTTCGTCGATATCCTGCCAGCGCTTCGGATGGCGGCTGCCAGGCACGTTGGTGTGGGCATATTCATCGACCAGCAGCAGTTTCGGCCGCCTTGCGCGATCGCGGCGTCGAGATCGAACTCGCGCATCACCTGGTTGCGATAGACAATCGGCTTGCGCGGAAGAACCTCGAACCCTTCGACCAGTTGTTCGGTCTCGCGCCGTCCATGCGTCTCGATCAGCCCGGCCACAACGTCTCGCCCGCTCGATTTCTCGGTGCGGGCAGAGGTGAGCATGGCGTAGGTCTTGCCGACGCCCGGCGCGGCGCCGAGAAATATCTTGAGATGTCCCCGCCCTTCCTTTCTTGGCGAGGGCGAGCAGTGCGTCAGGCGAGGCTCTCTGCGCGTTGTCTCCAGCCATACGGCTCCTCTAGCGCATCAGACAGCAAAAAGCCTGCCCCGGACTGACGGCCGGGACGGGCAGTTGGGGATGATTTCAAGCAGACTACGACTTCAAACGCATCCAGGGCGAGATTGAGATTGAGCACGTTCAGCCGAGGTTCGCCGAACAGGCCGAATGTCCGACCTTCGATCTGATTCTCGACCAGCGTGCGGATCCGCGTTTCCGGCAGATTGCGCGCCTTGGCGACGCGTGGTACCTGAAAAAGTGCCGCCTCCGGCGAAATGTCGGGGTCGAGGCCGCTGCCGGAGGTGGTGACAAGATCGACCGGGACCGCCGCCGAGGCGTTCTCTTTCTTGAGCGTATCCACATCGCCCTTGATCCGATCAGCCAGTGCCTTGCTGGTCGGGCCAAGATTGGAGCCCATGGAGTTGATTGCATTGTACGGCGCGTCGACGGTCTTGGTTGAATCCTTCGGGTCCGGCGTATTGGTCGCCGAAGGCCGGCCGTGGAAATATTTGTCGTCGACAAACACCTGCCCGATCAGCGCTGAGCCGATGACCTTGCCGTCTTTTTCGATCAGACTGCCTTGCGCCTGATACGGGAAGATCACACCGGCAATCCCGGTCATGGCGAGCGGATAGGCCAGGCCCGTGATCAGGGTCAGCAACACGACCAGGACAATGGCGGGACGGAGTTCTTTCAACATGACTTAATCTCCTCAAACTAAATGCAAGGCATTGACCAGGAGGTCGATGGCCTTGATGCCGACGAACGGCAGTATGATTCCGCCAAGGCCATAAATCAGCAGATTGCGCCGCAGCAGCGCGCCAGCACCGACCGGACGGTAAGCGACACCTTTTAGCGCCAGCGGAATCAGCGCGATAATGATCAACGCATTGAAGATGATAGCCGAGAGGATCGCGCTTTGCGGCGTGGCCAGATGCATGACATTGAGTACTGCCAGCTGCGGATAGAACGCGAGGAAGATCGCCGGGATGATGGCGAAGTACTTCGCAACGTCATTGGCGATCGAGAACGTGGTCAACGCACCGCGCGTCATCAGCAGCTGCTTTCCGATCTCCACGACCTCGATCAGCTTGGTCGGATCGGAATCGAGATCAATCATGTTGCCGGCTTCGCGCGCCGCCTGCGTTCCGGTCTGCATGCAGACGCCGACATCGGCCTGCGCCAGCGCCGGGGCGTCGTTGGTGCCATCACCGCACATGGCGATCAGCCGGCCTTGTGACTGCTCACCGCGGATGTAGCGGAACTTGTCCTCTGGCGTGGCCTGGGCGATGAAATCGTCAACGCCGGCTTCCGAGGCGATCGCCGCAGCGGTCACCGGATTGTCGCCGGTGATCATGACGGTCTTGATGCCCATCCGGCGCAGCGCGTTAAAGCGCTCCCGCACGTCCGGTTTCACCACGTCCTTGAGGTGGATCACGGCGAGGATGCGATCGCCTTCGACGAGACCCAGCGGGGTGCCGCCCGAGCGCGCGATCTTGTCGACTGCGGCACGAAACGCCGGCGGCTCAGCGACATTCTGGCCGCCCTGCTCGCGCGCGAACTTGAGGACCGAGATCGACAGCCCCCTTGCGCAGTTTTCGCTTGCCGATGTCAACGCCGGACAGCCGCGTGGTTGCGGAAAATTCGATAAATCTCGCGTCGGCGGGCGCCGGTTGCCGTCGCACGTGATATTTGTCCTGCACCAGCGTGATGATGCGAGCGGCCTTCGGCGGTCTCATCCGCGTCACTGGCCAAAAGCGCGGCTTCCGCGGCTTCACGTTCGGTAACGCCCGGCACCACAATGATTTCGGTCGCCAGGCGATTGCCGAAGGTGACGGTGCCAGTCTTGTCGAGCAACAATGTGTCGACGTCGCCGGCGGCCTCCACCGCGCGGCCGGACATTGCCAGTACGTTGAAGCGCACCAGGCGGTCCATGCCGGCGATACCGATGGCCGATAGCAAGCGCCAATCGTTGTCGGAATCAATGTCACGAACAATGCCACCAGGATAACAACGGAGATCGCTCCTCCGGCATAGGTGGCGTAGCTCGGGATCGTCGCGGTCGCGAAAACGAAGATGATGGTCAGTCCGATCAGCAGGATGTTCAGCGCGATCTCGTTCGGCGTCTTCTGCCGTTCGGCGCCCTCGACCAGCGCGATCATGCGATCAAGGAACGATGAGCCGGGCGACGACGTAATGCGCACGACAATCCAGTCCGAAATCACGGTCGTGCCGCCGGTCACGGCTGAACGATCGCCGCCGGATTCGCGAATGACGGGCGCGGATTTACCGGTAATCGCCGCCTCGTTGACCGAGGCAATACCTTCGACCACATCGCCGTCGCCGGGCACCACGTCACCTGCCGCAACGACAACATAATCGCCGGCGCGCAGGTCAAGCGCCGGAACGTCCTTATAGCTGGTACGTTTTTTCGGGTCGGAAAGCTTCTTCGGCTTTCGCCTCGACGCGGCTGCGTCGCAATGTGTCGGCCTGCGCCTTGCCGCGGCCTTCTGCCACCGCTTCCGCGAAGTTTGCGAACAAAACGGTGAACCACAGCCAGAGAACGATCTGGAAGGTGAAACCGGTACCCTCGTGGTGCTGTACCAGGTCGCGCACGAGCAACACGGTGGTCAGCACCGTGACGATCTCGAGCACGAAGATCACCGGGTTCGTGATCAGCGTGACCGGGTTGAGCTTGACGAAAGCCTGGCCGATCGCGGGTGCCACGATCTTCGGGTCGAGCAGCGTGGCGACAGGCATCCGCTTGCGCAATTTAGAGGTGTCCATAGTCGTAACTCCGAATGTCATTCTGCTCAGAATACGGTGCCCGCCTGCATCGCGAGATGCTCGACGATCGGCCCGAGCGCCAGCGCGGGGAAGAATGTGAGGCCGCCGACGATGAGGATCACGCCCACGACGAGGCCGATGAAAAGGCCACCCGTCGTCGGGAACGTGCCGGCGGATGGCGGAACTGTTTTCTTGGCCGCAAGCGAACCGGCGATAGCCATGGCCGGGACAATCATCAGGAAGCGGCCGACAAACATCGCGACCGCGCCGGTGATGTTGAAGAACATCGTATTGGCTGTGATGCCGGCGAACGCCGACCCGTTATTTCCAGTGCTCGACGAGTACAAATAGAGCATCTCCGAGAAGCCATGCGGTCCGGCATTGCCAAGTTGCGTCAGAGCATCGGGGTTAACCGCAGCGACTGCGGTCCAGCCGAGGATCATTAGCGGCAGGATCAAAATGGCGAGCATCGCCATTTTGACTTCCTTGGCCTCGATTTTCTTACCGACATATTCGGGCGTGCGACCGACCATCAGACCTGCGACGAAGATCGCCAGAATGACGAACAGCAACATGCCGTACAGACCGGCCCCAACGCCGCCGACGATGATCTCGCCGAGCTGAATGTTGATCAGCGGCACCATGCCGCCGAGTGCAGTGAACGAGTCATGCATGGCATTGACCGCGCCGCAGGAAGCGGCGGTGGTGATCACCGCAAACAACGCCGAGGCGACAATGCCGAAGCGGACTTCCTTGCCTTCCATGTTGCCGCCGGTGAGGCCGAGTGCATTGAGCGTCGTCGTGCCATTGGCTTCGGCCCAATAGGCGAGGATGACGCCGGCGATAAACAACACGCCCATGACGGCGAGAATGGCCCAGCCCTGGCGCTGGTTGCCGACCATACGCCCGAACACATTGGTGAGCGAGGCACCGATCGCGAAGATCAGGATGATCTGCAGATAGTTCGACAGCGCCGTCGGGTTCTCGAACGGATGCGCGGCATTGGCATTGAAGAAGCCGCCGCCATTGGTTCCGAGCATCTTGATCGCGACTTGCGAGGCCACCGGGCCGACCGCGATGGTCTGCTTGGCACCTTCCAGCGTCGTGGCGTCGACATAGGAACCGAGGGTCTGCGGCATGCCCTGCCAAACCAGGAACAGCGCGGCGACGACGCAGATCGGCATGAGGATGTAGAGCGTGCAGCGGGTGATATCGACCCAGAAGTTGCCGATCGTCTTTGCAGAAGCGCGGGCGAAACCACGGATCAGCGCGACCGCCAGCACAATGCCGGTCGCTGCCGACAGGAAGTTCTGGTGCGTGAGGCCAAGCATCTGGGTGAGGTATGACAGCGTGCCCTCGCCGCCATAGTTCTGCCAGTTGGTGTTTGTGATGAAGCTCACCGCCGTGTTGAACGACAGATCGGGAGCCACGGCCAACTGTTCGGCTGGGTTGAACGGGAGCACCGCCTGGAAGCGCATCAGCCCATAAAGAATGAGAAAGCCGCCGACATGGAACAGCAGCATCCCGACCGTGTACATGAGCCAGTTCTGCTCACGCTTTTCGTCGACGCCACCCGCCCAATAAATTGCGGCTTCGACCGGCCGAAGCAACGGCGACAGAAACGTGCGGTCGCCGTTGAACACACGCGTCATATAGGCGCCAAGCACCGGCGTGATCGCGACGATGATCGCGCAGTAAAGCAGGATCTGGATCCAGCCAATCGTGGTCATGATACATCTCTCATTTTGCGCATAGTCTTTTCCGAAATCCGGTCCCCGCTATTCGGAATTTCGCGCGTCAGAACCGCTCGGGACGCAGCAGCGCGTAGGTGAGGTAGAACAGCAACCCCGCGGTCACGAGGCCGGCGAGTGAATAGTCAAAGATCATGGCCGTTCCCCTTAGAGCCGGTCGCAGGCATAGGCGTAGCCGATCGACAGTGCGAAGAAGGCAAGGCCGAGGGCTATCAGAATGACGTCGAGCATGGTTGCTCCCTTTCAAAAGTGTCGGAGCGAGTTTTTTAAGAGTTCTTTGGTGCAAGCGATCAATTAAGTTCGGGACGATAAAGAAGCGATGTGAATCGCGGTTGAGATAGATCAAGACGATATAAAGACTGTTCGATCGCCCCCCGATCGACTGTCACAAAGCCCGGTCCTTCTCCGCTCTTTACGACGCGTTTATAGCGGCCCTTTGATTTCCCAATCGAATTCCTATGCGGCGGCGCACACATTGCGCGCACGGAGGCCGCAATGGCTTCTGTACAACAGGAGAGACTTCGATGACTGCCTTTGTGCTTTTGGCGCGTTTGACGCGGGCGATCGACGCCCTGGTCAGCGCACGCGCGGCCCGCAGCGTCCCCGAATGGCGGATGCGTGAAGTTCGGCGCGCGATCGCGCGCTACAGCTGATCACCCCCTACGACCGACCGCCGCCATCCTCTCTTCCGAGCAGCGGATCGTCCGCAAAAGAGTGACTTCGATGACTGCCCTTTTGCTCCAATACCTGAAGCTCATCATGCTCTTTGCGCTGATCGGCTCCATTATTGGCCTTTCGCACTTCAGCGGCGAAAAACAAAATGGCTCCGGATTGGCTGCTGCCCAGCACACGCATAGCCCGGCAAGAGCACGCCAAATTCTCGTCGCGAGCGGCCGTCTTGCTCCGGCAGCTGAAGACGCTGCCTTTGTGCCTCCCTATCCCATCGGCACGCAGCAGCGGCCGCTCGCACCGACGTTCCGGTGAGGTCGAACCATGTTGACCATTCAGAAACACGAGTGTGGTTTCGACGGGTTGGCAGTCCGTCTCGCAAACGCAGCCGTACCCACCCCTGATCTGATTCACCAGATCATCGCGGATGCCTGCACGCGTCTTCCGATTCTCAAACAATCTGGGAAAACAACGGACATTTACCAATTGATCGAGGCTGGCGCCTGGTGCGATGTCGCGTTTGCGTTAGTCGGCATCGAACTTCCCGCGTGGCACGTCCGCCGGCTAGTGCGCGAGGACGGCGAATGGTTCTGCTCGTTGACCAGGCAACCGAACTTGCCAGTCGACATCGACGATACTGCGGACGCCAGCCACCAGGCATTACCGCTGGCAATTTTAGGCGCGTTTCTCGATGCGCGACGAAGGAATAACCTGATACGCGAGGCCAGCGCGCCGATCGTACCGCAAGTCCGACCGGCGTCCGGCAGCGCAATTTGCTGCGACAACTTCGCCTGATTTCGGCGCCGACAGCCGGCTCCGGACAGTCCGATTTTAGGCTTTTTCTTTGCGCCCATTGGCGTAAGATTGCCCGTCGGTCGCCGGGACGAGGCGAGCCTAGAACAATCATGCGTGCAATCTCCTTCGGTCGGCGGACCGGCGTCAACCAGGGGAAACGCCATGAAACGTCGTCAATTCCTGCATGCCGCCGGCGGCGCGCTCGCCGCGTCGACTATTGCAGCGCCCGCCATCGCGCAGTCGTCTCCAGAGGTGAAATGGCGGCTCACCGCGAGCTGGCCGAAGTCGCTCGATACGCTCTATGGCGGCTGTGAATATTTCGCCAAGCGCGTTGCCGAAATCACCGATAACAAATTCCAGATTCAAACATTCGCGGCCGGCGAAATCGTTCCGGGTCTGCAGGTGCTCGATGCCGTACAGAATGGAACCGTCGAAATGGGCAATACTGCGCTGTATTACTATTTCGGCAAAAATGCCGCTTTTACTTTCGGGACCGCGCTGCCGTTCGGGCTTAATACCCGCCAAATGATTTCCTGGATACGCTTTGGCGGCGGCGAGGACCTGCTCAATGGCCTGCTTAAGGACTTCAATTGCATCGGCTTCGCCGCGGCCAATACCGGCGCGCAGATGGGTGGCTGGTACCGCAAGGAAATCAATACCGTTGACGATCTCAAGGGATTGAAATTCCGCGTCGGCGGTTTTGCCGGAACGATATTGCAGAAGGTGGGCGTCGTCCCGCAGCAACTCGCTGCCGGCGACATTTACCCGGCGCTGGAAAAAGGCACCATCGACGCGGCCGAATGGGTCGGGCCTTACGACGACGAAAAGCTCGGCTTCGTGAAGGTTGCGAAATATTACTATTATCCGGGCTGGTGGGAGGGCTGCGGACAGGCACACAACATCATGAACATTCCAAAATGGAATGAACTGCCCAAGGCCTATCAGTCCGCCATCATCACGGCGTCTAACGACACCTGGGTCTGGACCTTGGCCAAATATGACTACGTCAATCCGCCCGCCTTGAAACGGCTCGTATCGAACGGCGCGTTGTTGCGCGCGTTCCCACAACCAGTTCTGGAGCAATGCTACAAGGCGGCGAATGAAATCTACGCCGAGCACTCGAAGAATAATCCACACTTCAAGAAATTGTACGAGAGCCTCGTCCCCTACCGCAACGACGCCTATGCATGGTTGCAAGTAGCAGAACTCGGGTTTGACAGCTTCCAGATCCGCGCCCGCACGCGGACCTGATCACATCCATGCGTCGACGGCCCCGGTGCATTCAGCGCCGGGGCCGTTGCTTTATGTAATGGCGATCATTTCAGACAGCGCAGCCCGCACGCGCGGGATGACACTGTCCCACCTCCGCGTTTCATCCTGCCGGAACAAGCGCGCCGTCGGATACCAAGGACTGGTATCGCGATCGAGCAACCACCGCCAATCCGGCAAATAGGGCAGCAAAATCCAGACCGGCCGGCCCAGCGCTCCCGCCAGATGAACAGTGCTGGTATCAACCGAGATGATGAGATCGAGTTGCGCCATGACCGCCGCGGTGTCCGAAAAATCGGCAAGATCGTCGGCAAGCGGGGTGACGCCTTTGCACCCCGCGAGCACCGCGGCATCGGCCGGCCGCACATCCTTTTGAAGGCTGAAAAAAGTTGCCGGCACCTCGAGCAAAGGCGTCAACGCGTTAAGCTCAATCGATCGGGGCTGATCGCGGTGATGTGCAGGATTGCCTGACCAGATCAGCCCGACGCGCAACCCGCGTTTAGGCCCAAGCCGGGCGGTCCATTTTGCCAGCCGCTCGGGTGGTGCACACAAATACGGCGTGCGTGACGGAACGGTCTCAAGCAACGTGTGAAATGCGCGCGGCAGGCTGAGCAAGGGACAATGCACGTCGAATTCCGGCAAGGCGTCCCCTACCGACAAAACCTGAGCCGCGCCATCGAGACTCGACATCAACGCTTGAAGCCGCCCATCGACCTCAAGAATGACGCGCGCGCCACGTGCAGCGACCAGCGGGACATAGCGACAAAACTGTATCGCATCCCCCAAACCCTGCTCGCTATGCAACAGGATTGTTTTGCCTTCGATCGGTTCCCCATTCCACTGCGGTTGCGCGAAGTTGCGCCGGGCAAGCGCCATGGTCTTGTATTTCCAACGCCACTCGTACTCCGCCCAACCGCGCTCGAAATCGCCCATCAGTAACCGTAAGGAAGCAGCATTCCAGTGGGCTTCGGGAAAGCCCGGCTGCAGCGCGATGGCGCGGTCGTAACTGGCTAGCGCCTCGTTGTGCCGTTTGAGCTCCCACAACGTTGCGCCACGATTGGAAAATGCTTCGGGATAGTCCGGCTGCAGGGCAATGGCCCGATCGTAACTCGCAAGGGCTTCGTCATATCGCTTCATTTCATGAAGGGTCGTCCCGCGATTGTAATGAGCGCCTGCGTATGTTGGTTGACAGGTTATTGCGCGGTCATAACTTGCCAACGCATCTTCATATCGCTTCAACCCGTTCAGCGCGTTGCCACGATTGCTGAGTGCTTCAACGAGGTCCGGGCGGAGGTTCAATGCACGGTCGAAGCTCGCCAACGCTTCGTCGTAGCGATGCAGTGCATTCAACGTGTTGCCCCGATTGGCATGAGCCTCGACAAGTCCGGGATTTATCGATAGCGCGCGGTCATAACTCGCTACTGCTTCCTCGTAGCGCCCCAGTTTCTGGAGCGCACCGCCGCGATTATAAAGCGCGACGACCTGGTCGGGCCGTACCGCAAGCGACCGATCATACGTCGCCAACGCGTCCTCATATCGCGTCATCTCGAACAAGACCGCGCCGCGGTTGGAAAGTGCGGCGGGATAGTCCGGCTGAGCCGCAAGCGCCTTGTCAAAACTATCGAGCGCCTCATCGAAGCGCCTCAATGCCTTCAACGTATTGCCACGATTGGACAGCGCTTCGGCGTGCCGCGGCTGCAGGGCCAGCGCGCGATCATAGTTTGCGAGCGCTTCAGTGTTTTTCCCGAGGGTGGCCTGGACGACAGCTAAAATATAAAGCGCGTCAAAGAAATTGCGGTCGACCGAGATAACTTCCCGGCATATTTGTTCGGCTTGAACGAGTTGCCCCGCCCTGTAGGCTGCAAGCGCCCGATTGAGCGCTTGCGGCAAATCTAATGCGGGGCTCGCCATTGCAGCGAACAATCATCCTGCCGGTTATCGAGAATCGGAATCACCCGACCTCCTGTGCGGCGACGCTATAGCGCGACCGCATGCTGTCAAGACACCAATGGTCAAAAAGGGCCGATGAACTAGGACGTCCGCGGGCGGCCGTAGACTTCATCGGCGCGTTGCTCGAACGCGGAGGCAAAGCGCCGGAACGCGGCATCAAACATGGCGCCCATCAGCATCGCGAGAGTACGACTCCTGAATTCATAGTCGATAAAGAACTCGACATCGCAGCTGTTCTCGCCAGTCTGATGAAATGTCCAGCGGTTCTGCATCCGCTTGAACGGGCCGTTGAGATATTCCACCAGGATCTTCAGATTTTGACTGTCCAGCGTGGCACGGCTGGTGAATGTTTCGCGGATAATCTTGTATGCAACCGTCATCTCCGCGACCATAACCGTGATGCCCTCACCCTTTTCTGTGCGGCTTTTCACTTTCATGCCGGCGCACAGCGGAACGAACTGCGGGTATTTGTCGACATCGGCGACGAGGGCAAACATGTCGGCGGCTGCGTGGTGGACGCGGCGCTGCGTCGAAAATTGCGGCATGAATTCTTAGACGGCGGCAGCGCGCGCAGCCTTCAGGCGCGCGAAGTCCTCGCCGGCATGATGCGAAGACCGTGTGAGCGGTGAAGCCGCCACCATCAGGAAGCCCTTGCTGTATGCGATCGTTTCAAGCGCCTTGAATTCATCTGGCGGCACGAAACGCTTGACCTCGTGATGTTTGCGCGTCGGCTGCAGATATTGGCCGACGGTGAGGAAATCTACACCAGCCGAGCGCAGGTCATCCATAACCTGAAGTACTTCGTTTCGCTCCTCACCCAAGCCCACCATGATGCCCGACTTGGTGAACGCAGCCGGATCAAGCTCCTTCACCCGCTGCAACAGCCGGAGCGAATGGAAATAACGGGCTCCCGGACGCACCGTTACGTAAAGCGACGGAACGGTTTCCAGATTATGGTTGAATACATCGGGCCTGGCCTCAACGACCAGTTCAAGTGCTCCATCTTTACGCAGGAAATCGGGTGTCAGCACCTCGATCGTCGTCTGCGGACACCGCGCGCGAATGGCGCGGATCGTGTCGGCAAAATGCCTCGCTCCGCCATCGGCGAGGTCATCGCGATCGACCGATGTAACGACAATGTGCGCAAGGCCCAATTTAGCGGTGGCATCGGCGACATGTTCTGGCTCGGATGGGTCGAGTGGGCCGGGCAAACCCGTCTTCACATTGCAGAATGCGCAGGCCCGCGTGCAGGTGTCCCCCATGATCATGAAGGTGGCGTGCTTCTTCTCCCAGCACTCGCCGATGTTCGGACAGCCGGCCTCTTCACAAACCGTATGCAGGCCGTTGTCGCGCATAAGCTTTTGCGTAGCGAAATAGCCGGCTGACACCGGCGCCTTCACGCGAATCCAGTCGGGCTTTTTCTGCGGGGCGGAATCCGGGCGATGCGCCTTTTCCGGATGCCGGGGGCGCGGATTGTTTACGAGGTCGAGAACAACAGCCATGTCCTTACTTACGGCTGGGGCGCCATCCCCGCAAGACTGGGCCAGTTACGCCCCTCGGATTGCACGCCAAATGAGAAGAAAAACAATGGCCCCGATGGTGGCCGTAATGAGGTTGCCCCAAAAATCAGGCATGACGTGCAGGTTGAGCTTCTCGAACAGAAAGCCGCCGACAATCGAGCCGATCAGTCCGACCGCAATATTGCCGAACAGACCACCCCGGCCGCCCAGAACAGCATGCGCCAGCCAGCCGGCGACCAATCCGATAACAATCCAGGCAAGAATGCCCATGACGTTCTCCCGATCACGCCGCCTTCGGTGGCATCCGTTGATTCGGCGTCGAGTTGGAAATCTTCAGCTCATCCTCGTTCATGTCGACGCCAACATCGGCGAACAGCGGTGTCGACAGATAACGCTCGCCCGTATCAGGAAGCATACACAGAACGGTCGAACCGGGTGCCGCGCTTTTGCAGACCTCAAGTGCGCCGGCGAAAGTCGCGCCGGCCGTAATTCCAACGAAGATGCCTTCCTTCTGGGCAAGCTCACGACTGCATTTCATCGCATCAGGACCTGCAACTGTAATGATGCGGCTGATGACGCCCATGTCGACGGCATCACCAGTAATCTTCGGAATGAAGTCAGGGCTCCAGCCTTGCATGGGGTGCGGCTTGAACGCCGCGTTCGGCTTGGCGGGAGAGCCGTCCGGATTCCGTTCCTGCGGCGACTTGCTCGTCAGCATCGGAGCATCAGCAGGCTCGCACACGACGATTTTTGTGTCCGGCCGCTCTTTTGCAAGCACGCGAGCAACACCTCTTAGCGTGCCACCCGTACCAAAGCCGGTGACCCAGTAGTCCAGCTTTTCACCCTTGAAGTCGTCCACAATCTCACGCGCGGTCGTGCGCGAATGCATGTCGGGATTGGCTTCATTTTCGAACTGACGGGTCAGAAACCAGCCGTGAGCCTTGGCAAGCTCATTTGCCTTGTTGACCATTCCCATCCCACGTTCCGCAGCGGGTGTAAGGACGACCTTGGCGCCCAGAAACCGCATCAGCTTGCGGCGCTCGACGCTGAACGTTTCGGCCATCGTGACCACCAGCGGATAGCCTTTGGCGGCGCAAACCATCGCAAGGCCGATACCAGTGTTACCGGAAGTTGCCTCGATTACCGTTTGACCAGGTTTGAGCTCTCCTGATTTTTCCGCGGCTTCGATAACGCCAAGTGCCAAACGGTCCTTCACCGAACCGAGCGGATTGAACGCTTCAATCTTTACAAACAGATTGATGCCCTTCGGTCCTAACTTGTTGATACGGACAACAGGAGTCCGGCCGACGGTTTCGAGAATATTCGCGTACTTGGCCATAAGCGCTTTTCTCCCTCTTTCGTCATGCCCGGCTTTCTGCCGGGCATCCACGTCTTTGCAGCAGCAAGGCAAGGCGTGGATGGCCGGGACAAGCCCGGCCATGACGGTGAACTTACATATTCAGGACGCGTCCATAGGCATCAAGGACCGCTTCCTTCATCATCTCGGACAAGGTCGGATGCGGGAAGACGGTGTGCATCAATTCTTCTTCAGTGGTCTCAAGGTTCATTGCAACGACGTAACCTTGAATCAATTCTGTCACTTCGGCGCCAACCATATGCGCGCCGAGCAGTTGACCGGTCTTTTTATCAAAAATGACCTTCACAAGACCCTGGTCTTCTCCCAGCGCAATGGCCTTTCCGTTGCCGATGAATGGAAACCGGCCGACGCGGATATCAAGTTTCTTGTCCTTCGCAGCTTGCTCGGTGAGGCCGACCGAGGCGACCTGCGGCGAACAATACGTGCAGCCGGGGATCATTGATTTGTTCATCGGGTGCGGATTGAGACCCTTGATCGCCTCAATACAGACGACACCCTCGTGCTCGGCTTTATGCGCCAGCATTGGCGGACCGGCGACATCGCCAATCGCGTAGATGCCTGGCACGCTGGTCTTGCTGAATCGATCGACCGAGATAATTCCGCGTTCGGTCTTCACGCCCAGTTTTTCGAGACCAAGATTTTCGATATTGCCGACGACCCCGACAGCGGAAATGACGCGTTCAACTGTAATGGTCTGTGGCTTGCCGCCCTCCTCGATCGTAGCGGTCACACTGTCGCTTTTCTTGTCGAGCCTGGTCACTTTCGCGTTCGTAAGAATCTTGATGCCCTGCTTCTCAAAGCTCTTGCGCGCGAATGTCTGGATCTCGTGATCTTCGACCGGCAAGATCTGCGGCAGCACCTCGACCACGGTGACCTCGGAACCGAGCGTGCGATAAAACGATGCGAACTCGATACCGATGGCGCCCGAGCCGATCACCAAAAGTGATTTCGGTATGCGGTCAGGCGCCATGGCTTCGAAGTATGTCCAGATCAGCTTCTTGTCCGGCTCGAGGCCGGGCAACACGCGCGGGCGGGCGCCGGTAGCGATGATGATGTGCTTGGCCTGATAACTACCGGGCCCAAGCGTGCCTTTCGGCGCCTCGCTCTTCGAGGCCTTTACCGTGACTTTGCCAGGCGCATCGATGGAGGCCTCGCCCCAGATCACCGAGACCTTATTCTTTTTCATAAGGAAGCCGACGCCGTCATTGAGGCGTTTCGACACCGCGCGCGAACGCGCGACCACCGCCTTGGCGTCATAGCCGACATTGTCGGCCTTCAATCCGTAGTCCTTGGCGTGCTGAAAATAGTGAAAGATTTCCGCCGAACGCAGCAACGCCTTGGTCGGGATACAGCCCCAGTTCAGGCAAATCCCCCCGAGGTAATCGCGCTCGACAATCGCAGTTTTATAGCCGAGCTGCGCAGCGCGGATGGCGGTCACATAGCCGCCCGGCCCGGAGCCGATGATCAGAACGTCGAAGGAAGTATCCGCCACGCCTTGCTCCGCTACTGCCACCGATTTTGCGCCCTCGGTGTCCCATAAGGCCCCGCATCAATCAAGCCGCGGACCCCATTGAACCGGACGGCTTTCGGGATTTTACTTGGTGCAACGATAAGGCTGAACCCCGGGGAAGCGTCATGACGAAAACAATGAGCCGCCTTGCCGCGATTGCGGCCCTGTTACTGGCGCAGGCAGTGGCTGCATCCGCAGCCGACCTTAAGGTCTACAGCACCATCGGCGTCAAAAGCGCGATCGAGGAACTGGCGCCGAAATTCGAGAAGGCGACCGGCAATAAGCTCAATATCTCCTGGGGCCTGATTTCGTCATTGACCAAGAAGGCGCAGGAAGGGGACGTGCCTGATGTCCTGATTGTGTCGCGCGGCTCGATCGACGGCCTGACAAAGGACGGCAAGATCGCACCAGGCGGCGTGACGCTCGGCAGTTCGATCTTCGCATTCGGGGTCAAACACGGCGTGCCGAAGCCGGACATCTCAACCGTTGATGCGATGAAGAAGACGCTGCTCTCCTCGCGCGCCGTCGGTTACACCGATCCGGCCGCCGGCGGCGCCAGCGGTGTCTTTTTCTCCAAGATGATCGAGAAGCTCGGCATTGCCTCGGAGATCAAGGCCAAAAGCAAATTTCCGCCGCCTGCCGGATTCGTCGGCACCTTGTTAGTCAGCGGCGACGTTGATATCGCATTTCAGTCCAAACCAGAACTGACGACAACTGAAGGCGTCGACGTCGTTGGTCCTCCGCCGGGCGATCTCGGCAACATCAACGTGTTTGCGGCAGGTGTCGGCACGGCGACCAAAGACTCGGCCGCCGCCAATGCGCTATTGAAATTCCTGACGTCGCCGGAAGCTCAGGAAACGTTCAAGGCGAAGGGGTTCGACCCGGCGTAAAGCCTAGACGACCATCATCACCGGATTTTCGATCAGGGCCTTGAACGCGCCGACAAGTTCGGCGCCGAGCGCGCCATCGACGGTCCGGTGATCGCACGACAGCGTCACGCTCATGATCATGGCCGGCACGATCTGGCCATTGCGCGCGACCGCGCGTTCTTCTCCGGCGCCAACGGCGAGGATCGTCGACTGTGGCGGATTGATCACCGCAGTGAAATCCTTGATCCCGTACATCCCCAAGTTCGATACCGACGAAGTGCCGCCCTGGTATTCGTGCGGCTTGAGCTTGCGGGCGCGGGCGCGGGCGGCGAGGTCGCGCATCTCATTGGAAATTGCCGATAGTGATTTGCCCTCGGCATTACGAATGATCGGCGTGATCAGTCCGCCCGGCAGCGCTACTGCAACGGAAATATCGGAATGTTTATGTTTGAGGACGCCTGAACTCAGTCCAGCTGACATTGGCGTCCGGTATGCGTTGCAGCGCGAGCGCCAGCGCCTTGATGACGAAATCATTCACCGAGAGCTTGTAGGTGGGCTTGCCCTCCTTGTCCTTGGGTGCGGATGCGTTAATTTCCTCTCGGGCCGCCACCAAGCGCCCGATATCGCAGTCAACCGTGACGTAGAAATGGGGAATGGTTTGCGTCGATGCGGTGAGCCTTTGCGCAATCGTGCGGCGCATACCGTCGTGCGGCACAAAATCATAGCTGCCGTCTTCGTAAAGTGAGCGGATCTGTTGGTCCGACATCAAAGGAGCAATTGATGGTGCGCCTGCCCCTGATGGAGGCGCGCCGGCCGGCCCACGCAAACCCTTTCCGGATTTTGCGTCCTCGATATCGCGGGCAATCACGCGGCCGTGCGGCCCCGAACCTTGCACACGATTGAGATCGAGGCCCGCTTCTTTCGCGAGCCGCCGCGCAAGTGGAGACGAGAAGACCCGATTGGCACCGCCCGCAGACGCTGGCTGGGCAATTTGCGGCGACGCCGGCTTCGGTGGCGCTGGCGAGGCCGGCACTGTTGCAGCTGCTTTTGCAGGCGCTGGTTGCGGCTTAGGAGTTTCCGGCGATTTCGGAGCGGCCGCGGGTGCGCTTTTTGCGCTACTCGCCGCCGCCTTCACGTCTTCGCCTTCGCTCGCAAGCACCGCGATCACTGAGTTGACTGCGACGTCCTGCGTGCCTTCCGGCACAACAATCTTCGCAAGCGTGCCGTCATCGACGGCCTCATATTCCATCGTGGCCTTGTCGGTCTCGATTTCGGCGATGACATCGCCTGATTTAATCTTGTCGCCCTCTTTCTTCAGCCAACGCGCAAGATTGCCCTTCTCCATCGTGGGCGATAGCGCGGGCATGAGGATATTGGTGGGCATGGGCGCCTACCGGTAGCAAACAGACTTGGCAGCTTCGACAATCTCGGCGACCGAAGGCAGCGCCAGCTTTTCGAGATTGGCGGCGTAAGGCATCGGGACTTCTTTCCCGGACACGCGCGCCACGGGCGCATCCAGATAATCGAAGGCCCGCTCCATGATGCGCGCTGCAAGCTCGGCGCCGACGCCGTTTTGCTGCCAGCCTTCCTCGACAGTCACGGCGCGACCTGTTTTCTGCACGGAAGCAATGACCGTGTCTGTATCCAAGGGCTTGAGCGTGCGCAGGTCGATGACCTCGGCATCAATGCCGTCATTCGACAATTCTTCGGCGGCTTTAAGGGCATAGGTCATACCCATTGACCAGGCGATGATCGTCACATCATTGCCCGCACGCGCGATTTTGGCCTTGCCGATCGGCAAGACAAAATCATCAAGTTTCGGAACCGGCGACGAGTGGCCGTAGAGAAGTTCATTTTCGAGGAAGATGACCGGATTGAGATCGCGAATGGCCGCCTTCAACAATCCCTTGGCATCGGCGGCGGTAGAAGGCGCGACCACCTTCAATCCCGGGATATGCGAATACCACGCAGAGTAATCCTGGCTGTGTTGAGCGGCGACGCGCGACGCAACGCCGTTGGGGCCCCGGAAAACGATCTGGCAGCCCATCTGCCCGCCCGACATATAAAGGGTCTTCGCCGCGGAGTTGATCAGCTGGTCGATCGCCTGCATGGCGAAATTGAAGGTCATGAATTCGACGATGGGCTTGAGGCCCGCAAGCGCAGCGCCGATGCCGAGGCCGGCGAACCCGTGTTCGGTAATCGGAGTATCGATCACACGCTTCGCACCGAATTCCTGCAACAGTCCCTGCGTCACCTTGTAGGCGCCTTGATATTCGGCAACCTCTTCGCCCATCACGAAAACATCTTTGTCGCGGCGCATCTCTTCGGCCATGGCGTCGCGCAATGCTTCGCGCATGGTCATTGTGACCATCTCTGTGCCTTCGGGAATGTCAGGATCGTTCGCGGCTTGCGGCGCTGGCGCATCGGGCGCTTTTGCGGGTTTTGGCGTTGGAGTGCCTTGGGTCTTTGCTTCTGATTTTTGGGCCTTTGCCGGCGGCGCGGATTCTGCTGCTTTATTCTGCTGCGTTGGTTTTGCAGCTTTAATCGATGACTTGTCTTCTCCCTCACCGAGGATCACCGCGATTGGCGTGTTCACCGCGACATCAGCCGTGCCTTCCGGAACGAGAATCTTCCCGAGCGTCCCCTCGTCGGCCGCCTCGACTTCCATCGTCGCCTTGTCGGTTTCGATTTCCGCGATCACATCGCCGGACTTGACCTTGTCGCCCTCTTTCTTGAGCCACTTGGAAAGATTGCCCTTCTCCATCGTGGGCGAGAGCGCAGGCATGAGAACTTCGGTCGGCATGGGCGCTATTGTTTTCCGGACAACAAGGATCAGCGGTAAATGTCGGTATAAAGTTCGGTCACGTCCGGCTCGGGATCGTGGGTGGCAAATTCAGCGGCTTGATTAATAAGGTCTCGCACTTCGCCGTCGATTTTTTTCAGCGCTTCTTCGTTGGCGACCTTCTTTTCAACAATACGATGTCGCGCCATATCGATCGGATCATGGTGTGTGCGCACCTCATCAACCTCTTCACGGGTGCGGTATTTCGCTGGGTCCGACATCGAATGCCCGCGATAACGATACGTGAGCATTTCAAGAATGTATGGGCCCTTGCCGTCACGGCACCATTGGGCTGCCTTCTCGCCAGCTGCCTTCACCGCGCGAACGTCCATTCCGTCGACCTGGTCACCGGGAATATTAAACGACAGACCGCGGCGGGACAGATTGACCTCGGCTGAAGACCGCGTAATTGCGGTCCCCATGGCATAGCGGTTGTTTTCGATCACATAGATGACGGGGAGCTTCCAGAGCTCCGCCATGTTGAAGCTCTCGTAGACCTGACCTTGATTGGCCGCGCCATCGCCGAAATAGGTCACGCTGATGTTGCTGTTGCCACGGTAGTGATTGGCGAAGGCGAGACCGGTTCCGAGCGGAACCTGCGCTCCAACAATGCCGTGCCCGCCGTAAAACCCTTTCTCCACGCTGAACATGTGCATGGAGCCGCCCTTGCCCTTCGAGTAGCCGTGGGCGCGGCCGGTGAGCTCGGCCATGACCCCTTTCGGGTCCATGCCCGTTGCGATCATGTGGCCGTGGTCGCGATAGCCGGTGATGACCTGGTCGCCCGCTTTGAGCGCCATCTGCATACCGACGACGACTGCTTCCTGGCCGATGTAAAGGTGGCAAAAGCCACCGATCAGGCCCATCCCGTACATCTGCCCGGCCTTCTCCTCGAAGCGGCGGATGGTCAGCATGGTCCGATAGGCGGAAAGCTCCTGCTCCTTGCTGAAATCGGCGACGGATTTGGCGTCGGCGCTCGGGTCTTTTTGGGCGACCGCCATTGGCACTCCCTGCGAAAGCGTCCGGCCATTGTGTCGAGGTGCCGGTAAACTTCCGGAACCCCCAATAGCTTAATTCGCCCCACGGTGAAAGCGCGAGGCCACCGTACAGAATTGCGGAAAACGCCCGCAAATTGGCGGAAAATTTCACGGCCAGCGGTGGATAACGCCGCCAGCCGTTCCCGGTTGCTAGCGGGGATTGAGCAGCAGGGTCAGGTCGCGCGGGTCAAGATAGCCGACCAGGGCGCGGGCGCGCTCATCGAGCATGTCTGGATCAATACGGTCGGCGCGGAGGAGCGAAACCCGGCGTTCCCAATGCGCTCGTTCCGCCTTGAGCCCGTTCAACTCGCCCTTCATGGCTACCAACTGTTGCTCAAGATCCTGCTGGGCGCGCAGGCCATGGTCGCCGCTGAAGGCGTTCATGCCGAAATAGCCGATGAACAGCGCCGCAAACACATAAAGACCGAGCGCAGTCAGGAAGGTGCGGCGGCGGCGATGGGAAACCATGGCCCAGGAAGATGCCCGACACGCCTTAAGGCAGATTTAATGGCCTACACCCGATGGCGGACTTCATTGAGAACGAAATTGCCGAGCCGTTTGCCGCGGTTGCGCAAGATCTTCAACAGGCCCTGGTCGACGAAATAGGTCAACAGGATCGAGTCGCGGGTCTTCACCCGGTTATGCACCGGGTCGGCCGAGTGCCAGGTATCGGTGCCGACCGCGAAGGCGTAGCCGGAATTAGGTGCAAAGCGCATTTGCGCTTTCTTTGGCAGCGAACCGTCCGGCAGCTTTTCGTGGAAAATGGTTCCGATATCCGTGTTGGCTTCGTCCTTCGGCAGGTACAGCTGGACGGTAATCCCCTTCCACCGCGTATCGGTGTGCGGCGTAATCAGATAGCCGGGAATGTCACGGGTCAGGATCGGGATCGGATACATCCCGACTTTTGCGAACTTTTCGCCAAAGCGTTTTGACAGGCCGGGCGCAAGCCGGCGGATGAACGCTTGCTTGACCGGCTCGGAACAAAGCGCACGCCCAACGACATCCCACAGAGCGCGCTTCTCGGGCGGCAGGTTGCGAATGTATTCCGGGAACAGATCGATTTTGACCCGAGTATGGGTGCCGTCATCGAGATCGTGCCCCTTGCTGCGTCCGTGCATCGGTCGATAGTCCGAGGACTCGGGCATCAACGTCAGAATTTGGGCGTATATGTCGTTTGGAAAAACGCGGTCGAACTCGAGATGGAAAAACGGCTTCTCGACTGCGCGGGCGCCCTCGATCGATTGGACAATAAAATCGGCCAGTCGGCTCACCGAGCGCCGGCGGTCGTAGGCGGACAGCGTCGTTGTCTGGTCCATAACAGTCACCCGGTGTCAGAATTGACAGATAGTTTGCGGCCATTGAGGCGGAAAATGCAAGACGGCGTCAGGCCACACCGCCATCAGGACAATTTCAGGGCGCCGCGGCCAGCATATTTCGCCTGGGCGCCCAGTTCCTCCTCAATACGCAGAAGCTGATTGTACTTGGCCGTGCGGTCGGCGCGGGCGAGCGAACCGGTTTTTATTTGTCCGCAGTTTGTCGCGACGGCCAGATCCGCAATTGTCGAGTCTTCGGTTTCACCGGAACGATGTGACATGACCGCTGTGTATCCAGCCTTGTGAGCCATCTCGACGGCTGCAAGCGTCTCCGTCAGCGTACCGATCTGATTAACCTTGACCAGGATCGAATTGGCGATTCCGTCCTTGATGCCTTTGGCAAGTCGGGTGACGTTCGTCACGAACAAATCATCACCGACCAGCTGACACTTGCTGCCGATTTTTTGCGTCAGCAGTTTCCAGCCCTCCCAATCGTCCTCGGCCATGCCGTCCTCGATGGAGACGATGGGATATTTGCCGACAAGCTGCGCGAGATAATCGACCTGTTCCTGCTTGGATCGTTTTTTGCCTTCGCCTTCGTAAACGTAGGATCCATCCTTGTAGAATTCGGTAGCCGCGCAATCGAGTGCCAGCATGACATCGCCGCCCGGCTTGTAGCCGGCTTTGGTAACGGCCTGCATAACAAAATCGAGAGCGGCCTCTGCCGACTTCAAGTTGGGCGCAAACCCTCCCTCATCGCCGACATTAGTGTTGAGCTTCGCGGATTTGAGTTGCGCCTTCAGTATGTGAAATATCTCCGCACCAGCTCGCAGTGCCTCCGCAAATGTCGGCGCACCGACAGGCATGATCATGAATTCCTGGAAGTCGATCGGATTGTCCGCGTGCACGCCGCCATTCACAATATTCATCATCGGCACAGGTAGAACGCGAGCGGCAGTCCCACCGACATAGCGGTAGAGCGGGACCTGTTTGGCGGCAGCCGCGGCCTTCGCAGTTGCCAGCGAGACACCCAGAATGGCGTTGGCGCCAAGCCGGCCCTTGTTCGGGGTGCCGTCGAGCGTAATCAGTGTTTCATCAATCTTGGTCTGCGCTTCGGCATCCATTCCACCAAGTGCGTCAAAAATTTCACCATTGACGGCATCGATCGCTTTGCGCACGCCCTTGCCGCCATAACGCGCTTTGTCGCCGTCACGTAATTCAACCGCCTCGTGAGCGCCGGTGGAGGCACCGGAGGGAACCGCTGCACGGCCCCGCGAACCATCTTCAAGCAAAACATCGACCTCGACGGTCGGATTGCCGCGGCTGTCGAGGATCTCGCGACCGATAATGTCTGTAATGGCAGTCATGGTAGTTCTGGGCCCGTCCGGCGCTGTTTATGTTGGGGCTTCTACAGGATCGAGAACCCCCTTGTCATGCCCCGCCCTAAACAGGCATCCAATAGGCGCAAATCAGGCGAAAGGTGCCAATGGCCAAGAGACGACTGCAACTCGGACGCCCGAGCCCGATTCCCGTGTCGCCCGACAAGGCTATTCTGGACCGCGTGCCAAATCCGCACGCGGATACGAATTACGTTGCTCGCTTTACTGCGCCGGAATTTACCACGCTCTGTCCGATCACCGGTCAGCCTGACTTTGCGCACCTTGTGATCGACTATGTGCCGGCGCGTTTCCTCGTCGAATCGAAATCGCTCAAGCTTTATCTCAATAGTTTCCGCAACTACGGCGCATTCCACGAAGACTGTACCGTCGCGATCGGCAAGAAACTTTCGTCGGTGCTTAGGCCGAAATGGTTACGCATCGGCGGCTATTGGTATCCGCGTGGCGGAATGCCGATCGATGTCTTCTGGCAGACAGGACGATTGCCGAAGGACGTTTGGGTCCCGGACCAGGGCGTGGCCCCTTACCGGGGACGCGGCTAAGTCGCTAACGCCGGTCTTCGCATCTGCAGGGCGCAGATCCATCCCGTTGCGGCTAACATGACTGCCCCTGTCAGCAGCACAGTAGAAATGCCGACGCTGGCCAGGCCGATGCCATAGACGACGGGCCCGGCCGCCTGACCAAGAAAGAAGAACAGCGAATGCGCGGCCGTTGCCGAACCGCGCGCCGCGGGCGCCAGTTCCGTGACATAGACCTGGATGCACCCATGCAACAGGTAGAAGCCAAATCCGAGCGCCATGAAGTTTAAAAACTCGATTGGCCAAGACATGCGCAGCGCAATCACGACGAGGCAAATTCCCATGACCGTCCCGCCGGCGGCCATCAACCGCCGTTCGCCGACATGCGCGAGAAGCCACGCAACCATGAATGTGTAGATAACGCCGCCAATGCCGAAACCGGAGATGACAACGCCCGCGATTGACGATCGCACGACACCCTCTGTGCGAAGCAACACAGCCATGTAGGGGAATACGCCGAACAGAAAAACAGCTTCGATAAAAACGGCGCCGAAGCAATATTTCGCCATCGGATTGCTGAAGATCGCGCGGTAGTTGGGGATCAGCATCGACAGGTCGAAGCGACCCGGCTTTTCCTCAATGCTGCGAAATCCGGGAATGGCGACAGCGAGAGCAATGAGATCAATTGCGCCGGTCGTGAAGAATACGCCGCGCCAGCCAACCAGATCGCCAATAACGCCGGCACCAGACGCGCCCAGCAAATTGCCGCTCATCGCGGCAAACAGCAGCCGTCCAATGGCCACCTGTCGCTGCTGGACCGGAACACGGTCACCCGCCACCGCCAATGCAATGGGGAAAACGCCGCCCGCCGTAATGCCGGCCACAATACGTAGCGCCATGAGTGTCTCGAAGTTCGTCACAAGGCCGCATGCAATGGTCGTAATTCCGACGATCAGCATGCAAAGTGCAATCAGCCGCGTCTTGCTGAACATGTCAGCAAGCGCGCCCAGCACCGGTTGGATCAGCGCATAGGGCAGAGTGAACCCGGTTGAGAGCAGCGCCGCGGTTGTCGGCGTCACGTTCAGCCCCTGCGCAATTTGCGGAATAACCGGATCAACCGAGCGCATGAACAGCGTCGTCGCGAAGATGACGAACGCCATGAGATTGAGGACGCGGCCCATGAAAATCAGTCAGTATACGGTTCAGCGCTTGGCCAGCCGGTCAAACTCGACCAGCGTACGCAGCAACGATTCCATTTCCTTCAATGGCATCATGTTGGGACCGTCGGATGGTGCTTTGTCAGGATTTTGATGGGTCTCGATGAAGACACCGGCAACCCCGACGGCGACGGCCGCCCGTGAAAGGACTGGAATGAACTCGCGCTCACCACCGGACGACGTACCCTGGCCGCCCGGCTGTTGCACCGAGTGGGTGGCATCGAAAATCACCGGCGCGTGCGTCGTGTTCTTGAGTATCGGCAGCGCACGCATGTCGGACACGAGCGTATTATAGCCGAACGACACGCCGCGCTCGGTGACCAGCACATTGCGATTGCCGGCCGCGGTTATTTTCTCAACGACATTCTGCATGTCCCATGGCGCGAGGAACTGGCCTTTCTTCACGTTGACGACTTTGCCCGTCTTGGCAGCCGCAATGAGCAGGTCGGTTTGCCTGCAAAGGAACGCCGGTATTTGCAGAACGTCGACCGCCGACGCTATGCGCGCGCACTGTTCGGCTTCGTGTACGTCAGTGAGAACCGGCACTTTCAACTTGTCACGGATTTCAGAAAAAATCGGTAGTGCTTCTTCGAGGCCAAGACCACGCGCCGATTTTGCCGATGTGCGGTTGGCTTTATCGAATGATGTTTTATAGACGAGGTCGATGCCGACCCGCCCGGCGATCTCCTTCAGCGCCGTTGCCATCTCAAGCGCGTGCGCCTTGCTTTCGAGCGCGCAAGGGCCAGCAATAAGAGCCAACGGCAGTCCATTGCCGAAGCGCACCGCGCCAATCGTGACGATGGAATTGGGTAGCAGGGCCTTATCCAATATATCGCTCCTCGCGGCCGCGACCATGAAACGGTCGGCCGCTCCGGTCAACGGGACGGTTCAAACACCAGTATGGCGCCCATCGCATCTTCATGACCAATGACAGTGGTGTTTTCAGCGTAAAGTCCGGCAATCCCAGCCTCGCCGGGGATGCCCGCCAGCAGGCTCGCATCCGCGACTGAAAAGCGTAACGCCGCCAGCCTTGCGCCATATGAAACGTCCGGCGATGCCACACCGAAGCGCTGCAGGAAAGCGGCAGGCGTCACAACGTCGACGTCGCCGCGCGGCGTCTTGATGGTAAGACCGCCCGTCGTCGCGTGGATTGCTCCGACGCCGGTGAAAGCGCCCAGAAAGCTCGCGTGACGGTCAGGATCTTGTGCAACGAGCACAACACCGGCGACACGTTTTGCCGTATTCGCATGGACCTGAAACTCCGGATTCCAGAAATTTTCCGGACGGCGCTGAAAGCTGGTGAAGAACCCGACGCGCGGCATGCCCGGGTCAGACGCGAAGGCGAGCGCAAACGCAAGTTTGACGGATGTGCCATCGGGACGCCTTCCCTCGCGTTCAAATTCGTAGAGCGAAAAATCGCCTATCCCTTTTGCACGAAACTCGTCGGCGTCGGACGCCCCGCGTCCTTCGAGCACAAGGATTGAAAGCCCCTCCCCGCGCTCCAGGAAGTCGCGATTAAACGCGCCAAACGAAAACTGCCGGGGCGCGTGCGGCGCCATTCCACTGATGTCTGCAAGTGACAGCAACTCAACATACGTTCCCGGAAATTGAATGATATGATTTTGTGTGCCCCACGCGCGGGGATGCCGGTTACGTGCGCCGACCTGAAAGCCCATGCGGCGATAAAGATCGACCGCGGCGTCAAGATCGTGCACGGCATGGACGATGTGATCGAGGCCGCGGGCCATGCCGCTAGGCTAAACCAGCCGGCTTTGCTCAACCGCCGCACCGATAAACGATGCGAATAACGGATGCGGTTCGAATGGCCGCGATTTCAGCTCCGGGTGAAACTGGACCCCGATGAACCACGGATGATCTTCATACTCGATGATCTCCGGCAGGATCCCGTCCGGTGACATCCCCGAAAACCGCATGCCGCGTTGCTCGAGACGACCCTTGTAAGCCGTATTGACCTCGTAGCGGTGACGGTGCCGTTCGGAAATTTCGGTCGCGCCGTAGATACCAGCAACGCGGCTGCCGCGCGTCAGTGTCGCGTCATAGGCTCCGAGGCGCATGGTGCCACCGAGATCGCCGCTGGCCGTGCGACGCTGCAATTCATTGCCTTTAAGCCACTCCGTCATCAGGCCGACGACTGGTTCGGCTGTCTGACCGAATTCGGTGGAGTTGGCGTTTTCAATGCCGCACAGGTTGCGAGCAGCTTCGATGCAGGCCATCTGCATGCCGAAACAAATACCGAAATACGGCACGTGGCGCTCGCGCGCAAATTGGGCAGCCTTGATCTTGCCTTCCGCTCCGCGTTGACCAAACCCGCCGGGCACAAGAATTCCGTTGACGTGCTCCAAAAACGGCGCCGGATCTTCATTCTCGAACACTTCCAACTCGATCCAGTCGAGATTGACTTTCACCTTGTTGGCGATGCCGCCGTGCGAGAGAGCCTCGATCAGTGATTTGTAGGCATCTTTCATGCCGGTGTATTTGCCAACTATCGCAATCGTGACGTCGCCTTCCGGATTTCGAACGCGCTCATTGATCAGGCGCCAGCGCTCGAGATCAGGGGATTGGCGCGGCTCAATCCCGAATGCTGCGAGCACCTCGGCATCAAGACCCTCGGCTGAATAAGCTTCCGGTACGGCGTAAATGTTGTCGACATCGCGCGCTTCAATGACGGCGCTTTCCCGGACATTACAGAACAGCGCCAGCTTGCGCCGCTCGCCCTCGGGGATCGGGCGGTCGGTGCGGCAAAGCAAGATGTCGGGCTGAATGCCGATTGAGCGGAGCTCCTTGACCGAATGCTGCGTCGGCTTGGTCTTGAGTTCACCCGCGCTCGGAATGAATGGCATCAGCGTGAGATGGATATAGATGGCATGCTGACGCGGCAAATCGTTCCCCAATTGCCGGATCGCTTCGAAGAAGGGCAACCCCTCAATGTCACCGACCGTTCCGCCGATTTCGCACAGCACAAAATCAAAGCCGTCGTTACCCTCGCGGACAAAATCCTTGATGGCATTGGTCACGTGCGGGATCACCTGAATGGTAGCGCCGAGGTAATCGCCACGACGCTCGCGCGCGAGGATGTCCTGATATATCCGCCCGGTCGTGATGTTGTCGTGCCGCGTTGCGGGCCGTCCCGTAAATCGTTCGTAGTGGCCGAGATCGAGATCGGTTTCAGCGCCGTCGTCGGTAACGAAGACCTCGCCATGTTGATAAGGCGACATCGTCCCTGGATCGACGTTGAGGTAGGGATCGAGTTTGCGGAGGCGGACCTTGTACCCGCGCGCCTGCAGCAGCGCACCGAGCGCCGCGGAAGCAAGACCCTTACCGAGTGAGGAGACCACGCCGCCGGTGATGAAAATATACCGCGCCATGGGGCCTAACCTTTAATCCCCGAAGATTGATTCGACGAGCGCGAAAAGGACACAGCCGCTCTGCGCCTGTGCGTAGCTCCATAAGCTCCGGGTTTTACAAAGGGTTGCACCACGATTTTCATGCCTTCTTCCGAATTCTCTCGCCACATTGCTCCCACAACGCTGAAGGGCCGGATTTCCCGGCCCCTCGCTTGCGATTTTTATTTCGACTGCGGCACCTGCGGCCCCGCCGGGGCTGCCGGAGCCGTAGGCGCAGCCGGCGGTGCGCCGCCTTGCAATTGGTTGAGCAGGCCACCTCCGCTGCCGCCGCCGAGCGGTGTCGGCGCACCAGGTGCGGTCGGCGCACTCTGACCGCCCTCGAGGATCGACGTCGGCTTGCGGTTTATCCCGGCCAGGATTGAGAGCAGAAGGCTGGTCACGAAAAATAGGCCCGCAAGGATCGCGGTCGCCCGCGTCAGGACGTTGGCGGTGCCACGACTGGTCATGAAGCCGCCGCCCGAACCAATGCCGAGGCCGCCCCCCTCCGAGCGCTGCAACAACACAACCCCGATCAGGGAAAGAACCAGCATGAGGTGGATGACAATGATTACTTGCTGCATCAGGCCAATATCCGTTCAAACCGAGCCGGTCCGGGCACTCTGCCCCGGCGGCGCCATCTGGCTATATAGGAATTCGCCGCGGTCTCTACACGATCACCAATCGATTTTCCACCCTCGGGACCACTAGCGGTAAACCGCAGCAATACCCAGGAAATCCTCGGCTTTTAGGCTAGCCCCGCCCACAAGGGCGCCATTCACGTCGGGGATCGTCAAAAGCTCTTTGGCATTCGCCGGCTTGACGGAACCGCCATAAAGAATTCGAACGCGTCCCCCTGCGGCACCAAAGCGCTCGACGAGCCGCGTCCGAACAAAGGCGTGGACTTCGGCGACGTCGCCAGGCGTCGGCGTGAGCCCGGTGCCGATGGCCCATACCGGCTCGTAGGCGATAACAAGATTGGCGTTGGTGACGCCATCCGGCAACGAACCGAGGAGCTGACCGCCAACTACAGCCAAGGTCTTGCCGGCCTCACGTTCGGCGCGCTGCTCACCGACACAAACGATTGCCGTCAATCCGGCCCGCCAGGCCGCCTGCGCTTTGGCGCGCACCTGCGCGTCCGTCTCGTGGTGATCGGCGCGCCGTTCAGAGTGACCAACGATGACAGCGCGAGCGCCTGCGTCTGCCAGCATCTCAGCCGAAATGTCGCCGGTATGCGCACCTGATGCGTCGGAATGACAATCTTGCCCGCCAATGGTCACCTGGGAGCCCCGCGCTGCGGTGGCGAAGCCCGCAACCAAGGTTGCCGGAGGGCACACCATCAGCTCGGTTTTTCCGGCGAGCCCCTCAGAGCCGGCAATTATCTTGCCGAGCTCCGCGCGGGACCCGCTGAGCCCGTTCATTTTCCAATTGCCCGCTACCAGCGGAATTAGGTGAGCCGCCGCCATCGAAGAACCCCTCGCGCGTGCCGTTATCAGACCCGCACCAGCAATGCCAGCATGCCTCGTTCGGAGGCTGATCCTTCTTGAGTTGCAATGAGTTGGGACGGTCCCTATGGTGCCGCCGCTCCGCTTGGGTTAGACAGGCGCGGTCATCCAATCAACCAGCCCTCACAAGCCTCGAAAAACGTACGCATGCTCCGCGGTATTCATAAAGCCTCCTCCACCTGGCTCGGCAAAGCCCTCATGGCCGCCGTCATGGGATTTCTCGTCATCAGCTTCGCCATCTGGGGGATCGGAGACATGTTTCGCGGGTTCACCCGCAACGACGTCGCAACGATCGGCGGCACGGAAATTTCGATCGAGCAGTTCCGCCAGTACTACAGCGAGCGTCTGCAGCAACTGGGCCGTCAAATCGGCAGACCGATCACGCCCGATGATGCGCGCGCCCGTGGGCTCGACCGGCAACTCCTCGGCCAACTGATCGCCGAAACAACCATCGACGAGCAGGCCAAGCGATTGCGGCTCGGCGCCTCGGATGCCGACATCGCTCAGCGCATCGCGAATGACCCTTCATTCCGCGGCCCGAGCGGCCAGTTCGACCGAACGCGCTTCGAACAGATCATACGTCAGGCCGGCTTCACGGAGAGTCGCTTCGTCGACCAGCAAAGACGTGCGGTCCTGCGCAGACAAATTGCGCAAAGCATTACCGGTGATATGAAAGTGCCCGCGACCGTGACGGTCGCCATCAATCAATACCAGAATGAAAAGCGCCGCATTGAATATGTGGCTCTCGGCGCAGCACAGGCGGGAGATGTCCCCACCCCGACACCGGAAGAACTGAGCAAATATTTCGAGGAACGGAAGACGCTGTTCCGCGCGCCGGAATATCGAAAGATTACCATTTTGGCACTCACCCCCGCGGATTTGGCAAAACCGAATGCGGTTAGCGACGAGGATGCAAAATCCTATTTCGAGCAACGCAAGGACAGCTACGGTAAACCGGAAAAACGCGAACTGCGGCAGATCGTTTTTCCCAACGCCGAGGACGCGGCGGCCGCACGCGAGCGCATCACCAAGGGAGCAACCTTCGACGAGATTGCGAAAGACCGCGGCGTGAGCGCATCAGATACCGATCTTGGCACCGTCACGAAGTCGGAAATTATCGATCCGATCGTCGCGGACGCTGCTTTCGCGCTCAAGTCTGGCGAAGTGAGCGCCCCCGTCAAAGGTCGATTTGGGATCGCACTGTTGCAGGTCGGCAAAATCGAGGCCGGGGAGGAAAAGACCTATGATCAAGTCGCAACGCAAATTAAAAACGAAATTGCCGAAAGTCGCGTCAAGAGCGAAATCGGAAGTTTGCGTGACAAGATCGAAGATGAGCGCGCCGCCGGTTCAACGTTAGCCGAGGCCGCCAAGAAACTTGGTCTTAAAGCGGTCAACATCGACGCGGTCGACCGGTCCGGGCGCGCGCCCGACGGCAAACCGGTCGCAGGACTGCCGCAAACTCCGAATGTGATCAACGCCGCGTTCACCAGCGATGTCGGCGTCGATACCGATGCATTGCAATTGCCAAGCGGCGGTTATCTCTATTTTGATGTCACCGGCATAACGCCGTCGCGTGAACGCACGCTCGATGAGGTCAAAGACCAGGTGGCCGCGCGCTGGCATGACGACGAAATCGCAAAGCGACTGCAAACAAAATCGAACGACCTTCTCGCCAAGCTCAAGGCGGGCACTGCTTTCGGCCAAGTGGCAAGCGACGCCGGTCTCAAGGTAGAGAGTGCTGCCGATCTTCAGCGCGGAAAGCCCGGCGGGTTCATTCCGGCTAAGCTCGTTGAAGCTGTTTTCCGCACACCGAAGGGCGTTCCCGGGGCGGCACAGGGCAACAATGAAACCGAGCGATTCATATTTCAGGTCACTGATGTGACCGACCCTGCATTCGATGCCAATTCGCAGCAAGGCAAGGCGATCGCCGACGTCCTGCAAAATTCCTACACCGATGACGTTATCGCCGAATATATCGCGCGGCTGGAAAATGAGTTTGGCGTCACCGTCAATCAACCGGCGCTAAACCAGGTCGTCGGCGGCGCCACGCAACAATAGTCCATCACATGCAGATCGAGCCGTCGGAAACCGCCTTTGCCGAACGCTATAGGCGGAGCGAACCACAGGTGGTCTGGACCTCGCTCGTTGCCGACCTCGAGACGCCAGTTTCGGCATTCCTGAAGCTTGGCGGCGGCAAGGCGCCAAACTTTCTGCTCGAGTCAGTCGAAGGTGGTGCGGTCCGAGGTCGTTATTCAATCATCGGTCTTGAGCCGGATTTGATCTGGCGAACGAGCGACGGGAAGGTAGAAGTCAACCGCAACGCTCGCAACAAACCACATGCGTTCGAGTCGTATCCCGAACCGCCGCTGCAAGCATTGCGTGCCTTGATCGCGGAAAGCCGTATTGCCTTGCCCGATAGCTTGCCGCCGATGGCAGCGGGCGTGTTCGGCTATCTCGGTTACGACATGGTGCGCCTCATGGAAGAGTTGGGGCCACCCAATCCGGATCCTATTGGCATTCCTGACGCAGTCCTGGTTCGGCCAACGCTTATTGTCGTTTTTGACGCGGTGAAGGATTCGATCACGGTTGTGACGCCCGTGCGCCCCGAAAAAGACGTCGACGCCAAAGCGGCGCTTGCACGCGCCATTGAGCGGCTTGCACGCGTTGTCGAAAGCCTCGATCGACCTTTGGACAAGCTCCTGTCCGGACACGAGTCCGGGCCCATCGACGTTCCGATCCAATCGAATACGACACCCGACGAATACAAGGCCATGGTCCGCAAGGCGAAGGAGTACATCGTCGCCGGCGACGCCTTCCAAATTGTTTTGGCGCAACGCTTCGAGGCGCCGTTTACGCTGCCGCCCTTCTCGCTCTACCGTGCATTAAGGCGAACAAACCCCTCGCCCTATCTTTATTTCCTCGATTTTGGCGAGTTTTCCGTCGCGGGATCGAGTCCCGAAGATTCTCGTGAAAGTTTCTGGCGATGTCGTCACGATCCGCCCGATCGCCGGCACACGCCAGCGCGGCGCAACGCCTCACGAGGACAAGGCGCTCGAAGACGAACTGATGGCAGATCCGAAGGAACGCGCCGAGCACCTCATGCTGCTCGATCTCGGGCGCAATGATGTCGGCCGGGTCGCAACGATTGGTACCGTCAAGGTCACGGACCAGTTTTTCATCGAACGTTACAGCCATGTGATGCACATCGTCTCAAACGTCGAAGGCAAGCTCGCCACAAATCGCGACGCGCTTGATGCGCTCGCAGCCGGATTCCCGGCCGGCACCGTATCTGGCGCGCCCAAAGTACGGGCCATGCAGATCATCGACGAATTGGAGAAGGAAAAGCGCGGGCTTTACGCGGGCTGTGTCGGCTATTTCTCCGCCGCGGGTGAAATGGATACCTGCATCGTATTGCGCACCGCGTTGGTGAAAGACGGCAAGATGTACGTCCAGGCAGGCGCCGGCATCGTGGCCGATAGCGTACCCGACTTCGAACAGCAGGAATGCATTAACAAGGCGAAAGCCCTGTTTCGAGCCGCTGAAGAGGCCCGCCGTTTCGCCAGCGCCGCCAAACGCGGCCAGTAACCACCGTAAGTTTGGCCTGCTTGACCCTCCATTGGGGGGCCCTTACACCCTTGGCCAAGCGGTGGAACATGATCGTCCTGATCGATAACTACGACAGCTTCACCTTCAACCTGTTCCATTACCTGGGCGGGTTGGGGGCTGATGTCGCCGTGCATCGCAATGACAAAATTTCGGTCGCCGACGTTTTGGCAATGGCGCCGGATGCGATCGTGCTTTCACCTGGCCCCTGCACGCCGACTGAAGCCGGCATTTGTCTCGACCTCATCAACAAGGCCGCACCGAACATTCCGATCCTGGGCGTTTGCCTCGGTCACCAGGCGATCGGGCAAGCGTTCGGCGGCAAGGTGGTGCGCGCCACCCCGGTGCACGGCAAGGTGTCCGAGATCAAGCACACCGGTACTGGCGTCTTTCGCGGCATCAACGGTCCCTTGAAGGCGACCCGCTACCACTCGCTCGTTGTCGAGCGTGCCAACATGCCGCGCGAGCTGATCGTCAACGCCGAAACGGACGATCATCTGGTGATGGGACTTATGCATACGAGCCTGCCAATCCATGGGGTGCAATTTCATCCCGAAAGCATTGCATCCGAGCACGGCCACCTGATGCTCAAGAATTTTCTGGACCTGGCCGCCGACTGGAACGCAAAGCGCGGAAAGCGCGCGGCTCCGACGCGCGCGACTACCGCGTTGCACGCGGCGACGTGAGATATTTGACATGGCCGATGATTTTAAAGCGCTCATCGCCAAGGTAGCGACCGGTGCGAGCCTCACACGCGAAGAAGCCGCTAGCGCCTTCGACCGCATGATGTCGGGCGAATCCACCCCATCTCAAATGGGAGGGTTGTTGATGGCATTGCGCGTCCGTGGGGAAACCGTCGATGAGATTACGGGCGCCGTCACAACCATGCGCGCCAAGATGCTCGGCGTGAAAGCGCCACCAGGCGCTGTTGACGTTGTCGGTACCGGCGGCGACGCCTCCGGCTCATTCAATATTTCGACCTGCGCGGCCTTCATCGTGGCAGGCGCCGGCGTGCCGGTCGCCAAGCACGGCAATCGCGCGCTATCGTCGAAGTCCGGCGCGGCCGACGTATTGCAGGCACTCGGCGTTAAAATTGAAATGGACCCGAACCAGGTCGGCGTGTGCATACGCGACGCCGGCATCGGTTTCATGTTTGCGCCGGCGCATCATCCTGCCATGAAGAACGTCGGCCCGACGCGGGTCGAACTCGGCACCCGCACGATTTTCAATCTGTTGGGACCACTTTCGAATCCCGCAAGCGTCAAGCGACAGATGATTGGCACATTCTCCAAGCACTGGGTTGAACCGATGGCGCAGGTGCTGAAGAATCTCGGTTCCGAAAGCATCTGGGTGGTTCACGGCTCGGATGGCCTCGATGAAATCACCACTTCCGGACCTACCAGCGTCGCCGCGCTCGAGAATGGCAAAATCCGGACATTCGAGGTGACGCCCGAAGATGCTGGATTGTCGCGCGCGAAGCCCGAGGCATTGCGCGGCGGTGACGCCGAGTTTAACGCAAAGGCATTACTCGACGTTCTCAAGGGCAAGCCGGGCCCATTTCGCGATGTCTCGATCCTGAACGCCGCGGCAGCGCTCATCGTGGCCGGCAAAGCGAAAGATCTCAAGCAAGGTGCGATGTTGGCGGCAAAATCGATTGAAACCGGCGAGGCCGAAGGCCGTCTCGATCGACTGATCGCGGTTTCAAACGCCGTGGAGGCGTGACGCATGATCCCGAAAAGTGGGAACCGGTTTTCGGATAAGATCATGCGCAGGAATAATTGAATGTCTGACATACTCACCAAGATCGAAGCCTATAAGCGCGAGGAAATCGCCGCTGCAAAGCGAGCGTGCCCGCTTGCTGAGCTTGAAAAACTGGCGAAGGCCGCACCGCCGCCGCGTGGCTTTCTTGCGGCGATCGAGCGCCGCGTCGCCACGGGCGACTATGCGCTGATCGCAGAGATCAAGAAGGCCAGTCCGTCGAAAGGCCTGATCCGGGCCGACTTCGACCCGCCCTCGCTCGCACAGGCTTACGAGGCCGGTGGTGCTACCTGCCTTTCGGTACTGACCGACGCACCATCATTCCAGGGCAAGCCGGAGTTTCTTGCCGCAGCCCGCAGTGCCACGGCTCTGCCCGCGTTGCGCAAGGATTTCGTCTACGAGCCGTACCAAGTGGTGGAATCGCGAGCGCTTGGTGCCGATTGCGTCCTCATCATTATGGCCGCCGTCGATGACGCGGCGGCACTGGCGATCGAGGATGCCGCCAAAGCATATGGTATGGATGTTCTTGTTGAAGTTCATGATGAGGTTGAGCTTGGCCGCGCCCTCAAGCTGAAATCGCGCCTCATAGGCGTCAACAATCGGGATTTACGGACCTTCGAGACCTCTCTCGACGTCAGCGAGCGCCTGGCACCAAAGATCCCGCGCGATCGTGTCGTCGTTGCCGAAAGCGGGCTCAATACACCTGCCGACCTTGCGCGTCTCAAGCGTATCGGAATTTCGACTTTCCTGATTGGCGAAAGCCTAATGCGGCAAGACGACGTTGCCGCCGCCACACGGTCCCTCATTGCGCGTGAGCCGCGCCGAGCTGCAGCGGAGTAAAGCCATGGCGCGACGCAAGAAAGCACCTACGAGGCGTCCCAAAAAGAAAAACGCACCTCGTCGCACGAAGAAAAGCGTGGCCCGCCGAGCAAAGCCGAAGGCCAAAACGAAGACAAAATCTCCGATTTCGCCACTGCCAACGAGCCCATTAACCCATATCGACCAGCGCGGCGAAGCGCGAATGGTGGACGTGTCCGATAAGGGCGCCACCGAACGTATCGCAATCGCCGAAGGCCGCGTTATCATGCGCAAGGAAACGCTCGACCTGGTGGTCGAAGGCAATGCCATGAAGGGGGACGTGCTGGGTGCGGCACGGCTTGCCGGCATCATGGCTGCCAAACGGACCCACGGCCTCATCCCGCTTTGTCATCCACTCCCTCTCACTAAGATCGAGATCGACATCAATCCGGAGCACGCACTGCCCGGATTTCTTGTTCAGGCCACGGTCAAAGTGACCGCCAAGACAGGCGTCGAGATGGAGGCGCTGACGGCGGTCTCGATAGCGTGCCTGACGATCTATGACATGGTGAAGGCGGCTGAACGCGGGATGCGGATCGAAGGCATTCGACTGCTGCATAAGAGCGGCGGAAAATCCGGCGAGTGGCGCGCGGAGGCGTAACCTTGAGTTTGATGCCAGTTGCCGAGGCGTTACAGCGGGTGCTGGCCGATGCGAAGGCGCTACCCGCGGAAACGGCACTACTCGTCGACGCGCTTGGCCGCGTTTTGACCGACGACGTGTCCGCGCTTCGTACCCAGCCGCCTGCCGCTGTTTCCGCCATGGACGGTTATGCCGTTCGGGGAAGTGACGTCGCGAATGCGCCTGTCACACTTAAACTGATAGGTGAAGTTGCCGCCGGACACCCTTTTGAAGGCGCGGTCGGCCCAGGCGAAGCCGCCAGAATTTTTACCGGCGGTGTAATGCCCGAGGGCAGCGATACTGTCGTCATTCAGGAACTTGCCACGAGTGACGGCAAGAACGTCGCTATCCAGAAATCGGCCGCCAAGGGACGCAATGTGCGGGCGCAAGGCATCGATTTTGCGAAAGGCCAGCTTCTGTTGCGCAAGGGCACCCGGCTGAGTGGCCGCGACCTGATGTTGGCCGCCGCAATGAATTACCCGAGCCTGCGTGTGCACCGTCAACCCAAGGTGGCTGTGCTCGGAACCGGCGACGAACTGGTGCCGCCCGGCAGCAAGCTCGATCTCGGTGAAATCGTCTATTCGAACGGTTTTGCCCTCACGGCGCTCGCGCGTAGCGAGGGCGGCACAGTTCTTGACCTTGGCATCGCACGTGATCGCATCGAAGACATCACAGCCGGCGTGCGCCGGGCCCGGGAATGGGGTGCCGACGCCCTTGTCACCACGGGTGGCGCCTCGGTTGGAGAGCATGATCTGGTGCAGCGCGCGCTGGCGTCTGAAGGCCTAGATTTATCGTTTTGGCGGGTGGCCCTTCGGCCCGGCCGACCGATGATGCATGGCCGGCTGGGCGGCATGCAGGTTCTGGGGCTTCCTGGAAATCCGGTATCCTCTTACGTCTGCGCATACCTGTTTCTGGTGCCCCTTATCCGGCGGCTCGCCGGCCGACACGACTTTGAGCACACTCCGGCAAGGGCGCGGCTCGGACGCGATTTGCCCGCCAACGATGAGCGCGCCGACTACCTACGGGCGACCCTCGAAGATGGACCTGACGGTCCGGTGGCCACGCCACTTCCCGATCAGGATAGTTCCCTGATGGCGCCGTTGGCCAAGGCAGGTTGTTTGCTGATTCGGGAACCACGCGCCCCGGCGGCTTCGGCGGGTTCAGACTGTGTCATCCTTAAGCTAGGCCTTTAGGCGTCTTTCGAGTTTTTCACCCCAAATTAAATAGTTGCGGAACACATATCGAACAGATAGTGTCCGTTCATGATTTGTTTCTGACCTGTCCCTCCGGGGGCGGTCCGACGGGGAGAAACCGATGCTGACCCGCAAGCAGTTCGAGCTTCTGCGCTTCATCCACGAGCGGCTGACGGAGGCCGGGGTGCCGCCCTCCTTTGACGAGATGAAGGACGCCCTCGACCTGCGTTCAAAGTCGGGTATCCACCGGCTTATCACGGCCCTGGAAGAGCGCGGTTTCATCAGGCGGCTGCCCAATCGCGCCCGCGCCATAGAGGTGATCAAACTGCCGGATTCGGTCGGTCATGGGCTCGGTTCGTCGCGGTCGCGCGGTTTTACGCCGAGCGTGATCGAGGGCGATCTTGGCCGTGTTCGTACCAATTCCGAGGATGATCCAGCGGTCGCCCGGTCGCCGTGCCGGTTATGGGCCGAATTGCGGCCGGCACGCCGATTGAGGCGATCCAGACCCGCAGCCATGTCATCAACATGCCCCCTGACCTGCTTTCAGCCGGCGATCATTTCGCCTTGGAAGTACGCGGTGACAGCATGATCGAGGCCGGCATCCTCGATGGCGACATCGCGCTGATCAGAAAATCCGAAGCCGCCGAAACGGGCGATATTGTTGTTGCTCTGATCGATGACGAGGAGGCAACCCTTAAGCGCTTCCGCCGCCGTGGCGCCTCGATCGCGCTCGAACCGGCCAACCCCGCGTACGAGGTACGCATCCTTCCGCCGAACCGGGTGCGGATCCAGGGCAAGCTCGCCGGGCTTTTCCGCCGATATTAGTCGTCCGCGGACAGATCGTCTTCGCGCGGCATCGCATCTATTGCGCCTCGTGGCGCCGCCGCTTGCGCACTTTCCGATGCTCGCGTTGGATTTGTCGTCCACGGCCGCTCAGAACCGGGTGACCGCGCGAGAGCAAGCTGGAAATGATCGCCGGTCTTGTGCAGAGCCACGGCACCAAGCTCGCCTGAAGTTTGTCGATCAACGACAATAGCGGCGCAGCCCGATGCTGGTATTGCGCGCGCAGTAATGACTACAGCAGCGCGTGCGCAATCCTCGGCGAACGCCTCAATTCCAAGCACCATTGAGATCAGGCGCCCGTCGTTAAGCGTGCCAATACAGCCAATAGCGTCACACCTGACGCCATTGGCCAAACTTGAATCCTTCGGAGCACGCGCGTCGGCGTCGGCGGCAAGCCATTCCTTGACGGCGAAGGTGTCGCGACCATTGTGCAAAATTGCAAGGCGTCCGTCGGTCCCGCGAAACGCGGCCGATTGGCGGTCACTGGCGATCAGAATGTCCGGCTGCGGTGACACGATGGCCCAAAGGCTGCCACCAACGACCATGACCGCTCCGCTCCAGCGCAGTGGCGTACGTAGCAAGCAGACAAACAAGATGCCTGCCGTCCCTACCAACAGTGGACCAGTTCCGAAGGCGTGCAGCCGTCCTACGGCGCCCGGTAGGCTGGTGACCCAAAGCGCAACACCATTCATCCAATCAATGCCGCCACTCATCAGCCGCCAGAACGGTGCATCGAATCCGAATGGCATCGCTAACAGCCCAAGAATGCCCATTGGCATGACCAGCGCGGACACGACCGGCATAGCAAGGAGATTGGCCACCGCTCCGTATGGCGCGAGCCGATGAAAATGGTAGGCCGCATAGGGCGTCGTTGCAAAACCGGCAACTAGCGAGGCCAAAAGCAACCCGAAAACCTCTCGCGCACCCCAGAGAGCCACGCGCATGCCGAGTGAGCTATCTTTGTCGGCGCGCCATGGCAGCCCGTATTGATACGCCGCAACAAGCGCCAATGTGGCCGCAAATGACATCTGGAAGCTCGGGTGAATAACCGCCTGGGGCGCAAACACCAACACTCCGATCGCCGCGACCGCGAGTGTACGAAAAGTAAGCGTCGGTCGATCCAGCATGACGCCAATGAGCACGATTGCGATCATGATGAATGAGCGTTGAGTGGCCACCTCAGCACCTGAAAGCAGGAGATAGAGCCCGGCCGCGATTAGCGCGCAAAGCGCCGCCCATTTCTTGATCGGATAACGGCTCGCCAATGAAGGAAACAGCGCCAGGCCGGCGCGTATAAAAAAGAACACAATCCCCGCCACCACTGCCATGTGATAGCCCGAAATCGACAGGACATGGGCGAGGCTCGAAACATACATGGCATCGTTGACTGGTGTCGAAATAGCGTCACGTTTTCCCGTGATCAACGCTGACGCGATGGAGCCATTGTCGCCCGGCATCACCGCGCGAATGCGCTTGTCGATCGCTTCCCGCACGTCATCAATGACCGTGGCATATTGTAACCAGAATCCGCGCGCAACCGGCGGCGCCTTGGCCTTGATCGCGCCAAGCGCATAACCGGACGCCCCTATGCGTTGAAAATACATGTCGCGCGCAAAATCGTATCCACCAGGCCGCAGCGGTTGCATTGGTGGCGACAGGCGTGCCTTGAATTCGACAAAGCTTCCAACAGCGGGAGCGCTTCCTTTGCGTACCGCGACGCGAACGCGCTCAGGTACGGGTTTTGCGAGCGAGCCCTCAATCGCTTGAACGCGTACGACGATACGATCGCTGCGCTCGCGCTCTTCACGCACCTCGACAAAACCTGACACCAACACACTTGCGGCAGGCGACCGCAGAATTGGGTGCGCGATGCGCTCTGTCTGCAGCGTCGCTGTGGCAAAACCTGCCGCAACTGCCGTCAATCCAAGCACAAGCGGGAACCCAATCGCGCGATGGCGGGCCAGAACCGTTATGACGAGGCCTGCAATCGCCAAGGCCACCGCCGCCCACCAGACCGGTTCGCGATCCGCACTGAAGTAGACGACAATGCCGAAGCCAAAGGCCACCGGCAGCCACGGCATCAGCCGGCCCGGTGCAAATTCGGCCACGATCCACTCTGCCAGCAGCCCGCGCAGCGAGCCGGCGGCTTCGACAATTCCGTCCGGCAGCAATAATCCAGCCGGGCGGCGCGCAGCATCAGAAGTGGGCGCCCAAGCTTTGGCGCGCGCCCGCGGTCGCTCGTTATGAGGACTTTGCCGAACCAAGGCGCGGGGCGCCTCCCCGACGCCGGACCATTACAACCGCGCCTATCCTAACTCATCTCTAGGTTGTGGCTAGCCGCTTCGGCCTCAGCCTGTGACTTTTTCCTTGGCCCAGGTATCGCGCAGCCCGATCGTCCGGCCGAACACGGGCTTCGCCGCCGTTGAGTCTATATCGAGACAGAAATAGCCCTGCCGTTCGAACTGGACCGGTTGCCCAACTTTGGACTCGGCAAGGGCCGGCTCCAGGCGAGCTTCATTCAGCAATTCCACCGAGTTGGGATTGAGATCGGCAGCAAATCCCTCGCCGCCACTGGGATCAGGCCTTGTAAACAGCGGATTATAAAGCCGCACCTCCGCTGGGATGGAATGCGTCGCCGAAACCCAGTGTATTGTCGCCTTAACCTTGCGTCCGTCCGGCGCATTGCCGCCGCGGGTTGCCGGATCATAAGTGCAGCGCAACTCAGTTACCTCGCCGCTCGCGTTTTTAATGACTTCGCGGCAGGTCAGGAAAAAGGCATAGCGCAAGCGAACTTCAGTTCCCGGAGAAAGCCGGAAGAATTTCTTCGGCGGGTTCTCCATAAAATCATCCTGCTCGATGTAGATCTCGCGTCCGAACTTGATCTTTCGCGCACCGGCCGCGGGATTGTCGGGGTGATTGACCGCCTCCAATTCCTCAACCTGCCCTTCAGGATAATTCTCGATCACAACCTTGAGCGGGCGAAGCACCGCCATTCGCCGCAACGCTGTTTTATTGAGAGCTTCGCGGACGGAAAAATCGAACATCCCCACGTCGACCGTGCTGTTGGCCTTTGCGACGCCAATACGTTTGACGAAATCCCGAATGGCCTCGGGCGGAACGCCGCGCCGGCGCAAGCCCGCCAAAGTCGGCATGCGCGGGTCGTCCCATCCGCTGACATGTCCGCCGCGTACCAACTCGGTTAGCACGCGCTTGGACAGCACCGTGTAGGTCAAATTGAGGCGTGCGAATTCGTACTGGTGCGGTTTCGATGGCACATCCAAATTCGCGATGAACCAGTCGTAGAGCGGACGATGATCCTCGAATTCCAGCGTGCAGATCGAATGGGTGATCTGCTCTACCGCATCCGACTGACCGTGAGCGTAGTCATAACTGGGATAGATCTTCCATTCCGTTCCGGTGCGTGGGTGATTGGCGTGAAGGATACGATACATCACTGGATCGCGCAGATTGATATTGCCTGAGGCCATGTCGATTTTGGCCCTCAGCACACGCGTGCCATTCGGGAATTCACCCGCGCGCATACGCCGGAATAGATCGAGATTTTCTTCAACACTGCGGTCCCGGAATGGACTGTTCTTGCCCGGCTCGGTCAGCGTGCCTCGATTGGTTCGCATGTCGTGGGGATTTTGATCGTCCACATAGGCCTTGCCGGCACGAATCAAGTCCTCCGCCCATCCATAGAGCCGCTCGAAATAGTCCGAGGCGTGGTAGAGGTGCTTGCCCCAATCAAACCCAAGCCAGCGCACATCGCGCTCGATGGCATCGATATATTCCTGCTCTTCCTTCGTCGGGTTGGTATCGTCAAAACGAAGATGGCAGCGTCCGCCGAATTCTTCCGCAATTCCGAAATTCAGACAGATCGATTTGGCGTGCCCAATATGGAGGTACCCGTTGGGCTCGGGCGGGAAGCGCGTGACCACGCCTTTGGCGCGACCCGCGTCAAGGTCGGCTTTAACGATATCGCGGATGAAATCGCGCCCGGGCTCTCCCGCGGCCGCTTCGCCTCTTGCATTATCGTTCGTCGCCATGCTTCCTCAAAATCCGCAGTAACCCATCCGACGCCACGAGCGGCGGCCTATGCCATGACGGGACGTCCGGCTCAATGTCAATCGCGCTGACACCTTTTCCGGCAAGTGTGGTAGATCGCCGCCGATGAGCGAGCCCGTCGTCACCCGCTTTGCGCCCTCACCGACCGGCTTCCTCCATATAGGAGGAGGCCGTACTGCCCTGTTTAACTGGCTGTTCGCACGTCGGCATGGCGGAAAAATGCTGCTGCGAATCGAGGACACTGACCGCGAGCGCTCGACCGCCGCGGCCATCAACGCCATCATCGACGGACTGACCTGGCTGGGTATCACCTGGGACGGCGAGATCGTCTTCCAGTTTTCTCGTGCCTCCCGCCACCGCCAGATCGCCGAGCAGCTTCTGGCGTCAGGCCACGCCTACCGCTGCTACTGCAGCCCAGACCAATTGACCGCCATGCGGGAGAAGGCTCGTGCGGAAGGTCGCACGCGCCTCTATGACGGCCGATGCCGGGAACTCGACCCCAAAGATGCCCCGGCCGGCGTCAATCCGGTCATCCGCCTCAAGGCTCCGTTGACCGGTGAGACGGTCGTCGAGGACCAGGTTCAGGGCCGCGTGGTTTGGCAGAACGAAAACCTCGACGACTTCGTGCTGCTGCGTTCAGACGGCACGCCAACTTACATGCTGGCCGTCGTGGTCGACGACCATGACATGGGCGTGACCCATATCATCCGCGGTGACGACCACCTCAACAACGGAGCGCGCCAGACCCAGATCTATCAGGCGCTCGGCTGGAAGGTGCCGATCATGGCCCATATCCCGCTGATCCATGGCCCGGACGGATCCAAGCTCTCAAAGCGCCATGGCGCTCTCGGCGTCGATGCTTACCGGGCCATGGGATATCTGCCAGCGGCGATGCGAAATTACCTGGTGAGGCTCGGTTGGGCCCACGGCGACCAGGAGATATTCACCACGGAGGAAATGATTGCGGCCTTCGACCTGCCGCAGATCGGACGATCGCCGGCGCGTTTCGACTTTACGAAGCTTGAGAGCCTCAACGGCCATTATATTCGGTCGACCGACGACGCCGACCTGATCGCTGCGCTCGAGCAACTCTTGCCGCACATCGCGGGCGGCCAGGAACTTGCGAGCAAAATGACCCCTGCCTTACGTGCCAAGCTTCTGGCTGCCATGCCGGGGCTGAAAGAACGGGCCAAGACTTTGGTCGAACTGTTCGAGGCGTCCCGGTTCCTGTGGACAAACCGCCCGCTCGACATCAACGATCAGGCCAAAACCCTGCTGACACCCGAAGCCAAAATCCTCATTGCAGCCCTGCTGCCGGAACTCGAGGCCGTCACGGACTGGAACGCCGCCTCGGCCGAGGCGGTCGTGCGCCCCTACGCTGAACGCGCTGGCCTAAAACTGGGCGCCGTGGCGCAACCGTTGAGGGCCGCTCTCACGGGTCGAACCACATCCCCGCCAATTTTTGACGTGCTCGCCGTGCTAGGCCGGGACGAAAGCCTTGCCCGGCTGCGGGACCAGGCAGCGCTGTAAATTTTTCATAGCGGGCAAACGCACGGCGAGTGCCTATATTGGGCGCCATGGCGCTATCTTGCAGCGCACACTTGAATGGGATACGCACAAAGCGGCCGGAACCCCTAACGCCCGACGCGGCGTCATCTGCCCGGCCAAGACGTTTCCACGCGCATCGCTCGCGGCCAATTCGAGGGCTCGACCATGGACGCCAAGACCAGCGCCAAGAACAAGACCGGCACCCTGACGGTCGGCAACAACAATTGGGACATGCCAATTTATCCCGGCACGATCGGTCCCGACGTCGTCGACATTTCGAAGCTCTACGGCCAGAGCGGGATGTTTACCTACGATCCGGGCTTTACGTCGACTGCGAGCTGCGAATCCAAGATCACCTATATCGATGGCGACGAGGGCATTCTGCTCTATCGCGGCTATCCGATCGAGCAGCTCGCCGAACACGGCGACTTTCTGGAAACTTGTTACTTGCTGCTCTACGGCGAATTACCGACCACGTCGCAGAAGGCCGACTTCGACTACCGCGTCAACCGGCACACGATGGTGCACGAGCAGATGATGCGGTTCTTCCAGGGCTTCCGCCGCGACGCGCATCCGATGGCTGTCATGACCGGCTGCGTGGGCGCGCTGTCGGCATTCTACCACGACTCCACCGATATTTCCGATCCGCATCAGCGAATGATCGCCTCGATCCGCATGATTGCCAAAGTACCCACGCTTGCGGCTATGGCCTACAAGTATTCGATCGGCCAGCCGTTCGTGTACCCGAAAAACGAACTCGACTACGCGTCAAACTTCTTGCGCATGTGTTTCGCGGTGCCGACCGAAGACTACAAGGCCAATCCGGTGCTTGCGCGCGCAATGGATCGCATCTTCATCCTGCACGCAGATCACGAGCAAAACGCATCGACATCAACCGTCCGGCTTGCCGGCTCGTCTGGCGCCAACCCGTTCGCGTGCATCGCGGCGGGCTGCGCCTGCTTGTGGGGTCCGGCACATGGTGGCGCCAACGAAGCAGCGCTCAACATGCTGCGCGAGATCGGCTCGGTCGACCGCATTCCCGAATTCATCAAGCGCGCCAAAGACAAAAACGATTCATACCGGCTGATGGGCTTTGGTCACCGCGTGTACAAAAATTACGACCCGCGCGCCAAGATCATGCAGAAGACGTGCCACGAGGTTCTGACAGAACTCGGAATCAAGGATGACCCGCTCCTCGACGTCGCCATGGAGCTCGAGAAGATCGCGCTGCATGACGATTATTTTATCGAGAAAAAGCTTTATCCGAATATCGACTTCTATTCTGGCATCACGCTCAAGGCGATGGGTTTCCCGACCACTATGTTCACCGTTCTGTTTGCGGTCGCCCGCACAGTCGGCTGGATCGCCCAGTGGAAGGAAATGATCGAGGATCCGCACCAGAAAATCGGCCGGCCGCGTCAGCTCTATACGGGCGCGACGCGCAGAGACTACGCGCCGATCTCACGGCGAAAATAGTTTACCTAGCGACTCTTGCCGTTGGATTTGCCGTTGAGTTTCGGCGCAGTCGCGCCGTCATAAGCCCATTGCACGTAAATTCCTGCCCAGGTGAACCCGCCGCCAAACGCGGCAAGTACCATACGGTCGCCGCGCTTTAATTTCGGCTCGTAGTCCCACAGACAGAGCGGAATGGTGGCGTTGGTGGTGTTGCCATACTTGTGGATGGTCACCATCACCTTGTCCATCGGCATGCCCATGCGCTCGGCTGTCAACTCGATGATGCGCTTGTTGGCCTGATGCGGCACCAGCCAATCAATCATCTCGGCGCGCAAATTATTTCGCGACATGATCTGGCCGGCCACTTCCGCCATTTTGGCGATGGCAAATTTATAGACCGCAGCACCTTCCTGATGGACATAATGCAGTCGCTTGGCAACGCTCTCGGCCGTGGCCGGCATCCGGCTGCCACCTGCCTTCTGATGTAAATGGATCATGCCCGAGCCATCGGAATGAATGAGAGCGTCCATGATGCCGTAGCCGCTATCGTTCGGCTCGAGCAGCACCGCCCCGGCACCATCGCCGAACAGGACGCAGGTGGCGCGATCGGTATAGTCGATGATCGATGACATTTTATCGGCGCCAACAACAACGACCTTCCGCGCGGTCCCGTTCGCGATGAATTGGGCGGCGATGGTGAGCGAATAAAGGAACCCCGAGCACGCAGCCTGCACGTCGAAACTTCCAATATTACGCACGCCAACCATGTCGCAGATCAGGTTGGCAGTGGACGGAAACTGCAGGTCCGGCGTTGTGGTTGCACAGATGAGTAGATCCACCTCTTCCGGTTTGGTACCCGTCTTTTCCAACAGCCCGCGCACCGCCTCGGCGGCCATATGCGAGGTCCCGAGGCCTTCGCCTTTCAATATATGACGCTCCTTGATCCCAGTGCGCTCGGTGATCCAGGCGTCGCTGGTGTCGACCAGGCGCGCAAGCTCCGCATTGGTGAGCAGATCAGGCGGCACGTAGCCGTGAACGGCCGTGATTGATGCGCGCGGGGACAGGGTCAAAGGCTGGAATCCGGTTTGCTACAAGGACATACGCCTATCCGGCAGGACCCAGCAAGCTAGGATTGTGACAGAGCTGATATTCCAGTTTCGCGCAATAATCGACCGTTTTTCATAGCACAATTAAGCACCAATGCAGCCGCCCGGTCGCCAGGCCGCGCCGTCCCGATTTCCAAAATCCCATCGAGACCGGCAAAGGCGTCAATTTGCCGTCGTCGCTCCGGCGTATCGGCCAGCAGGGGCAATAATGCGGTTGTGAGCCGCTCGGCAGTGCAATCCCACTGGATGAATTCCGGCACGATATTTTCGCCCAATGTCAGGTTGGCGAGAATGACCGACGGGACGTTGACGAGCAGACGTGCGGCAAGTTCTTCCGTCAGGCTCACTTTGTACGCCGCTACCATCGGCACGCCAGCGAGCGCGAGTTCAAGCGTCGAGGTCCCCGATTTGGTCAACGCCGCGCGTGCCGTTCGAAAAGCTTCGTTCTTTTCGCTGACATCAATGACCACGCGTGTCGGAACGCGCCATGACGCAACTGCGGTTCGCACTGTATCCGCGAGCCTTGGCACCGCCGGAACCACCGCTTCGATATCTCCGAACTGCTCGGCCACACGCGCAACCGCCGCACCAAAAACCGGTGCCATGCGCCGTATTTCGGCCGTCCGGCTTCCCGGCATCACCAGCAGCAACGGCGGCCCCGCCATCCGCAATCGTTTTTCGAGTTCGTTTGGCCGCAGTTCGTCGAGCCGCTCTATCAATGGATGACCGACATAAGTGCACGGCGGCCCACCAAGCTCACCGAGGACTTTTGGTTCGAACGGCAGCAGCGCAAGCACATGATCAATATACGCGCGCATTGCACGCGCGCGGCCCGGGCGCCATGCCCACACCGACGGACAGACGTAATCGATGATCGGAATTTCAGGAGCACGGGCGCGGACAGCGCGCGCCACGCGATGGGTAAATTCTGGACTATCAATGATCACCAGCGCATCCGGCTTTGCGGATACGACAGCATCTACCGTCTCACGAATGCGCCGGAAGATCTTCGGCAAGCGCGTTAGAATCCCCCCAAATCCAACGATCGCGAGATCACCAAGTGGAAAAAGACTTGGTGCGCCCTCCGCTGTCATGTGTGTGCCACCGACGCAGGAGAAATGCGCGCGACCTTGAGTGCGCTGCTTGATCGCTGCGATCAGCGCAGCGCCCAGCCGGTCGCCCAACTCTTCGCCAGCGACGAGAAAAATATGCGGGCTCATCGCTCTGTTCCGGCCGGAACGCCAAGAACAAAAATTCCGGCGCGGTCGGCTTCAACGACCACGCGCTCGGGTTCCGCAACCACGGTCGCGCCGCCCACCACCGCAATACCGGCGAGCTTCGCATGCGCTACCCCGGCCACGGTATTTGGACCTATCGACGGCAAATCAAATCGGCGGTCCTGTTCCGGTTTTGGGGCCTTCACCAGCACTCCAATCCCTGGCGGACCACCGACCCGCCCAGCAATTCGTAATTCGGCAACGCGCGCCAGCATCTGGTCGGTACCCTCGGCAGCTTCTACCGCCAGCACGCGTTTGCCGGCGACCACCACCGCTTGTCCAATGTCGAATGCACCGCTCGCGCGTAAATAATCAAAACCAAAAGCAATGTCCTGCCGATGCTGTTCCGCGGCATCGACGCGCCCGAGCACTCCCTCCGGCACCAATATCTCCGGTGCAACTTCATGGGCGCCAAGAAGGTGAAAGCCGTGATCCTCGACAATCCGGCTCACGCCCGACAGAAGATGATTATCGCCTCCGCGGTACGCAGCCATAATTCGCGGCAATAGCATCAGCGCCTTGAAATCAGGGCGAAGATTCCAGAGCGTCGGCCGCACCAACGAGCCGATAAAAACCACGTCGCGGCAGCCGGCGGCACGAGCGTGCCGTGTGAAAGCGCCCAGTTGGCCAATACGAATCCAGTGATGTGGATAGCGTGCGATCATTGCCGGGTCGGCATGACCGCGTAGCGCAAAAAGCACGACCGCCCGTCCGCGCTTCGAAACGAAGTCCGCCACCGCCAGTGGCAGCGTGCCGCCCCCGCATATGAGCGCGAGCGGGCCGTCCTGCCCCACAGCCGCTCGCGCGCTCATGCGTCCTCGTCCGCCTCGCCGCGCTTGATCGCCATCGTGAACGGCCGCTTTCCGGCTCGAACGAACGCGATGATCTTGCCTACCAGTGCCTCGTCACCGAACTCCGTGGCGACCTTGTCGATGCGGGCACGGAACTCGCCCTCGCCGAAAAACAAGGCTTCGTAAGCAGCACGAACCCGGTGAATGTCCGATTTCGAAAGTCCGCGCCGCCGCATGCCGACGACATTAAGCCCGACCAGATTGGCGAGCGAACCTTGCGCCATTGCAAAGGGGATCACATCGGCGCGTACCCCGCTCAGACCGACGATCATCGCGCCCTCGCCTATCCGAACGAACTGGCGTACCGCAACACCCCCGCCGAACACGACGTTGTCGCCAATGGTGACGTGCCCGCCCAGTACCGTGTTATTGGCGAACACCACCTTGTTGCCGACATGGCAATCGTGCCCAACGTGGCTACCGACCATGAAAAAACAGCCATCGCCGACTTGCGTCTTTCCGCCGCCATCTTCCGTGCCGGTGCTCATGGTGACGTTTTCACGAATATCGCAATCAGCTCCGACTTCAAGTGTTGTGGGTCCGCCGCGATAACCGAACGACTGCGGGGGCGAACCGAGCGAAGCAAACGGATGGATGACGGTGCGCGCACCAATCGTGGTGTGGCCCGTGAGATTGACGTGTCCGATCAGTCGACAACCATCGCCAACGCGGACGTGGGCGCCAATGGTGCAATAGGGACCGATCGAGACGTCGTTTCCGATTGCCGCTCCGGCCTCGACCCGAGCCGAAGGATCAATCATGCGCGCACTCATGCGTCTGAAAGCATAGCGCCGACTTGGGCTTCCGCGACGATCTGGCCGGCGACTTTCGCTTCACCGCGGTACCACCACATGGATTTGCGACGCGCGATCCGTTTCATATGGTACTCAATGGTATCGCCCGGCCGCACCGGCTTGCGGAATTTTGCCTTGTCGATGGTAAGAAAAAAAACCGATTTCGGCTGCGCGCCGGTTGCGGCAATGCACAGGACGCCTGCCGTCTGCGCCATGCCTTCGATCATCAGTACGCCTGGAAAAACAGGATTGCCGGGAAAATGCCCTTGGAATTGCGGTTCGTTGATCGTTACGTTCTTTATGCCGATGCCGCTCTCATCGCCGTGAATATCAAGGACGCGGTCGACCATCAAGAATGGATAACGGTGTGGCAGCATCTTCAACACCATCTCGATGTCGGCTGCCTCAAGCTTCGTAACGGCTTTATCCATAACACAATCTCATTCGTCCGCAGCCGCCTCACTGTCGCTTTCCCTGCGCGCAAGCCTCGCAAGCATTTTCATTTCGCGGAACCACAGCTTAATCGGTTTGGCCGGCGAGCCGCCCCAGCGCGCACCAGCCGGCACGTCACCGTGGACATTGCTGACTGCCGCAACCTGCGCCCCTTCGCCAATCGTCAAGTCATTGCCCACGCCAACACGGGCACCCAGCACAACGAAATCTTCCAATGTCGCGCTGCCGGAAATGCCCGTTAGCGCCACTAGTATACAGTGACGGCCAATACAGACATTGTGGCCCACCTGAACCAGGTTGTCGATCTTGGTACCCTCGCCGATGACCGTATCGCGAATGGCACCACGGTCGATGGTTGTGCCGGCCCCGATCTCCACGTCATCTTGAATAATAACGCGTCCGACCTGCGGGACTTTCAGGTGGCTTTTGCCCATCACAAAACCGAAGCCATCCTGACCTATCTTGCATCCGGGATGAATGATGACGCGATCCCCAATCAATGCCTCGCTGATGGTCGCATTGGCGCCGATCGAACTGTCCCGCCCGATTCTCACGCCCGCGCCGATTACCGCGTTCGCTCCGATCACGCTGCCGCTTCCGATCTCGACGTCGGGACCTATGACAGCGCCCGGATCAACTGACACGCCATCTTCCATGCGCGCGCTTGGATCGACATGCGCGCCGGCAAACTCGCCCGGCTGCGGATAGCGACGATGGGCGCAGCGCTTGCGGAAACAATTCGCGCGCCGCCGCTACAAACGCGCGGTAAGGATCCCGCACCGTCAGAACGGCCACCTTGGGTGGCAGGTCACCGGCAAGCGCCGTCGTCGTGAGGCAGACTGCCGGCATGGGTCGCGGCTGCGGCCGCCGCCGAACTTCCTGTTGTCAAAAAAAGCAAGATCGTGAGGCGACGCGCGATCAAGCGGCGCAACATTGACGACGCGCCGCGCATGCGGACGCGGCGACGCGAGCGTCGCGCCGGTCAGGGCGACGATCTCGTCAAGCGTGAGACCGCGCGAGTGTCGTAAGAAGACCGGGTCGTTCATCCCTGCAGGAGTCCGATCCGCCGTACCGTCGGACGCAGTCAAAATCAGAACTTGGTGCCGCCGCTGAAGCGGAAGATCTGCGTGCGGTCGCAAACCTGCGTCACATTATCAGACGCGGTCGCGCAATATTTTGTAATCGGATAAGCGAGATCGAAACGCAGCGGCCCCAAAGGAGAGTCCCAGAGCAGGCCGACACCGACCGAAGACCGCACCATTGACGCACTGTCGAGTCCGACCTGCAAGGTTTCACCGGTCACGCTCCAACTGGTCGGACCCTGATAGTCCCATAAGATTTCCCGCATCGGCAAATGCCGCAATCTTGATGCCGATATCTTTCGGCAGGAAATACAACGGTGTTTGCGCCTCGAGGCTCACGCCCCAATACATGCTGCCACCAAGCGCGTCGTTTGTCGTTCCGATCGTGAGATCGCGTGGTCCTATGCCGGCTGGCGCAAAGCCGCGAACGAGATTTGGACCCATCTGGAAATGATCCAGCATGCGCAGGTCCTCTGCCGCCCCAAGGCGTGATAGTTGCCAACCTGGAACTTCAAGACGCTGACGACGTCGGAGAACACTTCATAGTAATTGCGCACCTCAGCCGACGTGCGAATGAAATTGCACGTCGCCGCCGACGCCGGCGAAATCCTGCTTGAGTTCAGTGTACAGACCGCTGGTCGGAAGCCTGTTGTTGTCGAGCGTGTTGTAGGAAACCGTGTAGCCAACCAGTGACGTGTTGACCGGGCCCGCGGCCAGCTCCTTACGAACCGCGAGCGAGGCCTCGCCGTCCGCGTAACAGTTGCCGCCGGTCATTTACAAGGCGGCCCGGGAGGCGCACCAGATTGACGGATCGCTTCGTTCGTGGGGCTAACGCCCGGCCCACCGTTGATCGAGCGCATAAGGTCGAAAACTGACAGTTGTTGTACTGGGTCGGGCAGCGTGATCTTCTGCTGATAGAACGAATAGCGCGGCTGGAACGCGATTTCCTCGGTCAATCGCGAACCCGAGGCGGAGATTGGTGCCAACCGTCTGGGAATCGTACGAAACGTAATTGTTTGCGAGATTTTGCCGCGCAAACAGGTCAATTCCGCCGGCCATGCGGTAGCCGAAAAGATAGGGCTCCACGAACGAGAGATCGAAACCCTTGAACGTATTGTCCGTAGGTTACCGAGGCCTTCGCGTAATTGCCGCGACCCATGAGATTTCGGTCGGCGACGCTCACCTCGCCAATGAGACCGTCGGCGGTCGAGTACCCTCCGGACACCGAAAACTCACCCGTTGGCTGTTCTTCAACATCGACGTTAACGACGACGCGATCCGGAGCTGAACCTGGTTCGTTGGTAATTTTCACCGCCTTGAAGTAGTTGAGGTTCTTCAGGCGGCGCTCGGCACGATCGATGAGTGCGCGATTGTAGGCGTCACCTTCACTCAGATCGAATTCCCGGCGTATTACGTAGTCGCGCGGTACGGGTATTGCCGCGGACGTTGATGCGCTCGATGTACGCGCGCGCTCCTTCTTCGACGACGAAGACGAGGTTGATGGTCTTGGCCTCGAAGTTACGGTCGCCGCGCGGACGTACGCTGGCGAAGGCGTAGCCGTTTTTAGCGGCTGCGATCGTCATCGATTCCACGCTTCGTTCTACAAGATCCGCATTGTAGACGCTGCCAGGGCCCAGCTTGACCTGCGCGCGCAACGACCCGGGCTCAATGGCGTGTACATTCGACACGACGTCCACCGTACCCACGCGATATTGGGCGCCTTCATCGATCGTGAAGGTGACGACAAAGCCTTTCTTGGCCGGGTCGTATTCGCCAACCGCGGCCACGATGCGCACATCGGCGTAGCCGTGCTTCAGATAAAACCGGCGCAGCAGATCGCGGTCCGCCTCAATACGATCGGGGTCGTAGATGTCGGTGGTCTGCAAGAAGCTGAGAAAGTTGCTCTCGGATGTCTTGATGACGTCTTTGAGGCGACCCGACGAAAATGCATGCGTGCCGACAAACCGGATGTCCTTGACGCCGGTCTTATCGCCTTCCTTGATCTCGAAAACCAGATCGACGCGATTATTGGGCAACTCAATGATCTTCGGGTCGACGCCGACGTCGAAGCGGCCGCTGCGGTGATAGATTTCGATGATGCGCTGCACATCGGCCTGAACGGTCGGCCGCGACAAGGTCCCGCGCGGCTTTGACTGGACTTCTGCCGTGAGTTGCTCGTCCTTGGCCTTCTTGTTGCCCTCGAAGGCAACCCGGTTGATGACCGGATTTTCGACCACCGTCACAACGATACGGCCGCCGGTATGACTGATGCGGACGTCGGCGAAGAGACCGGTGGTTAGGAGGGCCTTGAGGGCCTCATCTTCCTGCTCGGGGCCCAATCGGCCGCCCGGGCCAGGCTTGAAATAGGAACGGATGGTGTCGGCCTCGACCCGGCGGCTGCCCTCCACAATGATAGAGCTGGCCGACTGCGCAACCGCGACTCCGGAGGAGGCCACCGTCACGCAGCAAGCGCCGACAAGGATCCCGGCGAGGACAAGGCAGTTAAACGCCAGTCCCCGAACCACCCGCACACAAATTCCCATGCGCTACGCGCCCTTTTGATCCATGCGGCCGCCCCCACTGCGGATTCGTTAGACGGTCCGGGCTGGCATAGGCCTGCTTTGTACAGCGTTTTTTATGCACTGCAAACGAAAGTCCCGCCCAACTTTCCCTTTCCCCTCAAAAAGTTGCCCGTCAGCAACGGTCTCAGGACGACGCCGGAAAGAAGATGCCTTTTATGTCATTAAAGGTTGCAAAAATCATCAACATGACAACCAGCGCAAGGCCGATCCGGAACCCGACCTCCTGGGCGCGTTCTGATAAAGCCCGGCCTCGAATCGCTTCGATAACATAGAACAAAAGGTGACCGCCATCGAGCAAAGGGATGGGGAACAGATTCAGCAGGCCGATTGAGACCGAAAGCACGGCTGTCAGGTGGATCAGCGCCGCGAAACCGGCGGTAGCCACCTGGCCCGACACTTGGGCGATGCGAATGGGCCCGCCAAGCTGGTCGGCAGCCTCGCGGCCGGCGAAAACGCCCGTGATGTAGGACAAGGTCCGGTCAACCACGAACCAGGTCTCCTGCGCGCCCATCACGACGGCGCGGAGTGGGCCCGCTTTCTCGGTTTTAATGTCGCCAGGCGCCATTGACCGGCTGATACCCAGCACCCCAAGGCGATGGACGTTGCCGAAATTGTCCTTGATCTCCTTCAGCTGGGGAACGGCCTTGAGTGCGACCTGCACCCCCCCGCGGTCCACCTCGATGGCGAGCGGCTCACCAGCACTGATGCTGACGACCCGCTGCATGTCCGAAAAGCTCTCGATCTTTTCGCCGTTGATCGACAGCACCAAATCCCCAGGCTTGAAGCCGGCCATCTCGGCCGAGCTCCCCGCCAGCACGGTATCGACGCGTGGGCTGGTGGTCTGTTTGCCGACCGTCATGAAAATGCCGGCGAAAATAGCGATTGCCAGCACGAAATTCGCGATCGGTCCGGCCGCGACCACTGCCGCGCGTGACGGGACCGGTTGGAATATGAAACTGTCCTTCTTGTCGGCTTCGCTCATGGCCGCAACGGCCGCGTGGTCAGGCGTGCTCGCGGCATTGTCGTCGCCGAAGAATTTCACGTAGCCGCCAAGCGGAATCGCAGAAATCTTCCAGCGGGTGCCGTAGCGGTCGTTGAAGCCGGCGATCTCCGGACCAAACCCGATCGAGAAGACCAGAACCCTGATGCCGCACCAGCGGGCCATCATGAAATGGCCAAGCTCGTGAAAAAACACAACGATCGTCAGAACGAACAGGAAGGGCACGACGTAGCCGACGAGGCCGCCACCGAACGCGCTTAAGCCCCCCATGATTTCCATACCCATTACGCTCCGCGCTCCTCGTTTCGCCCTGTCAGGCCTGTTTATCGCCCGTAAACTACCTAGGATGCCTTTACGGCAATTTCGGGCAAGAGGTCCCGGGCCAGACTTCTTGCAATATGGTCAACAGCCAAAGCAGCATCGATTCCGGTCGGTTCGCCCAATAAACCGCGCTTTGCGGCCATATCAAGGGTCGCTTCCACCAGTGCCACAATGGCTGGAAAAGAGATCCTGCCCGCAAGAAACTCGCCTACGGCAACCTCGTCGGCCGCATTCAAGACAGTGGGCGCCGCCCCGCCTGTCTCCATGGCGCGTCGCGCCAGGCCAAGCGCTGGAAATCGCTCCAGATCCGGCGCCTCGAAGGTGAGTTGCTTCACTGCAGCAAGATCGAGCCGAGCGGCCGGTCCGTCAATTCGTTGCGGCCAGGCCAGACAATGGGCAATCGGAATGCGCATGTCGGGCGAGCCGAGCTGTGCCACGACCGATCCGTCCCGGAATTCGACGAGGCCGTGCACCACCGATTGTGGATGAACCAAAACGTCAATTTGTTCAGACGGCAGCGCGAACAGGTGGTGCGCCTCGATAATCTCAAGGCCTTTGTTCATCAGCGTTGCCGAGTCGATTGTGATCTTCGGACCCATCGACCAGTTCGGATGCTTGAGTGCCTGTTCAGGCGTCGCGGCGTTGATGGCATCCAGCGACCATGTTCGAAACGGTCCACCCGATGCCGTCAGGATCACGCGCCGGACGTCACCCCATTTGCCGGAGCCAAGCGCTTGAAAGACCGCATTGTGCTCGGAGTCGACCGGCAGGATCCTCGCGCCGAACTTTGCGGCGCTGCGCATGAACAGGCCGCCTGCGCAAACAAGGCATTCCTTGTTGGCAAGGGCGACGGTCGCCCCGCGTTCGACTGCGGCTAGTGTTGGCTTCAATCCGACGGCGCCACTGATCGCTGCCATCACCCAATCCGCAGGACGCTGCGCCGCTTCAACCAGCGCGTCTTCGCCGGCAGCGGCTTCGATGCGCGAGCCGGATAACGCGTCTTTGAGTTCACGATAGGCGGCATGATCTGCAACAACCGCGTGGCGTGCTCCAACCTCACGCGCGATCTTGCCGAGCGCTGCGGCGTTGCGGCGCGCACTGATTGACTTCGACGCGATAACGTTCGGGCTCGCGCTTGATCAGATCGAGCGTGCTCGTTCCGATCGAACCGGTCGCGCCAAGAATGGAAATGCTACGCACCCCGCCGGAAGGCGCTGCTTTCGTACGCATCACGTCGACGGCCGTCATGCTTTCACCATTGTAGCAACCCGCGCGCCGGCGCCTCGAAGCCGCCGCGCACCAAACCAATAACGCAGGCAGCAAGCGCCGCGGCCCAGAAGCCGTCGAGCCGATCCATCACCCCACCATGACCCGGGATGAGATGACTCGAATCCTTCGCTCCGAATTGCCGCTTGACCCATGACTCGAACAAGTCGCCACATTGCGACACCACGGACAAGACAAAAGCGATGACGATGATTGCCGTTCTGTTGAACGATCCGAACAAGCTCGCGACAAAAAGCGCGACCAGAATGGCGCCGATCGCACCAACAATTGCGCCGGACCACGTTTTTTTCGGGCTCACAACAGGCAGCAGCTTTGGTCCGCCCAAGGCGCGGCCGGCAAAATAGGCAAATACATCGGTCGTCCACACAATAGCGAACAGTAGCACGATCACCGCAAATCCGAACATGTCGTCGGCGCGCAGAAAAACCGGCGCCAATAGCAGCGCACCCGCGTAACCAATGCCGGCCGTCACCCAGGCCCGCCGCTCATCGGGCGCGAATATGGCTGCGGCAAGCCCGCCCAGCCCCACCATCAATATCGCAACGATTGGACGGCCGAGCCACGCGACAAAGCCTGCAATCGCAATGGCGCCACCGCAGGAGGAAAACATCAGGCGGTGGGATGCACCCACAACCATGGTCGTCCATTCCCACAAGACGGCGACCGCAGCCAGGCCCCAGAAGAGAACGAATACCCAGCCTCCGTGATAGGCGGCAAATATAGCGAGCGGCGCCAGAACTGCGGCCGAGAGAATGCGCAGCGCCAGATTGTTCATGGACATGGGCGCTCGAGACGCAGGGTCTGCACCGACCACGGATCAGGATCCGGTCTGCGCGACGAGGCCACCGAACCGCCGCTCGCGTTGCTGATATTCGCGAATGGCGGATTCGAGTGTGGCACGATCAAAGTCCGGCCAGTAGGTCGGCACAAAGACCAGCTCACTGTAGGCCGATTGCCAAAGCAGGAAATTCGACAGACGCTGCTCACCGCTCGTCCGGATGATGAGATCGGGATCAGGAATGTCAGGCGCATCAAGGAAGCGCGTGATCGAATCCATGTCGATACCGGCGGCGGTCATCCGCCCGTTTGCTATTTCTTCGCTGATGCGCTGCACGGCGCGCACGATTTCCTGCCGCGCCCCATAGTTGAACGCCACCACCAATATGAGGCCGTCATTGTTCTTTGTAAGCTCTTCGGCTTCGATCAACAGCCGCCCAATATCGGGGTCGAGGCCCGTTCGCTCGCCAATAATGCGAACCCGTACATTGCTTTTGTGAAGTTCAGCCAGATCATTGCGGACGAAGCGGCGTAACAGCCCCATCAGTTCGCCGATTTCACTCGCCGGTCGCGACCAATTTTCCGCGCTGAAGGAAAAGATGGTGACAATCTTGATGCCGATTTCACCGGCGGCGCGAATGGTTCGCCGCAAAGCCTCGACGCCACGCCGGTGCCCCTCCGCGCGCGGCAACCCGCGCGCTGCCGCCCAACGGCCATTGCCATCCATGATGATGGCAACGTGCCGCGGCACATCGAATGCCGGCGGAGCGGTCTGCTGGATTTCGGCCTCGGGCATAAAAAACGACCTCAGACCGTGAGGATCTCCTTTTCTTTCGACGACAACATGTGGTCGATCTCCGCGATGCCGGCATCGGTGGCTTTCTGGATATCGCCGGAAAAGCGATCGTGATCGTCCTTGCTGATCTTGTGATCCTTTTCGAGCTTCTTGATGACGTCCATGGCGTCGCGCCGGACATGTCGCACGGCGACGCGCGCCGTCTCGGCATATTTGTGCGCCACCTTGACCAGTTCCTTGCGCCGGTCCTCGTTGAGCTCGGGAATGCGCAAGCGGATGGTTTGACCTTCGGTTGCCGGCGACAGCCCGAGATTGGAGTTAACAATCGCCTTTTCCACCGGATGCACGAGCGAACGATCCCAGACATTCACAGAGATCATGCGCGGTTCGGGCACGCTCACCGTCGCAACCTGGTTGAGCGGCATCTGCGCGCCATAGGCCTCCACCATGATCGGATCGAGCAGATGGGCCGAAGCGCGCCCCGTCCGCAGCCCCGACAATTCCGTTTTCAAAACGCTGCTCGCGCCCTGCATGCGGCGCTTGATCTCGTTAATGTCGTGCGTTGTGCTTGTCATGGCAATTCCTCGAACACCGCGCCAGTAAACGAAGCCGCAATTGTCGCGCCGGCCTAACCGACGACGGTTGCGTGCCCCTTGCCGCGTAGTACGGCTTCGATGGCGCTCTTTTCCGCAATCGAAAACACGATGATAGGCATCCGATTTTCACGGGCAAGCGCGAAGGCAGCGCCATCCATGACCTTGAGGTCCTTTTCGAGCGCTTCCTGGTGGCTGAGCTTGTCGTAACGCTTGGCCTTCGGGTCTTTTTTCGGGTCGGCGGTGTAAACACCGTCCACGTTCGTCGCCTTAAGCACAGCCTGCGCTTCGAGTTCTGCCGCGCGCAGCACGGCAGTGGTGTCGGTCGTGAAAAAGGGATTACCGGTGCCGGCAGCAAGCAACACGACGCGGCCCTTGCCGAGGTTTTTCATCGCGCGTTTGCGGTTATAGGTTTCGCACACCGCGGTCATCGCGAGCGCAGACAACGTACGCGCCTCGCATCCGGCCCGCTCGATTGCGGCTTCCAAAACAAGACAGTTCATCACCGTCGCCAGCATACCCATGGTGTCGCCGACCGGCCGCGGCACGCCGCGTTCCGACACTTCGACGCCACGGAAGATATTGCCGCCGCCGACCACGACACCAAGTTCGACGCCAAGCTTGGCGGCCGCTGCAAGATCGGTGGCGAGACGTTCGACGGTTGCCTGATCGATGCCGAAACCCTGCTTGCCGGTGAGCGCCTCACCGGACAGCTTGACAATCACGCGTCGGTAGAGCGGATCACTCATGCGATGCGATCCTCAATTCTGCTGCGCGCCGCTATCAGCTTTGGCCTGCGGCGGCCGCGACCTCGGCGGCGAAATCGGTTTCCTGCTTCTCGATGCCCTCACCGAGCGCGAACCGGACGAAGCCCGTCACCTTGATCGGCCCGCCCACTTTGCCCTCGGCTTCTTTCAGTGCCTGCGCGACGCTTTTCTTGTCGTCGAAAATGAAAGGCTGCTCGAGCAAGCACACTTCCTTGTAGAACGTCTTTAATCCCAACTCGACAATCTTCTCGATCACGTTAGCCGGTTTGCCCTGCTGCTTGAACTTGTCGGCGAGCACATTCTTCTCGCGCTCCACAACCGCAGGATCGAGCGCGGCCGCATCGAGCGCCAGGGGATTGGCCGAAGCGACGTGCATTGCCACCTGCCGGCCAATTGCGGTCAGCTCGTCGGCCTTGCCGGGTGATTCTAGCCCGACGATCACGCCGATCTTGCCGAGGCCGTCGATGACCGCATTGTGCACGTAGGAGCCGATCGCGCCCTTTCCGACCGAAAGACCGCCGGCGCGGCGCAGTGTCATATTCTCGCCGATCTTGGCGATCGTGTCCGAAATTGATTCGGCTACCGTAATGCTGCCGGCTTTCGCCGCGTTGATCTTATCAATGTCGTTGCCGACCGACAGCGCGACGTCAGCGATCATCTTGACGAGGCCCTGGAACAGATCGTTGCGCGCAACGAAGTCGGTTTCCGAATTGACCTCGACGACGACGCCCTTGGTGCCTTGCACCAGGACACCGATAAGTCCCTCGGCCGCGACGCGGCCGGCCTTCTTGGCGGCTTTGGACAGACCTTTCTTGCGCAGCCAATCCTGTGCTGCCGTCATATCGCCATTGGTCTCGGTCAGCGCGGACTTGCAGTCCATCATGCCCGCGCCGGTGGACTCGCGCAGCTCCTTGACCATCTGGGCGCTGATATTTGCCATGACATTTCCCTCGATCCGTCATGGCCGGGCTTGTCCCGGCCATCCACGTCTTTGAACCACTGCTAAGTCGTGGATGCCCGGCACAAGGCCGGGCATGACGACGCTAGGCTCACTCCGCCGTCAATTCCTTGGCCTTTGTGACCCAGCCGGGCACGCGGCCCGGCAGGCCTACTTCTTCTCCGACATTGTGCGCGGCCTTGTCGTTGAGCTCGGCGATCTGCGAGAAATGGAAGATGCCAAGATCGTTGAGCTGCTTTTCGATCGCCGGCGAAACGCCCGGCAGTTTCTTGAGATCGTCGGCAGCGCCGCGCGGACCCGGCAATTGCTCGAAGCCGAGATCGCCCGCAGCAGGCGCCGTCGGGATTGTCTCGGCAACGATGGGCTTTTCCGCCGCGCCGGCGTCCACGCCCATTTCGCCTTGCGCACGCGAGATGCCATCGATCGCAGCCTTTGCAATGAGGTCGCAGTAAAGCGAAACCGCGCGGCTGGCGTCGTCATTGCCCGGCACGACATACGTGATGCCCGCCGGATCGCAATTGGTATCGACGACGGCAGCGACCGGAATATTGAGGCGCTGCGCTTCCTTGATCGCAATGTCTTCCTTATTGGTGTCGATCACGAACAACAAGTCTGGCACACCGCCCATATCCTTGATGCCACCGAGCGAGCGGTCGAGCTTGTCGCGCTCACGCTGCATCGTGAGGCGTTCTTTCTTGGTGTAGCCGCCGGTGTCACCGGAGCTGAGCATCTCGTCGAGTTTGCGCAGGCGCGCGATCGAAGCGGAGATCGTCTTCCAGTTGGTCAGCGTGCCGCCGAGCCAACGCGAGTTCACGTAATACTGGGCCGACCGCTTGGCCGCATCGGCGATCGAGTCCTGCGCCTGACGTTTGGTGCCGACGAACAAAATGCGTCCGCCTTTGGCGACAGTGTCGCTCACCGCCTGCAATGCGCGATGCAGCATCGGCACGGTCTGCGCGAGATCGACGATATGGATGTTGTTGCGGGTGCCGAAGATGTACGAGCCCATCTTCGGATTCCAACGGTGGGCCTGGTGGCCGAAGTGCACGCCAGCTTCCAAAAGCTGACGCATTGAAAAGTCAGGAATCGCCATAAATCTTCTCCGGTTGATCCGCCGCGGACGGTTGTGAGCCCGATTGGGCCACCGGACGGCCTTTTTGACCCATTGTCGGGGCCTAAAGCCATACGTCCGCGTGAGTGATGCCGGGCTTATATAGGTGTGATTTCTGGAATGCAAGGCACGTCAAAAGCTTAGCCATGTCTGCCCGGCTCCGTCCTTCCAATGTCATTGCCACGCTTGACCCGACAACTCCTGCGAAATCGGCAGCTGGCGGTCACACGTGGAAGATTTGCGAGTATCGGCGCTTGATCTCCTCGCCCTGCGTTTCCACCGCGGCGGGATCGTCCTTCCACACCTTGATCGCCGACAGCGGCGTGCGGCCCGGCTTGTCTTTCACCAGCGCATGCAGCGAGCGCAGCCCGCCGAGATTGACGAACAGTTCCTGCGCTTCGACGCTGAACAGGTAATTCTGGAAAAGCCGCGCCGCGTTCGGATGCGGCGCCGTCGCAAAGACAGCCGACGGCTGCACGATCGATGGCGTGCCTTCGGCCGCATAGATGATTTCGATCGGCTTGCCCGCTTCCTTGAGCAGCAACACGTTCGATTCATTGCCGTCCGCCATCACCGGCCGCTCGCCGAGCACGATCTTTTTCGGCGTGTCGGTGGCGGACTGGATCTGCAGGACCTGCTGCTGCGCGAGCTTCTCGAGATAGGACCAACCCAGTTCGCGCACCATCTGGTACGTCGAGGTCATAATGGTGCCGCTGTAGCTCGGATGCGCCTTCACGATTTTGCCCTTCCATTTCGGATCGAGCAGGTCGGCGAAACTTTTTGGCGCGTCAGCGCGCGTCACGAGCTCCGTGTTGTAGGCCATCACACAAAGTGACGAGCGCACCGTCGCGTAAGTTCCGTCGGGATCGCGATGACCGGGCGGAATATGTTTCGCAACATCCTCCGGCACATAAGGTGCAAGCCAGCCCTGGCGTTTCCAGGCCAGAAATTGCGCGGCGTCACCGGTGCTGACCGCATCAGCAATGTGCAGACCTGAAGCATATTCCTGCGCGACGCGCGCAAAGATGCGCTCGCCGCCGGCACGCTCGACGCGAGCGCGGATACCTGGAAATTTTTGCTCGAATGCCTTGCCGACTTTTCCAGCAAGCTGAAGATCAGCCGACGTGTACCAAGTGACCTGACCTTCCTTTGTGGCGGCCGCAGCCAACGCCGGTGTGATTGCCTCCGCCGGCGGTGGCGCTGCGCATAACGGTGTCGCATAGACCAATGGCAGCGCGGCGGCGCTCTTGAGAATGATCACGGCGGGACGGCTGTTTCGTCATGGGGCGCATTCTGACGCACACCTCACGCCGGCGAAAGCCGAGAGTTTCGACCGTCGTCCCGGGCGAGCGCGTCAGCGCGAGGCCCGGGACCCGTACCGCAGGCTCTCGATAGACTGCGGAGTATGGGTCCCCGCTTTCGCGGGGACGACGCAAATAGGAACGCAGGAACTACAACGCCTCAACCTGCACTACGCCGGGGACCGCCTTGATCGCGCCGGCGATCTGCGGGGAGACCTTGAAGCGACCGGGAAGCTTTACTTCGACTTCGGTGCCGCGCTGAAGCAGCAACACAACACTCACCTCGCCGTCGCCGTTGGTCTGCGCGGCGCGTACCGCCGGTTCGAGGCGCTTGGCCACGGCATCGAGCGGGGCGCCGTCACGCAGGAACACGCGCAAGCCCTTTTGCAGATTAGCCGCGGCACTATCGAGCGGCTCGGCCGACTGGATGCGCGCACGTACCTCGTCGCCCTGCACTTCCGCCGACAGGAACAACAGCACGGCCGTTCCCGGTTCGAGCAAATCGCGATGTTCGGCCAGACCCTCCGAGAAGATGATGGCCTCGAAATGCCCGGTCGGATCGGAGAGACCGATGATGCCCATCTTGCTGCCCATCCGCGTGCGCCGCTCGGTGCGAGACACAACGGTGGCGGCGACGCGGCCTGCGGTTGCGCCGCCTTTGACAGCGCGCGCGAATTCCGCCCACGGCTGCACCCGCAATTTCTTGAGCACCGCGGCGTAGTCGTCGAGCGGATGGCCCGACAAGAAGAAGCCGACCGCTTCGTATTCGCGGCGCAACCGTTCGGCCGGCAGCCAAGCCTCCATCTGTGGCAACGCGATCATCTCGCGTGTACCCCCACCGCCAAACAATTCGCTCTGACCGATCGCCGCGGTGTCATGCGCGTGTTGCGCGCGGCCGAGCACGGCGTCGACCGCGCCAAAGACCCGCGCGCGATTTCTCTCGAACGCATCGAAGGCGCCGGCCGCCGCAAGACTTTCCAGCACGCGCTTGTTGACAGCGCGCGGATTAACGCGTGCCGCGAAGTCGGCAAGATCGGCAAATGCGCCGTTCTGCCGCGCGGCAATGATTGCTTCCACCGCCTGCTTGCCGACACCTTTGAGCGCGGCCAGCGCATAGATGATCGTATTGCCATCGACTTCGAAATCGACCGCGGACCGGTTGATCGACGGCGGATCGACCTTGATGCCGAGACGCTCGGCCTCGGCGCGGAATTCGGCGAGCTTGTCGGTATTGCCCATGTCGAGCGTCATGGTCGCCGCGAGGAACTCAACCGGGAAATTCGCCTTCATGTACGCCGTTTGATAGGCGACCAGCGCATAGGCCGCCGCGTGGCTCTTGTTGAATCCGTATTCGGCGAAACGTTCGAGCAGATCGAAGATCGCGTCGGCCTGGTGACGCTCGACACCGTGCTCGATGCAGCCCGCGACAAAATGCTTGCGCTGATCCTGCATCTCCTTGCGGATCTTCTTGCCCATGGCGCGGCGCAGAAGGTCGGCCTGGCCGAGCGTGAATCCGGCAAGGATCTGCGCGGCCTGCATCACCTGCTCCTGGTAGATGATGACGCCGAAGGTCTCCTTCAGGATCGGCTCGAGCTTGGGATGGATGTAGTCTGGCTTCTCCATGTCGTGCTTGCGCGCGCAATATGTCGGAATATTCGCCATCGGGCCGGGCCGGTAGAGCGCGACCAACGCGATGATGTCCTCGAAGCGGTCGGGCCGCATATCGAGCAGCGCGCGGCGCATGCCTGCACTTTCCAGTTGGAACACCCCGACCGCTTCGGCACGCGCCAGCAGATCGTAGGTGTTCTTGTCGTCGAGCGGGATTGCGGCGAGATCGATATCGATCCCGCGCCGTTTCACCAGCGCGACTGCCGTTTGCAGGACCGTGAGGGTCTTGAGCCCGAGGAAGTCGAACTTCACCAGCCCCGCCTGCTCGACCCACTTCATGTTGAACTGGGTGACCGGCATATCGGACTTCGGATCGCGATAGAGCGGCACCAGTTCGGACAGCGGTCGGTCGCCGATCACGATACCGGCGGCGTGCGTTGAAGCGTGGCGGTTGAGGCCTTCGAGCTTCTGCGCGATGTCGAAGGCGCGCTTGACCACAGCGTCGCCGTCGCGTTCGGCCTGCAGACGCGGCTCACCCTCGATCGCTTGTTTGAGCGAGACCGGGGCGGCCGGATTTTGCGGCACCAGTTTGCAAAGCTTGTCGACCTGTCCGTAGGGCATTTGCAGGACACGGCCGACGTCACGCAGCACGCCGCGCGCTTGCAGTGTGCCGAAGGTGATGATCTGCGCCACCTGGTCGCGCCCGTAACGTTCCTGCACGTAGCGGATGACCTCGTCGCGCCGCTCCTGACAGAAGTCGATATCGAAGTCCGGCATCGACACGCGTTCCGGATTGAGGAAGCGCTCGAACAGCAGGCCGAAACGGATCGGGTCGAGGTCGGTAATTGTCAACGCATAGGAGACGAGCGAGCCCGCGCCCGAACCGCGGCCGGGACCAACGGGTATGCCTTGTTTCTTCGCCCATTGGATGAAGTCGGACACGATCAGGAAGTAGCCCGGATATTTCATCCCGGCGATCACGCCGATCTCGAAATCGAGCCGTTCGCGGTATTCATCGACGGTGTGGCCGGGCGCAACACCCGCCGTCGTGAGACGCCGTTCAAGCCCCTCCTCCGCGCGCTTGCGCAGCTCACTTGCCTCGTCGAGCGCCTTGCCGTTTTCGCCGACCGAGAAGCGCGGCAAGATCGGCTGGTGCGTGCGCGGGCGGAAGGAGCAACGTTGCGCGATCTCGACCGTCGAGGCGAGCGCCTCGGGCAAGTCGGCAAACAGTTCGACCATCTCCGCGCGGCTCTTGAAGCGGTGTTCGGCGGTTAGTTGCCGCCGGTCGCTTTCTGAGAGCAGCCGCCCTTCGGCGATACAAATCAACGCGTCCTGCGCTTCGTAATCCTGCACAGTCGCAAAATACGGCTCGTTGGTGGCCACCAGCGGCACGCGCCTGGCATAGGCGAGATCGATCAGCATCGGCTCGCTGCGCCGTTCGGCGGACGTGCCGTGGCGTTGCAGCTCGATGTAAATTCGGTCACCGAACAGCTTGATCAGCGCGTCGAGGCGGGCGGCCGCCAGATGGCTTTGTCCGGCGGCAATCGCATGGTCGAGCGGGCCGCCGGGGCCGCCGGTCAGCGCGATGATGCCGTCGGTTTCTCCCTCCAGCCACGCGAGCTCGAGCCGCGGCGGTTCATTCGACGGCGTATCCAGGAAGGCGCGCGAATTGAGCCGCATCAGGCTGCGGTAGCCTTGCTCATTCGCTGCCAGCAGCACGATGCGCGTGCGCTCGGGCTGCACACTACCGTTGCGGGGTCCATGATCCGTGTCGCCGAAGTCGATCGCGAGTGCGCAGCCAACGATCGGCTGAATGCCATAGCCCGCGAGCTTTTCCGAGAATTCCAGCGCCCCGAACATGTTGTCGGTGTCGGTGAGCGCAAGCGCCGGCTGTCGGTCCGCCTTCGCCAACTCGGCAAGGCGCGCGATGGGCAGTGCGCCTTCCAGCAGCGAATAGGATGAGTGCACGTGCAAGTGCACGAAATCGAGGCCGGGCATATGTGCTCGAAGGTTGGATGATTCCTTGTCACCACCAGAGTGGGGACGCCGCCTGTGCTTCTGTCCACCGTGAACGACGCCGCCGACGCCGCTATGTCCCACTTTTCGCGGCCGACATCCCGTCATCCGGTGCGAGCCCTTGGAGCCGCGAGCCTCGAAGGCCATGACCCGACACCGCTGCGGAGGATCCGGGTCCGCCGCTTCGAGGCGCCCGGCATAACAGGGATGACGGATCGGAAGGCCCTTCAGAGCTTGCCGAGCACCTGCGTCCAGATGGCGATCATTCCGACGAACAACGACAGTGAGGCCAGTGCGGCGGCTTCCTGGATCACGGCCTTGAGCATTGTTTTCATGGCTCTCTCCCACAGAACAGAGAGAGAACATAGTTCAGTGTTTGTTCTTGAGTCAAGACCCGGCCGCCGAATTCCGTTATACATTCATTGATCGATACTTAGCGAGTTATCCTCATGCTATTTATGAGGAAATTCGGAATGCTCCTGCTCGCGTTCAGTCCAATTCCACGAGCTTCCCGTCCCGCAGCGTGACCCGCCGATCCATCCGGGCCGCGAGGTCCATGTTGTGGGTAGCGATGACGGCAGCGAGGCCTGACGCCGTGACAAGCTGTGAAAGGGCGCCAAAGACGTGTTCGGCCGTATGCAGGTCGAGATTTCCGGTCGGTTCATCAGCCAGGAGGATGCGTGGGGCATTGGAGACCGCGCGCGCGATGGCAACTCGCTGCTGCTCGCCCCCCGACAGTTCCGCCGGCCGATGGTTGAGGCGGCCGCTGAGGCCCAGGTAAGTCAGCAATTCGACCGCCCGCGCTTTTGCTTCGTTGCGCGTCAGTCCGCGGATCATCTGCGGCAGCAGGACGTTTTCGAGCGCGGAAAACTCCGGCAGCAGATGATGCGACTGATAGACGAACCCGATCTCGTTGCGCCGAATGCGCGTACGCTCGTGATCGGCCAAAATCGCGGTCGAGCGCCCGTCGATATAGACGTCGCCGTGGTCGGGATGTTCGAGCAGGCCGGCCACGTGGAGCAGCGTCGACTTGCCCGCGCCCGAGGGCGCCACGAGCGCCACCGACTGGCCGCTCCACAACGCGAGTTCGATACCGTTGAGCACATTTACCGTCTCGTCGCCCTGCCGGTAGTGACGCTCGACGTCCTGCAGGAACAGGATCGGAATTTCCTCTTCCTTCGGCTGCGCCGACGGTTGTTGCTGGTCGACCATTTCCACTCTCACGGCAGTGTAGGCCTCACTCATAGCGCAGCGCCTCCACCGGATCGAGGCGCGCAGCGCGCCAGGATGGATACAGTGTCGCCAGCAGCGACAGCATCAGCGCCATCACGACCACCGCCGTCGTCTCGCCTGAGTCCATATCGGCAGGTAAATGCGACAGGAAATAGAGTTCGGGCGAGAACAGTTCCGTATTCGTGAGCCATGACAAAAATTGCCGAATGCTCTCGATGTTCAGGCAAATCACGACCCCGAGCAGGAAACCGACAATAGTGCCAACCACGCCGATCGAGGCGCCCGTGATCAGGAATACGCGCATGATCGCGCCTTGGGTAGCACCCATCGTGCGCAAGATGGCGATGTCCTGTCCTTTGTCCTTCACGAGCATGATCAGTCCGGACACGATGTTGAGCGCAGCCACCAGCACGATCAGCGTCAGGATCAGGAACATCACATTGCGTTCGACCTGCAATGCATTGAAAAAAGTCGCGTTGCGCTGTCGCCAGTCGATCATGAAGATCGGCCGTTGCGCGGCGTCCTGCACCGCTGTGCGGTAGCGGTCGACGCGGTCGGGATTGTCCGTATAGATCTCGATGGCCGTCACATCGCCTGAACGGTTGAAATAGGCCTGCGCCTCCTTCAGCGGCATGAACACCATCGCGCTGTCGTATTCCGACATACCGATCTCGAAGACCGCGGCGATCTTGTAGACCTTGATGCGCGGAGTCGTCCCCATGGGTGTGACCGCCCCACGCGGCGCTACAAGCGTGATGTTGTCTCCCGAGCGCAGCGACAGCTGGTCGGCCAGTCTGCGGCCGATCGCAACGCCCATGTCTTCATCGAACCCCTTGAGCGTGCCCTGCTTGATGTTGTTGGCGATCGAGGGAAGTTTTTCGAGATCCATGAGTCGAATGCCGCGGATCAACACGCCACCGGCGTTGAAGGGCGATGACGCCAAAGCCTGGCCTTCGACAATCGGCGCCGCCAGCCGGATGCCTTTGACGCCAGCGACGCGCGCTGCCACCTCATCCCAGTCGGTGAGCGGCTTTTCCAGCGGCTGGATCAGCAGATGGCCATTGAGGCCAAGGATCTTGTCGAGCAGTTCTTTCCGGAAGCCATTCATCACCGCCATGACGATGATGAGCGTGGCAACGCCAAGCATGATGCCAAGGAAGGAGAACCCGGCAATCACCGAGATGAATCCTTCCTTGCGCCGCGCGCGTAAGTAGCGGAGCGACAGCATCCATTCGAACGGGGAAAAGGGCCGCGTCCCGTTGGGCTCGGTCATTAATGGGTTCCCGCGCTCGACTGTTCAGATGATTTTGGCGGATTCGTGCCCATGGCGCGAGACTAAGGCCATTGGCCACACACAGGATTATTCGCGCGCTGCGTGCATATAACGCAGCGATTCCGCAGCCTAGCGCGTCAGGAGGTCCAGCACAGCGGCAGGGCTGAGGTTTTCCCGGCTACCATCGGCCCTTTTTTTGACCTCGAGTTTGCCCTCGGCGAGGCCCCTGGGCCCGACCAGCACCTGCCAAGGGACGCCGATAAGGTCGGCGGCGGCGAATTTGGCGCCCGGCCGCTCGTCGAGGTCATGGTAGAGCACCTCGATTCCCTTGGCATTGAGGTCGCGATAGAGCTGCTCGCAGGCCGCATCGGTCTCGGATGCTCCCTGCTTCAGGTTGAGGATCGCGACCTTGAACGGCGCCACCGGCTCCGGCCAGATGATCCCGGCCTCATCGTGCGACGCCTCAATGATGGCGGCGACCAGCCGGCTCGGACCGATGCCGTAGGAACCGCCATGCACCGGCACCTCCTTGCCATCCTGCGTGGCCACGGTCGCCTTCATCGGCTCGGAGTACTTGGTGCCGAAATAAAAGATATGGCCGACCTCGATGCCGCGCGCCGACACCTGCTTGTCCGCCGTCACTTTGGCGAAGGCTGCCGCATCGTGCATGTCCGAGGTGGCGGCATATTGCGACGTCCATTTGTCGACAATGCCTTGCAATCCCGCGACGTCGTCGAAATTCACGTCCGCCGGCGGCACCGCCATGTCGAGATAGTCCTTGTGGCAAAAGACTTCCGATTCACCGGTCTGCGCCAGGATAATGAATTCGTGCGAGAGGTTTCCGCCGATCGGCCCTGACTCCGCGCGCATCGGAATTGATTTGAGACCGAGGCGCGCAAAGGTGCGCAGGTACGCGACAAACATCTTGTTGTAGGAATGCGTCGCGCCTGCCTGGTCGAGATCGAACGAATAGGCATCCTTCATCAGGAATTCACGGCCACGCATCAGCCCGAAGCGCGGGCGCACCTCGTCACGGAATTTCCATTGGATGTGATAGAGGTTGAGCGGCAGGTCCTTGTAGGACTTGACGTAGGCGCGGAAGATCTCGGTGATCATTTCTTCGTTGGTCGGCCCATAGAGCATATCGCGCTCATGGCGATCCTTGATGCGCAGCATCTCCTTGCCGTAGGCATCGTAGCGTCCGCTCTCACGCCAGAGGTCGGCTGACTGGATCGTCGGCATCAGCACTTCGATGGCGCCGGCGCGGTTCTGCTCCTCGCGCACGATCTGGCAAATCTTTTGCAGCACACGGACGCCGAGCGGCAGGAAGGCATAGATGCCCGCGGCCTCCTGCCGCATCATCCCGGCGCGCAACATCAGCCGGTGCGAGACGATCTCGGCTTCTTTCGGCGTCTCGCGCAAAATCGGCAGAAAATAGCGGGACAGGCGCATGGAATCCTTGGGAGATTCGAGTTGACGAAGTCAGAGTGAAAGCGGATCGGCCGCAAAAACACAAGGCCCGGGCCACTTTTTTGGGAATTTATCGACGCCAGCAGCATCTAATATTTAGTGATAGGTTGGCTGGGCGGATCTTAAGGACAGTATGCGAGCGCGCATCAGACGAATTGCGGGGGTGGCGGCGACCATTGCGATCGCCCTGCACACGATTCTGTGGGCCGCCGTCGCGCCCTTCGCAGCGCCAACCATCGATCCTTTTACGGTCATCTGTCACAGCGAAGCCTCGCCGCCGGCGGATCAGACACCAGCCAATGGTGTGCTCCCGCCCGCGCATGCCTGTGACCACTGTAATCTCTGCAGTGCAATCGCCCCGCCGGTGCCGCTCAATGCGCCGTTCGCGACCCTCGCGCCCGCGCGGCTCCTCCTGGTGTTGCGTCCGGCGGCCGTTACGCCCCACCGCGACGCCACCGCCGATCCCAAGCTTGCCCGGGGCCCTCCAGCCTTCGCCTGACGTAACCGGCCGCACTTCGTGCGGCCCAACGAACCGTCACAGCGACACTGGAGCTTTCCATGTTCAGTAATTCATGGCCCAATTCGTGGGCCAATTCATGGCCCTTGGCCATGCTCACCGCCGGCCTCACGGCATCGGCAACACTTGCGCAGGCGCACGAAATCGTCGGCAACCGCTTCTTCCCTGCGACGCTTGCCATTGACGATCCAGGGGTGAACGACGAACTCGCCTTGCCGACCATAGCTTGGTCGAAGACGGGCGACGATCCATCGTTCAAGCAACTCGACGTATCGGCTGAATTCTCAAAACGCATCACAGAGGATTTTGCCGTGTCTTTCGCGCCGACCTGGTCGCGCCTCTATGCACCGGGCGGCCCCGCCATGAACGGCGCGCGCGGGTTTCAGAATCTGGAGACGACATTCAAGTACCGGCTTTTCAAAAACCCCGAGCATGAATTTGTTATGTCAGCCGGACTGGAAATCGAATGGGGCGGCAGCGGCGCGCAGGATGTCGGTGCCGAACGTTTCACCGTGTACACGCCGACGCTTTATTTCGGGAAAGGCCTGGGCGATCTGCCGACCAGCCTGAACTGGGCGAGGCCTTTCGCAGTCACCGGTCAGATCGGCTACGCGATCCCCGGCGTATCGCAAACCACAACGGCCAGCATCGACCCCGACACCGGTGACCAGAACATCGACACGGAGTTTCACCCGCGCGTTCTCAATTGGGGCGGCACGATCCAGTACAGCATGCCCTATCTGAAATCCGCCGTGGTCGATCTCGGTCTGCCCGATTTCGTCAACCGGTTGATTCCGATCGTCGAGGCGGCCATGCAAACACCGGTCTCGAACACGACAACGTCCGGCACCGTGACCACCGGAACCATCAACCCCGGCATCATCTATGCGGGCAATACGTTCCAGGTTGCGATCGAGGCGATGATTCCGGTCAACCGGCAAAGCGGCGGAAACATCGGTATCATTGGGCAGCTGCACTTCTATCTCGACGATATTTTCCCGACCACGCTGGGGCGTCCCATTTTCGCAAACAGCATCAACACAGGGAGGCCGATGTTCGGCCGCTAGTTATGCGCACCAAATTGACCGCGATCGCTCTCCTCGTTGCCACGACCTGCGCCGCCTCAGCGCATGCCACTCTCGATCACGCCAGCCCCTCTGTTGGCAGCACCGTTGCGCAGCCACCAAAGGAAGTCGTTCTCTGGTTCACCAATAAACTGGAGCCGGCGTTCAGCACCATTACCGTGCAGGACGAAAAGGGCGAGGCCGATGCAGGCGGGTAAAGCCGAGGTCGACCGTGCCAAACGCACACAGCTGCGCGTGCCGCTAAAATCTCTGTCGCCGGGAACGTACAAAGTGTTGTGGCGCGTTCTCTCGGTCGATACTCATCGCTCCGAGGGGAATTTCAGCTTCCGCGTCGCGCCCTAGGCGCCAGCGAGCCGAGGGCATCCGATTGACCGTCGATCCGCTGACCCTGGTGCGTGGCGTCCATTTCGCCGCAACGCTGCTCGCGGCGGGCACGACCGGTTTCATTTTCGTTGGTGGCTGAACCCGCCACAAGCAAGACCTGGCTTTGCAACGCTGCACCGCCAGCTGACCGTGTGGGTTTGGCTCGCGCTCGCGGCTGCTGTGGTCTCAGGCGCGGTCTGGCTTGTTTTGCTGGCATCCGACATTCTGGGAACATCGTTCTCCGACGTTTGCCTGCATGGCGGCGCCTGGCCGGTACTCACGGATACGCGCTTCGGACTGGTGTGGTGCATCCGCCTCGCACTGGCGCTCCTACTCGCACTGGTATTGCCGTGGCCGGCGACGCGATGGTTTCAAATTACCATCGCGGCGTCATTCCTTGCTTTGCCGGCATTGGTCGGCCACGCCGGTGCAGCGCCGGGCCTGGCGGGGGACCTTCATCTCGCCTCAGACATGCTTCATTTGCTCGCCGCGGGCGCCTGGCTCGGTGGCCTGCCGGCCTTCGCATTCCTCCTTTGGCGGGCGCGCCGCAGTGCTGGACGCCGCCGGGACGCAGCTGTGGTGCGGGTGGTCGATCGTTTCTCGCTGCTCGGTGTTTTCAGCGTCGGAATTTTGTTGGCCAGCGGCCTCTTCAACAGCTGGAACCTGCTGAATGGGCCACGCGACCTGATAGCTTCGGACTATGGGCGCCTGGTGGCACTCAAGATCGTCCTTTTCGCAGCGATGATCGCGATCGCGGCCGTCAACAAATTCTACCTGACACCACGTCTGCCCAAGCCGGCCGTTTTGCGAGCGCTCATGCGCAACAGCCTGGCTGAAATCTGTCTCGGGCTCTTCGTGCTGATATTCGTCGCCATAGTTGGGACGCTACCACCTGCAGCGCATGTCCATGCCACTTCGACAGGCATCCCGCCCGATGCCGCTTTTGTGCACATCCATACGTCCGAGGTCATGGCTGAAGTGACCATCGAGCCCGGCCGCACCGGACGCACCGACGTCACGATTCGCGTATCGCGGGAAGATTTTTCAAATTACCCGGCAAAGGATGTACGCCTGGAGCTCGATCCACCAACCGCCGGATTCCCAACACTCAGACGCACTGCAATCGAACAACCGGATGGTCGCTGGATGGTCAATGACTTAACGCTCGCGCCGTCCGGCATCTGGGCAACGCGGGTGATTGTTCGACCCCCGGCGGGTGACGCGATCGTGCTCGATGCGCCGGTCGTCATCGGACGCTGATGGCACAAATATTCGTGACAGCGTTCTGATGATCGGTTAGCGTGCGCCTTGCCCGTAAGAGCGGAACCCGGCGGCAAGACCGGCTCCAAACTGCGGTCCAAGTCTTGGGAGGGTAGCAAGTCCTAGGCGCGTTAGTCGCAGCCACCTGGAAAAAAGATAAAAACCGGGGCAAGGACTTAACAATGCGACGAGCGGGGCTTCGCGCCCTGCTCTTTTTTTTGCGACGCACGAACTCAACGGCGCGGTGGACCAGAAATCGCCATCAGCATGTCGTACGGGATCAAACCCTGCGTATAGACCACGAAGAGAATTCCAAAAATGATCGTCGCGAATACGGTCGTCCAACCGAGCTTGCGCCACATCCGGTGCATAACCGGCGCGCCAGGATCGGTGCCCGGCGTCACTTCACCGCTTTCTTCCTGATTGCGCACGCCCCACGGCAGAACCGCGAACAGCGTTATCCACCAGATCAGAAAATAGATCGCGATGACGGTCGAGACGCTCATGACTGCTCGAGCTCGACAAGTGTGCCGCAGAAATCCTTCGGATGCAGGAACAACACCGGCTTGCCGTGGGCGCCGATCTTCGGCTCGCCGTCGCCGAGCACACGCGCGCCCTGGCGCTTGAGCGTGTCGCGCGCCGCGCGAATATCATCGACCTCGTAGCAGACGTGATAAATCCCGCCATCGGGGTTCTTCTCGAGAAATTTGGCGATCGGCGAGCCCTCGCCCAAAGGCTCGAGCAATTCGATTTTCGTGTTGGGTAGTGTGATGAAAACGGTGGAAACGCCGTGATCGGGCTGCGGCACTTTCGCTGAAACGTCCGCACCCAACGTGTCGCGGTACACAGCGGAGGCCTTCGCGATATCGCGCACGGCGATGGCAACATGATTGAGACGACCGATCATGACTGTCCTCGTTTCCGACGCGCTATCATACGTCCAAGACATGCACGTAGCACATCGGCTTTTTGCCCCAGCGCTGGGCGATAGCGGCCCGCACGGCGCGTTTCACGGCTTCGCCAACAGCGTCTGGATCGCGTTTGCGCGCACGCGGCAGCGATTGGATGGTCTCAACAATGGCATCATAGGCCGCCTCGTGGATCGAGCCGCCGTCGCGGTCACGCTCGGGAATGCCGATCATATCGAGCGAGGGATCATCGACCAGTTCGCCTTTGTCAGTGATCGCCAGCGCAACCGACACCGTGCCGGCAAAACTCAACCGCTTGCGGTCGGCCACCGTGCGCGCATCCGCTTCGACCAGCAGCATGCCATCCTTGTAAAGCCGGCCGACCGGCACTTCATCAATCAAGCCCGCCTTCGGCGCGAGCCGCATCAGGTCGCCGTTGCGGCATTGCAACACCTCGGGCACGCCGCAGCGGCGCGCGAGCGCGGCGTGTTCGTGCAGATGCAACGCCTCGCCGTGCACCGGAATCAGAACCTTCGGCTTGACCCAGCCGATCAGTTCTTCAAGTTCGGCGCGGCGGGGATGGCCGGACACGTGGACCAGATGCGTGCGGTCGGTGATGACCTCGATGCCTTGTTCGATCAGCAGATTGATCACACGGCCGACGGCCTTTTCATTGCCCGGAATCGTACGCGCGGAATAGATCACGGTGTCGCCTTGCGAGAACGTCACCTCCGGGTGCTGATCCTCCGCGATGCGCGAGAGCGCCGCACGCGGCTCGCCCTGGCTGCCGGTGCAGAGCGCCACGACTTTGTTGGGCGGCAGATAGCCATAGGCATCCATCGGACGAAAATCCTGCACGCCGTCGAAGTAGCCGGTCTCGCGCGCAATCTGGACGACGCGCTCCATGGCGCGGCCGATCACGACCACCTCACGGTCCGCGGCTTTCGCCGCATCAGCGACCGAACGCAGGCGCCCGACATTGGAGGCGAATGTGGTGACCGCCACGCGGCCGCGCGCATTCTTGATGATCTCGGCGATGGTTTTCCCGACATCGGCTTCCGACGGCGACCGGCCTTCACGCACCGCATTGGTGGAATCGCCGATGAGCGCCAGGCACCCTTCCTCGCCCAGCGCGCGCAGCTTTTTCTCGTCCGTTCGATCGCCAAGGATCGGCGTGGGATCGATTTTCCAGTCGCCGGTGTGCAGAACCGTGCCGCCGGGCGTGCGGATGATAAGCGCGTTCGATTCCGGGATCGAATGCGCCATGGTCACCAATTCGACATCGAACGGGCCGACGCGTGAAGCGGCCACCGACCGGGATGATTTTCACCGGAATTTCCGGCGCACCCGGCTCGCCCGCGCACTTTGCTTCGAGCAATGCGGCCGTGAACGGGGTGGCATAGATCGGAACTTTCAACTTCGGCCAAAGCTCGATCAGCGCGCCGTAGTGGTCTTCATGAGCGTGAGTGAGCACAAGTCCAACGAGGTTCTTGCGCTCCTCAACGAGGTAACGAATGTCAGGCAAGATCAGATCGATCCCTGGCAAATGCTCTTCCGAGGCAAATGAAACACCAAGATCGATGGCCAGCCAGGTCCGGCGCCGCTCATCGCCGATGCCATAGATCGACAAATTCATGCCGATCTCGCCGACACCGCCAAGCGGCGCAAACACCAGATCTTGGGGCCCAGCCATGTCAGGGTGCTCCAATGCCGAAAACTTCGCCGGCCGTGATTGTGGTCACGCCATTGTCCTGCTCGAGCAGCAATCGCCCGGCCTCATCGAGGCCCTGAAACCGGCCCGCCAGTTCGCGCGCCGACAGCCGCACGCGCAAAATCTCGCCGAGGCCGGCCGCGCGTTTGAGCCAATCGGCACGGATCGCCGCAAAACCCTGCCCGCCGTTCCATTGCGCGAGGCGTTGCTGCATGGCCGTCGCCAGTTGAGCCAGCAAGACGTCAGGCGCGACAAGGGCGCCGCTAGCCGCGAGATCGGTCGCGGGATAGGCGACATCGGATGGATGCGCGGCGCAGTTCACGCCAATGCCGATCGCGACGGCGAAAACGGGGTCACTCTCCCCCTCGATCAGAATGCCGGCGAGCTTGGCCGGCCCGACCAGCAGATCGTTCGGCCATTTCACCTTTAACGCTGGGCCAAGCTGCGGCGCGCTAGCCGCAACCGCGTCATGCAAGGCCAGTGCGGTGACAAACGATAGCTGCGGCGCCTGTTCGGGCGCGGATGGCTCGGTAAGCAGGAGCGTTGCGTAGAGATTGCCCGGCGGGGAAATCCAGTGGCTGCCACGGCGGCCGCGGCCCGCGCTCTGGCTCTGTGCGGTGATCCACAACGGACCGCGCTCGCCGGAACGCGCAAGCGCCAGCGCCTCGGCATTGGTCGAGCCGAGCGTCTCGTAAACGATGTGTCGGACCCCCGCCAGGTCCGTGGCTTCGCGGTACATCTCGCTTGCGCGCGCTCTTGAGCGCGTCAGAACAAAGACTTCGCCGCCACCGTCGCTGCGCTCACCAACGGCGCCGGATAGGCAAAGAACAGGATATTGGCGAGCCCCGAGAGGCCCAACACCAGACGCAATAGCCCGGGCATCGGCTGGAAGCTGCGCACCGGCTCGTCGAAATACATGACCTTGACGATCGAGAGATAGTAAAAGGCGCCCACCACGCTGGTGAGGACGCCGATCACGGCGAGCGTAAAGAGCCCCGCTTTGATCGCGGCCAGGAACACAAAATACTTCGCGAAGAAACCGGCGAGCGGCGGAATGCCGGCGAGCGAGAACAGCAGCACCGCGAGGAAAAACGCCGTCGTCGGATGCGTGCGCGAGAGGCCAGAGAGATCGCTGATATTTTCCACCAGCTTTCCGTCGCGCCGCATCGCGAGGATCACGGCGAAAGTGCCGAGCGTCATCGCAACGTAAATGCTCATGTAGATCAAAACGCCTTGCACGCCTTCGGCCGTGCCGGCGGCAAGGCCAACGAGGGCAAAGCCCATGTGTCCGATCGAGGAGTAAGCCATCAGCCGCTTGATGTTGCGCTGGCCGATTGCGGCGAAAGCGCCGAGAGCCATCGAGGCGATCGACACAAACACCACGATCTGTTGCCATTCATGCGTGATGCCGGGAAATGCGACCACGGTCGCGCGCGCGAATATCGCGATGCCGGCGACCTTGGGTGCGGCGGCAAAGAAGGCAGTGACCGGCGTCGGCGCGCCCTCGTAGACGTCGGGCGTCCACATGTGGAACGGCACCGCGGAAATCTTGAAGCAGAAGCCGACGAACAGGAACACCAGCCCGAAGATCAGCCCGACGCTGGCGCCGTTTTGCGTCACCTTGGCGATGCCGGCGAAATTCACGGTGCCGGTGAATCCGTAAATCAGCGACGCGCCGTAGAGCAACATCCCCGACGACAGCGCGCCGAGCACAAAATATTTCAGGCCCGCTTCGGTGGAACGCACATTGTCGCGGTTGGAGGCCGCGACCACGTAGAGCGGCAGGCTCATCAGCTCGAGACCGAGATAAAGCGCAATCAAATCCGACGCCGAGATCAGCATCAGCATGCCAAGCGTGGCGAGCAGGAACAGCGGGCCATATTCGAATTTTTGCTCTTTTTCGAGCGTCAGATAATCGAGCGAAAGCACCAGAGCACCCGCCGACCCGGTGAGCGTGAGCAATTTCAGAAAGCGCGCATAGTCATCGACCACGAAGCTGCCGCCGAACAACGACACCCGCCCCGGCGGCATCATCGCCACGGCAAAACCCGCCAGCACCAGGATGGCAATGCAGAAGGCGTTGACGATTGTCGCGCCACGCGGGCCCTGGCCGACCGACACGCCGAACATCAGCATCACCATGGCGCCGATCGCGAGCACGAGCTCGGGCAGCAGCGGCATCAATCCGGAATTTTGCAGCACCTGCATCACGGGGCTCATTGGACGATCATCGCCGCGGTTTTGGCGGCGGCGATGGCATGGTTGTAATTGTCGAGAAGCTGGGCGACGGCCGCCGATGACATATCGAGCACCGGCTTAGGCGCCACGCCGAACAAAATCGTAAGGATGACCAGCGGCGCGAAAATCACGCTTTCCCGCCAGCCGATGTCGCGGATGCCCTCCAGCGCCGGCTTCAGGTTGCCGAAGATCATCTTCCGGTAAAGCCACAACGCGTAGGCCGCCGACAGGATCACGCCGAAGGTGGCGATGGTCGCGACCGGGATGTTGGCCTTGAAGGTGCCGATCAGCGACAGGAACTCGCCGACGAATCCCGATGTTCCCGGCAGGCCGACATTGGCCAGCGTGAACACCATGAACACGAAGGCATAGAGCGGCATGCGGTTGACAAGCCCGCCATAGGCCGCGATCTCGCGCGTATGCATGCGGTCATAGACCACGCCGACACATAGGAAGAGCGCGCCTGAAACAATGCCGTGGGAAATCATCTGGAAGATGCCACCGGCAACGCCTTGCGTCGTGGCGGCGAAAATTCCCATGGTGACGAATCCCATGTGCGCGACAGAGGAGTAAGCGATCAGCTTCTTCACATCCTCCTGCATCAGCGCCACCAGCGAGGTGTAGATGATGGCAACAACGGAGAGCGTGAAGATCAGCGGCGCGAATTCGTGGCTGGCGGATGGAAACATCGGCAGCGAGAACCGCAGGAAGCCGTAGCCGCCCATTTTCAGAAGGATGGCGGCCAGGATGACCGAGCCAGCGGTCGGCGCCTCGACATGCGCGTCGGGCAACCACGTATGCACCGGCCACATCGGCATCTTCACGGCGAATGAGGCGAAGAACGCAAACCACGCCCATTTCTGCAAGCCGAGCGGGAAGCCGTGGCGCAGCAGCGTCACGATGTCGGTGGTGCCGGCGTCCCAGTACATCGCCATGATGGCGAGCAGCATCAGGACCGAGCCGAGCAGCGTGTAGAGGAAGAACTTGAAGCTGGCATAGACCCGGCGCGGACCGCCCCAGACGCCGATGATCAGGAACATCGGGATCAGGCCGCCCTCGAAGAACAGATAGAACAGCACCAGATCGAGCGCCGAGAAGGTGCCGACCATCAAGGTCTCCAGCACCAGGAAGGCGATCATGTATTCCTTCACGCGCGTCTGGATCGCGGTCCAGCTCGCCAGAATGCAGATCGGCATCAGCGCGGTGGTGAGGATCACGAAGGGCAGCGAAATGCCGTCAACGCCCATGTGATAGGAGGCAATGCCGAGCCAGTTGTATTTTTCGACATACTGGAATTCCGGCGAGCTCGCGTCGAAGCGCCAGACCATCACCAGCGAAAACGCCAAGGTCACCAGCGTCGTCCAGAGCGAGATCCAGCGCGCGGTGCCGCGGGCAAACCGCTCGTTGCCGCGCACCATCACCATGATGAGCACTGCGCCGAAGAGCGGCAGGAAGGTAACGACGGAGAGAATGGGCCAATTCAAATTCATCGCTTTTCCTGCTAGCGCACCGCGAACATAAACCAGGTGATGAAGGCGGCTGCGCCAATCAGCATAGCGAAGGCGTAGTGATAGAGATAACCGGTCTGCAATCGCACCACATTGCGCGTCACGTCGAGCACGCGGGCCGACACGCCATCCGGCCCAAAGCCGTCGATCAGCCAGCCGTCGCCCTTCTTCCACAGCTCGCGGCCAATCCATTTCGTCGGCCGCACGAAGATCAGGTCATACAGCTCGTCGAAGTACCACTTGTTGAGCAGAAAGCGATAGAGCCAATCGTGCTGGCGCGCGAGCTCGACCGGGATGTCGGGACGGCGGATATAGAACTGCCAGGCGATGACAAATCCGAGCGCCATCATCACGGTCGGTAGAATGCCGATCTGCAATGGCACGTGATGCATATCCTCGAGCACGCTGTTGCCTTTGGCGAACGTGAGCGACTCGCGGAAGAATCCTTCGACGCCATGACCAGCGAAGATTTCCTTGAACGGCAGTCCGGCGAGCACCGAGCCGACGGCCAGGAACCCGAGCGGGATCAGCATCACCATCGGGCTCTCGTGCGCGTCTTTCCAGTGCTGGCGGTCGTGCGGTTCGCCGTGGAACGTCTTGAAGATCAACCGCCATGAATAGAACGAGGTAAGCAGCGCAGCCGCGACCGTGCAGATGAATGCATAGAGCGCCACCGGATTTTTGCCGACATAGGCGGCTTCGATGATCGCGTCTTTCGAGAAATAGCCGGCCGTGAGCGGGAAACCGGTGAGCGCCAGTGTGCCGACGATCATCACGATGTAAGTGTAGGGAATGCGATCCTTCAGCCCGCCCATGTGGCGGATGTCCTGCTCGTGATGCATCGCATGGATCACCGAGCCGGAACCGAGGAACAGCAATGCCTTGAAGAAGGCATGCGTAAATAGATGGAACATGCCCACCGAGTAGGCGCCCACCCCCATCGCGACGAACATGTAACCGAGCTGCGAACACGTTGAATAGGCAACGATGCGTTTGATGTCGTTCTGGACGAGCCCGATGGTGGCCGCGAAAATCGCAGTGGTCGCGCCGATCAAGGTCACGAAGGCTTGCGCGTTCGGTGCAAGCTCGAACAGCGGCGACAGCCGCGCCACCATGAACACGCCGGCGGTCACCATGGTGGCGGCGTGGATCAAGGCCGAGACCGGCGTCGGGCCTTCCATGGCGTCCGGCAACCATGTGTGCAGCAGGAACTGCGCCGACTTGCCCATCGCACCCATGAACAGGAACAGACACGTCAGTGTCAGCGCGTCGGCCTGCCAGCCGAAGAAGTTGATCATCTTGCCGGTAAGCGCGGGCGCCTGCGCAAATATCGTTTCAAAGTCGATCGCGCCGGTGAGCATGAACACCGCGAAAATGCCGAGCGCAAAACCGAAATCGCCGACGCGGTTGACGATGAAGGCCTTGATGGCGGCCGCGTTCGCCTCCGGCTTGTGGTACCAGAAGCCGATCAGCAAATAGCTCGCCAGACCGACGCCTTCCCAGCCGAAGAACAGCTGGACCAGGTTGTCCGCCGTCACCAGCATCAGCATCGCGAAGGTGAAAAACGACAGATAGCTGAAGAAGCGCGGCCGGTACGGATCCTCGTGCATGTATCCAATCGAATAAAGATGCACGAAGGCCGATACGGTATTCACCACCACCAGCATCACCGCCGTGAGCGTGTCGATGCGCAGCGACCACTCGACCTTCAGGTCGCCGGCGGCCATCCAGGTAAACACCGGCACGCGCATGTCGTGATGTCCAAAGCCGACATCGACGAAGGCGATCCATGACAGGATCATGCAGATCAGCAAAAGCGTCGTCGTAATCAGCTCAGCGGTGCGTGATCCCGCGGCCGCAGGCTCGTGCTCTTCCGCCTCATGATGCGAGGAATGAATGACGGCGCCGCCATGCACGCCAGGCCCGCCGTGATGCGCACCGTGGTCGGTCGCATGATCTTCACCGCCCGCAGCCGGACCTTTGCCAGGGAAACGCGCGCGCGCACCGGCAAGCGCGATGAGGCCGGCCAGAATGGCGCCGAGAAGCGGGAGAAAGACGATCGCTTGATACACGCCCCTCAGCCTTTCATCATATTGATGTCTTCAACCGCGATCGAACCGCGATTGCGGTAGTAAACGACAAGAATCGCGAGGCCAATCGCCGCCTCCGCCGCCGCTACCGTGAGCACCAGCAGCGCATAGATCTGTCCGGTGATGTCACCGAGATGCGTGGAGAACGCCACCAGGTTGATATTGACCGCGAGCAGGATCAGCTCGATCGACATCAATATGATGATGACGTTCTTGCGGTTGAGGAAAATGCCGAAGATCCCCAGCGTGAACAGGATGGCGGCAACCGAAAGATAATGCCCAAGGCCAATGGTCATACGTTGCTCCCCAGACCCTGGCCCGAGCGCACTTTCACCACTTCGATCGATGCCGAAGGCTTGCGTGCAACCTGCTCGCCGATGTCCTGGCGGCGCACGCGCGGACGATGCTGCAGCGTCAGCACGATCGCGCCGACCATCGCAACCAGCAGGATCATGCCCGCGGCTTCGAAGAAATAGACATAGCGCGTGTAGAGCACGAGACCGATCGCCTCGGTGTTCGTGATATTGGTCGGGATCGGCGCGGTGATCGCCTGCGGGATGCCTGGCCCGATCGCCCAGGCGCCGACGACGAACAACAACTCGGCCAGAAAAATACCGCCGATCAGCATTCCGATCGGGAGATATTGCAGCACGCCCTGCTTGAGCTCGGCAAAATCGACGTCGAGCATCATGACGACGAACAAGAACAGCACGGCGACCGCGCCGACATAAACCACGATCAGAATCATGGCGAGGAATTCGGCCCCCATCATCACGAACAACCCGGCGGCATTGACGAAGGCAAGGATGAGGTAGAGCACCGAATGCACGGGATTGCGCGCAGCAACCACCATGACGGCGCTCGCCACGCAGATGCCGGCAAAGAGATAAAAGAACAGCGCGGCGACAATCATGAACGGCGCTCCACGCTCTCATCCGTCATGCCCGGCCTTGTGCCGGGCATCCCGCTTAGGGACGCATTGCGCGAATGGTCGGGATGGCCGGGACAAGCCCGGCCATGACGGCGATGGAGGTGAAGAGTCATTTTCATCGCCGTCACCTGTAAGGCGCGTCGAGCGCGAGATTCTTGGCGATCTCACGCTCCCAGCGATCCCCGTTCGCCAGCAAGCGCTCCTTGTCGTAATAGAGCTCCTCGCGGGTCTCCGTGGCGAATTCGAAATTTGGCCCTTCGACGATTGCATCCACCGGGCAGGCTTCCTGGCACAGGCCGCAATAAATGCACTTCACCATGTCGATGTCGTAGCGCGTCGTGCGGCGCGTGCCGTCATTGCGACGCGGACCCGCCTCGATGGTGATCGCCTGCGCCGGGCAGATCGCTTCGCACAGCTTGCAGGCAATGCAGCGCTCTTCGCCGTTGGGATAACGACGCAGCGCGTGCTCGCCACGGAAGCGCGGCGAAATCGGTCCCTTCTCGAACGGATAATTAAGCGTGGCCTTCGGCTTGAAGAAATAACGCATGGCCAGCACGAAGCCGGTCACGAACTCCATCAGGAACAGGGCTTTGGCCGCGCGATCGAGTCTCATCGCATCCTCACTTCATCGCCGCTTTTGCCAGGTCGCCGTACTGGATGACGGCGGCGACAATCGCCACCATCGCCAGCGACAGCGGCAGGAACACCTTCCAGCCGAGCCGCATGAGCTGATCGTAGCGATAACGTGGAACCATGGCCTTGGCCATGGCGATCAAAAAGAAGAACCCCGACGCCTTGATGGTGAACCAAACGACGCCCGGAACCCAGGTGAAGGGCGGATAGGGAATCGGCGACAACCAGCCACCCAGGAAGAAAATGGTGGCCATGGCGCACATGGTGCAGATCGCCACGTACTCGCCGAGCATGAACATCATGTAGAGCGTCGAGCCGTATTCAACCATGAAGCCGGCAACCAGCTCGGATTCCGCCTCCACCAGATCGAACGGCGGCCGGTTCGTTTCCGCCAGTGCCGATACAAAGAATACGACGTACATCGGAAACAGCGGCAGCCAGTACCAACCCAGGAATCCGTAGGGCCCGTCCTGCGCCTGCACGATGGCCGAGAGATTGAGCGAACCGGCAAGCAGCAGAACCGTGATGATCACGAAGCCGATGGAGACTTCATACGACACCATCTGCGCCGCCGAACGCACCGCCGCCAGAAACGCGTATTTCGAATTCGACGCCCAGCCCGCCATGATGATGCCGTAGACCATCAGCGACGAGATCGCGAAAATGTAGAGCACGCCGACATTGATGTCGGCGATCACCCATTTCGCGTTGACCGGAATCACCGCCCAGGCCGCCAGCGCCAGCACGCACGAGATCAGCGGCGCCAGCAGGAATACGCCTTTATTCGCGCCGGACGGTATCACCGGCTCCTTGACCACGAATTTCAGCAAATCTGCAAAGGATTGAAACAGGCCCCAGGGCCCGACGACATTGGGACCGCGCCGAATCTGCACGGCGGCCCAGATCTTGCGGTCGGCGAGCAGGACGTAAGCGACCGCGACCAGCAGGACGACCAGCAAAACCAACGACTCCACCACGATGATGATGAGCGGCCAGAGATAGGTCCAGAAGAAATCCATCATATGCCCTACTCCGCCGCGGTCTTGGCTGCCGCATGCGCCAGGGCCGAACATTCCGCCATGATGGCGGAGGCGCGCGCAATCGCGTTGGTGAAGTAGAAATCCGCCACTGACGAGCGCAGCGGCGTCTTGTCGGCTGTACCGCCAAGCTTGGCGAGAGTCTTGATATCGGCGGCATCGCCTGCCGCAATCTCGTTGATGCGCATGAGATGCGGATGCGCGGCATACATCGCCTGCCGCAATGCGTTCAGCGAGTCATAGGGAAGTTTCTGACCAAGCACGTCGGACAAGGCACGCAGGATCGCCCAATCCTCGCGCGCTTCGCCGGGCGGAAACGCCGCCCGGTTCGTCATCTGCACGCGGCCTTCGGTATTGATGTAGGTGGCGGATTTTTCCGGATAGGCAGCGCCCGGCAGGATAACGTCGGCGCGATGGGCGCCGCGGTCACCATGCGTACCGATGTAGACGACGCAGGGGCCGGGCTGAACGTCGATCTCGTCGGCGCCCAGCAGGAACAACACGTCGACCGCGCCCGCCGCCATCTGCGCGGCATCGGCGCCGCCCGCTCCCGGCACCAGGCCAAGATCGAGCGCACCCACACGCGAGGCAGCGCTTTGCAACACTGAGAAGCCGTTCCAGCCATCCTTGATCGCGCCGAACTCGGCGGCCACTTTGGCGGCCAACGATGCAATCGCAGCGCCGTCCTTGCGCGCCAGCGCGCCGGCGCCCAGAAGTATGAGCGGGCGCTCGGCCGCCTTCAGCGCCTCTGCGAACTTGCTCCCACCAAGATTGGCGAGCGTGTCAGCGCCGGCGCCGAGATAGTCATACTTATATGTGAGATCAGCCTTTTCGCCGATCAACCCGATCGGGAAATTTCCGGCCCGCCAGCGCTTGCGGATGCGCGAATTGAGCACGGCGGCCTCGCGGCGCGGATTCGAACCGATGATCAGCAGCGCATCGGCTTGCTCGATTCCGGCAATCGTTGCATTGAACAAATAGGACCCGCGGCCCCACTTCGGATCGATTACCGAGCCGTCCTGCCGGGCATCGATGTTGGCGCTGCCGAGGCGCGTCATCAGCTCCTTGAGCGCAAACATTTCTTCCGCGCCGGCGAGATCGCCAACGATCGCGCCAATGCGTTTGCCGCCACTCGCCTTCACCCGGCCGGCGATGACCGAGAAGGCTTCTTTCCACGAGGCGGGCTGCAACCGCCCGCTGCCGCGCACGTAGGGCTGGTCGAGCCGCTGCGTGCGCAGACCGTCGACCACGTGACGCGTCTTGTCGGAAATCCACTCTTCGTTCACGTCCTCGTTGGCGCGCGGCAGAATGCGCATGACCTCGCGCCCGCGCGTGTCGATCCTGATCGCGGAGCCGACGGCATCCATCACGTCGATCGATTGCGTCTTGCCGAGCTCCCAGGGCCGCGCCGCAAATGCATAGGGCTTGGACGTGAGCGCGCCGACCGGGCAGAGATCGACCACGTTGCTTTGCAGCTCCGAGGTCATCGCCTGCTCGAGATAAGTGGTGATCTCCATGTCCTCGCCGCGACCGATGGCGCCGAGCTCCGGTACGCCAGCCACCTCGGTCGCAAAGCGGATGCAGCGCGTGCAGTGGATGCAGCGCGTCATGATCGTTTTGACCAGCGGACCGATATATTTGTCTTCGACCGCGCGCTTGTTTTCGCTGTAGCGGCTCGCATCCACGCCATAGGCCATGGCCTGGTCCTGCAGATCGCATTCGCCGCCCTGGTCGCAGATCGGGCAATCGAGCGGATGGTTGATCAGCAGGAATTCCATCACGCCTTCGCGCGCCTTCTTCACCATCGGCGTCTTGGTATTGAGGACTTTCGGTGAACCGTCCTTGTTCGGCGGCAGATCCTTCACGCCCATGGCACAGGAGGCCTGCGGCTTCGGTATACCGGCCACCTCGATCAGGCACATGCGGCAATTGCCGGCGATCGACAGGCGCTCATGGAAGCAGAAGCGCGGAATTTCCGCGCCCGCGGCTTCGCAGGCCTGGAGCAACGTGTACTCCGGCGGAACGTCAATCTCTTTGCCGTCGACAATGACTTTGGTCATTTTCCTGAGTTCATCCGCGCATCAATGCAAAATGTGCTCGTGCTCACCGCACCAGTCTTCGCGCTTCGTCGTCGCCCATGACGGATAATGTCGCTCATGGTCGGGCTTATCGGTGACCTCAGCCGGCGGCGCACGACGCCGGCACTGGCCAAGGAGCGAGCGATCGCGGCTGGGATCATTTCCGGTCCCCTCCGCAGTCGGCCACCAGAACCTGCAATCCTTGCAGCGCAAGTTCCTGTTTTCGAAGGTCATGGTCGTGCTCCACGGGTTGCCGTCCCCGACCCAATTTTCCGAACCCCATCATGCCGCGTGCTCGCTCGGATTGTCGCAGCGAGCCGTCTTCCAGAGCCGTGCAGCCGGGATGCTCTCCCAGCCAAACGCGTATTCACTCGCGCCATGCGCCTTGAGGTGATCGAGGCGCGCAACGCCTTCCGCCAGATCGGGCCGATGTCCGGCCGGAATCCACCACAGCACCAGCGGCGTCTCGATCGGCTCGAACCATTCACGGCGGCGGCCGTAGAAACGCCGATGCAGCGTCTGCCAGACGAAGCGCTCCAGCGCCTCGACATTTTCCCAAACGGTCAGGTTCGGCAGGATGCGCGGATCGTCATAGACCGTCATGTTCATGGCGTGCCCGTTCGCGTCCTGCAGCCGCCAGACGAAGCCATCGATCTGTTCCGCCAGTTTGTTCACGCGATCGACATTGTCGACAAATTCAGCCATGCGCGGATCGTCGAGCGGATAACGGTCCGCGCGATGTTGAACTGGGCAAGATGGCGGGCGTCGTTCATCGCGTCACTCCGCTGCCTCGCGCACCGCACCATGGGCGTCGGCATTGCGCGTGTATTCGTCGATGCGCCGCTCGATCTCCGGACGGAAGTGCCGCAGCAAACCTTGCACCGGCCAGGCCGCGCCATCGCCGAACGCGCAGATGGTGTGGCCTTCGATCTGCTGCGTGACCTGCATCAGCATGTCGATCTCGCGCTTCTGCGCGCGGCCTTCCGCCATGCGGGTCAACACGCGCCACATCCAGCCCATGCCCTCGCGGCACGGCGTGCATTGGCCGCAGCTCTCGTGCTTGTAGAAGTATGAGATGCGCGCCATCGCGCGGACGATGTCGGTTGACTTGTCCATCACGATAACAGCGGCAGTTCCGAGCGCCGACTTCTTGTCGCGGCAACCATCGAAATCCATCAGCAGGCTGTCGGCCTGGTCCTTGCCGGCGGGAACCAGCGGCATCGACGAGCCACCCGGAATGACCGCGAGCAGATTGTCCCAGCCGCCGCGCACGCCGCCGGCATGCGTTTCCACCAGCTCGCGCAGCGGAATGCCCATGGCTTCTTCCACATTGCACGGTCGCTCGACGTGGCCGGAAATGCAGAACAGCTTGGTGCCGGTATTGTTCGGACGGCCGATGCCGGCAAACCACGATGCGCCGCGCCGCATGATGTCCGGCACGACCGCAATCAATTCAACGTTCTGCACCGTGGTCGGGCAGCCGTAGAGGCCCACATTGGCCGGGAATGGCGGCTTCAGGCGCGGCTGACCCTTCTTGCCTTCCAGGCTTTCCAGCAGGGCGGTCTCTTCGCCGCAGATATAAGCGCCGGCGCCGTGGTGGACGTAGAGATCAAAGTCCCAGCCATTGACGTTGTTCTTGCCGATCAGCTTGGCATCATAGGCTTCATCAATCGCGGCCTGCACGCGCTCGCGTTCGCGGATGAACTCGCCGCGGACATAAATGTAGCCGACATTCGCCCCCATCGCGCAACCGGCAATCAGGCAACCTTCGACCAGCAGATGCGGATCGTGCCGCATGATCTCGCGGTCCTTGCAGGTGCCAGGCTCGAACTCGTCGGCATTGACGACGAGATATTGCGGACGGCCGTCCGATTTCTTCGGCATGAACGACCATTTGAGCCCGGTCGGGAAACCGGCGCCGCCGCGCCCGCGCAAGCCGGAGGTCTTCACTTCCTCGATGATGGCATCGCGCCCTTTTTCCAGAATGGCCTTGGTGCCGTCCCAGGCGCCGCGCGCACGCGCGCCTTTCAGGCCCCAGTCGTGCTGGCCGTAGAGATTTCGAAAGATGCGATCTTTGTCAGCCAGCATCACGCCTTTTCCTTGAGCGTCGTCGCGCCGCCGACCGGCGCCGAGAGTTGCCGATCAATCTGCGGTCCAGGCTTCACTTTTTTGCCAGCGCCGAGATCATCGAGAATTTTCCCGAAGCTCTCGGCGCTCAGATCCTCGTAATAGTCGTAGTTGATCTGTGCCATCGGCGCATTGACGCAAGCGCCGAGGCACTCGACCTCAACCCAGGAGAACTTGCCGTCCTTGGTGATGTCACCCTGCTCGCCGATGCGCTTGCGGCAGACTTTCTCCAGATCGTCCGCGCCGCGCAGCCGGCAAGGCGTCGTGCCGCACAGCTGCACGTGGAATTTGCCGATCGGTTGCAAGTTAAACATCGTGTAGAAGGTCGCGACCTCAAGCGCGCGGATGTGCGCCATGCCGAGGAAATCGGCGACATGGCGGATTGCCTTCTCCGGCAGCCAGCCGCCGGCCTGCTCCTGCGCACGCCACAGCAGCGGAATGATCGCCGACTGCTGACGGCCTTCCGGATATTTCTTCACTTGCTCCTTCGCCCAGGCAAGATTGTCCTTGCTGAAGGAAAACTCCTTCGGCTGCATGTCTGGCGGAGCAAGACGGCGCACGCTCATCGGTCCACCTCCCCGAACACTATGTCGATCGAACCGAGAATGGCGGACACGTCAGCCAGCATGTGGCCGCGGCACAGGAAATCCATGGCCTGCAGGTGGGCGAAGCCGGGCGCGCGGATCTTGCATTTGTAGGGCTTGTTGGTGCCGTCGGCGACGAGATAGACGCCGAACTCACCCTTTGGTGCTTCGACCGCCGCATAAACCTCGCCGGCCGGCACGTGGTAGCCCTCGGTGTAAAGCTTGAAGTGATGAATCAGCGCCTCCATCGAGCGCTTCATCTCGCCACGTTTGGGCGGAACGATCTTCTGGTCGTCGACGGTGACCGGGCCTTGCCCGGCGGGCGAGCGCAACTTCTCCACGCACTGCTTCATGATCTTCACCGACTGGCGCATCTCTTCCATGCGGATGAGATAGCGGTCGAAGCAGTCGCCGTTCTTGCCGATCGGAATATCGAATTCGAGCTCGGAATAGCATTCGTAGGGCTGTGCCTTGCGCAGATCCCAGGCTGCACCCGAGCCGCGCACCATCACGCCCGAGAAGCCCCAATTCCATGCATCTGCAAGCGACACCACGCCGATATCGACATTGCGCTGCTTGAAGATGCGATTGCCGGTGAGCAAAGCGTCAAGATCGTCGACCACTTTGAGGAACGGATCGCAAAACGCGTAGATGTCGTCGATCAACTTCGGGGGCAGGTCCTGGTGCACACCGCCTGGCCGGAAATAGGCCGCGTGCATGCGCGAGCCGGATGCGCGTTCGTAGAACACCATCAGCTTCTCGCGCTCCTCGAAGCCCCACAGCGGCGGCGTCAGCGCGCCGACGTCCATCGCTTGCGTGGTCACGTTGAGCAGATGCGACAGCAGCCGGCCGATCTCGGAATAGAGCACGCGGATCAGTTGCGCACGCTTTGGCACCTGGATGCCGAGAAGCTTTTCCACGGCCAGGCAGAAAGCATGCTCCTGATTCATCGGCGCGACATAGTCGAGCCGGTCGAAATAGGGCACCGCCTGCAAATAGGTCTTGGCTTCGATCAACTTTTCGGTTCCGCGATGGAGCAGGCCGATATGCGGATCCACGCGCTCCACCACCTCGCCATCGAGCTCCAGCACCAGCCGCAACACGCCGTGCGCGGCCGGATGCTGCGGTCCGAAATTGATCGTGAAATTGCGTACCGCGGTTTCGGCCATCAGCTCACCAGCTCCGCCGCCGACTTTGCCTTCTCCGCGACCTTGGCGTTGAAGCGATCCCACACCACGGCGACGCGCTCGTGGCGCCCTTCGCCGATCAGGTCCATGCCGTCGTGGGCGCGCACCTTGAACATGATCTTGCGGCCCCTCACCTCGATGACCTCCGCATCGACCTTGACCGTCATGCCGGGCGGAGTTGCTGCCAGATGCGACACGTCGACGTGAGTGCCGAGGCTGCCTTCGCCGGCGTCGAGGTACTGATCGAGTAATTGTGCGCAGGTCCATTCCATCAGGACGATCATGAAACCGGTCGCGAAAACCTTCGGCATCGCCGCAATGATCGGCGATTCCGGATAGGTGTAGGGCACCGTCTTGTTCTCCGGGACCACGTAGGAGAACGAATGCTTGAGACCGGGCTGCAGGGTCGGCTTCATGCTTACGATCCCTTGCCTTCGGTCTTGGCCTTCTCGTCGCCGGGCAGCACGTAATCAGTACCCTCCCAGGGCGACAGAAAATCGAAGCTGCGGAATTCCTGCGCCAGCGAGACCTTGTCGTAGACGACGCGTTTCTGTTCGTCGTCGTAACGCACCTCGACAAAGCCGGTGAGCGGAAAATCCTTGCGCAGCGGATGCCCCTCGAAGCCGTAATCGGTAAGGATGCGCCGCATGTCGGGATGGCCGGTAAACAGCACGCCGTAGAGATCGTAGGTCTCGCGCTCAAACCAATCGGCGCCGCGGAACAGGTTGATCAGCGACGGCACCGGTGTCGTTTCATCGGTTGTAATCTTGAGCCGCACGCGCTGATTCAGCCGCGGGGACAGGAAGTGATAGACGACATCGAAGCGCTGCTCGCGCGTCGGCCAATCGACCGCGGTGACGTCGATGATGTTGATAAACTGGCAGGCCGGATCGTCGCGAAGAAAAGCCACCACCTTGATGAGGTCAGCGGCCTTGGCGCTGACGGTCAATTCGCCGCGCACGACGTCGTAACCGGTGATCGATGCCGGCAACGCCGCCTTGATCGTTTGGCCAAGCCTGTCGAGACCTTCGTCCATGTCAGTCCACAATGAATAGTCGCGCGCCGCGCGCGGTCTGCGACCGATGGGCATCGATGCCGTCGGCCACCTGATAGCTCATGCCGGGCGTCGAGCGTGAACGTGCGGCCGTCCTTCAACTTGGTGGTGAGTTCGCCGTCGACGCAGAAGATGATGTGGCCCTTTTCGCACCAATGATCGGCGACGTAGCCGGGTGAATAGTCGACCATCCGTACACGGATGTCGCCGAACTGGCGCGTACGCCATGTGGCGACGCCGGCATCGCCGTTGTGCGTGGTCGGCTCGATGCTCGTCCAGTCGGTCGTTCCAAACGGGATGTCGGTCATGCGCATGGCCGCTACCGCTCGATCGTGCCGGTGCGGCGAATTTTCTTCTGCAGCAGCATCACGCCGTAAAGCAGCGCCTCGGCCGTCGGTGGACAGCCGGGCACATAGATGTCGACCGGCACGATGCGGTCACAACCGCGCACCACAGAGTACGAATAGTGATAATAGCCGCCGCCGTTCGCGCATGATCCCATCGAGATCACGTAACGCGGCTCGGGCATCTGGTCGTAGACCTTGCGCAGCGCCGGCGCCATCTTGTTGGTCAGTGTCCCGGCGACGATCATCACGTCCGACTGGCGCGGCGAAGCCCGCGGCGCAAATCCGAAACGCTCGGCGTCGTAGCGCGGCATCGACATCTGCATCATCTCGACGGCGCAGCATGCCAGACCGAACGTCATCCACATCAGCGAACCGGTGCGCGCCCAGGTGACCAGGTCGTCGGCGGCCGTGACAATGAAGCCCTTGTCGGAGAGTTCGGCGTTCACGCCAGCAAAAAATGCATCGTCCGAACCGACCGGCTTGCCGGTGTTCGGATCGAGAATGCCTTTTGGCGCGGGTGCGACCAGGGTCATGGGCAGATCAATCCCATTCGAGCGCCCCCTTCTTCCATTCATATATGAAGCCGATGGTGAGAACGCCAAGGAACACCATCATCGACCAGAAGCCGAACAGCCCGATTTTCCGGAACACGATCGCCCAGGGGAACAGGAAGCTCACCTCGAGGTCGAAAATGATGAAAAGGATCGCCACCAGATAGAAGCGCACGTCGAATTTCATGCGCGCATCGTCGAAGGCGTTGAAATCCGCACTCATAGGCGGACAGCTTCTCGGGATCCGGCTGCTTGTAGGCGACGATAAAGGGGGCGATCAGCAGCGCGAGCCCGATGACGAGCGCGACCGCGATGAAGACAACCAGTGGCAGGTAATCCAGCAGCAATGCGCTCATCGCGACCTCAAGCGTACAGCCCCGGCCTACCCCGATATACGCCCGCCTTGGACTGATCGGCAGCCCGAAAGGCGCCGGTGACCCCGCACAACAAGGCCTTCACTTGTATGGAAAAGCCTCCAGGACGGGAGCGACCGAGGCTTAGCGCAGCGGTGTTGGGGTGGCAAGCCAACCTTGGGCGGCATCCACGAGCGATCGCGGGCCGAAATCTCTGGGAATATTCCCATGATTGACAGCGGCGCGAACCGCCCTCGATAGTCGCCGGCGGCGGCGGCAACCGCATGAACTCGGGAAAGAACATGAAGCTTCTGCGACACTATTCAGCGCTACTTGCGCTCGCAGGCACCGTCATCGTCTCGACGGTACCCGCCAAGGCGGATGAATACCCCTCACGGCCGGTGAAGGTCATCGTACCGTTCGGCGCCGGTGGCCCCACCGACGTGTATGCCCGCGCTATCGCGGAGGAATTGCGGAAGTCCCTGCACCAGACCTTCGTCATGGAGAATCGCCCCGGTGCCGGAACCACCATCGGAACGGAGGTGGTCGCCAAGGCCGCGCCGGATGGCTACACGCTGCTGATGGTGTCGGGCACACAAACCGTCAACGAAACGCTGTACGGCCACAAACAGTATCAGCTCATGCGCGATCTGGTGCCGGTTGCGCCGTTGATCGACACGGATCTCGTCCTCGTCGTGCATCCATCGGTGCCGGCCAAGAATCTCAGCGAATTGCTGGCGCTGGCCCGCGCCAAGCCGGGCACCATCAATTACGGCTCGTCGGGCCCTGGCTCGAACTATCACATGGCCGGCGAGCTTCTGAAGAACCTCACCGGCATCGACATCGTGCATGTGCCGTACAAAGGCTCGACGGGCGCCCGCAACGACATTCTCAGCGGACAGATCCAGATCCTGTTCGATTCGGTGCCAACCATGGCGCCGATGATCAAGGCGGGCCTGGTGCGCGCGCTCGGGACCAGCGGCAAGACCCGCTCAGCGATTCTGCCGGACGTTCCGACCATCGCGGAAGCCGGCGTTCCTGGTTTTCAAGCAACCTTGTGGGTTGGCTTTATGGCGCCGGCCGGGACGCCGCAGCCGATCGTGAACAAGCTCAACGCCGAAATCACCAAGATCCTGGCGCGTCCTGACATCAAGGAGGCCTGGGAAAAAACCGGCGCCACCCCGATCGTGATGACGCAGCCGGAATTCAAAAACTTCATGGACGCCCAGGTCGCGAAATGGGCGAACGTCATCAAGGCCAATCACATTCCACCGATTAACTAGGATACATCCGCCGCCGACACACACTCCGCTCATTCCCGCGCAAGCGGGAATCCAGTTCCTCCGATCAAGCTCTGGGTCCCGGCTTTCGCGGGGACGAACGCCTAAACTTCAGTCTCACGCGATAGGTGCACGATGAACGAAATGACCAAGCCGGCTGCGGCGATCAAGGCCGAAGAGCATTGGACGACAAAAGACGGCGGCGTGAAGCTGTTCCTGTTCGAGAAATGCGCGGGCGACCCGGCCAAGACGCGCGGCACGATCCTGTTCGTGCACGGCTCGTCGATGGCGTCGCAGCCAACCTTTGATCTGCAGGTGCCGGGTCGGCCCGATTCATCGGCGATGGATCACTTCGCCCGCCTCGGCTTCGACTGCTGGTGCGTCGACATGGAGGGTTATGGCCGCTCCACCAAGGACCGCGATAACAATGCGCCGATCTCCCAAGGCGCCGACGACTGCTACGCGGCGGCGCTCTATATCCAGAAGCTGCGCGGCAAGCGGCCCTTCCTGGTGTATGGCATTTCTTCGGGCGCGCTGCGCGCCGCGATGTTCGCGGAACGGCATCCAGAGCTGGTGGCGCGTCTGGCGCTCGATGCCATGGTGTGGACCGGCGAAGGTTCGCCGACGCTCGAACAGCGCCGCAAGAAGCTTCCTGAATTCAAGGCGAAGAACCGCCGGCCCATCGACAAGGCTTTCATCCATTCCATCTTCGATCGTGACCATCCCGACACGGCCGAGCGTAAGGTAATTGAGGCTTTCGCCGACGCGGTGACCGCGCTCGACAATTCCGTGCCGACCGGCACTTATGTCGACATGTGCTCGCGACTGCCGGTGGTTGATCCGGAAAAGATCAAAGCGCCGACCTTGATCATGCGCGGCCAGCACGATGGCATCGCGTCGCTGCAGGACCTGATGAATTTCTTCGAGAAGCTGCCGAATCCGGACAAGCAGTTCACCGTGATGTCCGGCGTCTCACACGCGAGCTTCCAGCAGAAGAACTACATGATGGTCTATCACATCCTGGCGAGCTTTTTCTCGCAGCCGGAGCCGGTCTATAAGGGCTGAGCTTTCACGTCATGCCGAACCTCGAGTCGTCCACGGCCGGCGGCTTGCGAGTGCCCGGCCATCCACGTCCTGCTTCCTGAAAAGAAAGACGTGGATGCCCGGCATAAAGCCGGGCATGACAAACATCTAAACTCCCAATTTCTTCGCCAGATCGAGCAAGTCGACACCCGCCACATCGACCGGCACGCTCGGTGCGGTTTCGCCCGTGCCCGGCCCGTGCTCGTTGGGCCGCGCAATGTGTCCAGTCCGCAAGCCGCATGCCGCGGCGGCCGCAAGATCGCTGCTGTGGGCCGCCACCATCATGCATTGCGCCGGCTTGAGATCGAAGGCCTCGCACGCCGCGAGATAAACGCGCGGCTTGGGTTTGTAGTCGCCGGCAACTTCTGCACCCAGGATGGCGTCCCAGGGAAAATCATTGCGGCGCGCGAGATCGACCATCAGCGAAATATTTCCGTTCGAGACCGGCGCGAGCAGAAAGTTTTTCTTGAGCCGCCGGAGCGCGGCCGTCACATCCGGCCACGCATCGAGCCGGTGCCAGGCGAGCGTGAGTTCGTGCAAGACCTCGTTCGGAAGATCGTGCAAACCGAAGCGCGGCATGAATCGCTCGAGATTGTGCCGGTGCAGGACATCAAGCTTGCAGAACGGGATGCGGCCGGCCCGCACCTCCTCCATCCCGGGCTGGTATTCGCCCCGCCAGGCGTCCGCGAAGGCCGCCCAATCCAGTTTATGCCCGTGTGGTTCGAGGACCCTTTGGGCCTCGCGAGCGACCGAAGTCCGCCAGTCGACCAGCGTCCCGAACACGTCAAAAAACATCGCCCGAACGGATGTCATCGGCGTGCCTCGGGCGGCATTTTCCGGCACCAAAAGGCGCCGGTTTTATTGCCGGAAACCATGGCTAAGTTATTGATAAAATGGCGGGAGCGACGGGACTCGAACCCGCGGCCTCTGCCGTGACAGGGCAGCGCTCTAACCAACTGAGCTACGCCCCCGCGGGCGTGAGTTCGAGTTATAGAGGGGTCCATACCAAGTCAAGGTAAAGGCATCCTCACCCCCGGAAATTGCGAAAAAGCCTTATTTACCGAGAAGAATCGATGGTCAGACCGCCCCCGAATCGTCTATTCGGGCGTTGTGTTTGGCGCTTCGCCAAGCTCGCGGATTCAAGAGGAGGGTCCCACTGATGGCAATGGTTCCTGGAAAAGCTCCGACACCACCGACCGTCACGCTCAAGCATCTTGCCGCAGCACTCGCGGAAACCCACGAGATGTCGAAGAAGCAGGCGGAGACCGTGCTCGGCGATCTGGTTGGAAATATCGTCAATGCTTTGAAGAAAGGCGAGCGCATCCGCATTGGCGGGCTCGGCATCCTTCAGGTACGCAAACGCGCCGCGCGCATTGGCCGCAATCCTGCGACAGGCGAGCAGATCCAGATCAAGGCGAGCAAAAAGGTCGCCTTCCGCGCGTCCAAAGAATTGAAAGAGTCGATCTGACGACCTTCTGCCTGACCCTCCGGGGAATTACGGCAGGCGCGGAGCAATCGCTCTTCGCCTGCCGTTTCTTTTGGAACGCCATCTGCCGGCTTGCATCGGAGCGCGGTCGCGCGATATTGGCATGACGCACGATTGGATCTTGGGCGGTTAGCTCAGTTGGTAGAGCGCCTGCTTTACACGCAGGATGTCGGCGGTTCGAGTCCGTCACCGCCCACCAAGCGGCTATGCCCGCTGCCAGGGGTAAAATAGACATCGCGCGAAACGTCACGCGACAGGCGTGACGTTTCGATAGGCAGCGATTGCCGCGCCGTGGCTAGGCCACCGCGTCCTTGGCAGCCTTCACCGGCCGGGCCCTCACGATCTTCCGAGCCGGCTTTGCCTTGAATACTGTTGGCTCTTTCGTGAATGGATTGATGCCGGCCCGCTCTTTCGTTGCCGGCTTCTTGATAACAACGAATTTGGCGAACCCGGGAACAAGGAAAGTCCCTGATTTCTTGAGCTCCTTGTATCCAATCGTCGCGAGCGACTCGATGACGCCTTTGACGTCCTTTCGCGACAGATTGTTCGGGTGCTTATCGGCGATTTCTTGAATGAGCTGGGACTTCGACATCATTGTGGTCAATGCCTCCTTGATACGTCCGAAATCGGTAGAGCTGAGTTTGCCCGAGCTTTGCAGCGTAGGGAACTGGAAAACCCCTAAATTTAAGACATTTCGGGATAAGTCCCGCTTATCTGTCAGCGGTTACGTTTGGCCCCTGCCTAGGCCGCAGGCCCGGGTCGGGTGCGGAGCGGAACGACCCGTTTGCCCTTCCGGGGCTGGGCTTTGATGCGCACCAAGGCCTCCGCAAGATCGCGCTGGAGGTAGGGCTTGGTAAGTTTCGGCAGGCCGAGCTCTTCACCCGGGACACGATCGGCATAGCCGGTTGCGAGCAGGATCGGGATATCCGGCCATTCGATCTTGATGGTCTGGGCGAGTTGCGTCCCGCTCATTTTCGGCATGGCTTGATCGGTAATGACCAGGTCGACGGAATCCTCGCGCCGGAGAATCTCGAGCGCTTCCTTGCGCCGAATAAGCCTCGAATGCCGTGTGGCCCAGGTCTTCGAGCATGGCGACTGTGTTCATCAGCACGAGCGCGTCGTCGTCCACTGCCAGGATCGTCAGTGAAGGAACCAATGTCGCCGGAGCCGTCTTCGCCTGGCCGGAGCGGAGCGTCCCGGCGGACGTATTGGCCACCGGCAGCCAGATCTCGGCGGTCGTGCCCTTGCCCTTGCGACTGTGGAGAATGAAAGCATCCGCCCGACTGCTCTGCGAAGCCGTGCACCATTGACAGGCCGAGGCCGGTCCCTTTGTCGAGACCCTTTGTCGTAAAGAACGGTTCAACGGCTCTTCGCATCGTTTGCGCATCCATCCCCTCACCCGAGTCAGTCACGCTGATGCAGATATAAGTACCGGGCTTTACTCTGCTGCCGGGACCGGTGACGACGATTTCCTGCCGCGCAGCCACAATGATTTCACCGCCATCAACCATGGCGTCGCGGGCATTCACGGTGAGATTGAGGAGCGCCATCTCAAGCTGGTTAGCGTCCGCCAGCACCGGTTTGAGAACGAGCGGGAAATGAGTCTCGATCCTGATCGTTGCGCCAACGGACCGTTGAAGGAGATCCGTCATCCCGCGCACCAGGTCGGGAATGTCGATGATTTCCTGCTCCAGCTCCTGGTTTCGCGCGAAAGCAAGCATGCGCTTGGTCAGCGTCGTGCCCCGCTGCGCGCCTTGCGCCGCGTTTTCCAGCAGCGCGATGCTTTTGGGATCATCCGGCAAACGCTTGCGCAGTAACTCGAGACTGCCAAGCACTGCTGTCAGCAGGTTGTTAAAATCATGGGCGATGCCGCCGGTGAGCTGGCCGATCGCCTCCATTTTCTGCGACTGGACCGACATCTCCCGAACTTTTTCAAGTTTCTCCTGGGCCTGCTTGCGCTCTGTAACATCGCGCGTGATCTTGGCGTAACTGACAATGTCTCCTTTGTCGTTGCGGATGCCGTCAATGACAACATGCGCCCAGAAGCGCGTGCCATCCTTGCGGACACGCCAGCCTTCCCTTTCAAATCGCCCTTCCCGCTGCACGGTTTCCAGTGCCCTTTGCGGCTCGTTCGTTGCACGCTCATCGTCGGTGTAGAACCGGGAAAAGTGCTGCCCGACAATTTCGTGCTGCAGATACCCCTTGATCCTTTCGGCGCCGAGATTCCAGTTTGTCACGCGGCCGTCGAGGTCCAGCATGTAAATTGCGTAGTCGGTGACACCCTGCACCAGCAGCTTGAACTGTTCTTCGCTCAGGCGCAGCTTCTCTTCAGCCGCTTTGCGTTCGGTCAGGTCGCGCGTGATCTTGGCAAAGCCGATAATCTCACCGGACGGCGAGCGGATTGCATCGATGACAACAAAGGCCCAAAAACGCGTGCCATCTTTCCGGATGCGCCAGCCTTCCGCTTCGAATTTTCCGTCCTGCGCCGCGATCGCCAGTGCGCGTGCCGGCAGGCCATTTTTCCGGTCCGCTTCACCGTAGAACCGCGAGAAGTGCTGGCCGATAATTTCGTCGGCCGCATAGCCCTTGAAACGCTGCGCTCCCGGATTCCAGCTGGTCACTATGCCGGTGGGATCCAGCATGTAGATGGCATAATCGGAAATCGCCTCAACGAGGAGACGGAAGCGTCTGTCGTCCGTCTTCGCCACCTGAGGCTGTTCGGATGGTCCCATCAATGTCCTACTGACACGCCTCCCGCCGATGATGCGGGCAATAGCGTAACTAAGTTGAACACCGGCCGGATCGAATGGTTCCGGCGCACCACCATAAGCCTGATTGGGGCGCGGAACCCGTCGACAAAGAAAAACGGCGCCCGAGGGCGCCGTTTCCAATTCGTGTTGTCAGACCGTTCAGTGCGCGGTGAGACCGGAGCCGTCTTCATCCACCGCAGGCTCGGCGGCAGCCGCTTCGGCGGCGAGCTTGGCGCTCGCCTCGTCCCATTCGATCGGCACCGGCGGACGCACCAGCGCGCGGACCAGGACTTCGTCCATGCGCGTGACCGGAATGATCTCCAGACCCTTTTTGATCGTGTCGGAGATTTCCACCAGATCCTTGGCGTTCTCCTCCGGGATCAGCACAGTCTTCATGCCGCCGCGCGCGGCGGCCAGCAGCTTCTCTTTCAGCCCACCGATCGGCAGCACACGGCCGCGCAGGGTGATTTCGCCGGTCATGGCAAGGTCACGGCGCACCGGAATGCCCGTCATCACCGAAACAATCGCGGTGACCATGGCAACGCCGGCCGACGGCCCATCCTTCGGCGTCGCACCTTCCGGCACGTGCACGTGGATGTCGCGCTTGTCGAACAACGGCGGCTCGATGCCGAAGGCAACGGCGCGCGAGCGGACGTAAGACGCCGCCGCCGAGATCAACTCCTTCATCACGTCGCGCAGATTGCCGGTGACGGTCATTCTGCCTTTGCCCGGCATCATCGCGCCTTCGATGGTGAGCAGTTCCCCGCCCACATCGGTCCAGGCAAGACCGGTAACGACGCCGATCAGATCCTCGGCCTCGATCTCGCCATAGCGGAATTTCGGCACACCAATGTAGTCGCCGAGATTTGCCGCCGTGACGGCGATGGTCTTTTTCTTCGAGGTCATCAGCTCCTTCACCGCCTTGCGGATCAGGGTCGAGAGTTCGCGCTCGAGATTGCGAACCCCGGCCTCCCGCGTATAGCGGCGGATCATCAGCATCAACGCCTCATCATCGATCGTCCATTCCTTGGCATCGAGGCCGTGCTTGGCCACCGCGTGCGGAATCAAGTGCTTCCGGGCGATCTCGACCTTCTCATCCTCCGTGTAGCCGGCGATGCGGATGATCTCCATGCGATCCATCAGCGGCGGCGGAATATTAAGCGTGTTCGCCGTGGTGATGAACATCACGTTGGAGAGATCGTAGTCGACCTCAAGGTAGTGATCGTTGAACGTATGGTTCTGTTCGGGGTCGAGCACCTCGAGCAACGCCGATGACGGATCGCCGCGGAAATCGGCGCCCATCTTGTCGACCTCGTCGAGCAAGAACAGCGGGTTCGATGTCTTGGCCTTGCGCATCGACTGGATAATCTTGCCGGGCATCGAGCCGATGTAGGTCCGGCGATGGCCGCGGATCTCGGCCTCGTCACGTACCCCGCCCAACGACACGCGCACGAACTCGCGGCCGGTCGCTTTCGCGATCGACTTGCCAAGCGAGGTCTTGCCGACGCCGGGAGGGCCGACCAGGCACAAAATCGGGCCAGTCAACTTGTTGGCGCGCTGCTGCACGGCGAGGTATTCGACGATCCGTTCCTTGACCTTCTCCAGGCCATAGTGATCGGCGTCGAGGATCTCCTCGGCCAGTTTGAGATCTTTCTTGACCTTGCTCTTCTTGCTCCATGGAATCGAGAGCAGCCAGTCGAGATAGTTGCGCACGACCGTCGCTTCCGCCGACATCGGAGACATCTGGCGGAGCTTCTTGAGTTCGTGCGTCGCTTTCTCGCGCGCTTCTTTCGAGAGCTTGGTCTTCTTGATCTTGTCTTCCAGTTCCTGAAGTTCGTCGCGACCTTCTTCGTCGCCGAGCTCCTTCTGGATCGCCTTCATCTGTTCGTTGAGGTAGTACTCGCGCTGGGTCTTCTCCATCTGCCGCTTCACGCGGGTCCGGATGCGCTTTTCAACCTGAAGAACGGAAATTTCGCTCTCCATCAAGCCGAGCACTTTTTCCAGGCGCTGGGTGACGGATGGCGTCTCCAGGATGTCCTGCTTGTCCGGAATCTTGACGGCGAGGTGTGAAGCCACCGTGTCGGCGAGCTTGGCGTAATCCTCGATCTGCTGGATCACGCCGACCACTTCGGGCGACACTTTCTTGTTCAGCTTCACATAATTTTCGAATTCATTGACCACCGAACGCGCCATGGCTTCCGCTTCGACGCGGTCGCCCATGTCGTCGGCAAGCGCGGTCGCGTCGGCTTCGTAGTAATCGACCCGATCCGTGTATTTGAGAACCTTTGCTCGCGTCGCGCCTTCGACCAGCACCTTCACGGTGCCGTCGGGCAGCTTCAGCAATTGCAACACGCTCGCCAGCGTCCCGACTTCGAAAATCGCGTCGGTCGGCGGATCGTCATCGGAAGCATTTTTCTGCGTGGCAAGCAGGATAAAGGTGTCGGAGCGCATCACTTCTTCCAGCGCCTTGATCGACTTTTCACGGCCGACAAAGAGCGGGACGATCATGTGCGGAAACACCACGATGTCGCGCAACGGCAGAACCGGATAGGCCCGGGTTTCGCCGGGTTGCAGCTGGGGTCGTGGTTTGTTGGTCATTGGCCCTGATCCTTTTGTTGTGCCCCTGTCGATTGACCCGCGGCTGCGGCATCGCACGACAGTGCCGGTATGTGTGGGCAAGGAGACGCTGGACAGATTAGCCCAGCATGCTTTGAGGGAGGTTACGAAACCCTCGCCCAGTCGGTAGCCAGGTACGATTGCTCGTAGGCTGGGTTATTTGACACGCAATACGTATGACGAGGCGCATGGGTCCGCAAGAAGCGCCGCTTTCCGGCAGTAGAAGCGAGTCCCGCGCCGGTAACAACCCGGAAATCGTCCGAATCAGCAGGCTTTTACGAAGTTCCGGCCCCGCGAGCCGGTGTGCCGCTCAGGCGCTGGCGCTGCCGGTCTCGGCCGTCCGGTCACTGCGGTCGGCGTAGATGTAGAGCGGTCGGGCCGTTCCCTCGACGACCTCTTTCGAGATCACCACCTCTTCGACCCCTTCCAGGCTGGGCAGGTCGAACATGGTGTCGAGCAGGATGCCCTCCATGATGGAGCGCAGACCGCGCGCGCCGGTCTTCCGGTCGATCGCCTTGCGGGCGATGGCGCCAAGCGCCTCTTCGGCCAACGTCAGATCGATCGACTCCATTTCGAACAGCCGCTGATACTGCTTGACCAGCGCGTTCTTGGGCTCGACCAGGATCTTCTTGAGCGAGGCTTCGTCGAGATCTTCCAGCGTCGCGACCACCGGCAAGCGGCCGACAAATTCGGGGATCAGGCCATACTTGAGTAGATCCTCCGGCTCGACTTCGCGGAAGATTTCGCCTTGCTTGCGATCCTCGGGCGCCACCACCTTGGCGCTAAAGCCAATCGACGTCGACCGGCCGCGCGACGAAATGATTTTTTCGAGGCCGGCAAACGCACCGCCGCAGACGAACAGGATGTTGGTCGTATCGACTTGCAGGAACTCCTGCTGCGGATGCTTGCGGCCGCCCTGCGGTGGCACCGAAGCGATGGTGCCTTCCATGATCTTCAGAAGCGCCTGTTGCACGCCCTCGCCCGACACGTCGCGCGTAATGGACGGATTGTCGGACTTGCGTGAAATCTTGTCGATTTCGTCGATATAGACGATGCCGCGCTGCGCGCGCTCGACATTATAGTCGGCGGATTGCAGCAGCTTCAGGATGATGTTCTCGACATCTTCGCCGACGTAGCCAGCTTCAGTCAGCGTGGTCGCGTCCGCCATTGTGAACGGCACGTCGAGAATGCGCGCGAGCGTTTGCGCCAGCAGCGTCTTGCCCGAACCGGTGGGCCCGATCAGCAAGATGTTCGACTTCGCAAGTTCGACGTCGTTGTGCTTGGCCTGGTGATTGAGCCGCTTGTAGTGATTGTGAACGGCAACCGAAAGCACCTTCTTGGCGTGATCCTGCCCGATCACGTAGTCGTCGAGCACCTTGCGGATTTCCTTCGGTGTCGGAATGCCGTCGCGCGACTTTACCAGCGAGGATTTGTTTTCCTCGCGGATGATGTCCATGCAGAGTTCGACGCACTCGTCACAGATGAACACCGTCGGGCCGGCGATGAGCTTGCGCACTTCGTGCTGGCTCTTGCCGCAGAACGAGCAGTAGAGGGTGTTCTTGGAATCGCTGCCGCCGACTTTGCTCATTCCATTCTCCGTCACACTCTTCCGTAACTTGCGCGGCCAGCGCCGCTTGGCTTAGCCACCGTCACGCAACGAAGCAAGTTTCGCGCCTGAACTCCAGCACGGCGGCCCTTGTTCTGGGAAGGCCCGCACACCCGTCACTCTCCCACACCATAAGCGAAGCATGCTAACGACGTGATAATCAACATTCCATTAACGATAACACCGCAACCACGGCCGTTAATGCGACCATTCTCACACAGTGAAAACCGGATGGAACCTTGGCATCAGGCGGGCTTGGCGCCGGTCTCCTCGGGTCGCTTATCTATAACCTTGTCGACCAGCCCAAAGTCCTTGGCCGCCTCGGCGGTGAGAAAATAGTCACGCTCAAGCGCATCTTCGATCTTCTTCAACGACTGGCCGGTATGCGTCACGTAAATCTCATTAAGCCGCTTCTTCAGGTTCAGGATCTCCTGCGCATGCAGCATGATGTCGGTCGCCTGCCCCTGGAACCCGCCTGACGGCTGGTGCACCATGATCCGGGCGTTCGGTAGCGCAAAGCGCTGGCCCTTGGCGCCGGCGGCAAGCAACAGCGATCCCATCGAGGCCGCCTGCCCCACGCAGAGCGTCGACACCGGCGGCCTGACGAATTGCATCGTGTCATAAATCGCCATGCCGGAGGTCACCACTCCGCCGGGCGAATTGATGTACATCGACACTTCTTTTTTCGGGTTTTCGGCCTCGAGGAACAGCAACTGCGCCACCACCAAGGTGGCCACCCCGTCCTCGATCGGCCCGGTAATGAAAATAATCCTCTCCTTGAGGAGCCGGGAGTAAATGTCATAGGCCCGCTCGCCACGGTTGGTCTGCTCAACCACCATGGGCACCAGATAATTCATGTAGGTATCGAGGGGGTCTCTCATTTCATCTCCTTAACGCAAATCATTCCGGCTAGATTAGCTGCACCGGAACACACGACGATCTATTTTCCCACAAGGGCGAGCGCAAGGCGTCTCCGCGTCAGGCGGCCGATTCGTCTTCCTTAAAGAGCTCCTCGCGCGACACCTTCTTTTCGTTCACGCTGGCGAGCTCGAGCAGGAAGTCGACCACCTTTTCCTCGAATATCGGCGCTCGCAAGGCAGCCACCGCCTGCGGATTCTGGCGGTAATAGTCCCAAACCCGCTGTTCCTGGCCGGCGAATTGGCGCGCGCGCTCCATGACGGCCCGGCTCAATTCCTCTTCAGTAACAGTAATACTGTTCTTTTCGCCGATTTCGGCGATCACCAAGCCGAGCCGCACCCTGCGCTCGGAAATGGCGCGGTATTCCGCCTTGGCTTTGTCCTCGGTGGTGTTTTCGTCGGCAAAGGTTTTGCCTTCGGTTTCGAGCTCCGAAAGCACCGACTTCCACACTCGCTCGAACTCCTCCTCGACCAGGGTCGGCGGAGGATCGAATTTGTGCAGCTTGTCGAGGTCATCAAGCAATGCCCGCTTGAGCTTCTGCCGCGACATCGCCGTGTGCTCGCCCGTGATGCGGTCCTTCACCGCTTCGCGCAGCTTGGCAATCGATTCCAGCCCGAGTGCCTTGGCAAACTCGTCGTCGATCGTGACCTTGCCCGGCGCCTCGATCGATTTCGCATTGACGACGAACTCGGCATTTTTGCCGGCCAGATCCTGCTTCATGTAGTGCGCGGGGAACGCCACTTTCAGTGTGCGGGTCTCGCCTTGCGCGATGCCGATGAGTTGATCTTCGAAACCCGGAATGAAGGTGTTCGAACCGATCAGCACGACCGCGTCGTCGCCGGATCCGCCTTCGAAAGGCTCGCCGTTGATGGTGCCGGCAAACGAGATCGTCACCCGGTCGTCCTTGGCCGCTTTTTCGCCTTCGCCGCGGGCGGTGTAAGGCTTGTTTTGGTCGGCAATACGGGAGACTCCCTCCTCGACCTCGGCATCGCCGACGTCGGCGACGAGCTTCGTGAGCTTGATGCTCTTGAAATCGCCGAGCGTGATCGGCGGCACGATTTCAAGCGCCATCGTGTAATTGAGATCGCTCTTGCCGGCGATCAACTGCTCAATCGCGCCTTCGTCGGTCGGCAGCGTGACTTTCGGATCGGCGGCGAGCTTGAAGCCGCGCTCGCTGACAATCTGATTGTTGGCGTCGCGCACGGTTGCTTCGATCACCTCGGCCATGGCCGAGCGCCCATACACGCGCTTGAGGTGAGCCACGGGGACTTTGCCGGGGCGGAAGCCGTTGATGCGAACGCGGCCCTTCAGATCATCCAGACGCTCATTGACTTTGGCGTCGAGTTCGGCGGCCGGCACGACCACTTTGAATTCGCGTTTAAGACCGTCCGACAGTGTTTCGGTAACCTGCATGGATCACTACTCGTTGCTTTCACTCACACGACGCCTGCCAGACTTTAAGTCAGCGTACCGGAGCGGTTTCGGGAAACGGGCTGGCCACCCGCACTTTGTATATAACCCTCGTCATGGTGCGGGCGGAGGGACTCGAACCCCCACGACTTTCGCCACTGGAACCTAAATCCAGCGCGTCTACCAATTCCGCCACGCCCGCAAGGGGCGGTTTCAGGAAGATCCTGGCGCCGCAATCCGGCAGGGCTTAACGCGGCGATACCCGCCAAGGCAAGCCATAACCGTGCCGCCATGATGGCACGGTTATCGGCTTTGACGGGCAACAGGACGCTGCAAAACCGGCCTTTCGCGCGTTTCCGCAAGCACACCGGTATCGACCGCATCAGCCTGCGAGCTCTGCCGGCAACCGTCGGTAAACGCGCGGAAGCATGTCCGGGAGATCCTCTGCGATCAGCCCTGGTCCGAATTCGTTTGCCGCCTCGCCGTGCAGCCAGACCCCGGCGCTGGCGGCCTCAAAGGGCTGCATTCCCTGCGCCATGAGCCCGGCAATGAGACCTGCCAGCACGTCGCCCGAACCGGCCGTCGCAAGCGTCGGCGGGGCATTATTCGCGATCGCGGCACGCCGGTCGGGGCCCGCAATCACCGTGTCCGGACCCTTCAAAACGACAACAGCGCCAACAATTCCGGCCGCTAGCCTAACTTTTTCGAGTTTTGAGTTAGATTTAGAAACCTGATTTATCTTACTGAATAAGCGTGAAAACTCGCCCTCGTGTGGTGTCAAAACCACGCCGCGGCCGGCCCTTTTGCCTATCAACGAGACAAGGGCCGTGGGCTCATCGGCAAAGCTCGTGAGGGCATCGGCATCCAGAAGCACGGCGGCCTCGCTGGCGAGCGCCGCCTGGACCTGCTCGCGCATCGCCTCCCCAACCCCACCGCCCGGCCCAAGCACCACCGAATTGCGCCGCTTGTCGGCAAGGAATTCGGCAAGCTCTGACGGACCGTCGACGGGTCGCACCATCACGGCCAGGCTGGCTGCGGCATTGACGGCCAGGGCCTCGCGCGGCGTCGCGATTGTCACCAACCCGGCACCGGCCCGCAGCGCCGCGCGCGCCGCAAGACGCGCAGCGCCTGTGGTTGGCAGGCCGCCTGACACCACGATCGCGTGGCCGCGCGAATATTTGTGGGCGCTCGGATCCAGCCGCGGAAACGTGTCCCGCCAAAGCGCCGGCGCATCGGCGAAAGTTGCCGGCTTGATTTGGCCGAGCACGCTTGCCGGAATACCGATATCCGCGACCTCAATCGCTCCGCAGTGGAGCCGCCCGGGCAACAGCAAGTGTCCGGTCTTGCGCCGAAAGAACGTCACGGTGCGTATCGCATCGACGGCAATTCCCATCACGCTGCCGGTGGTGCCGTTCACGCCGCTCGGAAGATCGACCGCCACGATCGGAACGCCGCTGGCGTTCATCGCAGCAATCATCGCGCGCGGCAGTCCATCGACATCGCGGTCGAGGCCCGCGCCAAACAGCGCGTCGATGATCAGGTCGCAATCTCTGAGTGAAGCAGGAGACGCCTCCTCCACCGGCCCGGTCCAGCGTTGGGCTGCGAGTGCCGCGTCGCCCTTGAGGCGCTTCCTGTCGCCGACGAAACTCACGCGCGCGGCCGCGCCGCGTTCGGCCAGATAGCGTGCCGCGACAAAACCGTCGCCACCGTTATTGCCAGGGCCGGCCACCACCACGATGCGCCGGCCCTGCATCCTGGCCGCCGCATCGGCGACCGCGCGGCCGGCGTTTTCCATCAGCGCGAGACCGGCGACGCCACCCGCAATCGCGAGCCGGTCGGCTTCCGCCATTTCGGCCGTGGTGAGCAACTCGATCATGGGCAAAGACTACTGAAGAATCGCGGGCAATGGATTGACGCACCACAAGTCTTTGGCCGCTGGCTAAAATCTAGACAGTTTGCTTAACTTCTGGGCGCCGAACATTAGGCAACTCCGGCGCCGACCCGCCGATTTTCAGATAAGCCGCTGTTATGAAAAGGCTTTTTTGGTCTCGCTGGCTTGGCACGGGACCTGCTAACCGGTAGGCGGCTCTCCGGATTTGTGCCGGCGAGCTGGGTGGAAGGATAAGGCAATGAAAAAAATCGAAGCCATCATCAAACCCTTCAAACTCGACGAGGTGAAGGAAGCACTCCAGGAGGTCGGCCTACAGGGGATAACCGTGACCGAAGCCAAGGGCTTCGGACGACAGAAGGGACATACCGAGCTATACCGCGGCGCCGAATACGTCGTCGATTTTCTCCCGAAGGTGAAAATCGAAATCGTCCTCGGCGACGACATGGTGGAAAAAGCGATCGATGCAATCCGGCGCGCTGCTCAAACTGGCCGGATTGGCGACGGAAAGATTTTCGTTTCCAACATCGAAGAAGCCATTCGGATCAGGACCGGGGAATCCGGAATTGATGCAATCTAATCCGCAGGCAACCGTCCTCGCGGCAATTTCATTAAATAAGGGGGAATGCAGTCCATGACGACAGCCAAAGAAGTCATGAAGATGATCAAGGATAACGACGTGAAATACGTCGATTTCCGATTTACCGACCCGCGCGGCAAGTGGCAGCACGTCACCTTCGACGTCACGATGATCGAAGAGGATACTTTTGCCGAAGGCATCATGTTCGACGGATCGTCGATCGCCGGATGGAAAGCGATCAACGAGTTGGACATGAATTTGATGCCGGACCCCGCGACGGCCTGTATCGATCCATTCTTCGCCGAGACCACGCTCGTGCTGGTTTGCGACGTTCTGGAGCCGACCACCGGCGAGCCCTATAACCGCGACCCGCGCGGCATGGCCAAGAAGGCTGAAGCGCTGGTCAAGTCGTCGGGGGTTGGCGACACGATCTACTTCGGTCCCGAGGCCGAGTTCTTCGTGTTCGACGACGTCAAGTACGCGACGGATCCGTACAACACCGGTTACAAGGTCGACTCGATCGAGCTGCCGTCCAACACCGCCACCGAATATGAAGGCGGCAATCTCGGTCACCGCATCGGCACCAAGAAGGGTTACTTCCCGGTGCCGCCGCAAGACTCGGCCCAGGACATGCGCAGCGAAATGCTTGCTGCCATGGCCAAGATGGGAGCCAAGATCGAGAAGCACCACCATGAGGTGGCATCGGCTCAGCACGAACTGGGATTGAAGTTCTCGCCGCTGACGCAGATGGCCGACATGATGCAGGTCTACAAATATTGCATCCAGCAAGTGGCGCAGATCTACGGCAAGACAGCGACTTTCATGCCCAAGCCGGTCTACGGCGATAACGGTTCGGGCATGCACTGCCACCAGTCGATCTGGAAAGCCGGCAAGCCGGTGTTCGCGGGCAACAAGTATTCGGATCTGTCCGAGACTTGCCTGTCCTACATCGCCGGCATCATCAAGCACGCCAAGGCGATCAACGCCTTCACGAACCCGACCACCAACTCCTACAAGCGTCTGGTGCCGGGCTTCGAAGCACCCGTTTTGCTCGCCTATTCGGCGCGCAATCGATCGGCATCTTGCCGCATTCCTTACACGACAAATCCGAAGGCCAAGCGCGTCGAGGTACGTTTCCCCGACCCGCTCGCCAATCCCTACCTGGCCTTCGCCGCGATGCTGCTCGCCGGTCTCGATGGCATCAAGCACAAGCTCGATCCGGGTTCAGCGATGGACAAGGATCTCTACGATCTGCCGCCGGCCGAGCTCAAGCAAATCCCGACCGTTTGCGGCAGCTTGCGCGAGGCGTTGCAAAACCTCGACAAGGACCGCGACTTCCTCAAGTCAGGCGGCGTGTTCGATGACGACTTCATCGACTCGTACATCGAACTCAAGATGCAGGAAGTGATCCGCTTCGAGCACACCCCGCATCCGGTCGAATACGACATGTACTACTCGGCGTAAGCGTTCCTCCCAACCATCGCATCCGCGATGCAACTCATCGGGCGCTCCGCAAGGGGCGCCCTTTTTCTTTTGCGGTTGGAGGAAGGCCGCTACGCGATCAGGAAAACAACCACCGCAAGCCCGGCGGCAATGCCGGCCGCGGTGGCAAGCATCTGCCGGCGATGGCGGCGCGGGCCATACACGCCGGCGGCACGGCGCTCGGCGATCAGGGCCGCGTCAAACTCGGCCGAGTTCGAATAGGCACAGGCCAAAGCAGCGCCCGCACGCTCGGCATAGGCCTCAAGCGTGTCGGCACCGTTGCGGGCAAGACTCGGCGAACGCCACATGCCCGTATGGTACAGCGAATAGGGTAAATGAGAGGTTGCGATCGGACGTGCCAGACGGCCCGTCGATCAGGCGGCCGTGCTGCGCCGCGAAATTCTTGCAAAAGCCGGCATGCGCTGGGCATGGGGACGGCGCGCAGCGGCGATCAGGCGCGCCCGCTCGGCTGCCATTTCCTCTTCGGCAATATGCAGACGATTCCGGCCCTCGTGCTTGGCGCGGTAAAGCGCGGCATCGGCCCGCGCGATCAGCGCGTCGATCGACTTGACCGGATCGTAGGAGATTGCGGCACCGATACTCACCGTCGCACCGATGGCGTGGTCCGCTACCGTCGCGCCAGCGGATTCGAAACTGGCGCGGACGCGCTCGGCGATCTTGTTGGCGCTCTCCAGACCGCCCGGAACAATCGCGATAAATTCTTCACCGCCGAACCGGCCGATGATGTCGTCCATACGCGTGCTGGCGCGCACCACACGGCCGAAGACGCGCAACACTTCGTCGCCCGCGGCATGACCAAAGCGGTCATTGATCGACTTGAAATGATCAAGGTCGAACATCAGCATCGCCACCGGTTCGCTGCGCTTGCCCTGCTTTGCGCATAACGCGAGCGCGTTATCCAGGAAGGTCCGGCGGTTCAGCAGACCGGTCAGGTGATCGGTGCACGCCGCAGTACGATAGACGTGGACGTGATGATCCTTGACCATCAGCATCACGATGAACGCAGTGCCGACGGCGTAGAGAATTGTTTCAAGCGTGAACACAGTCAGCCAGGCGGCGTTATAGCCTTCCGGCAGGAACGCACGCATCGCCAGCGGTACCAGAAAGATGCCGGCATGCAGACACGGCACGACGATTGCCGCAGCGCGTGAATAGCGCGTCCTGCGCCGTTCTCGCCAAAGTTCTATGGCGATGAAGAACGTATAGACCGGAACGATCATGGCGCCGAGGATCGGCCCGTTACCATTTTCCATCAGGCCCGGAATCCGGGCGAGACCAAGCCACACTGCCGCGCCGATGAACGTCGCAAGTGGCAGTACGCGCCTACCCTGGAACAGACGGACGCCGTTCCACACCATGCCGCAAGCGAGGAAGGTCAATGCGCCGGGAGCGGACAGCGGTATCTTGATGAGCGACGGTGGCATGTTGCCGAGCGCCATCGCCGAGGCGCCGATCAGATAGGCCGAGCCCCACCAGGCCAGCGCACGCACGTTGCGCTGCTGCATCCAGTCGATAATGAGGAATAGCCCCAGCAGGCCGGCGATACATACCGCCACCAACGACAAGGTCGGCATATCCAACGACGTGGATTGCAGGCCGCCTGCGAGCAACATACGAACTCCCACCTCGGTCCAGCCGGTAGCACCGGACCGTGTCGGTAAAATAGCGCTTGTGCCGTAGGTAAACCGTTGCGCTTTTCAGGGGGCTTCGATGAAAGACTGCGGCGAATTGTAATCAATTTTGGGCGCTCGCCGCGGATTACGTGGACGAAACACGGTCGGCAGCGCGTGAACGAATTCGCTAAAATTTTAAATAGTCGAAAACGCAAGCAAAAAGCCCGCTTTTGGCGGGCTTCTGCAACCTTGCGAATAGTCCGGCCGGTTAGCGTTTCGAGAACTGGAACGAACGGCGTGCCTTTGCCCGGCCGTACTTCTTGCGCTCGACCACGCGGGAGTCGCGGGTGAGGAAGCCGCCGCGCTTCAATGCGGAGCGCAGTTCGGGCTCGAAGTAAGTCAGCGCCTTCGACAATCCATGACGCACGGCGCCGGCCTGGCCGGACAGACCGCCGCCCGAGACTGTGCACGTGACGTCGTATTGTCCGGCGCGGTTGGCGGCAACCAGCGGCTGCTGGATCATCATGCGCAGCACCGGCCGCGCGAAAAACGCCTCGACCGCTTTTGTATTGACCAGGATCTTGCCGGAGCCAGGCTTGATCCACACGCGGGCGACAGCATTTTTGCGCTTGCCGGTCGCATAGGCGCGGCCTTGCGCATCGACTTTCTTTTCGTATTTCGGCGCTTCGGGTGCGGCCGGCTTGAGAGTTGCCAGACCTTCGAGCGATTGCACGGTTTCGGCCACGGTTAGGCACTCCTCACGTTCTTGCGATTCATCGCGCCGACATCGAGCGTTTCGGGCTTCTGCGCCTCATGCGGATGCTCGGGTCCGGGATAGACCCGCAAATTTCCGAGTTGCACACGGCCGAGCGGACCGCGCGGAAGCATGCGCTCAACCGCCTTCTCGACGATGCGCTCCGGAAAACGGCCTTCCAGGATCGACTTGGCCGTCCGTTCCTTGATGCCGCCGATGAAACCGGTGTGGTGGTGATAAACTTTCTTCTCGCGCTTGCGGCCCGTGAGCACGGCCTTGGCAGCGTTGACGATGATGACGTTGTCGCCGTCATCCATGTGCGGCGTGATACGAGGGCTTGTGCTTGCCGCGCAGCCGCAGCGCAACGATCGAGGCAAGACGGCCAACGACAAGCCCGGTGGCGTCGATGGTCACCCATTTCTTCTCGATGTCGGCCGGCTTTGCCGAATAGGTCTTCATGATCATTCCCTGAGAAATCGAGGCGCGCCAGCCGCGCCGAAGGTGGAGGTTTCTAGCCGAGGCGCAGCCTTACGGTCAACGCCCAATCTGAGTAATTAGTATAATAATTACAGATACTTAAAAGAATGGTATTTTTGTACCCACAGCTAATTACCGCCATTTGGAATGGAATAGGTGGACGTGACGTGGGCCACCGGATCGCTGGAACCATCCGAAAAAATCGTGACCTCGCCCACTGCGAGCCGCTTGCCGACCTTCATCAAGCGCGCGTCGGCGATCAGGTCGGCCCGGGTCGGTTTGCGGAGGAAATTGATGTTGAGATTTGTCGTCACCGCGAGCGGCTGCGGACCCACTGCGGAGAATACGGCGACGTACATCGCAAAGTCGGCGAGCTCCATCATGGTCGGGCCGGAAACGGTGCCCCCAGGCCGCAGGTGATCCTCATGAAAGTGGCGACGGACCCGAATGTCCCCGTAGTCCACGCGCTCGATCGTCAATCCGCACCCAGGGTAAAACGCCTGCGGGAACACCTCATGCAGCAGCTTCCCGATCGCATCAGCAGTCATGACCGCAGCCGGCATGGGCGCCCCCTCGCCGGTCGATCCGGCGCCTTGGTCTTAGACGGCACCACGATCAGGTCAATCAGCGGAATTCGGGCCTTGCGGTGAAGCGTCTGGAAGGCCCTTGCCGCGTCGTCGCACCGGGTTAAGTTCAGGCCAACTTCGAGCCTGGAAAAACCGCAGATGAATGCTCCTGCCGTTACGCGCGCCGCTGAAACGCCCGTCCTGCTGCGCGAACGCAACAAGGACATTGCCATCCTGTTGCTTAACCGGCCGCAGGCACGCAACAGCCTGTCCGAGGCACTGCTGATTGAGCTTTCCGACGCCTTCAGCGAAATTGCAACCGACCAAAGCATCCGTGCCGTCGTGCTCGCCGCGAATGGGCCGGCTTTTTGTGCCGGTCACGACCTTAAGGAACTCACAAGCCGACGCAGCGATAGCGATGGCGGCCGCAATTATTTTCGTCACGTCATGACAATCTGTAGCGCGATGATGCAGCAGATCATCAACCTGCCGCAGCCGGTGATCGCCGCCGTTCAAGGCCCCGCCAGCGCGGCCGGCTGCCAATTGGTCGCCAGTTGCGATCTCGCGATTGCCTCGACATCCGCGAAGTTCGCCACCCCCGGTGTCGACATCGGCCTCTTCTGTTCGACTCCCATGGTTGCACTGTCCCGCAATGTGCCGCGCAAGCTCGCGATGGAAATGTTGCTGACCGGCGACATGGTCTCCGCGGAACGGGCAGCGCAGATCGGGCTGGTCAATCACGTTGTGGCGCCCGGCGAAGAACGCAAGGCGGCGCTTTTGCTTGCGTTACAGATTGCTGCCAAATCGTCTTACGTACTGAAAATTGGCAAGCAAGCCTTCTACCGCCAAGCCGAAATGAGCCTCACCGAAGCCTACAATTATGCATCCGAAGTGATGACCGAGAACATGATGGCGCGTGATGCAGAAGAGGGAATCTGCGCCTTCATCGACAAGCGCGACCCTCACTGGGAGGATCGTTGATGCCGTTAATCGGTAGAATTCTGCTCACCGGGTTCTTGACGTTCATCGCGTTCGCCCCTGCCCTCGCACAGGATTTCACGGCCGAGCAGCGCGCAGCATGTAAGGGTGACTACGAGAAATTCTGCAGAGGAACGATGCCCGGCGGTGGCCGCGTGCTCGCTTGTCTCAGCAAACAATACGCCGGGCTAAGCGAAACCTGTAAAAAGGTCGTCGACGCGCAAAAAAGGTAACATGGGCACGACAGATACTGCTTGAGAGCCACCGGAAAGCCGGTGGCTCTCTGGTTTTGGCAAGCCTCAACCGGGGCACCGTCAGGCGATCAGATTTTCCGCCTGCTGGGTTTCGCTCTCGCCCTGTTCCTCCGATGCCTGGCTCGTGCTCGGCAATTGCAGCACAGTTGCGTGCTGGCCTTCGCAGAGATCGGTCACAAGCACGATCTTGCCATCCGGAAATTCAAGGGCATCGTGGTGAGCCGCCGGCCGATTGAGGTTGACCTGCCGGAAGCGCGCCACCTTGTAGGGCGATTTCCGCGTCGGCAAAAACCGGAACGACGCGTCGCATTCGACTTCTTTCTCAAAAGCGAGTTCGGTCCCGGGTAACAAGCAGACAGCAACGCGCGGCTGGGCCGGATCCGAGAAGCCGCGCGTGATCGCGTTGGGAAATTGGGTCGATACCAGTTTGTCGCCGACGTCAGCGGGTCGGGACGCAATGTCGTGAAGACTGTAGTCACACATCGAACGCCTCCTGTTTGTGCACACCTAGGCGGCGCCCCTCAGCCTTTGGATCGCAGCAAATCAGAGTGACCAACTTATGTCGCCTGCCACCGCAATCCTGCCCAATTCAACAAGCGCGGCCCTACCGTGAGCAACAGCAAGGCGGTATCTTTGTTCCCGCGAACATGGGCAGTGAGGGAATTCCCTGCATGAACAATTCCGCACGCGTCTTTACGCCCGCCGCGCGGCAGGCACAGGCCGAGCGCGGCTCGGCCAAGGCCTATGAACGGCGCATTGCTGAGGGATTCCCCGATCGCGTGACGCCCGAGCTTGCCGCGTTCATCGCAGAACAGGATACCGCTTTCCTCGCGACCGCGACGGCGGACGGCGCGCCCTACATCCAGCATCGCGGCGGACCGAAGGGATTTATTAAAGTTATAGACGATCGCACGGTTGGCTTTGCCGATTACCGCGGCAACCGCCAATACATCACCCTCGCCAATTTATCCGAGAACGATCGCGCCTATTTGTTTTTGCTCGATCCCGCGCGCCGGCAGCGCATCAAACTCTGGGGGCGCGCGCGCGTGGTCGAAAATGATCCTACTCTCATCGAGCGGCTCTTCGACAAAGGTTACAAGGCGCGTCCCGAGCGCGCCATCCTGTTCACCATTGAAGCCTGGGATGTGAATTGCTCATCGCACATCGTGACGCGTTTCACCGAAGCCGAGGTCGAGCAGGCATTTTCGGCCGTGCAAGCCAAGGTCGCCGAACTGCAGGCCGAGAACGCGCGGCTGCGCGTGGCGCTCGCGCAAAGTGGCGACAAAAAAGTTATTTTGGAAGGCGACCGCTAGACGCTGACGTAAGGTCCCGGTCGCGCGCGGTGGCCGGCAACCACCGAGGCGTAGATATAGCGCGGCGGCTCATAGTGCTCTTCGGCTGTCGCCGGATCGAGAAAGTGGCTGCCAGCGAGATCATCCCGCACGAAGAAAGCATTTGCGCCGGCATAATTGCAGCCGACGACGCGGTAGCCCTTTTCGCGGCCAAGGCGGACGAGGGCTTCCAGGCTGGCGCCGAAATAATTGGACCCGTCCCACGATCGCGTCGGATCATAGGGGACGACGAGCGACATCGGCGGGCGGAGCGTCGCATTGTATTCAATGACGACGACGCGCGGTTTGACCGTCGTTAACGCCTTCCAGACCCAGTAGTCATTGTAGTCGATATCAATACTAAGGAGATCGATGTCTCCCGACATGCCGCCCTGTTCGAATACCGTGTTGATGTTTTCGGCGGTAATCAGGTTTTGACTGAGCCGAAGTTTGCTCTGAGCGAAAAACGGCCCAAAATGCTTCTCGATTTCGACGGCATATTTTGCCGCCGCTTCGATCCAGAGCCCGCTCCAGCCCTCCACCAGCAACTTGACCGTGTTGCATTCGACGCCGGTCTCGACGCCGAACTCGATGAATGTACGGCTGGTCGTGCCGATGCGTTTGAAGATCTCCTGGATGATGCCGTCCTCGTCGGACTGCGAATAGACCTTGAACCCATGACGCAGGAGGCGCTTGGGATCGGTATAGCGCGGCGTCGCAAGTTCCTGCATGCGAAAGCGCTCAACATCCAGCCGTCGCCAGTTAAGCGACATGTCGTAGTGCATATGTGTGAGCTGATTGAGGAGCTGCAGGGCGTTCGGGTCAACCATGGCGGGCTATATGGGCTTGGCGCCGAATCGCGCGAGATAACGAAACTATGCCATTCCTGTCCGAGACAGGAAACCGGCACCCTTCCACTCCATCATTGGCGCTTCTATGGTCATCGCATGAACCACGAAGCCTACAGCGACGCCTATATCCGCGGCATTCTCAATACGGTGAAGACGATCGCCATGGTCGGCATTTCTCCAAAGGAGAATCGGCCAAGTTACTTCGCCTTCAAATATTTGCTCGAACGCGGCTACCGTATGATCCCGGTCAACCCGGGCCAGGCGGGCAAGACAATCCTCGGTCAGAAAGTCTACGCCAAACTCTCTGACATTCCCGAACCGGTCGACATGGTCGATATCTTTCGCGCTTCCGAACACGCGCTCCCGGTTGTCCAGGAGGCGCTGGCGATCGAACCAAAACCCCGCGTGATCTGGATGCAGCTCAGCGTGCGTAATGATGAGGCCGCCACACTCGCGGAAGCTGCCGGACTAAAAGTTGTAATGAACCGCTGCCCGAAGATCGAATACGGCCGCTTGTCCTCGGAAATTTCGTGGATGGGCGTCAACTCCCGCACCCTGTCCTCGAAACGCCCGCACACACTTGGGACCGGTGTGCAACGCATGCGTCTTGGCCCTGCGTCCGACAACGACAACGGCGGCTAGGATATTGCCTTGACGAGACGGCCCTCAGGCCCTTCTATGCGCCGCACATATTCCAATTGAACATAGAATTCCTGCACATCAGTTCAGCGAGGACTCCATGGCTGAAGCGGAACGCATTCCGGGTTTTGCAACGCTCGCAATCCACGCCGGCGCCAAGCCCGATCCAACGACGGGCGCGCGCGCAACCCCAATTTACCAGACAACATCATTCGTATTCGATGATGTCGATCATGCCGCCGCGCTATTCGGCCTGCAGGCGTTCGGCAACATCTATACGCGTATCGGAAATCCAACCAACGCCGTCCTGGAAGAGCGTATTGCGGCGCTCGAAGGCGGGACGGCAGGCTTGGCAGTAGCCTCCGGTCATGCCGCGCAAGTCATTGTCATGCATGCGCTCATGACGCCGGGCGACGAATTTGTTGCATCGAAGAAGCTTTATGGCGGATCGATCAATCAATTCAATCATTCCTATAAGAATTTCGGATGGAACGTCGTATGGGCCGATCCCGATGACCTCACCTCATTCGAACGGGGGATAACCGCAAAAACAAAATGCATCTTCATTGAATCGATTGCCAATCCGGGTGGCGTCATCACCGACATCGAAGCAATTTCAAAAATTGCGCGTAAGGCTGGCGTGCCGCTCATCGTCGACAATACGCTCGCCACGCCCTACCTCTGCAAACCGATCGATTTCGGTGCCGACATTGTCGTGCATTCGCTCACGAAGTTTATTGGCGGTCACGGCAATTCGATTGGCGGATTGATTGTCGACGGCGGCACCTTTGACTGGGGAGCCAGCAAAGGCCGCTATCCGATGCTGTCGGAACCGCGCCCGGAATATCAGGGCATCGTCCTGCACGAAACTTTCGGCAACTTCGCGTTTGCGATTGCCTGCCGCGTACTGGGCCTGCGTGATCTCGGTCCGGCCCTTTCGCCGTTCAACGCTTTCCTGATCCTGACCGGAACAGAGACCCTGCCGCTGCGCATGCAACGCCATTGCGACAACACGCTTGCGGTCGCCCAATGGCTATCGAAACGACCGGAAGTCGCCTGGGTGAGCTACCCTGGCCTGCCCGGCGACAAATATCACGCGCTTGCCAAGAAATACGTGCCGAAAGGCTGCGGCGCGGTGTTCACGTTCGGGCTGAAAGGCGGCTATGACGCTGGCGTAAAGCTCGTTTCAAACGTGAAACTGTTGTCGCATCTCGCCAATATCGGCGATACCCGCTCGCTCATCATTCATCCGGCGTCGACCACGCATCGGCAGTTATCAGACGCACAAAAAGTGCAAGCGGGTGCTGGCCCGGACGTCGTGCGCCTCTCGGTTGGCCTGGAAGACAAAGAGGACATCATCGCGGATCTCGAGCAGGGCCTGAAGGCGAAGTAGGCCACTAGGACTTCTTCAAAGTCCGCGCCACATACTCGCGGATATAGGTCAGCGTTGCCGGGGCGGTCCAAATCTCCGTGACCGCTTTGTCCGTTGCCTCGCCACGGCGTTGGAGCCGCTCGGCGACCGGCTGGCGGATTTGCGACTTGGTCTGCGCAAAGGCGGCCGGCGACAGCATTGCGAGTTCGCGGGCGACCGCAAGGGCATCCTCAAGCACATCATCCGGCTCCGCCACCTCGTCGATCCATCCTCGCCGCAAGGCGACGTCAGTCGCGTAGGTCGCGCCGGTAAGCGTAAATTCCGGAAAATAGCGTGGCGGCACTGCAAAACGGACAATCTCAAAGGCCAGCGCAGGAAACGGCACGCCGACCAGAATTTCAGTAACCCCGATACGTCCTGAATCGCGCGCCATGATGCGCCTATCGGCGCAGCACGCAAGCACCGCACCACCCGCGATCGCGTGACCATTGATGGCCGCGATGACCGGCTTTGGATGGAAGAACACCGCGTCGTAGAGCCGGTGCAGCGCCGGCAGGAATTGACGAATGTAGTCGGCACCGCCATCGCTCAGCCGCTTCAGATTGACGCCGGCCGAAAAGATTTTGCCCTGCCCGGTCAGCGCCACCGCTTTGGCATCCGATTTACGCAGGTCGGAAAAGCGCGCAGCAAGCGCGTCGCAGAATTCAATGTCGAGCGCATTGGCCTTGCCGTGACTCATGGTGAGTACCGCAATTCCATTGTCGATCTTGGTATCGATCATGATTGCGCCCCCACCGCCGATGGTTTCACCCAGACACGGCTATCAACACGATGGCGCAATCGCTCTGCATGGACAATCGCGGCGGTCAAAACGACAACCGCCATGGCCTGATGCGCGATCGCCAGCGCGAGCGGCACGACCAGCAATAGCGTCGCAATGCCAAGCGCCGCCTGCGCTGTCACCAATAGAGCAAGCACGACCGCTTCCTGTCGCGCGCGCAAATCCGCTTCGCCGCGCAGTGCACCGATCGCATGGCCAACGACCAGCAGCCAGATCGCATAAGCCAGCATGCGGTGATCAAACTGGACGGTCAGGGTATTTTCAAAGAAATTCCGCCACAGCGGCGTCTCGAACCAAAGGCGTTCGGATGATGGAATTAAAGCGCCATCGATGAGCGGCCAGGTGTTGAAGCTCATGCCGGCATCAAGCCCGGCCACCAGTGCGCCCAGATAAATCTGCAGCAGAACAAGCAGCCGCCACGAGGAGCGCACCATTGCGAACGCGCGGTGATGCAATGACGGCCGGTCGCGGCAGGACTTGCTGTGATGTCCAAACCACCGCGGCGTAGATCGTGCACGCCAAGGTGAGATGGAAGGCCAGCCGATATTGCGACACGCTGGTCAATGTGCCCGAGAGACCTGACGACACCATCCACCAGCCCACAGCGCCGAGCGCGGCGCCGCCGGCGAAAATCGCCCACAGGCGATTGCGCAGTTTGGGCGGAATCCAGCCGCGCCACAGGAAAAACAGGAACGGCAGCAGAAACACCGCGCCGGTCGCGCGCGCCAGGAGGCGGTGCGACCATTCCCACCAATAGATGGTCTTGAATGCGTCCAGGCTCATGCCGCGGTTGAGCGCCCGATACTGAGGGATGGCCTGGTATTTTGTGAACTCTGCTCGCCAGTCGCTTTCCGAGAGTGGCGGCAGCACGCCGGTGACCGGCTTCCATTCCACAATCGAGAGGCCGGATTCGGTCAATCGTGTCGCGCCGCCAACCACGAGCGTCAGAAAGATCATCGCCGCCGCCGTGAGCAGCCATAGGCGCACCGCGCGCGCGTGGGTGCCGGATGATTGGACCAAATCAGCCATCGAAAGCTTGCTTGTGCGAGACGGCGCGGACCATATAGTCATGCGCCAGCAACCGCAATTGAGGTCGACGAAGAGCCGCCATGTCCATTCGCAGCCGAAAATTGGTCGGTACCGTTGCCCTGCTTGTGCTGGTCTGCGTGTGGGGTCTGCTCGCCATGGCCCTGGCGCAATCGGTTCTGACGGACATCAACGGCTTTGTCGCCGCGATCTACTATGTCGTCGCCGGCCTCGGCTGGGTTCTGCCGGCAATGCCGCTGATCAGCTGGATGGCTAAACCGGATTCTACGCCGGATACTACGCCGCGCTGACGCGGCGGAAACGATTCCAGAAGGCCGTGCCGGCGCCCGACATCAGCACTTTCACATAGCGCTGCTGCTGAAATTCGCCATTGACGGAAATTCGTGGCAGCGCGGTCAGATAGTCGCGATGTGCCTTGAACAATACGCCGGGACGTGTCGTCACCGCGGTCTTGAAACCAAGTTCGGCTGCAATCCGGAATTCGCGCGGCCCGGCCGAGGTCGGGTCACCAACGGGATAGGCCAGATGCTCCGGCCGTTTGCCGAGCGCAGCTTCCAGCACGGCCCGGCTCATTTCCATTTCCGCCCGCACGGTGGCATCGCTTGGCACCTTCCGGAGCATCATGTGATTGACCGTGTGCGCGCCAATCGTGCAAAGCGGATCAGCCGCGAGATCGACGATTTCCGCCCAGTCCATGCACAACTCGCGGCAAAACGCGGCAATGTCGACGCGATAGCACGCGCACAGGTCGCGTACGACGCGACGCACTTCTTCTTCCGTTTTCATACTGCGCAGGTATCGATAGATCTCATCATAGAGTTCGCGCTTCTGGCTTACGGTCGCACATTCGAAATACCGGTCGTCGCCGTTGACCACCATGCCTATGCGGCTGTTCTGCGCGATCACCGCTTCGAGTGCGACCCACCACAATTCGCCGAGGCGATCGGGGAAACTGGTCGCGATGTACATTGCGAAAGGTAGTTTGTATTTGCGCAACACCGGATAGGCCCAGCGCAGAAAATCCTTGTAGCCGTCGTCAAATGTCAGACAAACAAAGCGGCGCTTGAAGTCGCCTTCGATAAAACGTCGATGCATTTCATCGAGCGAGACAACGTCGATGCGCGCGCGGGCAAGCCGGCGCACCAGCCCTTCCAGGAAGTCCGGTGTGACTTCCAGCAGCCGATTGGGCTGAAAGCCCTCCGGTCGGGCCGGTCGCACATGGTGCAGGGTCAGGATCGAGCCAACTCCACCCAGGAGCGGGCGCAGCCAATGGTGCATCCCGCTGAAGTAGAGCGTTTCCAGGCCTGCCCGGATGACGGTTTTCTTCAAATTCGTCAGGCTCCTGCGGGGCCGCGGTAAATCAAGCCTACTATTCCAACCCTTTGTTGAGAAATCTTTGCGAAGGTGCGGCGCGCATCAACCAGTCCTTTATATGCCCATGAACGTCGTGCCCATACGCTCCGTCCCGGCCGGTGTCCGCAGCATGCCGGCCATGGATCGCCAGGTCGCGCGGGTCGAAATCTTCAACACGATGGCGGCCGCGGAGCCGCATTGGCGCGCTCTGGAACACGCCGACAGCCTTGCCACGCCCTATCAGCGCTACGACTTTCTGAAGCTTTGGCAGCGCCACCTCATCCTGGTCGTCTTGCTGCTCGCGAACCTCGCGCAGAACGTTGCGAGTTGCTTGTTGCTCCACACCGGTTTTTTCCGCGAGATCGCCCGCGTGGCAAGCTACCTCGTTGTCGCCATGGCGGGGATGACCGCGCTGGTGCTTCTGAGCGGCCTCGATATCGTCGGATTCATCGGCGGCTACGCAGCCGTCTATGTCATGGGCGCGGTGCTATACGTCGTCTATGTGCTGCGCGGACCAATCCGGATCGCCTCGATGCCGAAGGTTGCGCCGCGATAAACACATCCCTATAGTCCGCGCCGTTCCGGTCGGGGCGTAGCGCAGCCCGGTTAGCGCACTTGTCTGGGAGACAAGGGGTCGTGGGTTCAAATCCCGCCGCCCCGACCAACACAAGCCCGACAAGCAATAGCTGACCAAGCTTTACCGCAGCACACGATGAATCCCGCTATCGAAAGACGCAACGGCGACTGTGTCCGCACAGATTGCCGAAACGGCTTTCTTGATCGACACGATGTGTCTTAAGATCGGCGTACTGAGACAATCGCTGGTCAGGCCGAGGGGCGGCACTGGATCTGTTGTCGGAGGGGTAAACCACATGCCTATAGGGAAGCATTGGTATTCGGTTCTCAACACGCAATTGACGGCCGCGATCGTCGTCGGAGCCCTGATCGGCTCGGCCGCGACAGCGCGAGCGGAATATCCCGAAAGACAGGTGCATATCATCGTGCCGGTCGCGCCAGGAGGCGGCGTCGACGTCATGGCGCGGTTGCTGGCGCAGCAGCTGGGCGATCGTCTGCACGAGACATTCGTGGTCGAGAACCGGCCGGGCGCCGCCGGCATCATCGGCAGCAAGCTGGTCGTCGCAGCCCCGGCGGACGGCTACACGCTGTTATATACCCCGAGCAGCTTGTCCCTCTCGGTGGCGGTTCATAAGACGCCGCCATACGACATCAGCAAGGACTTTACACCGATCATCAGCGTGGCGATCAGCCCCTATGCCCTGGTCGTGAACCCCTCGGTGCCGGCGCACTCGCTCAAGGAACTGATCACTTATGCCAAGGCCAATCCCGGCAAGCTGAACTTCAGCTCGGCCGGTGTCGGAAGCGCGTCACACCTGGCCGGAGAAATGTTGAATGCCATGGCGGGCATCAACATGGTCCACGTCCCCAACAAGGGCATGAGTCCGGCCCTGGTCGATTTGATGGGCGGACAAGTGCAAGTGATGTTTGCAAGCGTGCCGAGCATATTGAAGCAGAGCCCCGATCGCCTGCGGCCGATCGCGATGGCGGAGAAAAAGCGCTCGGCGTTGCTGCCGGAACTGCCAACCATCGACGAATCCGGCTTGCCAGGATTTGCGGTGGCAAACTGGGCCGGTCTGCTCGGTCCGGCAGGACTCGACCCAAAAATCGTGAAAAAATTGCACGACGAGATCATCGCCATTCTCAGCACGCCGGACATGAAAGAGCGCGTGAAGAAGCTCGGCTTTGACCTGGTCGAGAGTTCGCCGGAGCAATTCGGGAAGGAACTGCGCGCCGACATCGAGCGATGGGGCCCGGTGGCCCAACGCGCGGGGGTATCGGTCAAATAAGCGGCAGCTCTCAATAAGCTCGATTCAGCGGCGGAGCTTTTGCAATCAACACGCGCTCCACGTTCTGCCATGCCGAACGGAAAAGGAAGGCTGCCGCCTGCCGGGTCACACCGGCAATGTGCGGAGTAAGCAAGAGGCGGTGGGCTGCCTCGCCCTCAAGCTTCAGCAGCGGATTGTCCGGCGCCGGCGGCTCGGTCGAATAGACATCGACCGCGGCGCCGGCGAGGTGGCCCGAGCGCACGCTATCGGCGAGAGCCTGCTCGTCGACGATGCCGCCGCGCGAGGCCTGGATCAGCACCGCACCCTTTTTCATGCTGGCGAGCTCGCGCGCGCCGATCAACCCTTGTGTCGCCGGCAACAGTGGCACGTGCAGCGTCACCACGTCGGCGAGGCGCATTAGTTCGGCGAGCGGCATCGCCTCGGCGCCAAGCCCCTGCAGGGCTTTCGGATCGGACGGCGCCGGATCGAAGTAGCACAGGCGGCAGCCGGCTTTGGCAAAAGCTTGCGCGACCGCAAGGCCAATCACCCCAAGACCAACAACTCCGACCAACAGGCCGTCGAGGCCGGCGAGATTGTCGGTCACGAGACGCGCGCGAAAAGCGGCGTAGTTGCCTTGCTTGATCTCGGTGTCGGCCCAGGCGAAACGCCGCAACAACGTCGAGGCAGTCGTCACGCTGTATTCGGCGACCGCGCTGTTGCTGCCGCCTGGCACATTGGCGACCGGGATCCCGGCGCGTGTCAGGGCCGCCTTGTCCAGACGGTCGAGGCCAGCGCCGGTGACCTGCACCAGCTTGAGCGCCGTGTTCTCGAACAAGCTCGGCAGCAGTTTCGGGCCGACCGCGGGAATAACCAAGGCCTGCACCTTGCGCATCAGCGTCGGCAATTCGGCGTCGTCCGGAGCCCTGTAACTGACGGAAAGCGAAGGTGGCGGTAAAACGTCAACGCGGGCGAAATCAGCCTGCGGGCGCAGGCAAAGCACATTGGTCATTCAGAAACTCGCAAATTCGGTGGTGCCGGCCGACACGTCGGCGACCGGGAAGAAGCACAGCAGCACCAGCGGATCGCTGCCCGTGTTGACGGTCATATGTTTCTCACCGGCAGCCACCAGCAGGATATCGCCGGGACCGACTGAGTGTTCGCCGCTTTCGGCCCGCATGACGCCCTGCCCCGACAGGACGTAAATGCATTCTTCAAAATCGTTGTGCAGGTGCGGCCCGCGCGGTTTATCCTCCGGCTGCGGCACGGCAATGGTGGCGATGCGGAAGCTCACGCGCGAGCCTATCTCGCCCGAGACCGGCTCCAGCGATACACGGCCGGGCAGACCGAGCCGCTTTGCCTCGCTTTGCTTGAGCAGCCGTGCCATCAGCGGGCTTGCCGCAGTTGCTTGATCTCGGCGGTGCCACCCTGCACCGCGTCAAGCTGCCGGAAGATTTCGGTCGCCTCTTTGGCGATGGCATCGGCGATGTCAGCGAGCATGCGTGCACCTTTTTCCGCGGTCGCATGTTGCGGGCTGCCGAACCAGCCGGTCGGCGCGATTGAACGGATGTCGGTGAGAACCGGTTGGTAACTGCGCGTGCGCCGCAACTTGTCCATCTTGTGACCGTGCGCGTGATCGGACGAATTACTGATGCGATCGAGATGCACGAGATCGGGCCTGTAGGCGAGCACCGCGAGCGCCTCGATCTCGCCGCCATGAGTGAGGCCATTGCAGGAATGACCATAGAGCTCTTCGGCGACGTAGCATGCCTGCACCGTGAGTACGGTCATGCCGTGCTCGCGATGCAGCGATTCCGCGGCGATCGCCAGCGACGGAATATTGCCTTCGTGCCAATTGAGGATGAGCAGATGCTTGGCGCCATGCGTGGCAGTCGAGACGCATGTCTCCTTTACCACGCGCATGTAGGTGTCCGGCGTTAAACTGATGGTACCTTCGAATGGCATGTGCATGGGGGTCACGCCAAACGGCGTCGCCGGCAGGACCAATCCATTCATATGCTCGGCTACGGCGTGGGCAATCACGTTGGACGCAAAGATGTCGGTCCCGGTCGGCAGATGCGGTCCATGCTGCTCGACGCTGCCGGCCGGCAGAATCACCAGCGGATTCTTCTTGAGCTGCGTCGCGATCTCGGGCTGTGTAAGATCGATAAAATAACGGCTAGGCAACATGGCGCGCGGTCTCCTGTCTGCGCGCGTCGGCGATGATCTCGGCAATAGTCACCGATTGTCCACGCTGCTCGATCGACCGCAATGCCGCATTCACCACCGCCACCGCGACATTGCCGTTACGCGCGGTCAGCTCATTCGGTTTTCCAGTTCGGCAACTGTCGGCGAACATTTCCAATTCGATACGGAACATATCGCTTTCCGGCACTTTCAGTTCTTCGCGTTTGGCGTAACCGTTCCTGCCGCGCTGAATATAGAGTGTTGAATTGTCATGCAGCTTGTCCGGCGTGTCCCAGGTGCCAAAATCGATTTCGTAGTGCATGAGGCCCTTTGACCCGAACACACGCACAGCAAAGATGCCGGGCGAAGTCCAGCAGGAGCCAACGTAGCCGATCTTGCCGTCCGCAAATTTCAGAAGCGTCATCGACTGGTCGTCGACCTCGGCGCCGACCGGCGACAGCTTTGACGCCATCGAGCTGGCCTCGGCGATCTCGCCGCCGAGGTAATGCAGCACATCGAACTGATGGATGGCCAGCTGCGACAGCGGGCCGCCGGGTGCCTTGGCTTTGTACCAGCGCCACGTTTGGGGCGTAAGTTCAAGCGCGCGCTCGTTCGAGAAATTCGCTTCCATGAACGCCACGCGGCCGAGTTCGCCGGCATCGATGGCCTCGCGGATCTTGCGGATGCCCGCCATCAGCCGGGCGCTGTGCCCGACGGTGACGGTGACGCCATACTTTGCCTCAAGCGCCTCGATTTCCAAACCATCCTCCAGCGTCGCAGCGATCGGCTTCTCGGTGTAGACGTGCTTCCCGGCCTTGGCGACTTCGCGCGAGAGCGGCAGGTGCTGCTCGTTCGGCACGGTGAGGATCACACCCTTGATGTCCGGATTGGAGAGCATGGCCTGCAAATCGGCGACCGGCGGGACGCCGAATTCACGCGCGAAATCCTGGCGCTTGTCCTCCGAGCGGCTGTAGCCCGCCACGATCGACAGCTTGTTGGAGTGCTTGAGAGCGCGGGTGAGAACCTTTGCCCAGCGGCCGAGGCCGACGATCCCGACCTTAGTAGGACTTGCACTCATAGGCGTTCCTTTTATTGCTGGCTTTGTAGGATCGTAATACGTTTCTTTTTCATTTCTACCGCAATACGCGTCTGCAGGTACACGCCGATTTTGCGATACCTAATATCCACTTTGGGTCTGCTTTACCCCCGAAAGCGGAATTGGCTCGCATCGGTCTAATGTCCGCCAGGCACCAATAGCAGACATTCAAGACTGGGGTCGATCGATGCAGGTTCTGGTGGCAGGCGCGGGCGTGATCGGGCTCGCCGTCGCGCGGGCGGCGGCACTCGCGGGACACGAGGTGATCGTCGCCGAAAGCGCCTCTAGCATCGGTACCGGCGTTTCTTCGCGCAACAGTGAAGTCATCCACGCTGGCCTCTACTATCCGACAGGTTCGAAGCGCGCCTATCACTGTCCGCGCGGCCGGCGGATGCTTTACGACTTCTGTGCCACCCACGGCGTGCCACATCGCAAATGTGGCAAGCTCGTGGTCGCCACCAACGACAGCGAGATCGAGCGGCTCGATGCGATCCTCGCGCAAGCCAGGATCAACGGCATCGAAGGAGTCGAGATTATCGACAGCGCTGCAGCGCGGAAGCTCGAGCCCGCGCTCTCCTGTCGCGTCGCCATGATGTCTCCGGAAACCGGTATCGTCGACAGCCATGCCTATATGAACGCATTGCGTGGCGATCTCGAAGACCACGGCGGGATGATTGCCTTCAACACGCAGATCGACGGGCTCGAACAAGTACAGGGGGGATGGCTCGTGTTATTCGACGGGCAATCGACGACGGTCGATGCCGTGGTCAATTGCGCCGGCCTCGGTGCACAAAAACTCGGCCGCGCCACCGGCGGCTATCCTCGTGAGCGGGTCCCGCGACTGTTTTTCGGCAAGGGCAACTACTTCGCCTATGCGGGCAGACCAGTGTTTTCACGGCTGATCTACCCGGTGCCGATCCGCGGCGGGCTCGGCGTGCATGTGACGCTCGACATGTCCGGCCGTATGCGCTTTGGACCGGATGTCGAGTGGGTCGAGGATGAGAACTACGATGTCAATGCCGCCAACGCGGCCGCATTCTACGCGCGTATCCGCGATTATTGGCCGGCATTGCCCGACAACGGATTGGTACCGGACTATTCCGGTATCAGGCCGAAGCTGACCGGGCCCGACGAACCTGCCGCGGATTTCATGATCGATGGGCCAGCGCAACATGGGGTACCGCGGCTCGTGCATCTGTTCGGGATCGAATCGCCTGGACTTACCAGCGCGTTGTCGATCGCGGAAGAAGTCATGGCTTGCCTGGCAGATTGAGTCTCAACAAACGTCGAGCACCAGCTTACCTTGAAGATGGCGCGCTTCGCTGACCCGGTGCGCCTGTGCGGCATCGGCAAGTTTATAGTGGACGATTGTTGGCGGCCGAACCGCACCGGCATCGAGAAGTGTCAGCATTCGCTCGAGGTGGGCGCGGTCGCGCGTAACATTCGGGCGTAAAGTCTGAACATCACTGCGGGTCGGCTGAAATCCCTCGGCCGCTGGTGCAATCCAGACCAGTTTTCCGCCGGGCTTCAGCACCGCGTACGAACCAGCGCGAACGCCGCCGCCGACGGTGTCAAAGACCACGTCGCAGATGGGACCGATCTTGGTGAAATCCTCGACGTTGTAGTCAATCAATCGATCAGCGCCGAGGCTGCGCACATATGGATGATTTCCGGCACTCGCCGTCGCAATGACCGTCGCGCCCAGGTGTTTCGCAAGTTGCACAGCAAATCCAGCGACGCCGCCGGCACCACCCTGGATCAGAATGGTCTGGCCCGCCTTGAGTTGCGCCGTATCCTCAATTGCCGTGAGCGCGGTGAGGCTGGTAAGCCCGAGGGCGGCCGCCTCGGCATGACTGAGGCGATCGGGCTTTTTGGCGATGATCGCGGCCTTGATGGCAATCTTTTCGGCGTATGCCCCTTCGATGCCTTGATCTGTAACTCCGAAAACGGCGTCGCCAACTTTAAAATCGGTTATGCCTGCACCGACTGCACTCACAGTCCCGGAGAAATCCCGGCCAAGGATGTGAGGGAACTGAGTAAGACTATAGCGCCCTCCTCCCAGCCTCACTTTGCAATCGGCTCCGTTGACACTGGCCGCATGAATGTCGACCACCACTTCGCCGGCGCCAACGGTCGGATCCGGTGCCTCGCCGTAGCGCAGCATCTCCGGCCCGCCATGGCTTGTTAGTAGAACTGCCTTCATCACGCTCACGTAGGTTCAAAACCCGCCGCCAATTTTTCCTTTTATAGCTCCCAGCGCAAACGCCTTTGCTGCGTGCTATTGAAAATTCTGCACCATCGCCTCGCGCAGGAACTTCGGCATTTCTCCAAGATCGCCCTGACCATAGCCGTTGGCGACGGCCGCCGACAATGAGGCGAGCGTCCCTGCCGACAGCGGCATCGGAACGCCGCTCAATGCACCCGTTGCAACCGCCGACATGATGTCCTTCCGCAGCGTCCGAATGTCGAGCGTCATCTCGGGTTTTTCGCCCTTCATCACGCCGACCTTGCTTTTCATCCAATTGCTCGCGTAAGGCGCTTCCTGCAACACATCCAGCATCTGGTCGAGCGTCAGTCCTTGCTTGGCGCCGAGCGCAAGGGATTCCGACAGCGCCTGGATGTAGGCGCCAAGTCCGAGATTGACCGCGAGCTTCATCGCGTATCCGCTCCCATTCGGGCCCATATGTGCGATGCGGCGCGTCATCTTTTCCAGCAAAGGTCTTGCCCGCTCGAGATCCTCGGCCCGTCCGCCGACGAGCGCGAACAACTTTCCATCTCTGACTTGCGGAATGGTGCCGAGCACCGGGGATTCAATCAGACGCGCGCCCGCTGCCTCGACCAGCGGCGCGAGCTCGCGCCCGGTCATCGGCTGCAATGTACTCATTTCGATGAACAGCTTGCCCTTCACATCGCCACTCAAGAAGCCGTCGGCATCCTTGAAAATGTGGCGAACGCCGTGATCCTCGGTAATTATCGAGATGATCATTTCGGCCTCGGCCGCCACGGCGCGGGGATTGGCCGCGATGCGCAGGCCGCTTTCGCTCGCGGCTTTATTGCGATCGGCATTCATATCCCATCCCACGACGTCGAAGCCGTGCTCGCGCAGGCGTTGGGACATCGCCGCGCCCATCCGGCCAAGTCCGACCAAACCGATTTTCATAATGTGATCCCCCTGCTGCAACGCACGGTCGTACCGAGTGCGGTACACCGCGCTGTCTCGCGGTACGATAATTGACAGTGTTCTTTGCTGGGATAGTCTGTATCGTGTCAATGCTACCAGCAAATCGCGCGGCAACCAGAGAATAAATAACAGCCGCAGTCCTTGGGGAGGACATCATGAAAGTTCAAGCTCGTCTTGCGGCAGCCACGATTGTCCTGGCGGCCACTTCCATCGCATTCACCGCGCCGGCACTTGCAGCCGAGTACACTTTGAAATGGGCCGTCGTCACGCGCGGCGACATGCAGGAAAAATTCGGTCACAAGCTTGCGGAAGTTCTTCCAAAAGCGACCAACGGCCGGGTCGAGGTCAAGGTATTTCCCGGCGGTCAGCTCGGCAGCCCCGCCGCCATGATCGAGGGACTGCAACTCGGCACAATTGAAGGTTACGAAAATCCGGCCGATTTCTTCGTCGGTGTCAACTCGCGGTTCGGAGAGTTCAGTATTCCATTCCTTTTCCGCGACACCGCGCAAGCCAACAAGGTTCTCGCCGACCCCGAGTTCAACGAATACGTACTGAAAATGGCGGAGTCCAAGGGGATCGTCGGCGTCAACCTCGCGGTCGCGGCTGAATCGCTCTACTTCGGCGCCAAAAAGCCACTCAAAAGCTTAGACGACTTCAAGGGCATGAAACTGCGCGTCAACGCAACACCGGCCGAACGTGCGCGCATGGGCGCACTGGGTGCAACCGCGGTGCCGATGGGCCTGCCGGAAATGATCACCTCGCTGCAGAATGGCGTGATCGACGGGACCATGAGTGGCATGTCGATTTACACCAACTTCAACCTGCAGAATGTCGGCAAGACGCTTTTGGAAACGCATGACACCCTGCTGGTCTCCTTTGGCGGGCTGAGCAAAGCCTGGCTCGACAAGCTGCCACCGGATCTCAGCAAGATCATCGTTGAAGAAGCGCGCAAGCTGCAGCCATGGGCACGGCAGACGGCGGTCGATGAAGTCGCGGCACTGCGCAAGGTATGGACCGAGCAGCGCGGTGGCGAAATTGTAACGCTGCCGCCGGCTGACCAAGCCGAACTCGAAAAGCGGTTGAAGCCGATCGGCGCCGAAGTCACAAAGAACGATCCGGCGCTCAAGGCCTTCTACGACAAGATCCAGGCAATCAAGGCGAAGTACTGAGCCGCCGAATGATGAATGTCCCCGCACGCCTCACCAGCGGTGAGGCGTGCGGGCTTTACGGTGCGATGGGCCACCGATGGATTCAGGCCCCGGCGCGTGATGAGGCGAGAATTCGGAGCCTGACCCTTTTATGAGTGCCGACCAGCGATCATCCAGGTCGAAGAAAATCGAAGAATTGATTTTCAACAAGGTGCCGCATGCTCTTGCCGGCGCTCTATTCCTTGTTGCCGTGGCTATCAACATTATCAACGTGATCGCCCGCTACGTGTTTTCGGATCCGATTTTCTGGGCGGAAGAAGTCCTCATCTTCATCGTCATCTGGACTGTATTTATCGTCGCTGGCTCGATCACCTATCGGGGCGCGCATTTGAGCATGGACCTGATCTATTCCGGGATGAGTCCATTTTGGAAGCGTGTGATCAATATCGCCATCGCGCTTACATTGATTGCTTGCACGACTTTCGCTGCAACGCAGTCATGGAAAGTCCTTTTGTTGCACTATCGCAACCACAGCGTCACCGCAGGAACGGATATCCCGTTGGTCATACCGCACGCGGCGGTGTTTTTCGGGTTCAGTTTCATGGCGATCGCCGCGGTCGTACGCATTCGATCCTACATCACCGGCAAATTTGAATAGGCCGCAACGATGTATTGGGTCATGGCCATCTTGCCCTTCGCGCTTCTGCTGCTGGGCTTTCCGATTTTTCTGCTTTTGCTGGCGACCTCGCTGGTAATTTTGACCGGCTTTTTTGACCTGCCGATGACAGCGGTCCATCAAAATGTCTTCAACAGTTTGAACAAATACGCGCTGCTGGCCGTGCCATTTTTCATTTTTGCCGGCGACTTGATGTCTCGCGGAGGCCTTACCGAGCGCCTCTTGCGTTGGGTCGCGTCAATGATCGGCGGATTCCGCGCGCATATTCCGTTGACGTCGCTCGGTTTTGCGGCGCTGTTCGGCGCGATATCGGGGGTAACGACGGCTGGAACGGCGGCGGTTGGTACGCTGACTTATCCGCGTATGCGCGAGGCCGGCTACAGCGAGCGATTTGCCGCAGCGCTTGTTACCGCTGAAGGAGCTCTCGACAATCTCATCCCTCCGTCGATCGCCATGATCATTTACGGCATCGCTTCGGATACGTCGGTCATCCAGCTGTTCGCCGCCGGTATTGGACCGGGCCTGCTGCTGGCGGGAATGTTCGGCCTCTACATTTATTATCATTCCTGGCGCGCCGGGATCATGGAAAGCGGCAAGTTCTCGCTCAAGGAGTTCCTGTTTGCGACACGCGACGGGGTTTGGGCCATTGGTGCCATCGCCATTATTTTTGGGGGCATTTATTCCGGTGTTTTCTCGCCGACCGAGGCCGCCGGGGTCGCAAGCGCCTACGCGATTTTCGTCAGTTATTTCATTTATCGCGAGACCACGGTGCACCAGATATTCGAAACAGGCGCACGGGCGATGTACCTTACGGGGCTCATTTTCATTATCGTCTCTGTAGCGGGCCTTTACGCATGGCTGTTGACGATCAGCGGCATCGCGCAAGATACCGTTTCGCTCATTACCGGCCTGCATTCCGAGCGCTGGGTCGTCTTGCTTGTCATCAATGCCTTCCTGCTTTTCGTCGGCTGCTTCCTCGATCCGGCATCGGCGCTCATCATGCTGACGCCGCTGCTCGCGCCCGTTGCGGCCTCTCTCGGTATCGATCCCATCCACTTCGGTGTCATCGTGGTCATGAACTTGACCATTGGTACATTTCATCCGCCTTTCGGATTGAACATCTTCGTCTGCCAGGCTCTGTTCAAAACGCCGTCCGCAACGCTTTACATGGGACTTGTGCCGTTCGTGGCGATCGCCGTGCTCGCACTGATGCTCGTCACCTATATCCCCGCCATTTCGCTCTGGATCATGCATCTGCTCGCGTGAGCGGTGGTCATCACGCCGCGATTGAAATGACGATCTTGCCGAAATGCTTGCCGCTCTGCTGGTGGAGGTAAGCGGCCTTGGCATCCGCAAAGTCGAAAACTCTATCGATCGCAGGCTTGAGCCGGTGCAGCGCCACCGCCTTGTTCATAGCCGTGAACATGTCGCGCGAGCCGACATGAATGCCCTGCAGGCGGATTGCCTTGCGGTTGATCATGCGTGGATTGATGGCGCCTGCGCCGGCGAGCGCGCCGATGACGCAAATAGTGCCACCGGGACGAACAACATTCATGGACCGCTCCAGAGTGCCGGCCCCACCGACCTCGATGACCAGATCGACACCGGCGCCGTCGGTCTGCTTGAGGATCTCCTGCTCCCAATCCGGAATCCTGCTGTAGTTGATCAGCGCATCGGCACCCAGCGCTTTCGCCCGCGCGAGCTTCTCCTCGCTACTCGACGTCAGAAAAGCGAACGCGCCGTGCATCTTGGCGAAAGCCAGTGCAAAGCACGACACACCGCCCGTACCCAGGATGGCGACCGTCTCGCCTGCCTTCAGTTGCGCGGCTTCGACCACGGCATTCCAGGCAGTGAGCGCGGCGCAGGGCAACGTTGCCGCCTCTTCAAAGCTGAGATGTTCAGGAATATTGATCGCGCCGGTGTCGTTGAGCAGCACGTATTCCGAGAGCACGCCATCGATCATCCCGCCAAGCGAATTACGCGAGGCATCCGCCGGCATGCGCCCCCCGGTCCAGTTCACGAAGAAATTGCTGGCGACGCGATCGCCGACTTTGAATTTCGTCACGCCGGCGCCAACCTTCACGACTTCGCCAGCCCCGTCGGACAGCGGGATCACCGGAAATTTCGTGTAGCCATAAGCACCTTTGATAACGCCCTGATCGCGATAATTCAGGGCGGCGGCGCGCATGCGAACGAGAACCTGACCATGCAACGGCTGCGGTTCGGGACGTGAGGTATTCAGCACCAACCCGTCGAGGCCGATGGGCTCGCGCACCTCGTAGGCTTTCATGCCGTCTCCGTGTGGCTCTCGAGCATGCCGGCGACGTTGTTGAGCGCACTGCGCAGATTGCCGAACATCGCAATGCCTTCGGCCGCAGCCTTATGCTTGACGGCATGACCGCGCGCGCCGGGCAAACGGGGCGGCGCCTCGCCTTCCATGGTTTTCGCCTTCCCGATGACATCGGCGATATTTGTCATGCGCGCCCCATAGCGCTCACTGCCGACAAAGCCCTCCGGGTTGAGAACCAGAAAAAACTGGCAAATGTTGCTCGGCCGCTTGACCATATTTTCGTAGGTGACCTGGAAGCCCGGCTCGCCGTCGGACAGTGCGCTGCACAGGATCTCGACCATCAGAGACAGTGCGTAGCCTTTCGGGCCCCCGATTGGCAGTAACGAACCTTTCACCGCCACGGCAGGGTCGGTCGTCGGCCGGCCGCTCGGATCGAGCGCCCAGCCTTCCGGAATGGTCTTTTGCCCGGCAGCCAGCGCGTGCCGAATACGCGAACGAGCCACCACCGCGGTCGCCATGTCGGCGATGACCGGGTCTGCGCCGGGGATCGGAAAGGCAGCGCCGATGGGATTGGTCCCAAGCAATCCTTCGCTGCCTCCGGTCGGCGCGATCGCCGGCATGGCATTCGTGAAAGCGAGACCGATCAGGCCCTGCTCGGCAGCACGATCGGCATAGTAACCTGCCGCGCCGAAATGGCTGCTGTTGCGCACCGCAACCGCACCGAGTCCAAGTTGCTTGGCAATATCGATCGCCAGGTCTATCGCACGGCGGCTCGCCACCAGCCCCAGTCCGTGATCGGCGTCCAGCACAGCGCAGGCGGGCATTGCCCGCGTCATCGCAAAGGCCGGTTGCGCCTTGATCGTGCGATCGAGCAGTCCACGCACATAGAGCGGCAGATGGACGATGCCGTGCGAATCCGAACCATGCAACTGTGCCCACAGCGCAACCTCAGCACCAATATCCGCGTCCGCGCGTGGAACGCCGCAATGCTCGAACACATCGGACGCCAGTGCGGAAAGATCCGCGGGCTTCACCAGCTCGCTCGATGCGGTCTTGCGAAGGTCTTCAGCGAGCGCTGCAATTTCTGCCATGGTTTTTACTTTGGCGCGGTGTTGGGGAAGAACGCCTCGGCGTTCCGGTAAAACACTTTCTCGTAGACATCTTCGTCATAGCCAAGCGAGCGCCAATCATCGACCAGCCGCTCCAGTGTCAGCGTCGGCCAATCCCAGCCGAACATGACGCGATCCTGCAAGCGCCAGCCGATCTCCTTCTTCAAGGCCGGGGTGAAATATTTCGGCGACCAGCCGTGGACTTCGTAGTGCACATTGGCCTTATGCAGCAGCACGGCGATCATATCGTCTTGCCATGGCCATGCGGGCCGGCCGGCGAGAATCTTCAGCTCCGGGAAGCGCGCGGCCACTCGGTCGACGTGGCGCGGATGGCCGTCCTCGAGGATAATCCCTTTGCCGCCGGGCATGCCCTGGCCGATGCCGGTTAACCCGGTCATCAACAGCACCGGCGCCCCGATGTCGATCGACAGCTTGTAGAACGGATCCCAGATCGGATCGCTTGCGGGGTACCCCAGGCTGTTCTGGCTTTGGCAAAATCCGAGAAACCCGCAGTTCTTCGACGCCAGCCGCGCGTATTCTTTCAGCCAAAATTCCTTCATGGCCGGATTGGCCGCAAGCCAATTGCCATAGACGATGTCGGGGTTCTTCAGCGCAAAATCGGTCGCATAGTCGTTCGAGGCGCGGATTTCATCCTCATCGGTCATCCGCCAGGTCCGGTAGATGTCGAGGATAGTGCGCACCTTGCGCGTTCGAAATCCGTCGGCCATCTGCTCTTCGGTCTCGAATGTGCGCTTGCGCTTGAAGACGCGCTGCGCCTGCTCGTAATCCTCCTGCGTGGCGTGGTGCAGGCCTGCCTTCGTCGAAAAATGCGAATGGCAATCGAAATAACGCATGGATGTGGTCATTTTTTCTCGTATCGTTTGTCGAGAATTCGCTTCGGCTTTCCTTCACGCCCGCGGTTTGACCATTCCATCAGCGCATCTTCCGGCACCAGGTCAATATTAAGCCTCAGCCCAAGATCGGAATGGAGCCGTTTCTCGATATGCTCCTTCAACCCCTCCCAGCCCGGTGCATCGTCTCGCACCTCAACTTTTACCGTCATCTCGTCCCGCACGACGCCGTCGCTCACGCTACGCTCGGCGATACATAGCCATTCGCCGGTGGTGCGATTGTCGCTTTTGATGGCCGGCAGACAGGCTTGCGGCCATATGCTCACGCCACGGATACGCACCATCGTGTCGCTGCGGCCAAGCATTTTCTGCATGCGGCGGAAACAGCTGCCGCACTCGCAGCGGTCCGTCGAAACAATGCGGGTCAGATCGCGCAGATTGAACCGGATCATCGGCTGCTGGCGACGATGCAGAATCGTGCAGACCATGTTGCCGATTTCACCATTCGCCACCGCCTTGTTGTCTTCAACGCCGACAACCTCGAAGAACGTGCTGTCTTCGTGGAAATGCATGCCCGCCTTGTGCCTACACTCGAAGGCCCCCATGCCCATTTCGTGCGTGCCGTACATATCGTAGACGTCGCAGCCCCATAGGCTCTCGAGCTGGTTGCGGAAGGCATTGTCGGTGTCGGGTCCGAGCCCGCAACCGAGAAATTTCGTCTTCAGATCCCGTACGTCGAAATTGAGCTCGTCGCGCGCGACCTTGGCGAGCTGGGTGGCGTATTCCGGTCGCACGTACCAGACATTGGTCCCCCATTCCTGCGCGATCTCGATCTGGCGTCGCGATGAAGTGACCGCGCCGGTGCCCGTAGTGATCGGCAACGCACCGAGATAATCGTGGCACGCCTTGTAACAACACCAGCCGGCATTCCCGAGCGAGCAGGTATGCGGTATCTGCACACGGTCGCCTGGACGCACACCGCAAATATAAAGGACGCGCGCGTGGGTGAGCCCGTTGAGCTCCCATTCCTGCGGGGCATAAAGCGTCGGCCTTGGCTTGCCGGTGGTGCCACCACTCGTTTGCAGCTTCATCGGCGTCGTTTGCATGCGTTTGACGACATCGCCGTTGATCAGCCCGAAGGGCGGGTTCTCTTCCTGATCCTTCTTGATGTCGGCTGAATCGAACATCGGCAGTTTGACGATGTCGTCGATACTCTTGATGTCGCCCGGCTCGAGGCCTTCGGCTTTCCAGCGTCGCTTATAGAATTCGTTCTGCCAGCCGGTTTTCATCAGGTCGAGAAACTGCTCGTTCTGAAACGCGCGAATTTCATCGGCCGACCATTTCCAACGTGTGTTGGCGAAGACGTCCGGCACCGGGTAGCGCTTAAAGAGCGCGTCCCAGTCGATCGAACGGTGGTAGATCGGAAGTGAACTCTCCGTGAGCGTACGCTCCACAATCGACATTTCAGTCTCCGCAGGAATTCCGCACAACTGCGACGCCGGCCCGCGCCAAGTTTCTGCCGTTCGCTGGCAAAAGGATCAGGTCTTGTAGTCGGGAGCGTCGCGATCAAGCTTTCGCAGGAGGGCCCGCCAGGTCATCTGATTGAAAGGCGCATTGCCGTCCGTAATGATACGGGCCTGCCCGATGGTCGCATCGAGCACCTGCTGCGGCGGAATGTACGCTTTGAGGCCACCGGCCATTGACCTCACCTGGGTCTCACAAGCGCGGATGACTAAAAAGGCCAGCATATAGGCTTCGTGAATCGTGTGGCCCCAGAGCACGAAACCGTGTCCGCGTTGCAGCACGATCTGTTTATTGCCGAAATTTTTCGCAAGGCGATGGCCTTCCTCGTCGGTCGAGAGCAGCCCCTCATAGTCGTGGTACCCGATCGGGCCGAGCCACATGGCGTATTGATTGCCGGGGACGAGCCCTTGCTCCTGCATCGCCACCGCGGTCGCATATTTGGTGTGCAGGTGCATGACGCACTGCGCCTGCGGAAACGCGTCATAGATGCCCTTATGGAACGGAAAGGCGAACTTGTGCGGCAATTCATCGCTCGGCTCGACGTGATTGCAATGCTCATCGAGCTTGTGCAGGTTCGACGCCCTCACCTCCTCGAATAGAATTGCGGCCGGGTGCATCAGAAACTGGTTCGGATGGCCGGGAACGCGCGCGGACAGGTGGGCGAACAGCAGTTCGTCCCAGTCCTGAAGCGCTGCAAGCCGGAAAGCGGCAGCGAGATCGACGCGAGCCTTCCATTCCTCTGGATCCATTGACAGCTTGCGAGCGCTCGCAGCACTCGTGGAGGCCTGCATGGCGTCTCTCCCTCATTTCTTCTTGCTTGCGCAAATTATGTCTTGAGGGAACCATGTTGTCCATCGGCGCTGGCCGTATCAAAACCGGGCGGAGTGGTGCGCATTGCAGGGTCTGCAACCACTGCGTTGTACCGATGGGCAGGATTGGCAGGGCCCAGCGCGCCAAGGCGTTGCGCCCGCTCGGGCTTCAGGCGATGCTTGTGACTGTAACCCAGATCACGTGAATGACGGACGTCACCAATACTCTTCCGCGCCGGGCACCGCCGCGCATTGACGAAACGAAAGTTTCCCAGGCGTTGCAGGATTTGTTTGCCGGCTGGCGGCAGTCCCTGCATGAGCCATTCCACGGCATAACGGCCGCCGGTGAAATCGAGCGTGGGTTGTTCCCACTGCACGATGCCGGTCCAACGCCGCAATTGTTGATTGATGCAATCAACCTTTTCCTGTCGTCGCTCGATCCAGCACAGCGGGCGGCTGTCCAATTCGACGTCGGCGGCGAGGTGTGGCGGACCTGGAGCAATATCCATCGCAATCTGATGCGTCATGGCCTTTGTCTCGCCGAACTGAGCGAGCGGCAGCGCGAACTCGCCTATCGCATCTTGAGCGTTGGACTGGGTGCGCGCGCCTATGAAACCGCGCGCAACAGCATGAAGCTCAACGAGCATCTTGCAGAGCTGACCAACCTGCCCGACGAATTCGGCGAACTCTATTACTGGATCAGCATATTCGGTGAACCCTCCGCGGACCGGCCGTGGGGTTGGCAGTTCGACGGGCACCACTGCAACATCAATTGCTTTGTGCTGGGTGGCCAGATGGTTTTGTCGCCGATGCTGCTCGGCTCCGAACCTGTCCTCGCGGAATCCGGCATCTACAAGGGGACCACCGTCTTGCGCGAGGAAGAAGCTACCGGCTGGGCATTCATGAATGCGCTGACGCCTCAACAGCGCGCCAAGGCGCTCATTGGCATGGACCTGCCATTCGATGGCTACGCCTCGGGGTTCAAGGACAATATTGTCGTCCCCTATCTCGGCCTACCGGTCGCCACGATGACGCCGGCCCAACGCGATCAACTGATCGAACTGATCGCGCTCTATACCGACCGGCTGCCGGGTGAACACGCGCGGCTTCGGTTAGCCGAAGTCAGACAACATCTTGATCAAACGGTTTTCGCATGGATCGGCGAATTCGATCCGGTCAGTCCGTTTTACTACCGCATCTACAGCCCGGTGATCTTCATCGAGTTCTACCACCAGCCAGGCGTCGCCCTGCCAGACACCGGCTATAACCGCCGGCATGCCCATGCCCTGGTGCGCACCCCCAATGGCAACGATTATGGGCGGGAATTGCTCCGTCAGTACAAGGCCAGCCGGGCCGGCTAGACGCAATCATTTCAATTTCGCGAAGCGCGGCAACAAAGCTTGCGCATTGCCCGCCATTATGTTGTGGCGTAGCGCTTCATCAAAACCGTCAAACGTGCGCACGGCGGCGACCGTGTCGCGCATCACCTTCTCGGCCGGGCGCGCGGACGGGTAATCGCGTACCAAACAGGATGCGCGAAGGATCAGCGATCTCAAGCAGCGCATTGAGTGCCAACGGCGACGGCGACTGCGCGACGTCGTACCAGAGCCGGTTGAGATACGTTGCAACGCCCTCCGGGCACCTTGTCGCGCGCCTTCGGATCGTCTTCGATTCCGCTCAGCCGGAAAAGAAGGAACGGCGCGACGCCGCCCATGTGCGGCATGATCCAGCGGATGTTGGGAAACTTGGCCAGCATGCCGGTGTAGAGCATGTTGGTGATGGCCCGCGTCGTATCGAAGGTGAGTTCGGTGTAACCGGCCGGAAAGGCATAGCGCGGCATGCCGGTGGCGTGCGGCCGTTGCGGGTGCACGAAGATGACGGCGCGGCGGCGGTCGAGCTCGGCATAGAGTTCGTTTTCTTCCGGGTCCCCGAGATAGCGTTCGCCGGCGTGGCTCTGCAGATTGATTCCATCCATTTTGAGCACGTCGAGCGCATATTCGACGTCACGGCAGGCGGCGCTGACGTCGGGCAACGACACGAAACCCATGGCGCCGAATTTTCCTGGATGGTCGTTGACCATCTGCATCATTGTTTCGTTGCACGCCTTGACCAACCGCTTGGTGAACGCGACATCGCCGAAATAGGCGCCGGGCGAAGCGATCGACAGCAAAACCGCGTCAATCTTGTGCTCGTCCATCAACTCGAGCTGCCGCGTCATGCTCCAGGCCGGCCACGGGTTCTCGCCACTGCCCATCACGCCGACACGCGCCAGTTCGTTTTTGTAGATATCTGGAATGACGTGCTGGTGGACGTCAATGAGAGGCATGTCTTTCGACTCCGGCCCGCCGGGCGGTAGTTATGGATTTAAGATCGCAACGTCAGACGCTCACGCGTCGATCTTGCGCCAGCTGTCCGGCTCGGCGTGCACGATTTCCTTGGAATGACCCGGACGGCGATCAACATAGACCTCGCCCTCCTTCATCACCAGCTGGATCCGCTTGCGCTCCTGCAAAATCCGGATATCGGCGAGCGGATCGCCGTCGACGGCGACAATGTCGGCCAGCTTGCCGGCCTCCAGCGTGCCGAGTTCCTTGTCCAGCTTGAGCGCTTTCGCGGCATTGCGCGTGGTGGTGAGGATCGCGTCCATCGGCTTCATGCCGAGCCCGCAATAGGTCTCCAGCTCGAAGGCGTTGCTCCCCATGCCCGGCTCAAAGCCCATGTCCGTGCCCATCGCGATATTGACGCCTGACTTGTAGAACTTCTCGAAGGTCTTGAAGCAGGATGGTTGAATCGATTTCATTTTATTGAGCGTAAACTCCGGCGTGCCGATCTCCTTGCGGATCGCGATGGCATGGTCGGTGCGGTGCGACAGTGTCGGCGTCATCCATACTTTCGCTTCGATGATTTTTTCCAGCGAATCCTCGTCATGAAACACCATGTGCTCGATGGTGTCGCAGCCAGCCTTGAGCGCCATGCGGTGGGCACCCGGCGTGAAGCAATGCACCGCAGCCTGCTTGTGCAGCGCATGTGCTTCATCGACGATGGCGTCGAGTTCCTCCTGCGTGAGGTTGCGCACGTCTGGCTCTTCCTTGTCGGTCCCGCCTCCGCCAGATGCACAAGTCTTGATCACGTCCGCGCCGTGGCGAAGGTTCAGCCGCGTGAGTTTGCGCAATTCCCAGGGACCGTCCGCACTCTGAAAACCGTGGCGTTCCGCGGCCCGCGGAAAAATGAGCTCAAGGTGCGAACCGGTCATGTAGGTAAAGCCCGCCACGACCAGGCGCGGGCCGGCCAGCACGCCTGCGTTGATGGCGTCGCGCACTGCGCACATGGATTCAGTCATCAGGCCACGCGTGCTTTGCTGGCCAAGGTCACGCAGCGTCGTGAAACCCATTTCGAAACAGAGTTGCGCGTGAAAGAAGGCATACATCTGCTGCAGATGCGGCGTGACTTCCCACTGGGCCACGCGATAATTCTTGAAGGTGCGGTTGTTGAACATGCAGAGATGGATGTGCAGGTCCATCATCCCTGGCATCAGCGTGCAATGGCTGGCATCAACGACTTCGATACCGGCCGGAATGGCGATCTTGTCCTTGCCGCCAATCGATTTGATACGGCCGCCCTCAAGAATGATGACCGGATCCTTCACCACCGGGCCGCCATTGCCATCAATGAGGGTTTTGCCCTTTATTGCGACCTGCTTCGCTTTCGCCATGTGAACTGACTTCCTGAGATCGAGACCAGAATGCAATGCCCTACCGGGCAGCCGCCGCGCGGGAGATTGTCAGAACGGTAGTCAGTCGAACAAGAACGGGTCAATAGCGCGAGTGCATATTGTGACTCGCCTGACGCGCACAGCGGATAATCGGACACGCCGTGCGCGTGCCCAGTCTCGCCGTACAGGAATTCGACACGCCAGACTCATTGACCGGCACGCGACGCCATCGCATCCTTTGACCAGCGACCGACGATTGCAATGACGCCGGACGGATTTTCTCCGTTCGCGCCCACGGCTCACAAGAGGCCGGCGGTACCGCACCAGTGGAGGAGTTGGCTCATGATAATGCGCGCTTGCAAAGCATTCACGGCATCATTCGCGGCCGTCCTTATTGTGTCGACGCTTGGGGCGGCAAACGCCGAGTCCAACAAAGTCCGGCTTGGCTACCAATACAGCCTGTGGGGATCGCCGGCGGTCATCGCGCTTGAACTCGACCTGTTCAAGAAGCACGGCGTTGAAGTCGATGCGAAACGTTTTCCGGCCGGCAAGGATGCCCGCGACGCACTCGTCGCGAACACTCTGGACGTCGCAACCGTCGGAGGTACGCCGTTCGTGGTCGGCGCCGCGGTCGGAGAGCTCAATGCGATTGCAACAGTGGCCTATACCGGGCGCACGGGCTGCATCGAGGTCAAGAAGGACAGCGGCATCAAGACCCTCGACCAGCTCAAGGGCAAGAAGATCGGCAGCCGGCCGGGCTCGACGATCGACAGCGTGTTGCGCTCAAAAATCCTTCCGGCGTTCCACCTGAAAGACAGCGACTTCCAGATGGTGAACGTGGACTTCAAGGATCAGGCGGCCGCACTCGCTGGCGGCTCCATCGATGCCTTCGCCGGCGTCGAGCCGTTCTGCGCGCTCGCGGAATTGCTTGGCTATTCGGAACTGCTGCTCAACTACGAAAAATACGACCCGATGCCGAACATGCTGGCCTCGACATCGGCCTTCGTAAAAAACAATCCGCAGGCGGCCAAAGGGGTCGTCGCCGCAATGGCGGAAGCAGCGCAGTTGTTTCAGAAAGACCCGGCCAAGGTGAAGGACATCCTGCAAAAACTCTACACGCAGGCCGGTTACAAGATGGACGACGCCACGCTGGGCAAGCTGCTGGCGCGGATGGATGTCAATCCGAAATATATCCCGGGGCTGGATAAATACTTCCAGGCCGAAGCTGACGAGCTGTCCAAAGCCGGCCGCTTGCGCGGCGCCAAAGATGTCGATTGGTCGAAGGTGTTGATGGTGGATTTCTTGCCGAAGTGACGGGTATGTAAAATCATCAATAGCCACATGTGCGTCGGCGACGCAGGAGAAGTTTCATGCGGCTCGAAGGCGGGTGCTATTGCGGTGCGGTGCGGTATGTTGCGGAGGGTGAGCCAGTCTTAAGGGCGCAATGCCATTGCCGCGCGTGTCAGCACATCTCGGGTGGAGCGCCTAATCTGTTCATCCTCATGCCAGCCGAGGGTTTCGCCTATACGAAAGGCGCGCCGAAAACCTACACACGGCCCAATAAGGCTAACGCCGTAACGCGGGAATTCTGCGCGGTGTGCGGTACGCACATGATCACGCGGAGGCCCGGCCTGCCACCGGTGGTTCTGAAGATCGGAACGCTGGACGATCCTTCAGTCTATGGCGGCGCGCAAATGGCGATCTTCACGGCGGAGGGTCGGCCTTTCCATCTCATTGCGGACGGCGTGCCCGCATTTGAAGGGCTGCCGCCGCGCCAATAGTTCAAACCAAGCACCGCCAGGCTCGACGGATCGGCGTAACGCTTCGCTAGTCCGGGGTGCGCAGCGGCACATTCAGGCGGGCGCGGCGGCGGAGCCAGGTTGTGGCGCGGTACTTTGGGTCAAGCGTGATCGCGTGCATGCCGTCGAGCACGGCCAGCACGCGTGCCGGACCAAGCGCGTCGCCAAGCGCGAGTGGGCCTTTCGGGTAGTTGAGGCCAAGCTCCACTGCAATATCGATGTCGGCCGGCGCCGCGATACGCAGTTCGGCGATGCGCGTTCCCACATTGACGATCATGGCGAGCAGCCGCTGCACCACGAAGCCCGGGCTGTCGTTGATAACCGTGACAGGCACGTTGCCCGCCGACAACGCCGCGGCGGCCGCTCCGAGTATTTCGGGCTTCGTAACCAGCGTCTTCATCAGTGTGCGCCGGCCCGAAAAACGGCCAAACATGTCGACGGCAACTGTTCGTGACGGATCAAGACCGAGCCGAACGGCTGCATTGGATGCGTCCTCACCAAGCGGTGTGACAAAGCAGACCGCGCTGGGCGCGGGCTTTCCGCCAAATTGTATTTTGACACCGGCACTCTTCAGCCACTCCCCAAGCTCCTTGGCTCCGTCCTCGTCCGCAAGCCATGCCAAACCCGGCAGCGGTTGCTTTGGCAATGTAACGGTCGGCGTGGTTTCCGTCGCTGTGCCATCGTATTTGTAAAAGCCCTGCTTGGTCTTGCGGCCGAGCAGACCGCCGGCGACGCGGACCGCCATCTGCGCGGATGGCTGGTACGCCGGTTCGTCAAAATATTGTTCAAAAATACTCACCATCACCGCATGGGTGACGTCGGCGCCGATGAGGTCCAGCAATTCGAATGGCCCCATCCGGAAGCCGGCGGCTTCTTTCATCAGCGTGTCGACTTCCTGGGGACTTGCAATCCCATTCGCCACAATGCGCAGCGCCTCAGGGCCATAGGCGCGACCGGCATGATTGACCACAAAACCCGGGCTATCGGTTGCGACGATCGGGTGCTTGCCGATCCGGCGCCCAAAGTCGACAAGTGCGTCAACCACCGAACGGTCTGTACGCAAGCCACCGATAACCTCAACCAGTTTCATCAGCGGCGGTGGATTGAAAAAATGAAGCCCGGCAACACGCGCTGGCCTGGCGCAGCCGGCGGCCACTTCTGTCACCGACAGCGATGAAGTGTTGGTCGCGATGACTGCGTCAGTCGCTACGCGCGCCTCCAGTTCGGCAAACAGCGCGCGCTTGGCGGCGATGTCTTCCACAATCGCTTCGATGATAATGCCGGCAGGCTTCGCGTCGTCGAAGGTGCTGAGCGGTTTGATGCGGCTGAGCACCGCGGCCCTGCCGTCTGCCGTCATCCGGCCTTTCGATACCAAACCTTCGAGGCCCGTATCGATCGCCGTGATCGCCTCTTTCACCGCGCCCGCACGCGAGTTGAACAGCAAGGTGTTGAGACCGGCCTGCGCGCAAAGTTGCGCGATTCCCCGCCCCATGGTGCCGGCGCCGAACACAGCCGCAACGAGATCAGGCCGCGATAAATCAACCGCCACGCGTTACTTTCCTTCGAACTTTGGTTTTCTTTTTTCGAGGAAAGCTTGCATGCCTTCCTTTTGATCGCGCGTCGCGAATTGCAACTGGAATGCCTTGCGCTCCAGCATCAGCGCAGCCTCGAGCGGCGCATTCAGTCCTGCATTCACGATTTCCTTGATCTGCATGATCGAGATTGGCGGCATGGCGGCAATCTCACGCGCGATATCGAGCGCACGTGCAAGCGCCTGACCGGCCGGCGCGATATCGCTGACCACACCCATGCTCAAGGCTTCCGCGGCACCGAACATCCGTCCCGTCATGATCAGCAGCATCGCGCGTTGGCGCCCAACGAGACGGGCAAGCTTCTGCGTGCCACCGCCGCCCGGCAATATGCCGACCTTTACTTCCGGCAAGCCGAGCTTCGCCCCCTCACCCGCAATGATGATATCCGCGCACAGAGCGAGCTCGAGGCCGCCACCGAGCGCGAAACCTTCCACCGCGGCGAGCAAGGGCTTCGGGCATTCGGTCAGCACGCGCCAATATTTCTGTACATTACGCGACATGACTTCGACCGGACCGGCGTCCGCCATCTCACCGATATCGGCGCCGGCGGCGAACACCGTATCCGAGCCAGTGATGACAATGCACCGCACGGTCTCGTCAACACTGCATCGCGCGACTTCATCGGCAAGTCGCGTGCGCACGTCGAGATTGAGCGCATTGCGAACCTGCGGCCTGTTTATTTTCAATACGACGATATCGCTCGAAGGCCGTTCGACGATCACCTGTCCTTGCGTGTTCATAACAATCAGTCCGTTAAAACAATCCTGTAAGCCCCGCGCAGGCTAGCATGCGGCGCAGCACCGTTGGAGCAAGGTCTAGATCATCGGCGAACCGATGCTCAATCCGCCACAAACAAACAAGTGCTGGCCGGTTGTAAAGCCCGCCTCATCGGACATGAAGTAAGCCACGGCGGCGGCGATATCGTCCGGCTTTCCCATGCGTTTCATCGGGATGCGGGCGATATGCGCACGTGTCGTCGGGCTGTCGGGTGGATTGTTCTTGTTCCACATCTCAGTCTCGGTCGGCCCGGGCCCTACCGCGTTGACCGTGATGCCCTTGTCCGCCAGTTCGAGCGCCCAGCTCCGTGTGATCGCCGCCAGTCCCGCTTTGGCCGCCGTATAGGATGAGGTCGTCGCCCGGCCCAACAACGCGCGGCTGGTGATGTTCACGATGCGCCCAAATTGCGCGCGCTCCATCGCGGGAAGCACCGCCTGTGCGCATTGAATCGCAGCCCGGAGATTGACGGCAATGACCTCGTCGAATTTAGCGAGGTCGATATCGCCAAGTTTTTGAATGTGATTGAGGCCGGCATTGTTCACGAGCCCGGTCACCTGATGGCGGGCGACAATATCGGCAAGCGCGCGTTTGGTGGATTGCTCCTCGCTCAGATCGGCGGCAAAAAGCTCACCCGGAAACGTGCTGTCGCCAGACGAGCGCGCGATCCCGACAACCAGGTGATTTTGTGCCGACAACTTGTCGCTAATGGCACGGCCAATGCCCCGGCTCGCCCCCGTCACGAGCGTCACGCGCCTTGCGCTTGAATTTGATGCGGCCATGGTCAGCGAAACTTGCTGGCGGCAGCTACGAACTGACGAAATTCGTCGGGATTGATCGAAACGACTTCGGCGCGCGGCGCGATATCGAGCGAGAGCGCATCGAGCGTGCGCTCGATCTGGTCCCGTGAGACATTCCGGGTGATGAAAACGAGCCGCGAGCGGCGATCCTCGTCCGGCCATTCCGGCAACTCATGCAGCGGATGAAACATGTGCTGGACAGCCTGGATGACGATCGGCCGGCCTCCGACATTTACGATCCCCTTGATGCGCAGCAGATCGGGGCCGCGCACTTCCCCCAGCAGTCCCATCCACACTTCCAGCCCCGCAAACGTCACCTTTCCTTCGCGGATCACGGAGAATGAGCGGATGTCGCCATGCGCGCCTGCGCCATGATGATCGCCGTCCGCGTGGTCATGGTGGTGCCCTGCGTGCGCATCCACCGGCGCGACCAGGTCGCTGAAATCGCGCGCACGGGGTGCGCCGGGCGCCGCGATATTGAACAGCCAATCCGGATCAATCTCGCCGCGCACGACATCTTGCGTATGAGCGATCGGGTTCAACCGATTGAGGCGCGCACGTAATGCAGAGACTTCGTCGACCGCGGCGATATCCGTCTTGGTCAGCAGTAAAATGTCAGCGACGCACGCTTGTTTCACTGATTCCGGCTGGCTGTCGAGCTGGCTGATGCCATGTGCGGCATCGACGGTGGTAATAACCCGTTCAATGTGAAACACCTCCGACAACCGCTCGTCAGCGCTCACGGTGAGAAGCACCGGCGCGGGGTCGGCCAAGCCGGTGGTTTCCACCAGCACGCGATCGAAATCGGGAATTTCGCCGCGCGCGCGCTCGTTGAACAGCTGCGTCAACGTATTAATGAGATCGCCACGAAGCGAGCAACACAGGCAGCCGGACGACAACAGCGTTACGTCCTCACGCGGTGTTGTCACCAGCAGGTGATCGAGCCCAATCTCGCCGAACTCGTTGATGATGACGGCAGCCTTGCTCATGCGCGGATCAGCGAGCAGGCGCGACAACAGCGTGGTCTTGCCACTGCCGAGAAAGCCGGTGATCACGCTCACCGGCGTTGAGGTCGGCACTTCCCCCGCAATTTCAGACATCACGCGACGCTTTCGATGACGCGGCGCCTGTCGCTATAACACACTGCATTGATGCGGCAAGAACCACTCCGGCTATCGCGGCGTCTCTTTGATCACCGCAAGCGCGTCGATGACGCCAGCACCGACTTCGTTGCGTTTGCCGGGGATTCGATGGGCGGAGCGGATCAGGTCGGTTCGCACCTGGGCCGGAGTGAGTTTTGGCCTGGCTGCCAGCAGCAATGCAGCCACCCCCGTTGCATGCGCGGCCGCCACCGAGGTGCCGGACGTGACCTGGTAGGCGCCATCGGGTGCCGCCGCGAGAATTTCGACACCCGGCGCCGCCAGCGCTACCTGTGGCCCGCGATTGGCCTGCGGCATCAATTTGTCGTCGGCGTCGGTGGCCGTTACCCCGATAACGTGCGAATCCGCGGCCGGATACAGCGGCGGAGAGTTCGGGCCGGCATTGCCAACAGCGGCGATCAGGATCATCCCGCGCGCGTAGGCTTTCGCCAGCATTTCTTCCAGCAGCGCATCGGGCGGACCGGCAAAACTCATGTTCACGATGCGCGCGTTCTTGCTCGCCGCCCAGTCGAGGCCCTTGAGAATATTGAAGGTGGTGCTTTGCGCCGTTTCGCCACTGCCGGAAAACGTACGCACAGCGAGCAGTTTTACTTTCGGTGCAACGCCAACCAGCTTGCTGTGCGCGGCAATTGCACCGGCCATGGCTGTGCCGTGCGCATGCGCCGCACCTGCAGTGCCTACGGCGTCATATTCACCAGCGAAGACGCCGGCGAGATCGGGATGGGCGGTGTCGATTTTGGAGTCGATGATCGCCACCAGGACATCGTCGCCGTTATTGATGCGGTGAGCCTCCAGGAGATGCAATTTCTGCACGACATATTGCGCGGAACCGCTATCCGGCGCGGTGGCCGGTTTTGCAGGCGCCAGTGTCTGCGCGGGGCGATAGATCATGTTGGCCTGCCCGAACGAGACGCCGGGGAAGTTGCGCGCCACAAGCTGCAGCGTGTTGCGCGCTGAGCGCGTGCCATCAATACGCCAGCGTTCGATCGTGCGGCCCGTCAATGCGAAGGTCTGGGTCTCCAGCTGCGTGAGCTGCAGCGTTCGCGCTAGCGCATCGCGCGTCTGCGCCGTGGTGCCGGGGGCAAATTCCAACAGGACCTCATTCAAGACAAGAGTCGTTGCACCCGCGGGCGGAATGTTGATGTGACGCCCCTGCGTGACACGGCGTGGAGAACGCGGCTGCTTCGGTGGCGTCGGCGGGGTCGCGCCGACGGCGGTGGGCGGAAATAACGCATCCGCCAGCAGCCAGCCCGGAGGACCCAACAGGCAACCCAATGTCGTATGGTAGGCTTCGCCGATCGTCAGTTCGCGGCCGAGGATCACTGTGCCGATCATCGGCGACACTGCGGCGCACGCGACCGAACCCATGACAAACCAGCCGAGCGGCGTGATCGCAGCGCCGCGGGTGACGATAGTGACCGGAGGATTGTTGGGCGGAGGAGCAACGGATTGGCCACGCGCAGGCGCGAGCGTGCCAGCACTCACGGCGATCGCAAGCAATGCGGCCTGTGCGACTTTCCGCATAGCCCCGTCAGCCTCCCCCACCATAGGTCCAGACATTGTACACGGCTATTGGTCGGTCACCATGCCCGTCTGGTTCATCAATTTCGCAGGATGGGACGGAAAAACCTAGTGCGGCCGCGTAACCGCCGCATCGATCAGCTTACGGCACTCTGCAAGCTCGTGCAGGGCTGCGTGCAGGCGGCGCATGTCATCGCGTCCGAGACCTCCGTGGCGCGATGACCCCGGCGCGGATTCGGACGGTTGCTGCGAGGGTTCCGCGGCCGTGACATCGTGGATTGCGCGATCGGTGGGATCGATGCGGGGAACCGGCGCGCCGGTCAGCGGCGGCTCGACGCGATCGGCCACGTCATCTTGCCGGTCGCCAAGGTCACGCCCGATGAGCGAAGAAAGCCGGCCGCGCAGACCGCGGTCCTGATCGGGCGGGCTGTTCTCCGCTTCCGCAACATCGTCGACATATTCCTCATCTTCGACGACGCCGTGCGGCGGCTGCGGCGCGCCCTCTTGCCACACGACCTGCACGAATTTCGCGCCCTGTTCGCGCAGTATGCGCTGCACACCGCGAATGGTGTAGCCTTCGCCGTACAGGAGATGGCGAATTCCGCGCAGAAGATCGATGTCATCAGGGCGATAGTATCGCCTGCCGCCACCGCGCTTCATCGGTTTGATTTCGTGGAAGCGGCTTTCCCAAAAGCGCAGCACGTGCTGCGGCAGATCGAGTTCGTCTGCCACTTCACTGATGGTACGAAATGCGTCTGGCGCCTTGTTGTCCAAAGCGACCTCGCTCCGTTGTGAATTTTTACGCTTTTACTGAAACAAACGCGTGAGTCTCAAGCTTCGTCGGCGACCGCGTGGCCGTTGATGCGTTGCTTGAGGATCGCCGACGGCTTGAACACCATCACACGCCGCGGCGAGATCGGTACTTCCTTGCCAGTCTTGGGGTTTCGCCCAATACGCTGGCCTTTTTTACGCACGACGAACGAGCCGAACGAGGATAGCTTTACGGTCTCCCCGCGTTCGAGACAGTCGGTGATCTCCTTGAGCACCAACTCCACCAACGCCGCGGATTCCGTGCGTGAAAGACCGACCTTTTGATAGACCGCCTCGCACAAGTCGGCCCGCGTCACAGTTTTTCCGGTCATCGCCTGCCCTGCCCCCGGCGAAGGTATCCCGCTGAATTATCGACGATATTAGCAAGATCGGAACCGGTCAACGGGGCGAGCCGATAATATGATGGGATACCCCCGGTTGCCCGACGGTTCCATTTTACGGATCCGGGCCCTTTCACCAGCGCAGCAAAGCCGAACCCCAAGTGAACCCGCCCCCCATTGCTTCCAAAAGGATCAAATTTCCGCGTTTAATGCGCCGATCAGCCACCGCATCGGCCAAAGCGAGCGGGATTGATGCAGCCGAAGTGTTGCCGTGACGATCCACCGTGATCACGACCTTCTCCGGCGCGATGCCAAGTTTATGGGCGGATCCATCGATAATGCGTTTGTTGGCCTGATGGGGCACAAACCAGTCGATGTCCCCAGCCGTATAGCCGGTGGCCTTGAAGGCGTCCTCGATCACGTCCGTGATCATCGCGACCGCGTGCTTGAACACCTCGCGGCCCTCCATACGCAGATGGCCCACCGTCTGTGTCGAAGACGGCCCGCCGTCCACGTAGAGCTTGGCCCTGTGGCGGCCGTCCGAGCGCAGATGCGTGGTCAGAATGCCGCGATCCTCGCGTGCGCCCGCCGACGGCTGCGCCTCCAGGACGAGCGCGCCGGCGCCATCACCGAACAGGACGCAGGTCGTGCGGTCGTTCCAATCGAGAATCCGCGAAAACGTTTCCGCTCCAATCACCAAAGCACGCTTGTAGGCGCCATTCCGCAGCAGCGAATCCGTGACCTGCAGCGCATAGACAAAGCCGGAGCAGACCGCTTGCAAGTCGAAAGCCGCGCCATGCGTGATGCCAAGCCCCGCCTGCACCGAAACAGCGGTTGCGGGAAAGGTCTGATCGGGTGTCGACGTTGCCAAAACAATCAGGTCGATAGAACTTGCCTCGACATGCGCATTGGCGAGAGCCGCGCGCGCGGCATGAAGCGCAAGGTCCGACGTAAGCTCCCCCGGCGCCGCAATATGACGCTCGCGAATGCCGGTTCGCTGCACGATCCACTCGTCGGTGGTTTCGACCGAACGCGCGAGCTCGTCGTTACTGACAATGCGCGTGGGAAGATAGCTTCCGCAACCAAGCACGACCGAACGCAACACCGTCACGAGCTTGCTCCGCTCGCCAATCGCGCCGAAGTCCCGGCTTGCAGATCGCGCGCCATCGACTGGCCAATTTTGGCGAGCAATTCGTAGCGCACCATATCGTAGCCCATGTCGATCGCGGCGGCTGTACCTTCAATGTCGGCGCCGCCGTGGCTTTTGATCACGATTCCATTTAGTCCAAGGAATACGCCGCCATTCGATTTGCGGGGATCCATCTTCTCGCGCAAGGCGTGAAATGCCTGCCGCGCCAGCACATAACCGAGCCGCGCCGCCCATGTCCGGTTCATCGCTGCACGCAGATAGGACGCGAGTTGATGAGCCGTGCCTTCGGCGGTCTTCAGCGCAATATTTCCCGCGAACCCTTCTGTGACCACAACGTCCACAACGCCTTTGCCAATATCGTCGCCTTCGACAAAACCGTGGTAATCGAAATGAGGGAAGCGGCCCTCGCGCAGAAGGCGGCCTGCTTCACGTACCTGTTCAAGACCTTTGACTTCTTCAACCCCGATATTCAGCAGACCCACAGTCGGGCGCTCGATATCGAACAGCACCCGGGCCATGGCGCTGCCCATTGCCGCAAGATTTACGAGATGCGCCTCGTCGGCGCCGATCGAGGCGCCAACATCGAGCACCACGGACTCTCCTTTGAGTGTCGGCCACAATGCCGCAATCGCGGGGCGTTCAATGCCTTCGATCATCTTGAGATTGAACCGTGCCATCGCCATCAGCGCGCCGGTATTGCCGGCGGAGACCGCCACATCGGCGTCGCCCTTTTTGACGGCATCAATCGCAAGCCACATCGAGGATTTCCAGCGGCCGTAGCGCAGCGCCTGGCTTGGTTTATCGTCCATACGGATCGCTATTTCTGTGTGGACGAATTTTGACTTGGCCTTTAGGCGCGGCAATCTCTCGAGAACCGGTTCGACAGCGGCGCGGTCACCGAACAGGAGATATTCGATGTCGGAATGGCGGGTGAGAGAAACCTCGGCGCCCGGCAAAAGCACCGACGCACCGTGGTCTCCGCCCATGGCGTCTAACGCGATGCGAACTTTATCGGCCATGGATCGCCCTTGGCGACGTTGCCTGGAACACCGGCAATGCGATCATCGGAATTTGACCCACGCGCGCGACCATAGCCGCTCGCCTGCTGCAAACAAGCCGGTTCTCGATGATGCGCATCCCCGGACTCCGCGTGTTCAGGCTAGCTGCTGCCGAGACGCTTTTTAAGCGCTTCGAGGGCCGCAAACGGGTGCGCACCGGCGTCGTCCACTTTGACCGGAGCGAATTCAGCGCCCGTCTTTCGTGGATAGGGATCGATCCCGAGCAGCAGAAACTCGGTCGCGATTGCACCCAGATCGATCTTGCCATCAACCAGCAATTCCGGCGGCTCCTCCTCCAATTTGAGGTCCTCAGGCTGCGCCTGCGCGGCTGGCGCAAAGACCAGGTCAATCAATTCTGTGAGGTCACTTTCGATCGGCTCGAGCGTGACGACACAGGTCTGGCCGAGGTGCGCGCTCACCTGACCGGCCACGTGCACGCCGGGGCCACGCGGAGTGAGATCGAATACGGCTGACAAACGGGGCAATTCCCGCAGCCCCGCCAGTCTGGCGAGGTCGGCGCGTACGGGTTCCGTGGCCTCGAGCTCGGTGTGCAGGCCGGTCTCTGGAATTTCGTCGAGCGTTACGATAACGCTCCATGGATTTTTGTCTTTTTCCATAGATTTCAGTCTTCTAGAACGTCGCCCTAATCTTCAACAAAAGGAATAGCGGTAGGATCCGGTAGATGAAGCTCGCCGGCCCGCAGGGCGGGCGGCGTTTGATCATTCAGATCACGTACCGCTTCCCGCATATAGGCCGCAAGACGGTGTGCCGCAGCCCGCGAAGTTGGGGCGCTGTCGTAAATGTTGCGCGCCACCACCCTCGCCAAACCCTCCCGGTCGTCTGCAGCAACGGCCGCCCGGTAGGCCTGTGTCCGGCCGTAGAAAGCCTCGCCCAAGCGCTGCATTTCCTTCGGTACCGACATGTCGCCGACCCCCATTTCCCGCAAATTATGGTCCATATCCCGACAAAACCGGTCAAAAAGTGCCTGGCCAAGCTCCCTTAAGCCGCTCTCCTCCAGTCGGTTGAGGACCAACCCAAGATGCAGCACCAGGAGATCGAAACGGCCATTAACGGTGTCCGCAACCGCGTAATCGCGATAAAAGCAGGGCAATCGCGCCTGCGCCACGATCGTGCCATACAGGGCCGAAATGGTGTCCGACCGCGCGCCGCGGCGAAACAAGGGAAGTATCATCGGGTCAATTCGAGGGCTGATGCGGTTCGCCGCGGTTACGTCACAGCCCTCCCTGATGCAAGACCGAAATGAAGCTGTCGCGTTTGGGGCCTACGACCGTGCATCATCGCAACCATGCATTCTGCCTCGCCCTGGCGCTTGCCGGCGCGCTCGCGCTTGCGGCCTGCGGCAGCATGACCGAGACGCTTCAGCGCGGCTATGTGCTGCCTGAGGGCGCCCTGGAACAGGTTCCGATGGGCGCCACGCAGGAACAGGTGCTGATAGTCCTTGGCACCCCTTCCACAGTCGCTACCGTCAACGGCGATGCGTTCTATTACATCTCGCAGAAAGCCCAGCGCTCGGCCGCCTTCATGCCGCATCAGGTGGTCGATCAACGCGTCGTAGCGGTCTATTTCGATAAGGAGCGCCGCGTCTCCCGGCTCGCCAACTATGGCATCAAGGATGGCAAGGTCTTCGACTTCGTGTCACAGACCACGCCAACGGGGGGCCAGGAACTGAGCTACATCCGCAACATCTTCAAGAACGTTGGCTTGCATCTGTAGTCGACCTGCCGAAACGAAAAAGGGCCCGCGTAACACGCGGGCCCTTCGTGTTTCTCGGTGCGCTCAGTGCGCGAGAATAGCGAGCAACAGCAGCGCCACGATGTTGGTGATCTTGATCATCGGGTTCACAGCCGGACCGGCTGTGTCCTTGTAGGGATCGCCGACCGTGTCGCCAGTCACCGCCGCCTTGTGGGCGTCGGAGCCCTTGCCGCCATAGTGACCATCCTCGATGTACTTTTTGGCGTTGTCCCAAGCGCCACCGCCCGACGTCATCGAAATGGCGACGAACAGGCCGGTGACGATGACACCGAGCAACATGGCGCCGAGAGCCGAGAAGCCCGCCGATTTACCGCCCGGTCCGCCGCCCGCGATGATGTAGATCGCAAAGTAGCAAAAGATCGGCGACAGCACCGGCAGCAACGACGGCACGATCATTTCCTTGATCGCAGCCTTCGTGAGCATATCGACAGCGCGACCGTAGTCGGGCTTGTCCTTGCCCTTCATGATTCCGGGCTTGGCGCGGAATTGACGGCGCACTTCTTCGACGATCGCGCCGGCAGCACGGCCAACGGCGGTCATGCCCATCGATGCGAACAGATAAGGCAGCAGGCCGCCGAACAACAGACCGACCACCACGTAAGGATTGGTAAGCGCGAAGTCGAGCTGAACGCCCTGGAAGTATGGATGCGCGGCCGATGTCTTGGTGAAGAACAGTAGATCCTGATTATAGGCCGCAAACAGCACCAGCGCGCCAAGACCGGCGGAGCCGATTGCATAGCCCTTGGTGATTGCCTTGGTGGTGTTGCCGACCGCATCGAGCGCGTCGGTGAACTTGCGGACGTTCTTCGGCAAGCCGGCCATTTCGGCAATGCCACCGGCATTGTCGGTAACCGGACCGAATGCATCAAGCGCAACCACCATGCCGGCAAGCGCCAGCATCGCCGTGACCGCGATCGCAATGCCGAACAATCCCGCTTGCGCAAATGCAACCAGAATGCCGGCAATGATCACGATGGCCGGCAGCGCGGTCGATTCAAGCGAGATCGCCAGGCCCTGAATGACGTTGGTGCCATGGCCGGTGACCGATGCGGCCGCGATCGACTTCACCGGACGGAAGTTTGTGCCGGTGTAGTACTCGGTGATCCAGATGATGAGGCCCGTCACCACCAAGCCGACGACTGCACAGACATAAAGCGCCTGTCCAGTGAAAGCGACGCCGGGAAGCGGGCCCATACCGATCAGAGAGTCGGTGACAAACCAGATCGCGATGAGCGATAGCACCGCCGAGGCGATAAAGCCCTTGTAGAGCGCGCCCATAATCGACTTTTTCTTGCCGAGCCGCACGAAGAAAGTGCCAATGATCGACGTGATGATGCAGGCGCCACCGATGGCGAGCGGATAAGTCATCATGCTGAGCAGCATCGGCGTGCTGGCGAAGAAGATCGAGGCCAGCACCATCGTGGCCACGATGGTCACGGCATAGGTCTCGAACAGGTCAGCGGCCATGCCGGCGCAATCGCCGACGTTGTCGCCGACATTGTCCGCGATGGTGGCCGGATTGCGCGGATCGTCTTCCGGAATACCGGCCTCAACCTTGCCGACCAGATCGCCGCCGACGTCGGCGCCCTTGGTGAAGATACCGCCGCCAAGACGGGCAAAGATCGAGATCAGCGAGGCACCAAAACCGAGCGCGACGATGGCGTCGATGACCGTGCGGTCATTGGCGGCCTTATGCAGCGAGCCGGTGAGGAAGCCGAAATAGAGCGTGACGCCGAGCAGCGCGAGGCCAGCGACCAGCATGCCGGTGATGGCGCCGGCCTTGAAGGCAAGCTCCAGCCCGCCGGCCAGCGACTTGGTCGCCGCCTGGGCAACCCGCACGTTGGCGCGGACCGAAACGTTCATCCCGATGAAGCCGGTGGCTCCCGACAGGATGGCGCCGACAGCAAAGCCGACGGCCACCAGCCAGCCCAGCGTGAAGCCGATGATCACAAAGATCACGACGCCGACGATACCGATGGTGGTGTATTGCCGCTTGAGGTAGGCCTGCGCGCCTTCGCGCACGGCCTCCGAAATTTCCTGCATCTTCTTGCTGCCCGCATCGGCGCTCATCACCGATTGGGTCGCCCAGATGCCATATGCGATCGCGAGCACCCCGCAGCCGACGATCAACCACAAAGTCGTCATGGTGGCCATTATCCCCGATTTTGAATGGTACTGGCGGGACGAACGCTCCCGCCGGCACCAGGAGCGTCGAGGATGGCCGCTTTAAGGGCGCTTCACCCCGACCGGAAGCGCGCGGATATAGCCAAAAAGATGGCGACTGTGCAACGCGGAAATTGTGACCCGCTGCAGTATTTGGATGCCGTGTGTTCCAGGCCATCGTTCATGGGCGCCTGGCGCTGCCACGGCGTTCATGCGCCGGACCAAGTTCGGGTAGGAATTCCATCATATTGTCAGGCATTCACGGCTGTTTTAGCCGCGGTGAAATCACACAGTCGACGCGCGTGGACGTAGCGAGAGCCAAATCAGCAGCGCGCCCGTGATGAAAATCGTCGGGAAGATAACTTCGTTGATGGTGGCCCAACCGAACTTATCGAGCAGCTGGCCGGATGAAAACGACGTCAGCGCCATGCTGCCGAAAATCAGGAAGTCATTGAATGACTGCACTTTGTTGCGTTCCTGCGGACGATGACACTGGGTCACCATGGTGGTGGCGCCGATAAAGGCAAGATTCCAGCCGAGTCCCAGCAGAATCAGGTTGGTCCAGAAATGCGCGACCGTGATGCCGGAGATTCCGACCACGGCCGTTGCCGCGATCAGTGCGAGGCCAACACCAGTGATGCGCTCGACCCCGAACCGCGCGATCAATGAGCCGGTGACGAAACTCGGCGCGTACATCGCCAGCACATGCCATTGAATACCGAGCGCCGCATCGGTGACCGAATGACCGCAGCCGACCATGGCGAGCGGCGCCGAGGTCATCAGCATGTTCATCATGCCGTAGCTCGCCATGCCGCAGGCAACCGCAACGATAAACCGCGGCGCACGGATGATTTCGCCAAGCGGTCGGGCGTTATCATGGCGCGCGACAGCGACCGGCGGCACCTTGATGAACTGCAGCACAGCTGCGGCCGCGACAGCGCAAGCTGATTGTCCAAGATAACTAGCGGCGAACAGATGCGGCGACAGCAGATCCTTGGTGAAGATGACGAGCTGCGGTCCGATCACGGCAGCGAAAACACCGCCGGCCAGCACCCAGGAGACAACTTTCGGCCGGTAAGCCTCGCTGGCGGTATCGGCGGCGGCAAATCGATAGGATTGATGCGCGGCAGCATAGAGGCCGCCGCAAAAAGTGCCGACGAGCAATAGCCAGAACTGGCCATTCATCACCGCCGAATAAGAAATCAGACCGGACAAGACGCCGAAGGCCGAGCCGGTCTGCAGGGCAAATCGCCGGCCGAAACGCCGCGCCAGCGCACCAACCGGCAAGGTGCCGAGCCACATGCCCATGACCATTGCGGTGATCGGCAGTGTCGCGAGCCCTTTGTCCGGCGCCAGCACAGCGCCGACGATACTGGCCGTGCTGACAATGACCGTGTTGTTGCCGCCGGCCAGCGCCTGCGCGACCGCAAGCACCATAGCGTTGCGACGCGCCAGATTGTCGTCTGGCACAGCATGCTGGAACGGTTCGGCGATCGCCGACATCAGGGGCTCCCGGGCAAAAGCCGCCCCTTGTATCGGCCGCGAGAGTGAATCGCTACTGCGTGAGGCGCAGATCAGGGATGATTTTAATTGAACCGGAGATTGTCGCGAGTGATCGATGGCCCCTATTCGCGGTCCAGCATTGGTAAATTACCGTTTACGCGGCACTTTGGACGCGCGTGGCTTGGACGCAAACGCGAAGGCGCCGGGATGACGGATGCTGGCCGCTCGTGCCTCAGCCGGCGACTTTGCACCGATCTGGCCAAGTGATGCGCGCAATTCGTCGATATAGAGGTCAATCAGGTAGTCTGGCCCCTCGTCGCCGAGCGCTGCGACCGCCCAGAGAAACGACTTTCCGGCAAACGCCGCATCGGCGCCGAGCGCCAAGGCTCGCATCACGTCCTGACCGCTACGCACACCGCTATCGAGGATCACCGTCGCCTTCTTGCCGACGGCCGCGGCGATCGCAGGCAGCACGTCGATCGACGGAGTGAGCGCCTCAATCTGCCGGCCCCCGTGGTTCGACACCCAGATGCCTTCAACGCCAAGCGCGACAGCTTTCTCCGCGTCCGCCGGATGCAGAATGCCTTTTAACGCCAGCGGCCCCTTCCATGCGTCGCGATAGCGCTTCACTTCTTCCCAGGAAAATGCGCCGCCCATACGTGCGCGTGCATACGCGATAACTTCGTTGGTGCTGGCACCCGGGGGCGCATAGTCGCTGATGGTGGCGAAGCGTGGATACCCGTTGCGCAATAGCGCGAGCAGCCATTTCGGGCGCACCATCATTTCGTAGATCATGCGCGCATTGGGACGGAATTCATGCGCAAGGCCGGCATAGGTTTCGCGCGAGCGCGTCGTGCGCACCGGCACATCGAGCGTCAGCGTGAGCACCTTGGCATCAACTGCCTGCGCGCGCCTTACGAGATCGAAGCCAATCTTGTGATCATCGTGCCAGAACCGATAGAGCTGGAGCCAGAACACATCGGGCGCGGCTTCCGCCGCCTGCTCGATGGTGGCACCGCCCGCCACACTCAACGTGTAGGGGATGCGTGCGCGCTGCGCGGCTTTCGCCATCAACAGGTCGGCGCCCGGCCAGACCAGCGACGGACCGCCCATCGGCGCAACGCCGATCGGCGCGGAATAACTGCGCCCGAACAGTTTGACGTCGACCGGCGGCAACGACGGCATAACGCCGTAATGCGGTGCAATTTTTATGTTGTCGAAAGCGGCCCAGTTATGCGCAATGCCAACATCATTGCCGGCACCTGTGTCGCCATATTCGAAAGCAAAAAGCGGCACATTGCTCGGCGCGTGCCGACGCAGCCAGGCCGTCGTGGGAAAGTGCTTGTGGTGTTTTTGATAATTCGGATGTTGGCCGACCGGCGTCACCGCCGCTTTTTTCGCCGTCATGTCATGCATAGCGAAGTCCCATTCCTTTTGTCCCTATTATAGCTGCCTTCGACCGGTTCGTCCTGCAAAACCTCCCGTCATTCCGGGACGGCCCCATAAGCGCGTTCACGCGCGTCTTCGACGCGCTATGGGGCCGGACCCGGAATCCAAAAGCAAACGCGATGCCTGTATCTGGATTCCGGGTTCGTCCACTCGCGTGGACGCCCCGGAATGACGCTGCCGGGCAGTCGCACTCATTTTCAGAAATGACTGAACGACATACGTTTGAAGTTGAGCGCGTGGCCATCGGCCCCGAGGAAGCGCGCGCCAGTGCCGGCCTTGATCTCACCAATCTCACTGACCGCGACTTGCGCAGCCTTGGCTGCAGCTCGGAAACTGTCGACTTTTGCCGCCGGTACGGTGCAAACAACCTCATAGTCATCGCCACCGGTGATGGCGGTTTCCAACATGCCGGGCTCGCCGGCGATGACGGCTTTGGCCGCATCCGAAACCGGTATCCGCGCGACCTCGATGTCTGCGCTGACGTCCGAAACCCCGCATAGTTTGGTAAAATCGCCGACGAACCCATCGGAAATATCCATCGCCGCGGTCGCGTGCGTCCGCACGGCTTCGGCCAGCGCATTGCGGGGCTGCGGCAGAAGATAGCGCGACAGCAAGTGTTTCCGGTGTGGCTCGCTTAAGTTTCTAATTTTGTCGCCGCGCACCATGACACCCAGTGCGGCGTCCCCGATGGTCCCGCTGACAAACACGCGGTCGCCGGGCAAAGCGCCGGCGCGGCGCACCATCGTCCCTTCCGGGACGCTGCCGAACATCGCGATCGAAACCGTAATTGGCCCCGGTGTGCGATCGGTATCGCCGCCAAACAGCGGGCAGCCAAACAGTACGGCGTCGCCGCGCAACCCTTCAGAAAACCCGGCGAGCCAGCCCTCGCCAACGTCCTTCGGGATCGCGAGCGACAAAAGAAAGCCGAGTGGACGCGCGCCCTTGGCCGCCAGATCCGATAAATTCACGCGCAACGCCTTGCTGGCCACCGTATGCGCCGCATCATCCGGGAAAAAATGTACGCCGCCCACAATCGCATCGGTCTTGAGCACCAGGTCACATCCCGGTGGTGGCGTCAGGAAAGCGGCATCGTCGGATAAACCCAGCGCCCCTGGATGGCTCGCCAGCGGCCTGAAAAAACGTGCGATCAGATGATCTTCGGCTGACATGTCGTCACGCGCCATGGTCTCACCCGGCCGCACGACCAAACTCGTCAGAGCGCAAGCGCCGCGCCAGCTGATCGAGAACTGCATTGACCATGCCGGTTTCGTCGCGTTCGACGAAGGCCGCAGCGACGTCGGCGTATTCGGCCACCACGACGCGGGCTGGAACGTCGCTGCGGTGGATCAGCTCATAGGCGCCGGCGCGCAAAGCCGCGCGCAGCACCGTCTCGATGCGCTTGAGCGGCCAGCCTTTTGACAGAGCTTCGTCGATTAACGGATCAAGTTCGCGTTGGTCACGTACCACGCCCGATACGATGTCACGAAAAAAGGCCGCCTCAGCCGGCAAATATTGGGCTCCCTCTACCTCACGGCCAATCCAGTGGCTCTCGAACTGGGCAAGGATCTCGTTGAGACCGGTCCCAGCGAGATCCATCTGGTAGAGGGCTTGCACCGCCGCCAGCCGAGCCGCGCCACGCTTGTTCGCCTTGCGTGTCTCGTTGTCGTCGCGTGCGGCACCGGCGGCCATCAGCGCCAGGCCAATGTATGCTTGAGCGCGACCATTGTGAGCGCCGCGCGTGCCGCGTCGCCACCTTTGTTGCCCTCCTCAGGGCGAGCGCGGGCAAGTGCTTGTGCCTCGCTGTCGACCGTGAGGATTCCATTGCCGATCGGCAGTCGCTCATTCACGGCGAGGTCCATCAGTCCACGTGCGGATTCGTTCGACACGATTTCGAAATGGTAGGTCTCGCCGAGGATCACACATCCTAGTGCAACGACACCGTCATAGGGCGCACGGCGGCGGCGCGCGGCATCCATCGCGATCGCAATTGCGGCCGGTATTTCGAGCGCGCCAGGGACGGTGACGCGGTCGTAGCGTGCCCCTGCTTGCTCAAGCACGCGCGTCGCTCCACGCAACAATTCGTCAGAAATATTGTCATAAAAGCGCGCTTCCACGATCAGCATATGCAGGCTGTCGCGTTTCTTTGCGGTGGTTCGTTTTTTCGCCATGGCTCGAATAACTTTCTTTGACGGCGTGGTAGCAAGCGGCTCCCGCCCGAACAAGTTTTACTTCATCTCCATGAGCCGCGCAGCGTATCGGGCCATGGTATCGACTTCGAGATTGACATCATCGCCCTTGCGCAAGACACCAAACGTCGTCTCCCGCAATGTATGAGGTATGACAAGAACAGAGAATGTGTCGCCTTCCACGGTGTTGATGGTCAGCGAGACGCCATCAAGTGTGATTGAGCCCTTGGGCGCGATGAAACGGGCAAGGCTGGCCGGTACGCGCAGCACGAAGCGCGCCATTTCGGGCATGTCCTCGCGGGCATAGACCGTGCCGATCCCGTCCACGTGACCGGCCACGAGATGCCCGCCGAGCTCGTCGCCCAACTTCAGTGGACGCTCCAGATTGACCTTTGACCCCTGACGCCATCGTCCAACGGTCGTGACACGTAGCGTCTCGTCTGCGGCATCAACCGCAAACCAGGCGCGCCCGCTATCTTCGCCGGCACCAACCACCGTCAGACAAACACCCGAACAGGCGATTGACGCGCCCTGCACGATCTCCGCGCGGGGGTAGCGACTGAAAATCGTGATACGTTGCAGATTGCCGGCGCGCGGCTCAACCGACCGCACTTCACCCAGATCGGTGACGATCCCAGTGAACATTAGTGATAAACCTGCTGGTAGTGGACCATATTCCGCTCATTCCCGCGCAAGCGGGAATCCAGAGCCAAGAATACAAAGCCTTTGCCAGAATGTTCTCGATCCCCGCTTTCGCGGGGACGAGCGGAATGCTGCGATAGCCTGTACTTCATGACGTCCGTTGGTAGCTCTCGATCACATCCGCACCAAGTTTCTCGGTGCCATGACTTGTCATATTGCCAGTCAGCGCTCCGAGCGGCATGCCATCCAGCGGATCGATACCATCCACACCAATGCTCTTCTTACCACGCAGCAGCACCGCTTCGTCGATCAGGCCGGCGGAAACGAAACTGGCCGCGACCTTCGGGCCGCCTTCGACCATCAGGCGCGTGATCCCCTCCTCCGCCAGTCTTTTCAGAACCTGCTGGAGATCCAGTTCGCCGTTGCTATCCTCAACGCGAAAGACTTTGCATCCTTTTTGCTGCAAAATTTCTTCCGCAATCGGCGACGCCTTGGTCGAACCGAATACCCAGGTTGGGGTCTCACGCACAGTTGCGGCAACCGACGTCGCCAGTGGTAGATGCAACCGCGCGTCGAGCACGACGCGCACCGGTGAGCGGTCGAACATTCCCGGCAGGCGACAAGTTAATTGTGGATCGTCGGACAAGACCGTACCGATACCTACCAAAATGGCGTCGCTGGCCGCGCGCATCTGAAATACACGTTCGCGCGCCTCTTCACCGGTAATGGACGCCTGCTTGCGTCCGGCCAAACCGGCCTTGCCGTCCGCCGACACCGCGAGCTTGAGCATCACGTAAGGCCGCGCTCGCGTTATGCGGCTGAGATGGCCGGCGTGCGCGCGCCGCGCGTCTTCCGCGCAGAGCCCGATATCGACGGCAATCCCTTTTGCACGCAACCGCTCATGACCCTTCCCCGCAACGTCCGGGTTGGGATCCTCCATCGCCGAAACCACGCGCGCGATCCCCGCGCGAACGATCGCATCGGCGCAAGGCGGCGTCTTGCCTTCATGCGAGCATGGCTCGAGCGTCACATACATGGTGGCCCCTTGCGCTGCCTTTTTGGCGCGACGCAGCGCTTCCACTTCTGCATGTGGACGGCCACCTTGCTGCGTCCATCCCCGCGCCAGGATAATGCCGTCTTTCACAATAACGGCACCGACTGCCGGATTTGGCCACGTGTGGCCGAGGTTGCGTCGGCCGAGCGCCAGTGCAAGCCGCATGTACCGCTCGTCATCCGATGCTGCAGGCTGGGAAACGGGTGCGGCTTGTTCGTTCATTTGCGCGCGCTGGCGGCCGGCTTGCCGTCATCGTCCCCCGACAATTCGTCGAGTGCGGCGCGGAAATCCTTGGCCTCCCGGAAGTTCCGATAAACCGAAGCGAAACGCACATAGGCCACGTCATCGAGTTCGCGCAGATGCTCCATGACGATCTCGCCGATAGCCTCGGAGGATATCTCGGCTTCGCCCTGACTTTCCAGCTCGCGTACAATCTTGGAGACCATCTGCTCGATGCGTTCGGGTTCGACCGGGCGCTTGCGCAACGAGATCTGGACCGAACGCATGAGTTTGTCGCGGTCGAACGGGACGCGCCGGCCATTGCGCTTGATCACCGTCAACTCGCGCAACTGAACACGCTCGAATGTGGTGAAACGAAAATTGCAGGTCAGGCACACGCGCCGCCGGCGAATGACCGCCGAATCCTCAGTCGGCCGCGAGTCCTTCACCTGCGTATCGAGACTACCGCAACTTGGGCAACGCATCGGCTCAGCTCTGATAAATCGGGAAACGTGAAATCAATGTCTTCACCTTGTCGCGCACGGCGTTTTCGACCAGCGAGTCTTCATCTACGGCCTTTTGCGACAGGACGTCGAGTACTTCGACAATCATCTCGCCGACCTGGCGGAATTCCGCGATACCGAAGCCGCGCGTGGTGCAGGCCGGGGTACCGAGGCGGATGCCCGATGTTACGGTCGGCTTTTCGGGGTCAAACGGAATACCGTTCTTGTTGCAGGTGATGTGGGCGCGGCCGAGCGCTGCTTCCCCCACTTTTCCGGTGAGACGTTTCGGCCGCAAGTCAACCAACATCAAATGGGTATCAGTGCCGCCCGAAACAATATCGAGGCCGTGCGACTTCAACGTCTCGGCGAGCGCCTTGGCATTTTCAACGACGCTTTTGGCATAACTACGGAAGCTCGGACGCAGCGCTTCACCGAAGGCCACGGCTTTGGCCGCGATCACATGCATCAACGGGCCGCCCTGCATGCCGGGAAATACTGCCGAGTTCAGTTTTTTGGCGATCTCTTCGTTATCCGACAAGATCACACCGCCGCGCGGGCCGCGCAGTGTCTTGTGCGTTGTTGTGGTCACCACATGTGCATGCGGAAATGGTGAAGGATGAACGCCGGCGGCAACAAGTCCGGCAAAATGTGCCATGTCGACCATCAGCAGTGCACCGACTTCGTCACAGACCGCGCGAAACGCGCGGAAGTCGATGATACGCGGATAGGCCGAACCGCCCGCGATGATCAGTTTTGGTTTGTGCTCGCGGGCGAGACGCGCCACTTCGTCCATGTCGATGCGATGATCGTCACGGCGCACCCCATAGGGAACGGGCTTAAACCACTTGCCGGACATGTTGACCGGCGATCCATGCGTGAGATGCCCGCCCGCAGCCAGATTCAGTCCCATGAACGTATCGCCAGGCTGCAGCAGCGCAAAAAATACTTCCGCATTGGCGGACGCGCCCGAATGCGGTTGCACGTTCGCGAATTTGCAGCCGAACAATTTCGTGACGCGATCGATCGCGAGTCGTTCGGCGATGTCCACGAACTGACAGCCGCCGTAGTAGCGTTTGCCTGGGAGACCCTCGGCATATTTATTGGTGAGCACCGAACCTTGCGCTTCGAGCACTGCGCGCGAAACGATGTTCTCCGAAGCGATCAGTTCGATCTCGTCGCGCTGGCGCCCGAGCTCTTGCTTGATCGCATCGGCAATTTCCGGGTCGACCTCGCGCAGACTGGCCGAAAAAAGGGATTCAACCTCGCTGGAGGGCTGGGAGCTCGTCTTCGCCGACATCATGATCTCCTGGCGCCGGGAGTGGTCGGCGCCGAATAAAAGGCAGGGTCCAGGATTGACCCGCAAATACCATATCGGCCTCTAACCGCCAAGCATTGGGCTGTGGAGACGTTCAGGCGCAATATCTAGGGGCCGCAGCCGCCCGGGAACGCGCAAAAAAGCCCCGGCCAAAAGTGGCCGGGGCTAAATCAAATCCGCCCTTAGTCGGAATTAGAGCCGGTAAAGGATCTGGTCGGTCCAGAACCGCTCGAGCCTGTGCAGCGACTTGTTGAGCGTGGAGAATTCTTCGGCATTGATGCCGCCGACCTGCTCAACGGTCCGCACGTGTTTTTGATAAAGCGACTCAATGATGTCACGCACTTCGCGGCCCTTGTCGGTCAGCTTGATGCGAACCGAGCGCCGGTCAACGCGCGAACGCTGGTGATCGAGGAAGGCCATTTCCACCAGCTTCTTGAGGTTGTACGAAACATTGGAGCCGAGATAGTAGCCGCGCGTGCGCAGCTCACCGGCCGTCAGTTCCTTGTCCCCAATATTGTAAAGCAGCAAAGCCTGCACCGAATTGATATCGGAGCGGCCGCGCCGATCGAACTCGTCCTTGATGACGTCGAGCAGCCGGCGATGCAGCCGTTCGACTAACGTCAAGGCCTCCAAGTACTGTGGCCGAATGTGATCGAGCGGCGCCTCTCGTCCGGCGGGCTCGACCGTCTTCGCGACGGCTTTCATGTTTAACGCCCCTTGCGTTTTATTTGTACGTCCCCGGTTGCAAGGCCCTGTTTCCCCGCTCCGGATGTGACGCACACTAAGAGGGGCAGTCTAAAATCGGCTTAAATAACACCATAAAGATTAGGTTTATTTGCAGCGGTGAACGATCTATTGAATTCGCAATTGTCAGAAATTGTGAAACGGTTCGTTCACTCTAGAAAGCCGCATCAGCCGCGAACAAAACGAATGATGCCGGAGAAATCCCGACCCGCCTCACCGCTCTCTACATATTGTGTGTAGATCTTCGCCGCGTCGGCACCAAGTTGCGTCTTGGTTCCTGTTGCCTTCGCTGCATCCTGCGACAGTTTCAGATCTTTAAGCATCATTGCGGCGGTAAAACCCGCTTGATAGTCGCGATTGGCAGGAGACGTCGGAACCGGTCCGGGTACAGGACAGTAACTTGTAAGTGACCAGCATTGCCCCGACGACTTTGAAGAAATATCGAATAACTTTTGATGATCAAGACCAAGTTTCTCGGCGAGCACGAATGCCTCGGACACGGCGATCATCGACACACCAAGGATCATGTTGTTGCAGATCTTTGCCGCCTGCCCGTTCCCCGCGCCGCCGGCGTGCACGATTGTCTTGCCCATCTTTTCCAAAATCGTCTGCGCGCGCGTGAACGCCTGCGCGCTTCCGCCGACCATAAACGTAAGCGTCGCTGCGGTGGCTCCGCCGACGCCGCCCGAGACCGGGGCATCGAGCATCAGTAGCCCCTTCTTCTCCGCCGCCCCTGCAACAGCACGCGCGGTTTCGACGTCGATGGTCGAACAGTCGATCAGGAGTGTCCCAGCATTCGCGTTGTCGATGATCCCGGATGATCCGAGATAAACCTCGCGCACTTCCTTGCCGGAGGGGAGCATGGTGATCACAACGTCGGCACGCGCGGCAGCGCTCTTTGCGGTTTCAACGCTTGTTCCACCCGCCGCTGTAAGTTTGGCGACCGATGCCGGATTAACGTCGACGCCTTCCACCGCGTGTCCGGCCTTCAGCAGATTTTGCGCCATCGGCAATCCCATATTGCCGAGGCCAATGAATCCGATACGCGACATCACGCCCTCCCGCTGATCTTGTCTGGTTCGTTATTGCGGATGCTCTTGCGCCGATTTCAAGGCGAGCCAAAGGTAGAGCCCGAGCAGCCCGCCTTCCAGGACGCCCGTCAGCCAGCCGCCGCCAAAGACTTGCGGAAAAAATATTTCCACTGCCAGCATCGATGCTACCGCCGTCAGCCAGATGACCGCGCCCCAGGCGGCCGCAAGCCACAAACCGACTGCGGCAACCAGATCGATCACAGCGAAAAAGACCGTTGCCGTCTGCCACGCGATCGAGTGATTTTCGAAAGGCAATGTCTCTCCGATGCCAATGCCGCACACCTGCGCCCAGTGATAGAGGCCCTTGAGCATCGATATGGCCGCCATGGCGCGCAGGAACAGCACCAAGCGTCGCGTCCACAGACCGACCGAACGTTCAGCGGTGCCCTCGTGCACAGGCTCGAGGGTCCGAACGTCGTTCGATGCCACGGGATTGTTCAAGGGAGCACCAGTTCTGCGGGCCCTAGCGGTGCAAAATGGCCCTCAACTTCCGCCTCACCGACATCGGCAAGCGTAGCAGGCTGCCAGCGAGGCTGGTTGTCTTTGTCAACGATCACGGCGCGGACGCCCTCGTAAAAATCATGCCCCTGAATGATGCGCGACACTATGCGAAACTCCATGCGCATGCACGTGTCGAAATCCCAATCTTTCCCGCGCCGGACCTGCGCCAGCGCAAGCTTGAGACTAAGCGGGGATTTTGTGCGTATCGTGGCGGCCGTTTTCTGAGCCCATTCGGCATCACCGCTACCGGACGTCGCTTCGCGATCAAGCGCGGCGAGAATGTTCTCGACCATGTCGCCGGCAAACAGCCGGTCGATTGCTGCCTTACGCTGCATGATGGGGCCCTCGCCCGCCGGTTCAGAGAATGCCGCAAGCACCGCGTCCACGGAGATCGTTCCGGTCAACCCTTCGAGCAATGCCGCGAAACGTGTCGACGGCACACGATGGGTCGCAATTCCACTTTGGATCGCATCAGCAATACCGAAACGTTCCCCGGTTAGCGCACAATAAGCGCCAAGCTCGCCCGGCATGCGCGGCAAAAACCAGGTTGCTCCGACATCCGGGAAAAAACCGATACCGACTTCGGGCATGGCAAATGAAAAGCGGTCGCCTGCGACACGATGCGAGCCGTGCACCGACACGCCCACGCCCCCGCCCATCGCAATGCCATCGATCAGCGCAACATAAGGCTTACGATAATTCTTGATCGCCGCGTTAAGGGGGTATTCGTCGCGCCAGAATTGCAGTGCGTCGTCGTGCTGTCCTGCCTTGCCCAGATCGTAAAGCGCGCGAATGTCGCCGCCGGCCGAAAATGCGCGCTCGCCCGCCGCCGTTATCACGACCCTCGTCACCGCGTCATCGTTGGCCCAGAGATCGAGCTGCGCGCGCAACGCCAGCGCCATGGCGTGTGTCACCGCGTTGAGCGCTTTCGGCCGGTTCAACGTAACGATGCCAGCCGCGCCGCGACGTTCGAAAAGGATGTCTTCCGTCATCGCTGGCCGGTTCTCCGCCATTCCCGGCCGCTCGCTCGCTTAGCGAGCTACGGCGGGTTTGACGTCGAAGCGCGGAGCGCGTAACGCAAGCGGGAATCCAGTCCGATCTCACCGGCTCTCGGTTGCAGCCCTGGGTCCCCGCTTGCGCGGGGACGAGCGGTTGAAGGCATCACACCCGCGCCGGCCAGACGCCCGCCTTTTCCAGCCGTTGCATCGCCTGATCGGTGAATTCAGCCTGTGGCGCGTCACCGCCGATCACGAACATCAGAATTGATTCCGCATTTGGATCGCCCTTGGTCACATTTTCGAAGCGGCGGATCATGCCTGGAGGAAACGAAACCACATCAAGCGGGCCGAGATCGACATATTCGACTTCGCCCTTCTCGCTTTCCCAGCTGGCGCGCCAGGTGCCAGTCATCGGGATGAAGGTTTCGTTGGTGTCATGGTTGTGCATTTCGGGCCCGTGGCCGGGCTTGGCTTTACAATAACCGAGGTTGAAGCCTTCGCGGATCTTGATGGCGGCCATTTTCGCGGCGTGATCGCCGACCGGTGAGGTTGCGTTCTCGCCAATGCCCTGTGGCGGCTGGAAGCCGATGACGTTGAACAGCGTGCGCTCGCAGCCCGGCATCTTGCTGTCGGGCAGGCCACCGTCGGAGCCCTTGAGATCCTTGAAGCGCGCGATGCGCCTCATCATCTCCTCGCGCGAAAGATAAAGTCTCGGAAGCTGTTCCATGGGGGGTCTTCTCCTATCGCATGCTTGATTGGGGATGAGCATAGCGCGCGCAATACGCGGCCGCATAGATGATCAGGCGGAATCCCGTTTCCGCAAATAGACAAACCAGTAGACGAGACCAACCAGCCCGCCTCCGCCGATGATATTTCCGATGGTCACCGGGACAAGGCTGACGAAAAACACCGGCCAGGTCAGCAACGAAAAATCTGTGCCTTCCACCAGCGCCGACGGGCCCCAGGCCTTAATGAATAGCCCGAGCGGGATCAGGTACATATTGGCGACCGAATGCTCGAAACCGGCGACGACGAAGGCCGAGACGGGAAACAGGACAGCCAGGACCTTATCGGTGGTCGAACGCGCGCCATAGGCGAGCCACACGGCGAGGCACACCAGGACGTTGCATAGGATGCCGAGGAAGAGCGCGTGCTCGAACGATAACGTGACTTTGGCGAGCGCAATATTGAGTGCCACGGCGGCGACGCCCCCCTTACCCGACAAATACTGGCCGGACAGAAAGACGAGGGCTGCCGTCCCGATCGCACCGATGAAGTTGCCGATGTAAACGATCAGCCAGGCTCGCAGCATTTCCGCAAGCCGCACTTTGCCAGCTGCCCAGGCCACGACCATCAAGGTATTGCCCGTAAACAGCTCTGCACCGCCAACGACTATAAGAATAAGCCCAAGGCAAAACACCACGCCTGACAACAGCCGGCTGATGCCGAACGGCACCACGCCTTCTGCGCCCGCCAGCACTGTGGTCGCGAACATGGCGCCCAACGCGATGAACGCGCCCCCGAGTACGGCGAGCGTTAGCAGGCTGAGGAAGTCGAGGCGCGTCTTTTGAACGCCGACCGCCTCCGCCTTCTGCGCGATATCGGCCGGAAGCAGCGCGTCGACATTGTGTTCTGTGTCGCCGTTCATGGCTCGCGCTCCTTCGATCCGCGCGCTGCGTTCGGCCCGTTCAATTGCCCAGCATAGCGCGACTGATAATGAGCCGCATGATCTCGTTGGTGCCTTCCAGTATTTGATGCACCCGCACATCGCGCATGACGCGTTCAATGGGATGATCGCGCAAATAGCCATAGCCGCCGTGCAACTGCAGGCAGCCATTCACGACCTCAAAGCCCACATCGGTCGCCAAGCGCTTCGCCTGTGCGGCAAGCCGGGTCGCTGCCGGTTCACCTTCCCCGACAGCTACTGCGGCGCGATGCAGCAGCAGTCGCGCCGCTTCCAATTCGGTCGCATAATCGGCAATTCGGAATTGCAACGCTTGAAAGTCGGCAAGCCGCGAGCCGAATTGCTTGCGCTCTTTCATATAGTCGACGGTCCGGTCGAGACAGAATTGGGCGCCCCCGATAGAGCACGCGCCGATATTCAGGCGGCCACCATCAAGCCCAGCCATGGCAATGCGAAAGCCCTGGCCTTCCGCGCCGATGCGGTTCGACACCGGCACGCGGCAATTCTCAAAGATCACCATCGCGGTCGGCTGCGTCTTCCAGCCGAGTTTCTTTTCTCGCGCGCCGAATGACAGTCCGGGAGTGCCCTTCTCCACGACGATGCAGGATATGCCACGTGGGCCCGCTTCGCCGGTGCGCGCCATCACCACGTAGATATCCGAGACACCACCGCCGGAAATGAACGCCTTAGTCCCGTCGAGCACGTAATGCTCGCCGTCGCGCCGCGCGCGCGTGCTCAAGCTTGCCGCATCCGAGCCCGCGCCCGGCTCGGTGAGGCAGTAGCTCGCAAAATGTTGCATGGTGCACAGCTTCGGCAAAAATTTCTTGCGCGCGTCGGCACCACCGAAAGCATCGATCATCCACGCCGCCATGTTATGGATCGAGATATAGGCGGCGGTCGACGTGCAGCCCTGCGCAAGCTCCTCGAAGATCAATGCAGCATCGAGGCGGCTAAGCGCCGAGCCGCCGACGTCCTCTTTCACGTAAATACCGCCGAAGCCGAGCGCCGCCGCCTTGCGCAGCGCTTCCACGGGGAAAATCTCGCCTTCATCCCAGTCGCGCGCATGCGGCATCATTTCGTCGCGGGCAAACTGCCGCGCCGTCGATTGAAAGGCGCCCTGCTCTTCGGTGAGGTCGAAATCCATTATCTTATTGTCCAGCTTCTTGCCCCGTTTCGACAATAGCAAACTCGGGCCGCGCGACGGGCGGCCAGATGATCAGTTGTCGCGGCGAAGTGAAATAGAGCTTGAAAGCGACTCAGGTCGCAGGCTGGATCGACTTCCCGATCATTTCGCGCAATTCCTTGCTGTCCTTATGGCCATGGACCGCGACGGCGTGCTGCACGGCCGCTTCAATGAGCTCGTTTTTGTTGTCGGCGGCGATGGAGACCGTGCAATTGTTCTCGCTCGGATAGTTGCGGCAGTCGATCGACATTCTCGCCATGGTTACCCCCTACGGATTGGTTTGCCAGCCTGTCGGCATCAACCGACGGCACAATATGCCTCAAAACCAAGAGACATGCAGCCTGAGCAGGCCTTGCAGCCCAAGACGCCCGGTAGCGGCATTTGACAGGAACGGCTAAAAAAGCCCCCTTGGAGACCACAATGGCAATCAAATTCGGCCGCCCGATCGAAGCCCGCACCCGTTTCGCGCCCGCCGAGGCGCCGGACCGGCTCGACCTGGCCATACGCATGCGCCGCAATCGGCGCGCGGAGTGGGCGCGCCGCATGGTGCGTGAGCACACACTCACGACCGACGACCTGATCTGGCCGCTGTTCGTGATGGACGGCAACAATGCCCGTACGCCCGTGCCGTCCATGCCCGGCGTCGAGCGCCTCTCTGTCGATCAGGCAATCCGCGAGGCCGAGCGTGCGGCCAAACTGACCATTCCCTGCATCGCTCTATTCCCTTACACCGATCCCGCGCTGCGCGACGAGACCGGCAGCGAGGCGCTTAATCCGGACAATCTTGTTTGCACCGCCATCCGCGCGATCAAGAAGGAAGTGCCGGAGGTAGGCATCCTGTGCGACGTGGCGCTCGATCCCTTCACCAGCCATGGTCATGACGGTCTGCTGCGCGACGGCGTCATACTCAATGACGAGACGGTCGCAGTGCTCGCCAAGCAGGCCCTGGTGCAGGCAGAAGCCGGCTGCGACATCATCGCGCCTTCCGACATGATGGATGGTCGCGTCGCCGCAATCCGCAAAACGCTTGACGGCGCGGATTACACAGATGTCTCGATCATGTCCTACGCGGCAAAATACGCTTCAGCCTTCTACGGTCCATTCCGGGATGCAGTCGGTTCAGCCAAGACACTGACCGGTGACAAACGCACTTACCAGATGGACGCGGGCAATTCCGACGAAGCGTTGCGCGAGGTCGCCCTCGACATCGAGGAAGGCGCCGACATGATCATGGTCAAGCCGGGGCTGCCTTATCTCGATATCGTTGCGCGGGTAAAAGATGCTTTCGGTATGCCGACCTTCGCGTATCAGGTGTCTGGCGAGTACGCGATGATCATGGCGGCCGCGCAAAATGGCTGGCTCGACGGTGAGCGCGCCATGATCGAAAGTCTCACCGCGTTCAAGCGCGCCGGTTGCGATGGTGTGCTTACTTATTTCGCCCCGCGCGTGGCGGAAAAACTCAAATCAGGTTGAAATCAATCAAGGGCGCGCTTCCCTCCTCGTCACCCGCCCGGTGACAGATGAATTTTACAGGTTGAAATCCCATGGGTGAATTCGCCATCGGTCAAGGCGTGCCGCGATTCGAAGACCCGCGGCTGGTGCGCGGCGGCGGCCGCTATATCGACGATGTCGTTTATCCGGGCATGGCATTTGGCGTCGTGCTTCGCTCGCCGCATGGCCACGCCAAGATCCTGTCGATCAAGACCGACAACGCGAAGGCCGCGCCGGGCGTGCTCGCCGTCATCGTTGCCGCCGACTGGAAGAAAGCCGGGCTCGGCGAATTGCCTTCACATACCGGGCTCAAGCGCCGCGACGGCTCGCCGATGTTCAAGGCGGCCTACCCGGTGCTTGCCGACGACCGCGTGCGCTGGGTCGGCGATCCGGTCGCGTTTGTGGTCGCGGAAACCGCGGCACAAGCGGCTGACGCCGCCGAAATGATCGAAGTCGACTACGAACCGCTTCCCGCCGTCGTGTCTACCGTCAAGGCGACCGAGCCGGGCGCCGCGAAAGTCTGGGACGGCTGTCCCGACAATATCAGCTTCGTGGAACTGCTCGGCGACAAAGCCGCAACCGATGCCGCCTTTGCCAAGGCCGCCCACGTCGTGAACCACCGTTTCGTCATTAATCGCGTTACCGCCGCCGCAATGGAACCGCGCGGCGCCGTTGGCGTCTATTTGCCGGCGGAGGATCGCTACATCATCCACTCGCCGGTGCAGCGGGCGCATCCCTATCGCAACGAAATCGCGAAGGTGATGAAAGTCCCGGAAAGTAAAGTGCGCGTAGTCTGCATCGATGTCGGCGGCAGCTTCGGCATGAAGACGCCGGTGTTCAACGAAGCGCCGCTGACAATGTTTGCTTCCAAGCTCACCGGGCGCGCGGTGAAATGGATGAGCACGCGCACCGAAGCATTCCTGAGCGACGCGCAGGCCCGCGACAACGTCACCGAAGCCGAGCTCGCGCTCGACAACGACGGCACGTTTCTCGGATTCCGCGTGAAGACAATCGCGGCCATCGGCGCCTATCTGCAGAACAATATGCCGGCCTTCATTCTCAATGCCGGCACACTTGCGGGCGTCTATCGGACGCCTGCAATGCATGTCGACATCACTGGCGTGTTCACCAACACCAACCCGGTCCGCCCCTATCGCGGCAATGGCCGTCCGGAAGCCGGCTACGTCATCGAGCGCATGGTCGATGTGGCGGCGGATGAGCTCGGGTTAGATCCCGCTGAACTACGCCGGCGCAATTACATTTCGCCACAGCAGATGCCGTTCAAGACCGGCCTGACGTTCACTTATGACTGCGGTGAATTTGAAAAGAATATGGACCTCGCGCTGGAGCTTGCCGATTTCAAGGGATTCAAGCGACGGCGTGAGGAGTCGCGCAAACGCGGCAAGCTCCGCGGTTTCGGTATTTCCAACACCATCGAGCGCGCGGCCGCCGGCGGCACCGAGGGCGCCGAAGTGCGCTTTGACCGTGGCGGCACCGTGACCCTGTTTTCCGGATCGATGACCGCCGGCCAGGGACACGAAACCGTATTCAAACAGCTGGTGTGCGACCGGCTCGGATTGCATCCCGATGAAGTCCGCTACGTGCAGGGCGACACCGACGAGGTGTTCTACGGCGAAGGGACCGGCGGCTCCCGCACGTCCACGATGTCCAGCGCGGCGTTTACGATGGCGACCGACAAGGTGATCGAAAAAGCCAAGGCCATCGCCGCGCACGCACTCAAGGTCGACGCGGCGGACGTGAACTTTGCCGACGGCGTGTTTTCATCGCCGAAGACCAACCAGACCATGACCATCAAGGAAGTTGCCATCGACGCATCAAACCCCGCCAAGCTGCCGGCTTCGATGGAGCCCGGGCTGTTCGCCACGGCGGTCTACAAGGCGGGGAAGCAAAACTTTCCGAACGGCTGTCACATCTGTGAACTCGAAATCGACAAGGAAACCGGCGTGGTCGAGATCGTGCGCTACAGCGTGGTGGACGATGTCGGAACCGTGCTCAATCCGATGCTGCTGCACGGACAGATCCACGGCGGCGTTGCGCAAGGTGCGGGCCAGGTGCTGATGGAAGACATTCATTTCGACTCCAGCGGCCAATTGGTGACCGCATCGTTCATGGACTACGCCATGCCGCACGCCCACAACCTCTCCAACATTGAGGTCGAGTCCAACCCGGTTCCAACCAAGACCAACCCGCTCGGCACCAAGGGCGCCGGCGAAGCCGGCAATGTCGGGGCACTGCCGGCGGTCGCAAATGCGGTGGTCGATGCGCTCTCGGAGTTCGGCATCAAACATATCGAAATGCCTGCCACGCCGGAGCGAATCTGGCGGGCAATGCAGAAATAGCTGCGCCTGTCCCCGACAGCGCCGAAAGGTGACGGCGTCGGTTTAGCCCATTAAGCTGACGGGCGATTCGTGCCCGGCTCTTTGTTTGTCGCGTTCCGGACTAGCTCTTTCGCGCGGCTTTCAGGGGGACCCACATGCGCAACGTCGGACGCAAGCTCGCGTTCGTGCTCGCCTCCACCAATCACGGGGCGATGATCGTCAACCGTTTCGACTACCGCATGGTCGGTCCCGATAGCGGTTTTGGCGTCGGCTTCCAGATTCTCGAGCGCGCTGCCTTCGATCCGGTCGAGGTCGAGCTTGCCGTGCAATTGCTGGAAACGCGCAGGCGCTATTTCGGAGACGGCGCGGTCGCGATCGATTGCGGCGCCAATATCGGCGCCCACACCATCGAATGGGCGATCGCCATGACCGGCTGGGGGTCGGTGGTCTCAATCGAAGCGCAGGAGCGCATCTACTACGCGCTCGCCGGCAACATCACGCTCAACAATTGCTTCAATGCCATCGCGATGCACGCCGCGGTGTCGTCGGAACCCGGCGTCATGAAGATGCCCGCCCCCAACTATCTCACTGCATCCAGCTTTGGCAGCCTCGAATTGCGCCCGAGCGCGACCACCGAATTCATCGGCCAGGCCATCGACTATTCCGATGAAAAGATGGTGGCGGTTCAGAGGATCACTTTGGACTCACTGCAGCTGTCCCGCGTGGATCTGATCAAGATCGACATCGAGGGCATGGAAATGGAGGCGCTCGAAGGTGCATGCCAGCTGATTGAGAAGTGCCACCCGATCCTGCTGATCGAACAGATCAAGACGGTTCGCGAGCGCCTGCGCGCCTGGATACAAGAGCGCGGCTACGAAGTTATCGATGCCGGAATCAATTTGCTGGCGGTCCATCGAACCGATCCGACGCTCAAAGAACTACAGGCCAAACTGGCGGAAGCGCAAACGCAGACGTCGGCAGCCTGACCCCGCGCTCAATCCATTGCCGCTCCCGCCTCGAGCCGCACCGGCCCATACCCGTCGGCCGCAAGCGCCGCCATGATTTCTTCGGCGTGAGCCATGTCGCGCGTCTCGATCGTGACGTCGAGTTTTGCACCCTTGGCCGGAACGTCCAGGAACAGCCGACGATGGTCAACCTCGAGAATATTGGCGCCAAGCGCGCCAATCCGCGTTGCAATAATACCGAGCACGCCGGGACGATCAGGGATGGTCAAGCGGAACGCGACGATGCGGCTGTCGCGCTCCAGTTCACGCACCATGATTGAGGCAAGCACGCGCGGATCGATATTTCCGCCGCATAGGACGAGCCCAACCTTTTTGTTTTTGAACCGCTCCGGCTTCGCCAGCATGGCCGCAAGCCCGGCCGCACCCGCGCCTTCCGCCATGGTTTTTTGCAGTGTCAGATAGGCATTGACCGCGCGTTCGAGGTGCGCCTCATCGAGCAGAATGATGTCTGCAACCAGATCGCGGATGATCGGCAGCGTGAGCTTGCCGACATTCTTGACGGCAATCCCCTCGGCGAGCGTCGGGCCACCGATAGGCCGATTTTCACCACGAAGCGCGTTCCAGACCGAGGGATAGAGTGCTGCCTCGGCGCCCACGATCTCGATGGCCGGGTTTTTCGCGCGCGCCGCGATCGCATTGCCGGCAATGAGGCCGCCACCGCCAATCGGGATGACCAATGCGTCAAGGTCCGCCACGTCTTCGAGCATTTCGAGGGCGATCGTCCCCTGGCCCGCTATGATTTCAGGATCATCGTAAGGGTGAACCATGACCAGGTCGCGCTGGGAGCGAATTTGTTCGCAGCGCGCCTCCGCCTCCGCCACACTATCTCCGTGCAAAACAACTTCGGCGCCATACGATCGGGTCGCGGCCACTTTCACGAATGGCGTCGTCACCGGCATGACGATGGTCGCCGGGATTCCCAACCGCTCGGCATGATAGGCGACCGCCTGGGCGTGGTTGCCGGCCGACATGGTAATGACGCCACGCTTACGCTCGGCTTCGCTCAACGATGCGAGCTTCACCAGCGCGCCGCGATCCTTGAACGAATTCGTGACCTGGAGATTTTCGTATTTGACATAGACTTCCGCACCGGTGAGCGCGGACAACTTCGGTGCTGGCAGCATCGGAGTGCGCAAAACAACATCCGCGATGACACGGCGGGCCGATTCGATGTCAGCAAGCGTGACCTTCAATTCCGTGGCTCCCACACTGGCTCCGCCCACCATGCCGCAAGGCCGGTCGAGCTTCCAGCCACTATTGACCACTAGCCTCTTGCGCAGCGCCGATTTATTCTCCATCTCGATGGGATCGGCCAAGGGGTCCGGAGCCCATAGCGACCATGTCGATCGACGTTAAGCCGCACGCCTACGATCCAGCGACCCAACCCGAATTGTTCGACGGCGTTTTGTCGCGGCGGGTGGCCGCCTTCATCATCGATTTCATCATTCTCGCGATCCCGGTGGTCCTGGTCGCGATGTTCATTTTCGTGTTTGGGATTGTGACCATCGGACTCGGATTCGCGCTCTACTGGCTGCTGCCGTCGGGAACGGTGATCTGGGCGCTCCTCTATTTCGGCAGCACCCTTGGCGGTCCGAATTCGGCCACCATCGGCATGCGCGTGATGGATCTCGAAATGCGAACCTGGTACGGCGCGCCGGCCTATTTCGTGCTCGGTGCAGTCCACGCCATCGCCTTCTGGTTCACGGTCTCGTTCTTTACGCCGTTCGTTCTTTTGGTTGCCTTCTTCAATGAGCGCCGACGGCTGCTTCACGATATCCTGCTTGGAACGGTCGTCATTAATAACGCGGCGCGGGCATCGATGTTGCGCCCCGCCGCCGCGGCAGCCAAAGCCGGACAGGGGCTTTGACGGGAACCCTCAGGCGCGCGATGCTATTACTGGAGTCGGGTACCTTCGACATGACGGCCTGATTAGTGACCCAACATTCGCGCGATACGCCGCAGTTCTATCTGACCGCGCCTTCCCCCTGTCCTTATCTCGAGGGCCAGGAGGAGCGGAAGGTCTTCACTCATCTGGTTGGCGAGCGGGCGGGCGAACTCAACGACCTTCTCACGCATGGCGGTTTCCGCCGCAGCCAATCAATTGCCTATCGGCCGGCCTGCGAGAGCTGCCGCGCCTGCGTCTCAGTGCGGGTCTCAACCGCGGATTTCGCGCCATCTCGCAACATGCGGCGCATCGCCGAACGCAACGCCGATATCGTCGGCGACATGCGTTCGCCGGCGCCGACCTCCGAGCAGTACTCGGTCTTCCGCGCCTATCTCGATGCGCGTCACCGCGACGGCGGCATGGCCGACATGACCGTGCTCGACTACGCGATGATGATCGAAGACAGCCACGTCGACACGCGCCTGATCGAATACCGGCGGCGCGGACCCGACACCGGCATCAACGGACGCGGCGTCGGGCATATGCTGGCCGTCGCGCTGACCGACGTGCTCAGCGACGGGCTGTCGATGGTCTATTCGTTCTTCGACCCGGACGAAGGCGATCGCTCGCTCGGGACCTTCATGATCCTCGACCACATCGACCGTGCCCACCGCATGGGTCTCCCTTATGTCTATCTCGGCTACTGGGTGCCCGGTTCGCGCAAGATGGACTACAAGGGGCGTTTTCTGCCGCAGGAACGCCTGATGCCGTCGGGCTGGAGCCGGGTGGAAAAGTAGCCTGGCTTAGCCGTGCAATTGGTCGGTCAAGAGCTTGAAATTCAGCACGATCAGCAACAGAGCCGTTAGCGCCGCCAGCACGGTGACCCATACCGGCGCCGCCAACGCTCCCATCTTCCGCCGGTCGGCGGTGAACATGACCAAAGGCACGATCGAGAATGGCAACGCGACGCCGAGCACGACCTGACTCAGGATCAGAAGTTTCGCCGTGCCGGCCTCTCCGTACCAGATGGTGACGATTGCCGCCGGTACGATAGCAATGGACCGCGTCACCAACCGCCTGGCCCAACCCGGCAGGCGAATGTCGATAAAGCCCTCCATCACGATCTGACCGGAGAGCGTCGCGGTCACAGTCGAATTCAACCCGCAGCACAGCAGCGCAATGCCGAACAGCGTTGGCGCGAACGTCGAACCCAAAAGCGGCGCAAGAAAAGCGTGCGCCTGATCGAGTTCGGCGACATCGACCTTCCCTGCCTTGTTGAAGGTCGCGGCGGCAAGGATCAGGATCGATGCGTTTATCGTCAGCGCGAACATTAAAGCGATGGTGGAGTCGATGGTGGCAAGCTTGATGGCTTCCCGCCGATCCGCGACGCTGTTGCCAAAGCGTCGCGTCTGGACCACGCCGGAATGCAGATAGAGATTGTGTGGCATCACCGTCGCGCCGATAATTCCGATGGCAAGGTAGAGCATGTCCGGATTGCGTATGATCTCGGTCGTGGGCGCGAAACCCTTGATGACAGCCGCCCAATCCGGATTTGCCATCGCAATCTGAACGACGAAACAAAGGGCAATCACGCCCATCAGCGTGACAATGAATGCCTCTATCCAGCGGAAGCCAAGGTTTTGCATCCACAGGACGAGGAACACGTCGAGAGCGGTGATCAGCACACCGATCTCGAGCGGGATGTGGAACAGCAGGTTGAGACCGATCGCGGTCCCGATGACTTCGGCCAGGTCGGTGGCGCAAATTGCGATCTCGGTCAGCACCCATAGTGGCCACGACAGCGCGCGCGGAAAAGCGTCGCGGCAAGCCTGCGCCAAATCACGTCCCGCCCCGATCCCGAGACGGGCGCATAGCGCCTGCAATAGAATTGCCATCAGGTTCGAAAGCAGCGCGACAGTCAGCAGCGCGTAGCCAAACCTCGAGCCACCGGCGAGCGACGTTGCCCAGTTGCCCGGGTCCATGTAGCCGACCGCAACGAGATAACCTGGACCGAGAAAAGTAATCAGCTTTCGCCAGAACGATCCGGTCGGCCGCGTCGCAATGGAGCCGAATACCTCCGCCAAAGCGGGACGGCCGCGCGCTCGCCGCCAGCCAGTCGTTTTGGTTGTTGCAGGTGGTCGCTGGCTCACAGGCATCCTGGAACATTGAAAAACATCAGAATCTCCAAGGCACAATACCTTGTTGCGAATAATTTGCAATTGCATTTAGAGCGGGAACTTTACTTCCAGGGTTGGGTTGCCGGTGGCCTAATAGGCCAAGCGAGGGGGCGGCCCGGACATGCTTGATATCCAGAGATGGCGCTGGCGCCTTTTGGCCGCGCTGGTGGCTTTGGCGCTGGCAGCGACGCCCGCACTTGCCGCCGAAGGGGTTAGGGCGTCGTCCGAATTCCTGTTCGTCGCACAATTAGCATTGCTGATGTTCGTCGGGCGATTGCTCGGCGAAGTCATGATCCGCCTCAGGCAGCCGGCTGTTATGGGCCAGCTGCTGGCCGGTCTCGCGCTCGGGCCTTCCCTGCTCGGCGCGCTCTTCCCCGATCTGCAGCACGCCATTTTTCCGGCCGCAAAAGAGCAAAAGGCGATGCTCGACGCGATCTCGCAGTTTGGCGTGCTGACGCTGTTGCTGCTCACCGGCATGGAGACCGATCTGCGGCTCGTGCGGCGGACCGGCGGCATTTCGGCGATCGTCTCGCTCACAGGCATCGTTGTGCCGTTCGCCTGTGGCGTCGCACTCGGTGAAGCATTGCCTGATTCCATGCTGCCGGATCCCGGCAAGCGGCTGATTGCCTCACTCTTCCTTGGCACGGCGCTTTCGATCGCGTCGGTCAAAATCGTCGCAACCGTCATCCGCGAGATGAATTTCATGCGCCGCACGATCGGCCAGGTCATCCTCGCATCCGCGATCATTGATGACACCGTTGGATGGATGATGACGGCCGTCATCTTCAGCCTCGCGCTGCAAGGTCATGTCGACATGTTGAGCCTCGCCCAGAGCGTTCTCGGAACGCTCGCTTTCATGGGCCTCAGTCTGACCATCGGCCGGCGTGTCGTTTTCATCATCATCCGCTGGGTCAACGATTACTTCGCCAGCGATTTTGCGGTGATCACCGCCATCCTGCTGATCATGTGCGCCATGGCGCTCATCACCGACCTGATCGGCGTGCACACCGTCCTCGGCGCCTTCGTCGCTGGTATTCTGATCGGTGAATCGCCAATTCTGACCCGCCACATCGACGAGCAACTCCGCGGTCTCGTGATCGCATTTTTCATGCCGGTGTTCTTTGGGACCGCCGGCCTTTCCGCCGATCTCACCATCCTCAAGGACCCGTCCATTCTGTTCCTGACGCTCGGGCTCATCGCCATCGCCAGCTTTGGCAAATTCGGCGGCGCCTTCATGGGCGGCAAGCTTTCCGGCCTCAACTTTCGCGAATCCCTCGCGCTTGGCACCGGGATGAATGCGCGTGGCTCGACCGAGGTCATCATCGCCACCATCGGCCTCTCGATGGGCGCGTTGAGCCAGAACCTTTTCACAATGATCGTCACCATGGCGGTGGTCACCACCATGGTGATGCCGCCGACACTCCGGTGGGCGCTCTCGCGTCTGCCGTTGCGGAAGGAGGAAAAACAACGCCTCGAGCGCGAAGAAATGGAGGAAAAAGGTTTCGTTTCAAAGATGGAGCGGCTGTTGCTGGCTGTCGACGAAAGCGACAATGCGAAGTTCGCAACACGTATCGTTGGCATCATCGCCGGCGCCGGCGCCATGCCGACCACGGTCATGCACATCGAAAAGACGACCGGCAAGGCCGCGGTCGAGGCCGCCAAGCAAAAAGCCGAGGAGGTCGGCAAGACGGTCCAGAAATTCGCGGAGCGCGTGGAGCGCGTGCAAAAACCCGAAGAGAAATCCGACACAACGCTCGATGTAACAACGATGGTCGAGAAGGTGGCCAAGCGCGAAGCCGTCGCCGAAGAGGCCGAAAAGGGTTACAGCCTCATGGTCATCGGCCTCGAAAAGACCGTGGCTCGCCGCAACGAATTTCATGAGGACATCACAAAGCTTGCGGCTGGTTTCGAAGGCCCTCTCGTCGTCGTCGACGCGCGCGACAAGCTGCTCGAGCATCCGCTTGGCGCCGGGCTCAATATGCTGGTGCCGGTCAACGGCACGGAATATTCACGCCGCGCGGCCGAAGTCGCCATCGCAATCGCGCGCGCCAGTCACGCACCGTTGACGGCACTCTACGTTTCGCCGCGCGGCCGAAAACGTTCACGGCGCTACGAGGAAGCGATCTTGAAGGATATTTCAAAGCTTGCCGAGACTTATGACACCGACGTGCGCACGGCCGTGCGTGACAACATCGCCGCCGAGGACGCCATCCTCAAGGAGCTTTCACGCAAGCCATACAATCTTGTCGTGATCGGCACCGGCCGCAGGCCAGGCGAGAAGCTTTTCTTCGGCGACACGGCCGCCGCGCTGCTGGAAAAATCGGAACGTTCGTTGTTGTTTGTGGCGAGTTGACGCCATTTGGCGTCATGGCCGGGCATAGCCGTTCGAAGAACGGCGTTCTTTCGGAACACCTATGTCCCGGCCATCCACACCTTTGCATTCCGCCAAGAAAGTCGTGGATGCCCGCGACAAGCGCGGGCATGACGGTCATTACTCTTCGTCGCCGCCCTTGCCCGCGCTCGGTGTGCCGCGGAATTTGTTGTTCTTCGGCAGCCCCTGCGCGATGCGGCCCGCGTCGGCGCGCTTGCCGCGCCAGTCCTTCAGGTCTTTCATGGTCAGCGTCTGCGTGCGACCGGCGCTATCGGTCCAGGTCAGCCCGTCATCCGCCTTGAAGGTGGTGACGTCGGAGAGCCCCTTCTCCTTGTATTTCTGCAGGCGCACGCCACGCCCGCGCGTCATCTCGGGAATCTCGTCGATCTTGAAAATCACCATTTTGCGGTTGGCGCCGATGCTCGCCACCATTTCGCCGTCGACGGTGGTCAGCGCCGCCGCCTTGTCGGGCGCTTTCAGGTTGAGCACCTGCTTGCCCTTGCGGGTGGTGCCGAGCACCTCATCCTCCGGCACGACGAAGCCGTTGCCGCCGTAGCTCGCCACCAGGAATTTGCGGCCGCCCTGGAACGCCAGGGACGCTACAACGTCCGCATCCTGCTCAATATCGAAATACAGCCGCACCGGCTCGCCGTGACCGCGCCCGCCGGGCAGCTTCGAAGCGTCGATCGTGTAGAACTTGCCGTTGCTGGCGAAGATAAGGATCTTGGCGGTAGTCTCGGTCGGGAACGCGAATTTCAGCGCGTCATCGGTCTTGAAAGTGACACCGGAGAGATCGGTGACGTGGCCGCGCAGCGCGCGGATCCAGCCCTTATCCGACACGACGACAGTGATCGGCTCGCGCACCACCATCGCCTCTTCGATGGCAGCTTCGTCGTGCGCCGGCGCAATGCCGAAGGTGGTGCGGCGCTTGCCGATATCGGTTTTCGGCCCGAACTTTTCCCGGATCTCCTTGATCTGGCCCGCAATGGTCTTCCATTGCTGCGGAGTCGACCCGATCAGCGCCTTGAGCTTGGTGCGCTCCTCGCGCAGCGCCTTGTCCTCTGCGCGGATTTCCATCTCTTCGAGCTTGCGCAAGTTGCGCAGCCGCATGTTGAGAATGGCTTCGGCCTGCACTTCGCTCAACTTGAAGGTCTTCATGAGGACGGGTTTGGGTTCGTCCTCCTTGCGGATAATCTTGATCACCTTGTCGAGGTTGAGATAGGCGATCAGGTAGCCACCCAGCACCTCCAGGCGATGCTCGATTTCCGCCAGCCGATGCTTTGAACGCCGTAGCAGGACCTCGCGCCGATGGTCGAGCCATTCGCGCAATGCTTCTGCGAGGCCGAGCACCTGCGGGATGCGGCCTTTCACCAGCACGTTCATGTTAAGCGGAATACGATTTTCGAGCTCGGTGAGCTTGAAAAGCGACTCCATCAGCAGTTCGGCATCGACTGAACGGGACCGCGGCTCGATCACCAGCCGGATGTCTTCCGCCGATTCATCGCGCACGTCGGCGACCAGTGGCAGTTTCTTCTCGTTGATCAGTTCAGCGAGCCTTTCGACCAGACGCGATTTCTGCACCAGCCACGGAATTTCGCTGATCACGATCACGTACGTGCCGCGCCCCGTGTCTTCCTGTTTCCAGCGCGCACGCACGCGGAATGAGCCCCGCCCGGTGTTGTAGGCCTCCGCGATCGTCTCCGGCGGATCGACAATAATGCCGCCGGTCGGGAAGTCCGGACCCTTGACGTATTTGAGGAGCGTCTTGCTGCGCGCTTTCGGATTGTCGATCAGGAATAGTGCGGCGTCGCACAGCTCTGCGGCGTTGTGCGGCGGGATCGAGGTCGCCATGCCGACTGCGATGCCCTGCGAGCCGTTGGCCAGCAGATTGGGAAAGGCGGCCGGCAGCACGACCGGCTCTTCGCTTGTGCCGTCATAGGTTGGGCGAAAATCGACGGTGTCCTCGTTGATGCCGTCGATCAGCAGCCGCGCGACTTCGGTCAGCCGCGCCTCGGTGTAACGCATGGCGGCGGCGTTATCGCCGTCGACGTTGCCGAAATTGCCCTGCCCGTCCACCAGCGGATAGCGCTGGGCAAAGTCCTGGGCGAGCCGCACCAGCGCGTCGTAGATCGCCTGGTCGCCGTGTGGGTGGAAGTTGCCCATCACGTCGCCCACGACCTTGGCTGATTTCTTGAAGGCGGCCCCGGGGTCAAGCCGCAACAGCCGCATGCCGTAAAGGATGCGGCGGTGCACCGGCTTAAGGCCGTCACGCGCATCCGGCAGCGCGCGGTTCATGATTGTGGACAGTGCGTATGCGAGATAGCGCTCTTCCAGCGCTTCCCGCAGCCCAACCTCTTCAACCGCACCTTTTTCCGGGGGAATCAGTCGCTTTCCCATGATCGATAGCTAATCGGTTGTGCGTCGACGAACAAGCGATGAACGGCATCGCCATCTAATCTTTCAGTTTTTCAGCACTATTGATGAACCCGGACGCCTCGACCGTGTTATCTTGCACGCAACTACGCTGGGAATCGGGTTCTACTTGAATGGAGAAAGCAATGCGCCGGATTGTTCTTGCAACTGCCGCGACGCTGGCCCTTCTCGTGGCGGGTTCATTCGCACCGAATCGCGCCGAAGCCATGACGGTCACGACGCCGACCGGACTTGCTGCCGCCTTGGAAGGCAGCAATCTGGCCCAGGACGTCGCCTATGTCTGCCGGCGGGTCCACCGTTGCGGACCGTATGGCTGTGGCTGGCGCCGCGTCTGCTGGTGGACAGGTGGAGGCCCGTACTATTACGGCGGCGGCCCGTACTACGGACGCCGGTACTATCACCGGCGTTACTGGTGGTAACCTAAGCGACGCTCGGCAGCGCCCGGCTCAGCGCGGCGATAAAATGCGCACGCTCGTCCGCGAGCGTGAGTCCGCGCGGCTCGAGCGCATGCCGGGTCAGGAAATAACCGGTCAACGCAAATCCGTCGGCGAGATCGCGACCCACAGGCATCGCCTGCTGTTCGCGCAGGAACGCCGGCAGGCGCAGCATCTTGTCAGCCCACGGCTCAGCGGCGGTGCGCGATACCGCGCGGCCCGACTTCGGTGAGACATATCCGAGATCAAGGGAGCCACCTGTCGCCGCACAGCGTTCGAGATCGAGCCCGAAGCCGAGCTCGGCGAGAAGACGCAATTCAAAGCGCACGACCATTGGCGCCGCGACAACGGCATCGTTGAGATGCGCGAAGATTTCGTCGAGCGCCTCGTAGAGGCCCACATGCGGGTCGCGCTCCGGCAACAGCCGCATCAACGCAGCCATGTGACTGACGCCATAAATCGCATGCGGCGCCGCAAAGAAGCTGGCGGCCCGCAAATCGATCCCTTCGACCGTGTAGTTGCCAAGATGCTCGTCGAGCCGCGCACGCCATATGGCATTGAGGGTATTGCCTGGCTGCAGCACAGGCTTGAGCCGCGATCCAAAACCGCCGCGCACGAGCCCCAGATGGCGGCCGTGCTCGCGCGTCATCAGCTCGAGGACGGCGCTTGCCTCCCCGTGCCGCTTGACGCCGATCACGATGCCTTCATCGGTCCATTGCATATTCTATGACGGTCATTCCGGGGCGCGAGCAAAGCGAGCGAACCCGGAATCCATACTCCCAGAATCGGAGAAAATCACGGGCACCGGGGTTATGGATTCCGGGACGGCCCCATAGCGCGTCGAAGACGCGCGTAAACGCGCTTACGGGGCCGTCCCGGAATGACGGCAAACTACTCCTTCGGAAACTCCAGACCCATGGCGCGGTAACGTTCCGGATCCTCGCCCCAGCCTTCGCGCACCTTTACGAACAGGAACAGATGCACTTTGACGTCGACGATGTCGGCGATTTCCTTGCGCGCGGCCTCGCCGATGGCCTTGATGGTCTGCCCGCCTTTTCCGAGCACAATCTTGCGCTGGCTTTCCCGCTCCACGTAGATGGTCTGCTCGATGCGAATATCGCCGCCACGCAATTCCTTCCAGGATTCGGTTTCGACCGTCGAGTGATACGGCAATTCCTGATGGAGCCGCTCGAATAATTTTTCGCGTGTGATCTCCGCGGCAAGCTGGCGAACAGGAGCGTCCGACATCTGGTCAGGAGGATAGAGCCACGGCCCCGGCGCGACGTGCTGTGCCAGCCAGCGTTTGAGATCCGGCACCCCGTCTCCGGTCAGTGCCGACACCATGAAGGTTGCTTCGAATTTCGCCTTCTCGTTGGCGGCCTTTGCCAGATTAAGCAGCGCTTCCTTCGCGACCACATCGACTTTGTTGAGGATCAGCAGTTTCGGCGGCTTCACCTCGGCGAGCCTGCCAAGGATATCGTCGGCCTCCTCGTCCAGGCCTTTTCGCGCATCGATCAGAACGCCAACCAGGTCGGCCTCATGCGCCCCGCTCCAGGCGGTCGTCACCATGGCACGGTCCAGCCGGCGTCGTGGCGAAAATATTCCGGGCGTATCGACGAAAATCAATTGCGATTGTCCTTCGACCGCGATGCCGCGGATCAAAGCGCGCGTCGTTTGCACCTTGTGCGAAACAATGGTGACCTTGGAGCCAACCAGCGCGTTGAGCAGCGTTGATTTTCCGGCGTTGGGCGCGCCGATGAGGGCGATAAATCCGCAGCTTGTGTCACTGACGTGCGTGGATGCATCAGCCATCAAGTTTATCCGCAGCCACGCCGACACGCGTTAGCATGGCGGCAGCGGCGGCCTGTTCGGCGGCCCGTTTTGAGCTTCCGAGTCCTTCGGCGGGCGGGCGGTCCGGCAGCACGACCGCGACGCGGAATTCCGGATCGTGGTGTGGGCCGGTGCGCGCCAGTTCGCGATAGGCCGGCGTCGGAAGCCCGCGGGCCTGCGCCCATTCCTGCAACATCGTCTTTGGGTCACGCAGTGGCCCCAGCGGCTTGAGCATGCGCTCCTTCCAGAACAGGGCGATCAAATCATCTGCCGCCTTGTAGCCGCCATCGATGAACACGGCGCCGACGAGCGCCTCGCAAACATCGGCGAGAATGGTCGTGCGCCGCCGGCCGCCGGCATGCGATTCCGAATTGCCGAGCTTGAGCGCCGGACCAAGATCCATCGCGCGCGCCACATCCGCGCAGGTATCCTTGCGCACGAGATCGGCGAGCCTGCGCGACAACTCGCCCTCATTCGCTTTCGGGAACGCACGATAGAGCATATCCGAGATAACTAGGCCGAGCACGTGATCGCCAAGGAATTCCAGACGCTGGTAGCTCGCCGCCCTATTGCCGCCCGCCAGTGCCGAAATGTGCGTCAGGGCGCGTTCGAGCAAGTCCTTGTCGGCAAATTTGTAGCCGATCCTGTCTTCGAGTGCCGATCGGTCCTTGGCCTTACGGCTCATTTGACGATCGTGAAGAGTCTGTTCCAGCGCACCGACACCGGCCAGCGCCAGAATTGCCAGGCGCGCTCGCCCTCAAATACGGAGAAGAAGATGATCTGCGCCTTGCCGACGATATTCTCGAACGGGACCATGCCCACCTGGCTGAAGCGGCTGTCGGTCGAATTGTCGCGGTTGTCGCCCATCATGAAATAGTGATCCGGCGGAACGGTGTAGACCTGCGTGTTGTCGGCAAAGCCGTTGTCGACCAGATCAAGCGTGTAGAAGCTTACGCCGTTCGGCAACGTATCCTTCCAACGCTTGACCGGTGCATCGTGCTGGCCTTCTTCGGTTTCGACAAAGTCGTCGGCTCGCTCGTGCTTGACCGGCGTACCGTTGATGCTGACGACGCCATCGATCACCTGGATCTTGTCGCCCGGCAAACCGATCACACGTTTGATGTAGTCAGTGGTTGGATCTTTGGGCAGCCGGAACACCACGACGTCGCCGCGTTGCGGCATCCAGTCAGATGGAATGCGCCCGGAAAAAATCGGCGGCGAGAGCGGCAGCGAATATTTGCTGTAGCCGTAGGTGTATTTCGACACAAACAGGTAGTCGCCGACCAGCAGCGTCGCCTTCATGGAGCCGGACGGAATATTGAAGGGTTGAAAAAGAAAGGTACGGATCACCAGCGCGATAATCAGCGCATGAATGATCACGCGCACTGTCTCGGCGACGCCGCCCTCTTTTCGTTTCGTTCCGGATGTCACGCTCATAGGCCTTTCGTCCCGCCAATCGGCATGCGCTCCCCGGCGACCTTGTAGCGGCTGGCCCCCCGACAAGCAATCAACAAGGCCGGATTTGCAATGCAATCAATCGTTCGGGCTAATGTTCTCGTGTTCAACGTGAACCTCCCGTCATAGAGCCGGGCACCGCTGAAATTATAACAATCGCCTGCGCGGTGGGACCCTCGTCGGTCAAAGAAACATCGATCCTGGCCTCGCATCCGGGCGGCGTAAGCGCCTGCAGCCGTGACAGCGCGCCGCCCGTCAATTTCATGGTCGGGCGCCCACCGGCCACATTGACCACTCCCATGTCACGCCAGAAAACGCCGCGCCGTAACCCCGTGCCAAGCGCCTTGGCGCAGGCTTCCTTCGCTGCAAACCGTTTAGCGTAGGTTTCAACGGAATTGGCGCGCTGGTCGGCCTTGGCGCGTTCGGTCGCCGTAAAGATGCGGCCGAGAAAACGCTCGCCATGACGTTCGATCACGTCGGCGATCCGGCGTACGTCGACGATATCCGAGCCGAGCCCGATAATCATGAATGCGGCGCCTTCTTGCGACCGCGGTCCATGGCCGCGCGCATGAACTCTACGGTCTCGGCCAGTCCCTCAAACACGCTTTCCCCGATCAAAAAATGTCCGATATTCAGCTCAACGATCTGGGGCAGCGCGGCGATGGTCTCTGCACTGGCATAATCGAGGCCGTGTCCGGCATGTACTTCGAGACCCAGTTCATGGGCGAGCCTGGCGCCCGCGCAGATGCGCTGCCATTCGGCGTTCGCCACTTCGCGCTTGCCCTCGCCGAGCGCATCACACCAGGCGCCGACGTGAATCTCGACCACTGGCGAACGCAGCTTCGCTGCCGCTTCGATCTGACGCGCGTCGCCGGCGACAAATAGCGACACTCGCACGCCGGCATCGTTGAGCCTGGCAATGAAAGGCGCCAGATGGTTGTGCTGTCCGGCTGCGTCGAGGCCGCCCTCGGTGGTGCGTTCGGTGCGTTTTTCCGGCACCAGACAGACGGCATGCGGCATCGTTTTGAGCGCGATACCGAGCATCTCGTCGGTGGCCGCCATCTCGAAATTCAGGGGCTTGTCGATCTCCGCTTTCAAGCGCGCGATATCATCGTCACGAATGTGGCGACGATCTTCCCGCAAGTGCGCGGTAATGCCGTCGCAGCCTGCGGCAATTGCAAGCTTGGCCGCGCGTACCGGATCAGGGTGACGCCCGCCACGCGCATTGCGGATGGTGGCCACATGGTCGACGTTGACGCCCAGACGGAGACGATTCATGCGATTATCCTGCGCATGATCTTATCCGACAACCGGTACCCACTTTTCGGGATCATGCGCCAGTTAACCGTTCACGCGTTCCGCTTTCGCCACCACGGGTTTCGCGCGCAGCTGCGCAAGGATGGCGGTCAAATGCTTGAGATCGTAAACCTCGAGATCAATGGTCACGTCGGTGAAATCGGGAGCGCGGCGTGTCATGCGGATATTGTCGATATTGCCGTCATGTTCCGCGATGACCTGCGCGATTTGCGCAAGGGAGCCGGGTTCGTTCACTGACTGCACCGCGATACGCGCCGGGAAGCGGCGGGGCGCCCGTTCCTCTTCGTCCCAGCGCACATCCAGCCATCGCTCGGGCTTATCCTCAAATTCGCTCAGCGCCGGCGATTGTATTGGGTAGATCGTAATCCCCTCGCCCGGCGAGAGGATTCCGACAATCCTGTCGCCCGGCACAGCGCCGCCGTTTGGCGCGAAACTGACCGGCAGATCGCCGTTGATGCCGCGGATCGGAATTGCCGGTCCCAACGCACTGTCCGGAACTTTAAATTTCACAGACGTCAGTTTCTTCAGGCCGAACCAGCCACTGTCCGGTTTCGGATTGGCGGCCATAGCGGCGGCGCGTTCTTCCTTGTAGTCCGGATACATGGCGCGCGCGACGTCAGACGCCTTCAGTTCGCTGCGCCCGACTGCCGCCATAACGTCTTCAATCGACGCGCGCGCCAGCCGCGGCAGCGCGCCCGTGAGGTTCTCGTCCGAATACGCAATCTTTGCGCGCTGGAACAAGCGTTCGACAATCCGGCGGCCAAGACCGGCATATTGTGTGCGCACAGCAACGCGCGTCGCGCGCCGGATCGCCGCACGCGCCTTGCCGGTGACGACGATGGATTCCCAGGCTGCCGGCGGCGCCTTTTGCGCTTTCGAGGTCAGGATTTCGACTTCGTCCCCATTCACCAGCTCGGACGTCAATGGTGCGATCTGGCCGTTGATTTTGCACCCGACGGCGGTGTTTCCGACATCCGTATGCACCGCATAGGCAAAATCAATCGGCGTCGCCTTGCGTGGCAGTGCGATCAGCTTGCCTTTCGGTGAAAAGCAGAAGACCTGGTCATGAAACAGCTCGAGCTTTGTGTGCTCTAGAAACTCTTCCGGGTTTGAACCTTCCGCCAGAAGTTCGATGGTCCGGCGAAGCCAGGCATAGGCCGTCGATTCCCGCGACAGCAATTCCGTCGGCGAACCCGCTTGGTCCTTGTAAAGCGCATGTGCGGCGATGCCGTATTCGGCGATCTCGTGCATTTCCACGGTGCGAATTTGCAGCTCGACGCGCTGCTTGCTCGGGCCAATCACCGTCGTGTGGATCGATCGGTAGTCGTTGCCTTTCGGCGTCGAGATGTAATCCTTGAAGCGGCCCGGCACCATCGGCCAGGTGCTGTGCACGATACCGAGCGCCTGGTAGCAGTCGGCCAACGTTTTCACGACAACGCGGAATCCGAAGATATCGGAAAGTTGTTCGAAGCCGACCGACTTGCGTTCCATCTTGCGCCAGATCGAGTAGGCGCGTTTGCGTCGTCCGACCACTCTTGCGTCGATACCGCGATCAGCAAGCTTCTTTGTAAGTTGCTTTTCGATTTCCGAGATCAGCAGCCTGCTTCGTTCAGTAAGTTCGTTCAGCCGCGCCGACACCACGTCATAGGCTTCCGGATAAAGTTCGCGGAATGCCAGGTCGTCCAGCTCCTCGCGCATCTCATGCATGCCCATGCGGCCTGCAAGCGGCGCGTAGATTTCCAGTGTCTCTTCGGCCGCACGCCGGCGCGCCTCGGGCGGCATGTACCCCAGCGTGCGCATGTTATGCAGCCGGTCGGCGAGCTTGATCAAAAGCACCCGTACGTCGTCGGCGATGGCCAGCAGCAGTTTGCGGAGATTTTCCGCCTGCTTGGCTTCCTTGGTTACCAGGTCGAGCTTCTTCAACTTGGTGAGGCCTTCGACCAGTGTGCCAATATCGCGACCGAACAGGCTGTCGATCTCTGCGCGCGTGGCCGCCGTGTCCTCAATGGTATCGTGCAGCAGCGCGGCGGCGATGGTTGCATCGTCGAGCTTGAGGTCGGTCAGAATGGCCGCCACTTCGATCGGATGGGAAAAATACGGGTCACCTGACGCGCGACGCTGCTCGCCATGGGCCTTCATGGCGTAGACATAGGCGCGATTGAGCAGCGCTTCGTTGGTATCCGGATTGTAGCGGCGCACCCGCTCGATCAGATCGTATTGCCGCATCATCGGCGGCTTGCGCGTTTGGGCAGGTTTTTCAACCGCTTGAGTCGCAGCGGCAACGGCCGGCGGGCGCGGCGCCCGGATCGGGGCCTGCTTTTGCATGCGTGGAAGGTCGGAGCGCGTGCGCGCCATATCTGCTGCCTCGCGGCCTCTCCTGACGGAACTACCTCAAGATATCACGTCGTTTCGCCGTAGCCGCAAGGCTTTGGGATACTGGTTGATAAATAGCCGACGGCCCGGCTTTTGAGGCCGGGCCGCGGGATCACAATGAATATCCAAGAATATCCAAGTCGAATTGCCCTATTCGGCGTCCTCTTCGGGGACCTCCTCCGGAGGGGCCAGACCTTCGAGCCCCTTCAGTAGCTCTTCTTCGGTCATGCGGTCGGCAGTTACCTCGGTGTCATCCAAGTCGACACTGGCCCCCGCGCCGGCACCAATTAGCGGCACTTCGGGCTCAGGCTCGTCGACCTCGACATATTTCTGCAGGCTGTGAATGAGGTCTTCCTTGAGGTCGCCGGGCGAAACGGTGGTATCGGCGATCTCGCGCAATGCCACGACCGGGTTCTTGTCGTTGTCTCTCTCGACGGTAATCTGCGATCCGGATGAAATCATGCGCGCACGATGGCTCGCCAACAGGACGAGATCGAAGCGGTTTTCAACCTTATCAATACAATCTTCTACGGTGACACGGGCCATCGGCTCGGCACTCCATCTGGTGGAACTTATCCTGAATTGGACTGCTAGGTATCCCTTGGAGCATGGAATTTCAAGCATTTTTGTCTTGGTTTAGCCGCAACCCTCTGTTACTCGACAAATGCGAGCCCGCAGCAAGCCGATGGTACCGGATTTTATCGGCGCGGCGTGATTGCGCAGGCGGCAGCTCAATTGATCCGAGATGCCGCGATGCCCTGTTAACCGCGATTTAGGAGGACGCGCGCGCATGTCGCATTGCGCGTATCCGCGATCGGAAAGTAACTCGTAGTGAATTGTGAGAGAATCCCATGACCGTACCTGGTGAGAAAATTGCTTTATTCATTGATGGAGCCAATCTTTACGCCACCGCCAAATCCCTCGGTTTCGACATCGACTACAAGCGGCTGCTGCGTGAATTCCAATCGCGCGGTTACCTGTTGCGCGCGTTTTATTACACGGCAGTGATCGAGGATCAGGAATATTCCTCGATCCGGCCCCTCATCGACTGGCTGGACTACAACGGCTACGCCGTCGTCACCAAGGCAACCAAGGAATTCGTCGACCAGACCGGCCGCCGCAAGGTCAAAGGCAATATGGACATCGAGCTTGCGGTTGACGCGATGGAAATTGCCGGCACCATCGATCACATGGTGCTGTTTTCCGGGGACGGTGACTTCCGCTCGCTGGTGGAAGCAGTGCAACGCAAAGGCGTGCGCGTCACGGTGATCTCAACCATTTCCACCCAGCCGCCGATGATCGCCGATGAGCTGCGCCGCCAGGCCGACGTCTTCACCGACATCGTCACGCTGCAATCCAAGATCGGCCGCGATCCGGCCGAACGTGCCGCGCGCGATGCGGCACGCGGACCGCGCGAGGACCACGGTTCGCCGCAACATACACCGCAGTTCCTGCAAAGGCCGCCAACGGCGCCGCAACGCACCAGCGTTCCGGTCGGCGCTGATGACGACGACGAGTCTTTCGAATAACAAGGCGCTATGAGCGACGTTGATGGCAAACCGGGACGCGACTGCCCGCGCTGCCCACGGCTGGTTGCGTTCCGCAAGACTTGGCGCAGCAAGGAGCCAACCTGGTTCAATGCGCCGGTCCCCTCGTTCGGCGCTTTGGGTGCGCGCGTCTTGATCGTCGGATTGGCGCCCGGAGTGCAAGGCGCCAACCGGACCGGCCGCCCATTCACCGGCGACTACGCCGGCGTGCTGCTTTACGAAACTCTCGGCAAATACGGTTTCGCGCGCGGCGAGTACGGCGCCCATCCCGACGACGGACTGGAATTGGTCGACTGCCGGATCACCAATGCCGTGCGTTGTGTTCCGCCCGAGAACAAACCCACGCCCGATGAAATAAGAACCTGCCGCGATTTTCTTGCCGCGACGATTGCCGAAATGAAAAAATTGCGTGTCGTTGTCGCGCTCGGCCGTATCGCGCATGACAGCGTGGTGACGGCGCTTGGTGCCAAAAAATCAGCGACACCTTTTAAACATGGCGGCAAGCATGAACTCGATCAGCTGACATTGTTCTCGAGCTACCATTGCTCGCGCTACAATACGAATACAGGTGTCCTCACACCTGAAATGTTCCGCAAGGTCTTTGCAGGCGTCAGGAATTATCTGGACGCCTGATCACATTTCTACCGCTCGTCCCCGCGAAAGCGGGGACCCAGAGCAAAGTAAACTGGATTCCCGCTTACGCGGGAATGAGCGGAATATTTATCTGGACGCCTGAATTCAGGATTGTTCCGGGACCTTCGGTCATTTCCCGTCTCCATAGCTCATAAACTCCATGAGCGAGCCGTCCGGATCGCGAAAATAGACGGAAGTCCCCGGCCCTTTAGCGCCGAACCGCTGCATCGGTCCGCGCTCAACGGCAATTCCATGTGCATTCAGATGCGCGATTGCGCCATCGATTGGGCCGATCCACTCAAAGCAGAGATCGCTGTTACCCGGCTGCACAGGCAGCCGGGCGACTTCCGCCGGCTTTACGCCGGGGCCATGCACATTGAGCTGCTTGTCGCCAAAGCGATAGGCCCAGCCGGCGGGCCGCTGCACCAGTTCGGCGCCCATCACCGCGCTGTAGAACTTGTTCGATCGCTCCCAGTCGGACACGTGGATTACGCAATGGTCGAGCTTGGTCGGGACTGTAGCACTCATACGCTCGCTCGCTGTTAGAGGAGTTCATAGCCTCGTGGGAATATCTACCCCTTCAGACGCATCAACCGCCCGCGTTCGCGTTCCCAGGATCGCTTCTTCAAGGTCTCGCGCTTGTCATGCAGTTTCTTGCCGCGCGCGAGCGCGACCTCAATCTTCGCGCGACCCTTCTCGTTAAAGTAAAGCTTTAACGGCACAATGGTCATGCCTTCCCGCTCGACCGCACCGGCCAATCGGTTGATCTCGCGCTTTTGCAGCAGCAATTTGCGCGGCCGCTTCGGCAGGTGGTTGAAGCGGCTGGCCTGCAGATATTCCGGAATGTTCGAGTTGATCAGCCAGAGTTCGCCGTCACGGGTATCGGCATAGGATTCGGCGATCGTGGCCTTGCCGGCGCGGAGCGATTTGACCTCGCTGCCAGTAAGGACAATGCCCGCCTCGAAGGTCTCGCCAATTTCGTAGTTGAAGCGCGCCTTACGGTTGTCGGCGACCACCTTGAAGCGGCGCTCGGGTTTTGCGGCCATGGGAATACTTTGGGCGTGCTTGCAGTTCGCGTTCAGCGCGACTTGAGCTGATCGCGGATGTCAGTGAGAAGTTGCTCGGTCTTCGACAATGCCGGCGCTTTCTCCTCTTCCTTGCGAACGAGCCTGTTCAGTCCGCGAATGGCCAGGAAGAGCACAAAAGCTATGATGATGAAGTTAAGCGTGACAGTGAGAAAATTTCCCCAAGCCAGTACGGCGCCTTGCTTTTTTGCTTCGACCAGCGTCGTCGCCGTGACTTTCCCCGAGAGCGGCACATAGTAATTTGAAAAATCGAGGCCGCCCGTGACGGCGCCGATGATCGGCGTGATGACATCGCCGACCAGCGAATTCACGATGCCGGAAAAGGCCGCGCCAATAATGACGCCAATGGCGAGATCGACGACATTTCCCCGCAGCGCAAACTTTTTAAATTCGGCCAGCATCTAGTTGATGAGACCGGCATGCACCATCGCTTCGCGCACAGCGGCCTCTGCCTTCTCGCTCGCCGGCACCATTGGCAGCCGCACCGTATTGGCGCACTTGCCGATCAACGACATCGCGTACTTGATCGGTGCCGGACTTGTTTCCACGAACAAGTTTGATATGAAGCGGCGTGAGCTTGTCCTGCAGCTTGAGCGCCTTGGCGAAGTCGCCTTTCAGGCAGGCCGCCTGAAATTCGGCGCAGAGCCGCGGCGCCACGTTCGAGGTGACGGAAATGCAGCCGTGGCCGCCATGCGACATGAAGCCGAGCGCGGTGATGTCCTCGCCGGACAGCTGATTGAAATCCGGCCCCATCGCAGCACGCTGCTGCGAGACGCGCGCCATGTTGGCCGTCGCGTCCTTCACGCCCGCGATGTTCTTGAGTTCATACAGGCGCGCCATCGTGTCGACCGACATGTCGACGATGGACCGGCCGGGGATATTGTAAATAATGATCGGGATGCCGATGGCATCGTTGATCGCCTTGTAGTGCTGATAGAGCCCTTCCTGGGTCGGCTTGTTGTAGTAGGGCGTGACAATCAACACCGCATCGGCGCCGGCTTTCTCGGCATGCTGCGACAACTCTACGGCTTCAGCCGTCGAGTTCGATCCAGAACCAGCAATGACGGGAACCCGTTCGTCAGCCTGGTCGATGCACCACTCCACGACCTTCTTGTGCTCGTCATGCGATAGCGTCGGGCTCTCGCCGGTTGTTCCGACTGGAACCAGGCCGTTCGTGCCCTCGGTGATCTGCCAGTCCACGATGTCACGGAATGCCTTTTCGTCGAGCGAGCCGTTTTTGAACGGCGTGACCAGCGCAGTAAATGAGCCTCGAAAGCTCGTCTTGGCGGTCATGGCACGACTTCTCCACAGGGGTCTGGACTGGGGACCATAGATATCGGGTCAGGCGGGCCGATGAAAGCCCCGCCCGTAAATGGGCTCATGAATTGGCGTGATAGAGCCAGGGCCTTGCCCTGTTTTTGCCCCTCTCGTTGCCTAGGATCCCAATACCCCAAAATTTTGGATATCCTTCATCAACGTTATTGGCCTAATGGGGGCCAAACGGGTTCGCGGCCCTTGCCATGAGTTGGGGTCGCCGGGACTTAAGGGCAAGGGATCGAATGCACGGGACTACTCGCAGCCCCATAGGTGCTTGTTTCCGCGCGTGTTTGGCATTGGCGGCCGCTTCCGCGCTTTGCGCGGAAACCGTCGTGGCCCTGCCGCAGCAAGTTCCATTGCCACGCCCACGACCTGCCATTCCGGGAGGAAAGCAGGCCGCCGTACCCGCTGCGCGAATCGCCCCGCTCCCGCAAAAGCGGCCGGCCGCTGAACCCAAAGCCCTCTCCTCTTTTGCGCAGGCCAATGTCGGTCTGCACGGCACAATTTTCGAAAGCCGCGCCACGTTCAAACCGCTGGCGCGCCCGGTCTCCGGCCCCTTCGCACTCGCCCCGACAGCCGCGACCTCTGCTGCGGATGTCGCGGCAGTCAAACGAGTCATCGAGGCCACGCGCAAGGGCAAGGAAGCCGATGCCAATGCCGCTGAAGCGAGCATCACGGATCCTGTCGCCAAAAAACTCGCTGAGTGGGTCATCCTGCGTTCGGACAACACCAATCCAACGTTCCAGCGCTATGCCGCCTTCGTCGAGGCCAATCCGAGCTGGCCGCACTCTCCGTTGTTCCGCCGGCGCGCCGAAAATGCGCTTTGGAATGATGGCGTCGACGACCGCACCGTTCGCGCCTTCTTCGCCAAGCATCAGCCGTCGACCGCCAAAGGCCGTTTCATGTTGGCGCGCACCTTGCTCACGCAAGGCGACCGCGACGCTGCGGCGGCTCTGGTTCGCCACGCCTGGCGCAACGACGAATGCAGCGCCGAGGTTGAAAAGCGTGTGCTCGAGATGTTCGGCAACATGCTCACCACCGCCGACCACAAGGCGCGCATGGAACACCGCTTCTATGCCGACGATGTCGCTGGCGGCATGCGCGCAGCGGAACGTCTTGGCGGCAACGAGGTCGCAATCGGCAAGGCGCGCGCAGCGGTGTTGCGCAAAGCCGGCAATGCAAAGGCGGCGCTCGATGCAGTGCCTGCGTCCGCGCAAAGCGATCCCGGCTACATTTTCGCGCGCGTGCAATGGCTGCGCCAGAACAACAAGGCAGAAGACGCCGGCAAACTGATCCTCACGGCGCCGAAAAATCCGGAGCTTCTCTACAATCTCGATCAGTGGTGGCAGGAACGGCGCTTGCTGGTGCGCAAGCTGCTCGACGAGCGCGACGCCCAAACTGCGTATCGAATTGCGCGTGAAGCCGCGCCGCCGATGCGCGGTTTCTACCGGGTGGATGCGCATTTCACTGCCGGCTGGGTGGCGCTGCGTTACCTGAACGATCCCAAGACTGCCGCCGAGCATTTCGCGCGCATCATGGAAGGCACCATCAACCCGCATGCACTCGCGCGCGGCGGCTATTGGCAGGGCCGCGCGGCAGAGGCCATGGGCCAACGCGCGCAGGCCAAGGCCTTCTACAACTCGGCCGCACAATACACCGCCACCTATTACGGCCAGCTTGCCCGGGCGCGGCTCGGGCTGACCGACCTCGGCCTGCGCGGGCCACCAGCCTTCACGCCGCAAGAGCAGAACGTGCTCGGCAACCTCGAGGTCGTGCGCGCCGCGCAGAATTCTCTATGCGCTCGATGAGCGCGACATGCTTGCATCGATCTTCGCTGAACTCGGCGAAAGCGGCACCGACATCGCCGGCATGGCCATGCTCGGAGAGCTTGCCGGCAAACACGGTGACGGCCGCGCGATGTTGTTGCTTGGCGAGTCCGCCTATGGACGCGGCTTGCCGCTCGACTATTACGCTTACCCGATCGTTGGCCTGCCCGACTACCAGCCGATCGCTCCTCCGATCGAGCCCGCCATCGCCTATTCGATCGCGCGCCAGGAGAGCCACTTCAATCAGAAGGTCGTCTCAAGCGCCCATGCCATGGGTCTGATGCAGGTGACGCCGGCGGCCGCCATCGATACCGCCGCCAAATTCAAGGTCGCCTATAGCCGCGACCGCCTGCTCAAGGACCCGGTCTACAATATGCAGATGGGTGCGGCGGAACTGTCGAACCTGTTCACCGGCTATAACGGGTCCTACATCCTCACGTTCGCCGGCTACAATGCCGGACGCGGACGCGTGCGACAGTGGATCGCAGCCTACGGCGATCCGCGCGATCCGAATGTCGATCCGGTCGACTGGGTGGAGCGCATTCCCCTCTCCGAGACCCGCAATTATGTCGAGCGGATCATGGAGAACCTTCAGGTTTACCGGGCGCGGTTCGGCGGCGGCACCAAGCTGCTGATCGAGGCCGACATCAAGCGCGGTGGGTTGAATTAGCAAGGTCGTCGTCCCCGCTTAGGCGGGCGGTTCAATCCTCGCACTCCATGCGTGAGTAACGCCTCTCACTCGGTCATTGCCGGGCTTGACCCGGCAATCCATGATAAATCTCCATACAGTCTGTCGTACGTAAGTCCCATCTGAGCTGCCGCTCATCATGGATGCGCGGATCAAGTCCGCGCATGACAGCCGAGAGGCTCTTTGGGCGGCTACAGCATCAATGCTACAAACGGCGCCATGCAAAATGGCGCCGTCAGCACATTTATCTCCGCCCCCGATGGCCTGCGGCTGCACGCGCTCTCTTACGGCCCGCGCATTTCGCCGAAGATGCCGGTGGTCTGCCTGCCCGGTCTCGCCCGCACCGCGGCCGATTTTGAAGCGCTCGCGGCGGCATTGGCGCATGACGACGCCCATCCCCGCCGCGTGATCGCGCTCGACTATCGTGGACGCGGACGCTCCGACTACGACCGTAACCCGGATAACTATTCGCTTCCCGTCGAGCTCGCTGACGTCCTCGCAGTCGTTACTGCACTCGACGCGATGCCGGCGATTTTCATTGGCACTTCACGCGGCGGAATCCTGACAATGTTGCTGGCCGCCGTGCGGCCGACCGCAATTGCGGGTGTCGTGCTCAATGACATTGGTCCGGTGATCGAGCCACAGGGCCTGATGCGCATCAAGGGTTATGTCGGCAAGCTGCCGCAGCCGCGCAATTTCGAGGATGGCGCGGAGATCCTGCGCCGGCTATTCCACAATCAATTTCCCAAGCTCGGACATGACGACTGGCTGGACAGCGCGAGACGCGCGTTCAAGGAAGAAAAAGGCCGGATGGTGCCGACCTATGACGTCAGGCTGGCAAAGACTTTGGAGGCGATAAACCCGGACAGCCCGATACCGCCTTTGTGGAAGCAATTCGATGCGCTCAGCGCTCGTGCCGGTGATGGCGATCCGCGGCGCCAATTCGGACATCCTGTCGCCGGCGACGGTCGACGCGATGCGCGCGCGGCATGCGGGTCTCGAAACACTCGACGTGGCGGACCAGGGCCACGCACCGCTGCTGGCCGAAGCAGACACGATTGCGCGTGATTGCAGACTTTGTCGGACGCTGCGACCAGCAGCGCCACGTGCGGCCGCATTGAAAAACCCCGACGGTTCAATCGCGACGCGCCTCGACCGACCGACCAATATAAACGGTGCGAAATCAATATGTTAGTTGGTCGGGGCAGCAGGATTCGAACCTGCGACCTTCTGGTCCCAAACCAGACGCGCTACCAGACTGCGCTATGCCCCGATGGGCAATCGGCGTTCGATACACGCTTCAATTCAGCCCGGCAAGCAAGCCCTCAATGGCCGCTGAATATGGGCGAAGCGACGCGGTCGCCGGGCGCGATGCCGAGCTTGCGGGCCGAACCACCGATGATTTCCAGAACCGCCCGCACCGGCCCGCCGGACGGGATCAGCCGCGTCGACAACGGTTCCGTGTTTTCGGCAATCCGCAGGATGCGGCCGTCGGCGCGGATGAAGATCATATCGAGCGAGATATATGTGTTCTGCATCCAGAAGCTCACATCCTGCTCGCGATGGAAATCAAACAGCATGCCCTGCCCCTCGGGCAGTTCCTTGCGGTACATGAGGCCCTTGGCGCGCTCGGCATCGTTGTCGGCCAGTTCGACCGAAAACACGTGCACGCCGGATTGGCTGGCGATCTCCAGCGTCTGCTTGCCGGCCGGCCAGGCCGGCCCGGCAGCCACAAAAAGCCCGAAGAGACCAAGGACGAGCCAATGGATCGCGCGCATGCGCCCGCCTTTACGCGGCCCAAGCCCAAGCGGCAACTGGAAAATCCGGGATCTAGTGGGAGGCGAGCCCGAGCGGGCCACCGTCCGGCCGTACCTCGGCCGCCATCAGGCCCTTGGGTCCGGGTCCGAAGCGGACCAGCACGGTTTGCCCTGGCCGCAGCTCGGCGATGCCATAGCGGCGCAAGGTTTCCATGTGGACGAAAATATCCGGGGTGCCCTCGCCCCGGCTCAGGAAGCCGAAGCCGCGCAGACGGTTGAACCATTTGACCTGCGCGCGCTCGAGCCCGCTGGTCGGCGTCACCGTGACGTGGGTGCGCGGCGGCGGCATCTGCGCCGGGTGCACGGCCGTGCTGTCGTCCATCGAAACGATGCGGAAGGCCTGCAACCCCTTCGGGCGCTCCAGCACCTCGCAGATGACCCGCGCGCCCTCATAGGCGGTCTGGAAACCGTCCCGGCGCAGGCAGGTCACATGGAGCAGAATGTCGGGCATTCCATTGTCGGGAACGATGAACCCAAATCCCTTTGAGACATCGAACCACTTGATGACGCCGGTCAATTCTATGAGATTGGTCGCCGTTTCATCGACGAGTTCTCTGACCGCCCCTGGCCGGAGATTGGTACCAGACATTTTTGATTCGACCCCGTCCGACGCCATGACGCCGCGCGCCGCTGCTTTGCTGGCGCCTCTTAATGGGCGCTTCGACGAATCTTCCGTAGATTCGAAGATAACACCGGCCTTCAAACGGCAAAGGCCAAAATGGGCTTGCGCACAGCTCTATACACAGCGCAACGCAAGCGAATCAGTGGGCGATGAAGGGAGCCAAAGCGTCGCCGATGTCGTTGCGCACAACCAGATCGGCAATGTCATCGAATTCCGTCGGCTCACGGTTGATGATGACGAGTGCTGCGCCATTGCGTTTGGCCATCAGCGGAAAACCGGCGGCGGGCCACACCACCAGCGAGGAGCCGACGGCGAGAAACAGGTCGCATTGTTTGGTCAAGGCCTCGGCACGCTGCATCGCCTCGGCCGGCATGGCCTGGCCGAACGAAATGGTCGCAGTCTTGATAGGTCCGCCACAGCTGCAATCGGGTGCACGCTCTCCCGAGCCCTCGAATTTTTCCCGCACCCAGGACAAGTCATAGCGCTCGGCGCAGTCCAGGCACACGGCATAGGTGGTGTTCCCGTGCAACTCGACCACGTCGCGCGCCGCGATGCCGGAGGACTGATGCAGGTTGTCGATATTCTGGGTGATCAAGGCCGGGACCTTGCCGGCGCGATAGAGACTGGCGAGCGCGCGATGGCCACGGCCCGGTTTCGCACTGGCAAAACTCTCCTCCATCGCAAAGCGGCGGCGCCAGGACTCGTCGCGCATGTCGCGGCTTGCGACGAATGCGTCGTAGGGGATCGGCTGGTTCTTGGTCCACAGTCCGCCGGGCGAGCGGAAATCGGGAATACCGCATTCGGTCGAAATCCCCGCCCCCGTGAACGGAACGATCACGCGGGCGGATTCAATCAATTGGCCGAGACCGGCGACCGCCGCTTCAAGGTCCGAGGCAATCATTGCTATAATCCCGCCCGCTCAGGGCGCCCGCCACAGTGAGGTTCATACCATGCGATTTCTGCACACGATGCTCCGCGTACGCAATCTCGATGCCGCGATGGAATTCTACGGCAAGCTCCTCGGCCTGCAGGAAGTTCGCCGGCGGGTCGACGACAAGAACCGCTATACCCTGGTGTTCCTGGCGGCATCGGACGACGCCGCCGCGGCGAGCGAGGCGCTCAAGGCCGGACGACGCGACGCGCCGGTGGTCGAGCTCACCTACAACTGGGATTCGGAAGATTACGGCGAGGCCCGTTTTTCGGCCACCTCGCCTATGAGGTCGACGATATTTATGAAACCTGCGACCGGCTGATGAAGGCCGGCGTCACCATCAACCGGCCGCCGCGCGACGGCGTCATGGCCTTCGTGCGCTCGCCCGACAAGCATTCGATCGAGCTCCTGCAAAAAGGCGCCGCCAAGCCCCCGCAGGAACCATGGAAATCGATGCCCAATACCGGTAAGTGGTAGCCGGCATTCGCTTGCCGCTGGGGATGAAGCTCTTTATACCCCCGGCCACGCGCGCCCTTCGTCTAGAGGCCTAGGACACCGCCCTTTCACGGCGGTAACAGGGGTTCGAATCCCCTAGGGCGCGCCAATGTCCAGCCGATACTCAGCCAAGGTTCAACCCTGGCATTCGGCGACGGGCGATGCGGCCTTCCACTTCCGTCGCCAGCCAAGCAGGACCAATCCGCCGAGCCCGGTTGCGAAAAGCGGAAGAGCGGGCGGAAGCGGCGTCGCATTTATTGCGACATTTGTGGCGACAAAGGTTTCGTCGAGATAGTCAAAGTTGGGCGCTCCGTGTCCTTTGCTCAGGTCTTTGGTCAGATCTTCGAACCCCACGTACACACCGGAAGGTATCGCGCCGACAAGCAGGTGGCTGTTGCTGTCGTAAGGCGTGGCGTAGGCGTGCTGTCCGCCGTCCGCGTTCAATGCAAGGTTCGAATACCAAATGTCGCCCCCGTTTTGCGGAGATATCTGATCGAAAAACACGATCTTGTCACCGGCATGGACGTTGTTCGCGAGAACAAGAGAGTCCCCGATATGGGAGAGTTGATCATTCAGTCCGGTAATTCCGGTCGGGATCCCGTTCACTGTCATGCCGAGCACTTCTATGAAGTGAGCTCCCGACCCGGAAAAATAAGCGGTGATCGAGCCGTCAGCGATTGCAGTGAATGTGTAGGTCGCCAAATTTTCGATGCCCCTATTGGGATAAGGAATAAGCGTGCTGGCTTTTGCATTTGAAACGAGGGGGCCAGCAGCACAGACACCGATTGCAACCAGCACAGCAGCTATTGTTGTTTTTCTCATCGCAACTTCCTCGCCATTTCAATTTCAAAGGGGACTTCGTCCGCAACTCATCGAAAATCAGTTGTGAACTCTGGCGGAAACGAAAATCTAAAGCTTGGACATGAGCGACAATGCTTTGGACCAGAGCAAAATCGGGTGGACCTTGGTTTCTGTCGGCTGGTCGTGCGATCGCGGTAACGCCTGCCGAGCGGCAATCGCCGACGAAGAGCTTGCGGTATCCAGGGGTGCCAGACGGGGCTCGGCAGACATTCACGGCGGCAAGGGGTTCAAATCACCCCTTCGGCCCCGTTACTCATGCGGGTTTCATAGCTGGTATGCGTGTATGCGATGCTATTCACGCGATTTTTAACATACAAATTACGGGCCGGATGGTCCTTTAAGCGATTACTGTTCGCTGTCCTGTAGCGAACTCAATCGGGAACGTCAGGCGATGATCAACAGCAAGAACGTAGTGGCAGCCCTGAGGCGCGACGTCGCCTTTGTCTGGCACGCTGTGATCGCGGTGGTGTTCATCGGATTTGCCAGCCTTGCGGTGGCAGCGGCCCTGCTCGACCTCTTGGCAATCCGGCACTAGACCGCGTTCGGCGGATATACGTGTTGTCGCCCGTTGAAATCCTTCACCATAGTCTGCGCGTTCCCGCTTGATCCGACCCGCTCGATGTATGCGGGCCCGATCGGCGATTTGCCGTGGCCGCCCGGAATGTCGAGCACATAAGTTGGCTGGCACAGGCCGGAGATTCGCCCGCGCAGGCCGCGCATCAGCTCCTGTCCCGTTGCAATGTCGGCGCGCAAATGCGCGGTGCCGGGCGCAAGATCGGCGTGATGCAAATAGTACGGCTTGATCCGGCATTCGACGAGCGCCCGCATCAGTTCACTCATTACATCCGGCGTGTCATTGACCCCGGCAAGCAATACCGTTTGCGAGAGCAACGGAATGCCGGCATCAGCGACGCGCGCGCAAGCCGAACGGGCCTGCGGCGTCAGTTCACGCGGGTGATTGACGTGGATCGCAACATAGGTCGCCTTTCCTTTGGCCTTCATCGCGCGCACCAACTCGGGCGAGATGCGCTCGGGGTCGGCGACGGGCATGCGGGTGTGGATGCGGATGACCTTGACGTGATCGATTGCCGCAAGCTCCTTCATCACGGCGCGCAGGCGGCGGGCCGACAAAATCAACGGATCGCCCCCCGTCAGGATGACTTCCCAGATTTCCGGATGCATCCGGATATAGTCGAGCGCACGCGCCGCCTCTTGCGGCGACAGCGCGTTTGGCTTGTCAGGCCCGATCATCTCGCGGCGGAAACAGAACCGGCAATAGACCGCGCAGACATGGGTCAGCTTGAACAGGACACGGTCGGGATAGCGGTGAACGATGCCCTCAACGGGGCTGTGGGCTTCGTCGCCGATCGGGTCGGCAAGCTCTTCCGGGCGATGGTCGAGTTCTGCGGCGTCCGGCACAAATTGGCGGGCGATTGGGTCAGCCGGGTCGCTGCGATCGATCAGCTGGGCGATAGCCGGCGGCAGCGCGACCGCATAACGCGCGGCAACGGCCTCAAGCGCGACCCGCTGATCGGACGATATCAGCCCCCGGTCACACAATTGCGTGGGCGTGCGGAGCGTCGTCATGGCTTGTCCCTTTGTCATTATTACTCAGTCACCGGAGTCCAGATCACCTGCTCGATGTGTTGTGCACCAGTCGCCAACATCACCAGGCGGTCGAAGCCAAGCGCTATTCCGCTGGCGGGCGGCATGCGCGCCAAGGCATCGAGGAAATCCTCGTCGATCGGGTAACGCTCGGCATGGATGCGTTCCTTCTCGTTCATCGCAGCCTCGAAGCGCGTACGCTGTTCGGCGACGTCGGTCAGCTCGCCGAAAGCATTGGCGAGTTCTACCCCGCAGGCGTAAAGCTCGAAACGCTCTGCAACGCTGTCGCTTCCGGGCTTGGCCCGCGCCAGCGCGGCCAGCGGCAGTGGATACTCATATAATATGGTGGCCCGGCCGATCCCGAGGTGCGCTTCCACGCGCTCAGCCAGGATCCGGCTGAAGATGTCACCCCAGCTGTCGTCGGCGGCCGTTGCAACACCATCCTTGGCCGCCTGCGCAGCCAGAGCCTTGCTGTCGCCTCGACCACCCCGAACTGTGGCCAACAAATCGATGCCGGCGTAACGCGCGAATGCGTCCGCGACAGTCAGACGTTCGGGCGCCACCAGCGGATCAATGGTCTTGCCGCGAAAACGGAATTCTTTCGCACCGGCAGCACGCGCTGTTTCCGCCAGCAGCGCCGCGCAATCATCCATCAATACATCGTACGGTTCGTTCGCCCTGTACCATTCCAGCATCGTGAATTCCGGATGATGCAACGCCCCACGCTCGCGATTGCGGAATGCCCTGGCGAATTCGACAATGCGGGTCTCGCCGGCAGCCACAAGTTTCTTGCAGGCGAATTCCGGAGAGGTTCGCAGATAAAGCGGCCGGCGCTCCCCGCTTGTCCCGATCAGTTCGGTGGCGAAGGCGTGCAGGTGGGTCTCGTTGCCTGGCGAAACCTGGAGCGCCGCGGTTTCAACCTCGATAAAACCCTGCGCGGTAAACCAGCCCCGCAAGGCGACCGCGATCTGCTGGCGCGCCAGCAGATACGGCCTGCGGGCGGCGTGGACCCCGGCACTCCAGAATGGCGGGCTTTTCGGCACATTTACCTCGATCAAACGACGCTCGAGAAAGGCTGGCATCGCGCGAGAAGATCGCTATGGTGCGGCCCGAAACCGCGGCCGCCAGCCGCCCAGACGTCAAGGATCAATATCGTGAAGGTCATCGCCAGTTCGCTCCGCAAAGGCAATATCGTCGATCTCGACAGCAAGCTCTATGTTGTCCTCAATGCGGAAAATTTTCATCCCGGCAAGGGCACCCCCACCACCCAGGTCGATATGCGCCGGATTTCCGACGGGGTGAAGACCCAGATGCGCTACAAGACCACCGACCAGGTGGAGCGTGCCCACGTCGAGGACGTGGAATATTCATACCTCTACCAGGACGGCGACGGCTTTCACTTTATGAATGATGAAACGTTCGACCAGGTTACCCTGCAGGCCGACATTATCGGTGACCAGGCCGCTTACCTGCAGGAAGGCATGAAAGTAAACCTCGCCATCCATGAAGGCGTCGCCGTTTCCATCGAGATCCCCCAGAAGGTGACACTGGAGATCAAGGAAACCGAACCTGCCATGAAGGGGCAGACTGCGTCGGGCTCATTCAAGCCGGCGATTCTGTCGAACGGCGTCCGCACCATGGTCCCGACCCATATCGTTGCCGGGACCCGCGTGGTGGTGATGACCGCCGATGGCTCCTATGTCGAGCGGGCGAAGGACTAAACTCGTACGCTGGCGCGCACTTCCTTCGGAAATAGATCATCAGGCGTCAGCTGTTTGGCAGTGACGCCCTGCTCGTGCGCGAAGCGGCAGAAGGCGGCTAGTGTCTTGCGGTTCTCTTCAAGGCCGTAGGGAAACGGATCCGCACCAAAATCCTTGCTCCATTCGTCCGCAATTGCAGCAGACCACGGCACTGGGATGCGCGAGGCGGTCAAATCCCGGATACGCTCGAGGCTTCTCCGCTTGGCTTCATCGAAAGCCTTGAACAAATTCATCGCCACCCACGGGTAACGCTCAAATACTGTCCGCCGCATGGCGATCACATGCATAATCGGGTAAATGCCGGTCGCGGCATGATAACGCGCCTCTTCCGCCCGGTAGTCCGGGAAGAGCCGCGCGATTTTGCCGCCCCCCTTTTCGAAAGCATCCGGTACGCGCGCTGAAATGGCTGCATCAATCTCGCCGGACAGCAGCATCGCCGAAATGCTCGTATCGCGCCGCTGCTCATATTGAATTCCGGCCGGTAATTTGAATTCCACCTTCTCCTCGCGGCCGGCCTCGTTCATGCCGGCCTGCACCCAATGAATCTTGCGCAAATCCACGCCGGCCGTCTCCGACAGATAGCCGCGCGCATAAATTCCTGCGGTCTGCGCCCACTCGGGAATTCCGACCCGTTTGCCTTCGAGGTCCTTCGGCTTTGCGATCCCGCGATCCGTGCGCACGTAAAACGCGGAATGCCGGAACACGCGCGATGGAAAGACCGGGATTCCAATGAACGGCGAATTGCCCTGCGAGGCGAAGCCGATGAACTTGCCGAAGGACATTTCCGACACGTCCCATTCGCGGTTTTTAATAAACCTGTAGAAGACTTCCTCAACCGGCAACACAAAGGCCGTGAGGACCGCGCCTTCCGGCCGCACAACGCCGTTCACCACGTCGCGCACGTGATCGTAGTCGGTCGTCGCAAGCGTGAGATGCAATCGCGCGGTGCCACCACTCTCGATGATCTCGGGTTCCCGGTCGGCCGCCGAAGCCGCCGTCAAGTTTGCTTCACGCAAGGTCATTTTTATGCATCTCCAGCACTGCCGCTGCGCCCGTCCCGCGCCGCGGCGCACCCTACACTATACCAGTGGACCCTTGTATGCCGCTCGCCGATGCCATTAACTCGGCGGCGAAGTATTTCTCCGGCCCTTGGCTGGCGGGCAGAACGAGGGATCCGGTTTGAAACGCGCTATCCTGGTAAGCCTAGCATTGCTTATTGCCGGGCCTGCGGCCGCTGGCGAATTGGAAAGCCCGGTGGTCAAGCTCAGCGACGTCAATTGGGAAGCCGCCGCGGCGAGCCTGCCCGATCGCGGCACCCAAGCACCGACGGAAGTTTTCGGCCGCCTCAACGCCATCACCGAAAAGCGGTTTCCGGATATCGGCAAGAGCTCGGTGCCGGTACTGCTCCCGTTCGACATCGATGCGTTTCGCAAGGACATGGCCGACGGAAAACCCGAAGTCTCTGCGTCGGAAAAATACTTCGGAGGTTTTCACCCGACCAAGTTCTTCTTGCCGGGCCCTGCCGGATACGATGCGACGTTTACGCTCAGCAACAAGGACGATGGACTCAAAATTCGTTTCGAAAAGCCAATTCTGTTCGAAATCTCGGGGGCGGCCTTTATCTACGAGCTTGATCCGCCCGATCACGTGGAAAAAGAAGAGCCCCCGCCAAAGGATCTGGCTGAGCAATTTCCCGGCATCCGTCGCGTCTTGAGCGAAGCGCATGTGCGCTACGTATTCGAGCGATTTGGCGTGCCTTACGTCCTGTCGATCCAATGCTACGATATGCGGCCGTCATCTCGACATCTTTCATGCCGCGAAGCCGATCCGCTTGCTCTGCGATTTCTGAAATTGTTGCACACGGCCGGCGGCAGTCCGGCCAAAATCCAACAACCGAAATTCGACCTCAGCCGGCCGGATGGAAAATCGGACTTCACCTATTACGGCCCAGGCGACCTGATCGAGAATTCCGGCTGGAAAAAAATGCCCGGCCGCGTCGACTATCACGTCTATTCGCGCATGCGTTTTCCGATTGCCGACGCCCCGGGGTACGTAAAATCACAATCCTTTATGCCGTGGGGCGACTGCTACCACACCGGAACGGTGGGACGGACCGGCCGCAAGGGCGCGCAATATCACTGCAAGCTCAACAGTAAGCCGCTCGTGTTCGACGAGTCGGCGGCGGAAAACTTCACCTATCCGTGGCGCGACAACTTCTGCGAGCTCCGTGATTTTCTGGTCGGTCAGTGCCCGGGCGGTTACGGCCACCAGGGCGAAGATATCAGGCCCGGCAATTGCGTCCTCAACAATGCGGAGGCCGACCGGTGCATGCCCTATCAGCATTCGGTTGCCGCCGTGCATGACGGCACCATCCGTCGCCTGCCCGGAAATATTGGCGTCTATATTGTCGCCAACACACAAAACGAACGCGTGCGCTTTCGCTACCTGCACATGAACCCGAATTACATGGATGCCGAAGGCCTCCTGAACGGCAAGCGCGTCTCCGAAGGCGAGATCATCGGCAAAGTCGCAACCTGGGGCGACTACGAAAAGGGCACGTCGTACCACATCCACTTCAACATCCAGGTCTTCACCAAAATCGGCTGGGTATGGGTCAATCCCTATATGACGCTGGTCGCCGCCTATGAACGCCAGATCGGTGGCAGGGGCAGCGAAATCCTGCCGGGCCAGCCGGCTCCGCCCATTCCCGACAAGCCGCCGGTGATCTTGCATCCGGAACTCGCACCGGAAGCATCCTTGGCAACACCGCAGCCGCCGACAAAACCCGAAATTTCCGCCACCAAACACGCCAAACCGCAGAAGCATCATCAGGTGCGCAAGAAACGGCGGCACCGGCATAACGACGGCTGAGGCGTCTCGTCCAGCGGCTTTACCAACGGCCTTCTGGCAATCGTTTGTTCGTGCGAGGCCGCCCGCTACAATGCCATTATGGAGCGAATCCTTTTGCGCGGAACCCGCCAAACCAGCCTGCGACTTAATCGTCGCGCCTTGATGACGTGCGTACTTGGCGTAACAGCAGCTCACGCGCTTGGCGAACAGGTCTTCGCCGCCCAAACGCCTGCCTTCACCCGCTGGGTTGCCAACTTTCGCCCACGCGCCCTCACGCGCGGCATTTCCGAACAAACATATGATCGCGTGATGGGCGAATTGACGCCCGACACGAGCGTCTTCGCGCAATTAGACGCACAGCCTGAGTTCACCGAATTGATGTGGCAATACATTAACCGTCGCTGCTCCGATTGGCGCGTGATCACCGGCAAAGTGCGCGCCAGGGAGTACACAAATTTGTTGACGCGCATCGAGAAGGATTACGGGGTTGACCGCTACATTGTTCTCGGCTTGTGGGGCATGGAGTCGTCCTTCGGCGACGTTATTGCAAATCGCAAATACATGCGCCCGATCATTCCGGCCCTCGCGGCGTTGGCGTGGGGAGCGCCACGCCGCCGTCCTTATTGGGAAGCCGAGCTGCTCAACGCGCTCACCGTCGTCGACCGCGGCTGGGCACAGCCGCAGGATATGATCGGCTCGTGGGCGGGCGCGATGGGGCATACACAGTGGATGCCCGAAGTCTGGTTGCACATGGGCGTCGACTACGATCACGACGGCCGCGCCTCCCCGTTCGGAAAGCCGGATGATTCATTCGCGGGCAGCGCGCGATTTCTGGTGGAGCGCGGGAACTATCGCCGCGGCGAGGCCTGGGGCTGCGAGGTCGCGCTCGCCGCAAATCAAGCCCGGCTGGCGAACAACCGGACCATGCGCACTTACGCCAAGTGGGCGGAGCTCGGCGTGCGCCGCGCTGACGGCGCGGCGTTCGCGCGCCCTGCAGATCAGGTCAAGCTCTGGCTTCCGGTTGCCGGCGGCCCGGCCTTCCTGATTGGCCAAAACTTTCGTGCAGTCCATTCCTACAACCCCTCGACGAACTACACGCTGGCACTCTGCCATCTTGGCGACCTGATCCGCGGCGACCCGCCCTTCCGCCAGCAGTTCCCCGGCGGCGAACGTGTGCCCTCGCTGGACGAGGTCAAGGAAATCCAGCGGCGGCTCAATGAGCAAGGGTTCAAGACCGACGGCATCGACGGCCGCACCGGCAGCGACACCATCAGGGCCATTCTCGCGTTCCAGAAGAAAGTCGGCATGGAGCCTGCCGACGGCTATGCCGGGCTGAAATTGCTCGCCCGATTGCGTCAGGGCTCGTAATCCGGTTGGATGCCGCCCACCGCCCGCCGGGCGGCCGACGGCGGAGCCTGTGAACGTGTCGAGCGACAGAACTGAGAGTAAAAAGGGACAACCGGCCGATAGCGGACTTTTATCCGCGTTCGATCGCCCGGTGCCCGCCGGCGTTAATGCTGCCGGCTTCGGCAGCGATGTGGTCGCTGACGCGCTTCGCGCGACCGACATCCCCTATATCGCGCTTAATCCTGGCGCTAGCTACCGCGGGTTTCACGACAGCCTCGTGAACTACCTCGGCAATGAACGCCCGCAGATGCTGCTGTGCCTGCATGAGGAAAGCGCAATCGCAATCGCGCATGGCTATGCGAAGGTCACCGGCAAGGCGATGGCCGCGGCCGTCCATTCAAATGTTGGCCTGATGCACGGCACTATGGCGATATTCAACGCATGGTGCGACCGCATGCCGATGGTCATCCTCGGCGCGACGGGTCCGGTCGATGCCGTCAAGCGGCGCCCGTGGATTGACTGGATTCATACCGCCCGCGATCAGGGCGCGCTTGTGCGCGGGTACACCAAATGGGACGACCAGCCCGCATCGCCGGTGGCTGCGCGTGAAGCGGTCTTGCGCGCGAACTGGATCGCCAATACCGCGCCACGCGGGCCGACTTACGTCAATCTCGATGCGGAAATGCAGGAGAGCAAGCTCGCCGAACCGGTGACGCCAATCGACGCCAAGCGGTTCATGCCTGCGGTCGCCAGCGCCGCGCCCGCTGATCGCATCAAGGCCGCGGCTGAGTTATTACAAGGCGCCAAGCGTCCGGTCATTCTCGCCGGTCGCACATCACGTGATGTCGACGCCTGGAAAGCGCGGGTTACACTTGCCGAGCGGCTCAACGCGCTCGTTGTGACCGACCTGAAGATCGCGGCCTCTTTCCCGACGGCCCATCATCTGCATGCCGGTGCCCCTGGCGGCACAGTGCTGGCGCCTGAGGCAACCGATGCCATTCGCGGCGCCGACGTCATCCTCAGTCTCGATTGGCTCGACGTTGCGGGCACCTTCAAGGCGGTCGGCAATGTCACTGCCAAGGTCGTCCAGGTGTCCGTCGATCACCGACTGCACAACGGCTGGAGCATGGATTACCAAGGCTTGCCACCGGTCGATGTATTCATTGACTGCGAGCCGGACGTCGCCGTGCCAGCATTGCTCGCAACGCTTGGCCCCGGTCCCGCTCGCGCTGCCCCCGCGCGCGCGAAGGAATTTCCGACACCGACGGGCGACAAGCTCACGGTCGATCACCTTGCCGTGGCGCTGCGAAAGGCCGTTGGTGAGAGGCCAGCCAGCCTCACCCACGTTTCGCTGTCATGGAATGGCGCAAACTGGGCGTTTGATCATCCGCTTGACTATCTCGGTTCCGACGGCGGCGGAGGCGTCGGTGGCGGTCCTGGCATTTCGGTGGGTGCCGCACTGGCACTTAAAGACTGCGGCCGGTTGGCGGTCGCCGTTTGTGGCGACGGCGACTTCCTGATGGGCATCACGGCGCTGTGGACCGCGGCGCACTACCGCATTCCGTTGCTGTTCGTAGTCGCCAATAATCGATCGTTCTTCAATGACGAATTGCATCAGGAGCGCGTGGCGCGCATGCGCAATCGCCCCGTCGAGAACAGGTGGGTCGGCCAACGCATCTCCGAACCTGATATCGACCTTGCCGGCATGGCGCGTGCCCAAGGCGCGCAGGGCTTCGGGCCTGTGGCCTCGATTGCGGATCTGGCGCCCACGTTCGCCAAGGCAATCGCCGCCGTCGAAGCCGGCGCCGTCGCTGTCGTCGACGTGCGGGTTGAGCCCGGCTACACCGCCGCGACGACCGCGGCCATGACACGGAAGAGCGAGTAATCGCACCATGTCAGCCGACGCCGCATCCAACGATGCCATTCTGGTCGCAGATGACATTGTCGTACGCTTCCAGACCCCCGAGGGTCCCGTCACTGCCGTCGACAACGTCTCTTTCAAGGTTAAACCCGGTGAATTCCTGTCGGTCATCGGCCCGTCGGGCTGTGGCAAATCCACCCTCTTTAACGTCATCGGCGGTCTTTTAAGCAATCACCAGGGCGTGGTCAGCGTCGCGGGCGAAACCATCTCGGGCCCGCACAAGTCGATCGGGATGGTTTTCCAGGAGGAGTTGACTTTTCCCTGGCGTACCGTTGCCGACAACGTTTCGTTTCCGCTCGAGCTTATCGGCATGCCGAAGGCCAAGCGCGCCGAGCGTGCGCGCCACTTCATCAAGCTTGTCGGCCTTGACGGCTTCGCGAACCGTTATCCGGGCGAATTGTCGGGCGGCATGCGCCAGCGCGTTTCGTTGGCACGCACACTCGCATCCGAGCCGAAGATCCTGCTGATGGACGAGCCTTTTGCGGCGCTCGATGAGCAAACGCGGCTTCTGCTCGGCGATAAGGTGCTGCAAATTCAGCAACAGCTGAAGCAGACCACGCTGCTGATTACCCACAACATCACCGAAGCGGTGCAGATGTCCGATCGAATTCTGGTGATGACCTATCGGCCTGGCAAAGTTAAGCGCATCGTCGATATCAATCTTCCGCGCCCCCGCACATCCGAAATCGTCGGCAGCGAGGCCTTTGGCCGCTACGTGGCGCAGATCTGGAATGACCTGCGCGAGGAAGCGAGCCGCGGCATGAAAGACGAGGAAGAGCACGTCTTGCATCACGAGGCGTCAGCGTCATGACGGACGTTGCGGCACGCAATTACGCTCGTGGGGTCCCTCCTGCCGCCGTCGGCGTGGCGACTCTTGTCTTATTCCTGCTCATTGTCGAATTGCTGATCCGCACCGACCTCATCAGCCGCTATATCGTGCCGCCGCCATCGGAAATCGCCGCAAGTTTCTGGCGCGTCATCGTCGAAGAACACGTCTTCAGGCGTTTCCTGCTCACGGCCACCGAATGCCTGACCGCGGGAGTCATGATTACCGTCATTGGCGTCGCCAGCGGTGTTTTGATGCACCGTTATAAATTGTTGCAGGACGCCTGTGAGACCTGGGTTGCAGGGCTCGCTGCTGCGCCCGTCGTGCTGGCCTATCCCCTGTTCATGGTCATTTTCGGTCGCAACGCCTGGACCATCATCATGATCGGCTTCGTTGCCGCGCTGCCCCCGGTCATTCTAAAGACCATCGAGGGAATGGCAGGCACGCGCAAAGTGCTGGTCAATGTGGGACGAAGCTTCAATCTCACCGGCCCGCAGCAGTTCTGGAAAATTTTGCTGCCCGCGTCATTGCCGACGATTTTTGTCGGCATACGGCTCGGGCTTGTCTTTGCGTTGATCAACGTGGTGGGCGTCGAATTCCTGATCAACTATGGCGGGCTCGGCCAGCTCATCAACGATCTCTCCGAACGCTATGATCTCGCCGGCACATATGCGGCGATCTGCTTCGTCATCCTGGTTAGCGTGTTGTTCTTCATGGCGCTTGAAAAGGTGGAACGATGGCTGAGACCGGTCGACTGAGACAGGCGGCGGTCGCCGCTCCGGTGATCAGCCCAGTCACGCTATTGCGAGCGGCGATAATATTGAGCGTGCTTGCGATATGGGAATTTCTCGCCCACTCCGGCTGGCTTTACCGTGACGTGGTCCCTTCGCTCATCTCAATCGGCGAAGCGCTTGGCCAATTGCTGGCGCTGCCAAACTATTACTACAACCTCGGCGTCACCGCCGCCGAGATCGGCGCCGCTGTCGCGATCGGCGGCGTATCGGGCATGGTTGTCGGCCTCTTGCTCGGTGCGAACCGATTTCTATCCAAAGCATTCGAAAATTATCTCTACTATCTCGGCCCCACGCCGAAGATCATCTTTTTCCCGGTCATGATCATGTGGTTCGGCGTGGGCCCGGAATCCAAGGTCGCGCTTGGAACGCTGTCCTGCTTCTTTCCCATCGCGCTCTCGGTTGCCGCCGGCATGCGGCAGATCGACAAGGTATTGATCCGCGTTGGGCAGAGCTTTCAAGCCTCGACCGCACAGATGGTCTTCAAGATCTATATTCCGGCAATGCGCCATCCGATCATCAATGGCATACGCCTTGGTCTTGGCGTGGCGCTGATCGGTACGCTGCTGGCCGAGACCAAACTGTCGAACAAAGGCATCGGCTTTTTGATCATTCAGGCCTACAGCACATTCGACATGCCCCGTATGTACGCGATGTTGATCGTGCTGTTTGTGTTGGCAATCGGCGCCAATGCCTTGATCGGCCGCCTCGGTGGCCTCGACAGCATCAAACGAACATGACGGCGCATGGTGTGAGCCGAAGGCCGGCCGTCTCGCGCCAGGTAAGAACGTCGACCTGACGCTCAAGCCTGCTAAAATCTAGGCTGGCGGATCGAAACCTGCGTGATTCCAGGCCGGGCGATGTGCTGGTTCCGTCACGAAGACGATGAAGGCGCGGCCTACGTCGGCGTTCGCACTGCCGGTGGTTACCGCTGCACCATAGATGGTGGTGAGCTGGATCGCCGCGGGTAATGGCCCAGCCACGGCCAAGCCGTCCGTATTGACGACCTCGCTCTTCGGGTAAAAGCCGATTTCGGCCTCCCCGCTCGCCACCAGTTGCACGCCGCCTTCAAGCGCCGGCCGATGAATAATCTTGCCTCGCATCGCATCGGCAATGCCGAACTGCTCGATCAGCTTGCCCATATGCGTCCCGCTCGGTGTCGCGCCGGGCGTCGCATGTACAATCGTGCGGCTTCCAAGAATTGACTGCTTGACCTTATCCGGTGTCGACAGATCCGGTTTTGGCGCGCCTGCGCGGACGACGGCATTGACGCTGACGAGCCCGAGAATGGCGCGGCCCTGCGCCTGGACCACGCCACTCTTCTGGTAGTCGTCAAGGATATTGGTCGGCATGACCAAAACGTCGGCCTTCGCGCCGGCCGCGAGCTTGTCGCGCAATGCCGACATCACCGCGAAGATGTATTCAACCTTGTGGCCGGATTTCTGTTCGAACGACGGAGTCAGCTGCAGGAATATCTCTTTCGGCGCGCCGCCGCTGAAAATACGAAGAGTGGCCATGGATCAACCTGTGGATCAACCTAGAGCTTGAAGGTCTCGAGCGTGCCCGGATGAAACATTTCCTCCGGCGTCACCAACCGTGACGACAGGCCCTGCGAATGATGATGACGCAGGAAAGTCTCCAGGGTCTTGCGATTGGACGCAACGCCGTAGGACCAGAAATCATCCCCCATCAGCGCGCGCGCTTCCATCAACCGTTCTTCGACGAATGGCAACGTCACTTTGGTCGACGAGGTATCCGCGAGCTTTTCCAAGGCGATTTTTTTTGACTGCTCAAAGGCTTTGAATACGGCTGCCGGCAGCCATGGATGCTGCTCGGCAAGCTCGCGCCGTATTCCGACCAGATGCATAATCGGGAAAATGCCCGTGCGCTTGTAGTAATCTTTCGCGGCGGCCACCGGATCAGGAAACAGCCAGCCGATATTCGGATCGCCGCGTTCAAAGCCGGGTGGCACACGCGGCCCGATGAAACCGTCGATTTCGCCAGCGTCCAGCATGCTCGATAGAGTTCGCCCCTCCGGAATGTCATCGAGCCTGACGCCCTTCGGCAGCGTAATGGTGATTTTTTCGCGCCGACCGGTTTCCGTGAGCCCGCCCCTGAACCAGTGAATGTCCGACGGCCTGACGCCGTGGTCATCTTCAAGGATGGCCCGCGCCCATACATTGGCCGTCAACTGATATTCCGGCACGCCGATTTTCTTGCCCTTGAGGTCTGCCGGCTTTTTGATGCGATCGGTGCGCACGTAGATTGACGTATGGCGGAACGCGCGCGACACGAAAGCCGGTACGCCAACATAAGGACAGTTTCCTTGCGCCGTTTTCACCGTAAAGCTCGACATCGACAGTTCGCAAATGTCGAATTCGGCACGGCGGAACGCACGGAAGAAAATTTCTTCCGGATCGAGCGCCATATAGACCGGATCGACGCCGTCGATCTGGACGAGCCCGTCGCTCAACGGCCGCGTGCGGTCATAATCGCGGACGGCAATGGAGAGATTGAGTTTGGCCATGGGAACGCCCGAATTGGAGCAATCTGGGGCGCCAGTCATAAGCGAAACGGGGCTGTAAGGCAAAATCGCAGTCGAACGGACCTTGCGATCGCCTGAAATTCTCTTTTATCAGGTTCGCAACGCACCACTGTCGAAGCCGTGCCCCGTTTTTCAAAATTCAAGCTTGTCCTGGACGGCCGCCAGACCTGCCTTGGCGCAGGCCTCGTCCTTGTCGCCTCCTGGCGCACCCGCCACTCCAACGCCGCCGAGCACCGAACCGCCGGCCTGGATAATGAGACCGCCGACTCCCATTGTTACCTTGGGCAGCGCCGCGAGGCCGGGGCTGAGCGATCCGTCCTTGATCCTCTTGATGAACTCTGCCGTATCGATGCTGAAGTTCACTGCGGTCCAGGCCTTACCCGTTGCGATGTCCATCGCACCAATTCCGGCAAACTGATCACGCATCGACACCAGTGGCGCACCAAACCGATCGAGCACCACCACGGCAACCTGGTAACCGTCCTTACGGCATTGGTGCAACGCAGTTCTGGCCAGATCAAAAGCGACATCCGGCGCCAGCGACTTGTAAGTGATGATTCCATCGGCTGCTCCAGCCGGCTGAGCTACCACCACCAGCGAGATCGCCGCCGCAGCGGTCAAGATCATGCGTTTCACCTGATACTCCTATCATTAGTCCGCGCACTACCCGTTTAGGGCCGAATATAGCTCCAGCCCTGTTCCTGCAGCTCGGTCAAGCGCACGACGCCGGCAGGTACCACAGTCGCTTCAGCAATGATCGGGACCGGATGTCCTTCGCGCTTCTCCATCCCCGTTTTGGTATTTCCGCAGGCGGAAAAACTCACCGCCGATGGAAAACTGGCGCCCTTGATGTGCTTGATCCGATCCTTCACGGGCGACTTGTCTTCCCGCAGCATATTCAGCCCAGGCCCGTAGGCCACGACTTCAATTTGCGCCTGCTCGCCCTTGCTGTGGTAATACTCCATCAAGTTCGAGACATTATTCAGGACGAGGTTCATGAGCGCGGGATCGTCCTGATCCACTTGAATTGCAATCCGATGCGCTTTGCCGCTCTCGGCTGCGCCGCCCGGCGCCGACAGCAGCATGCCGGCCACAAGCGCAAGCGCGATAGGCAACACAAGTCGAAATGTCTTCATGTCATTTTCTCCCCAGAACTATGGACGCACAAGTGTATAGCCCTTTTCAACAAGCGTAAGAATGCGGGCGACGCCGACCTGCACTTTGACCGCTTTCGGATTGATATTCACGTGTTTGCCGGCGCGCTCCAACGTGTCGACCGTGTTCATGCAAATGTCGAACTGAACACCTTGCGATATAAGACTGTCGACCTTGGCCCGATTGAGGCTTTCCATTCGCAGCAGGTCGATCCCGGCGCCGAATGCCACGACCTCAATGGCGATCTTGTCGGGCGTGTAGTGCTCCAACAGATTATACGCGACGCTGATCACCAGCGCCTGTTTGTCGGGCTCGCGATCAGAGAGCTGCAGCACCAAGTGATGCTCTGCAAACGGTTTGTCTTGCGACGGCGGCGTCTGTGCGGCGGCCGGAGATGCCAGGACGGCCGTGATTGTTACGGCCCGTGCCCATCGAACCAGAGCAACGCGCATGGACGTCCTTACCCGGAAATGCCCGGATTGTTCGACACACCTTTGAGAGTGACCTGATTGTATTTTTTCGGCTTCGCGGTCTTTTCACCACGAAGATATTTCGCGAATACCTCGGCTACCGGCTTGCCTTGCTGTGGGTTCACTGAAGCCCAGCCGGCGACCTTATAAGTCTTGTCGGCCTCGACCTTGCGGCCATTGTCGAGAGTCATTTCGGAAATGCGTTTTCCCAAGACATCGAGCGGCGTACAGGCATAGTCCATGCCGCCGATCCGCACCATGTCGCCACCCTGCTGATAGTACGGATCAGGGTTGAACAGATTGTCGCAAATATCTTCCATAATTGCCTTGATCTGCGCGCCGGTCATCTCTTGGACGTAGACTTCAGGATAAGTGATCGCAGTCTCAGAGAGAATATCTTCCATGGTGATCGGTTCGCCCGGCAACATCGTGTTACCCCAGCGGAATCCCGGTGATAGCGCCAGCTCTGCGTCCAGTTCATGGCGCAGCGCGTCGCAGATCAGCTGATCCATCGTGCCGTTAAAATTTCCGCGCCGGTAGAGCAGATCGCCGGCCACCGCCAGCTTTTCCGAAAACTGGCCGGCATGCGGCTCGCGCAGGCGATCAATGAGCGTCTGCATCGCGGGATCGGCCTTCAACAGACCGGAGTAAATCGGCAGCAGATGGTAGCGCACATCCTTGACCCCGCCCTTGGAAAGCTCGAGATCAAGCACGCCCAGGAATTTCCCACTCGATCCGGCATTGGTCACCAGGGTCTTGCCGCCGGAATTCGTCACCGCGACCGGTTTCGGGACCGCATCGTGGGTGTGGCCGCCCAGCACGACATCTATGCCACTGACGCGGCTTGCCAGCTTGAGGTCCACATCCATGCCGTTATGAGACAGCAGCACGACTGCATCTACTTTGTCCTTCTGCCGCAGTTCGTCGATCACTTTTTGCAGCTCGGCGTCGCGGATGCCGAAGGTCCAGTCGGGTGTAAATCGCTTGGGATGTGCGATCGGCACATACGGGAAAGCCTGGCCGACGATGCCGATACGAAAGCCGCCGATCTCCTTGATCGTCGCCGCCTTGAACGCCCGACCCGAGACTTTGTCGAATGACGGCTTATCGTTGAAGGCGGCTTCCTCTGTCAGGAGCACATTTTGTGCAAGGAACTCGCCCTTGAAGCGCTTGAGATTGGCTCGCAGTCTCTCTTCGCCGTAGGTAAATTCCCAGTGCCCGGTCATCGCCTCGACACCCAGAAGATTGGCCGCGTCGACCATGTCCTCGGCTTGCATGGCGTTGGCCAACCCACTGCCCTGCCAGAGATCGCCGCCGTCGAGCAGCAATGATTTGCCTACGCCGGCATCGGCGCGCAGCCGGTCGATGAGCGTCTTGAGATGTGCGAATCCACCAAGCCGCCCGTAGCGGTGCGCGCTTCCCTCGAAATCGAGAAACGTAAAGGCGTGCGCTTGACGGCTTTCCGGCGCTATATTGAAGGACTTGAGAAACGCCTCGCCGACCAGATGCGGGGGCCTTCCCGCCATGCCGGCGACACCAAGATTGACGCTCGGCTCACGGAAATGAACCGGCAGAAGCTGCGCATGCGTGTCCGTCATGTGCAGCACACGCACATTACCGAACCGGCCTATGTCATAGAGTTCGTCGCCTTCGACGGCGCGCGCGAGACGCGGGATTGATCCCGACAATGCCGTGGCTGTGAGCAGCCCCAGCACATCGCGACGACGCATGTTCACGACAATGAACTCCTCGTGGCCGACAGCTTGGTTAGCGGACGACGGCCTTGGTCCAGGCGGCTTCCTGCTCTTTGGCTTGAGCAATAGAGGCATTGGCCAGCGCCTCTGCTTGCTCGGCCAGCTTGACGGCGTCGTCGAATTTTCCCTCGGCCGCCGCTTTCTCAGCGGCCGTTATTGCCGACGCCGTCGTCGTCCATTGGTTCTTTATTTCGCCAGCCTGCTTGTTGGCCGATTGCGCCTTGGCGAGCGCAGCCTTGAAGTCATCGGCGGATGCGGCGAGCGCAACGGCCGGCACCGCCGCGAGCGAAAGAGCAACCGCCAAACGGATCATCGTGCGCATAACAATTCCTCCACTCATTACGGGCGCGCGCCCGGCCCCGAGATCGGCAGGCCGTTGGCCATATAGGAAAGGTAGTATTCGACGTCGCGGTAGGCATCGTCGCCCGGCTTGAGCGGTACGCCGCGCACCTGGATATTACAGGTGGTGAAGCGGCGGCTCGTTGTGCCCATACCGCCCCACTCCGAGCGATAGATCGGCAGTGCGGCGGTAATTCCGAGCGCCGGCGCCAAAACCTCGGTACGGATGCGCTCACCCGGGCTCTGCACGTGGCAGCTGGCGCAGGAGAAGTTGAGCTGGCCGCGACGGGTGTAGAAATATTGCTCGCCGTTTTTGTAGGCGGCGAGCGCGCGCGGATCGTCCGGGATCTTGATGTCGAACGGCTTGCCGCGCGAGGTGAAAGCCATATAGGCAGTCACCGCCGCCATGTCGTCTTTGGTCATGTCGAATGGCTTCTCGCCGTTGGCTTCGCGGCACTGATTGACCGCGACTTCAAGCGTGATCACCTGACCTGACTTGGCGTCGAACATCGGATACATCTGGCGCACGCCGATTCCCTTGTTCGGGAAGCAGTCGCCATAACTCTTGCCATTCTTGAAGGGCGTGGCGAACATTTGCTTGCCTTTTTCGACAGCAAATTCGTAAGGCGGAAACTCCTCCTTCGCCAGCCACTGCTTGCGCAGGCCCTCGTCCATCGAATATGGCCCGTTTACGAAGTCATCGAGCTTCACTTTCGGAAATCGCTTCGTGAAGTAATCCCGAAACGCCTTAAAATCTGCCTTCGGATCGCCCACGCTCTCGGCAGCCAGCAGAGGCTGCGCCGTGCCGGCGACAATCGCAACTGCGATGAAAAGTTTGCGCAGCATTCGCCAATCCTCCCTATCGGCCCTTCCAACGGGGCTTATTGAATTTTCGCCGTCAGCGAATCTGTGGCGCCTTTATTGTCGACCCAACTCACTTTCAGGTCGTCGCCCTTCTTGCCGCCCTTGAAGCTGAATTTCAGATACGGGTCTTTTGACACGGCCGGGCCCCACAGTGCGGTGAAGACGGTCTTGCCATCGTGCTCGAACTGCACAACTTCGATGTGATGCGCCGGAATGACCTCACCCTTGGCATTCTTGACGAAGCCGGAATCCATCGGATGCTGGATCAGCGACTGGACCTCGGTCGCAGCGCCGCTCGCGACAGCGCGCACGCGGATTGTTGCCATGGAACTAAGCCTCTCTGTTCGATTGAATTCTATCAGCCGCCGCAGCCGCCGACGGTGACCTTGACCTCTTTCGTTGCGCTAAAGAGCTTGCCGTCGGACGCCACAATCGCGACGACCTTACTCGTCTTCGCCATTTTCAGGCGGGCAGCAGCCGCAGCTTCAGTTCCGTCCGGGATAATGTACGCAGCCGCGAGCACGTTTGGATTTTCCAAAACCATGATAGCGATGCCGGTGACCTTCGGCAGCGTACTGGTGATCGCGATCGGCACCACCGCGCCGTTCTCCGCAATCTCCGGCGCATCGAGATTAATTTTGTCCGACGCCGTGGCTTCCGTCTTGCCGTACAGCTCCTTGAGCACGGCGGCCTGGTCCTTTTCCTTGAACGCGTTCTGCGGCCAAATCTTTGCATCGGCATCCGCGTAGGCGCTCGACAGCACGGAGCTGCCAGCAATACCAAGGCCAGCGAGGCCGCCGGCAATGGCGCCCTTCAGAATCATGCGGCGTGCGCTATCCGGCGCGTCCGGCGATTTGTTCATATGCATTTTCTCCATTTCGAACGTGCCATTAGCGGGTGTAAAGGAAATCGACAACGGCCTCAATTTCCTGCTCGGTCAGAAGTAAATTCCGCTTGAATGGCGGCATCACTGTGAGCGGATTTCGCTTGGTCTCGTCTGATACGACGGCAATCAGTTCCTTGCGGTCCGGGAAGCGCGCCTTCATGTCCGACAGCGGCGGCCCGATATTGCCCGGCGCGTCGCCACCCTTGATCTCATGGCACGTCAGGCAATTGCCCTTGCTGCGTTCGAACGCCAGAACTCTGTCCGTCCAGAGACGCAGCAGAGGCCGAACTCGCGCTCATCACGATTGCGCCGAGGACACTGCCGACAATCGCCGTCAAAATGAAATGGGATTGTCTCATATCCATCTGGTTTCCTCCCCGCACATGTAGGTCGTTATAGTCGACCCTATTTCGGTTGCATTTCATCAAGTGGTCCGGTCGTACGCGGCGTCAGGTCCTTTCCTTCGGCCGTTGAATCAATCCTGATCGTATTCGCATCCACACAATTCTTCATACATTCATTCGCCGAGGTGTCCGGCCGCGGATCCTGCCAAATAAACCGATCGTGGCTCGGCATCGTCACTTTAGGCAAGCTGTTGCGATCTGCAACGAAATTATTGTCGACGATATTGTTGATGTTGAGCACGTAAGCGGTGAGCGCATAGACGTCATCGGCCGATAGAACGTGCGGCGAGACGAATGGCATTGCCCGATTGATGTAGTCGAACAGCGTGGTAGCGAACGGCCAGTAGCTGCCAACCGTCGGCTCGGGCCGCTCACTGGTCAGCGTTCCCGTGCCTCCGGCGAGCTTGGGATAACGGCCCTCACCTTCGCCGAAGGTGCCATGACAGGCGGCGCATTGCTCGGCGTAAACATCGGCGCCCTTGTTGACCGAACCGCTGCCGGGCGGCAACCCCTCGCCGTCCGGTCTCACGTCGATATCCCATCCCGCGATTTGTTCTGCTGTCGGAACGGTACCGTAACCGTAGTGTCCGGGTGGCGCTGCCAATGCACCGACCACAGAGAGCGCAACAATGAGTGCCGCGCCAAGAAGGTAACTAGACGAGTTGGACATCGTAGATGCTCCCGTCCGGTTTTACCTGCCAGGTTTGGATCGAATTGTTGTGGTAGATCGAATTGGTGCCGCGAATTTTGCGTAGCTGGGCGATCGTTGGCTGCACGTAACCCGTTTCATCGATGGCGCGCGATTCAAGAAACGCCGGTTTGCCATCCCAGCGCCATGGCAGGGTGAAGCGCGTCAGCGCTTTTGTCAGCACCGGGTCCGTCAGCTCCGCACGCTGCCAATTTATGCCGCCGTCGAATGACACATCGACTGCTTTTACTTTGCCATGACCGCTCCAGGCCAGGCCGCGAATTTCATAGAGCCCCGGGCCCGAGAGCGGCTTCTCCGGACAAGGGAACGTGATGACGGATTTTGCGTCGTTCACCCACGTAAAGCCCCGCGACGTGCCATCGGGCATCAGATCGGTGTATTTGGACGTCTCTTCACGCGTGTACCAGGGCTTATCGCCCAGCTTGATGCGGCGTATCCACTTAACCGATACGTTGCCTTCCCAGCCTGGGACCACGAGACGCAGAGGGAAGCCCTGTTCGGGACGCAAGGCTTCGCCGTTCTGTGCGTAAACAACGAGAACATCGTCCAGACATTTCTCAAGCGGTAGGCTGCGGGTCATGTGCGCGCCATCGGCGCCCTCCACCAGCACCCACTTCGCTTCCTTCTTGATACCGACCTCTTCGAGCAGCGTGGAAAGCTTGACACCCGTCCATTCGGCGCAGCTGACCATGCCATGGGTGAATTGCAGCGAATTGAGCTGGGCCGCGCGCCACTCCATGCCACCGTTCGCGGGACATTCGATGAAGTGAATGCGCGAAACGGAAGGGAAACGCTCGATGTCCTTCATGGTGAGCAAAATCGGCCGCTCGACCATGCCGTGGATCATCAGGCGGTGCTGTTGAGGGTCTACGGTCGGCCGACCGGCATGATAGCGCTCAAAGAATAGGCCGTTCGGCGTGATGATGCCGTTCAGGTCCTGTATAGGCGAAAAGCTCACCGAAGATTCCTTGCTCGCGGTGAGCCAGGGAACATTGCGGCGTATTACGTCTTTGACGAATTTCGAAGGCTGCCCATATGGACGGTCGACGATGCCGGGCCCCAGCGTTTGCGACCACGGAGCATCGTTGGGCGGAAAGGCGTCGGCCTTTTCGGCTGCATCAGCGGCACGATGCCCAAGCACCACACTGCTCGCAGTCGCTGCGCTGAGCCTCAAGAAGGCACGGCGTCCAGCGGAATCAAAAATGCAACTCTCGCCACGAAGGATGGACATCCCCCGGCGAAGGACCGGCAACATATTTCGGCTCCCTAGACCGTTTTTCATATTCAATTTGTCCTATTTGTTGCCGGCAGTCCAGACCGCAATTGATCGATGGAAATTTGCGCAACGCATTTCCCCATTGAATGAGACAATTGGGGCACTTCGCGGATCAGCCCACACACAATTTTATTGATTTTGACGGCAATAGATGTGGTGTCCCAACTAACTATATACCGTGACACAAGAGCTGCAGTTGCACCGGTGGCGAGCCGCGAATGTCGCATACGAAATATATTTCAATAGCGATCGTCATGGCGGCGTCCGTCGCAGTTCTGCCGCTCCATGCAATGGCACAGGAGTACGCACCGCTCGACCAGCCTCTAAAAGTCGAGCAGTTGGCAGGCCACCCGATTTACTACTCGATCGGTAACCCCGGTATTCCCGGCAAGGCAAACCAGGGCAACACCTCAAATGCCGGGTTTGTGGCCACACCAGATGGCGTGGTGGTGTTTGACGCACTCGGTACACCGAGCCTGGGTTGGGAACTGTTAAAGGAGATCCGCAAGATCACCAGTATGCCGGTACGCTTCAACGTGGTCAGTCACTATCACGCTGACCACATCTATGGCCTGCAGGCCTTCCGCGATCATACCTCTACCGTGATTATCGCTCAGGACCGCGCACGCGAATACAAAGAAAATGAAGAGACTGCAGATGAACGCGCCGACCAGCGGCTCGATCAGCGCCGCGCCGCGCTCGCGCCTTGGGTGAACAAGGACACGCGCGTTGTACCGCCTGACATCACCTTTAACGATCGCCTGACACTCAGCTTAGGTGGCAAGCGCTTTTACATGATCTATGCCGGGCCAGCGCATTCTGCCAGCGACATGATGATGATGGTCGAACCTGACGGTGTCCTGTTTGCCGGCGACATCGTGCAAAACGGCCGCATTCCGTTCATGAACAGCGACGACGTCGATACCAGGCAATGGGTGGCCGCCCTGGGCGAGGTACAAAAACTCGCTCCAAAATTCATTATTCCCGGCCACGGCCGGCCCTCGGCCGAGGTGAATGAGGCGATTGCCTTCACCCGCGACTATATTGAGTATACCCGCGCCGCCATGCGTAAGGCGGTCGACAACTGGACGGATTTCGATGCGGCCTATCAGCAGACAGACTGGTCGAAATATGCCGGGATGCCCGCATTCGAGAGCAACAACCGCGGCAACGCCTACCGCATTTACCTCGAACTGGAACAGCGCCGGTTTGGCACCGACAAACCGTAATCGAGATCGCAGCAGTCCAAATTAAAAATCTGCGCTCCAGGCGCTCCCGTCAGCCAAACTTCTTTTTTCAACTCGGCTGCGATTTGACGAAATCGCGGAAGCTCTTCGTCTCATAAGCCTTGTCACGCACGTACCGGAACATGGCGAGAAAGTCGTCGGGCTGTAAATAACCGGGCGCCCGGGCTACTTCGCGCTTCTGCGGCGGCAATGCCTTCAGGGCCTCTGCGTTTTCGCCGAAGAACTGGAACGTCGGCGTGAAACGCACGGCATATTTCGCGGCAAGATCCTTCTCAGACATTTCTGTGCCGTCGAAGTCCTTTACCTTGAGCGAGCCGATGATATTGAGCTGCAAGAGTTCAAAATTCGCCTTGATGTAATCGGCAATACGCGGCTGCGCAAAATTCACAAGATGGGTTTCCCTGCAATACGGGCACCCCTTGAGTTCCCACATAATCACGTAGCGTTTGCCTTCCTTGCGCGCCGTCTCGAGATCATCAGCGAGATCAAGGAAGCTCTTCATAAACCAAGGCTCCCGGTAGAGGCCGTCGTCGGAGAGCACCGGCTCCGCGCGCGCCCGCGCTGCGGCCAGCGCAGCCAGACAGGAAGCTCCGAGCATCAGGGTCCGCCGTGTCGTCATCATTTCTTCTCGCTATTGCCGCGTAAACCATACGACGGCAACGGTAACGTGTCGTTATCTAGCGCTCTTATATTCTGGTACAATTCCTTAGTCGCGTAAAATGCCGGTGATCATCGATGCTGTGGCTAACACGTGCGGTTTGCCTTCTGCTCGCCCTCGCTTCGGGCATTCCAGGGGCAAGAGCCGACGATCTTGCCGATTTCAATGCCGCCGTCGAGACGGTCTCCGCGCATAACCGGGTCGCAATCGGCTATTTGCGTACTGGCAATGAAGATCTCGCTTCTCTCGAGATCGACCGCTTGCGCGACGCCTGGATCAGGCTGACTGAGCGCTTTTCGGGAAGCCAGCCGGCGGTTTTTGCCGGCAATCCTTTGTACGGCAAACTCTTTACCGTTGTGAACACACGGTTGGTCGGTGCCGACCTTATGCTTAAAACCGGACGACTTGATGCCGCGCGAAACGCGCTCGATGCAATTCGAGGCGACCTCTATGAGCTGCGCAAGGCGAGTGGTGTCATTATGCTGGCCGACTGTGTCCTGGATGCCAACAGGACCATGGATGGACTCATGATCTACAACGATCGTGCGCTTGACTGGAGCAATCAAGAAACGCGCGGCAAAATTGCCGGCACAGCATCAAGGTACGGATCCGTGCTCGACCGATGCGATGGAATTGCGAGCGAATCTATACGCAAGTCCCCGGAATTTCGCCGGCTCGTGGACGGCGCCAAGGCGAGCCTGTCTCTCATACCAAATGCAATCGCGACCCAGGATACCGGTCTCCTGCATAGAATCCTGATTGAGCTGCGCTCGTTCGACAACCTGCTGGCGTTCCGCTTCGGGTGACTACCCGATTTTACCGAGTGCCGGAAAAACCTCTATGAGCCAGTAGGCAATCGTTGGCATTTGGCCAGTGAAAATCAGTACGCCGGCAAGAACCAAAAATGCGCCCATCGCCTTTTCGATCAAGCCGAGCTGCGGGCGAAAGCGCGCGCTCCAGCGCATGAACGCTCCGGCAAAACCGGCAGCCACCAGGAAGGGCACACCAATGCCGAGCGAATAGACGAGCAACAAGCGCGCACCCTCGGCGGCACTATCCTGCGCGCCCGCCATTAGCAGAATCGAGGTCAGCACCGGCCCCACGCACGGGCTCCAGCCGAAACCGAAAGCAAGCCCGATCACATAAGCGCCAATCAGCCCGGCCGGCTTTTCCCCGGCCCCGACACGCGCTGTGCGATCGAGCAAAGGGATACGGATTATGTGCAAAAAATGGAGGCCCATGATGCAAATGAGCGATCCCGCAAGATAGGCCAGCAAGCCCAGGTGGGCGGTCACTGCCTGACCGATCCACGAAGCCGTAGCGCCCAGCGCCACGAACACGGTGCTAAAGCCGGCAACAAAACCAATCGCTGCCAACAAAACACGCCCGCGCGTTCCACCCTCCTCGCGCAGTTGCTCGACCGAAACGCCACTCATGTAGGCCAAGTATGGTGGCACCAGGGGCAAGACGCAGGGCGATGCAAATGACAACAACCCCGCGACGAAGGCGCCGCCAGTGGAAACGTCGAGAACTCATAGCCCGCTCGGTCTCATCGACATATTCGAGTTTTGTGATATATTTCGGTCGGGTTCAATGCCCTTCGTTATTCTTTTCTTCGGTTCGCTCGAGAGAATGAAGTTGCTGGACGCGGCGCCGATACGAACGTTTTTTTCTCGCACCGCGCTGTTCGGCGCAATATTTTTTGCGTCAACACTGTCGAGCACGCATGCGGCGGAACTCATCATGTTCGAACAGGCTGGCTGCAGCTGGTGCGAGGCCTTCGATCGCGAAATTGCGCCTATTTATCCTAAAACAACGGAAGGCCACCGCGCACCCTTGCGGCGCGTGAGTATTGATCGTGCTTTGCCCCCAGATTTGACCTTCATAGAGGCGGAGCGGCTTGCGCCACTCTTTGTGCTCGTCGAAAATGCGCGCGAAATCGGGCGCATCCGCGGCTATCCCGGCGCAGACAGCTTTTGGGGATTGCTCGGGATTCTGATCAATAAACTGGAGGCAGCCGGAACGAGTGGGGAACGGATCCCGCTCAACGAAAAGTCGTTGCACGCAGCGAGTTGATCGTCTGTATTCATCCGACGGCGAAACACAATTGTTGGTGTACGAATGGAATTGCATCACTTTGAAGGTCGCGCTCGCTCAAATGAACTCGACCGCATGGTCGAGAATGCAAAACGTGCAAGCGATTTCCTCAAGGCGCTGGCGCACGAGAGCCGGCTGATGATTCTCTGTATCCTCGCCGAGGGCGAGAAGTCAGTCAGCGAGTTGGAAGATCTTCTCAGCTTGCGCCAACCGACCGTATCGCAGCAGCTCGCCCGCTTGCGGTCGGATGGCCTGGTGACGACACGCCGCGATGGCAAGGCTATTTACTACCGGCTCGCAAGCGACGAAGCGCGCGTCGTCATCGGTGCAATCTACGACGTCTTTTGCCGTAAGGTCCGTAAGCGATAGAGAACGGCTCTCCGCCGGTTACATCTATGGCGAAGGAAACAGCTCTGCGGTCTTGCCAGTCAGCCAATACGCGAACAGACCAATCCATTCGGACGTTGCCGCATCCACGCGCGCCAACCTTTTAGCAATGGTTCGATTCGGCATCAGATCGAGCGCTCGTTCGGTGCGCCAGCCGACCGGATAGGCCTCGATTGGAAAGGCAATTTTTCGGAAGCTACCTATTGCGCGTGGCATGTGCTGCGCTGAGGTAATCAGAACCCAGCGCTCGCCCGCTTTCGGCTTGATCAAATCTTTCGTATAGGCGGCGTTTTCAGCGGTATTGCGCGATCGTGATTCCAGCATTACCCGCGCGCGCGGAATTCCGAAATAGTCCAGCAAAGGCCCCACAAAATTAGTCTCGGATGGTTCATTGCCGAATAGACTAGCATCGCCGCCCGAATACACGATGCGGGCGTTAGGATAAACGTTCGCGAGACGCACCATCGCAACAATGCGCGCCCCACTGTCACCAATAACCGGTTCGCCACGCTCCTGCGAAAGGCCGCTCGCGATTGCTCCTCCCAACACCACGATGCCGTCCGGCGCACCGCGGCTCGCGTCCCACGCCGGAAACCGTTCCTCAAGCGGACGACTCAACAAGTCCCCAACCGGCAGGAGACTTGCCGCCGCCAGAAGCACCAGGCTTGCTGCCGCCATGAACGCACCGCCGCGTCTGTGGCGCGTCATCATCAGCCCTACTCCGGCAAGGCCGAGCGCAAGCAAGAAATTAGATGGCAGAAGCAGAAGGGCGACCGTCTTCGAAAGGACGAAGAACATCAGCGCGTCTTCTTCCAATCCTCATATCGTTTTTTGTTGTCTTCATTGGGCGGGTAGAGGCCGGGCAGCTTGGCGCCCTTCTCTACCTCCTGCACCAGCCAGCTTTCCAGCAGCTCATGTTCGGCGCCCTCATGCGCGACGAATTCGACCAGATCCTTCGGGATCACCACCGCGCCATCGTCGTCAGCGACAATGATATCATCCGGAAAAATCGCACACCCACCACAGCCGATTGGCTCGTTCCAGCCGACGAATGTCAGTTGATTGACTGACGCCGGGGCGGCAACGCCTGCGCACCATACCGGCAGCCCCGTGGCTAGCACGCCATGTTTGTCCCGCATCACCCCATCGGTGATCAGTGCGGTAACGCAACGTTTGACCATCCGCATGCATAGGATGTCGCCGAATATGCCGGCGCCGGTCACACCCATCGCATCGGCGACAACAACGCAATTCTCCGGCATCGCCTCGATCGCACCACGCGTTGAGATCGGCTTCGACCAACTCTCCGGAGTTGCGAGATCCTCGCGCACCGGAACGAAACGGAGGGTGAATGCGGGACCCACAACGCGCTTGCCGGAAAAACCGAACGGCATCGCACCGGCCATCCACGAATGGCGGATGCCCTTCTTCAGCAACATCGTCGTGATGGTGCCGGTTGTGACGTTACGCAGGATATCGAGGGTTGCTGCCATGATCAGCCTCACGCAGTCTTCAGACCCAGCCGCTCATCGCGGCGGCGCAGGAACGCGACAAACGGCACTGCGAGCAGCACCATCCAGAGCTTACCCACGATTTGACCGAGGAGAAATTCCATCGAGCCAAATGCAAGCCAAAGAAATACGATCGAGTCGACCACGAGCCCGGCAATGCTGGACGCGACCACCGCAGCCACCAGCCGCCGTCGCGCAAGCGGGGTATAGACCGCGAAGTCTGCAAATTCGGAAAGCAGAAACGCGGCCGTCGAGGCAATGACGAGTGAAGCCGGAGCCAAGCCCGCCGAAATCATCGCGCCGACGACAATTGCGCCGATCCCGAATTCAACGCCGAGCCGTCGCTGCACCAGATCGCGCAGCACCAGCGCTGCTCCAACCATCAGCACGCCCGACGGCGCCATGATGCCAGGTGCGACCGGCAGGAGACAGGGACCATTCGGCACGCACACTGTCCCGACATGTCCGATCATCCAATTTGCGGCGGGAATTGTCAGACAAAACAGCACAAGAAATATGCTGCCTTCGATCGTCCTTCGTTTATCGTTATCGATCATGACTTCTTTCGACCCATAAATTTGGCAAACCCTTGTGAACGCAACTGGCATGCCGGACACTCGCCACAGCCGAATCCCCACTCGTGGCGCTTGCTGCGGTCCCCTAGATAACAGCTATGGCTGTCCTCAATAACGAATTCAAGGAATGCTTTGCCGCCTATTTGCTCAGCCATGGCGAACGTATCGGCCTTGTCGATCCACATCAGCGGCGTATGGATGGTGACGCGCTTATCGAGCCCTAATGTGAGCGCAACCTGGATGGCTTTTATGGTGTCGTCTCGACAATCCGGATAGCCTGAGTAATCGGTCTCGCACATACCGGCCACCAGATGGCGCGCGCCCCTTCGGTAGGCCACCGCGCCAGCAAAGCAGAAAAAGATCAGATTGCGGCCGGGCACGAAAGTGTTGGGCAACCCGCTATCCGCCATCTTGATGGCCGTGTCGCGTGTGAGTGCCGTATCGGAAATGGCAGCGAGCGCATCAAGCTTGACAAGGTGGTCGTCGCCGAGACCCGCCTTCCAGTCTGCCCGCAAGGCCGCCATGCGCTCCCGAAGCCGCGCGCGAACGCTCAGTTCGACTGCGTGCCGTTGGCCATAGTCGAAGCCGATCGTTTCGACGCGCGAAAATTGCTGCAATGCCCAGGCAAGACAGACGGTCGAATCCTGCCCGCCGGAAAACAAAACCAGGGCCGTATCGGGGCTCATGTCCCTTCCCTACAACATTTCGCGCGCGTCATGCTAATCAATGGGCCGGAAAGTGGAAGGAGTAGCGGACCCATGGCCAGACACGACAATGCGCACGGTATGATCGGCGTCGACAAAATTGGCGCGAAAATCCTGTTCATCGATCCGGTCAGCTACGAGACGCAAAAAGTACTCGATGGGTTTCAACGGACGGTGCACGAACTGCTGATCGTGCCGGAGACCGGGCTTGCCTACGTGCCGATCTATGGCGACGGCATCCATGGGCGCAACCCAAATCCTGGCCACACACTATGCATCATTGACCTCGCCAGCCGCGAACATGTCGGCGATATCGACCTGCGACCGTACATCGCGCCGCACACTCTCAAGCTAGGACCGGATGGGCTCATCTACGTCACTTGCGAAAACAGCGCAGTGGTGGCGGTGGTCGACCCTAAAGCACGCAAGGTGGTCGAAGCGATCGAACTCGGGCTCGACCAATGCGCACAGGCTCATCATCTCGCCGGACGCAAAAAGGCTATACACCGAAAACGAAGAGGATGGCGAAGTCTCGTTGATCGATCTCCCGAAACGCAAACTACTCGGCAAGATCAAGACACCTCATCCGCTCGCCGGTATCACGATCTCTGGCGACGGAAGAACTGTTGTCGTCGTCTCGGATCAGGAACCAGTCTTGTTTCTGATCGATACTGGGACCGAGAGCGTACGCGAGACCATTCCGCTAAAAGACGTTCCCAAGCCGGCGCAGATCGCCCGCTATAGCCCCGACTGGAGCCTGCTCGGCGTTACAAGTTTGAACAGCGACACCGTCAGCCTGATTACGCCGACGTTCCGCGAACAGACGGCGGTCAAAGTCGGCAGCCAGCCCATGGACATGACTTATCGCGGCGACGAATTGTTCGTCGCCTGCCAGGGCGACGGCTCGGTGCATGTGATCGACATTCCTGCCAGGCGCTGGAAGCAGAGCTTCAAGGCCGGCACCGGCTGCGAGTCACTTGGATTTTTTTAGATTTCAATCCCAGTTCGGCGACCAGGTCCAATCCACGATCCGTTCGCCGCGGCGGCCGAGCGCCGCGATTTCGCGCATTTCTGAGTCGCTTAACTCGAAATCGAACAAAGCGAAGTTCTCCTCGAGCCGTTCGATCTTGCTGGTGCGTGGGATGACCACGATCCCCTGCTGGACCAGCCAGCGAAGGCAGACTTGCGCAGCGGTCTTGCCATGAGCGAGGCCGACCTTTTCCAGAACCTTGTCGCCTTTCGCGCTGCCGCGCGCGATCGGGCTATAGGCGACCACCGCCATCCCGTATTTTCGGCACGCCGCAATCACCTTGTCCTGGTTCAAAAACGGGTGGCACTCAACCTGGTTGCAGACCAGCGGCTCGCTCGAAATCTTGTTTGCGTCGTCGAGCAACGCCACCGTAAAATTCGAGACGCCGATCTGGCGCGTGTAGCCCTCGCGCTTCATTTTGGCCATGGCCCCGAGTGTCTCGGCGAGCGGTACACGCGGATTTGGCCAATGGATCAGGAGCAGATCGATCACGTCGAGTCGAAGGCGTGCCAGGCTCTCCTTCACTGACCGCTCAAGATCCTGTGGCGCGAGCAGCGTCGGCTGTACTTTGGTCGTGACCATCACCTCTGCGCGCAAACCCGAGGCACGGATGCCCTCGCCCACCTCTCGTTCATTGTCATACATCTGCGCCGTGTCGATATGCCGGTAGCCAAGGCGGATCGCCTGCTCGGTCAGCCGCGCGCAGTCGCGGCCGCGCAACGCCCAGGTACCAAGACCGACAATAGGGATTTTAAAGCCCTTGGCTTCGACCGTCTGCATCTCAAGCCTTCATTTTCTCTCGGCCACGTCGTCGGCGAAGCCGCGCAGGTAGAGAGCCTGCATGCCGGTCGCACGGCTGGTGCACGCCGCGATCATCGGGTTAGCCATTGTTCCCTGGAAATAGTCGTAGAGAAAGCCGCAGGTCTTGTCGCGCGACGTAATCCATGCGCGCTGCATGTCACGCAACTTGGCGACCTGATCTTCCTCGAGCCGTTCGCGCAAGAGCTGATAAGACTTGTTGAGGATGTTGTCCCACACCGCCTGCTCCCTGGAATAGCAGGCCATGATTTGCGAGGGCGGCATCGACAGCTCATCTTTCGAACACGGCTCGGAAATCAGTCCAATGCATTTTTCCCAAGCCCAGTTATGACCTGTCTTCTCTTTCATGCACTTTTCGATTGTCGCGGAATCCTTGGTGCTCGGCTTGTCCTGCGCCAGCGCCGGAAATGCGTTCAGTGCAATGACGACCGCAACGATTAGACGCTTCACGGCGTGTCCCATATCGGAGCGTGCGGCGGATTGACCACGCGCATATTGGTCGCGTTGAGCTTCCTGAGTTCGGCCATTTCGGCGTCCGACAATTTGAAATCGAATACGTCGATATTGGCCTTCAGATGATCCGGCGTCGCGGTGCGCGGGATCGAGCAGACACCCATCTGCACCAGATAGCGAAGCGAGACCTGTGCGGCACTCTTGCCGTGCGCTTTCCCGATGCGCTCAAGCGCGTCGGCGCCGGGCACCTTGCCGCGCGCGATCGGGCAATAGGCCACCACGGCCATGCCATGCTGTTTGCTCTTCGCAACAACCTTGTCCTGATTGATGAAAGGATGCATCTCGATCTGATTGCAGACCAGCGGTTCGGTCGTCACCGCCCAGGCGTCGTCCAGCATCTGCGTGGTGAAATTGGCGACGCCGACATGCCTGGCCTTGCCCTCTTTCTTGGCCTGGCACAGCGCAGCAATTGAGACCTTGAACGGGATGTCCTTGTTGTTCCAATGAATCAACAACAAGTCGACGTAAGGCAGTTGCAGATTGGCGAGGCTCTGGTCGCGCGACTTGATGAAGTTTTCCGGCAGCAGATTGTTTTCGCGCACTTTGGTGCAGATGAAGACGTCATCTCGTTTCACGCCCGACGCCCGCAAGCCCTCGCCGACTTCCTTTTCGTTGCCGTAAAACATAGCGGTATCGAGATGGTTATAGCCGACCTGCAACGCGGTTTTGACCGCCTGAACGCAGACGTCCTCTTTCAGGGTCATGGTGCCGAGGCCGATTTGGGGAATGCGGGCGCCATGGGCTTCAACAAATTGCATTACGATCTCCTTGAATTTGCATTTGGAACGGGTCGGCGGCGGGTCCGGAAGAATGCCCCGTCACTGCAGCGCTGCCAACCCGGGTTCCAGGACCCGGGCATGGCCTCCAGACCATTGCGGCGAAAAATCGCGCAAATTTTTGCGCTGGCGCAAAACGGGACATTGCTTTGAGAGGCAAGGTGTTCGAGGCGGTTCTTACATTGGAATAATTCAAGAGAAGAAAAAAGCAGTTGCATCAACAGGCTTTAATGCTTTTGTGAGGCCCAATAGCTACCGTGAGGACCAAATGCGCGGCCTTTTTGTTGTTTTGAGTACCGTGGCCATGATGACGGCTGGAGCGGCCACCGCCAGCGCTGACGACTATGTGGTGACCATCAAGGATCATCAGTTTACGCCAGCCGAAATCAAGGTGCCCGCCAATCAGCGCGTGACCATTACGGTCATCAATGAGGATGCAACGGCGGAGGAATTCGACAGCGGTGCCTTGAAGGTGGAGAAGGTGGTCGCCGGAAAATCGAAAGGGACGGTGCGCATCGGCCCTCTCAAGCCCGGCCGCTATCCCTTCATCGGTGAATATAACGAAGCCACCGCCAAGGGCACTGTGATCGCGGAATAAATCATGCTGGGTGCACTGATCATCGTATTTCGAGAAGTCATCGAGGCCGGCCTCATCGTCGGCATCGTGATGGCGGCAACGCGTGGCGTCGTCGGCCGCGGCCGCTGGATCACGATCGGTATCAGCGGTGGCGTGCTGGGCGCAGCCATTGTCGCAATGTTTGCCGGCGTCATCTCGGATGCGTTCCAGGGGGCCGGCCAGGAGCTCTTCAACGCCAGCGTCCTCGGCGTCGCGGTGGTCATGCTGATGTGGCACAACGCCTGGATGGCGCGTCATGGGCGGGAAATCGCGGACGAAATGCGCCGGATTGGCAGTGCCGTGAGCGAAGGCGCAAAGCCGCTCACCGCATTGGCAATTGTTGTGGGACTCGCAGTCCTGCGCGAAGGATCTGAAGTGGTGCTGTTCCTTTACGGCATCATGGCGTCGGGTACATCCGGTTCGGCCCTGCTGCTCGGCGGTCTCCTCGGCATCGCAGGCGGCGCAGCATTCACCGCGTTGACATACCTAGGCCTCCTGGCAATCCCCAGCCGCTATATCTTCTCGGTGACGAGCTGGTTGATCGCCTTGCTTGCCGCAGGCATGGCGGCACAGGCCGCGCAGTTTCTCAATAACGCGGGTGTTGTGGTCGCACTCGACCGTACCCTCTGGGATACGTCCTGGCTGTTATCGGAAAAGAGTATCTTCGGACGGCTGCTTCATACGCTGATCGGATATATCGACCAGCCGACCGAGATGCAGCTGCTGGTCTACATCGCAACGCTGTTCGCGATGTTCCTGTTGATGCGCATCGCGCGCTATTCGCCACGTCCGCGCATGCCCGCCGCTGCCGAATAGCGCTCAGCGCCGTCCACGACCAAGCGTCGCGAAGGCGACGTCGGGCGCCTGATCGATCAACTTGAGCAAAGCCCGCGCCGGCCCGCGCGGATGGCGTTTGCCCTGCTCCCAGTTGCGCACAGTTTCGATCGGCACTTCGATTTTTTCGGCGAACGCCGCTTGCGTCAATCCGCAGCGCGCCCTGACCTGCCGAACGAATTGTGCCGGATCGCTGTGGTCAAGGGTCTTCTCAACGCCGTCAGGGAGAATTTCGACGATCCGCCCGTCAGCTTTCAACCGCACCCGCATCATGGCCGCGATCCCCATTGCTGGTGATGTCGGCCAATGCACTAGCTGATTCGTCAGCTTGAAAAGTTAACGCGGGCGCTTTTGCCCCGCTACCGCGTCTTCTCGAAGATCTCACGCCCGATCAGCATGCGGCGGATTTCGGACGTCCCTGCCCCGATCTCATAGAGCTTGGCGTCGCGCAGCAGACGGCCCGTCGGGAAGTCATTGATATAGCCATTGCCGCCTAGGCACTGGATCGCCTCCAGCGCCATCCAGGTCGCGCGTTCGGCCGCGTAAAGGATTGCGCCGGCGGCGTCTTCGCGCGTGGTTCGTCCCTCGTCGCACGCTCTCGCCACCGTATAAACGTAGGCCCTGGCTGCGTTCATGGTCACGTACATGTCGGCGAGCTTGGCCTGGACGAGCTGGAAACGGCCGATCGCCTGGCCGAACTGCTGGCGTTCATGCACATACGGGATCACCACGTCCATGCAGGCCTGCATGATGCCCAGCGGCCCCGCCGCCAGCACAACGCGCTCGTAGTCGAGCCCCGACATCAGCACATTGACGCCGTTGCCGACGGCGCCCAGTACGTTTTCCTCCGGGACTTCGCAATCGGTGAACACCAATTCGCTGGTATCCGAGCCGCGCATCCCCAACTTGTCGAGCTTCTGCGCGGGCGCAAACCCCTTAAAGCTCTTTTCGACAATGAACGCCGTTATGCCGCGCGCGCCGGCGGTGCGATCGGTCTTGGCGTAAATCACCATCGTATCGGCGACCGGGCCATTGGTGATCCACATCTTCGAGCCGTTGAGGACGTACCGGTCGCCCTGCTTTTCGGCCCGGGTGCGCATCGAAACCACATCAGATCCGGCCCCCGGCTCCGACATCGCGAGCGCGCCGACATGTTCTCCGGAAATCAGTTTTGGCAGGTATTTTTGCTTCTGCTCCTCGCTGCCATTGCGGTGCAGCTGATTGACGCAGAGATTGGAATGCGCGCCATAGGACAGCCCCACAGCCGCGCTGGCCCGCGATATCTCCTCCATCGCCACGCAATGTTCGAGATAGCCGAGGCCAGAACCGCCGTATTTCTCTTCCACGGTGATGCCGTGCAAACCAAGCGCGCCCATCTCGGGCCACAGGTCGCGCGGAAATTCATTGTCGCGATCGATTGCGGCGGCGCGCGGGGCGATGCGGTCTTGTGCGAATCCACTCACTGATTTGCGCAGCATGTCGACGTCCGGCCCAAGGCCGAAATCGAAGCCCGACCATGCATTGGGAATCATCCATCGCCCTCCGCTCGCCCGTCTCAAAAGGGCGTCAATTGGCGACCAACTCTATCGGTTGAAGGTCACGCTGTCAGCGCCTCGCCCGATGCCGGCAGTGCCTTGCCGTGCTTCGCCGCCAGTGCCAATAGTCTGTCGATCGCCTTGGCAGGCGCCGGCTTTGCGAACAGGAAGCCTTGCATCTCGTCGCAACCGGCCAGCCGCAGCAGAACGCGTTGGTGCTCGGTTTCCACACCCTCGACCAGCACCGACAGGCCGAGCGCGCGTCCAAGCGCCACGATGGCCTGGATGATCACTCCGCCATTTGAGGAACGGCCCAGCGCGGCCACGAAGCTCTTGTCGATCTTTAATTTGTCGAGCGGAAAACGCTGCAGATAACCGAGATTTGAGTAACCCGAACCAAAATCGTCGAGCGCAATACGCACTCCGAGCGCATGGAGATCCTTGATGCGCTTGACCATCTCATCCGGATTGTCGATGAGGACGCCTTCGGTAATTTCAAGGACCAGCCGGGACGGCGTGACCGCGCTTTCCGTCAATGCGGTGCGGACGATGTCGACGATTGTTTCGTCGCGCACCTGCAACGGAGAAAGGTTCACGGCGACATAGAGATCCTCTGGCCACCGCTTGGCTTCATGAAGAGCGCGACGCAATACAAACGCACCGATTGCGTCCATTAAACCCATCTGCTCGGCAATTGGAATAAAGATCGTCGGCGGGATAATGCCGCGGCTGGGATGGGTCCACCGCAACAGTGCCTCTACACCCACCATTTTTCCGCCGTGCGAGGAGACAATTGGTTGATAGTTCAATTCCAGTTCATGCGCACTGATCGCGCGGGGCAGTTCACGATGGATGAATTTCATGTCAGTCGAAACTGTATCGATCGAATGGTCAAATGCCACAATGGCGCCCGGCCCTTTTTTGGCCGCCGTGCGCAAGGCCAACTCCGCGCGGCGCGTGAGTTCGCCGCGGGTCGTGGCATCACTCGGCGCCTGTGCAAATCCGGCGTGCGCGCTGACACGAACGACGTTGTCGATCCAGTGCGGGCGCGAGATCGTTTCGAGCGCGGTGCGGATAATCGTTTCGGCATCGACGCTTTGGTTCGCTGTAAGCGTGATTGCAAATTCGTCGTTTGCGATTCGACCGCACATCGCGTGTGGAGGCAGCGCCTCCTCTAAGTCTCCCGGAGATCGCTACAATAAGTTCATCGCTTCCCAGCACACCGTGATGAGCCGTCACGTCGTCCATGCCATCGATCTCGATCAGCGCAAACGTCGTCAATTCGTCGTCCGCACGCTCCGCAAGCGCGAGGTCCAGCAGCTCGAGTATCTTGGCGTGGTTGGGAAGACCGGTGAGCTTGTCTTCGTCGGCCGCGCGTGCTGCCTGTATTTCCCTCACCGCAAGTTCGTGACGCGCACGCCGGAGTTGCCAAAGCGCTAGGCCCGCAAATCCAGCCAGGACAATCGCGGCAATGGAAACAAGCGGTGCCAGGCGTTTAAATGTTTGCGCCGCGGGCGCAGACTTGTCCCAGGTGAAGAAGCCGACGATGCGACCGTCCATGTCCATCACAGGCTGTATCTCGCGGCCGTCGGCGTCCGCGTTACGATCGAATTTGAGATTGCTCACACCAGCAATTTGTCTGGCCAAGCGCATCAGGCGCCGATCGATCTCGCCCTTGCGGCCAATCGGCGCGGAAAATTCGGCGATCGTATTGCGCAGAGTTGTGTGTTGTTGCGACGACAGTTGTTCGTCACTTCGCTGCCCCGAGCGATAGCCGATGGCTAGTCCGATGATCGTAGCCGCAATGACAAGAACCGCGAGGACGGCGGTCAAGCGCGATACGGATCGCATATGCCGGGAGGACTCAAGCTGTGGCGACATCGGTTCTCGCGGAGACGAGGCACGCAATCGCCCAACCCAGACCCGCAGCCAGCGGGCGGGACGAAAGCCCGCTGCTCCCGTATTGACCTCGTGCACCGGGCACTCCCAGCCTACGTGCGGCGTCGGCCTATAGGGTTACGGGTCGGGCTTTAAACGTTGGTCAGCAAATAGGGTGAACAACTGGTAACCCGGTCGTAATGATGCGATCAATTCACGCTCCGGACCGACTTATGACCCGCAATCTCGCCCTCGCCCTCATTATTGCCATCGCTCCCGGGGCGGCCCTCGCTGAGTCTTGCCCGGGCAATCCACAAGCGCTGGGTACTGCGCGGGTTATTGAGGTCAACGCCAAAGCCGAGCCCCGAATCGGCCACAAGCAATTCCCCTCAACTTTGCCGCTGCACGACAAGGAATTGGTACTCACTTTTGACGACGGTCCATGGCCGGGGACGACCTCGCGTGTATTGGACGCTCTCAAGAGCGAATGCGTCCACGCTACCTTCTTCCTGTTAGGCAGGAACACGGCGGCGCACCCAGAACTCGCGCGACGGGCCCTCGCCGAAGGCCACAGCATCGGTCACCACAGCTATTCACACCCGCTGCTCAGCCATATGTCGCTCGCGCGCGCTGAAAGCGACATCGATCGCGGCATCGCGGCGGATGAGTTTGCGCTTTACGGCGTGCGGCGGACGCAGCCGACAACGCCATTTTTCCGCTTTCCGGGCTTCGCCTCGAACACCCCTTTGCTCGACCGCATGAGCGAGCGTGGACTCGTGGTGTTCGGTGCCGACGTGTGGGCCAGCGACTGGGTGCCCATGACGCCCGACCGCGAACTCCACCTGATCCTGTCCCGGATCGAACAGGTGCGGCGCGGCATTGTGCTCTTTCACGATACCAAATCCCAGACGGCCCAGATGCTTCCGACCTTCCTGCATGAGCTCAAAAAGCGGGGCTATCGAATTGTGCACGTCATCCCGTCCGGAGGCCCCAGCACGCGCTGAAAACGTCGCTTTTTTGCCGCAGTAGCCTAAAAACAGTTGGAAAATAGCCTGTGGCGCGTTCACAACGCGTAATCATCCTTTAATGTCGCGCACCATATTGTCGGGGGCCTCCTGCCGGGGGCGGACGGCGCGGGTGGCTGGGGGGCCTGATGCGTAGCGTTGTGTTTATTGTCGTTTGGTTGGTCGTCGGCATCGTTTCCGCCGTAGCAGAGTCTTGCCCTGGCAATCCGGATGCGCTGGGCACCAGCCGCGTTCTCACCCTCAGCCCCGGCGAACTGAGCCGGATCGGCAGCATTCAATATTCGCAATCGCTGCCGCTGAACGACCATGAGGTCGTCATTACCTTCGACGATGGTCCGATACCGCCCTACTCCAATTCCGTTCTCGATACGCTCGCATCACAGTGCGTGAAGGCGACCTATTTCCTCGTCGGCGAAATGGCGCAGGCCTACCCGTCGATTGTTCGCCGCATCTACAATGCCGGTCACACCATCGGCACGCACAGCCAAAATCATCCGTACGCATTCCAGCGCCTCTCGTTGCAGAATGCGGAGCGCCAGGTCGACAACGGTATCGCGTCGGTTGATACCGCGCTCGGCGATCCAAAAGCGCTGTCGCCGTTCTTCCGGATCCCTGGTCTGGGCAGAACCGGTGCGATCGAAGATTACCTTGCGTCGAAATCATTGGTGACCTGGAGCGCCGATGTCGTTGCAGACGACTGGAAGCATATTGGCGCCAACGAAATCGTACGCCGCGCGATGCGGCGCCTGGAAGCCAAGGGCCGTGGCATCCTATTGCTCCACGACATTCATCCTGCAACAGCGCTGGCACTTCCGACTTTGCTGAAAGAGCTCAAGGAGCACGGCTACCACATTGTGCAGGTCGTCTCGGCTGGAGAGCGGCCGGAGTCATTGCCCGAATTGGTCGCATCGCCAGACGCCAAAAAAGAATCGTGGCCCCGGGTCGTTCCAACGGCGACGACCCATGAAACCGCGGCCAAGACGGCATTGCGGCATCGCGCCAAGAAAATCATTTCCGGAAAGCACCGGCGGCCGTCCGTTGCGGGTCTGCACGACTCCGACAACACCACCGTCGCCCATGACTGGCGCCAAAGCCAGTTCTAGCTTCGCCTCAAAGGCCAAAAACGTGGGTTCCATGGGCGAACTTGGTCATTTGACCAGGATCAATACTTCTTATTGAGCAGCCAATACGCTAGCTTACTTCAGAGTCCGACAATATCGGCTCGCAACCGAAGGTGCGATCATGTCGAAACCCATTGCGACGCTTTTGACGGCGGCGGCAGTCACGATCGGCTTGATGTCACATCCAGGATCTTCAGCAGCCGCACCCGCCAGCGAATGCTTATGCCACTCGGAAATGTCGCCCTCCAGCAATCTCGACGCTTGTGCGCGGTGGAGGTTGGCATGGTGGTGGCTGGCATGGCGGCGGTCATTGGCACGGTGGCGGCTGGGGTTATTACGGTGGCGGATTTGCCGCTGGTGCCATTCTCGGCGGAATGCTGGCCGCACCCTATTATTATCCGTCGCCGTATTATTATCCGGCGCCCGGCTATTACGACGATGCCGCGCCAGATGGCGCCGTTGACTATTGCATGCGACGGTTCAGGTCATACGATCCCCGGAGCGGCACCTATCTCGGCAACGACGGCTACCGACATCCTTGTCCGTGAATGGACAACCGCCGCAGTTCGCGGCGGTAAAAAGGACGGCCGGACTTGCAATCGAACCCCCGGCGGCTCGGGGTGAAGTTCATATCGTGACGTTCTGGAGACGTGAATGCTTGCCGTAGGCCGGTTCGCGCGTACGGCGATCGACCGTTATCGCGGCAAGCGTGTGCTCGGCAATCATTAGTTCTTCATCGGTCGGAATTACAAAAATCTTCATCCGGCTTTCTGGCCGCGAGATGAGCGATTTGCGCGCGACGTTCGCATTTACATCCAGGTCTGCCCCAAGCCACGCGAGCTTTTCCACAATGCGCGCGCGAATCCCGGTTGAATTTTCGCCGATCCCGGCGGTGAATACGAAGGCATCGAGCCCGCCAAGGGCCGCAGCCAGCATCCCGGCATAAAGACCAATGCGATAGACAAAATAATCGATGGCCAATACCGCGCCCGGTTCATCGCCCGTCTCAAGAACACGCATGTCATTACTGATGCCTGACAAACCTTTCAATCCGCAGTCATTGTAAAAAAGATTTTGCACTGCCTCCGCGCTCATTCCCTTCTGTGAAATCAGATAAAGTACAACGCCCGGATCGATCTGTCCTGGCCGCGTGCCCATCGGCAATCCATCGAGAGCCGTAAAGCCCATGGTGCTTTCAATGCTTCGGCCGTCAGCAAGCGCACACATCGAAGCCCCGCTTCCCAAATGGGCAATGATTACCCGGGACTTCGCGATATCAGGCAATAGCTCCTGTAAACGCCTGGCTACGAATTCGTACGACAACCCATGGAAACCATACCGCCGTACGCCTTCTTTGTAGAGACTCTCCGGAATTGCAAAATGATCCGCTACTGCTGAATGGCCGCGATGGAACGCCGTATCGAAGCAGGCGACCTGCGGCAGTTCAGGATGGCTTTTGAGGATTGAACGTATTGGCGCGAGGTTGTTCGGCTGATGCAGCGGGGCCAGCGGAATGTAGCGCTCCAGCTTCTCAACGACAGAACTGTCGACGAGCAATGGTTGGCTATATCCGGGGCCTCCGTGAACCACGCGGTGACCGACGGCGATGAGATTGATTTTTTGTGACGTGCGTAGCCATGCTCCGGTTTCTCGAATTGCTCCGGCCACGTTCGGCACGGTATCCAAGCCATAAATTTGGTCAATCAACGGAGTGTTGTCGGCCGCGTACGCGCGCAGACGCGGTCGTACCCCGATCCCGTCCATCTGACCTTTGACCAGTCGTTTAAGACTGGATTTTCCGTCCGTTTCAAAGACCTGAAACTTTACGCTCGATGAACCGGCGTTGACGACGAGAATTGTGTCCATGGTCATCACGCCGCCGGCAGTGCCGCCTTGCGCCGGCGTGCGGCCGCGAAGAGCACAGCAACCGCGCAAGATGCCATTCGCGTGCGGACTGAATCAGCGCGCGATGTCAAAATAATGGGGACTCGCGCACCGAGCACTATCCCAGCAGCGTCTGCTTTCGCGAGAAAAGTCGAATTCTTTGCCAGCATGTTGCCTGCTTCGAGATCCGGCACGACCAATATCTGCGCACGTCCCGCAACCTCGGAGCGGATGCCCTTCATTTTTGCCGCTTCCGGATCAATCGCGTTGTCGAAAGCAAGCGGGCCATCGAGCAGACCTCCGACGATTTGACCGCGATCCGCCATTTTGCACAAAGCCGCCGCATCAATCGTGGACGGAATCTTTGACGTTACCGTTTCGACCGCAGACAGAATTGCGACGCGCGGCACGCCAAGGCCGATCTCCGTGAAGAGGTCGATTGCGTTTTGAATGATGTCGCGTTTTGCGTCCAGGTCGGGGAAGATATTGATCGCGGCATCCGTAATGAAAAGCGTTTCCGGGTAAGTCGGAACGTCCATGATGAAAACGTGGCTTATTCGGCGCGCTGTCCGCAATCCCGTTTTGCTCGAGGTCACCTCACGCATGAGCTCGTCCGTATGCAAACTGCCCTTCATCAAGAGCTCGCCTTTGGAACTCCTGAAATCAGCTGGACGGCTTTCGCTGCGGCCGCATCGCTGTGTGGCACGTCGACGATCTGGAATTGGCTGATGTTCAGGTGATGCTCGCGTGCCACTGCCGAAATCTTTGCGGCTGGGCCTACGAGGATTGGAATAATAATTCCGGCCTCGGCGGCTTCAACAGCGCCGCGCAGCGAGGTCTCGTCGCAGGGGTGAACGACAACCGTCGACGCTGGTGGCATCTGCTTTGCGAGCGCAATGAGCCGGTCGTATTTCGGCGGATGCGTGCCCGGTCTCATCGCTGTGACTTCCCTGCTTTTTGTTATCGCCATGATGATTCCTCGTGAACTCAATCCGGATTGCGGTCAGGACGCTTTGGCCTGCGATTTTTTTGGAACCTCCCGGAGATGTCTCCTGACCGGGTTGCCATCCGATCCCGAACAGCCGCGCGACTTCATTCAACCGCTTGCTGTCTTCGGCAGACAGTTCGCCTCGAGCGCCCAGCACTTCAGTGATCAGGCCGTAAGCCTTTTCCCGGGCCTCCGCGTCAGGCGGAAGCATCGACGGAATTGCCGCAAGCGCGGCTTTTTCGTCGACGAGCAAGATCGTGTATTGCTCGCGTACAAGCGCTTTGAAGTCCGATATCGGCAAGTCACCGTGCGCCTTGCGAATACGGCGGGCCAACTCGAATCCGCGCTCATCCACTGCGGCTCGCCCCATCCCCGCGTAGAGAAGCCCACGGATGACCGCTTCACGCACCCCGCCAACCGGAATGCGCGACTTGAGTTCTGCGATTTTCTTTTCCAGAAGCTCCCGGTGCAACGGACTCTTCGTGGCCTTCCGCAAGCCGCTGTTCGCGGCAGGATCAATGCCGACCGCCGCCTGAAGCGTCGGCGAGCCATAGACCGCAAGGAATGTCTGCTCGGCCATCTTTTCGGTCGCCTCTCGCCATGCGTCGAGCGCAGTGACGATGTGATTGGAAAAATTCTCCTGCATGGCCGCGAAAGGATTTTCATCGGCTATGGTCTTTCGCTTGCTACGGACCTGATCGGCAAGCAAAGCAACCGAACGCATCATCGGATTGGCATCCGAGAAAAGCTGATATTGCAGCCGCAATGGATGCATTTTTTGCATCCAGTCCGCCATCGGAGCGCTGACCATTGCCTGAACCACAGGCTGCGCAAATGTTCGGTAAAGCGCCAGATTGGTCTCTGAAACGCGCGCCGCCGTGGCGAAACACCGCTCGTCGGCAGCATCGTTGCCGCCTAGGGCGCGAATGTCATCGAGCGTCCTGGCCTCGCACCGCATCACCCAATTTCCGCTCACAAGATCCGGATTGGCCATGTCCCCGGTTTTGTTCTCGAATACTGCTTCATAGAGACCAGGCGGCAAAGTATCGATTAGGTCGATATTGCTGGAAAATTCACCGTGTTCTTTTTTCGCCACTCCGCCGGACACGAAGATCCCAAGGTGACCGACTGTTTCGTGGATCGTGTAGACAATGGTCTGCCCATAAGAACGGATCTCGTTCACGTCCTCATACAAGTCGAGAAGCCATCCCAACGCCTGTTGCGGCGGGGTAATGTTGTCGCCCTTAGAACAGAAAACGACGATTGGTGACCGGATGTTGCGCAGGTCGACCGCAGTGCCGTCCGACGTATGAATTCGACCTGCAGCGAGATTGTTGCCGATAAAGAGCTCATCGACAATGAATTGAATCTCCTGGGCATTTAAGTTTACGTGCCCTCCCCACCATCGTTCGAATCCCAAGTAGCGCGAAGCTTCCGTGTCGATTTTTGAATAGAGATTATATTGCTTGGTCCAGAGCGTGTTTGCCGGATTCTGGTTTTCAAAATTCTGCACAAGCCACGCACCGTCGAACTTGCCGTGACCGAGATCGCCCGTTAACGCGGTCAGCCAGCTACCGCCGAACAACCCTCCCGAATATCGCATAGGATTTTTGCCGTGCACGCCCGCCCAATAGGAGAGCGGTGATCCGGCGATGATGATCGGGCCAAATAGCTCGGGCCGAATTGCGGCCAGCATCATGATGGCCCACCCAGCCTGGCAATTTCCGATCACGCACGGCTTGCCGCTCGCCTCTGGATGTGCGGCGGTAACTTTTTCTATGAATATTGCTTCCGCGCGCGCGATATCTTCAATTGTCTGTCCGGCGACGGGGTCGGGCATGAAGCCGACGAAATAACAAGGATGTCCAGCTTTCAATGCAACGCCGATTTCACTGTCGGCTTTGAAACCCCCGATTCCAGGACCATGTCCGGCGCGCGGATCTACGACAACGAATGGCCGCAGCTTCGGGATCGATTTCAACGCCTGCTGGCGGAATGACGCGTACAAGAGCGTAATTGACAGGTCTGTCCAATTTGCGCCCGTCGACGACAAGTTCAACTTTATAGTCGAGCACATGCGGAGCGGTTTCGGCCAAATGTTCTCGATACTGATTTCCGCGCTGCCGCATCACGTCCCAGAACAAGACGGTGCGTTGCGCCGAATCGATCATGTACTCCATTGCCGGCGCGAACAGGCCAAATGGCGACGCTGCGGACTCCGATACGGGTGATTTTGTTTGCACTGTTGACATTGCCGCGCTCCTTGAATGACTTCCTGCGACGCCGCTGACAGGCCGTTCGCTGCCACTCGCGCAGATTTGCCTTAAGCCGGCATCAAGCTTCTATTGCGTTCCCTGAGAATGCTTCATCCCTGGCACACAAATCTGTTTTAAAAACAAAGCTTTTTGCTGGTTGACGGGCTGGATTTCAGTAGCCCGTAATAAATGGCAAGCGCTTGATACATATCAATGAACGTAAAATTGTGATGGGCATCTTTGCCACACGCATAATCGGCATCGCGAAGGCCCTTTGTTATGGCAGCGAAGACGGGGCCATTCAGCACCGACTAAATCCAGCACCGGCAAGTTCCGCCATCGGGAGCGCAAAAGGACGTCGCAATGATTCCTGTCGTCAAGGCCAAGCTTCTCGAAGGCAAAAAGGGTCTCATCGTAGGCATCGCCAACGAAAACTCGATCGCGTGGGGATGCGCCAAGGCATTCCGGGCGCTCGGCGCTGAAGTCGCCGTCACATACGTCAATGAGAAGGCCAAAAAATACGTCGAGCCGCTTGCCCGCGAACTCGAAGCGCCGATTGTGATGCCCCTGGACGTCAATACACCAGGTCAGATGGAAGCCGTCTTTGAACGGATCACAAAAGAGTGGAACTGCCTCGATTTCGTGGTTCACTCCATCGCTTTCTCGCCAAAGGAAGCGCTGCAGGGACGCGTGGTCGATGTGTCACGCGAAGGATTTGCCACCACAATGGACGTGTCCTGCTGGACCTTCATTCGTATGGCTCACCTGGCAGAGCCGCTAATGCACAAAGGCGGCACGTTGTTCACGATGTCCTACTACGGAAGCCAGATGGTTGTTAAAAACTACAACATCATGGGCGTTGCCAAAGCCGCGCTGGAAAGCGCTGTCCGCTACCTCGCCGCCGAACTCGGTCCCAAGGGCATTCGCGTCCATGCTATCTCGCCCGGGCCGCTCGCAACTCGTGCGGCATCGGGAATACCTGAATTCGATGCACTGCTCGATAAGGCGAAAGAAAAGGCGCCGGCACGCAGCCTCGTCAGCATTGATGATGTCGGCGTGGCTACAGCTTTTCTCGCACACGATGCCGCGCGCCTAATTACTGGCGAAACACTTTATGTTGACGGCGGCTACCACATCATAGACTAGAAGGGGTCACGCGATCTTCTAATGTGTTTCCGCGTCGCCGCGTATCGGCCGATTCAGCAACTCCTCGACCGGAATGGGCCACTGCAAGTCGTCCCGCCACCTCCGAAAGTGATGGCGCCGAAAGTGGCCGGCTGGTCATCCCTGCTCGACAGGCCGCTTCCGAGCCCTCCGGTCGCGGAACCGCTACCGAGGCGCCAATCGGTGTTTCCTTGCGGGCCGTAGGATGGCGACATCCGACTGTTTTGCTGAACTTTTTGCGGTTTGGCGCCACAATTGGAGCCACCCAGTAAGCTATCGCATGTTTGTGAACCCGCTGACCCCGCGATAAATGCTAGGCTGGTGACAATGGTGAGACAGTTCGCAGCAGAACGAATTCGCATCGTTGCAATCCAATGTGGCCATTTACCGGCGGGCGCAGAGTTGCTTGCATAGTCCACTCGTGCCGATAGGTAGTTTTTGACCTAAATCAAAGCTTTGCTGCCTACCTTCCAATTGTATGTCGAATTCGCTGGAGTTCTGTCTAGGGTCGGGGCGAATTTATGCGATATTTAGCTACGAAAGTTCTTGTCGCTTCTTTCATAATTTCTGGTGTGCTCGATATGCCACCGGTTCAGGCGCAAGACACAAATGAAAGAACGGTCGAACAATACGCGTGCAAGGACATATTGCGCGAAAGCGGCTCCAATCGCGACGTCGCAATAGCATTTTTGCATGGCTTTCTGCTCGGCAAGAGCGGCGGCTCAAAATTCAATCTTGAAACTTTGAAGACGCAGACTGACGCATTCTTAGAGCGATGCCTGGAAAATCCCCACGACAAGGCCATCGACACGATGATGAAAGTCAAAAGCTAAGATCATTGAGGTTGCCATGAGCTGTTCTGTACTCAAAGCATCGCTATTCGGACTTTTCATGCTGATGCCGATCGCCGCGTTGGCGCAGGGTCAAACCCCGCCCGCTGCCGCCGACCAGCAAGTGCTCAAAGCGGAAGAGCTGGATGCGCTCGTCGCGCCGATCGCTCTGTATCCAGATACATTGCTGGCCGAAGTGCTGATGGCGTCGACCTATCCGCTCGAAGTCGTGCAGGCCGACCGCTGGGCCACCGAGAACAAGGCGCTCAAAGGCGATCAGCTGAAAGCCGCTGTCGACAAGCAAGCTTGGGATGAAAGCGTCAAATCACTGGTGGCGACGCCATCCGTTCTTTCAATGATGAGCACCAAGCTCGATTGGACACAAAAACTGGGCGATGCGGTTCTTGCTCAACAACCCGACGTGATGGACGCAGTCCAGCGGTTGCGGACGAAGGCGCAAGCGAACAATAAATTGCAGTCGACCAAGGAACAGAAAGTCTCCGTCAAGCAGGAGCAGAGCAAGCAGGTCATCGTGATCGAGCCTGCGGTCCCCGATACCGTCTACGTACCGTACTATGACCCGGGCGTCGTTTATGGCGGATGGCCATATCCCAGCTATCCGCCGTACTACTTCCCGCCCCCAGTTGGATACGTTCCCGGCGCAATTCTGGCGACCGGAATTGCGTTCGGCGCCGGCATACGCGCTCGGCCGCTGGGCGGGAGGTGGCTATTGGGGTGGCGGTGTGAACTGGGGCAATAACAACATCAACGTCAATCGCAACACCAACATCAACAACATCAACGCTGGCGGCAACTGGCAGCACAACCCGCAACATCGGCAGGGCGTGAAATACAACAACACGGGTGTCCAGCAGAAGTTTGGCAACAATAACGTTCGTGGCGGAAGTCAGGACCGCATGGATTTCCGCGGCCGCAGCGGCGATCAGGTGCTCAAGCCAGGCGGTGGACAAGCCAATCTTGGCGATCGTGGTGGCGCCGGCAATCGTCCGGGTGGCGGCGGCAGTGGTGCTGCCAATCGTCCAGCCGCGGGCGGCGGAGCTGCCAATCGCCCGGGTGGCGGCAGCGGTGCTGCTAATCGTCCAGGCGGTGGCGGCGGTGCCGCCAATCGACCGAGTGGCGGCGGAGGTCAACGGCCGAGCGCGGGGCAGCGCCCCGCGGTGGCGGTAAAGGCGGCGGTAACGCCCTCGGGAATGTCCAGTCCGGCAGAGCGGCCACTGCGCAATCTGCGCGCGGCCACGCCAGCATGGGCGGCGGTGGCGGCGGCGCACGCGCAGGAGGCGGCGGTGGCGGCGCACGTGCCGGAGGCGGCGGCGGTGGTGCGCGTGGCGGAGGTGGCGGCGGTGGTGGTCGCGGCGGTGCGGCGGCGGTGGTGGCGGACGGCGATCCGATATCGCGCTCAAGCACGACATCGTCCTGCTCGGTCACCTCGACAACGGGCTGGGTTTCTACCGGTTTGCCTATGACGGCAGCAGCAAGCCTTATGTCGGCGTCATGGCGCAGGAAGTGCAAGCCGTCAGGCCGGATGCGGTCGTGCGCGGTCCGGACGGCTACCTGCGTGTCTTCTATGACAGGCTCGGCGTCCGGTTCCAGACCTACCAGCACTGGATCGCTTCGGGAGCTCGGGTACCGACCACATCAGTTTCACATTGATATGACTTCACGACAGCGCTTGTGATCGAGGATGCCATGAACAGAACTCTTGTCTCATTGACGATTGCCGCGCTCCTGTGCGCAACGGCAAACGCCCAGCAAGCATTCAAGACACCCGACGAGGCCGCCAGCGCTCTCGCCGGCGCAGCCAAGGCCGGTGACCCCAAAGCCATCGTGACGGTCCTCGGCCCTGACGGCGTCGACATCGTATCCTCGGGCGACCCTGTGGCCGATGCCACGACACGTGAGAAATTTGTCGCCGCTTACGATGCGAAGCACCAGATCACGATGGAAGGCGACAACAAGGCGATCGTTGTCATCGGCCAGGAGGACTTTCCCCTCCCGATACCGCTGGTCCGCAAGGATGGAACCTGGCGCTTCGACACCGAAGCGGGCCGGGAAGAAATCCTTTTTCGACGTATCGGCAAAAATGAGCTCGATGCTATCCAATCATCCCTCGCCTACGTCGATGCGCAGAACGACTACGCCGACAAGGACCGTACCGGCGCCGGCAAAGGCATTTATGCGCAGCGCATCGTCAGCAGCGCCGGCAAGAAGGATGGGCTGTACTGGCCAGACGCTCAGAACAATGACGCAAGTCCTCTGGGCGAGCTCATCGCCAAGGCAACCACTCAAGGTTATCGTACGGGTGGCGGGCGCACGCCGTATCACGGCTACTATTTCAAAATTCTTACTGAACAAGGGCGCCGCAGCTCCCGGCGGCGAACTGGACTACGTTGTGAAAGGCAAAATGATCGGCGGCTTCGCGCTGGTCGCCTACCCCGCCGAGTACAGAAATTCCGGCGTGATGACATTCATCGTCAATCACACCGGCACGGTTTATGAGAAAGACCTTGGGCCGAACACTGCCAAACTTGCCGAGCGAATGACGGCTTACAATCCTGACAGTACCTGGCATAAGGTCGAGTTGCCGACCGCTTCAAAATAATCGGTCCGCCAAATAAAGGCGGCACGCGATGGTAGCGTCTGCGTCGTCTCAGTGCGCGCGCCGAAACATTGCGCACGATCAGTCGAATGTTGCCGTCAACGGATTTAATTCAAAAAATGAGACAGCTATGTCCATTGCTGCTCCTCCTCGCCCTTGCCGGGTGTGCGTCATCAGGTGATTGGTTTCACCGGGACGAACCCAAGCCCGAGCCCCCGACCAGCCAGGTCATTCCCCAGGACGCTCCGTCGCAGGCCGCTCCCCAGGCCGCCCCGAACAGAAGCAATTTGTCTCCAGCAGCCACCGCCGCCGCGCCTCCGGCCGACGCGAACGAGAGCGCGGGCGAGCTCATGGATTGCGTGACGGAATCCTGCAAAATCAATTGCTCGCCAAAAGTGGCCGCACGATTTAGGCCAAAATGGTGCGCGCGTTTTAAAGAGCCGCTCTGACGCCTAAACGGCGTCAGCCAACATACGTAACGCCCACGATGATCGGCCCCAGCACCGTCAGGACGATGTTGGCAATGGCATAAGGAACGGCGACGCCCAGAACCGGCGTCTGACTTTCCGCAACTTCGCAGCACCCCGTCACCGCAGCGTCGACTGTCATGGCGCCGGCGAGCGCGCCGCAAATAATGACCGGGTTCATATGCAAGACTCGATGTGCGAACAATGTTCCGACCACCAGCGGCGTCAGCGTGACGGCGACGCCCACCATCAGCAGCGTCAGGCCGTGAGCCTGGATCGCCGTCCAGGCCGCGGCGCCGCTCACCAGACCAATGGATGCGACGAAACCGCACCAAGCCCGATATCGATGAGCGTTTGCTGCGCCGCCGGCGGTATCGCTCCGACCGTGGGCCGGCGAGAGTGATACCAGCCACACACAAGCCCCGCCACCAGTGCGCCGCCACCGCCGCCAAGCGTGAGCGGGACCGAACCAACCGTGACACTCAGCAAGCCAACCAGCAGGCCAATCGCAAGGCCAAAGCCGGCGAAAGCGACATCGATGCGGTCGCCGGCTCGCAGCACCTGCCCTATTCTGGCTGTCGCTCGGCTCAGATCGCGCGACAAACCGACAAGCGTCATGACATCGCCGATGTAGATGCGCGTCCCGGGGCTTAGCGGCACCTCCTGCCCGTGCCGCACCAAGGAGCGCAAGAATACACCTCGAACGTCATCCCCGACCCGCTCGACGATTTCAGCCAAGCTCCGTCCATGCAGCTCACGAGACGACACAAGGACCTCGAGCACCTCGCCGGGCACAGAACTCATGACGCGCTCGCCCGCAATTTCAGGGCCTATGATCGGATGGGCGTCAATAACGGCAACTGTTGGTCCGGCAAGCAGAATTTCGTCGCCCGCCTGAAGACGCGTATCAGGACGCACCTCAACGTCTGCCTCGCCGCGCAATATCCGCTCGACGACAACGCGCCGTCCGATTTGTTCTTCGATCTCGCTTGCGGTCCGGCCTGCCGCTACTGACACCTGATACGCACGGGCCTGAAATTTTCTGTACAACAGATTTTTCGCCTTGGGTTCGGCGCCGCCCGACATTTCTGTTTCGAGTTTCCGCGCCTCCTGCTTCAGATTGACCCCCATCAACAGCGGCGCGCCCAGCGGCACATAAAGCAAGACCAGGATGTAACCCAAGATGTAGGTGACGGCATATCCGGCGGCGATGTTGGCTTGTTGTTGTTGCAACACGTTATCTGGAAGGCCGAGCTGCGACAAAGCGCCCGATGCCGTACCCATCATCGATGATTGAGTGAGGCTGCCGGCTGCAACACCGGCGGCGGTGCCGGAATCAAACTTCAGCGTGAATGCGAATGCGAGCACAACAGCAAGGCCCGTCACGCCCGATCACCAGCGCCAACACGACCTGGGCAAGCGTCCGCACGCTCAGCGAGGCAAAAAACTCAGGTCCCGATCGATAGCCGATGGTGAAAACGAAAAGGCTGAAGAGGATCGACTTGAGCAGCGAGGGAATGGCGAACGTGCCAAGCTGACCCAGAATAACCGCGACGATCAAGGTACAAGCCGTGGCGCCGACCGAAAATCCACCAATGCGCAATCGCCCAAGCAATGTCCCGATCGCAATCGCCAGAAAAAGAAAAACTTCGGGCCCGGTCTTGACGACGTGTTGAACGAAGGACATCACAACCCCCATTCTGCCCCATGCGGCGAATGCCTATGGACAAGCACTAAAACGAAGCCGGGGCGTCACCCCCGGCCAAACACCAGCTCACTTTTTTGACGCGCCTTTCGACGCTTCGAACCTCTCGCGGTAGCCGCGCGCGATGGACCGGACACCGCGTCCGATCTCTTCGTACGCTTCATCGGGCAGGTTGGCCAACGACACACGAAGCGACCAATTGGGAGCCTCAAATCCGCCGCCGTTCAGCAACACGATTCCGTGTGCCTCGGCCAATTGGAAGGCGAGGTCGAGCGGGTGGATATTCTTCTTCAGGTATTCAACCGCTTCATCGCCTATGTTCTTGCGGGCCCAGAACTCGAAATCGATCAGGCCGTAATAGGCATCGAAGTTCGCGTTCGGAGGAACCTCGAGGCCCATGCCTTCCAGCAGCGCTAAAATGCGCTTGTGGACGATCTCCATGCACGCCTTCTGGTAGTCCTTTTTTGGCGTCCATCAGCTCGTAGAGCGAGAACATGGTCATCATCACCTGCTGCGGCAGCGAGAGCCCCGCAGTGTGGTTGAGAGCGATGTCGCGGCTGTCGGCAACGATGCGATCGATGAACTTGAACTTGCGTGGTTCGAGCGTCATCGCGCCGTAACGCTTGTCCAGCGCTTTCACATGCTCGGCCGGCAGCTTGGCGATCATCTTGTCGAAGATGTTGTCCTCGTGGACCGCGATGGTGCCCAGGCGCCAGCCGGTGCAGCCGAAATACTTGGAATAAGAATAGACGCCGATGGTGTTATACGGGAGCTCACCGAGCAGCGAGCGGAAATCGTTGACGAACGTTCCATAGACGTCATCCGTCAGCAGCATCAGGTCGGGGCGCTTGGTCTTAACAAGGTTCACGAGCTTGGCGATCGTTTCCCGGCTCATAGCCCATTCCGGTCGGATTGCCGGGATTGACGACGAAGAACGCCTTGATCTTCGGGTCTTCCAGCTTCTTGAGTTCGGCGTCGGAGTACTGGAAACGATTCTCCTGCGGCGCCGCGATGTTCACGACCTTGAGGGCGTAGTCCTCCAGGTGCGTCATCTCGATGTAAGGCGTGAAAATCGGCGTGCCGAGTGCGATCGTGTCGCCGGGAAACAGCAGCCTATTGGCCTTCAGCGATTTGAAGATGTAGCACATCGCGGCCGTGCCGCCTTCGACCGCATAAATGTCGAACTTGCCGGCTGGGTGCGGTTTGCCGCACATCGCCCACATCAGGTATTCGTGCACGATCCGCTCGTTGTGGACCAGCATGCGGTCAGGCACGGGATAGTTGTCGCCGATGATCGAATCGACAAGCTCGTGGACAAATGCATCCGGCTCAAACCCGAAGGTCTTGACCGCAAAACTCACCATTGCTGAAAGAAAGTCGGCGCCTGGCATGTCCATGTGTTTGGCAAGCCACGCGGTGAGGCGCGCTGCAATGCCCTTGGCTTGCGGCATTCCGCCAATTCCGGGGGACAGCTCCATCACCCGCTTGCTCTCGGTGATGGCGAACTGGCCGAGCAGGAAGAAGCCTTCGCGCGGGGTGGTCGCGATCCAGTTCGGATTGCCACGGCCAGCATTCAGGAACGCGGACTGTGCCGTCTTGGACGTTTTCTTGGCGAGGTCTATGAGCTCGTTCTTGATCTCAAACGGACCCAGTGCCTCGAATTTTTTCAACGTAAGCATGTCGGCCATGGTTCGCTCCTGATTCTAACTTCGTTTGAAACCTAAAAATGGTGATCGGTTGGCCGTCGCCACTAACTCAACAACATGACAAGGACCATTCCCCAGATCGTGAGCAACGTATTGCCGACCGCGTAGGTCACCGTATACCCAAGCGCCGGGATCTGGCTCTTGGCGGCGTCGCAAACCATGCCAAGCGAAGCGGTCGTGGTGCGCGCACCGGAGACAATGCCGAGCAACAGGGCGTCGTGGAATTTGAAGACGTACTTGCCGACGAACATGCCCAGGATCAGCGGGACCGTCGTCGCCACCATGCCCCATGTGAAAAGACTGAAGCCGAGCTTCTGCAGGCCCGCCACGAAGGCCGGTCCCGACGAGATGCCGACGATAGCGATGAAGATATTGAGCCCGACTGAGTTCATGAACCACACAGTGGGGGACGGTATGCGTCCGAAGGTCGGCTTTACCGAGCGCAGCCAGCCAAAGAACAGGCCGGAGAACAGTGCGCCGCCGGCGGTGGACAGCGTCAGCGGAATTCCGCCCACCTTGTAGACGAAGGCACCGAGCAGCGCTCCGATCGCGACGGCTCCGCCGATGAAGGCGACGTCCGCTATATCGGTTGCCCGATCGACGACGCCGATCGCCTTGGTCGCCCTCGCGATGTCATTCGTGCTTCCGACCAACGTAACAACGTCGCCGCGGTTCAGCTTGGTGTCCGGGAGGATCGGGATTTCGGTCGCGATCGCGCCTCGCGCAATCTTACGCAGGAAAATGCCGCGCGCCATCGGCCTGGTAGCGATTTCTGCCAGCGTCTTGCCATCGACGTCCTTGCTGGTGACGTAGACGTCAACACCTTCGGCAGGCATCGAGAGCAACTCGCGGTCTTCGACCTCTTCCGCCGCTGCACCGAGCACGTTGACCAGCACTTCGCGGCGCCCCGCCACGGCGAGGATGTCGCCAGCCTGAATGACCGTATCGGATCCAGCTTCGATGATCTGGCCGTTGCGGCGGATGCGCTGGACAAAGACACGCTCGTTCGGCAGCAACGCTTCCGCTTGTGCCGCGGTCTTGCCGACCGCAGCCCCGTCCTGCTTCACGCGATAGGCGCGCAGATCGAACTGATGCCAGGCCGTGCCGGCTCCCGTCGCGGCCTTCTTGCCGCCGCGTTCTTCTTCGTAGCGCTTGCAGGCCTCGACGAGATTGATGCCGAGCAAGGACGGACCGACCAGCGCAATGATGATGGCTGAGCCGACCGTGCCGAAGATATAAGTGACCGCGTAGGCGACCGGCATCATGTCCAGCATCGGCTTGACCTGATCGGCGGCAAGGCCGGCGCGATTGATGGCATCTGTGGCGAGACCCATCGAAGCAGAGATCGTCTGTGAGCCGGCATAAAGGCCCGCGGCGGCGCCTAAATCGTAGCCGAGGAACTTGGCGATGGCGAACGGCACGAGCAGGCAGAACACGCACTGAACCACCGAGAAAACCGCTTGCGGAACGCCGTCCTGCGCGATGCCACGCACGAATTGCGGCCCTACCCCGTATCCGATGGCGAACAGGAACATCAGGAACGCGAATGGCTTCAGCGGCCCTGTGACCGTAATGCCGATCTGCCCGATGATGACCGCCGCGACCAGCGTCGCGGTCACCGCGCCGAGGCCAAGACCTTTGTAGGTAAAGGAGCCGAAGTAATAACCAAGGCCTAATGACAGAAAGATCGCGATTTCCGGATAGCTTTTTAGCGTCTGGAAGAACCAATTGATCATGATGTCACCCGTTTATCCTTTACGAGGTGGAGCTCAGCCGATGTTCAGCGTCGTTTCGACGATATTCACGCCGCGCGTTTTGGCGACACGCCGGCAAGTTTTGCCAACGCCTCGGCAGCGCACCAGTTTCAATCCCTCTGTGGCGTCGTAACCGTGGATCTCCTTCACATCCAATTTGCGCATGAAGTCGATCGTTTCCTTCGTGATCACCTGGCCCGGCACCATGATCGGGAAGCCCGGCGGATATGGAATGACGAAGTTTGCGGAGACCAGGTCGGGCCCGCTCTTCAGCCGGCGATCAATCTCGGGGTCAGCCAGCCGAATGTATTCGCAGCCTGCGGCATCATAGGCCGAGTAAAATCCGCCGCGGATATCGCCTTCATTGGTCCGCTTGCCCGCATCTTTCCTGAAACTTTCATGGAAGTGCGAGAAGTTCGGCAGATCCGGAACGTCGGTCATCAGACTCTTGACCCGCGCCTCAAACGCCTTGCGCACATTCGGACCGCCCTGAGTGAGGCGCTGGTCGATGTCATGACTGATTTCCACGAGAACGCGGATCAGGTGCGCCACGTCACTGCGCGTATTGTTGATATTGGATTGCAACAAGACTGAATTGCGCGAGGTCTTGTTGAGCTGGATATTATAACGGCTGGCCAGCAGACCCTTGAATTGGGTGCCGTCGAACCCGGCGGTGCCGCAGACAAGCGTCATCCGGGTTGGATCGAGGCAGAATTCGTCGTCCTGCATGCTCTTGAGCGCGATCGCCCAATTGGTGCCTGGCGCCAGAAAATCAGTGAACCCACTTTGCCGATACTGCGCCGGCACCATGCCGTCGGCGCCGAGGATGCGGAAATATTTCGAGATCAAGGGATGCGACGCAACCGCCTGGCGTATCGCGATCGCCACCTCGATTGCGTTGCCGACCAGACCGTAGCCTTCCAGCTCCATCTGCCGGCGCGCAACATCGAGGCTGGCGATCAATTGCTGGTTTGGACTCGTCGAGGCGTGCGTGAAAACCGCCTCATGGAACTGGGCTTCAACGGTGTGGAAATCGATATCCTTGACCAGCAGCATTGAACCCTGCCGCAGTGCGGACATCGACTTGTGCGTCGAATGGGTCTGGTACACCCGCAAATGCACCTGACGACGGATCCGGAATAAGCCGCGTGTTCAACAATTTTTCAGTCGACGGGTTCTTGCCGAGTTCGGCTTGCTGCTTCTTGTAAGCTGTCACGGATGCCGGATCGCTCAGCCAGGCCTCGATGTCGTTGGCTGCGCCCATCGCGGTACGTGGGCGCAGGAACGGCGAAAATCGGGCAAACCCGAACCACGCTTCGTCCCACAGGAAAATCAGGTCCGGCTTGATCGCCAGGCACTCTTCCATGACACGGCGCGTGTTGTAGATGTGGCCATCAAAAGTGCAATTGGTCAGGTCCAGCATCTTGACCCGGTTCAATCTGTTTTCAGCTTTCAGATTGAGAAGCGCTTCCTTGATGGTGCGTAGTGGCACTGCGCCATACATCGAGTATTCCGTCATCGGGAACGCATCGACATAAAGCGGCTGCGCGCCTGCCAGCACCATTCCGTAGTGATGTGACTTGTGACAATTGCGATCGACGATCGCGATATCACCTGGCCCAAGTAACGCCTGCACCGCCATTTTGTTGGAGGTGGAGGTGCCGTTGGTGACGAAGAACACGTGGTCCGCGCCAAATGCACGCGCGGCTTTCTCTTGTGCAATTTTGATGTTGCCGGTGGGCTCCAGCAGACTGTCGAGTCCGCCAGTGGTTGCGCTGCTCTCGGCCAGGAAAAGCGTGGGTCCGTAAAACTCGCCCATATCGCGAATCCAATCGGACCTGAAGACGGACTTTCCGCGTGCTATCGGCAGCGCATGGAAGGTACCAATCGGCCGCTGGGCATATTTTTTGAGATTGTCAAAAAATGGCGTGTCATAGCGATCCTGCACGCCTTCGAGAATTGCCAAATGCAACTCAAGCAACTCTTCCACGGAGTAAAAAATTCGTCGGGCCACGCCCGCTTTCGGATCGCCGGCCAGTTCCTCAACCCGCCGATTCGAAACGATGTAGAGGTCGAGCTCGGGACGCACCTTCTTCAGCAGTTGCGCCAATTGCAGCGCGGACATTTCCGTGTTGTGTTGTTGCTCCATGGATGCCGAAAGCGTGCGCAACACAGGCGCGTCGTGACGCGACCTGAACACGAAGCCCTCATTTATGACGACAGCGGCGATGTCGGGATTGAGCATTGTTGCGCAAAATGCATCTTCGACGCTGCCGACGATCACCGGCTCATAGACGAATTGATCAAGTGGACGGCGGAGCCTGCGCCACTCGGCACAAAAACCCGGCCAACGCTCGGCCGGCATGCCGGTAACAATCAATGTTTCGAAATACGGCCGATGTAATTCACCACGACCAAGGGTCGGAGGCAGGATATCCGGCATTGCGCCGTCGCCTTCGTCATTTTCTTCCCAATCGCCCGCGTGCCGGCGGAATGATCGGGTCAGCAACGCTGTACTGATCCGCCTCACAAGTTCGTGAGTTGACCGCGCATCGTCTGCGGCCGCCCTGTCGCGTAACGCTTCCAAAAGATGGGGGCCCGGATAGGCGTGATAATCTTCGGTCGCCGCCAGTTCCGCGAGCAAGGTCTCAAATTTGGTCCGATTGTCTTTGCCGGCCACCCATGCTTGCGCCGCGTCCTGTAAATCGCGCCACAGATCGGCTCGCGCGCCTGGCCCCGAAAAGAACTGGTCGATCCTTCCTTCGTGGGCCTTCGGTTCCTTCGCCATAGTCGCCGTTCCCCTTAATTCGCGGTCGTGCAACAATGACAGCATCAAATGATGTAACCTTGACGTATGTCAATTCTCGAATTCTACCGAGCCAATAGATGGGAAGCGTGCCCTCGGTGGCAAAAATGGTCGACGCAAATACCGGGGCCGAGCGAGCAGCCATAGCAGCGACGTTTTTAGGTTTCCTCGAGGAAGAGTGCCGTGCGCCCAAATCGGCCTCAAAGAGTAAATTGCAGTCAAATCCACCCAAGCCCGACAAGGTGCTGCAAATGTTATCGGATACCACTCTGTCAGCTGACCGCGGCAGGCACTGTTTACTGATGAAAAAGCGGGCTAGTCTCAAAGATCGTTTCAAAGAACGGGGTATCGACTCTTGAGACGCTTTGACCACATTGAGGGACGCCATGACTGAGCAGCTCAATCCAGCTGCGACCCACAATCTTCCGGCGTTTATAACTGCGCCAGGTGAGACCGATGTACTCATGGTCGTCATGGCCATTGTCCTTGGCGTATCCATCCTGGGTTTCGGCGTGCTTTACTTCCGCTTGCATTCGTTGCCCGAGCAAATCGCACACAAAGGGCAAAAGGTACAATTCGAGATTGTCGCCATCCTCGGCCTGATCGCGCTCTTTACCCACATGCACATTTTCTGGATCGCCGGGCTGCTGCTCGCGTTCATTGACCTTCCGGACTTCGGCGGTTTCCTGGGCCGCATCGCCGGCTCAGTCGAGAGGATGGCCGGTGTAAAGCCGGGTGCAGGCGCCGAGGGTGTGCCGGGCCGCACGCCGCCGCACGTAGCGCACGACGACCACGCCGACGACGAAGCACCTACCCCGCGAAAACCCGCGCGGGTTGTCACGGGCAAGAAGGAACTCGACCATGCTTGAGATGCTTCTGTGCTCGTTGTTCACCCTGCTCCCCGACTATCTCTATCGCCGCTATGTCCAAGGAAAGCGGTTCGGCAGGGAAATAACGTTCTACTCGGTATGGTTCGAACTCCGATGGGGTATCACCGGCTGCCTCGTTCTAACCGTGCTCCTGATCACAACCGTGTTCTACAACCACCCGGCCACCACCAACGTCACCCTCTTCTTCCGCACCGTTCCAATCCTGCCCGAGACGAACGGTCGCGTTGCCGAGATCTTCATCACCGGCAGCGGCGCCATCGCCAAAGACGCCCCGATTTTCCGGCTGGACAGTTCGAAACAGAAGGCGGCGGTCGAATTCGGCCCAACGCAAGATTGCCGAGGTCGAAGCGCAATTGCTGGTGGCGCGGACTGACGTGGTCAAAGCCGATGGTCAGCTGCAGCAAGCGAAGAGCGAACGCCAGCAGACATTAGACGAACTCGAGACAAAACAGGAGCTAAACCGCCGCACCCCGGGTAACGTTGCGTTTCGCGAGATCGAACGCCTGCAGGAACGAGAGCGCGGCCAGCTCGGCGCGATCACTGCCGCAACCGCCAGCAAACAGAATGCTGATGAGCGAATATCATCTCTGCTGCCGGCCGAGAAAGCGACCGCGGAAGCCGAACTTGCCCAGGCCCAGGTCGAGCTGGACAAGACGGTCGTCCGCGCCGGTGTGAGCGGACGGGTGGAGCAGTTCTTTCTGCGGGTCGGCGACATCGTCAATCCGCTGATGCGTCCGGCGGGAATCCTGATCCCGGAAGGGGCCGGTACTCGATCTTTGCAGGCTGGTTTCGGTCAAATCGAGGCTCAGATCATGAAAATCGGAATGGCCGCAGAAGTCACCTGTGTGTCCAAACCATTTACGGTCATCCCGATGGTAGTGACAGCTGTGCAGGACTACATTGCAGCCGGACAGTTTCGTGGCGGTGAGCAACTCATTGAGGCGCAGCAAGTGACCCGGCCCGGTACGCTTCTTGTTTTTCTTGAGCCTCTTTATAAAGGTGGGCTCGAAGGCGTGACGCCCGGCAGCAGCTGTATCGCCAATGCCTATTCGAGCAACCATGACGAAATTGTTGCGAAAGACACGGGCGCCTTTCGGGCTTTCGTTCTCCATGCCGTGGATGCGCTAGCGCTTGTGCACGCCTTGATCCTGCGGCTCCAAGCGCTAGTGCTTCCGTTCCAGACGTTAGTGTTCGGCGGGCATTGATCGCGGACGGTGCTTGGCCGCGCCCCCTGGCCCAAATTTTTCGCGAAACGCCTCTGCCCGCCGTGGTGCTACTGCAAAGATAACGTCAACCCGCTCAGACTAAGCGAGGCTTCAAACCCAACCTGCTTGCCTTGCAAGGTCAAAACGACACCATTCGAGTTTTGCAGGGTTACCGCCTTTACGCCGCCCGCCACCGCAACGCTGGCCGAAGCAGCCGAATACGTTCCCGCGATGTCGGCCGCGGTGCGAAGATTTCTTGCGGTACCAACCAGGTCCGCCCCTGCCGCTCCGATCGTACCAATGCCAACACCACCGACGCTCAGCCGGTACGAATGGCCCTTGAAATGCAAAACGCCGGAGCCGCCGCCAACGCCCACAATGAACCCGACTTTCGTGACTTTAAGACGGACCGAGCCGGTATCTGCATAGGACTGGGAGGGGCTACCTGCCAGGACAACAGCCGCTGCTACAATCGCCGCACAAAATTTTGTCGCGCGAATTAGACTCATCACTAAGTCCTCCTGATTGGCTTCATTTTTGATCGTTTTACACGGATACCACAGTCAATACGTTAGCTTTGATCAAGGTGCAAATAGACCTCAATTTAGAACGATAC